>NZ_JBRIOU010000006.1:145295-147472 GCF_053474865.1 Streptomyces sp. CO7
CTCCCGGGGCCACCGGCTCGGGCGACCGGCCCGGCGACGCGGACGAGGAGGACCTGCCCGACACCGACGAGGCGGGCACCGGCCGGCAGGGCGCGCCGAAGGGCGGCAGCCCCAACCCGGCGCATCCGGTGCCCGACGAGCCCGCCGGCTGAACCCCCCGGCGGCCCGAGGGCCGGACCGGCGCCCCGCGCGGCCCGTGTCGTGGAGACGATCCACGGCGCGGGCCGCGACCATGGACGGCACGGACCATGGACGGCACATGGGCTCCACCTGGCGGAACCGACGTGTTGGGTGTACCCGGGAGCGGGAAGGCGCAGGTCATGCGGGACGTTCAGGGTGTGAAGGCAGCGTTGGTCACGAAGTACCGGGGGTGGAAGAGGGATCCGGACGTCGTCCACACCTTGCGGGCGACGGCGGCCGCGACGATCTCCTACGTGTTCGCCCTCCACCTGAGTCCGGAGGCGGTGCCGCTCACCGCTCCGCTGACGGCGCTGCTGGTCGTGCAGGTCACCCTCTACTCGACGATCACCACGGGCATCGAGCGTGTGAACGCGGTGGTCGCGGGCGTGCTGATCGCCATCGTGTTCACCCGGGTGGTCGGTCTCACCTGGTGGAGTCTGGCGCTGATCATCCTGGCGTCGCTGGTCATCGGGAGGCTGGCCCGTACCGGGGACTTCCTGCCCGAGGTGGCGATCAGCGCGATGCTGGTGCTGGGCGTCACCACGGTGGGCGACACCGCGTGGGCGCGCATCGTCGAGACGCTGATCGGCGCGATCGTCGGACTCTCCTTCAACTTCCTCTTCGCGCCCCCGGTGTGGGTGGACGTGGCGGCCGAGTCGCTGACCGACCTGTCCCGGCGGATGCGGCAGCTGATGCTGCGGATGGGCGAGGAGGCCTCCGGGCACACGCCGGTGCCCAACGCCACCGCCCGGCTCCACGAGGCGCGCGCCCTGGACCACCACATCGCCGGCGTCGACGCGGCGCTGCGCCAGGCGGAGGACAGCCTGCGGCTCAACCCCAGGGTCCGCGAGGGGCTGCTGCACCGGGTCGTGCTGCGGACCGGTCTGGACACCCTGGAGATCTGCACGGTGGTGCTGCGGGTCATCGCGCGCAGCTTCACCGACCTGGCGAAGCGGCGCGACCCCGACCCGTTGTTCGACCCGCAGGCGGGTCCGGTGGTCGAGGATCTGCTGGCCGAGGTCGGCGACGCGGTGGTGAGCTTCGGGGTCATGGTGATCTCCGACGTCAGCACCAACGCCGAGGAGGCGGAGGAACGTCTGGCGGCGGAGCTGACGCAGGCGACGGCCACCCGGGACCGGCTGGCCAACATCCTGCTGGAGCGCGTGCAGGAGGACCCCAAGGACTGGCAGCTGGTGGGGGCGTTCCTCACCGAGATCACCCGGATCCTCGACGAGCTGGACACCGACCACCGCTCCCGCCGTCTGCTGGAGGAGCTGGACCGCAACACGCGGATGCAGCGCGAGCGCAAGCGCCGGCTGGAGGAGTGGCGCCGCCGGCTGCGGCTGCCGAAGATCCGCAAACCCCGGCGGAACCGGGCGCGGTCCTGACAGCGTGCTCCACGGCGGGGTCTGCCGACGGGTCCCGGAACGAGGGAGCGTGCGATGGTCGAAGCGGGCGGTGCGCGGATCGACGGGGACAGCCTGGCGTTGCCGGGCGGGGTGCGGGTGCGGTTCATCAGGACCCTGCGGCTGCCGGAGACGGGCACCCACGCACTGCCGCCGGGGCTGGGGTCCTTCCCGCTGCGCCGGGTCGAGGACTTCCCCGACACGGCGCCGGCGGAGTGGCTGGCCCGTGGCGGCGTGATGCTGCCGGTCTACCTGAGGGAGGCGATGTGGCTGCACTTCGGCGGCACCTCGCGTCCGGCGGCCCTCCAGGTCGGCGTGGGCAAGGTGTGCGCGGTGTCCGGGAAGCCGTGGAGCGGGCGGCTGTCGGCGGACCCGCAGAACTACCTTCCGCTGCCCGAGCAGCCCTGGCTGGACGGCATCAACTCGGGCCGGGGCACGGTCCGTCAGTTCGTCGCCGTGCCGCTGGGGATGGGCGCCACCGTCGAGGGCCAGGTGACGGGTGAGGAGACCTGGGGCGGGATCCAGCTGCAGGCCTTCGGGCTGACGGAGGCGAAGCTGGCCGAGTGGAACCGCCTGAACGCGCCGGTGTGG
>NZ_JBRIOU010000006.1:147572-157499 GCF_053474865.1 Streptomyces sp. CO7
GTACGTCACCCCGCCGGGACCCGTGCCGCCGCCCCCGCCGTACACCGGCATGCCGATGCCCCTCGCTCCCGGCGCGGTGACGTACGGCGCGCCGCCGCCGGCGCCCGGCATGGCTCCGGGCATGGCGCCCGGGGCGGTGCCTCCGCCGGCTCCGGCCGGGGCGGCGCCCCAGCGGTCCGCGCCCCGGGCCGCGGCGATGGGGCTGGGCGCGGGCGGCTCCATGCGCCAGCAGGTGCACCAGGACCGGCGCCCGTTGGCCGACTGGGCCACCGAGCCCTCCGGCCGGGTCTTCGTGCACCTGGTGACGCCGCCGGAGTGGCGCCGCATCACCGGTGAGGCCGCGCCGCCCTCCCCCGTCGACCGCGCCGCCTACACCCGGGCGGGGCTGCCCTGGTTCGAGCACTACGACGAGAGCGCGGTGGACCTCGACCCCTCGGAGACCCTCGCGGGCGTCAAGCCGGTCGGCGACTGGCTCGGCGACGACCACTCCCCGTGGGCCGAGCCGAAGCCGCAGCAGGTGGTCCAGCTCGGCGACGAGCCGGGAAGGCCGGTGGCCGACGGGGACTGGTGACGGGCCGTCCACGGAAGGCACGATGGTCACCGGGCCGCCCTCACGCGGTACACGGCGCGGCAGTTCGGCGCAGTGCGGCGGTACGGGGGCGGCCGGGTGCCGCGGCGGTTCGATCGGGAGGGTCCATGGAGAGCAGCAGTCCGGTCCGGGCGGCGACGCCGGTGCCGAGCGTCCGGGAGGCCTGGCCGCGGCTCGACCTGATCCCGCACCCGCCCCGCCGGGTGCCGCTGCTGGGCGACGTCCTGGGCACCGACCGCACCCGCCCGGTGCAGGACACGGTGCGCCGCGGACAGGCCCTGGGGCCGATCTTCCGCAGGAAGGTGTTCTCCTTCGAGATCGTCCTCGTCGGGGGCGCCGACCTGGCGGGCGAGCTGTCGGACGAGTCCCGGTTCGCCAAGCACGTCGCCCCGGGCATCGCGGCGTTGCGCCCTCTCGCCAGGGACGGGCTGTTCACGGCGCACAACCACGAGCCGAACTGGCAGCTGGCCCACGACGTGCTGGCGCCGGGTTTCAGCCGTGAGGCGATGGCGGGCTATCACGGGGCGATGCTGGACGTGGCGGGCCGGCTGACCGACCGCTGGGACGCCGAGTTCGCGGCCGGACGCACGGTGGACGTGCCCGGCGACATGACCAAGCTGACCCTGGAGACGATCGCCAGGACCGGGTTCGGCCACGACTTCGGCTCCTTCGAACGGGAGAGGCCGCACCCCTTCGTCGACGCGATGGTGGGCTACCTGAGCTACGCGCAGCGGCGGGTGGCCCTGCCCGCCCCGCTGGCCGGCCTGTTCGGCGGCCGGGCCGCCGACCGGCGTGGTGAGCAGGACATGGCGCTGCTCAACGACACGGTGGACGAGGTGGTCCGGGCCCGGGTGGCCGACGGGCGGCCCGGTGACGGCGACCTGCTGGACCGGATGCTGGAGACCGCTCACCCCGACACCGGGGAGCGGCTGTCGCTGGACAACGTGCGCCGCCAGGTGATCACCTTCCTGGTGGCGGGCCACGAGACGACCTCGGGCGCGTTGTCGTTCGCGCTGCACTACCTGTCGCAGCACCCGGAGATCGCGGCGCGGGCGCGCGAGGAGGTCGACCGGGTGTGGGGCGACGTCGCCTCCCCGGGCTACGAGCAGGTGGCGAAACTGCGGTACGTGCGGCGGGTGCTGGACGAGTCGCTGCGGCTGTGGCCGACCGCCCCGGCCTTCGCCCGGGCCGCGCTGCGGGACACGGTGCTCGGCGGCACGCATCCGATGCGGCGCGGCGCCTGGGCACTGGTGGTGCTTCCGCTGCTGCACCGGGACCCCGCGGTGTGGGGTCCCGAGCCGGAGCGGTTCGACCCGGACCGGTTCGAGGCCTCGGCGGTGCGGGGCCGCCCGCCGCACGTCTTCAAGCCGTTCGGCACCGGCGCGCGGGCCTGCATCGGCCGCCAGTTCGCGCTGCACGAGGCGACGCTGGTGCTCGGGCTGCTGCTGCGCCGCTACGAGCTGCTGCCGGAACCCGGCTACCGGCTGAGCGTCTCGGAGCGGCTCACGCTGATGCCCGAGGGCCTGCGCCCGCGCCTGCAGCGCCGGGCGCCCCGGCCGGCGCCCGAGGAGGCGGTGACGGCCGGGCGGTGACGGCCGGCGGTGAGGCGGTGACGCCGCGGCTCCGGGACGGTGCCGGGACCGCGGCGGCGCCGCCCCAGGTCTCGTCACGCCTCAAGTCCCGTCGCGCCTCAGGTCTCGTCGCGCACCAGGGCGAGCAGCCGGTCCAGGACGCGCGGACCGCCGGCCCGCACGCCGTCGTGCTCGAACTCGTCGGTGACGTAGGTGCGCAGTCCCCGGATCGCGCGGGCGGTCTCCAGCGAGTGGGCCGTGTCGACGTACAGGTCGTCGTGGTAGACGGCGGCCGCCACCGGGACCTCGTTGGCGGCGAGCCGCGCCGGGTCGTACAGCGGGGTCCAGTCGGTGCGGGCGGCGAGGATCTCCGCCGTCTCCTTGAGCGGCCGCAGCGCCGGGTCGCAGTCGAACAGCCACGGGTGGACCGTCTCGCCGGTGAGCAGCACCGCCTCGCCTCCGGCGAGCGCCTTGGCGGCGTCGAACCGGGGGAACTCGGCGCGCACCCGTTCGGCGGCCCAGGCGGTCGGCTCCGCGTCCTGGGCGTAGATGGCCTCGTGGAGCAGGGCGTACAGCGGGTGGCTCGCGTAGGAGAGCGTCTGCTGCACCTGCTCGAGGAAGGCGTCGGAGAGCTCGAGCCCGCGCGTCGTGGGCAGGAGGAACGCGTCCTCCAGCAGGAAGTGCAGGCGGTGGCTGCCGTCGCCGGAGCCGAGCAGGATGCCCAGCGACTGGAACGACTCGGCGGTGAGCCGGTGCCCGTTCGGCAGGACGACGTCCTCGCGCAGCAGGTGCTCGGCGATCCGGCGGACCCGCTCGACGTCCTGCGGGTAGCGGGTGTAGTGGGCGTCGACCTTGCGCTCCATGCGCGGGTAGGCGGCCCGGTAGACGTCCTCGGCGCGCGCGGTCAGCGGGGGCAGCCCGCCCGTGATCAGGGCGGCGGCCAGGCCCTCGGGGGCCAGCGAGAGGTAGGTGACGGTGCAGAAGCCGCCGAAGCTCTGGCCGAGGACGGTCCAGGGCGCGCCGCCGGTGAGCAGCGGGCGGATCGCCTCGCAGTCGCGGACGATCGAGTCGGCGCGGAAGTGCGCGAGGTGGTCGGCCTGTTCGGCGGGGCCGCCGCGCAGCGGCAGCGTCTGGCGGTTGGCGGGCGTGGAGGCGCCGGTGCCCCGCTGGTCGAGGAGGAGGACCCGGAACTCCCGCAGGGCCCGCTCCAGCCAGGCCTGGCGGCCGACGAAGCGGCTTGCGGGCATGCCGGGACCGCCCTGCAGGTACACCAGCCAGGGCAGGTCCTGGTCCGCCTTGTCGCTCGCCACCACCTCGCGCGCGTACAGCTCGATCGTCTCGCCGGCCGGGTCGGCGTGGTCGAGCGGGACGGTGAAGCGGTGGTCGGTGAGGACGACGCCGGGCTGGCGGTAGCGGAGGGTCAAGGGGTCTCCCGGGGCGGTCGAGCGGGCATGTCGTCCCAGTTCAGCACAGTCCCGGGGACGGAGGGCGACCGGGCCCCGGGGCCTAGGTCCCGCGCCGGTGTTCCGGGCCGCGGCCCACTCGTAGCGTGACGGCATCAGGCGATCCGAGGGAGCTGACGACGATGAGCGGCACGGACACCGGAGTACTGGACGAGGCGTTGGAGCGACTGCACCGGGCGGGACCGGAGCGCCGCGGATGGCTGTCCAACCACGCGCCGATGGCGGTGGAGGCGCTGGTGCGGCACGGCCACGGGCACGGCGTGCACCGCTGGCTGGAGCACTACGCGCTGAGCAAGCTGGAGGACATGCCGCGCTCGACGGACCCGGTGACGGAACCTCGGTGGCGTGAGGCGCTGGGCGATCCGCGCAGGCTCGGGGACTGGACGGTGTACTTCGGGCGGGCCGTCGCCGAGGAGGGCTGGCGCGCGGTGCTGGTGCGGTGGTGGCCGCGGCTGCTGCCGGGCATCGCGGCGGGGGCCACCCATCCGGTGATCCGGGTGGGTCACGCGGTGCGGGCGCTGCTCGAGGACGGTGACGCCGCGGCGAGGACGACGGAGCTGGCGCACGGGCTGGCCTACTGGGCGGGCCGCCACCAGCCGCTGGCCGCGGTCGCCGGGCCGTCCGGCGTCGCGGGTCCGGCCAAGGCGCTGGCCGGGGTGCCGACGGTGGCCCTCCAGGCCGGCGGCATCCGGGAGCGGCTGGACCGGCTGGAGGCGACGGCGGGCTGGAGCGAGGCCACCGCGGCGTTGCGCGCCCCGGCCTCGCCCGAGGAGGCGCGGGAGCTGCTGCAGGGTCTCGTGGCCGCGGCGACCGGCCGGTTCGCCGCGCACGCGCACGGGGACCCGGTGATGCTCGTGCACGCGGCGACGGCTCCCAACGCCGTGCTGCGCACCCTTCCCGCGCTGCCGCGCGAGCTGTGGGCGCCGAGCCTGGAGGCCGCCTGGGCGGCGTCCGCGGCGGTGACCGCCGTCTACGCGACGCCCGCGGGTCGGGTCCCGGAGGTGTCGGGGACGGCCGGCGAGCTCTTCGCCCGCGCGGCCGAGCACGGCGACGAGCACGTCATCAAGCTGGCGGACACGGCGCTGGACGTGGTCGCCCTGACCGGCACGGGCGAGTCCCTGGCCTCCGTGGAACAGGCGCTGCGGCTGATCGACCCGGAGGACGACTGAGGGCGGCCGCCGGGTCGATCGGCCGTTCGTGGGCGGCGCGCGGGCCGTGGGGGGCGAGGGCGCGGGCTCGGCCCAGTGGCGAGGGCCGGGGCGGAGCCAGGGCCGGAACCGGGTCAGGGTCCGGGCTCAGGTCCGGATCCCGGCCGGGGCTCGGATCCGGATCCCGGGCGCGGGCCCCGTGCCGTGCCGGTGAGCAGGCGCAGCAGGTGGGCGCAGGCCGCGCTCTCGTCCCGGTGGCGGGCCACCGGCTCCCACCGTCCGCGCTCGTAGGCGCCGGTCTCCCAGGCTTCCGGGTCGTCCGGCGCCCGGCGCACGTAGAGGAAGTCGACGGGGCACGGGTTCGTGCACGCCCTCGATGCGGTAGTACCCGCCCGGCGCTCCCGCGGCGCGCAACGCGGCGTGCAGTGCGGTGCGTTCCACGACGACGAGCGTAGCGCCGGGCGGGTGGTGGTGACGGTCTAGCGCGCGGTGTCCCGGGCGGGCGCGAGGTAGCCGTGGTCGAGCAGCCATCCGACGTTCAGCCGCTCGTCGGGGCCGGGCATGAGCAGCGCGGGGTCGAGCTTGATCTGCTGTCCTCCGCCCGGCTGCTCGAACCAGGGCATGGCACGGCCCTGCCAGACGTCGAACTGCCGGGTGACGGTGTACCGGTGGTAGTCGCAGGGGTAGGCCGCGTCCCGGGTGTTCAGGTTCTGTGGAGGCAGCGCGCGCTTGGCGTACGGGTCGCCGGCCGGGGCCAGGTAGGAGCCGTACTCCGATCCGAACCGGTCGAGCTCCGCGCCGGGCTCGAGGGTCTCGACCTGTTTGTCCACCTCCCCGTTCACCTCGGCGAACCCGTCGTTGGGCGGGTACTTCCAGCCGCCGGAGCCGCTCGGGCCGTCCTCCTTCCAGTAGGTGGCGAGGAAGTCGCGGGCGGAGAGGCCGCCGGTGCGGTGGTAGCCGCGCAGGAGGGGGCCGACGGGCGGTTCGGCGGAGTCCGGAAGGTTCGCGGGGCCGAGCCGGGCGTCGCCCCGGAACTCTCCGGTGCAGGGGTCGGGCCGGGCGGCGGAGGCCGTGTCCGCCGTCGCGGTGGGCGCGGTGACCGCGGTGGCGGCCAGGGCGAGGGCCAGCGCGGACAGTGCCGCGCGCGGTCGCTTGGTCGGTTCGTCTTGACGCACGGTCACCATCGTCACGGCATGCGACCGCCTTGTCGGGCCGACACCACACGGGTCACCCGCCGGGGTGACCCGCCCCGGTATTCTCGTCGGATCCTCCCCCAGGACCATCCGACGATCGGACCGGTGCTCGATGCCGCGAGACCTCTACAACGTGCGGGTCGTGCCGGGAGGGGCGCCCTCGGCGGCGGACGGTCCGGCACCGCTGAGCGCGGAGGAGGAACGCCGCTTCCAGGCGGTGCTCTTCCATGATCTGGGCAACGCGATCGCGGACCACGGCCTGGTCCGCTTCCCCGCCCACACCCGGGAGGACCGGATACGGCTGGTGAGGGTCGCGGAGCGGCTGAGCGCCCACTGGGTCCGCCGGGTGGCCGTGGAGGCGGAGGACGCCTGCCGCCTGGTGCTGCGGCTGGACGACGGGCCCGCGCAGCCCTTGCCGCCGGCGCGGTAGGCGACGCGCCCTCGGCCTCACTCCCCCGGGCGCGGCGCCGTTCCGCCCGGTGCTCCGCGCCGGTACCGTACTGCGCGCAAGTGCCAAGATCCCCAACAGACTTGAGGGGGCTGCGTGATGCGGCGTCGTCGTACGGCACAACTTCTGTTCACCGCGGGACTGCTGGGCGCGCTCGTGTTCCCGGGCGCCGCTCCGGCGGGCGCGTACGCGGATCCGCCGGCCGGGGCGGCGACCGTGCCGCTGCGGGTGGTCTCGTACAACATCCACGCCGGGGCGGGGACGGACAACGTCTTCGACCTCGACCGGCAGGTGGAGGAGCTGCGCTCCCTGGACGCGGACGTGATCGGGCTGCAGGAGGTGGACGTCCACTGGGGCGCCAGGAGCGGGTGGCGCGACCTTGCGGCCGAGCTGGGCACAAGACTGGGCATGGAGGTGTACTTCGCCCCGATATACAGTCTCGACCCGCTCTCCGCGGACGCCCCGCGCCGCGAGTACGGGGTGGCGGTGCTCTCCCGGTATCCGATCCTGGCGGCGGAGAACCACGACATCACCCGGCTCTCCACCCAGGAGGCGAACCCGGTGCCCGCGCCCGCACCCGGCTTCCCCGAGGTGAGGATCCGGGTCAGGGGCGTCCCGGTGCACGTCTACACCACGCACCTCGACTACCGGGCGGACCCCTCGGTCCGGGCCGCCCAGGTCGCCGACACGCTGCGGATCCTCGACGAGGACTGCGACGCGCACGGCCGCTGTCCGCGCCAGATCCTCACCGGCGACTTCAACGCCGTCCACGCCGCCCCCGAGCTGGCGCCCCTCTGGGAGCGCCTGGCCGACGCCTCGACCGAGGCCGGGGTGGACGTGCCGACCTACCCGGCGCTGAACCCGAGGACCCGCATCGACTACGTCACGGTGTCCCCGGGCGCGGTCGTGGTCAAGGACGTCACCGTGCCCGAGACCCTGGCCTCGGACCACCGGCCGGTGGTCGCGGACCTGGCCCTTCGCCGAGGGCGCTGACCCCAGGCTCGACCTCACCTCCTCACGGGTGGCCGGATATCGCTCATGCGACCGGCCACCCTTCTTCGTGCCCTCTTCGTTCCGATCTCGAAAGTGAGATGGGTGACCCACCTGCTGAGAGAGTGTTACCACCGTTAGCATCAGTGAAGCGCCAGGAAACCATTGAACGAAAGGCACGACGACGTGTCCCGCACCAGTCCCCGCAGCATCGCCGTATGGCTGCTGGTGGCAGCCATCGGCGCCGCCGGTTGGGCAGCCATCGCACTCGCTCGCGGTGAAAAGATCTCGGCCATCTGGATCGTCGCCGCGGCGGTCGGTTCCTACCTGATCGCCCAGCGGTTCTACGCCCGCTTCATCGCCCGCAGGGTTCTCCGTGTGGACGACACGCGCGCGACCCCGGCGGAGCGGCACAACGACGGCGTGGACTACCACCCCACCGACAAGCGTGTGCTCTTCGGCCACCATTTCGCGGCGATCGCGGGCGCCGGCCCGCTGGTCGGCCCGGTCCTCGCGGCGCAGATGGGCTACCTGCCCGGCACCATCTGGATCATCGTCGGCGTGATCTTCGCGGGCGCGGTCCAGGACATGGTCGTGCTCTTCTTCTCGACCCGCCGCAACGGCAAGTCGCTCGGCCAGATGGCCCGGGACGAGATCGGACGGGTCGGCGGCATCGCCGCGCTGGTCGCCGTCTTCGCTATCATGATCATCATTCTGGCCGTGCTGGCCCTGGTGGTCGTGCAGGCCCTGGCCCACTCCGCGTGGGGCACCTTCTCGATCGGCATGACCATCCCGATCGCCCTCTTCATGGGCGGCTACCTGCGCTTCCTGCGTCCGGGCCGGGTCACCGAAGTCAGCCTGATCGGCGTCGTTCTTCTGCTCGCGGCCATCATGGGCGGCCGCTGGGTCTCCGAGTCCTCCTTCGCGGACGCCTTCGTCCTGAGCCCGAAGACCCTGGTGATCTGCCTGGTGGTCTACGGCTTCGTGGCCGCCGTGCTGCCGGTCTGGATGCTGCTCGCCCCGCGCGACTACCTCTCCACGTTCATGAAGATCGGCACGATCGTGTTGCTCGCCGTGGGCGTGCTGGTCGCCAACCCGGACGTCAACGTCCCGGCCGTCTCCGCGTTCGCGAGCAGCGGCACCGGCCCGGTCTTCGCCGGCTCGCTGTTCCCGTTCGCCTTCATCACCATCGCCTGCGGCGCCCTGTCCGGGTTCCACTCCCTGATCTCGGCCGGCACCACGCCGAAGATGATCCAGAAGGAGAGCCAGATCGCGGGCATCGGCTACGGCTCGATGCTCATGGAGTCCTTCGTCGCGATCATGGCGCTGGTCTGCGCCTGCGTCCTGGACCCGGGCCTGTACTACGCGATGAACGCCCCGGCCGGCGTGCTGGGCGACACCGTGCAGTCGGCCTCCCAGGCGGTGGCGGGCTTCGGCTTCACCATCTCCCCCGAGGCGCTGCAGCACGCGGCCGACCAGGTCGGCGAGGAGAGCCTGATCGCCCGCACCGGCGGCGCGCCGACGCTGGCCGTGGGCATGTCGATGGTGCTCGCCAAGGCCTTCGGCTCCACCGGGATGATGTCGTTCTGGTACCACTTCGCCCTCATGTTCGAGGCGCTCTTCATCCTGACCGCGGTGGACGCCGCGACCCGGGTGGGCCGTTTCATGCTGCAGGACACCATCGGCAACGTCGTCCCGCGTTTCCGCGACAAGGACTGGAAGCCGGCCATCTGGCTCTGCTCCGCGCTCGTGGTGCTCTGCTGGGGCTACTTCCTGTGGGTCGGCGTCAGCGACCCGCTGGGTGGGATCAACCAGCTCTACCCGCTGTTCGGCATCGCCAACCAGCTGCTGGCCTCCATCGCGCTGACCATCTCCACCACGCTGCTGATCAAGTCCGGCCGCGTGAAGTGGGCGTGGATCACGGCCCTGCCGCTCGCCTGGGCGCTGGCCGTGACCATGACCGCGAGCTACCAGAAGCTTTTCTCCGACAACCCCAAGATCGGCTTCTGGGCCCAGCGCTCCACCTATGCGGACGCCCTGCAGGCCGGTGAGGTGCTCGCCCCGGCGAAGAGCCTCGCGCAGATGGAGACGGTGATCACCAACTCCACGGTGACCGGCACCCTGATGGCCGTCTTCGCCGGTCTGACGCTGGTGGTCTTCTTCTCCTGCCTGTGCGTCTCGGTCGCCCACCTGCGCGGGAAGGGCAGGATCCCGCTCCAGGAGGACCCGTACGTCAGGTCCGGGATGGAGGTTCCTTCCTTCTCGCCGCGCAAGCCGCAGACGGACGAGAAGGAACTGGCCGACGCCGGGGCCGAGTGATGTCCCCCGCCCTGACACGCCTGAAGCAGGCGGGCGCCCGCGCCTGGTGGTACGTGCGCGAGCTGAACGGCGAGCACGCCTACGACCGGTACGTGGCCCACTCCCGCTCCCACGACCCCCACGTGCGGGTGCTGACCCGGCGGGAGTTCGAGAATCGGCGGATCGACCGGCGCGACGCCGGCCCCCGCGAGGGCGGCGGCTGCTGC
>NZ_JBRIOU010000006.1:157599-158691 GCF_053474865.1 Streptomyces sp. CO7
GGCCTTCTCCGTGCGAGGAAGAGGGTGCGGACGGGCCACGACAGGGCTTCTTCCTGGGGTGTTGACCCTCCGAAACCTTTCCGAAACTTTCGACCCCGGGGTCGGGCACACCGCGACGCCCGCTCGCCCTCCGATGTGCCCCGGCACCCTTCCTACCCGGGCGTAACAGCACCGCAGGGTCACGCGGTGTTTCGAAAACGTTGCGCAACTATTGACAACTCCCGCGCCCAGGAAGACTGTTGTGACGCTCTCCGGTCGGGCGTGACATGCGCAGGACCGGTCTTTGTCCTCGTCGATGAACGCCGAGGTGCGTTCGGCGTGTCTCCCGGTCACCGGCGGTGCCCCCCATGAGGAGGAACACTCGTATGAGCGAGACCCCCCACAACTCCGCAGCACGCCCTGTCAGCCGCCGGAAGCTGGTCCTCGGCGGCGCCGGAGCAGTGGTCGCGGCTGCCGGTTCGGGCCTGTTACTGCCCGGCACCGCGCGTGCCGACCAGGTTCTGACCAGCAACTCCACCGGCACCTACAACGGGTACTACTACTCCTTCTGGACCGACGACCCGGGCTCCGTCACCATGACGCTCGGAGCGGCCGGTCAGTACAGCAGCAGGTGGACCGACACCAACAACTGGGTGGGCGGCCTCGGCTGGAGCAACGGCAGTCGCCGCAGCGTCAGCTACTCCGGCAGCTTCAACCCCGGCAGCAACGGTTACCTGGCCCTGTACGGGTGGACCGCCAACCCGCTGGTCGAGTACTACATCGTGGAGAACTTCGGTCCCTATAACCCCGGTTCGGGAGGCACGAAGCGCGGCACCGTCACCGACGGAGGCGGCACGTACGACATCTACGAGTCCACTCGCACCAACCAGCCGTCCGTCGAGGGCACCGCCACCTTCCAGCAGTACTGGAGCATCCGGCAGAGCAAGCGGAGCAGCGGCACCATCAACACCGGTGTCCACTTCGACGCCTGGGAGCGCGCCGGGATGCCGATGGGCGAGTTCAAGTACTACATGATCATGGCCACCGAGGGCTACCAGAGCACCGGCAGCTCCAGCGTCTCCCTGACCGGCGGCACCCCCACCACTCCCCCGC
>NZ_JBRIOU010000006.1:158791-166583 GCF_053474865.1 Streptomyces sp. CO7
CACCACTCCCCCGCCGGGCGGCGGCACCAGCACCCCCACCACGCCTCCGCCGGGCGGCACCGGCGCCTGCAACGCCACGTACCGCACCTCCAGCGCGTGGCAGGGCGGCTTCAACGGTGAGGTGACCATCACGGCCGGCAGCGGCGGCGTCACCAACTGGAAGGTGCCGATCACGCTGGCGAGCAATCAGAGCATCGTCTCGCTCTGGAACGGCACCATGACCCGGAGCGGCAATGTGGTGACGGTGACCCCGGCCGGCCACAACCGCACCCTCGGCGCGGGCCAGTCCACGTCGTTCGGCTTCACCGCCAGCGGCCCCAGCACCCCCTCCCCCACCGTCGGTGGCTGCACCGCCGGCTGACCCGCGAACCGTTCCACATCCCCCCACGCGACGGCGCGACGCCCACGGGCGCCGCGCCGTTGCGGGTCGTGGCACGGCGATCACGATTCCCGGCAAGGAATGGCCCAGGCTCCCCTGCGACCGTTACAACAGGGCCGTGGACTTCTCCCGAGCGCTCCGTGAACGCCGTACCCGGCGCCGTCTCAGCCAACTCGACCTCGCCCTGCGGGCCGGCACCACCCAGCGGCATCTGAGCTTCATCGAGTCCGGCAGGTCCGTCCCCGGACGGAACATGGTGGTGCGTCTGACCGAGTCCCTGGAGCTTCCGCTGCGCGAGCGCAACGAGCTGCTGCTGGCCGCCGGTTACGCGCCCGTCTACCCGGAGACCCCACTGGATGCCCCGGTCCTCGCTCCCGTCCGTACGGCGATCGATCACATCCTCACGGGGCATCTGCCGTATCCGGCCGTGGTCGTGGACGGCGCCGGCGATCTGGTCGCCGCCAACGCGGCGTTCGGTGTCGTCACCGAGGGGGCGGCCGAGGAACTGGTGGGACCGGGCAGGAACGTCTACCGGCTCGCCCGGCACCCCGACGGGCTGGCTCCCCGTGTCCGCAACCTGGCCGAGTGGGCGCGGCACATACTCGCGCGTCTCGGCCATCTGGAGGAACTGCGGTCCGAGCTCGCCGCCTACGTCCCTCCACTGGATCCCTCCGCCGCGCCCCTGGGCTTCGCCGTGCCGCTGCGCCTGGACTCCTCCTACGGCGAACTGCGCCTGACGACGACCGTGACCACCTTCGCCACCGCGGTCGACGTGACGCTGGCCGAACTGAAGCTCGAAGCGTTCCTGCCGGCCGACGGGGCGACGGCGGACGCGCTGACCGCGGCGGCCGGCACGGGAATCCATGCCCCCTTGGTTCAGGCGCCGGGGAACATCTAGTCGGCCCGGATCCTGCCGTCGTCGCCGAGCAGCAGGACCTCCAGGCCGCCGCCCACCACCTCACCGGTCCCGGTGGACACGGTCTCCCAGCTGAACTTGACCACGCTGTGCAGACGTACGGCGTCGGCGCGCGGCCGGAAGGTGAGTCCTTTCTTCTCGACGAACTCCTCGTAGCTCCGTGCAACCCGGGCCTCGACGGCATCGTGCCCCCGCGCCTCGAGAGTGGTGTGGCCGAAGCCCAGGCCGGCGGCTCGCTCCCGGATCTCGACGGGCGGCTGGAGGATGTGGGCGCCGTCCTCGGCCCACAACCGCTCGACGGCGGCGCGCCGTTCGGCGGCGTCGGGGAGCGTCCACTGGGCGATGTAGCGGTCTGCCAGTTCCTGCGGGTCGATGTCGGGCATCGGTTCTCCTCGTCAGGTGGGTCGTTTCGCACCCGATCCTGCGCCGCGTGACCCTCGCCGCCAATTCCCGCCGGGGAATGGCATGCCTGTTCCGGAGCGGTACCTCCGCCTCGGCTTCGCGGACTCAGCCGGTGATCTCCACATGGAATTCGCGCAGTTCGTAGCTGCCGATCGCGCGCCGGCAGGAGACGCGGGGGGCGGTGCGCATGCGCAGGCCGGGTTCGGCGAAGAGGCGGGAGAGGAAGACGTCGGTCTCCAGGATCGCGATGTCCGCGCCGGGGCAGCGGTGCGGGCCGTCGCCGAAGGAGAGGACGGGAGGCGCGTCCGCGCCGCGGGCGGCCTGTCCGGCGCGGGCGGGGCAGAGCCGCTCCGGGTCGGGGCCCACCGCGCGGGCGTCGAGGTTGGCCGTCTCGACGTCGATCTCGACCACCGCCCCGGCGGGGATCCGGGGTCCGCCCTCACCGATCGTCAGCTCCGCGGTCGTGCGGCGGCGCAGGAGGGAGATGACCGGTTCCAGGCGCAGGATCTCCCGGAGCGTCGCGAGGCGCTCCGGCTCGTCGGCGGCGCGGTAGGCGGCGAGCAGTTCCTCGTCGGTGAAGAGGTGCCAGGCGGCGAGGGAGACGAACTCGCGGGTGGTGACCATGCCGGCGGCGGCGAAGGTGATGCACTCGCCGAGAATCTCGCCGCTCGAGCAGCCCTCGTCGAGCAGGTGGGAGATCAGGTCGTCACGCCGCCTCGCCCGCCGGGCCCGGACCGCGGGGCGCACGTCGGCCCGGAGGATCCGCAGCCAGTTGCGGTTCTGGCGGGCGATGGTGCGCAGTCCCCTGAGGCTGGTGAAGCCGGGGGTGTCGAACTCCCCGTCCGGGAAGAACGCCTCCAGCCGCCGGTCGAAGCCCGGGCGGGACTCGGTGAGGCCGATGACCTCGGCGGCCACCGCGATCGCGAGCCGGAAGGCGAGCTGGGTGAGGTCGGCCTCCCCGGCCGTGCGCAGCCGGGTCAACTGGGTCTCGGCGACGCGCTCCATGACGGGGCGGTAGTGCTCGGCGACCCGGCGGGGCGTGAAGAAGCGTGCGGTCTGGCGGCGGTCCTCGCGGTGCTCGGGTCCGTCGCGGTAGAGGACCGGGCGGCGGTAGACGGAGGGCAGCTTCTCCACCGTCTCCACGCCGAGTCCGGCCTGGACGGTGTCGTGGGAGCGCAGGACCGTCCGCGCCTCGGCGACGCCGGTCACCCGCCAGACGCCGTCCGCGTCGTGCCGGACGGGGCAGCCGCCGGGCGCGGCCGGGGCGTCGCCGTCCGCCGGGCGCGAGATCTTCCGCTCTCCGGTCGCCGGTCCCTTGCCGCGCATCCGCGCCACCTCCCACGCTCGGGGCCCTCCGGGAGCCGTACGGTACGACACGGCCCGGGGCCCCGAACAGGGCGCGGGCGAGGCCTTCCGAGGCGGCGGCCCCTGGCGCACTCGCTCATGTGTTCCCGCTACAGTTCATCCCGCGATTCCAGGGAATTCACGCGCTACCTCTTGGCAGCACGATTTCTACGCGCGTAACTTGAGTCGACCGTCCCGTTGTGTCATTTCCGCCCGTTCCGCGGCTCTTCGCGGCGGGTTCCTTCCGAGGAGTACAAATCGTGCCCAAGTCCGGTGACAAGAGAGCGCGTTGGCGCCATGCCGCACAGGCCATCACGGCGACGGGGGCGGCCGGCGCCTTCGTGCTGACCCCGCTGCCGCAGGCCTTCGCCGCGCCCTCCGGCGATGCGGTGATCGCCGAGGTGTACGGCGGCGGCGGCAACTCCGGGGCCACCCTCACCCGTGACTTCATCGAGCTGGGCAACGCCGGCGGCACGGCCGTCGACCTGTCCGGCTACAGCGTGCAGTACCTGCCGGGCTCGCCCTCGGCGACGTCCCGCTGGAGCGTCACCCGGATCACCGGTTCCATAGCCGCGGACGGCCGTTACCTGATCGCCGAGGCCCAGGGCACCGGCGGCACCACGACACTGCCCACCCCGGACGCCTCCGGCTCGATCGCGATGAGCGGCACCAGTGGCACGGTCGCCCTGGTGGCGGGCACCGACGAGCTCGCCTGCAGGACCGCGGCGGACTGCGCGACGGACGAGCGGATCGTCGACCTGGTCGGCTTCGGCACGGCCGCCGTCCGCGAGACCAGCCCGGTCACCGGCGCCTCCAACACCGCATCGGTGGCCCGCGCGGCCTCCCTCGCGGACACCGACGACAACTCCGCCGACCTCACCGCCGGCGCGCCCACCCCGGTCAACACCAAGGGCGAGACCCCCGGTACCGGCGGCGGTGGCGGCGGCGAGGAGCCCGGCGAGCCGGGCACCCCCGGCGCGGTCCGCGTCCACGACATCCAGGGCACCACCCGCCGCTCCCCGCTGACCGGCGAGACCGTCACCAACGTCCCCGGCATCGTCATCGGCGTGCGGGACAGCGGCTCCAAGGGCTTCTGGATCCAGGACACGCAGGCCGACGCCGACCCGCGCACCAGCGAGGCGCTCTTCGTCTACACCGGCTCGGCCGCCCCGACCGTCAAGACCGGCGACAGCGTCCTGGTCAGCGGCAAGGTCGCCGAGTACGCGCCGAGCAGCACGACCCAGTCGATCACCCAGATCTCCGGCCCGAAGACCTCGGTGGTCTCCTCCGGCAACGCGGTCCCCGCGGCGGTCGTGCTGGGCCCGGCAAACCTGCCCGACGACTACGCCCCGGAGGCGGGCGGCGGTTCCATCGAGAGCCTGCCGCTCCAGCCGGCCCTCTACGCCTTGGACTTCCTCGAGGCCACCGAAGGCATGCGCGTCCAGGTGAGCGACGCCCGGGTGGTCGGCGCGACCACCGAGTACGACGAGGTGTACGTCACCGCCAAGCCCGAGGAGAACCCCTCGGTCCGCGGCGGCACCGTGTACCTGGGCTACGACGGCCAGAACTCGGGCCGCGTCAAGATCGAGTCGCTCGGCCCCGAGATCCCCGAGGCGAACGTCGGCGACACGCTGTCCGGCGCCACCACCGGCCCGCTGGACTACGACTCCTACGGCGGCTACACGCTGATGGCCACCGAGCTGGGCTCCCACGTGCCGGGCGGCCTGGAGCGCGAGGTGACGCGTCCGCAGCTCGACAAGGAGCTGGCGATCGCCACGTACAACGTGGAGAACCTGGACGCCCTGGACCCGCAGGAGAAGTTCGACCGCCTGGCCGAGGGCGTGGCGGTCAACCTCGCCGCCCCGGACGTCGTCGCGCTGGAGGAGATCCAGGACGACAACGGCGCCACCGACGACGGCACGGTCTCCTCCGAGCAGACCCTGACCCGCTTCACCGACGCGATCGTCGCGGCCGGCGGTCCCCGCTACAGCTGGCGCTACGTCGCCCCGGAGAACAAGGCGGACGGCGGTGAGCCGGGCGGCAACATCCGCCAGGTCTTCCTCTACAACGAGGAGCGCCTGAAGTTCACGGACCGCGCCGCCGTGGACGCGAGCGCCGCGACCGAGGTCGTGACCACCAAAAAGGGTGCGCAGCTGAGCGTCTCGCCGGGCCGGATCGACCCGGCGAGCGACGCCTGGAGGAACAGCCGCAAGCCGCTGGTGGGCGAGTTCAAGTTCCACGGCGAGCAGGTCTTCGTGATCGCCAACCACTTCGCCTCCAAGGGCGGCGACGCCCCGATGCACGGCAAGTTCCAGGAGCCCTCGCGCTCCTCGGAGGAGCAGCGCCACCAGCAGGCGGAGGAGGTGCGCGGGTTCGTCGCGGAGCTCCTCGCGGCCGACCCCAAGGCGAAGGTGATCGTCCTCGGCGACATCAACGACTTCCAGTTCTCGAGGACCACCGAGATCATGACGGGCGAGGGCTCCCTGCTGACCCCGCTCGTCAACACGCTGCCCGTCGAGGAGCGTTACACCTACGTCTACGAGGGCAACTCGCAGACGCTGGACCAGACGCTGGTCAGCCCGTCGGTGGTCGCCTACGACTACGACATCGTGCACCTGAACGCGGAGTTCGCCGACCAGGCGAGTGACCACGACCCGCAGGTCGTGCGCATCGACGTCAAGAAGGGCCGCAAGTAGCGGTCCTTGCTCCACCCGCCGCGGCCCGTCCGGAACACTCCGGGCGGGCCGCGGTGCGTGCTGCCCGCGCACGGCGGTCCGCCGGCGGGTGGTATTGACAGGGCATGGTCACCGAAGGAAGGTTTCAGCGCCCGAGGGTCGTGGTGAAAGATTCTTTCGGAGGTCTCGTGCGCGACAGAGGAATCAGCAGACGCCGGTTCGGAGCGGGGGCCCTGGCCCTGGGAGGAGCGGTGATGGTGACGCCCCTCGGCGGCGGTGCCGCCGCGGCGGCCGGAGGGTCGTCCGACGGCACGGCGGACGGCGCGTCGGGGGACGGCCCCGGGCGGCGGCCGACGCTGCGCCGCGGGTCGGCCGCGCGGGCCGGGCTCCTCGCCGGCCACCTGGCGGAGATCACCGCGGTCGCCGAGCGGTACCTCGGCCCCTCCCCCACCCGGCCGTACTGGGCGGGCGCGGTGGTCCTGGCCGGACGCGGCGGCACGGTGGCCCTGGAGACGGCCGTCGGCAAGGCGGTCCGGTACGCCGACTACGACGCGGCCACCGGCGAGGCGGTGGAGTTCCCGCCCGGGGAGCAGATCGACGCCACCCCGGACACCGTCTACGACCTGGCCTCCCTCTCCAAGCTGTTCACCTCCCTGCTGGTGGTCCAGCAGCTGGAGCGCGGCCGGATCGAGCTGGAGGCGCCCGCCGCCCGCTACGTGCCGGAGTTCGCCGGCGGCGGCAAGCAGGACGTCACCGTCCGGCACCTGCTCACGCACACCTCGGGCATGCCCGCCTGGATCGCCCTGTACCGGCAGCCGGACCGTGAGGCGATGCTGAAGGCGCTGTGGGCGGTGGAGCCGACCAATCCGCCGGGCACCGTCTACCGCTACTCGGACCTCAGCCTGATCACCCTGCAGCTGGTGCTGGAGCGGGTCACCGGCAAGCCGCTGGACGTCCTGCTGGCCGAGGAGATCACCGGGCCGCTGGGCCTGACCCGCACCCGCTACAACCCGCCCGCCGACTGGCGGCCGCGGATCGCCGCCACCGAGGTGTCCCGGCCGCCGTGGGCCGGCCTGGACCGGGGCCTCGTGTGGGGCGAGGTGCACGACGAGAACGCCTACGCCATGGGCGGCGTGGCGGGACACGCCGGGGTCTTCTCGTGCGCCTGGGACCTGGCGGTGCTGGCCCGGACCCTGCTCAACGGCGGGGTGTACGGCAGGGTCCGCCTGCTCTCCGAGGAGTCGGTGGAGCTGCTGTTCTCCGACTTCAACACCGCTTTCCCCGGCAACAGCCACGGGCTGGGGTTCGAGCTGAACCAGCACTGGTACATGGGCGCCATGGCCACCCCGCGCACCGCGGGGCACACCGGGTTCACCGGGACCTGCATCGTGCTGGACCCGACGACCGACTCGTTCCTGGTCCTGCTGGGCAACTCGGTCCACCCGGTGCGCACCTGGCGGTCCGGCTCGGCGCCGCGGCAGGCGGCGGGCGAGCGGATGGCCCGCGCGGTCGCGGTGCCGCCCGCGCACGGGAACGCGGCCTGGTTCGGCGGCATGACCACGGCCTCCGAGGCCGTGCTGACGCTGCCCGCGCTGGACACCTCGGCGGTGTCCGCCCGGCTCACCGGCGACCTGTGGTGGGACACCGAGGCGACCTGGGACGTGCTGTGCGCCGAGGTCTCCACCGACGGCGGCGCCACCTGGAGCGCCCTGCCGTTCACCACCCGGGCACCGCACGACGAGCCGGTCGCGCGTCCCGACGGGCGGGTGTCGGGCTTCAACGGCCGCGTCTGGCACCGGTTCGCCGCCGACCTGCCGGCCTCCGCGGCCACGCTGGTGCGGTGGCGGTACACCACCGACGCGCGGTACGTGGGCCGGGGCGTCTACGTCGGGGCGCAGAAGGCCGCCGCCGGGGACACGCTGCTGTACGCCGACGCCCGCCCGGCCGACCTGGCACGGGTGACCGCGCAGGGGTGGACACGGGAGAGGGACTGAGCGGAGCGACGGGCCGGGCGGGCGATGCCGCCGGAGCCGGGGCCGCCTCAAGCGGCAGGAGCGCGGGCGGGTCCGGCGGCAT
>NZ_JBRIOU010000006.1:166683-171599 GCF_053474865.1 Streptomyces sp. CO7
GGGCCGGCGCGGGCGGCGGCGCCGTGGCGGAACCGGGTCAACCGATGCGGACGAGCTGTTCCATGGCCTCCCGCTCCAGCCGGGAGAGGCCACGGAGCAGCTCCGCCGCCTCCGTCAGGTGCCGCTCCTCGCCCGTCCCGCCGGCCAGGGTGATCAGTTCGGCCACCCGTGTCCACCGGGCGGCCGCCTCGGTGTAGAGCCGCAGGCCCTCGCGCAGCGGGGCGCTGTCCAGCCGCTGGGCGCACTCGTCGAGGAAGTCGCGGTAGAGGTTGCGGAAGAGCGCGCCGCCGGTGCCGCCCTTCTCCATCAGGAGGGCGGCCTGCGGCAGGTCCCGCGCCGGGTCGGCGGCGCGGTCGAGCCAGGTCGGCGCCAGCTTGCCGGCCTTCTCGATGCCCCGGCGGCCGAGGTTGGCGATGGGCGGGTGGAGGAACGCCTCGGCGCAGGCGGTGATCGCGGGCACGATCCTGCTCCACGGGGAGGGCGCGTCCGCGGGGACGTCGAGGGTGAAGGAGCGGTGCCGGGCGGTCATCGGGCCGCGCTCCGCCCGGGCGGCGGCCAGCGCGTCCAGACCGGTGGAGACCGCGCCGCCCTGCTGGTCGGTGTCCACCAGGAGGGCGCGTTGCTCGTCGTAGCCGTAGAGGGCGACGACGTGTCCGCCGAAGTGGACCTTCGAGGTGAAGTAGTCGAGGTGGTAGCTGTCCAGCTGCAGCCCGACCGGACGTCCGTCGGCGAGGGCGGCCACCACGTTCTTCCACCCCGTGCGCGGCGAGGCCGTCTCCTGGACCCTCAGCTCCAGGCCGAGGTTGGCCGCCAGGTTCCTCGTGAGCTCGAACGGCTTGACCCTGCCCCCGAGGAACGGGAAGTCCATGTGCTTGCTGTCCCAGTAGACGAAGGACAGACCGGATCCCAGGCCGAAGAGCATGGGCTCCGACAGGTCGAGGTCCTGATGTCGCAGCAGGACCCCCAGGGTGGATGTCTCGCAGTGCCGCGTGCCGCGGGGTTCGATGTCTTCGACGATGGTCACCCCGCCATGGTGCCCCGGGTCCGCGCGGTTCTCCGAGGCGCCGTCGCTCCCGTGGCGTGGGCCGTCGGCGCGCCGCCACGGCCGACGGCCCGGCCCCGGGGCACGATCGGGCTCACGGGTCGCCGCCGCGGACGGGTGCGGGGCCCGGAGCCGAGTGACCGAGGAGGACGAATGACCACCGACACCGTCGGCCGGTTCCTGCACGCCCTGAGCCCCGACCACCGCGCGGACGTCGAGCGGCGTCCCCGCGAGGAGCAGGAGCGTCTCGCCGACGCCTGGGAGGCCGAACTCGCCGACGACCGGGACCTCGACACGCTGAGCGAGCTCTCCGTCCCCGCCGCGGAGAGCGAGGCGGCGGCGCGGGTGATGCGCAAGCTGGGCTGATCGTCCGGCGTGCGTCCCCTCGGCGGCGGCCCGCCGGTGTCCGCAGCTCTCCCCCAGCCGTACGGGCGCGGGCGCGGGCGCGGGTTGATTCTCGGCGAGGCGGACACCAAGCTGGCTCCGCACAGCGAGGAGAGGACCGCCGATGACCGAGGCCGGGCACCCGTTCCGCCGTTACGTCGCTCTGGGAGACAGCCAGACGGAGGGCATGGGCGACGGTGACGACGCCTCGGGGCTGCGCGGTTTCGCCGACCGGCTGGCGGAGCGGCTCGCCGAAGGCGCGCCCGGCCTCGCCTACGCCAACCTGGCGATACGCGGGCGGGTCGCAGGGCAGGTGCGCGCGGAGCAGCTGGCGCCCGCGCTGGCCCTGCGCCCCGATCTGGCCACCGTGGTCGCCGGGGTCAACGACCTGCTGCGGCCGAGGTTCGACGCCGACGAGGTGGCCGGGCACCTGGAAGCGATGTTCGCGGCGCTGACCGCGGCCGGGGCGCGGGTCGCCACGGTCACGTTCCCGGACCCGGCCGGGATGACGCCGCTGGGCCGGGCGCTCACCCCACGGGCCCTGGCGCTCAACGAGCGCATCCGCGAGGCGGCCCGGCGGCACGGGGTCGCGCTGGTGGACGCGGCCGGGCACGCGGTGATCACCGACCGCCGGCTGTGGAGCCCGGACCGGCTGCACGCGAGTCCGCTCGGCCACGAGCGGATCGCCGCCGCGCCGGCCCACGCGCTGGAGCTGCCGGGCGGCGACGACGGCTGGACGCGCCCGCTCCCCCCGGCGGCCGCCGCGCCGCCCGTCGGCCTGCACGCCCTCACCACCGAGCTGCGGTGGCTCGGCTCCTTCCTGGGGCCCTGGCTGGTCCGGCGGCTGAAGGGACGGTCCTCCGGGGAGGGCCGCACCGCGAAACGTCCACAGCTCCTGCCGCTGCGGACCACACCCGGACTGGAATGATGACGCCATGTCAGTCATTCACCGAACGACGATGGCTCCCACGAAGGTGGAGCTGCTGACCGCGTGGCTGCCCGGCCGCCCCTGGTACCGGGGCACGGGGACTCCACGGCTGGAACCGGCCGGTGGTTTCCGGCTCGACGATCCCGCCGGGGAGGTGGGCATCGAGTTCGCGGTGCACGAGGACGCCGACGGCACCGTGTACCACCACGCGATGACCTATCGCGGCGCGCCGCTGGAGCGGGCCGAGGAGGCGTTGATCGGCACCACCGAGCACGGGGTGCTGGGCACCCGCTGGGTCTACGACGCGACCCGGGATCCGGTGGCGGTCGAGCAGGTCGTGGCGTTGCTGCGGGGACGCGCGGTGCCGCAGGCGCAGAGCGAGAGCGACACCCCGGACACCTCGGTGGTGGCCTCCTACGGTGGGCCGCTGCCGGGCGGGGTGACCGGGTCGCCGTCCGTGGTGGACGGTGAGAGATGGACGGACGTGCTGCTGGACGGAGTCACCCTGCGGGTGCTGCGGGTGCTCGAGGAGGCGCCGGAGGGCGGGACGGCCGGTCTGCTGCCCTCGGGCGTCACCGCGGGCTGGACCGGTGGGGGCGAGCCGCGGCGCGGGGCCTTCGTCCGGGTGCTCCCCGCCTCCCTGCCGGTCTGACCTCGCTGCCGGTCCGACCCCCATGCCGGTCCGGCCTCCCTGCCGGTCCGGCCTCCCGCCCGCCTCCTGCCCGCCGCCCGCCGTCGCTCGGCGGGCGGCGGGACCCGGCGCGAAGCTCGGACACCGAGCCGCCACCTCGCCGCGTCTCCGTGTCGACATGTCGGCGTGTCACCGCGTCATCGTGTCACCCGGCGGCGGTGAACCGGATGTCGTGGCGGTCCGCGTCCCCCGCGGCGAAGCGCAGCAGGGCGGCGCCCTCCTCGGCGGCCTCCTCCCGCTGCCGCCGGGTCAGGGGTGCGGACAGCCGCACGGTGAGGACCGCACGGCCGTCCGTCTCCCTGGTGAGCGACCACCCGCCACGGACGGAGCCGTCGACCAGGAAGGCCGGCTCCCCCGGCGGGTGGCTGACCGGTTCCGCCCCCGACAGCCGGGAGCGGCCGGCGTGGGCGAGGGCGGCGTCGTCCCCCGCGGCCAGGAAGCGCACCGGGACGGGCAGGTCCTCGGGCGGCAGCGGCGCGTCCGGCACGTCGAGCAGTTCCTCGCCGTCCTCGCCGCGGAACGCCCGCAGGGACGGCCGCAGGTCGTCGACCACCTCACGCAGCCCGCTCACGCCGCTCCACGCCTGGACGTCCTCGACGGTGGCGGGTCCGAACGCGGCCAGGTGGCGTGTCACCAGCCGTGCGGGGTCGGGCCGGCGGTCGAGGGACCGGCCCAGCCACTCATCCGCGAGGACGAAGGCGGCCAGGCCACGTCGCCCCCACAGGCCGGACGGCGGCGGGTGGAGCACCGGCAGCAGCGTTCGCGTCGAGCGGGCCAGGGCGACCGGGTCCCGTCCCGGCCAGCGGGCGGCGAGCGCCCGGCCCAGCTCGGCACGTGACATCACCCGGCCGACCAGCAGAGCCCTTGCCTCGGCGGCGAGTTGCCCGCTGTCCACGCCTGCTGTACACCGGCCGAGGACCCGCTCGCGTCTGCGCCGCAGCATCGGCTCCAGGGTGGGCCGCAGCCAGAGGTAGTCCTCGGCGGTGACCAGGTACCGCGCTCCGCGGTGCAGCGAGGCCCGCACGACGGCCCGCAGGTCCAGCAGGGCGGCGAGGTGCTCCTGGCGGAAGCCGTCGACCCGGTTCCACAGGCCGATGTACGGGGGTTCGCGGTGCCGGGCGTGCACGCCGGCCAGTCGCTCGACCATCGCCTCGACGGACAGCTCGGCCCGCTCGTGGAGGGACTGGCGCAGGAGGGTGGCCCGGTCGAGACGTCGGCGGGTCAGGCGTTCCTTCATGCGGCCAGCCTGCCGCCTGCGGAGCCGGGTTCCCGTCCCGCCGACCGGTGTGACAAATGACGTCGTGCTGCTCGGGACGCTGTACGGCCGCACATTGCTTCCTCGCCGGGGCCCGGAGAGCATGGCGGGGCCGGTCGATGATGTTCGTCGCGCGGGGTCGGCCGCGCGGTCCGTGAGGAGCGTTGATGGGGTCTGCCGCCGTACTGGTCGCCAACCGCGGGGAGATCGCCGTGCGGGTGCTGCGCGCTGCCTCGGAGCTGGGGTGGCGTGCCGTCGCGGCGCACGCGGAGGGCGACGAGGCCCATGTGGCCGCGGCGGACGAGGCGGTGGCGGTCCCGGGCGGCTACCTGGACGCGGCGGGACTGGTGGAGGCGGCGCTGCGCACCGGCTGCGGCTTCGTCCACCCGGGGTACGGATTCCTGAGCGAGGACGCGGAGTTCGCGCGCCGGTGCGCCGAGACCGGCCTGGTGTTCGTGGGTCCGGCGCCCGGGGTGCTGGAGGTGTTCGGCGACAAGGCGCGAGCGCGGCGGCTGGCCTGCGAGGCCGGGGTGCCGGTGCTCGAGGGCACGGACGGCGGGGCGGGCGTCGAGGAGGCGCGCGCCCTGCTGTCGGGCGGGCCGGTGATGGTCAAGGC
>NZ_JBRIOU010000006.1:171699-176097 GCF_053474865.1 Streptomyces sp. CO7
ATGCGGGTGGTACGGCGCGCCGAGGAGCTGGACGAGGCGTGGCGGCGGTGCCGCTCGGAGGCCCGGCAGAGCTTCGGACGCGACGCGTTGTATGCGGAGCGGCTGATGGAGGGGGCCCGGCACGTCGAGGTGCAGGTGGTGGGGGACGCCCTGGGGGCGGTGACTCACCTGTGGGACCGCGACTGCACGACCCAGCGCCGCCGTCAGAAGGTGATCGAGATGGCGCCGGCGCCCGGCCTGACGGAGCTCTTGCGTGCCTCCATGCGCGACGCCGCGCTGGAACTCGCCCGCAGGGCGGGGTGCACGGGGCTCGTGACCGTCGAATTCCTCGTGCTGGACGACGAGTTCTGCTTCATCGAGGCCAATCCCCGGCTCCAGGTGGAGCACACGGTCACCGAGGAGGTGACCGGTGTCGACCTGGTGGCCGCCCAGTTGCGCCTGGCGGCCGGGGCGACGCTGGCCGAACTGGGGCTGTCGGAGCCGCCGGCGCCCCGCGGCCACGCGGTGCAGGCCCGGGTGACCGCCGAGGCGACGGGTCCGGACGGCGAGGGCCGGCCGTCGGCGGGCCGGCTCACCCGCTTCGACCTGCCGTCGGGGCCGGGTGTCCGGGTGGACACGGCGCTGCGGGCCGGCTCGGAGGTGGGGGTGCGCTACGACCCGCTGCTCGCCAAGGTCGTGGCGCACGTGCCCTCGGGCTCCGTGGAAGCCGCCTGCGCCCGGGTCCGGCGGGCCCTGGGCGAGTTCGCCGTCGAGGGCGTGCACACCGGCATCCCCTTGCTGCGGGCCGTGCTGGCGGAACCGGAGTTCTGGGTGCGCCCGGACGCGGTGGAGCGCTGCGCGCGCGTCCTCGCCCCGGTGGAGCCGGAGACGTCGGAGGGGGCCGCTGACGGCGAAGGGGGCCTGGTGCGGGCGCCGATGACCGGGACGGTGGCGCAGGTGGACGTCCGGCCCGGCGAGGAGGTGGGCGCGGGGCGGCAGTTGCTGGTGCTGGAGGCGATGAAGATGGAGCACGTGGTCACCGCTCCCTGGTCCGGCCGGGTCCGCGGTCTGCGGGTCCGGCCGGGCGGGACGGTGACCGAGGGTGCGGTGCTCGCCGTGCTGGAGCCGTCGGGGGCTGCCTCGCAGGAGGCGGCCGTCGAGGAGGCGTGTGACCCGGACGAGGTGCGGCCCGATCTCGCCGAGGCACTGCGGCGGCACGCCTTCGGCCTGGACGAGAACCGCCCCGAGGCGGTCGCCGAGCGGCACGCGCTAGGACGCCGGACGGCCCGCGAGAACATCGCCGACCTGTGCGACGGGGGGACCTTCACCGAGTTCGGCGCCCTCGCCCTGGCCGCGCAGCGACGGCGGCGTTCCCTGGACGACCTGATCCGCTCCACCCCGGCGGACGGCATGGTCACCGGCACCGGGCGGATCGACGGCCGACCGTGTGCGGTGATGAGTTACGACTACACGGTGCTGGCCGGGACGCAGGGGATGAACAACCACCGCAAGACCGACCGCCTGCTGGAGCTGGCGCACCGGCGGCGGCTGCCCGTCGTCCTGTTCGCCGAGGGAGGCGGCGGACGGCCGGGCGACACCGACTCGACGGCAGTGGCGGGCCTGCACCTGACCACCTTCCGCTCCATGGGACGGCTGAGCGGCCGGGTGCCCCTGGTGGGCATCGCCTCGGGCCGCTGCTTCGCGGGCAACGCGGCGCTGCTGGGCTGCTGCGACGTGGTGATCGCGACGCCGGAGGCCACCATCGGGATGGGCGGCCCGGCGATGATCGAGGGCGGCGGTCTCGGGGTGTACCGGCCGGAGGAGGTCGGCCCGCTGGCGGTGCAGGTTCCCAACGGGGTGGTGGACGTCGCCGTCGCCGACGAGGCGGAAGCCGTCCGGGTGGCCCGGCGGTACCTCTCCTACTTCCGGGGGCCCGTCGACGACTGGGAGGCCCCGGACCGGCGGCTGCTGCGGCAGGTGGTGCCGGAGAACCGCCGGCGCGCCTACGACGTCCGCGCCGCGGTGCGCGGCCTGGCGGACACCGGCTCGGTGCTGGAACTGCGGCCGGAGTTCGGGGTGGGCATCCTGACCTGCCTGGTACGGGTGGAGGGGAGGCCGCTGGGGTTGCTGGCCAGCAATCCGGGTCACCTGGGCGGCGCGATCGACCGGGACGCGGCCGACAAGGCGGCGCGTTTCCTGCAGTTGTGCGACGCCTTCGGGCTGCCGGTCCTCTCGCTGTGCGACACCCCGGGCTTCATGGTCGGTCCGGATGCCGAACGCACCGCGACGGTGCGGCACTTCGCCCGGCTCTTCGTCGCGGGCGCCCATCTGCGGGTGCCGATGGTCGGACTGGTGCTGCGCAAGGCGTACGGCCTGGGCGCGATGGCCATGCTGGGCGGCTCCACGAGGGCGCCGGCGGCCACCGCGTCCTGGCCCAGCGGGGAGTTCGGCGGGATGGGTCTGGAGGGCGCGGTCCGGCTCGGCCACCGGCGGGAGCTGGAGGCGATCGAGGATCCCGGGGAGCGGGCCCGGGTGTTCGAGGCACGGGTGGCCGAACTCCACGAGCAGGGCAAGGCGGTGAACGCGGCGGCGGCACTGGAGATCGACGCGGTGATCGATCCGGCCGACTCCCGGGCCTGGGTCCTCGCCGCGCTGGACGGCTGGGAGGACGACCGGGACGCGGCCGGGGAGCGGCGGTTCGTCGACACCTGGTGACGGACCGCGGCCGCGACCGCGCGCCGCCCTCACCGTCCGAGAACGTCCGGGCCCGGCCGTAACGCACCGTCACCTTGCTCGTTGCTCCCTGTGAGCACACACGCGTTCGAGGCAAGGAGGCGCGATGCGGCGTCCGGTGGAGGATTCTCTGTGACGGTGACCCAGCCCGCGGCCGATGCGGCCGGTCTTTCCGAATACCTCGCGGTCCACCCCGCGCCGGTCATGGCGGCGGACGCGCTGATCCGTGACGCCTCCGGCCGGGTGCTGATCGTCGACCCCTCCTACAAGGAGGGCTGGGACCTGCCGGGCGGCATGGTCGACGACGAGGAGCCGGTGGCCGCGCTCGAGCGCGAGCTGCAGGAGGAGCTCGGCATCCGGGGCGCGCGGGTCGGGCGGCTGCTGGTGGTCGACAGCATGCCCAAGGAGGTCTACGGCCGCGCCCACGTCGCCTGTGTCTACGCCGTGCACCCGCGCCGCCCGCCGGCGGTCGAGGAACTGGTGCTGCAGCAGGAGGAGTTGCGCGCGGCGGAGTACGTCACCGA
This sequence comes from Streptomyces sp. CO7, assembly GCF_053474865.1. Taxonomy (NCBI): domain Bacteria; kingdom Bacillati; phylum Actinomycetota; class Actinomycetes; order Kitasatosporales; family Streptomycetaceae; genus Streptomyces; species Streptomyces sp. CO7. The sequence goes on from NZ_JBRIOU010000006.1 coordinate 174,936, forward strand.
ACGGGAGGCGCTGCGCAGGCTGCCGGAGCCGCTGCGCCGCCGGGCCGCGGCGGCCCTGCGGGCGTCGCTGGGCTCGTACACCGCGCAGCTGCGCCAGGGCCGGCCCGTGCCGGTGGACCTGAAGGACCACTACGCGCTGCTCCCTTCCCCGATGATGGCGGCGGCCGCGCTGATCACCGACACGCGCGGCCGGGTGCTGGTGGCCGAGCACTCCTACGACCACGGCGGGGGCTCCCCCTTCGGCCTGCCCGGCGGCATGGTCCACGCGCAGGAGTCCCCGCGCCGGGGGGCGGCCCGGGAGCTGGCGGAGGAGCTCGGGCTGACCGGGGTGCCGGTGGGCCGGCTGGTCGCCGTGGACAGCACCCCGGCGCGCACCTACGGCCGGGCCCTGGACGTGCACGTGTTCACGGTGGGGCCGCTGACGGAGGAGCAGGTCGCGGGGATCGGCTTCCCGGACGGGGAGATCCTGGCCGTCCACTGGCTGGCCCCCGAGGAGGCCCTGGCCGTGCTTCCCGCCCAGATCGGCAACCGGCTCAGGTACGGGCTGCGGGCGATGGCCGCGGGGACGGTCGCGCACCTGGAGGGGGGTCTGCCCCAGCCCGGGTCCGCGGTGGGCCTTCCCGCCGCCCGGCGGGCGATCCCGCTCGAGGAGGCGGGCGCCGGTCCCGCGGCGGCCGCCGACCGGCTGGCCACCCGGGCCAAGACGTTCACCACCGCCGCCGTGCTGGTCACCGACCCGGCGGGCCGCGTGGTGCTGGTGCGCGAGGGGGAGGCGGGCTGGTCGCTGCCCGCGGTCCCGGTCGCCGGCGACACCGGCGAGACGCCCCGCCGGGCCGCCCACCGGGTGCTGCGCGAGCGGCTGGGGCGGGACGCGCCTGCGGGAGCGCTGCTCGCCGTGGACTGGCTGCCCGGCGCCGCCGGGTGCGAGGGCGCCCGCGTCCTCCCGGAGACCCTGCACGTCTACGACGGCGGCGTCCTCACCGAGGCGGACGCCGCCACCTGCACGGCCCACGCGGACGCCGCGCCCGGCTCGGCCGACACGAGCGGTACGACCGACGCGTGCGCGGCGGGGAGGACACGGACAGCCCACACGGATGCCACGGTCGGCACGGGCGAGACCGGCGATGCGGCCGGCACGAACGCGGCGAACGTGACCCCGAAC
>NZ_JBRIOU010000006.1:176197-176844 GCF_053474865.1 Streptomyces sp. CO7
GCGCTGGGGCGGAGTCCACGGGGGCGGCGGTCGGTGCGGCCGTCGCCGGCGGAGGCGCCGGCACCGGCGGTCTGCTGGCCGTGTCACCGGAGCGGCTCGGCGCGGTGCTGCCCGCCGCGGCCGCCGCACGGGTACGCGAGTGCCTGGTGGTCCGCACGCGCGGTACCGGGGCCGTCGAGCTGGTCGCCGGGCTCCCGGCGCGGGACTGATCCGTGTTCGTGCCCCGGGGCGGCTGGTCAAGCACGGTCCTCACCTGCCAGAGTTGGCGGATGCTTCTGGATCCGGAGAAAGCGATGTTCGTGCCCGGCGCAACGCCGCTGCTGCTGCTGAGCGGCGCGCCGTTCCACGAGGCCCTGCCGCCGCTCGCGACCGAGGACCGGTCACTGCCCACCTGCGAGGGGTGGAGCATCTTCCCCAAGCACACCCTGTGCGTGGTGGACGGTCCCGGGGAGCACGGCGCCGTGATCCCCTCGCTGGCCGCCCTGGTGCTGGGCGAGGCCGACATGAACGCCTGGTGCGGCGACGCCGCGCGGGCGGGCGGCGCGGTGGTGCTCTCCGTGGAGCGGCTGCCCGAGGTCGTCGACGTGCCGGCGCTCATGAACGGCGCCCCCACGCGGGGCGGCTTCATGGCGCTCACCGCCTGACGC
>NZ_JBRIOU010000006.1:176944-180754 GCF_053474865.1 Streptomyces sp. CO7
CTTCGAGGTGCCGGCCGCCGCCCGCGACCGCTCAGCGCCGCCGGTGCAGCGACTGCGCCATGCGCACCGCGCGCTCGCGGACGGCGGCCGGCACCTCGAAGGAGGTCAGGGCGATCGGCGGGCTGAAGCGCTGCACCGTCATGGACTGGACCGAGGTGAACGCGCGCAGCCCCTCCTCGCCGTGGATGCGCCCGAAGCCGGACTCCTGGGTGCCGCCGAACGGCAGGGCCGGCACCGCGGCGAAGCCGAGGACGGAGTTCACCGACACCGCTCCGGCCCGCAGCCGGGAGGCGACGGCCGCTCCGGTGCGCGCGCTCCCGCCGAACACCGCCGCGCCCAGGGCGTAACGGGAGGCGTTGGCCCGGTCCACCGCTTCGTCGACGTCGGCGACGGAGTTGACGACCACGACCGGGCCGAAGGTCTCCTCCGTCATCGCCGCCGCGTCCTCGGGCACCCCGGTCAGCACGACGGGCTCCACGTAGGGCGCCTTCACCGACTCCGGTCCGCCCAGCAGGGCCCTTCCGCCCGACTCCACCGCCCCGGTCACGTGCCGTTCGACGACGGGGACCTGGCCGGGCATCGTCATCGGCCCGTAGGCAGCGCCGTCCTCGGCGCCCGTCCGCAGCGCCGTGGCCCGCTCGACCACCCGCCGGCACAGCTCCTCGTGGATCTCGCGCACCGCGTAGACGCGTTCGACGCCCGCGCAGGTCTGGCCGGCGTTGCTCAGCGCACCCCACACGATCGCCTCCGCGGCGGCGTCCAGGTCCGCGTCCGCCGTGACGATCACGGCGTCCTTGCCGCCGCACTCGGCCAGGAACGGGGTCAGGGACTCGGCGCACACCGCCATCACCTTGCGGGCCGTGCCGGGCGATCCGGTGAAGGCCAGCTTGTCGACCCCCGACCGGGCCAGCGCCTCCCCGGTGGAGGCGCCGCCGGTCACGGTGCTGAGCAGCCCGGCGTGCTCCGGCACGGCGGCGTCGAAGAGCTCGGCGAGCAGGAGTCCGGTCGCCGGGGTCAGCTCGGACGGCTTGAGGACGACGGCGTTGCCGGCCGCGAGGGCGTAGCCGACGGACCCCATCGGCGTGTAGCAGGGGTAGTTCCACGGCCCGATGACGCCGACCACGCCCAGCGGCCGGTACACCAGGGAGGCCCGCTGGTGGACGGTGAAGAGGGTGGTGCCGACCTTGCGCCGGCGCAGCACCCGGCCGGCGCTGCGGGCCGCCCAGGCCAGGTGCTCCAGGGTGAGGACGACCTCGAGTTCCGCGTCCCCCGCGGGCTTTCCGGTCTCCTGCGAGATGGTCCGTGCGACGGCGCCGAGTTCGGCGGCCAGGGACCGCTTCCAGCGAAGGAGCTGGTCGCGGCGGCGGGCGGCGGGCAGTGCGGCCCAGCCCGCCTGGACCTTCCGGGCCTGGGCGACCGCGTGCGCGACCTGCTCGGGGCCGTCCACCGGGTGCTCGGCGAGGGGTGCTCCGGTGGCCGGGGAGCGGGTGGTGAAGGTCGTGGCGCTCGCGGCGGTGTCCGTGGCGGAGGTGGTGTCGGTCATCGGGGCTCCTGACGGGGGACGTCGTGCGGGGAGGTCTGCTGGTGCGGGACGACGACCGCATCCGTCGGCGCCTCGTCGTGCAGCGGGGCCGTCGGGCGGGAGTGGGCCCAGTGCGGGCCGAGGTCGTCGAGGGTCCAGCCGAAGGGGTAGGTGCGTGCCTCGGGCAGTTTCGGGAAGCGCTCCGGGCGGCCGGGCAGCAGCCGGATCAGCGCCGCCCGGGTGCGCAGCGCGCGGTGGGTCGCCGTCCTGAGCCAGAGGGGCTGGGGGCTGAAGCCCAGGGCGGTGAGCAGCGGCTCGTCGAGGGCGGCGAGGGCGACGCGGGTCGCGATCCGACGGAAGGGCGCGGGGTACCAGGCGGCGAAGACGCGCAGGGTCGCCGCGGCCACCCTGCGGTTGGCGGGGTGGTAGGCGAACATCTCCCGCTCGTAGGCGTCGTGGAGCTGCTCGAACGCGGCGTAGGTGTCGGGCACGCCGGTGATGCCCATCATCTCGCCCATCCGGTGACCGACCAGCGCGAGGCTCTCGGCCTCCTGGTCGCACAGCCGGCGCCAGCCGTACCGGTCGATCCAGCGCTTGGGGCCGACCACCGTGGTGGCCAGGACGTAGAGGAAGTCCTCGTTGGGGATGCGGTAGCGGCCGTGGATGCGGTTGAGGTGGCGGGCGGCGGCCCGTCCGTGCTCGGAGTCGATGCCCTCGCGCACCATCTCGTAGGCGATCAGCACCGTGTCGTCGTAGCGCTTCTGGCCGGCGCGTTCGAACTCCTGGGTGCGGTCGAGGAGCCTCGAGATGCGGGGCACGCCGTAGTCGCGCAGGAAGGCGATCGACGTCCCGTGGAGGTAGTCCGCCGGGAACTCGTAGTGCGTGATCCAGCGGTAGATCTGCTGGTGGTCCCGTCGGGGGTCCATCTGCCGGATGCGCCGAAGCCGGCGATATCGGCCCATGCGTCGTTCCTCCCCGCCACCGTGTACGCACACCCCCGCGAGTCGGAGATACAAAAACTATCGATGTGTTTCACACGGCCCGTCAATACTCCGGCGGTACACTGGCGGGGTGATCGGGTTCTTCTCCTTCTTCCTCTGAGTTCCGCCCGGGAGGCACCGGCCGGACGCCGGTCATGGCGTCGCGCCGGCCGTCGCGCTTTCCCGCCGTCGTCCGATCACCTCTCTCCTCCGATACGGCGGAACCTTGATGCACACCCCTCCCTTTCCGGGCACAGCTCTGCCCGAAGACCGGTCCGGCGTCTTCCAGTTGGTGCTGGACGAGGTGTCCCTCTCCCCCGGCGGCCGTCCGCTGCTCGACGGTGTGCGCGGCTCCGCGGCGCTCGGTGAACGCGTCGGCGTGGTGGGTGAGAACGGCTCCGGCAAGTCCACCCTGCTGCGGGTGCTGGCCGGGCTGGAACAGCCCTCCTCCGGCCGGGTCGAGGTCCGCGCCCCGGGCGGTGTCGGCCATCTGCCGCAGGTCCCCGGCCTGCCGCCCGGGGACACCGTCCAGGACGCGGTCGATCACGCCCTGGCCGATCTACGGGCCCTCGAACGCGCGCTGCGGGACACCGAGGGCGCCCTCGCCACGGCCGGTCCCGAGGAGACCGGGCCGCTGCTGGCCGCCTACGGCGACCTGCTCGAGGCCTTCGAGGCCCGCGACGGGTACACGGCCGACGCCCGGGTCGCCGCCTCCCTGCACGGCCTGGGCCTGGGCCGGATCGCCACCGGCCGCCGCCTGGGCAGCCTGTCCGGCGGCGAGCAGGCCCGGCTCGCCCTGGCCTGTGCGCTGGCGGCGTCACCGCAGTTGCTGCTGCTGGACGAACCGACGAACCATCTCGACGCCTCCGCCCTGAGCTGGCTGGAGGAGCGGCTGCGGACCCACCGGGGGACGGTGGTGGTGGTCTCCCACGACCGTCTCCTCCTGGAGCGGGTCGCCACCACGCTGTGGGAGGTGGACGCCGAACGCCGTGCGGTGCACCGTCACGGCGACGGCTACGCCGGGTACCTGCGGGCGAGGTCCGCGGCCCGGCGGCGCTGGGAACGGGCGTACCGGGACTGGCTGGACGAGCTGGCGCAGCAGCGCGCCCTGGCCGCGCGGGCCGCGGACCGGATGGCGTCGGGGGCGCGGCGCGCGGCCACGGCGGAACGGTCGAACCAGCGGCACCAGCGCGGTGTCGAGCGGCAGATCTCCGCCCGGATCCGCAACGCCGGGGAGCGGCTGCGGCGCCTGGAGGAGAACCCGGTCCCCCGCCCGCCCGAACCGTTGCGCTTCCGCCTGCCGGCGGG
>NZ_JBRIOU010000006.1:180854-192107 GCF_053474865.1 Streptomyces sp. CO7
CACCGGACCACCCCGCACCCGACCCGGTTTGAATGACCATCCTTCGAGATGGTTAACATGTGAGCGCCGCCTAGCTCGAAAGATGGACCAGTGACTGTCAACGACGACTCGTTCACCAACTGGAAGAACCGCGAGGAGATCGCGGAGTCGATGATCCCGATCATCGGGAAGCTGCACCGGGAGCAGGACGTCACGGTCCTGGTCCACAGCCGCTCCCTGGTGAACAAGTCGGTCATCAGCATCCTCAAGACCCACCGTTTCGCCCGGCAGATCGTCGGCGGGGAGCTGTCGGTCGTCGAGACGATGCCCTTCCTGCAGGCCCTCACCACGCTGGACCTCGGCCCCTCGCAGATCGACATCGGCATGCTGGCCGTGGCCCACAAGGCCGACGACCGCGGCCTGTCGGTCGAGGAGTTCACCGCCGAGGCCGTCGCCGGCGCCACCGGCGCCAACAAGATCGAGCGTCGCGAGGGCCGCGACGTGGTCCTCTACGGCTTCGGCCGGATCGGCCGCCTGCTGGCGCGCCTGCTCATCGAGAAGGCCGGATCGGGCAACGGCCTGCGCCTGAAGGCGATCGTGGTCCGCGACGGCGGTGGCCAGGACCTGGTCAAGCGCGCCTCCCTGCTGCGCCGCGACTCGATCCACGGCCAGTTCCAGGGCACCATCACGGTGGACGAGGAGAACAACCGGATCGTGGCCAACGGCCACACGATCCAGGTGATCTACTCCGACTCCCCCGAGTCGGTGGACTACACCGCGTACGGCATCAAGAACGCCATCCTGATCGACAACACCGGCAAGTGGCGCGACCGCGAGGGCCTGTCCAAGCACCTGCGCCCCGGCATCGACAAGGTCGTGCTGACCGCTCCGGGCAAGGGCGACGTCCCGAACATCGTCCACGGCGTCAACCACGACATGATCAAGCCGGACGAGAACGTCATCTCCTGCGCGTCCTGCACGACCAACGCGATCGTGCCGCCGCTGAAGGCCATGGAGGACGAGTACGGCGTCCTGCGCGGTCACGTGGAGACCATCCACTCGTTCACCAACGACCAGAACCTGCTGGACAACTACCACAAGGGCGACCGCCGTGGCCGCTCCGCGCCGCTGAACATGGTCATCACCGAGACCGGCGCCGCCTCCGCCGTGGCGAAGGCGCTGCCCGACCTCGAGGCGACCATCACCGGCAGCTCGATCCGCGTCCCCACCCCGGACGTCTCGATCGCCATCCTCAACCTGCAGCTGAAGCGCGCGACCACCCGCGCCGAGGTCCTGGAGTACCTGCGCGAGGTGTCGCTGACCTCGCCGCTGAAGCGCCAGATCGACTTCATCAGCGCCCCCGACGCGGTCTCCAGCGACTTCATCGGTTCGCGCCACGCCTCGATCGTCGACGCCGGCGCCACCAAGGTCGAGGGCGACAACGCGATCCTCTACCTTTGGTACGACAACGAGTTCGGCTACTCGTGCCAGGTGATCCGGGTGGTGCAGCACGTCTCCGGCGTGGAGTACCCGACCTACCCGGCCCCGGCGGTCTGACCGGCCGTCCCTGAGCCGCGCACGGGTGTGCCCCGACGACCGGGTGTCGCCGGGGCACACCCGTTTTCCGTACCGGCCCACCGCGGCCGGGCGGCCGGTGGGCCGGTGGAGGACCGTTCGCCGGTCCCGCGATGCGGGGCGCGCCGGGGTGGATCATCCTGGAAGCGGCCGGACGCGGAGCCGGGCGTCGAGGACGGGAGCGAGGCCGATGAGCGAGGGCGCCCGCGGCGACGCCGCGCCACTGCACTGCCTGGTGACGGGTGCGACGGGGTACATCGGCGGCCGCCTGGTCCCCGCACTGCTGGCCGCCGGGCACCGGGTGCGGTGCCTGGCCCGCTCGCCCGGCAAGCTTCGCGACCATCCCTGGGCAGGCGAGGCCGAGGTGGTCCGGGGCGACGTCACCGACCCGGAGTCGACGGCGGAGGCCATGCGGGGCGTCGACGTGGCGTACTACCTGGTCCACGCGCTCGGGACCGGCTCCGGCTTCGAGGAGACCGACCGGCGGGCCGCACAGATCTTCGGCGAACGGGCGCGCGCCGCGGGGGTACGCCGGATCGTCTACCTGGGCGGGCTCACCCCCGCTGGGGTGCCCGAGGAGAAACTGTCGCCGCACCTGCGCTCGCGCTCCGAGGTGGGCCACGTCCTGCTGGAGTCGGGCGTGCCCACGGCCGTGCTGCGGGCCGCCGTCATCATCGGCTCCGGCTCGGCCTCCTTCGAGATGCTGCGCTACCTCACCGAGCGGCTGCCCGTCATGGTCACCCCGAGCTGGGTGCGGACCCGGATCCAGCCGGTCGCCGTCCGGGACGTCCTGCGGTGGCTGGTGGGCTGCGCGCGGCTCCCCGAGGACGTCAACCGCGTCTTCGACATCGGCGGACCCGACGTCCTGACCTACCTGGAGATGATGCGCGGCTACGCCGAGGTGGCGGGCCTGCCGCACCGGGTGATCGTGCAGGTGCCGTTGCTCACGCCCCGTCTGTCCAGCCACTGGGTCGGCCTGGTCACGCCGGTACCGGCCTCGATCGCCAAGCCGCTGGCCGAGTCGCTGCGGCACGAGGTGGTGTGCCGCGAGCACGACATCACCCGATACCTGCCGGATCCCCCGGGTGGTCCGCTGAACTTCGAGCAGGCCGTGCGGCTCGCGCTGCGCAACGTCCGCGAGGCGCGGGTGGACACCCGCTGGTCGAACGCCGCGGTGCCGGGCGCGCCGAGCGACCCGCTGCCGACCGACCCGGACTGGGCGGGCGGCAGCCTGTACACGGACCGGCGGGAGCGGACCGTGGACGCTCCCCCCGAGGCGCTGTGGCGGGTGATCGAGGGCATCGGCGGCGAAAACGGCTGGTACTCCTTCCCGCTGGCCTGGTCAGCGCGCGGGCTGCTGGACCGGATGGCGGGCGGCGTGGGCCTGCGCCGTGGCCGCCGTGACGCGACACGCCTGCGGGCCGGCGACTCGCTCGACTTCTGGCGGGTGGAGGAGATCGACCGGGGCCGGCTGCTGCGGCTGCGCGCCGAGATGCGCCTGCCCGGGCTGGCCTGGCTGGAGCTGTACGCGGACGCCGGTCCCGACGGCCGCACCCGTTACCGGCAGCGGGCCCTCTTCCACCCGCACGGGCTGCTGGGCCACGCCTACTGGTGGGCGGTGTCGCCGTTCCACGCTGTGGTGTTCGGCGGCATGGCCCGCAACATCGCCCGGGCGGCCGAACGCGGCGGAACGGCCCCGCGAGCCGGCCTCGCACGCCGCCCACGACGCCACCGCCCGGCCCCGGGGGCGTGGCGGGCCTGAGCCCGGCGGTACCGGTGGGCCCGGCGTCCCTCTCCCGGCATGTGCCGCTCCTCGCGGGGAGCGGCACATGCCGGCAGGGACGTGAGACCCTGCACCCACCTGTGCCGCTCCAGCCGCACGATTGTCCGCCCGTACCTCAGGGCGGACGCACCCCGCCGCAGGGCCGACACCGCAGTGCGCCGCATCCGCGGGGCGGCGTCGCACGGCACCGAAGGTCGACCAGCCGTGGGAGGGCTTCGGGCCGGCCCACGAGCCGGAGCCGGCAGCAGGGCTGCACTCACTCGCAGCAACCTCTGCGGCAGCCTGTGCGCGCCGACGCCGCGGACGGGCGTCGAAAACACCCCTACGGCAGGGCGGACGCGGGCCACCGACACCCTCCGGGCGGGGTGTCCCAGGACCAGGACCGGGCCCGCGGCAGGCGTGACCGACAACCGGCACCGGTGCACCGGGCGCGCGGCACGCGTGGCCGACAACCGGCCCCGGTGGAGCGGCGCCCGCTCAGCCGGCGAGGTCGGACAGATCCGTGTTCGCGCCGCAGAGGACCACGCAGACCCGCTCGCCCGGCTCGGGAACGTAGCCGTGGCCGGAGCCCCGCTGCGGGAGGACCGCCGCGAGCGCGGCCGCCGCGGCGTGCTCCACGGCGAGCCGCCGCTCCTCCCAGAGCAGCCGCCGGGCCTCGACGATCGCCGGGTCGGGCACCAGCACGGACCGCACGGAGTCCTGCCTGGCCGCCGCCAGGGCGTCCGCGGAGACCCGGCGCGCGCCGAGCGAGTCGGCGGCCACCGACCGGACGGGCACGTCCACCGGCCGTCCGGCCTCGAGCGCGGCGTGCAGCGCCCGGCAGTTCTCCGGCTCCACCGCCACCGTCCGCACCCCGTGCGTCCGCGCGGCCGTGGCGACGCCCGCCATGAGGCCCCCGCCGCCGACCGAGACGACCACCGTGTCCAGGCCGGGCACCCGCTCGCGGATCTCCTCCAGCAGCGTGCCCGCGCCGGCCGCGATCAGCGGATGGTCGTAGGCGTGGGAGGCGAGCGCCCCGCTCTCCCGCGCGAACTCCTCGCAGGCGGCGGCCGCCTCGGCGTACTCGGAGCCCACCAGCCGTACCTCGGCGCCGAGTTGCCGCAGCCGTCGCACCTTCACCTCGGGCGCAGCCTCGGGGAGGAAGACGGTGGAGCGGACCCCCGCCCGCCGGGCCGCCCACGCGCAGGCGACGCCCGCGTTGCCGCCGGAGGCGATGGTCACCCCGGCCTCGGGCAGCGAGCCCTGCTCCCGGTGCGCCTCGACGAAGTTGAGCGCGCCGCGCGCCTTGAAGCTGCCGGTGAACTGCATCAGCTCCAGGGCGAGATGGACCTCGAACCCGTCGAACGTCCCCGGCTCGACCGGCGCCACCGTCACCGGCCGTACGCGCCCGGCGATCCGGTCGCGGGCGGACTTCACGTCGCTGTACGCCAGGGATGGGTGCTGCACCTTCGGCTCCTCGTCGCGGGAGAACAGGGTCTCGCCCGATCCTCTCAGACCTGGTAGAGCCGCCCGATCACCTCCGGGAGCAGCCGCTCCGCGAGAGCGGGCGGCATCGCCTGGAGGACCGCCAGCACGGGCGCCGTCCTCTCCGGGAGGGTTCCGTCCTCGCCGACCCCCGCCACGGCGAGCGCGACGGCCACCTCGTCCTCGCCCAGCGCTTCGGGGTCCAGCGCGGCCGCGACGGCGGCGACCTCGGGGTCCACGACGGCCGGTCCCGCCGCGCGTGCCCGGGCGGCGGCCTTCTCCAGCTCGGCGAGCAGTTCGCGCAGGCGTTCCTCGCCGGCGGCGGCCGCCGTGACCGTCAGGTGCAGGTTGGCCGGGGAGGAGCCGCGGGCGGGCTGCGGCTGGAGGTACCAGCCGGCCGTTCTCATCTCGTCGGCCAGCACGAACACGTCCAGGGCCGGGTCCTGGGAGGCGACGGCGAGCAGGGAGGCGCGGGGCCGCCCCAGCACGCGCAGCCCGTCGACCGCCGCGATCCCCTCCGCGAGGCGGACCGTCGCCGCGTGGACGCGGCGGGCCAGCTCGACGTACCCGTCCGTCCCGATGTGCTCGAGCACCGCCCAGGCGCCGGCCAGCGGCGCGGCCGAACGGGTCCCCTGCAGCGTGGGGTTGACGACGGGGTAGCCCGGCCATCCGGCGTGGGCGAACCACCCGTGGCGCCTGAGGCCGGCGTCGCGGAAGAGGACCACCGAGGCGCCCTTGGGCGTGTACCCGTACTTGTGCAGGTCCGCGGAGAGGGAGGTGACGCCGGGGACGGACAGGTCGAAGGGCGGCAGTTCGGGGGCGTCCGGCGCGAGCCTCAGATGGCCGAGGTACCAGCCGCCGATGCAGGCGTCGACGTGACAGAGCACGCCTCGCGCGGCGGCCGCGGCCGCGACCTCGGCGACCGGGTCGATCACTCCGTGCGGGTAGGACGGGGCGGAGACGACCACCAGCGCGGTGCGGTCGGTGATCGCCGCGGCCAAGTCCTCGGCCCGGACCTCGCAGGTCTCCGCGTCGACGGGCACCTCGACGACCGTGAGCCCGAAGAGGTGGGCCGCCTTGTGGAAGGCGGCGTGGGCGGTGGCGGGCAGCAGCAGTTCGGCGCCCTCCCGCAGGCCCCGTGTCCTGCGGGCGTGCTCCCGCGCCGTCAGCACGGCGAGCAGACAGCTCTCGGTGCCCCCGCTGGTGAACACTCCGGCGGTGCGGGCGTCACCGCCGAGCAGTCGGGCCGCGCGGGCGGTCACCTCGTTCTCCAGTGTGACGACGCTGGGGAACACCGTCATGTCCAGGCCGTTGACCCCCGCCACCCGGGCCTGGGCGGCGAGGGCCAGTTCCTCCGCCCCGTCCAGTCCGGAGTCGTAGACGTAGGCCATGGTCCGTCCGCCGCGGACCGGCAGGTCGGCGGCGCGCAGGGCGTCGAGGCGGGCGAGGATCTCGGCCGGGGTCCGGCCAGGCAGTTCTGGCATGCGCGCAACCTAGAACACGCAGGTGGCGCCGGGCCAGACCCCGGACGCCCGCCGCACCGCGCGCGGGCGGTGCGACGGGCGACGGGCGACGCTCAGACCGGGTTGCCGGCCCGGACCGGGTCGTCGTCCTCCAGGAACCCTCCGGACTGGTGCTCCCACAGCTTGGCGTAGACGCCGTCCGCGGCGAGCAGTTCGTGGTGGGCCCCCTGCTCGATGATCCGTCCCCGGTCGAGGACCACCAGGCGGTCCATGCCGGCCACCGTGCTGAGCCGGTGGGCCACCACCAGTGCGGTGCGCCCCTCCATGAGCCGCCAGAGCGCCTCCTGGATGAGGATCTCGCTCTCCGAGTCGAGGGCGCTGGTCGCCTCGTCCAGCAGCAGGACGGGCGCGTCGCGCAGGATGGCCCGGGCGAGCGCGACCCGCTGCCGCTGCCCTCCGGAGAGCTTGACGCCCCGTTCGCCGACCATCGTCTCGAAGCCCTCCGGCAGCGCGTCGGCGAACTCGGTGACGTGCGCCGCCTCGGCGGCGCGGCGGATCTCCGCCTCGGTGGCCCCCGGCCGGGCGAAGGCGATGTTCTCCTTGAGGGTCCGGTGGAACATCGCCGGCTCCTGCGGCACGTAGGCGATCATGCTGCGCAGGTCGGCCTGGCTGAGCCTGCTGATGTCCTGACCGCCGATCAGGATCCGTCCGCCGTCGATGTCGGTCATCCGCAGCAGCAGCCGGGTGAGCGTGGTCTTGCCGCCGCCGGAGCGGCCGACCAGGCCGATCTTCGCCCCGCTGGGCACCGCCAGGTCGAGCCCGTCGAAGAGCGGTGCGCCGCCTCCGTGGGCGAAGGTCACCCGCTCGAAGCGGACGTCGGCGCCGTCCGGCCGCAGCGGTTCGGGTTCCGGCGGGTCGAGCACGGTGGGCGGGGACAGCAGCAGTTCGGTGAACTGGGCGGCCTCCGTCATCGAGCTCTCGAGCCGGCGGTAGATCTGGTTGAACTCGAACATGATCCGGGTGGCGTTGGTGTAGTAGGTGAAGGCGACGACGACCGCCTCCACGCTGTGCGTCCCGCCGCCGAGCGAGACCGCGAGCAGCAGTCCCAGCAGGTTGGTCAGCACCGACATGGGGGCGATCAGCGTGTCGATGCGCAGGTTCCCGAAGTCCCAGGAGCGCAGGGTGAGGCGGCGTGACTCGGCGACCCGGGAGCGGTGCTCGGCCGCCTCCCGCCGCTCGGCGGCGAAGGCGCGGACGGTCTCCATGTTCATCAGGCTGTCGGCCACGTGACCGGAGACCCGGGCGATGGCCTCCTCGCGCCGGGCGACCAGCCGCTGGCGGCGCCGGATGAGCGGGACCACGCAGCAGGCCGTGACCGCGAGCATCGTCAGCAGACCGACGACCAGCAGCGGGTCGTAGTTCCACAGGATGACGGAGCCGAAGGCGAGCGGTACGAAGCTGCCCATGATGTTGAAGGTCAGGGTGTCGGCGAACTCCTCGAAGCGGGTGGCGAAGCTGAGGACCCGCTTGGTGAGGGAGCCGGCGAAGTTGTCGTGGAAGAAGGCCGAGTCCTTGGCGTAGAGCTCGTCCATGCCGACGACGTAGAGGTGCTCGATGCCGTACGCGTCCAGGCGGTTCAGACAGTGCAGGCCCAGGCGCCACAGCGCTTCGGCGAACAGCAGCACGCCGGCGAAGCCGAGGACGTAGGGGAGCGCGGAGCCGAAGGTTCCCGGGCCGCCCGGGTCCTTCTCGGCCGCGACGTGGCCGATCAGCTTGGCGACGATCAGCGGGGCGACGTAGTAGAGGCCGATGTTGCCCAGGGCGGGGAGCAGCAGGGCGGGGACGGTGAAGCGCCGGAGCCGGGCGAGTTCCCGGCCGTAGTGTCGGAGGGCGAGGAGGACGGGGCCCTTGCGCGGGCCCTCGCGTTTCTCGGGCGAGTCCATGTGTGTGCGCCTAGTGTCGTGGTGCGCCGGGCCGGACATTTGGGGAGAACCCGGGAGGGTAAGTCTTCCGTGGAGCGCTCCGGCCCGTCCAAGAGTTTTTTTCGGCCGCGACGGGGGCGCGGGACAGGCCGCGCGCATGCCGTCGGACACGCCGTCGCGGTTCCTTGCGACTCCCCGGGCGGGTGCCGCGAGTGTCCGCCGAGGCGGACCGTGTCCCCCGTACGGAGGTGCGGACAGACCCCTGTGCGTATCCGGGGGCGGGCAGGATACCCGGCGTTCATGGCGAAAATGCATCTTCCAGGCAGTGGCGACCACGGCGACGGGGACGACGACCGCGGCGGGCGTCCGGTCGGGCCCGACGGAACCGACCGGACCGACAGGACGGACGCGGTGGACGGGACGGACGGGACCGGCCGTCGTCGCCGCGGCGAGGACGCCGGGGCGGATGCCTACGGCCCCTCCCCCGCGGTGGAGCGCAAGGCCCCCGACAGCCCGTCCAAGCTGCCGAAGCCCCGCTGGGGCAAGGTCTTCAAGGGCGCCCTCAAGGAGTTCAAGGACGACGAACTCACCGACCGCGCGGCGGCGCTGACGTACTACGCGGTCCTCTCGCTCTTCCCCGCGCTGCTGGTCCTGATCTCCTTGCTGGGGATCATGGGGAAAAGCGCCACGGACAGGGTGATGGACAACATCACCAAGCTGGCCCCGGGCCCGGCCCGGGACGTCCTCACCAAGGCCGTGGAGCAGCTCCAGGACGGCGCCGGGATCGGCTCGATCATGGCGATCGTGGGTCTGGTCCTGGCGGTCTGGTCGGCCTCCGGCTACGTGGCGGGCTTCATCCGCGCCTCCAACGTCGTCTACGACATCCCCGAGGGCCGGCCGGTGTGGAAGGTACTGCCGGTCCGGGTCGGCATCACCCTGGTGCTGATGGTGATGACGGCGGCGAGCGCCATCATCGTGGTCTTCACCGGCGGTCTGGCGCGGCAGGTGGGCACGACGCTCGGCATCGGCGACACGGCGCTGACGGTGTGGTCGTTCGTCAAGTGGCCGGTCCTGATCATCCTGGTCACCCTGATGATCGCGATCCTCTACTGGGCGGCGCCGAACGCCAAGGTGAAGGGGTTCCGGTGGATCACCCCGGGCAGCTTCCTCGCGCTGTTCCTGTGGATCCTCGCCTCGGTCGGGTTCGCCTTCTACGTCGCGAACTTCGGCTCGTACAACAAGACCTACGGGACCATGGCCGGTGTGGTGGTCTTCCTGATCTGGCTGTGGATCACCAACCTGGCGATCCTGCTGGGCCTGGAGTTCGACGCCGAGACGGTCCGCCAGCGGGCGATCGCGGGCGGCCACCCGCCCACCGAGGAGCCCTACACCCAGCCCCGTGACACCACCGCCTGGGACGAGGACGACCGGCGGCGCATGGAGGAGGAATGACCCGGCGCGTGCGCCCGCGACACCCTCGGTGACCGTCGGGAACGGACGCCGGAAGTCCGGTTTGTTCTCCTCACTCCGGAAACCCGAGGAGGCGGAACCGCACACACCCTTCCAGGAGGAGTGACGACCATGACGACGGCCAAGGACATCATGCACCCCGGCGCCCGGTGGATCCCCGCGGGCGAGTCGCTGGACCGGGCCGCCCAGCTGATGCGGGAGCTCGACGTGGGCGCCCTGCCGGTGGCCGGCGACGACGACCGGATGCAGGGCATCATCACCGACCGTGACATCGTGGTGAAGTGCGTGGCCTCGGGCAAGGACCCGTCGAAGGTCACCTGCGGCGAGCTCACCGAGGGCACGCCGCGGTGGGTGGACGCCTCCGCCGACGTCGACGACGTACTGCAGGAGATGCGGGAGCACCGGATCAAGCGACTGCCGGTGATCGAGAACAAGCGGCTGATCGGCATGATCAGCGAGTCGGACCTGGCACACCACCTGACCGACGACAAGCTCGCCGACTTCGTGGAGAGCGTCTACTCCAGCGCTTGACGGCGCCCGTCCACACGCAAGCGCCTGACGGCGCCGGACCACACGAAGGCCGCCCCCTCCCGCGCCGAGGGGGCGGCCTTCGCCGTCGCGCACGCCGGTCCGGCGCCCTCGGCGGTCCGGCTCATCCGGCGTGCGGGGCGGGGGTCAGCCCAGGCCGAGCACCGCCATGGTCCGGTCGGCCATCCGGGACTCGCCCAGCGCGTTGGGGTGGACCGGGACGAGGCTGTTGCCGCCGATGACCGGTTCGATCCACCGGGTGCCGGAGGCCTTGCAGGCGTCGTGCCCCTCGGAGACCTGGGCGAAGTCGACGTAGACGGCGCCGGACTCGCGCGCGGCGCGGGAGAGGGCGTCGTTGAGGTGACCCTGCAGGCTGCGCAGGTAGGGGATGTCGCCCCGGGCGATGGGCAGCTTGGCGAAGCAGGAGGAGTCGAACGTCGCCGGGGTGATCCAGGGGTAGCCCAGGACGGCGATCCGCGCGTTGGGCGCCTTGGCCTTGACGGCGGCCAGCGCGCTCTTCAGCGCCGGGTAGGTGGTGTCGTCGATCGCGTCGGTGAACCTGCTGCCGTAGAGCGTCTGGCACGGGTTCCCGTAGCCGGCGGTGACCAGGCCGGCCGAACCGCAGGCCAGCAGCGCCCCGATGAAGGTGTTGTTGTCGTTGCCGCCGATGGTGAAGGTGACCAGATCCGTGTCGGCGGACAGGGCGTTCACCTGCGGCGCGACGGTCGGGTACTGGGACCGGGTGAAGTCCTTGGTCTGGGCGGCGCCGCAGGTGACGTCGGTGAGCTGGGCCCCGATGCGACCGGCGATCACCTTGGGGTAGTTGGCCTTGGAGCGCAGACACAGCGGGCTGCTGAGATCGGTCGGCGAGACGCCGGATCCCGCGCTGTAGCTGTCGCCGAGGGCCACGTACGTGACCGGGTCGGCGGCCTGCGCGGGCTGGGCGGTGAGTCCGAGGGCGGCGACGGCGCTCGCCGCGAGGGCGGCGGCGAGGGTTCTGCGCAGGCGGCGGGCGGGGTGCGGCATCGAGTCCTCCTGGGGTACGGCGAGGGCGCGGCACGGCGGGGGC
>NZ_JBRIOU010000006.1:192207-204311 GCF_053474865.1 Streptomyces sp. CO7
GGGCAGGCGGACGGACCCGGGGGTCCGCAGGGCGGACACGCGGGGGTTACTCGCTCGTAATGTCGGGCCAATGACAGGGACTTGTCAACGATCTGGAGGTGTCTCGTCGCGACAGAAAGTCGCCCGGAGGCCGCCGGGACGCCTCGCGGAACAGTGGGCCGCCGTGCGGTGTTCAGGCGTGCGAAGGGAGGTCGACGTGGAGATGACCAGGTCGTACCACGACCACGGAACGCCGGCCGAGCGCTGGGACAGGGCGCAGAGGCACTTCGGGCGGAAGAACTACGCGGACGCCGCGCGGGTGCTCGCGTCGCTGGTGGAGGAGGTCCCGGAGCAGAGCGGCCCGCGGCTGCTGCTGGCGCGGTCCTACTACCACTCGGCGCAGCTGCGGCGGGCGGAGGCCGAGTGCCGGGTGCTGGTGGAGCGTCACCCGGCGGAGGGGTACGCCCACCTCCTCCTCGGGCGCACCTTGGAGCGGCAGGGCCGCGACGAGGAGGCGCGCCCGCACCTGCGGCTGGCCGCCGCGATGGCGGGCGACTTCGAGGACGCGTGACGTCCGGCCCCGTGACGTCCGGCCCCGGCCCGGTGGTTCGGGGCCGGGGCCGGTGACACCGGGGTCAGGTGGTGGCGGAATGCGGCCGTGTCTGTTCACGGCAGGGGCGCCCCGGCCCGGGGCGCGTCGGGCCCGCGGCGGACGGGGCGGCGTCAGCCCCGGTAGGCCTCCAGGAGGCGGAGCCAGACCTCGCTGA
Organism: Streptomyces sp. CO7; assembly: GCF_053474865.1. Lineage (NCBI taxonomy): Bacteria > Bacillati > Actinomycetota > Actinomycetes > Kitasatosporales > Streptomycetaceae > Streptomyces > Streptomyces sp. CO7. The sequence continues at coordinate 192,954 of NZ_JBRIOU010000006.1, forward strand.
GGGTCGGGTAGGCCGGGACGGCGTGCCAGAGGCGCGCGACCGGTACCTGGGCGACCACCGCGACGGTCGCCGAGTGCAGCAGCTCGCCGACCCCCGGCCCGACGAAGGTGACGCCGCGCAGGATCCCCTTGTCCAGGTCGACGACCATCCGGGCCCGGCCACGGTAGCCGTCGGCGTAGAGCCCCGCGCCGGCCACGGTGGCGAGGTCCACGTCCACCGCCCGCACCCGGTGCCCGGCCCGTTCCGCCTCGGCGAGGGTGACGCCCACCGAGGCGACCTCGGGGTCGGTGAAGACCACCTGGGGCACGGCCCCGTCGTCGGCGGTGGCTGCCGTCGGCGGCGCCTCCCCCCTGGCCCGGGCGCCGATCGCGTCGCCCGCGACCCGCGCCTGGTACTTGCCCTGGTGGGTGAGCAGCGCCCGGTGGTTGACGTCCCCGGCCGCGTACAGCCAGTCGCTCCCGGTGACCCGCAGGGTGTCGTCCACCTCGAGCCACGAGCCGGGCTCCAGTCCCACCGTCTCCAGCCCGAGGCCGTCGGTGCGCGGCGCCCTGCCCGTGGCGAACAGGATCTCGTCGGCCTCCACCCGGTCGCCCGCGTCCGTGACGGCGACCACGGCGCCGTTCTCCCTGCTCACCGCGGTGACCGAGACGCCCGTGCGCACCTCGGCGCCCGCCTCGCGCAACGCCTCGGCGACCAGTTCGCCGGCGAACGGCTCCATGCGCTCCAGCAGGCCGCTCCCGCGCACCAGCACGGTGACCCGGGAGCCGAGGTTCTGCCAGGCGGTGGCCATCTCGGCGGCGACCACTCCCCCGCCGACCACCAGGAGCCGGCCGGGCGCCTCGCGGGCGGAGGTGGCCTCCCGGCTCGTCCAGGGGGCGACGGATCCGTCGTCCAGCCCGGGCAGGCCGGGCAGCGAGGCCCGGCTCCCGGTGCAGACGGCGACGGCGTGGCGGGCGGTGAGGGTCTCGGTCCGGCCCTCCGGTGTGGTGACGGTGACGGTGCGGGGGCCGGACAGGCGGCCGTGTCCGCGGTGCAGCCGCGCTCCGGCGCCTTCCAGCCACGCGACCTGGCCGTCGTCCTTCCAGTGCGCCGCCTCCTCGTCGCGGTGGGCGAGCACCTCCGCCGCGTCGAGGGGCGCCCGGGCGGCGGCGCGCAGGCCGGGCGTGCGGCGGGCGTCGGCGCGCGCGATCACCGGCCGCAGCAGCGCCTTGCTGGGCATGCAGGCCCAGTAGGAGCACTCCCCGCCCACCAGTTCGCTCTCCACCACGGCGGTGGACAGCCCGGCGGCGAGGGTGCGGTCGGCGACGTTCTCGCCGACGGGTCCGGCGCCGATCACGACGACGTCGTAGGCGAAGGTCTCGGTCTCGGTCATGCGGCTCAGTCTTCCGGGTGGTGTGCGAACCGGCCACACGGGTAGGCGCGCCGGACCCGTCCGCTGGGCCGGACGGGTCTGCCGGGTCGCGGAGGCGGCACGCGCACGGCCATATGGGGCGAACGGAATACCCCGCCCGGTCGTGCCGTTGTCGCCGGTGGCCGGGCGCAGTCAGCCGTACGACGTCCAGGAAGAGGTAGTCAGCTCATGAGCAGCACCGTGGAGCTCACCAAGGAGAACTTCGACCAGACGGTCACCGAGAACGAGTTCGTTCTCATCGACTTCTGGGCCGACTGGTGCGGGCCGTGCAAGCAGTTCGCCCCGGTGTACGAGAAGGCCGCGGAGGCCAACCCGGACCTGGTGTTCGCCAAGGTGGACACCGAGGCTCAGCCGGAGCTCGCCCAGGCGTTCGGCATCCAGTCGATCCCGACACTGATGATCGTGCGGGACCAGGTGGCCGTCTTCGCGCAGCCCGGCGCGCTGCCGGCCCCGGTGCTGGAGGACCTGATCGGCCAGGCGCGCGGACTGGACATGGAGGAGGTCCGCCGTTCCGTGGCCGCCCAGCAGGCACAGGCGGAGCAGGGCGGCGGGGCCCAGGGCGGCGCCGCCGAGGGCAAGGGCGGCGAGCCGGCCTGACCGGCCGGAAGGATCCCCGCGGCTGGTTCGCCGGGTTCGTGACCTGATGCGGTCCTGGCGGACCGGCCAGGGTGGCGACCCCGCCGCCAGGGTGGGTCAACAGCCCTCCTACGGTGGGGCGATGACCGTTCCCATCGACGAGGTCCCGGGCCGTTTCGGCCCGTCCGCGACCACAGAGGCCGACGCGCGCGCCGTCGGCCGGGTCCGCACCGAGTACTCCCCCGCCCATGACGGCGACCCCGATCCCGGCGAGATCGTCTGGACGTGGGTGCCGTACGAGGAGAACGACGGCCGGGGCAAGGACCGCCCGGTGCTGGTCGTCGCCCGGGAGCCGGGCGGGACGCTGCTGGCGGTGCAGCTGTCCAGCAAGGACCACGACGGCGACCGCGACTGGGTGCCGATCGGCAGCGGCCCCTGGGACCGCTCCGGCCGCCCCTCGTGGGTGGCGGTGGACCGTGTGCTGCGCGTCCACGACGCCGGCATGCGCCGCGAGGCCTGCGCCCTGGACCGCATGCGGTTCAACCTGGTGGTCCACCGGCTCCGCGAACGGTACGGCTGGCACTGACATCGGCCCCCCGGGCCGGCGCGCGGCTCACCCCGCCGCCGGCCCGAGCCGCGCGTACGTGTGTACATGTCCCGCCGCTGGTGGCGCCGCGGCGGGGTGCGAAGGCCGGTGAGGGGCGGGGCGGCCGGATTCGAACCGGCGTCCTCCGAGATGTCATCGCGGCGCATTACCTCTGTGCTACGACCCCGCCTTGGCCAGGACCTTACGCCGGCCTCGCGACCGGCGCAGCTGATTTTCCCCTGCCCACGGTCCCCGACGGCCGGTCCGGACAGGGGTGTTCACTTCGCGCCGACGGTCTGCGCGAAGTCGGCCAGGATGGTCAGGTCGTCGTCGCGCAGGCCGATGCGCGGGTTGACGTGGTGGAGCAGAGCGGGGGCGCGGTGGCGGGCGGCGACGTAGGCGTCGTCCGCGGCGCTCTGTTCGTCGTCCACCCAGGCGAAGGGCTGGCCTCCCGCGTACGCGACGAGGACCTCGGTCTTCCAGTGGACGCCGTCCGGCCGCTCCCGGAACAGGGCGTCGCCGAAGTCGACGTACGGGAGTTCCGGAAGTCCGACCACGGGGGCGATCCACCGGTTCGCCTTCGCCATCCAGGTGGTGGCCCAGCACAACTCGTAGTCGAGGGCCAGCAGTTGCGCACCGTGCCCCGGATGGAGCCAGACGCGCAACGGCCGGTGCCCGGCGCCCCGCGGAACCCGGATCGTGGTGTAACCGTCGGGCCTCCTCGTGGGCTTGGCGGCGTAGGGGTTGAGAGGACCGTCGACGTCGAGGAACAGCAGTGGACGGCTCATGGTCTCCCCTTCCACGGGGCGTACGGCCGGCCGCCGCCCCCATCCGTGCACCGACCATGCGTCAGCCGAGGAGCGTGGTCAAGATCAATTCGTAGAGGACGAGGTAGGCCAGCAGCGAGAACAGGGCGGCAGCCAGCAGGGTGAGGACGCGTTCCTCGATGGTGCGGCCCATCAGCAGTGCCGTGAGGACCGCGACGGCGAGGCAGGCCCATGCCTGAGGGGCGTAGTGCAGGGCCCAGGCGTAATGGATGGCCTCCGTGCCGAAGACGCCCGCGAGGGCGGCGAGCCCGACGACACGGTGGCGCGGGCCTGCGACGCGCCACCAGGATCCCGCCACTGCGAACAGGGGGCCGGCGACGAACGCCATGCCCAGCCAGACGAGGGGGGCGAACAGGGAACCCATGCCGTCGCGCGCCACCTCCGCGTAGCCGTAGTAGCCGACGACGAGACCGGACTCGGCGCACAGGCCCGCGACGGCGGCCGCGGGCAGGCCCGCCTTCCGGGCAGACAGTGCGCCTGCGACGAACGCGGCGACGGACCACACCGCACCTGAGTTGGCGATCTGGTTCCAGGCTCCGGGAAGCCAGCCCTGGCCGAGGTTGGTCAGGACGCCGAGAAGGAGTCCCCCGCCGAACGCCGACGCCACGGCGAAGGCCCAGGCTCTTTTGCTCGTGTCGGACTCCGAGGCGGTGACGGGAGAGACGGTCATGGAGGTGCTCGCTGTCTTCCGGAGTGGCGTGGGGCGCATGCCTCTTGGTGCAGTGGGAGGGACGCACGGAGCCACTCGCACGTTGCCTCGCTCCGAGCGGCTTCGTCACGTCCTTCGCCACGCTGGTCCACCGCATTGCCGCTCACCGGCTCCGCGACCTCGCGCCGGAGCGGTCGTGCCGTCCTCCGCGCTTCCCACCGGTCAGAAGGTTTCGACGTACTCCTCGGCCGGTCCGAGGTCGGGCCGGCCGAGGATCTCCACCCGGTCGCCCAGTCGTTCGAGCTCCAGCAGGGTGAGGACGTTCTCGCCCGGTACCAGGAGCGGAGCGGGCAGGTAGAGCGTGCGCTGGGGGCCGATCTCCCAGTGGCGGCCCAGCAGGGTGCCGTTCACCCAGACGAATCCCTTGGCGAAGCCGGGAAGGGCGAGGAAGCCGTCGGCAGGCCGGGCGACCGTGAAGCGTGCCGTCGCGAACCCCGCGGCCCCTTCCGGCGGCGCGGCCGACACCGCTCGTGCCAGGTCCTCCTCGGTCCAGGTGTCGAGCGGCAGCGGATGCATCGTCCAGCCGTGCATCAGCCGTGGGCCGACCGTGACCCCACCGAGGATGCCCTTGTGCTCGCCGAGCCGGGGCCCGTAGTTCACCCGCCCCTGATTCTCCACCAGCAGTTCCAGCACGGCCCGTCCGCCCCGGCCCGGCAGAGCGAGGGAGGCGTTCTGCTGGTCGAGGACGCCGAGGGGTACGCCGTCGAGGAAGACCTGGGCGCGATCGCGCAGTCCGTGGGCGGTGAGCCGATGGCTGCCTGCCGGCAGGTCCGGCGTGGCACGGTGGAGGACCAGACCCGAAGCCTGGTCCAGCTCCTCGAAGGTCAGGGGGTGGGGAGAGGTGACCGGGGCGGAGGCGGCGCGGAGTCCCCTCAGCAGGCCGGCTTCGCGGGTGACGGGAAGGCTACGGGGGGACAGCAGCGGCGGATCGGCCGGCAGCGGACGCCGCGGGACCCCGGCGACCGTGTGCAGCAGGTCCCGGTAGGCGTGGAACTTCTCGGTGAGCGCCCCGTGCTCGGCGATCGGAGCGTCGGAGTCGTAGCTGGTCACGGTCGGCTGGTAAGTCGTGCCGTCGTGGTTGGCGCCGGACCACAGTCCGAAGTTCGTGCCGCCGTACGCCATGTAGAGGCTGACCGAGCCGTCGGCACCGAGGATGTCGGAGAGGGTGGCGACGGCGCTCGGGACCGAGCGGACGTGGTGCTTCTCGCCCCAGTGGTCGAACCAGCCGTTCCAGTATTCGGCGCACAGGAAGGGCTCGTCGCGACGGCGCGACCGCAGCAGTGCGGCCGCCTCCCCGGCGTGGGAGCCGAACGTGGCGGCGGCAAGGTGGCCGGGCAAACCGCCGCCGTCCTGCATCAGTTCGGTGGGGCCGTCGGCCGTGTAGAGCAGTTCGGTGATGCCGCGGGCGACAAGAGCGTCCCGCACCCGGCCGACGTAGGCGTGGTCGTCACCGTAGCTGCCGTACTCGTTCTCGATCTGCACGGCGACCACCGGTCCACCCCGGCCCGCCTGGAGGGCCGCGATCCGCGGGATCAGCTCGTCGAACCAGCGCTCCACCTCCGCCAGGTACGGCGGGTGGGAGGAGCGGAGACGCATGCCCGGGCGGCCCGTGAGCCAGACGGGCAGTCCTCCGTTGTCCCACTCGGCGCAGATGTACGGGCCGGGTCGCACGACGACGTCCAGACCGGCCTCCTGGGCCGTGCGCAGGAAGCGTTCGACGTCGCGCGACCCGCTGAACAGGTGCCGGCCGGGGCGCGGTTCGTGGAAGTTCCACGGGACGTAGGTGTCCACGGTGTTCAGGCCCATGGCCGCGACCCGCTCCAGCCGGTCGGCCCACTGCTGCGGGTGGACGCGGAAGTAGTGCAAGGAGCCCGACAGGATCCGGTGCGGTCGTCCGGCCCGCAGCAGCCGGCCGTGCGGATGGGTCAGGACCGGCCCCGGCGCGGCCGCCGGCTCCTCCGCGTTCCGGTGGTCCCCCGGTGTCGTCGTCGTCATGGCCAACCCCTCCGTCGGGCCCGTCGCGCCCGGCAGCCACGCACACGGCCGGCCGGGAAGGGATCAGGCGTGCCGCGCCGGGGCACGGCGGGGCGTTCCCGTGCGGCACGACCCGGACTATGGCAGATGGCGTTGCCGATGCCAACAGGGTCCTGTCCGCAGTCCGTCTCCCGCCGGTGGCCGCCCCCGCGGCAACGGCCGGACCGCCGCACCACCGGACGGCGGACCGTCCGGAACGCAGACGTGGCGCGCACTCTTGACGGTGTCCCCACACGTCTCCTACCGTCCTGGTGGCCAAGACATCAGACGTCTCCTGTCTTGTCCGAGCGGCCTGTACGAGCACGTCGCACCGGCCTGCACGCGTACCTCGCACCTCCCCGACCCGTCCGACGACCTCGCAGGGAGACACCGTGCGCCCACGAAACCTCGCTCTGTTCCTGTCCGTCCTGTCGCTCCCCCTCGCCTCGGTGGGGTTCGCACCTCCCGGCCACGCGTCCGCGCAGGCCCAGTCCTTCCACGTGGACTGCGGTGCCGCCGCCGGTGGCGACGGCAGCCGGACCCAGCCCTGGAACGCCCTGGCGACGGTCAACGCCCGCACGTTCCAGCCCGGTGACACGATCCTCCTGAAGCGAGGTTCCACCTGCACCGGGCAGCAGCTCTTCCCCAAGGGCTCGGGATCTCCGGGGAGCCCGATCCGGATCGGCGCCTACGGCAGTGGGGCCAAGCCGAGGCTGGCGGGCGCCGGCCAGGTGACGGACGTGGTCCGGCTCGCGGACCAGGAGCACTGGGAGATCGCCGACCTCGACATCTCCAACAAGGGGGAGACCGCGGCGACGAGGCGCGGCGTCCACATCACCCGCACCGACTCCGGAACCGGCACGTACTACCGGATCCGTGGGCTGGAGGTGCACGACGTGAACGGCAACCAGACCAAGAAGGACGACGACGCCAGCGCGGGCATCTTCTTCGAGGTCCTCGGCCGGACGACACCGACCCGATTCGACGACGTGGTGGTCGAGAACAACGTGGTGCGCACCGTCGACCGCTACGGCATCCACTTCTGGACGCGATGGATGCTGCGGCCGGAGCTCGCCAACCCCAACTGCGGTACGGCCTGCGGGACCTGGACGCCACAGACCCGCGTCGTCGTCCGCGGCAACACCGTGACCGACATCGGCGGCGACGCGATCGTGCCGCACCACACCGAGGGCGCGCTCGTCGAGCACAACAGGGTCGACGGCTTCCGCGAGCGCGAACCGGCCCATTGCGCCGCGGGCGTCTGGGGCTGGAACACCAACCGCGCCCTGTACCAGTACAACGAGGTCAGCGGCGGAAAAAGCGAGTGCGACGGCCAGGGGCTGGACATCGACGAGGCCAACATCGGCACCGTCTACCAGTACAACTACAGCCACGACAACGAGGGCGGCTTCATCCTCCTGTGCAACGGCTCCGGCTCGACCACCGCCGACAACGTCGTGCGCTACAACATCAGCCAGAACGACGGCGGTCAACTCTTCGACATGGTCTGCGCGAGGACCACCAACACGCAGATCTACAACAACACCTTCCACCTCTCCCGTCCGGTGGAGATCATCAGCAACGCCAACGGGTCGGGCGCCGCGAACGCCGTCTTCAGCAACAACATCTTCCACGTGGCCACGTCCGAGGCCTCCTACGTCGACGTGGGCGGTCTGGCGTTCGACTCGAACGTCTTCCACGGCAGCCACCCGGCCGGTGAGCCGGCCGACCCGAACAAGGTGACCGCCGATCCGCAGCTCGCCGCGCCGGGCACCGCGACCTCGCGCGCCGACGCGGACGGTTACCGGCTCCGGACCGGCTCGTCCGCGCTCGCCAACGGCAGGGCCATGGGCTCGCCCGGCGGACAGGATTACTTCGGCAACCCTGTCGCGGCCGGTTGCGTTCCCGACCGCGGCGCCCACCAGGCGACGTCCGCCTGCACCGCTCCCCCGGGACCGGCGAACGGGGTGTACCAGATCTCCACGGGCGGCCAGGCCATCGACGTACCCGCCAACTCGACCGCGCAGGGGACCCAGCTACACGGCTGGAAGTGGCACGGCGGCAGCAACCAGAAGTGGTCGGTCACCCGCAACGCGGACGGCACCCACACCTTGCGGAACGTGAACTCGGGCCTGTGCGCGGACATCCGCGACAACTCCACGCAGGCGGGAGCGGCCGTCATCCAGTGGCCGTGCAGCGGCGCGGCCAACCAGCGCTGGACCGCCACGTGGAGGAACGGCGGCTACACCCTGACCGCCAGGTCCAGCGGCCTGCTGCTGACCTTGGCGTCCGGCGCCGACGGAGCACCGGTCTCCCAGCAGTCGGCCGGTCCCGCCGCGCTCCAGACGTGGGCCTTCCTCCCCCAATCCTGAACCGACGGGGCCCGCCCCACGCCCCGACCGACGGCGCGTCCCACGGCCCGGCCGGAGCGGCCTCCCCGGGCCGCTCCACGACACGACACGAGGAACGAACCATGCGAAGACGCACCGTACTGACCGCCGCCGGCTCCCTGGCCGCCGCGATCACCGGTCCCGCGGGCCGGGCGTTCGCCGCGGAGACCGTGGGACCGGTCCTGGACCACCGGATCGAGAAGACCTACGACGGCACGTCGTACACCGACCTCTCCGCACACGTGGCGGCTGTCGCAGGGCTGGGCGCCGGGACCGTCCTCGCCACCTGCAGGACCACCAGCCGCAATCCGGCGATGACCCTCCTCAGCGTGTCGAACCCGGCGGAGCCGTCCAGCGAGGTCTTCCTGGGACTGGCGGGCGGGGCCCTGCAGTTCGTCGTCCGGGACAGGGGCGCGGTCAAGGTCAACCGTCTCACCCGCACGATGTACGACGACGGCGCCTGGCACACGTTCGCCGTGACGGTCTCCGGCAACGGCACCACCTTCCACGCCGACGGACGCCCCGTGCTGACCTTGGCGAACACCCAGTTCTTCTCCGCCGTCCCCGGGCTGGCCTCGGTCAACGTGGGGCGCAACCTCGACAGCACCCACCCCGGCGGCGAATGGTTCTACACCGGCGGCATCCGCCGGATCGCCGTGTACGACCGGGCGCTGACCCAGGCGGAGCTGCAGGCGCAGAGCGTCCGCGTGGACCTGACGGACTTCGGCGCCCTCTCCGGGTTCCTCAACTCCGACACCCCCGCCACCTGGGTGATCACGGGTGACAGCATCACGCACGGCGCGCTGTGGACCAACGGCTGGCGCAGTTACACCGAGCACTTCCAGGAGCGCGTCCGCTGGGAGCTGGGCAAGGCCAAGAACTCCGACTTCGTGATCGACACCGGTGTCAGCGGCAGCACAACAAGCGACCTTCTGGCGGCGTTCTCCCAACGGGTCACGGCGTTCGCCCCACGCGTTGTGTCGATCATGCTGGGCACCAACGACGTCGCGACCCCAGGCATCGGACAGGCGGTCTACAGGGCGAACCTCCTGAGACTGGTCGCCGCCGTCCGCGCCCTGCCCGGTGGGGCCGTACCGGTCCTGCAGACCCCCAACCCCGTGGACCTCACGCGATGGAGCAACCGCGCGGCACTCGGTGAATACGCCGACATCATGCGAGGGGTCGCGCAGGAGCAGGGCGTCGTCCTCATCGACCACCACGCCCACTGGCAGGCGGCCCACGGCGGCAGCGTGCCCACGCGTCTCCTGGGGGACGGGCTGCACCCCGACCAGCGCGGTCACCTGTTCCTGGCCCACAAGATGATCAGGGACCTGCGCGTCTTCGACCCCGGCAGCCGGCTCTGCTCCCTGACCATCCCCTAGCACGCCCCGCGCGGCCTCCCGCACCGTTTCAGGCCGTCGCGGCGAGACATGCCGCGGCCCTCGCACGACGGCGGCGGGTGACGCGGACGGTGACGAGGGCCGCGCAGGTCACCAGGAGCGGCCAGGCCAGGTGGAAGCCGCACAGGGCCAGCAGGGCGGTGACCGCGGCCAGCGCCGCCCAGGCGCAACGGCGGCCCCAACTCCCGTGCGGGAGGAGGCGGATGGCGGCGGCGACCCCGATCGCGTACACCACGGCGAAGGAGGCCGCGGAGAACATGACCGCCGGTTCGGCGCCCGTCCCGGAGACGACGACCGCCGCCAGGGTCAGCAGGGCGAGGGCGGCGACGAACAGCAGGCTGCGGCGCGGCGTCTGCCCCACCGTGCTGCCCCTGGCGAACCACCGCGGCAGCGCGCCGTCCCGGCCCAGGGCGGCGCCGAGCTTGGCGGCGCCGGCGAAGTAGGCGTTCATGGTGCCGAAGGTGAGCAGCAGCGCGGCCACCGCGGCGAGCGGACGCGCGCCCTCGCCCAGACCCCGGGCCATCAGGTCGCCGAGCGGCGCCCCGGAGTGCCCGGCGCCGGAGCCGAGGACGGAGACGACGACGAAGGCGGCCGCCAGGTACACCACGCCGACGATCGCGACGGCGGCCCCGGTGGCGCGGGGCAGGTCCCGGTCGGGCCGCCGGAACTCGCCCGCGAGGTGGGCGACCGCCTCCCACCCGGCGAAGCAGAACACCAGCAGGGCAGCAGCGGGTCCGACGGCGGACCAGCCGTGCGGGGCGAACGGCCGCAGGTTGGCGGTGTCGGCGTGCGGGAGGGAGAAGAGCACGGCGGCGGTCAGCAGGGCGAGCAGGAGCGCGAAGAGGACGACCTGCAGCCGCCCGGTGAGGCGGAGTCCGGCGGCGTTGACCGCCGTGACCGTGCCCATCAGGCCGGCCGCGGTGACCACGGTGGTGGGCGTCCCGCCGCCGAGCGCGTCGGAGACGTAGGAGCCGCCGAAGAGGGCGGCGGCCGTGGCGCCCGGCGGTATGGCGAGGTAGAAGCACCAGCCGGCGACCGCGGCGCTCCGCTCGCCGAACGCGAGCCGGGCGTAGGTGGAGACGCCGCCCGCGTCGGCGTGGCGGGCCCCCAGGGCGGCGAAGGCGACGGCCAGCGGCACGGAGAGCACCACCAGCGCCAGCCAGGCCAGCAGCGAGGCGGGCCCCGCGATGTCGGCGGCGAGCGCCGGGAGGGCGATGACTCCGGTGCCGAGCACGGCGCCCACGGACAGGGCGGTGCCCTGCGCCATGGTGAGCCGTCCGGCCGGAAGGGACGGAGGTGTGGAGGTGTGCTGGGACATGGCTCCAGCCTCCGCGGCGGCCCGTTTCGCGGACAGTGGCGGAAACGACGGTGTGCGCTACATTCCTGCCATGGACGACAACGGCACGCCCGTCGGCGGCGCACCTCTCGACGGGGCAACCCCCGGCG
>NZ_JBRIOU010000006.1:204411-213425 GCF_053474865.1 Streptomyces sp. CO7
CCCCCGCCCGTCCCCACGTGGTGGCCGTGGCGGTGACGGACGGCGCGACGAACTTTGAACTCGCGGTGCCCTGCGAGGTGTTCGGGATCGACCGCAGCGATGTCGTGGACCCCTGGTACGAGTTGCGGCTCTGCGCCGTGGAACCGGGGCCGCTGCGCACCTCCGCGGGACTGACGGTGGGCGCCGGGCACGGCCTCGAGGACCTGGCGGAGGCCGACACCGTGATCGTCGCCGCCTGTCCGCGGCGCGTCCAGCTCGACCCGCCTCCGGGACTGCTCGACGCGCTGCGGGCCGCCCACGCGCGGGGACGGCGGATCGTCTCGCTGTGCAGCGGCGCCTACGTGCTCGCCGCCGCGGGCCTGCTCGACGGACGCCGGGCGACCACGCACTGGATGAACACCGTGGACTTCGCGCACCGCTTCCCGCGGGTGACCTACGACCCCTCCGCGCTGTACGTCGAGGACGGCACCGTGTTCACCTCGGCCGGCACCGGCGCGGCGATCGACCTGTGCCTGCACCTGGTGCGCACCGACCACGGTTCCGCGGTCGCCAACGAGGTGGCCCGGCGCATGGTGGTGCCGCCGCACCGGGAGGGCGGCCAGACCCAGTACGCCAAGCCGCTGCCGCCGCGCGCCCGGCGGCGCGAGGAGGGTCTGGGCCCGGTGCTGGAATGGGCCCGCGAGCGGCTCCACGAACCGCTCACGGTGGCCGGGATGGCCCGGCAGGCCCACCTCAGCGAGCGCACCTTCGCCCGCCGTTTCCGCGACACCCTGGGGACCACGCCGTTGCAGTGGATCCTGCGCGAACGGGTGCTGCTCGCCCAGGAGTTGCTGGAGACGACCGACGACCCGGTGGAGTCCGTGGCCCACCGGACCGGTTTCGGCAACGCCGCCAACCTGCGCCGCCATTTCGGCCGGCTGACCACGGTCTCCCCGCAGACCTACCGTCATGTGTTCCGTCACCGGTCGGCCTCGGCGGCCGGCCGCCGGGCGCCGGGGAGGTGACCGGGCCGCTTCCACGGCGCGACGCGGCCCGGTCGGCCCCCGCAGGGGCGGCTCCGGCGGGTCAGCCCCAGCTCATGACGATCTCCCGCTCGAACGCGTCGTAGCCGGCCCGCGCGAAGGCCGCGGCCATCGGCACGTTGCCCAGATCGGTCGAGGCCCGGATCCGGGGCACGCCCTGGTCCGTGAGGATTCGGGTGCCTTCCGCGAGGATCTCGTCGACGTACCCCTTGCCGCGGTGTTCGGGCAGGACGGCGATGTAGGCGATGATCGGGTTGTAGCCGTTGTGGGCGGGGATCACGAAGCCCACCGGTTCCCCGTCGGGCAGCGTGGCGACCCGCCACCACTCCCGAGGGCTGCGGTAGCCGGCCAGTTCGTCGGCGTACTGGGCCTTCGCCGCCTCCTGGGCGGACATGGTGGTCAGGTCGTGCAGGCTGTGGGCGTCCAGGGTGCCGTCCAGCACGCGGGTCATCAGGTCGGTGAGTTCGCCCTCGTCCCGGGGCGTGCGGAAGGCCAGACGTCCGGTGGGCGGCGGAACGGGCGCGCCGGCGGGCCGTTCGAGGCGGAGCCGTTCCACGAAGGGGCGGGCCCCGGTGCGCGCGGCGACGGCCATCCGGTCCTCGACGGCGCGCCGGACGGCCGGGGTGTCACGCCAGTCGGGCGGCACGAACCGGGTGTACTCCGGTGTCGGGCCCTGCGGGTCCGACACCTCGGACAGGGCGGTGCGCAGCAGGTGCTCACCGACGTCGAGGCGGTCCGCCTCGGGCAGGCCGTCGTCGACGTCGAGGACGTCGAGCAGCAGAGGCCGACGGGCTCCGGGGCGGCTCCACCAGGCGATCCTGGCGAGCAGCCGGTTCCCCCGCAGGGCGATCCACATCCATTCGGGGCGCCGTCGCCCCTCGTCGAGATCGGCGTCGAGCTCCGTGTCGAGCGCGTAGGACAGGCGGCGGAAGAGGTCGAGTTCCGCGCGCCCGGTGAGGGGGCGCACGGTGAGGAGTTCTGTGTTCACGGTCGAGGCTTTCCGGTGAGGGCGCTCGGCCGTCCGCGGCGGGGTCAGACCGAAGGCCCGGCCCCGGGAAGGACGAACGCGGCTGCGGTACGGGGCGTGGACATGACTTACCCCTCCTCCTCTGTCGGTGGGCGCGTGCGCGGCCCGGCGATCACCGGGCGGCGCGGTTCCGGTATGTCTACCAGCGGCGGTGCGGGCCCCGCCATCGCTTTTTCGATCTTCTCCGTGCTCCGCCCGCCGCCCCTCGCTTCCCGGCCGTCACCGTCCGCGCCCCGCCCGCGTCTTGCCAGGCCGGCTCACGGCACCGTAAGTTACTGACTGGTAGGTTGGTGTCACCCCTCGACCCGCGTGCAAAGGAGCAGCCCATGCCCACTCTCGACCGTCAGGGCGACGTCTTCGTCCTCGATCTCGGAGACGGCGAGAACCGCTTCCACCCGGACTGGATCGCCTCGGTCGACGGTGCCCTGGACGAGGTGGAGAAGACGGAGGGCCCCAAGGCCCTGGTGACCGCCGCGACGGGCAAGTTCTGGTCCAACGGCCTGGACCTGGACTGGCTGCTCGCCCACGCCGAGGAGCACCGGAACTACGTGGTGTCGGTGCACGCGTTGTTCGCGCGGGTGCTGTCCCTCCCGCTGGTCACCGTCGCGGCGCTGCAGGGACACACCTTCGCGGCCGGGGCCATGCTCTCCCTGGCGCACGACTTCCGGGTGATGCGCGCCGACCGCGGCTTCTGGTGCCTGCCCGAGGCGGACATCCACATCCCGTTCACCCCGGGCATGTCCGCCCTCATCCAGTCCCGGCTCACGCCGCAGACCGCGCACGAGGCGATGGTCACGGCACGCCGCTTCGGGGGCGAGGAGGCGCTGGCCGCGGGCGTCGTGGACCGAGCCGTCCCGGAGGACGCCGTGCGCGCGACGGCCGTCGAGCTGGCGGGGGCGCTGGCCGCGAAGGCGAGCGGAACGCTCGGCACGATCAAGTCGCGGATGTACGGACCGGCCCTGGAACTGCTCCGGGACACCACCGACCCGATGGGCTGAGCCCCCTCGCGCGACGGCGCCTCCTGTCCGGTCCCGGGACCGGACAGGAGGCGCCGTCGCGCGTCCGGCGGCAGGCCGCCGCGGGGGCGCGTCAGGACACCTTCTGGGGCACCGTCCGCTCCAACGCCCGCACGTCCCGCAGCCCGAGGGCCGCCAGCGCCGAACCGGAGACGACCGCGGCGACCACCAGCAGCCACGCGTCGATCCCCACCGCCGCGGCGAGCGGACCGGTCAGGGCGAGGCCGAGGGGCCTGGCCACGAAGGAGCCGACCGAGTCGAAGGCGTACACCCGGGCCAGCTTGTCCTCCGGCACCTGGCTCTGGATGCTCTGGTCCCAGTAGACGCTGAACATCTGCAGGCCGATGCCGTGCACGAACGCGCCCAGCATGACGGGCCACAACGTGTCCGACAGCGCCATGGCGAGCGGGAACACGCCGGCCAGCGTGAGCAGCGCGACCCCGGTCGCCAGCGGCTTGCGGGGCCTGACCCGCAGGGCGAGCAGACCGCCGACCACGAACCCGGCCATCAGGGCCGCGAGCGCGAAGCCCCAGGCACTGCGTCCCATCCCCTCGCCCACCACGACCGGGCCCAGCACCGCCTGCGCCCCGCCGTAGAACAGGTGGTAGAGCAGGGCCTGCAGCACCAGCAGCCACAGCCAGGTGTGGCGCGTGACCTCCCGGAACCCCTCGCCGAGGTCCGCGAGCGGCGAGGTCGTGCGGGGCGCGCGGGCGTTGGTGGCACGGAGGCGGCCGAAGGCCACGGCGGCCACCACGAAGGTGGCGGCATCGACCATGACGGCCCACCCCGGGCCCACCACCGCGACCAGCAGGCCGGCGACGGCGTAACCGAGGGTGCGGAAGAGGCTGTCCAGCAGGGAGCGGGTGGCCACCGCGTCCGCGAGGTCGGCTTCCGGGACGACCACCCGGGTCATCGCCTTGGAGGACGGCCGGCTGAGCGCCGTGACCACTCCGGCGACACCGCCGAGCAGGGCGAGCAGCCATATCGTGGCGGCGTCCAGCAGCACCACCGCGGCGAGCAGCCCCATGACCACGGCGCTGGCGACGGACCCGCCCTGCATCATCAGCTTGCGTGAGAAGCGGTCGCCGAGAACCCCTCCGGCGAGCATGGTGACGATCTGGCAGATCGCGAGGACGGCTTCCACCAGGCCCAGGTCGGTGATGGAACCGCCCAGGTCGAGCACGGCGAAGGCGAGCGCCACCGGGGTGACGGCGTTGCCGAGGGCGCTCACCGAGACGCCGGTGACCAGGAGGCGGAAATCGCGGTGCCGAAGGACTTGTCTGCTTTTCACGCCGGGACGCTAGTTGGCCCGCCGACTCGTGGTCAATGAGCTATCGCGCCAACCGGTCAGCCCTTCGACGTCGTCCCTTCCTCCGCCCCGAGCGCGGCGAGCGTCTCCCGCAGCCAGGCGATCTCGGCCCGGCCGGTCGCCCTGGCCACGGTGAGGACACCGCGCCGGAACGGGTCGTCCAACTCCTCCGCCCGCAGCGGGCGGTCGCCGTCGAGGAAGAAGCTGGACGGCTCCTCGAGGAAGGCCAGCCGCCGCCGCAGGACGGCCGCTTGCGCGGCCGGGTCCTCCAGGTGGCGGAGGAAGGCGAGCAGGGTGAACCAGCGGTTCTCGTCGGTGACGTCCAGCCGCTCCGGTTCGGCGAGCCGGCGGCCGAGTTCCCGGGCGCCCTCGGCGGTGAGCGTCAGTACGTGCCGGGGGGCGGCCGCGGCGCCCGGTTCGGTGGTCCGGGCGAGCAGCCCCGCTTTCTCCAGGCGCTTGATGGCCGGATAGAGGGTGCTCTCGCCGACGGGTCGCACGTGCCCGATCAGGGCGGTCAGCCGCTTGCGCAGTCCGTATCCGTGCAGGGGGGCGTCGCGGAGGAAGCCGAGGATGGCCAGTTCGAGCATGGTGGCATTCTTGCGTACATCGGATGCGACATACCTCGGCATCGATGTATGGTGCGTGCTCACGGGTGGGCGTGCCCACCTGTTCGGAGCCGGGGGCGGACCCCGGCGGGAAAGGGGTGGCGACGGTGCGACAGGTGGAGTTCGACGGCAGGGGCAGCCGGGTCCGCTGGACCGAGACGCCCGGCGCGGAGTCGGCCCGGGTGTACGTCCACGGGCTGGGCGCCGCCTCGGCCGTCTACCACGCGCATGTCGCCGCGCGGCCCGAGGCGGCCGGGCGGCGCAGCCTCTTCGTCGACCTGCCGGGCCACGGGATCAGCGACCGGCCGGCGGACTTCGGCTACACCCTGGAGGACCACGCCGACGCCCTCGCGGCGGCGCTCGACGCCGCGGGCGTCGGCGGGGCGGAGGTCGTCGGACACAGCATGGGCGGTTCGGTGGCGATCGTGCTGGCCGGCCGCAGGCCCGACCTGGTGTCCCGGCTGGTCCTCACCGAGGCGAACCTGGACCCGGACCCGCCGGCGACGGCCGGGAGCAGCTGGATCACGTCGTACACGGAGGAGGACTTCCTCGCCGAGGGGTACGCGCGGACCCTGGAACGGGTGGGGCCCTGGTGGGCGGCCACCATGCGCCTGACGGACCCGCGAGCCCTGTACCGGTCCGCGGCAGGCCTGGCCCGTGGCTCGCGCCCCACGATGCGCCGCGTCCTCGAAGGGCTCACCGTGGACCGGGTGTACCTGCAGGGCGCGCTCAGCGGCGAGCTGGAGGGCCGGGCGGCCCTGGAGGCGGCGGGGGTGCGGGTGGTGACCGTGCCGGACGCCGGGCACAACGTCATGTTCGACGCGCCGGACGCCTTCGCGGCCGTCGTGGCGGGCTGACCCCACCCGGCCCCACGGGGCGCGCGGGTCCGCCCGTCGACCCGACCCGGGCCGGGCGCCGTCAGCGGTTCCGCTCCGTGAGCGGGCGTCAGGCCCCGGGCACTCCCGCACGGGTCGCCCCCTCGGGCCGGAGGAGGAGGGCCGGTGCGACGCCCGTCAGGCCAGGACGCGGCGGATCGTGTCGGCGGGGACCTCGTGGCCGGCCCCCTCCACCACGTCCAGCCGGCAGCCGGCGAGACGTCCCGCGACCTCGCGCACGTCGTCCAGCAGGTCGTCCCGCTCCCCGACGACCAGGTGGGTCCGCCCGGGGAGCCGCGGGGACTCCGGCAGTTCCGCCACGGAGATCGCCGGGGCGACCGCGACGACGCGGGCCACCTCCCCCGGCTCCCGGGACAGCGCCCACTGCAGCGCGACCCGCCCGCCGGCCGAGAACCCCGCGACCGTCAGCGGGAGGCCCGCGACCTCGCCGGCGTGCGCGGCCATCGCGGCGTCGACCTCCTCGAGCGCCCGCGGAGTGCGCGGCCAGGTCCGGTAGCGGGGCGAGGTGCGCCAGGAGGAGCGCACCGCGAGCACCGCGAACCCCGCCTCCAGGGCGGGCCGCCAGGCCCTCAACGCGTCCTGTTCCGACTCCTCGGCGCCGTGCAGGGCGAGGAGCACGCCGCGTGCCGGGAGCGTGTCGGGCCGCACCAGGACGTCGTGGTCACGGGACATCGTCAGGGCCTTGTTCCAGCGCCCGGCCGACGTCTCGCGCAGCGCGGCGAAGGCGGGCAGACGGCGGACCTCCGTGAAGTCCTCCTCGTCGTCCAGCACCGCCGGGTCCCACCAGCCGCCTTCCGCGAGGGCCTCCCGCAGCGTGTCCAGCGCCTCGGCGGGACGCCCCGCGGCTCCCTGCAGGCAGGCGAGCAGGTAGGCCAGCTCGGCCCGCCAGGGCAGCGTCGACGGCGGCGGGGTGCCCAGGAGGCGGATGCCGTCCTCCAGGCGCCCCTCCTCGTAGGCGCGGAACACCGCGTCGTTGAGGCGGCGGTAGGCGGTCAGGGCGGCGGAGGGTTCTTCGACGATCATGGCGCGCACCGTAGGGCCGTCCGCGGGCCGGAGCAAGCGAATACCCGCGGCTCGGCCGGGCCGCGGGCTCCTGACGGGCGCGTGACGACGTCTCGCACAATGGGCGCATGACAACGCCTCGCACGGTCTCCACGGCCGAACTGGAGCAGTCGTGGGTGGTCGCCAACAACACCATGAACCGCGGGCGCGGCCTGTCCGGGGTGAACAGCTACGCACGCGAGCTCGGCAGGGATCCGCTGGACGCGCTCGCCGGACGCGCCGCGCCCCACTGGCTGGACCTGTGCAGCGGGGAGGGCAGGGCGCTGCGCGAGGCCGCGGCGGTCCTGCCCGCGGACGCGGTGCTCACCGGCGTCGACCTGGTGGGGCCGATGGTCCCGGCGCCGCTGCCTCCCACGGTGGAGCTGGTGACCGCCTCGGTCTCCGCCTGGGCGCCGGAGCGCGCCCAGCACCTGGTCACCTGCGTGCACGGACTGCACTACGTGGGCGACCCGTTGGGGCTGCTGGCCCGGGCCGCGAGCTGGCTGACCGCGGACGGCCTGCTGCTGGCGCACTTCGACCCGGGGCTGATCCGCTGGGCGGACGGCTCGCCGGCCGGACCAGCCGCGCTGGCGGCCCTGCGCGCCGCCGGGTTCCGTCACTCCCGGTGGCGGTCGCTGCTGGTCCTCGAGGGCGGCCGGCGCCCGGTGCTGCCGTTCCGTCATCTCGGCGCCGATCCGGGCGCGGGGCCGGGATGCACGGGCCAGCCGGCGGTGGCCGCCCACTACGCGCCGGCGCCGGGCGGCGCGGCCGGCGGGTGATCTGCCCTGGGCAGATTCGCTGGGCAGCGGGCCCGTGGCCTGCTTTGCTCCGGTCATGGAGATTCTGGTTCTGGGCGGTACCGCATGGCTGGGCCGCGAGATCGCACGCCAGGCGCTGGAGCGCGGGCACCGGGTGACCTGTCTGGCGCGCGGGGAGAGCGGTGGCATCGCGGAGGGGGCGCGCCTGGTCGTGGGCGACCGGCGGGAGGCGTCCGCGTACGAGGCGCTGCCCGCGCAGGAGTGGGACGCGGTGTTCGACGTCTCGTGGCAACCGGCTTTCGTGCGGGGTGCGTTGACGGCGCTCGGGGAACGTGCCCGCCACTGGTCGTACGTCTCCTCGGGCAACGTGTACGCCTCGCACGCGGTGCCTGGCGAGGACGAGTCGGCCGAACTGCTCGCCCCCACCGACCGGGACGAGGTCGACCGGGAGCTGTACGGCGAGGCGAAGGTGGCCTGCGAGGCGGCGTGCCGGGATGCGGTGGGCGACCGGCTGCTGGTGGCGCGGGCCGGCCTGATCGGCGGGCCGGGCGACGCCAGCGACCGGGCCGGCTACTGGGTGGCGCGGGCCGCACGGGCCCCGGAGGAGCCGATGCTGGTGCCCGGCCGCCCTGACGCCCCGGTGCAGGTGGTGGACGTACGGGACCTGGCCCTGTGGCTGGTGGAGTCCGCGGAGCAGGGCGTGACGGGGGTGTACGACACGGTGGGCCCGCGGATCTCCTTCGCCGAGTGGATCGAGGCGGCGCGCACCGCCGGCGGTCACACCGGCCCGGTGGTGGGCGCGCCCTCCGACTGGCTGCTGAAGCAGGGCGTCGCCGAGTGGGCGGGTGAGGAGTCCCTGCCGCTGTGGCTGGTCGAGGAGGGCTGGGAGGGCTGGCTGGCGCGGGCCGGGACGGCGGCCCGCGCGGCCGGGCTGCGGCACCGTCCGTACCGGGAGATGCTCGCCGACACCCTGGTCTCCGAGCGGGAGTCGGGCCTGGACCGGCCCCGGAAGGCGGGGCTGAGCCAGGCCCGCGAGCGGGAGCTGCTCGCGGCGCTGGAGGAGGGGAACTGACGGTTCAGTTCGCCGGCACCGCCGCCGAGACCTCCTCCAGCAGGACGGCCGGGTCCGCGCCCCAGTGGGAGGCGAGCACCAGGTCGCGGGCAGGGTCGACCCAGAGCAGGTGGGTGCCCCCGTTGCCGCGGGCGCACCGGCCGGTGGCGGGGGCGGACGGCCAGACGGTGCGGTGGTCGTTGAGCCACCAGGACAGGCCGTAGTCCGGCTTGACGGCGCCGGGTGTCCACAGTTCGTCGATCCAGCGTGACGACAGCACCCGGCGCCC
>NZ_JBRIOU010000006.1:213525-216872 GCF_053474865.1 Streptomyces sp. CO7
GGCGTCACGGTAGCCGTGCCAGGACCAGCTGTCCGAGGCGCCGGCGGGCGTCATGACGCGCTCGCGCAGCACCTCGTCCAGGGGGCGGCCGTACAAAGCGGTGAGGGCGAGGGCGGCCAGGTTGACCCGGACGTCGTTGTACGCCCAGCCCTTGCCCGGCGGCCCGCCGACGAGACCGGCGCCGTGGGCGCTCTGGGCGTCGACCCGGGTCGGCTTGCCCCAGAGCTCGCCCTCCCACTGGCTCGTCTGGTCGAGCAGGTGCCGCCAGGTGATGTCCCGGGCGTGCCCCTCGGCGAACTGCGGGAGCGTCAGCACCCGGGAGACCGGCTCGTCCAGGTCGAGCAGCCCGTCGTCGAAGGCCGGTCCCGCGGACAGCGACAGCACGCTCTTGGTGGCGCTGAACGCCATTTCGACGCGGTCCGGATCGCCCCACGAGGCGATGACCGCGCCCCGGCGCACGACGAGACCGCTGGGGCCTCCGCCGTCGAGGAGCGGTCCGAGCACCTCACGGTGGGAGGTGTCCGCCACCTGTGCCTCGAGGTAGGAGGCCATGTCCTCGACGCCGGCGACGGGCCGTGCCGACTGCCCCCGCACCGCCCGCCGCAGCGCCTCGGCGTCGACCCCGTCCCAGGCCTCGCCGGCCGCCTCGGCCGGCCATCCCCGCGCCTGCTCCGTCACCGTGCTCCCCACCCGCAGATCGCCTCCCGGTACCTCACGCTGATCGATCATCATGATCGACGCGGGCGTCCCGCGTCCAGGAAGCGGACGATCCGCCCACGCAGGCCGGCCGGGTCCAGGCCGTGGGCGGCGAGGTGTTCGGGCATGGTGCCGTAGCGGCGCAGCTCCCTGCGGCCGACGCCGAGGCCGAGGAGGCGGTGCGGGACGTCGGCGAGGGCGTCGGCCGCGGCCGGGGTGGAGGTGCCGGCCAGGTACGGCTCGACCAGGACGACGTCGGTCCCGGCCGCCTCGGTGGCCGCCCGCAGGGTCCGGGCGTCGAAGGGCCGCACGGTGGTGGCGTACAGGACGGTGAGGTCCAGGCCCTCGGTGGCCTCGAGCACGGGGGTGAGCAGGGGTCCGACGGCGACCACCACGCCCGCCCCGCCGCGGCGCACCGTCAGCAGGCGCGAGCCGTCCACGGGGCGGGCGTCGTCGTTGGACTGGACGGAGAGGCGGACGTACACCTTGTCGTCGCCGGCTCCGACCGCCTGCCGCAGCAGGGTCTCGGCCTCGTCGGGGTGCCCCGGCACGTGCACGGTCCAGCCGTCGAGGGTGTCGAGCAGCGCCACGTCGCCGGGCGACATGTGGGTGAAGCCGCCGGCCGGCCAGTCGTAGGAGCCGAGGGCGCTCACCAGGACCGCGCCGGCGTCCTGGTGACCGAGGTCCAGCTTCACCTGCTCGAAGGGGCGTTCCACCAGGAAGCTGCCGAAGGTGTGCAGGACGGGCCGCAGGCCCGTCAGGGCCAGGCCCGCCCCGGCGCCGATCAGCAGTTGTTCGCGGATGCCGACGTTGATCACCCGGTCGGGGTGGCGGCGGGCGGCGTCGGCGAAGCCGTCCCGGCCGATCTCGGCGAGCACGACGGCGACCCGGGGGTCCTCGTCGAGCAGTCGGGTCATGACGGGGGCGAAGCGGTCGCGCATGGTGTCCATCCGGGGGTTCTCCCGTTCCCGTTGCGTTCGTGTTCGGTGCGTCGGACGTTCTTCGCGGGTCAGACGCTCTTGGACCGCACCCGCGCGACGACGGCGTGCGGGCGGCCGGGGTGCGGCCGGGTGAAGGCCTCGTACAGGCCCTCGTGGTCATGGCCGTCCGCGGTGACGACGGACCAGCCGGCCGCCTCGAAGCGCGCGGCGATGCCGTCGGGCCGCGCGTGACTGGCCGAGGAGTTGTCCACGACGACGGCGTGCAGCCTCTCGAGTCCCGCCGGGCCGGCGAAGGCGAGGGCCTCGTGGTTGCTGCCCTCGTCCAGTTCGGCGTCGCCGGTCAGCACCCACACGGCGGGGCCGGTGAGTCCCTGGGCGCGCAGGCCCAGCGCCTCGCCCACCGCGATGGGCAGGCCGTGGCCGAGCGATCCGCTGCCGATCTCCACGCCGGGCAGCAGGGTGCGGTCCGGGTGGTGGCCGAGCGGGGAGTCGTAGGAACCGAACCCGGACAGCCACTCGACGGGGAGGAAGCCCTTGGCGGCGAGGACGGCGTAGTAGGCCATCGGACCGTGGCCCTTGGAGAGCAGGAACCGGTCCCGCTCGGGGTCCCGCACCCGCTCGGGCGACACCCGCAGGACGCGGTCGTACAGGACCCACAGGGCGTCGAGGGTGGAGGTGGCGGCGGGGCCGTGCTTCTCGTCCCCGGTCATCAGGGCCATCAGCCGGGGCAGGTCGGCGTAGGCAGGGGCGTTCTCGTGCGGGGTGGTCGCGGTCATGCGGAAAGCGTGCGACCTCGAGCAAGGTTGAGGTCAAGCGCGGAAGGCGGACGGGTGCCGTAGCGTGTCGGCATGACCCTCCCCGGCACCGAGCCGCGGCTCGACACCCCCGACCCTTCCGCGCAGTTCGCGGCGTATCTGGACTACTACCGCGCCGTGGTGGAGCGGAAGGTCGCCGGCCTCACCGACGAGCAGCTGCGGACCTCGCGGCTGGCCTCCGGCTGGACGCCGCTGGAGCTGCTGAACCACCTGGTCCACATGGAGCGGCGGTGGTTCGTCTGGGGTTTCCTGGCGGAGCCCGTCGAGGAGCCGTGGGGCGACCGGGGGGACGACGGGCGCTGGTCGGCGCCGAAGGGTGTCACGGCCGAGGACCTGGTCGCCCGGCTGCACGCGGGCGGGGAGCGCACCCGTGAGGTGCTGGCCTCCCGGCCGCTCGACGCCCGGGCCGCGACCGGCGGCCGGTTCACCGACGAGCCCGCGCCCACCCTGTCCTGGATCGCCTTCCACGTGCTGCAGGAGTACGCCCGGCACGCCGGTCATCTGGACGTGGTCCGGGAACTGACCGACGGGGCCACCGGGGAGTGACCGGGCGGCCCCACGCCCCCCGGGCCCGTCTCAGCCGGCCAGCTCCTCCGCCATGGCCGCCAGTTCGGGTGCCCGGAGCACTCGTCCCGGCCATCCCGGCAGCCGCACGTGCAGCGGCGCCGTCCACCGGTCCGGGACGGAGGCGGCTCCGTGGCGCGCACCGCCTGTTCGTAGCCGCTCGTGGTGCGCAGCGCCCACACGGCGGAGCCGAGGCACGGCCGGACGGCACCGTTGAACCTCGAAGGGCGCGCCCAGGGCGTCGCCGGCCGCCGCCCCCAGCACGGCTCCCACTGCACGCTCCCGGTCCCTGTCCGGCAGCGTATCCCCGGGGCGGGACGGGGCGGGACGG
>NZ_JBRIOU010000006.1:216972-226596 GCF_053474865.1 Streptomyces sp. CO7
GTCCGGGCCCGGGGTCCGGGGTGACACTCCTCCTGGGTCCGCATAGTCTGATCACCTCATGGAATCCGGACCGCTCCAGCCCCGACCTCCCGTCGGCGGCGGCTGGCTGACGGCGTTGCGCGAAGGGCTGCGGGAGGCCGGGCAGGCGCTCGTGGTGCCGTCCGACCCCGGCAGGCCCCCGCTCGCCGGGGCGCGCACGTGGTGGGTCCGTCTCTCGCCGTACGTGGTCGTCCTCGGCTTCGTCGCGTCCCTGCTGCCGGTCACGGTCACCGTCCTCGTTCAGGACTACGACGTGAACGGGGCGATGGCCGGCGCCCTCGCCACCGCGCAGACCGCCCCCCTCTTCCTCGCCCTGACCCGCCCGCTGGCGGCGTGGTGGGTGGTCTTCGCCGCGGACGTCCTGGGTGGCCTGGTGATGACGGCCGGTGCGGACGCCGGGGACCGCAGCTGGCCCTGGACTCCCATGTCCGTGCTCGGTTACGTGCCGCTGATGGTGCTGCTGGGGCTCCGCGCGCCGCGCCGCACGCTGATCGCGGTCTGGCTCGCCACCGGCGCGGCGGGGCTGGTCTTCGAGGCCGCCGGACGCCGCGAGACCGACGGCATCCATCTGCTGCTGTTCGTGCTCAGCGGCATCACCCTGGTCGTGACCTATGCACTGCGCTCGCGCGGTGAGGCGCGGCAACGGCTCGCCGAGCAGGAGAGCATCAGCGGGGCCGAGCGGGCCCGGCGCACCCTTCTCGAGGAGCGGGCGCGCATCGCACGGGAGTTGCACGACGTCGTGGCCCATCACATGTCGGTGATCACGGTGCAGGCGGACTCCGCGCCCTACCGTGTCCAGGGCCTGCCTCCCGAGGCCCTGGAGGAGTTCGCCGGCATCGCCGCGGGCGCGCGGGAGGCGCTGCACGAGATGCGGCGGCTGCTGGTCGTCCTGCGCAACGAGGACACCGGGGGCGAACGGGCCCCGCAGCCCGGGCTGGACCGGCTGCAGCAACTGGTCGAGGCGACCGTGCGGGCCGGGGTGCCCGCCGAGCTGTCCCTCACGGCAGACCCGGGCGACATGGACCAGGCCGTGGAGCTCTCCGCCTACCGCATCGTGCAGGAGGCCCTCGCCAATGTGGTGCGGCACGCCCCCGGGGCGCCGACCAAGGTCTCGCTGACCTCGGACGGAACCGACCTGACGGCGCTGGTCGTCAACGGCTCCCCGCCCCAACCGGTCGCCGCCCCGCTGGAGCAGGACGGCACCGGGCACGGTCTGATCGGAATGCGCGAACGCGTACGGCTGACCGGCGGCACGCTCGACGTGGGACCGCTGCCCGACGGGGGCTTCCGCGTCGCGGCGCGGCTCCCCCTGCGCGGCGACGCCGAGCACGGCGACGACGCCGACGACTCTCCGAAGGGAACTCCGTGACCATCCGCGTGATCATCGTCGACGACCAGGCCATGGTCCGGGCCGGCTTCGCCGCGCTGCTCGCCGCGCAGGCGGACATCGACGTGGTGGGCGAGGCGCCGGACGGCGAGAAGGGCGTCGAGGTCAGCCGCTCCGTCCTGCCCGACGTGGTGCTGATGGACGTGCGGATGCCGAGGATGGACGGGCTGGCCGCGGCCCGTGCGCTGCTGGACCCGCCGCCGGGCGTCGTGCACCGGCCGAGGGTGCTGATGCTGACCACCTTCGACGTCGACGACTACGTGTACGAGGCGCTGCGGGCCGGCGCCTCCGGCTTCCTGTTGAAGGACGCGCCGCCCGCGGACCTGATCGCGGCGGTGCGCGTGGTGGCCTCCGGTGACGCGCTGCTCGCGCCGTCGGTCACGCGCCGTCTCATCGCGGACTTCGCCAAGCAGCGCCCCGTGCCCCGCGGGAACCCCGCGCTGCGCCTCAACGCGCTGACGCCCCGCGAGACCGAGGTCCTGGAACTGATCGCCCGCGGGCTCTCCAACCAGGAGATCGCCGGACGGCTCGTGCTCGCCGAGCAGACGGTGAAGACCCACGTCGGGCGCGTGCTCGCCAAGTTGCACCTGCGCGACCGGGCGCAGGCGGTGATCTTCGCCTACGAGTCCGGACTCGTCGCGCCGGGCGACGCCGGCTAGTCCGGCGACCGGCGGGGTCGCCGCGACCCACCCCCTACCCCGGTAGCATCCGCGCCCCGCAGGGCAGACCGGGGTAGCACCCGCCACTTGGCTCCCCGGCGTGACGTCCCGCGGCAGGGCGTATCCCTACCTTCCCTCCGTCGACACGACAGACGGACACCACAGGGGAGACGGACCATGCGACTGCGGGCGGAGATATGGAAGAGGCGTGGCAGGCGGACCGCGGTCGCCGCCGCGCTCGCGGCGTGCGTCGTGGCCGGCACCACGGGCCTGGCGGCCGGCGAGGAGCAGCGGGCGGTCACCGGCCCCGTCCCCGGCACGGGCGCCTGGCGCGCCGACCGCGGCTTCGGGCCCCTGCCGGACCCCGTCACCGCGACGCCCGACCGGGTGGCGGCGTTCTTCGCCGGGCTCGGACCGGCACAACGGCGCACGCTGATCCGCCGTCACCCCCTCGTGGTGGGCAACCTCGACGGCGTGCCCGCCCCCCTGCGGTACGAGGCGAACGCGCTGGCGCTCACGGAGGAGCGGGACCGGCAGCAGGCACGCGCCCAGGACCCGGCGCTCACCGACCAGGAACGGCGGACGGCGCGCACCCGCGCCGATCGCTGTGCGGGGCTGCTCGGCGGGGGAAAGGGCGGGCGGCAGATCATCGCCTTCGATCCGCGTGGACGCGGCCAGGTGGCCGAGGTCCACGGTGACCTGACCCGCGCGGAACACGTCTCGGTGGTCGTGCCCGGTTCCGACATCGACCTGGACACCTTCGACCGCGCCGGGGACCGGTACGGCACACCCACCGGCATGGCCCGCTCCCTGTACGCCGCCACCGGGGGCCGCACGGCCGTCGTCGCCTGGGCCGGGTACACCACCCCGGTCGGACTCGGCCCGGACGCCGCCACCGGCCGGCTCGCCGAGGCGGGTGCGCCGCGGCTGGCCCGCTTCGTGCGGGGCCTGGTGGCGGCCGGTGCGCCGAGGCCTGCGGTGTTCTGCCACAGCTACGGCTCGGTGGTGTGCGGGCTGGGCGCGCGGGACATGCCCGCCGCCGACATCGTCGTCGCGGGGTCACCGGGCATGCGCGCGGACGGCGTCGGGGATCTGCGGACGACGGCGCGGGTATGGGCCGCCAGGAGCGCGGACGACTGGATCGGCCGCGTCCCGCACGTGGAGGTGCTCGGTCTCGGACACGGAGCGGACCCGGCCGCGCCGGACTTCGGCGCACGGCGCGTGCCCGCCGAGCGGGCCGGCGGCCACAGCGGGTACTTCGCGCCCGGCACCGACTCGCTGCGTGTGTTCGCCCGGATCGCGCTGGGGGTGGCGGCATGACCGCGCCCTCCACCACCACGCCGCCGGCCTCGCCGACGCCGCCCACGGCACCCCCGGCACCGCCGATGGGGGCTCCGTCCACGGCGCCCGCGTACGCGGCACCCGCACCCGCACCCGCAGCACCTGCGTCCTCGGGCCGGGCCGGCCTCCGGCGGAGGTTCGCCCGGGCGGCCGCCGCCGTCGACGCCAGGACCCCCGCCGACCGTGACCGCGCCGTGGACGGTCTGCGCGCCCTCGCGTTGCTCGCCGTGCCCACCGGGCACTGGCTGCTCGGCGGCTTCACCCTGGACGCGGGCGGCGCGCTGCGCAACGCGAGCCCTCTCTCCTCGTTCAGTGCCTTCGCCCCGCTGAGCTGGGTGCTGCAGATGCTCGGCGTCTTCTTCCTGGTCGGCGGGTACGCCTCGGTCCTCTCGTACCGCAGGTCCCGGGAACGCGGGAGGTCCTCGAGCGCCTGGCTGCGCGGCCGTGTCGCCCGGCTGGGACGGCCGGTGCTCGGCGTGACGGCCGTGTGGGGAGCCCTGGTTCCGGTCCTGTACGCGCTCGGCGTGCCGGCCACGACGCTGCGCACCGGGTCCACGCTGGTGATCCAGCCCCTGTGGTTCGTCGGCGTGTACACCGTGATCACGGCCCTCACCCCGTACTGCGTCCGCGCCTCCCGGCGCCTGGGAGCCTGGGCCGCCGCCCCGCTCCTCGTCTCCGTCGCCGTGGTGGACCTTCTGCGCTACGGCCCGTACGCGCAGGCCGTGCCCTCCTGGCTGGGCGTGCTGAACCTGCTGCCGGGCTGGATGTTCGCCTACCAACTGGGCGTCTCCTGGGGCGACAGGAGGCTCGGCAGGCGTGGCGCCCTGGTGCTGCTCGCCCTCGGCGCGGCCCTGTTCGCGCTCCTGCTGCTCGTCTTCGGCTATCCGGCGTCCATGGTGGGCGTGCCCGGCGAGGACCGCACCAACTCGCACCCGCCGTCGCTGCTGGTGCTCGCGCTCGCGGCGGCGCAGAGCGGCGCGGCGATCCTGCTGCACGGGCGCATCGGCCGCTGCCTGCGCAGGCCGGCGCTGTGGGCGCCGGTCGTCGTGGTCAACCTGTCGGCGATGACGATTCTCTGCTGGCACCAGACCGCGATGTTCTCGGCGGCGGCGCCGGCGTCCCTCGCGGCCCCTCTCGTGGGAGCCGTCCCGGGCCTGACCGCGGCTCCCGACTCCCTGGCCTGGATCGCGGCACGGTTGCTGTGGCTGCCGGTCTTCGCGGTGCTCCTGGTGGTGCTCGCGCGCCGGACCCGGCGGTTCGAGGAGCCGTGGCGGACGGGCGGCCGGGCCGGGTGGCCGCTGTGGGCGGCCGGGGTGCTCTCGGCGGGGTTCGCGGTGTTCGCGTTCGGCCTCGTCGGCACCGGGTGACCGGTGGGACCCCGTGGGCGGCGGCGAGCCTCGGGCCGCCGCCCACGGGGCGTTCGGGGTGTCAGCGACCGACCTCGGAGGTGGCCGCCCGGCGGAGGTTGTCGCGGGCGTCACCGGGGAGGAGGTAGCCGGCGAGGACGTTGCGGGCGTCGGTGCGCGCCACCTGGGCGACGTAGCCGCCGTGGGTGGGGTGGAGTTCGTCCAGCTTCTCCTCGGTGAAGGGTTCGTGGCTGCCGAAGAGGAAGCAGAACGTCTCCCCCGCGTTGTCGCCGGTGTCCACCGCGGTGGGCGCCTCGACCTGGGAGAGCCGGATGCCGCCGAGCGCCAGCCCCAGCTCGTCGCGGGCCTTGGTGCCGTCCGCCGCGAACTCCAGCGGCGGGGCGGACGGCGGGAGCAGGCCGTGCTCGGCCCAGCGGGTCAGGTGCCCGTAGGCGGCGGCGACCACGTGGTGCAGCGGAACCCTGCTGAACGGGGGCCGCGCGCAGCGGTACTCCGGGGCGGCGCCGAGGTCGCGGGTGAGCACGGGCCGCCGGTACTCCTGGCCGTTCCAGCCGGAGTGCGCGGTGCCCGCCACCTCCCAGCGGCGGAACCGGTCGTCGTCGGCCCGGCGCGCGGGGGTGCGCACGTCGGTCTCGGAGAGCACCTGGAGGACCGGTTCGGCGCCCTTGCGGGCCGGGGCGTTGCCGACCACGAAGGCGTAGGCGTCGAAGACGGGCGCGGTGCGCGGCAGCACGTGGTCGTAGTACACGGTCATCCGCATCGCGGACTGTGAGGCGCCGACGCCGAGCACGGTCCTGGCCCGCAGCTTCCCGAGCGGGGCGGCGCCGCCCTGACGGCTCTTCAGCGCGCGGGCGGCCTGGGCGAACACGTCGTAGGACAGCTGGTCGGCGGTGAACCGCCCGCCGCCGGTGACGTCGAGGTTCCCGTAGCGGGCCGGGCTCCAGCCGCGCAGCTGGTCCACGCCGACCCGCTGGGCGGAGACCCCGACCCAGGCGTAGCCCTCGCGCAGGATCTGGTCCGGGCTCCACAGGGCGTCCAGGTCGTAGCCGGCGGTGACGTTCTGCCATTCGGTGAGGACCGTGCCGTTGAAGTCCCGCGGGTCGGCGGGGCGACGGACGATCATCCGGGTGCGGTAGGGGACGTCCTCGGCGAGAAGTTCGCCGGTGGTGCCGTAGGCGTCGGCCTTCCCGGCGATCTCGAACTCCTCCTCGACGTACCCGGCGGACGCGAGGTCGGTGACCGTCGACATCCAGGGGTAGGTGTCCTCGACCGCGGGCGCCTTGGGGTCCCCGGGCACGGTGCCGGGGAGCGTCCGCACGGTCGGCACGTCCGCCCGCGCGGTCGCGGCGCCCGGCCCCTGCACGGCCGCGGCCCCCGGACCCCGCGCGGCCGCGGCCTCGCGCCCCTGCGCGCCGGTGGCCCCGGATCCCTGTGCGGCCTGGGCGGGCGCCCCGGCCAGCGTGGCGGCGGCCAGGGCGGCCAGCAGGACCCGCGACGTTCTGCGCCATGCGCTCATGTGCGTCTGGCTCCTCTCCGGGGCGGGCCGGACGCCCGCCCGTCCCGCAGACGATGGCCGCGCCGCCCGGGTGTCACATCGGCCAAATCACCGGCGGCGCGCAATTCGGTGGGCCCGCGGCCGGTTCCCGGCGAGAATCCGGGGGTGACGACGATCAGACCCGCACGCCCCCAGGACCTGCCCGCGCTGCAGGACGTCGAGCGCGCCGCCGGACGCCTCTTCGCCGAGATCGGCATGACCTTCGTGGCGGACGACGAACCGCTCCCGCTGGATGTGCTCGACCGGTACCGCAAGGCCGGTCTCGCCTGGGTGGCCGTGGACGAGGCGGACGCGCCCGTCGCCTACCTGGTGGCCGAACCGGTCGACGGAGCCCTCCACGTCGAGCAGGTCACCGTCCACCCCGGCCACGCACGCCGAGGGCTCGGCCGCGCGCTCATCGAGCACCTGGAACGGCACGCCGCGGCCCACGGGGTGCCCGCGCTGACCCTGACCACCTACGCCGAGGTCCCGTGGAACGCCCCGTACTACGCCCGGCTCGGCTTCACGCCCTGCCCCGAGGAGGAGTGGGGACCGCAGCTGTGTGCCGTCCGGGCCCAGGAGGCCGCGCGTGGGCTCGACCTCAGGCCTCGTGTGGCGATGCGCAGGACGGTGACGGCGGGCCCGCTCCCGGCCGACGCCGCGGCCCGCCTCGCGGAGGCGGTGCGTCTGCGGGAGGGCGGTGAACCGGAGGCGGCCCGGCGGGCGTTGCTGGCCCTGTGCGCGGAGTTCCCCGGCGACGCCTCCGTCGCCTACCAGACGGCCTGGGCCCACGACGTGCTGGGGCTGGAGGCGGAGGCGGTGCCGTTCTACGAGCGCGCCGTGGCCCTTCCCGGTCTTCCCCGGGAGGACCGGCGCGGCGCACTCCTCGGGCTCGGCAGCACCTACCGGGTGCTGGGCCGCCTCGCCGACGCCGTCCGCACCTTGCGGCAGGCGACCGAGGAGTTCCCCGAGGACGGCGCCCTGCGCGCCTTCCTCGCGATGGCCCTGTACAACGCCGGCGGTCACCACGAGGCCATGACGCTCCTGCTCCGGCTCCTCGCCTCCACCAGCGAGGACCCCGGCGTGCGCGCCTACCGGCGGGCGATCGAGTTCTACGCCGGGGATCTCGACGCCACGGTATGAGCCCCGGCGCCGGGTTGGCCCTGCTTGGATGGGGCCATGACCGATCTCCCGGCCGCTCCCGCCCGCTTCAAGGACCTCTGTCTGGACGCCGTGGACCACCAGTCCCTCGCCGACTGGTGGTGCGCGGCGCTCGGCTACGTGCGGCGCGGGTCGCCGGACGGCACGGAGCCCCAGCCCGACTGGCCGGTGCCCGTCGTCGACCCGGACGGTGCGGGCCCGCTGATCTGGTTCAACCAGGTGTCCGAGCCGAAAACGACGAAGAACCGCATGCACCTCGACGTGACCGGCGACCCGGAGCGCCTGCTGGCCATGGGCGCCACCCTGCTGCGCCGCCCGGACGAGGACATCCACTGGCACGTCCTCGCCGACCCGGAGGGCAACGAGTTCTGCGTGTTCGCCCCCACCGGGTGACCCCCTCGGCCGACGTTCACCCCCGGCGGCCGAGCGCCCGCGCCCGGCGGTGGGCCCAGCCGGCCAGGAGCGCCCCCGCGAGGGCGGCCACCACGTACACGGCGACCGCGGGGGCGAACCCGCCGGGGAGCGGGCCCAGCAGGCCCAGGTCCTCGTGATCCACCACCGACCGCACCAGCCCCTGCCCGGCGACGGCCAGAAGGATCATGCCGGCCACCTGCGTCACCTCGTACTTCACGACAACTCCCTCGGATTCGACCTGTCCCGCGTTACGGCCGTATCCATGGAACAGCCGTATCCATGGAACAGTGGAGGACAGCAGGAGGAAAAGCCCTTTCCTCACACATTCGACAACCCTCGCGGGAGGCATGCGTGCGTGACGAAAACCGGCGCTCCTGCCGGGTGTGCGGTGACGCGGTGGTGCCGGCGGGCCGTGGGCGGCCCCCGCTGTACTGCTCGCGCAGCTGCCAGGCGAGGGCCTACCGGCGTCGCAGGGCGGACGCGGCCGCACAGGCGCAGCCGCACGTGCCCGGGAGCGAGGCCCGGACCGCCCGGAGGCAGCGCATCGCCGAGGCGGTGTGGCACATCGCGGCCGGACACGGACTGGAGGCCGCGAGCATGCGCCGGATCGCCGCCACGGCGCGCATGTCCCTCCGGGCGGTGCAGTACCAGTACGGCTCGAAGCACGACCTGCTGGTCGACGCGCTGCGCAGGCTGCACGCGGAGAACGAACGGCAGGCCCGGCGGCGGATCCCGTCCGGCACGGACGACCCCCGGGCGCTGCTGACCTCCGTGCTGGGCGAGTTCCTTCCGGTGGACGCCCAACGGGCCCTGTCGCTCCGCGTGTTCAACGCCTATTACGCGCGCAGTCTCACCGACCCCGCGCTCGCGGCGGTGTTCCTGCCGGACGAGCACCCGCTGGAGGACCTGGTGGCCGCCCTGCTCGGGGCGGCGCACCCCGCGGGCGCGGCGGCGCCCGGCCTGGACCCGGTCCGCGAGGCGGATCTGCTGGTGGCCGGCGCGACCGGTCTCGGCATGGACGTGCTGCACGGCCGGCGCGCCCTGGAGGACGCGCGGGCCGTGCTGGAGTACCACCTGGACCGGCTGGTGGGACCCCGTCGGGGGGCGGGCGGTTCAGGACTCCCGTGAGATGTCGATGACGCAGAAGCGGTTGCCGTCGGGGTCCTCCAGCACCACGAAGTCCGGGTCCTGCGGGTAGAGGTCCCAGTCGGTGCGCCGCGCGCCGAGGGCGACCAGCCGTTCCACCTCGGCGGCCTGGTCCCGGGCGTCGTCGGCGTAGAGGTCGAGGTGGACCCGGGGGTGGGGCTGGACGGGGACGTCGCTGCGCATCAGCGCCAGTTGGGCTCCGGCCATGCCGTCGGCGGGCACCAGGACCGCCCAGGTCTTCTCCGGTTCCTCGCGCGGCGCGTAGCCCAGCGCCCGTGTCCAGAAGGCGACGGCCCGCTCGACGTCCTCGACACCCAGCACCAGTGATCCGATTCTCAGCATGCCCCGAATTATTCACACCGGGGCGTTGGCGGTCCCCTCCATCGCCGTCGCGGCGGCCAGCAGGTCCGTCTCCCGGTCCCGGCGGCCCACCAGGTGCAGTCCCACCGGCTCGCCGGCAGCCGTCAGCCCCGCCGGGACGCTGAGGGCGGGATGGCCGGTGATGTTGAATGCCCAGGTCAGGGCGACGCTCAGGACGTCACCCGGCCCCTCGTGGCCGTGCGGGGGGTTCGGGGT
>NZ_JBRIOU010000006.1:226696-227930 GCF_053474865.1 Streptomyces sp. CO7
GGTCCAGCACGGCGGCGGCGTCCGCGACGCGGCGGGTGAGGGGGCCGGGTGTGTTGAGACCTGCCCGGTCACGTGCGGGCAGCCTGCCGTTGGTGGGCTTGAGCCCGACGACGGAGCACCAGGCGGCGGGGATGCGGACGGATCCGGCGCCGTCGCTCCCGGTGGCCAGCGGCACCATGCCCCGGGCGACGGCCGCCGCGGACCCGGCGGAGGAGCCGCCGGGGCTGCGGCGCGGGTCGTGCGGGTTCAGGGTGGGCCCGGCGGGCGTGGCGCCCCAGGTCTGCCAGGCGGTGCCGGGACCCGGTGTGGAGGTGGCCCCCACCGGTACGCAGCCTGCGGCGAGCAGCCGGGCGGTCTGGAAGGCGGCGGGGCCCTCGGTGGCCTTCACCCCGATCGGCACGCCGGCCAACGGCAGCGTCTCCCCTGCGCGCAGCCGTCGTTCGACCTCGGCGGCGGCCTCGGCGGCGCGACGGGGCCAGAGCTCCGTGAAGGCCCGGGTCCGCGGTTCCTCCTCCTCGATCCGGGCGAACGCGGCCTCCAGGACCTCGGCCGGGCGCAGCAGCCCGCCGCGCACCAGGGCGGCGACGCGCAGCGCCGGCCAGTGCGGATACTCCTCGGCGACGCTCATGCCGCGCCCAGCAGTTGAAGGACCGCCTGCCGGTAGACCCGGTACACGCGCGGCAGTTCGGCGAGGTCCACGCACTCGTCGGTACCGTGCAGCCCTCGGTACGGGAGCCCGAACCCGGCGGTGGCGGGGATCCCCTCCCCCGCCAGCAGGTTGCCGATGTTGGAGGGGCCGGCCACCTTCGCCCGTACCGCGAGCCCTTCTCCGGCGGCGGCGTCCAGCAGGGCGGCGGCGGGCTGCCGGTCGCGCTCCAGCCGGTAGGCCGGCCAGGCGGCGACCGCGTCCACGGCGGTGCGCGTCGGCCCGGGGATGGCTGCGTCGAAGGCGGTGACGAGGTCGCGGACCAGGCGTTCGGCCTCGGCGGGGCCGAAGCCGGGTGTGGTGCGCACGTCGACGTTGATCGCGCAGCGGTCCGGGACCACCGAGAAGCCCTCACCGCCGCCGATCGCGGTCACCGTCAGCCGTGGCGGCAACGGCCAGTCCTCGCCCGGCAGTTCGGCCGCGTCGAGCATGCCCACCAGGCGGGCGGCCCGCGACACCGCGCCCGCGGTCTCCCGCCGGGCCCCCGAGTGGCCTGCCGACGCGTGCACGGTGAGCACGCACCGCCAC
>NZ_JBRIOU010000006.1:228030-230240 GCF_053474865.1 Streptomyces sp. CO7
CGGTGAGCACGCACCGCCACAGCCCCCGCCCGCCGACGACCACCTCGTCGAGCCCCGGGTAGCCGATCATCACGCCCGCCGGACGGACGGCGTCGGGGTCCGCGAGGTAGGCGCGGGCGCCGCCGAAGCGGCCGGTGTGCTCGTCCACGTCGAGCAGCACGGCGAGGCCGCCGTGGACCTCCCGCGCCCGCGGGGCGATCTCGGCGGCCAGGTGGCAGAACAGCGCCGCGGCCGTCTTGGAGTCGGCCGCTCCGCGTCCCCGCAGCATGCCGTCCGCCACGTCCCCGACGGCCGGCGGGAACGACCAGGCGCTCTCGTCGCCGAAGGGCGCGGTGTCCACGCAGGCGTCCAGCGTCCACCACTCCCCCGGCCGGCCGCCGGCGATCTCCACCAACAGGCCCGCCGTGTTCCCGTCCGGGTCCCGCAGCCGGCGGTGGGGCAGCCCGCGCCGGGCCAGCCACCGCTCCAGCACCGACAGCACCGGACCGTAGTCGTCGATCCCGCCCCTGCTCGGCGTGCGGACCAACTCGCCTGCCAGGGCCACGACGGAACCGGAGACGTCCTCCACGCCCTTCCCCCTTCCGATTACCCTTCACCGGACGGCCGGACAGCACCGTACGCTGCCGGTCGACACCGGACAGCACGACGGAAGGCCGGACCACATGACACATCCCTGGCGGGTACGCCCGGAGGCGGACACGGGAGCGGACGCCGCGGCGGTCCGCGCCGTCGACCTGGCGGCGTTCCCCACCGCCGAGGAGGCGGACCTGGTGGAGGCGCTGCGCGCCGACGCCGAGGCGTGGTTCGGGGACCTGGCGCTGGTGGCCGAGGACGAGCGGGGCGCGGTCGTCGGCCACACGGTGCTGACCCGCTGCCACGTCGGCGCGTCCCCGGCGCTGGCACTGGCGCCGGTCGCGGTACTGCCCGACCACCAGGGGCAGGGGGTGGGCGCGGCCCTGGTCCGGGCGGCGCTGGAGGCGGCCCGGAAGCGTGGCGAGCACCATGTGGTCGTGCTGGGGCACCCGTCGTACTACCCGCGCTTCGGTTTCTCGCGGGCCTCCGTCCACGGCATCCGGGTGGGTTTCGACGTGCCCGACGAGGCGCTGATGGCCCTCACCCTGGACCGGTCGGTGCCGCTGCCCGCCGGGACGGTCCGCTACGCCGCGCCGTTCGGCGTCTGACCCGGCGCGCCGGGGAGGCCCTCTTGCGTCGGCTTTCCCGCAGCGCCGAGGCTGAGGGCATGGTGACGACACGCACGGCCACGGACCGACCGGTGGGGATCGCCCCGGTCGCCGGTCACATCGGCGCGGAGGTCCACGGGGTCGACCTGGCGGAGGCACTGCCCCCGTCCACGGTCGCCGAGCTCCGCGCGGCGCTGCTGCGGCACAAGGTGCTGTTCTTCCGCGGGCAGCGCCTGGACCACGCCGCCCATGTGGCGCTGGCGCGGCGCTTCGGCGAGCCGGTGGTGCTGCCGCGCCGCGGGAGCGCCTCGCCGCCGGGGTTCCCCGAGGTGGAGACCACCGCGGACCGGCTGGAGCTGGGCGGCCGGTTCGGCATGGAGCACGAGGAGTGGCTGGACCGCCGCCGTCACAGCCTGCTGCGGGGCTGGCACTGCGACCACGGGGCCCGGGTCGACCCGCCGGCGGCGACGATCCTGCGCGCCGAGGAGGTGCCCCCTTACGGCGGCGACACCACCTGGTCGAACCTCGCCGCCGCCTACGCCGGTCTGTCCGCGCCGGTGCGGGCGTTCGCCGACGGGCTGCGCGCCGAGCACCGGCTGGGCGTGGGATACCAGCCGCGTCCCGGCGAGGACGCGTACGTCCGGCATCTGCTCGACCGTCAGGTGGCCTCCGTGCACCCGCTGGTCCGGGTGCACCCGGAGTCCGGGGAGCGGTCGCTGTTCGTCAACGGCTACTACCTGGAGCGGATCCAGGAGCTGTCGCGCGCGGAGAGCGCCCGGGTCCTGGAGATGCTGCTGGAGCAGGCGGTGCGCCCCGAGTACACGGTGCGGTTCCGCTGGGAGCCGGGCAGCGTGGCGTTCTGGGACAACCGCTCGACGATCCATCTGGCGCCGAGCGACCACACCGCGGTGGGCGCCCCGCGGATCATGCACCGGGTGATGCTGGCCGGGGACGTCCCGGTGGGCGTCGACGGCCGCGCCTCCGAGGCCCTGACGGGCAGCGAACCCGGGGTGTGGTGAGCGGGGCGGG
>NZ_JBRIOU010000006.1:230340-232214 GCF_053474865.1 Streptomyces sp. CO7
GGCCGCCGGGACGAGGCCCGGCGGCCCGCCGGCGATCACTCGAACGGGGTGGGGTCGCCCGCGCCGCGCCGCACGATCTCGGGGACGCCCTCGGAGAAGTCCACCACCGTGGTCGGCGTCGTGCCGCACTCGCCGGAGTCGAGGACCGCGTCGACCTGGTGGTCGAGCCGTTCCTTGATCTCCCAGCCCATGGTCATCGGCTCCTCGTCGCCGGGCAGCAGCAGGGTGCTGGAGAGCAGCGGCTCCTCCAGCTCCTCCAGCAGCGCCCGGACCACCGGGTGCTCGGGGATGCGCACGCCCACGGTGCGCTTCTTGGGGTGGGCCAGCTTCCGGGGCACCTCGCGGGTGGCCGGCAGGATGAAGGTGTACTGCCCCGGCGTCGCGGCCTTCACGGACCGGAACACGTCGTTGTCGATCTGCGCGTACTGACCGAGCTGGGCGAAGTCGCGGCAGACGAGGGTGAAGTGGTGCCGGTCGTCGAGCTGCCGGATCTCGCGGATGCGGTCGACGCCGTCCTTGCTGCCCGTCCGGCATCCCAGCGCGAAGCAGGAGTCGGTGGGGTAGACGATCAGCGCGTCCTCCCGGAGGGCCTGCGCCACCTGGGCGATGGTGCGCGGCTGGGGGTTGTCGGGGTGAACGTCGAAGTACTTGGCCATTCGACGAGCTTAGGGCCGGTCCCCCGGGAGGGGGACCGGTTCTCCCCACTACGGGCGTTCGCGGCGTCCCTTCCCCGCGTCCTTCATCCTTTCCAGCGACCGGGTGAACTGGCGCAGCGAGAAGCCGGAGCCCTGCGCGGGCGTACCGGCGTCGGGCTGCGCCGGCGTGTCCGCGCGGGGCGCGGGCAGCGCCGCCGGGCCGGCCGAGGCGCGCAGGGCGGCCAGGGCCTCGTGCGCCTGCTCGGCGGCCTCCCGGTAGAGGTCCCGGGAGCGGGTCATCGCGTCGAGGGCCTCCCGGTACATGACCACCAGCTGCTCGGCGTGCGCCAGCCGCTCCTGCAGGGTGACCAGGTGCCACTGCTCGCGCATCACCCGCACCCCCTCGGCGGCCCCCTCGGGGAGCGGCGCGGGCAGCGCCACGAAGTGGTGCAGCGCGTCGATCAGCGCGGTGGGCTCGGAGCCGTCCAGGAAGACCGTGCGCACGGTGAAGACGTCGCGGTCGTACCCCGGACGGGCCGGATCACCGGGCAGGACGACCGCGCCGCCGCGCGGGACCTCCACGCCGTGGTCCTTGAGCGCCCAGTTGACGGCCCGGTACTGGTCCGGCGCCGCCCGGTGCTCGATCACCCGGTGCCGCAGTCCGGCCGGGAGCCTGCGCACCAGCGGGCGCAGGCCGCGCTCGTCCGGGGTCATCGCCTCGTGCACGACCACGTGGACGTTCCAGCCGTCCCGGGCGCAGTCCTTCAGGAGCTTGCGCAGTTCCTTGTCGTCGTCCGACAGCCGGTTGATCTCCAGGGTGCTCAGGTCGGCGCCGCGCAGGCCGCCCACGTGGACCCGGTCCCAGGCGTTCGCCTCCTCGCGCGGCCAGAACATGTCCGCCGGGGAGGGCCAGCGCGGGTCCCAGACGCTCTCCGCCTCGGCGACCAGCAGCCACTCCCGGCCCTCGGGGGCGCGCCCGAGGGCGTGCGCGAGACCCGCGGGGGCGAGCGTGAGGCCGGGTGCCGCGCCGGGCAGGAAGCCGCCCTCGGGGCCGACGGTCAGCCGGGCCCGGACGGTCACCCCACCGGGCGCCCGCCACCGGGCCTCGAAGGACCGGACGCCGTGGTCAGCCACCGGCGCCGCGCCGTCGGCGTCCGCGGCGGAGTGGGGGGCGTGGGCTCCGGGGACGCCGGCCGGGACGCCCGCGGAGGCGGAGGAGGAGCCGGCCGGCGTCCCCGG
>NZ_JBRIOU010000006.1:232314-233682 GCF_053474865.1 Streptomyces sp. CO7
GGGGTGGGAGGTGGAGGAGTCGCTCATGGGATGGGTGCGCGCAGACCTTCCGTGCTGTGCTGCGGTGCGGGGGTGCCTCAGTATCGTCCCCCTCCTGGTCCGGGACCCCTCATCCGGGTCCCGGACCACCCTTGTGAGAAACGCCACCCGGCTGCGGAGTCGCCTGCGCGGCAGGGGAGTTGACCCGAACGAGGGACGGATGGACAGGTGTGCGGGAAGCACTGCGGGCCTCCGCGGGCCATCATGGCCGTCGCCGTTCCGCCAGGACGGTCTCCTCCGTCCTCCCCGTCCCGTCGGCAAGGCGTACTTCCCCGTGTTCCTCTCCTCCTCCGTCGGCCGGTCCCTGACCGCCCGGCTCCACGCCGCGCGCGCCGCGCGCCGTTCCGGTGGCGGCCGCGGCCCGTGGCGCTCGCTGCGGCACCGCTCCATGCGCTGGTGGTCACTGGCCAACCTGGTCTCCAACGTCGGCACCTGGATGCAGCTGACCGCGCAGAACCTGCTGGTCCTGGAGCTGACCGGCTCCGCGGCGCTCACCGGTCTGTCGGTGTCCCTGCAGGCGGCCCCCGGGCTGCTGCTCGGTCTGGCCGGCGGCGCGGCGGTCGACGCCTGGCCCCGCAAGCTCACCGCGGCGGTCAGCCAGGCGCTGCTGGGCGCGGTGGCGGTCGTCACCGCCGTGCTCATCGCCTTCGACCAGCTGAACGTCGGCGTGCTGATGGTCCTGGCGGTGGTCACCGGCCTGATCGCCACGGTGGACGCGCCCGTCTGCGCGCTGCTGGGCAACGACCTGGTGCCGCCGCGGGACGTCCCCTCGGCGATCGCCGTCGGCTCGCTGGTGCACGGCGTCGGGCGGCTCGGCGGAGCGGCGGCCGCGGGTGTGCTGGTCAGCTGGTGGGGACCCGGCGCGGCGTACGGGGTGAACGGCCTCTCCTTCCTGTTCGTCGCCGCGGTGATCCCGTTCCTGCGTCCCGCGCCGGGGGCGGTGCCGGTGGAGCCGGTCGCCCTGCCTGCCTTGCCCGGGAGGACCCCTGCAGCGGCGCCGGCCACGCAGCGGCGGCGGGGGACGGGGGCCCGGGACGGGCTGGTGTTCTTCTTCCGGCGGCCCCGGCTGGTGGCCCTGGCCGCGATCACCGCGATGAGCAGCGTCTTCGGCCGCAACTACACGCTGACCCTGGCCGTCCTGGTGACCGGGCCGCTGGCCGGCGGGGCCGCCGAGTTCGGCGCGGTGCCTTCGACCAGCTGAACGTCGGCTCGCTGGTGCACGGCGTCGGGCGGCTCGGCGGAGCGGCGGCCGCGGGTGTGCTGGTCAGCTGGTGGGGACCCGGCGCGGCGTACGGGGTGAACGGCCTCTCCTTCCTGTTCGTCGCCGCG
>NZ_JBRIOU010000006.1:233782-236215 GCF_053474865.1 Streptomyces sp. CO7
CCCCCACCGCGCTCCCGCCGATGCCGCCCCCACGCGCCGGCGCCCACGAGGTGCTGCCGACACCCACCCGACCGGTGGAGTACGCCCCGAGAGCTGCCGGACGAGCGGCAGGCGCCTCCTCGACCGGCACGTCGGCCGCCGTGACGTCCTCGGCGCCCGCGCCGACGCACACCGCGGTCCCGCTCATGCCGTCGCCTCGCACCCGTGCCCACACGGCGCGGCCCGTCTCCCCCCGCTCCGCCCCTCCGGCGGAACCCGCGCCCGATCCGATGCGACGACCCGAGCACCGCGCCCTCCGCTGACGTCCACGCACGCGCCGCGCGGGCGGTGGTCCGCCGGGGGCGTGTCCGCCTCGCCCGGCCGGCGTCCGGTGGAACGCGTCGGAGATTGTTGACGCGTCGGAAATCTCCGACCTAAGGTGGGGTCATGCCCACCGATGTGTTCGGCGTGCTGGCCAGTCCGGTCCGGCGCAGACTGCTCGAGACCCTGCGGGACGGCCCCCGCTCCACCGGGGACCTGGCCGGGTTGTTCGACCTCGGCCGGCCCGCTGTCTCCGAGCACCTCGCGGTGCTCCGCGCCGCGGGACTCGTGCGCGAGGAGCCCCGCGGCCGGCACCGCTACCACCACCTCGAACCCGCCCGTCTGGCCGAGGTGGGCGAGTGGCTGCACCCCTTCGCGCACTACTGGGAACAGCGCCTGGACGCGCTGTCCGATCTCCTGGACGAGGAAACCGAGACATGACCGACGCGATCACCTGCGAGAGGCTCCTGCCTCATCCCCCGGCGGCGGTCTGGCGCGCCCTGACCGACCCCGCGCTGCACGCCCGCTGGTGGGCCGCCGGTGACGTCAGGCCCGTCGTCGGGCACCGGTTCACGCTGGACATGGGTGGCTTCGGAAGCCGGCCCTGCGAGGTGACCGCCGTGGAGGAGGAGCGACTGCTGTCCTACCGGTTCGCCGAGGGCACACTCGACACCCTGATCACCTGGACCCTGCACCCCGAGGACGGCGGTACCCGTCTGGTCCTCACCCACGCGGGCTTCGACCTCGACTCCCCCATGGGCCGCCAGGCCTACGACGGGATGGGCAGGGGCTGGCCCGGAGTCCTGCGACGCCTCGCCGGGTTGCTGGACGAGGCGGTCTGAGGCGGGTGCTCCCCCGCCCGGGCTCCGTCGCGGCTTGCCGCTGCCGCAGCGTCAGCGCCTAGCGTCGTTCCCGTCGCCGCGACCTGCGGTGACATACGTGACGCGCGAACGAAGGGCGATGCCTCGGTCATGGACGAGGAGTGGTCGATCACCCGGCTGGCGAAGGCCTCCGGGGTGACGGTGAGGACCCTGCGGCACTACGACGCCGTGGGTCTGCTGCCCGCGGACCGGCTCGGCGCGGGCGGCGTCCGGCACTACACCGCCGCCTCCGCCCTGCGGCTGCAGCGCATCCTGCTGCTCCGCGGCCTCGGCCTGGGCCTGTCGGAGATCGCCGCGGTCGTCGACGAGGAGAAGGACGCCGTCGAGGCGCTCCGCACCCACCTGAGCGGACTGCTCGCCGAGCGCCGGCGGGTGGAGCGGCTGGTGGAGACGGTGACCGCGACCATCGCGCACCTGGAAGGGGAGAGAGACATGGCACTGGAGGACCTGTTCGACGGGATCGACCCGGCACGTCAGGCGGCCTACGAGGCCGAGCTGGTGGACCGGTACGGCGACGAGGCCCGGCGGCAGATCGCGGAGAGCCGGCGCCGCACGGCCGGCTGGGACCGCGCGCGGGCCGACGAGGCGGTCGCCGAGTACGGGGCCGTGGAGGACGCGGCGGTGGAGCTGATCGAGGCGGGGGCCGCCCCGGACGACCCGCGCGCCGTGGAGCTCATGGACCGGCAGTACCGGGCGGTGTGCGCCTTCTGGACGCCGAACCGCGCCTCGTTCACCGGCCTGGGCCGGATGTACGCGGACTCGCCGGAGTTCCGTGCCCGCTACGACGCCAAGCACCCCCGTCTGGCGGAGTTCCTGGCCGCGGCCATGGCCGCCTACGCGGAGCAGCGGCTGGACTGACCGCGGCCTGGGCCGGTCGGGGGAAGCGGACCGTGCCGCCGCTTGACCGGCGGGCCGGTGGTGGAGAACTGTGCCGTGACGCTGCCACGGATCTCCCCCATGCTCGCGACCCCCGGCCGGCTGCCGCCGGCGGCGCAGGACGACCGGTGGGCCTACGAGACCAAGCAGGACGGCCAGCGCGCCGTGGTCTACGCGGAGGCGGACGGCACGCTCACCCTGCGGGCCCGCTCCGGCGAGGACATCACGGCCGCCTACCCCGAGCTCGCCCCGCTGGGGCGGGCCCTGGGCGGTGCCGCGGCGGTCCTGGACGGCGAGATCCTGGTCCTCGACGGCCGGGGCCGCGCCGACTTCCAGCTGCTGCAGTCCCGGATGGGCCTCGCCGGCTCCCCCGCCC
>NZ_JBRIOU010000006.1:236315-238055 GCF_053474865.1 Streptomyces sp. CO7
CCGCGGCCGCCCCCGCCCATCTGGTGCTCTTCGACGTGATGCACCTGGACGCCCGCTCCCTGCTCCGGCTGCCGTACGCGCGCCGCCGCCGGGAGCTGGAGGGGCTCGGCCTGGCGGGCCCGTTCTGGTCCACGCCCGCCGCGGTCGTCGGGCACGGCGAGCAGGCCCTCGCCCTCACCCGTGAGCACGGCCTGGAAGGGCTGGTCTGCAAGCGGCTCGACTCGGTGTACGAGCCGGGGGTGCGCTCGCGGGCGTGGATCAAGATCCGGCACATGACCGGCGTCGACGTGCTGGTGGGCGGCTGGACGCCCGGGCGCGGGCGGCTCACCGGGCTGCCGGGCGCGGTGTTGATGGGCCAGCGCGACCCCGAGGGATTGCTGCGGTACGTGGGCAGTGTCGGCACCGGCTGGAGCGAGGCGGAGCGCGCGGACCTGGCCCGGCTGCTGGCCGCCGCGGCGACCGACGCCTGCCCGTTCACCCCGGCCCCGAAAGCGGCCGGGGCGCGCTGGGTGGTGCCGCGGCTGGTCGGCGAGGTCCGCTACAGCACCCGGACCCGGGCGGGTCTGCTGCGCCAGCCGTCCTGGCTGCGGCTGCGGCCGGACCTGGCCCCGGAGGAGTCCGCGGCGCACCTCCCGCCCGGCGCCGCCGCCGCTTCGGGCGCGGACGCCGGCAAGGACGTCGACGAGGACGGCTAGGGTCCCGCTGGACTCGTGCGCCGCACTCGCGTCACAGGCTCCACGGAGCCCTTGCTGACGGCTATCGTGGCCGCATGTCGGCTCCCGAGATCGTCCGCATCGTCTCCCGCGACTCCCCGATGGCCCTCGCGCAGGTCGAGCGCGTCCGCGCCGAACTCGCCCTGCACCACCCCTCGACGCGCACCGAGGTCGTGCCGGTCAAGACCACCGGCGACAAGTGGATGGGCGAGCTGTCGCAGGTGGAGGGCAAGGGCGCGTTCACCAAGGAGGTGGACGCCGCGCTGCTGGCCGGCGAGGCCGATCTCGCGGTCCACTGCGTCAAGGACATCCCCGCCGACCGGCCGCTGCCCGCCGGCACCGTCTTCGCCGCGTTCCTGCGCCGGGACGACGTCCGCGACGCGCTGATCCACCCCGGCGGGCTGACCCTCGACGAGCTCCCCCCGGGCACCCGGATCGGCACGTCCTCGGTGCGCCGGGTGGCCCAGCTGGCCGCCTCGCACCCGCATCTGACCTGCGTGCCGATGCGCGGCAACGCCAACCGGCGGCTGGAGAAGCTGGCGGCCGGCGAGGCCGACGCGCTGCTGCTGGCGCTGTCCGGGCTGGAGCGCATCGGGCGGACCGACACGGTGAGCGAGGTGCTCTCCACCGAGACGATGATGCCGCCGATCGGCGCGGGCATCCTCGCCCTCCAGTGCCGTGAGCAGGACACCGACCTGATCGAGGCGGTCGG
This sequence comes from Streptomyces sp. CO7, assembly GCF_053474865.1. Lineage (NCBI taxonomy): Bacteria > Bacillati > Actinomycetota > Actinomycetes > Kitasatosporales > Streptomycetaceae > Streptomyces > Streptomyces sp. CO7. The sequence continues at coordinate 237,741 of NZ_JBRIOU010000006.1, forward strand.
CTCCCTCGGCGACCCGGACACCCACCGGGAGGCGACCGCGGAGCGGATGTTCCTGCACGTCCTGCAGGGGCACTGCAACAGCCCGATCGCCGGTTTCGCCCGGGTGGACCGCACCGGCGAGCTCTCGCTGCGCGCCTGCGTCTTCACCCCCGACGGCAAGACGCGGCTGAACGCCCACGAGTGGGCCGGCCCGCTCGACCCGGCGACGCTGGGCACCTCGGTGGCGGTCACCCTGCTCCGCCAAGGCGCCCGCGAACTGATCGACTCCATCGAGCACTGAGGCCGGGCCCGCCCCCGCGGCCCGCGCCTCCACCT
>NZ_JBRIOU010000006.1:238155-242543 GCF_053474865.1 Streptomyces sp. CO7
CTCCGGCGCCCGCCAATGACACTTTCGGGCCGTTTGCCCGATTTGTTTGGCTTCCCCCGTTCGAGGGAATTCCTCCACCAGTGCTTCGGACAGGAGGCACGGCCGCGGGAGTGGGCCCTGCACGCACGGCCCCCGGCGTTCCGGACCTGTCCGGGAGCGCCCCTCTCCCGCGGTGACCGCCCTGCCGGCCCAGCCGAGGGAGGTGCCCGTATGCCGGCCACCAGCACCACCACCCGCACCCGGACCACCCGGTCCCGCGGCCATCCGCACGACGACGCCCCGGACACCGCGGCGGCCTTCGCCCGCCTGGCGTCCCTCCCGGAAGGGCCCGAGCACCGGGCCCTGCGCGACGACCTGGTCCGCGCCTGGCTCCCCATGGCCGAGCGGATCGCCGTCAACTTCCGCGGCCGCGGCGAGGCCCTGGAGGACCTCTACCAGGTGGCGGCACTCGGCCTGGTCAAGGCCGTCGACCACTACGACCCCGCGCGCGGCTGCGCCTTCGAGTCGTACGCGGTGCCCACCGTCACCGGTGAGATCAAACGCCACTTCCGCGACCACCTGTGGACGCTGCACGTGCCCCGGCGGGTCCAGGACCTGCGCAACCGGGTCAGGCGGGCGGCCAAGGAGCTGTCCCAGACCACCCAGGGCCGCTCGCCCACGATCGCCGAGATCGCCGAGTACACCGGGCTCACCGAGGACGAGGTGCGCACCGGCATGGAGGCCCTGGAATGCTTCCACGCCCTGTCCCTGGAGGCGGAGCTGCCCGGCACCGAGGGGTACGCGCTGGAGGACGCGCTGGGGTCGGTCGAGACCGGTTACGACCTTGTGCTGGACCGGGTGGCGGTACGGCCCTGCCTGGAGGCCCTCTCCGAGCGGGACCGGGTCATCCTCTACCTGCGGTTCTTCCGCGGGATGACCCAGAGCCGGATCGCCCAGCAGCTCGGCATCTCGCAGATGCACGTGTCGCGGCTGCTCAGCGGCTGCTTCGACCGGCTGCGGGCGGAGCTGGACGTGACCGGGGAGGAAGGCTGGTGAGGACCGGCCCGCCCGTCCCGGGAGCCGTCCACGGGGCCGGGGCCACGGCTCCGGCCCCACGGACGGCAGCCGCCCGGCCTTGCGGCCGGGCGGCTGGGACGGGCTCACTGCCGAACCGTCCCGGGAGCCGTTCGAAAGCGAGCTCAGTGACCGGAGTGACCGGGCCCGGCGGCGTTGAAACGCGAGCGGGCCACGGGCCGGCCGGCCGGGGCGCGGCGGCTGATCAGCGCCTCGTCGAGGGCCGTGCGGATCTCCTCGGGCAGATCACCGGTGCGCGCCCACAGGAGCACCGCCTCGGCGACCTGCCGCAGCTTGACGTTGGTGTGCTGGGAGACCTCCTTGAGCACCGCCCAGCCCTGGTCGGGCGTCACCCGTGCGAGTGCGACGAGGCTGCCGATGGCCTGGTCCACCACCGCGTGCGAGGTGACCGCCTCCTTCAGCTGGGCGACCTCGGCCTCCAGGGCGAACACCCGGTCGGCGGCGGCCCCGGCGACGGTCTCCGGCGGCGGCGCGGCGGGCACCGGGTCCTTCTCGCTGTCACCCGGACGGTCCTGCGTGCGCATCGTGACCTCCGGCGTCCGGCGTAGGCTCCCGTAGGCTCCTCGGGCTCATCTACATCGTCGCCATTCGTCCGGCCGCCTGCCACCGGGAGAGGACCGGGCGACGAACCTGGCGACGGCCACCGTTTCGGCGCAGCGGCCCGGGTACTCGACAGGCACCGGCAGCCGGTCCGGCCGGACACTGGTGTCGGACCGGTGTGCGCCGGTCCTCGCCCGGGCGCCCTCTTACTCCAGGACGTGGGACTGCCATGACTGCCATGAACGACGACAGCACGCCCCTCGCCCCGCGTGCCGGCGGGCCGCGCTCGACGCGCACCATCTCGGGCGCGCCCGTATGGGTGAGCCTGACCAGCCACGACCTGGCGGTGACCCAGAAGTTCTACACCGCGGTGCTGGGCTGGGAGTGGCGGACGATAAAGCTGGGCGACCTCTTCCGGGTGGCCGAGGTGGACGGCGTCCCGGTCGCCGGAGTCGCCGCGGTGGCCGGCCAGTGGCACATGGCGGTCAACTGGACGGCCTACTTCGCGGTGGAGAGCGCCGACGAGACGGCCTCCCGGGTCCAGGAGCGCGGGGGCACCCTGGCGGTCGGCCCGCTGTCGCTGCCTCCCGGCCGCACCGCCCTGCTCGCCGACCGGGACGGCGCCACCTTCGGCATCTGGGAGGGCGAGATCTCCGGCTCCTGGGACGCCTGGCGCGAGGCCGCCCCGGTCCTCGTCCGGCTGCGTTGCCGGGACGCCTTCGACTCGGCGATCTTCTACGGCGAGGTGTTCGAGTGGGCCTCCGGCCGGCCCGGCGGCTGCGAGGTCCGCTACGACGGTGAGGAGGTGGTGGTGGTCAACAACGACGAGGAGGTGGCGCGGATCGAATCCGGCGCCCTCGGCTCCGCGCCCGACCCCACCATCCGGCCGCGCTGGCACGTGCACTTCGCGGTCGCGGACGTCCCGTCCTGCGTCCGCGGCGCCGAGGCGAACGGCGGCTCGGCGCTCCGTGCGACCGACCGGGAGGCGGTGCTGCGCGACCCGGAGGGCGCCCTGTTCACCGTCTACCACCGGCCCACCGGCCCGCTCGGCGGCCGGGCGACCTGACCGCGTGCCGCCCGCGCACCCCGCAGACGGTGGCACGGTGGGCACGACGGACGCAGCTGCGGCGGCGACCCGGACGGGTCGCCGCCGCAGCTGCGCGTCCGCCGCGCCCCGCCGGCGCGTTCGCCGCCGCGTCAGACCGTCAGCGGGGGCCGGGAGAGCACCACCAGGCTGCGCGACTCCACGACGAGCGTGGTGCCCGCCTTGTGCTCGGACTCGTCCGGCGTCCCCTGCGGGTCGGCCGTGTCGATCAGCGCCGTCCACCGCTCGCCGTAGGCGGCCGACGGCAGCCGGAAGGCCATCGGCTCCCAGTAGCTGTTGAACAGCAGCAGGAAGGAGTCGTCCACCACGCGCTGGCCGTAGGAGTCCCGTTCCGCGATGGCGTCGCCGTTGAGGAAGACCCCGATGGCATGGGCGTCGGAGCGGTGCCAGTCCTCGTCGGCCATCTCGGTGGCGTCGGGCAGCAGCCACACCAGGTCGGGCAGCGGCCGGCCCTCGCGCACCGGGGTCTCGCCGCGGAAGAAGCGGCGGCGCCGCAGCACGGGGTGCTCGCGGCGCAGGGTGATCAGGCGGCTGGTGTAGCCGATCAGGTCGCGCTGCTCCTCGCCGAGGCCGCGCCAGTCGATCCAGGAGATCTCGTTGTCCTGGCAGTAGGCGTTGTTGTTGCCCCGCTGGGTGCGGCCCAGTTCGTCGCCGTGGCAGAGCATCGGGATGCCCTGGGAGAGCAGCAGGGTGGCCAGGAAGTTGCGCTGCTGCCGGGCGCGGAGCTCGAGGACGCCCTCGTCGTCGGTCTCGCCCTCGACGCCGCAGTTCCAGGAGCGGTTGTGGCTCTCCCCGTCGCGGTTGTCCTCGCCGTTGGCCTCGTTGCGCTTGTCGTTGTAGGAGACCAGGTCCCGCAGCGTGAAGCCGTCGTGGGCGGTGACGAAGTTGATGCTGGCGCGCGGCCGGCGGCGGTCGCGCTCGTAGAGGTCGGAGGAGCCGGTCAGCCGGGAGGCGAACTCGGCCAGGCTGTGGTCCTCCGCCCGCCAGAAGTCCCGCACCGCGTCGCGGTAGAGGCCGTTCCACTCCGACCACAGCGGCGGGAAGTTGCCCACCTGGTAACCGCCGTCGCCGAGGTCCCACGGTTCGGCGATCAGCTTCACGCGGCTGATCACCGGGTCCTGCTGGATCAGGTCGAAGAACGCCGACAGCCGGTCGACCTCGTGGAACTGACGGGCCAAGGTGGCCGCCAGGTCGAAGCGGAAGCCGTCGACGTGCATCTCCGTCACCCAGTAGCGCAGCGAGTCCATGATGAGCTGTAGCACGTACGGGTGACGCATCAGCAGGCTGTTCCCGGTGCCCGTGGTGTCGTAGTAGTGCCCCCAGTCGCCGTCCACCAGGCGGTAGTAGGAGGCGTTGTCGATGCCGCGGAAGGAGAGGGTGGGGCCCTTCTCGTTGCCCTCGGCGGTGTGGTTGTAGACCACGTCGAGGATGACCTCGAGCCCGGCCTCGTGGAGTGCCTTCACCATCGCCTTGAACTCGTTCACCTGTTCACCGCGGGTGCCGCGGGCGGCGTACTCGTTGTGGGGCGCGAAGAAGCCGATGGTGTTGTAGCCCCAGTAGTTGGTGAGGCCCCTGCCCTGCAGCACGCCGTCCTGGACGAACTGGTGCACCGGCATCAGTTCGACGGCCGTCACCCCGAGGGAGGTGAGGTGTTCGATCACCGCGGGGC
>NZ_JBRIOU010000006.1:242643-245605 GCF_053474865.1 Streptomyces sp. CO7
GGGCGAGGCCGGCGTAGGTGCCGCGCAGGCGGGCGGGCACCTTGGGGTGGGTGCGGGTGAGACCGCGGACGTGGGTCTCGTAGACCACGGAGTCCGCGTACGGCCGTCCGGGTGAGCGGTCGTCGCCCCAGTCGAAGTACGGATCGGTGACCACACCCAGCATGGTGTGCCCCGCGCTGTCGGCCGTGGAGCGGCCGCGGGGGGCTCGCTCGTAGAGCGAGGGGTGGTCGTCCGGCATGCCGTCGACGGCGCGGGCGTACGGGTCGAGCAGCAGCTTCCTCGGGTTGCAGCGGTGGCCCATGGAGGGGTCCCAGGGGCCGTGGACCCGGTAGCCGTACCGCTGGCCGGGGCCCACGCCGGGCAGGTGGCAGTGCCAGACGAAGCCGTCGACCTCGTGCATCGTCACCGTGCGGTGCGATCCGTCGTCGTCCGCCAGCACCAGATCCACGCGCTCGGCGACCTCGCTGAAGAGCGCGAAGTTGGTGCCCTGGCCGTCGTAGGTGGCGCCCAGCGGGCTGGGGCGCCCGCTCCACACGGGCGCCCCGGAGCTCTCGGTCCTGCGCGCGGTCACCGCGTCACCACGCTCTCGTGCACGGCGGCGACCTCCGGCGGCGGCGCGGACCCGGCCAGGGCCAGGACGCGCTGCCTCTCCCGCGGCAGTTCGAGCGCCTCGGTGACCAGCGGGTCGGGACCGACGGGCACCAGCGGGACCCTCTCCCCGGAGCGGGCGCGCCGGGTGAACCAGATGATCCGGGCGGCGCCCGTGTCGCAGCAGCCCCAGCCGTCGCTGTGCGTGGCGATGTGGGTCAGGCAGGGGCGCAGCTCGAGGTCGGGGCGGAGGTTGCGGTCGTTCTGCCCGACCGCGGTGATCAGGTGCTGACCGTTCCACCACATCTCGATGGAGGTCTTCTTGTCGACGGCGTGCTCCTCGATGGCGTGCAGCAGCACCTCGGCGCCGCGGCGGACCGGGTCGACGAGGTTGTCCAGACTCCAGAACCGGAGATGGGCGGCCAGGATCCGGCCGACCTGGTCGACCCGTTGCGGACCGACCTCCACGTCGAGGTGGTAGTAGCAGGGCACTGCGGTCTTCATCTCGTTGGCTCCTCACCGGCGAAGCTCCCCGCCTCCTCGTGCCACTTGGCGGACACGAGCCCCGAACACGAAGCGTGAGCGGTGTTCGCTTCTGAGTCACCTTCAGGGTGAGAGTCTTACGCCGTTCGTGCAACCCGAGACGACTCCAGCGGTCGTTGAACCCCCAACAAGACGCTGCGTGGTCCCATGTGCACCATGGGTGACAAGCCTGCCCAGCAACCGTCCTAAGCATCGAGAGGGGGCCCGCCCCATGCTGCTCCCGGCCAAGGCCGAAGTGGCCCGCGACCTCAGCCGGTACCGGGCCTGGGAACGGGTGATGCTCGCATCCCCCGCCGACCCGGCGGTGCGCGACCGCTTCGAGGACTCGGGCTACGCCTTGTGCGCCCTGATGGGGAAGCGCTGCGCGCGCGAGGCGGCGGACGCCGCCGAGCGCTACCTGCGCTCCGGTCCCGTCCCCTACCTGCGCGAGGAGCGGCGCGAGGCGCCGCCCCTGCGCGGGCGGCGGACCGCCGGCCGGCCTGGCCGGCGCGGCCCTCCGGGCGGACGCCGTTCGCCCGCGGGCCGGTAGACGGCACCGGCCCCGCCCCGATTCCTCCCCGGTATCCCGCTCACGAAGGCAGAACCATGAAGCGACCCCAGGCCATCGGCCGCATTCCCGTCCGCGACGTCCGTCCGGCCGTCGAGTGCGGCAGACGTCCCGCGAAGGCAGTGGTCGGCGAGACCTTCGAGGTCACGGCCACGGTGTTCCGCGAGGGCCATGACGCGGTCGGGGCGAACGTCGTGCTGCGGGATCCCGACGGCCGCCCCGGGCGGTGGACGCCGATGCGCGAGCTGGCTCCGGGGACCGACCGGTGGGGCGCCCTGGTGACGCCGGACCGGACGGGGCTGTGGACGTACACCGTGGAGGCGTGGAGCGATCCGGTGGCCACCTGGCGGCGGCACGCCCGCATCAAGATTCCGGCGCGCATCGACGTGGGTCTGGTCCTGGAGGAGGGCGCCGAGCTGTTCGCGCGGGCGGCCCGCCGGGTGCCCAAGGGGCCGGGCCGGGACGCGGTCCGCCGCGCCGCCCGGGCGCTGGGCGACGACTCGCTGGACGTGGACGAGCGCTTCGCCGCCGCCTTCGACCCCGCCGCCGAGGAGGCCCTGGAGCGGCACCCGTTGCGGGAGCTGGTGTCGGCGGCGCGGCCGATGCCGTTGCTGGTGGAGCGGGAGCGGGCGCTGTACGGCTCCTGGTACGAGTTCTTCCCGCGCTCCGAGGGCGCCGTGGTGCCGCAGGACGGGCCGCCGGTCAGCGGAACCTTCCGCACCGCCGCCGAGCGGTTGCCGGCCGTCGCCGCGATGGGCTTCGACGTCGTCTACCTGCCGCCCATTCACCCGATCGGGCGCACCCATCGCAAGGGGCGGAACAACTCGCTGACCGCCGGGGAGTGGGACGTCGGCGTGCCGTGGGCGATCGGTTCGCAGGAGGGCGGGCACGACGCGGTCCACCCGGACCTGGGGACGATCGAGGACTTCGACGCCTTCGTGGCGAGGGCCTCGGAACTGGGGCTGGAGATCGCGCTGGACTTCGCCCTGCAGTGCTCGCCGGACCATCCGTGGGTGGAGAAGCACCCGGACTGGTTCCACCACCGTCCCGACGGGTCGATCGCGTACGCGGAGAACCCGCCGAAGAAGTACCAGGACATCTACCCGATCGCCTTCGACCAGGACCTGCCCGGCCTGGTCGAGGAGACGGTGCGGGTGCTGCGGTTCTGGATGGACCACGGGGTGCGGATCTTCCGCGTCGACAACCCGCACACCAAGCCGGTCGTCTTCTGGGAGAAGGTCATCGGTGAGATCAACGCCGCCGACCCCGACGTCATCTTCCTGG
>NZ_JBRIOU010000006.1:245705-249701 GCF_053474865.1 Streptomyces sp. CO7
GGGTGCGGATCTTCCGCGTCGACAACCCGCACACCAAGCCGGTCGTCTTCTGGGAGAAGGTCATCGGTGAGATCAACGCCGCCGACCCCGACGTCATCTTCCTGGCCGAGGCCTTCACCCGCCCCGCCATGATGGAGACACTCGCCCAGGTCGGCTTCCAGCAGTCGTACACCTACTTCACCTGGCGCAACACCAAGCACGAACTGACCGAGTACCTGAGCGAGCTGTCGGGCGACTCGGCGGCCTACCTGCGGCCCAACCTGTTCGTGAACACCCCGGACATCCTGCACGCCTACCTGCAGCAGGGCGGCCGGCCCGCCTTCGAGGTCCGCGCGGTCCTGGCGGCCACCCTCTCCCCCGCCTGGGGCGTCTACGCGGGCTTCGAGCTCTGCGAGGGCGCGGCGCTGCGCGAGGGCAGCGAGGAGTACCTGGACTCGGAGAAGTACGAGCTGCGCCCCCGTGACTGGGAGGCCGCCGAGCGGGAGGGCCGCACCCTCGCCCCCCTGCTCGCCGAGCTCAACGGCATCCGGCGACGCCATCCCGCGCTGCAACGGCTGCGCAACCTGCGCTTCCATCCGACGGACAACGACGCCGTGATCGCGTACAGCAAGAGCGAGGGCGACGACACGGTGCTGGTGGTCGCCAACCTCGACCCGCACCACGCGCAGGAGGCGACGGTCCGCCCCGACCTGGCCCGTCTGGGTGTCGACCCGCACGGTTCGGTGCCGGTGCGGGACGAGCTGACGGGTGAGACCTACCACTGGAGCGCCGCCAACTACGTCCGTCTCGAGCCCGGCGTGCGGCCGGCCCACGTCTTCCATGTGCAGGGCTTCCACGTCCAGGCCGGAGGGAACGCAGCGCCATGACCGTCAACGACCCCGTCCCGGACACCTTCGAGGACACGCCGGCCCGTGACCGGGACCCGGACTGGTTCAAGCGCGCCGTCTTCTACGAGGTCCTGGTCCGCTCCTTCCACGACTCCAACGGCGACGGTGTCGGGGACCTCAAGGGCCTGACCTCGAAGCTGGACTATCTCCAGTGGCTCGGCGTGGACTGTCTGTGGATCCCGCCGTTCTTCAAGTCGCCGCTGCGCGACGGCGGTTACGACGTCTCCGACTACACCGCCGTGCTGCCCGAGTTCGGCGACCTGGCCGACTTCGTGGAGTTCGTCGATGCCGCGCACCAGCGCGGCATGCGCGTGATCATCGACTTCGTCATGAACCACACCAGCGACCAGCACCCGTGGTTCCAGGAGTCCCGCAAGGACCCCGACGGCCCGTACGGCGACTACTACGTCTGGGCCGACGACGACAGCCGGTACGCCGACGCGCGCATCATCTTCGTCGACACCGAGACGTCCAACTGGACCTACGACCCGGTCCGCGGCCAGTACTTCTGGCACCGCTTCTTCTCCCACCAGCCGGACCTCAACTACGAGAACCCGGCCGTGCAGGAGGAGATCCTGGCGGCCCTGCGGTTCTGGCTCGACCTCGGCGTGGACGGCTACCGCCTGGACGCCGTCCCCTACCTCTACGCCGAGGAGGGGACCAACTGCGAGAACCTGCCGGCCACGCACCAGTTCCTGAAGCGGGTGCGCAAGGAGATCGACGCGCACTACCCGGACACCGTGCTGCTGGCGGAGGCCAACCAGTGGCCCGAGGACGTGGTCGACTACTTCGGCGACTTCGCCTCCGGCGGCGATGAGTGCCACATGGCGTTCCACTTCCCGGTCATGCCGCGCATCTTCATGGCCGTCCGGCGTGAGTCCCGCTACCCGGTCTCCGAAATCCTGGCGAAGACCCCCGCCATCCCGGCGAAGTGCCAGTGGGGCATCTTCCTGCGCAACCACGACGAGCTGACCCTGGAGATGGTCACCGACGAGGAACGCGACTACATGTACGCGGAGTACGCCAAGGACCCGCGGATGCGGGCCAACATCGGCATCCGCCGCCGCCTCGCGCCCCTCCTCGACAACGACCGCAACCAGATCGAGCTCTTCACCGCTCTGCTCCTGTCGCTGCCCGGCTCCCCCGTCCTGTACTACGGCGACGAGATCGGGATGGGCGACAACATCTGGCTCGGCGACCGCGACGGGGTACGCACCCCCATGCAGTGGACGCCCGACCGCAACGCCGGCTTCTCCTCCTGCGACCCCGGCCGGCTCAACCTGCCGACCATCATGGACCCCGTCTTCGGCTACCAGGTCACCAACGTGGAAGCCTCGATGGCCTCGCCGTCGTCGCTGCTGCACTGGACCCGCCGGATGATCGAGATCCGCAAGGAGAACCCGGCCTTCGGGCTGGGCACCTACACCGAACTCCCCTCCTCGAACCCCGCGGTGCTCGCCTTCCTGAGGGAACACGAGGACGACACCGTCGTGTGCGTGCACAACTTCTCCCGCTACGCCCAGCCCACCGAACTCGACCTGAGCGCCTTCGAAGGACGTCACCCGGTCGAACTGTTCGGCGGAGTCCGCTTTCCGGCCATCGGCGAACTGCCGTACCTGCTGACCCTGGCAGGCCACGGCTTCTACTGGTTCCGGCTCGTCCGAGTCGCACCCCGCGCCAGCCGACGACTGTGAGCCTGAGCCCGCGAAAGGACACGCCATGACGAAGACAGCATCGCTCCGCACCGCCCGCCCGGTCGCCGCCGAGCCCATGGCCTCCCTCAAGGGGCTGTTGCTCGAATGGCTGCCACAGCAGCGCTGGTTCGCGGGCAAGGACCGGCCCGTGACCGATCTGAAGCTGCTGTCCATGACGGAGCTGCATCCGGGCTGCCTGCACCTGCTGGTGCACGCCGAGCACACCGGCCCGGCCACCCCGGGCGCCTCCCGTCCCGGCGACTGCTACCAACTGCTGCTGGGGGCGCGGCGGGAGCTGCCGCCGCGCCTGGCGGAGGCGTTCATCGGCCGGGCCGGCACCGGCCCGCTGGCCGGCATGGCGGTCTACGACGCCCTGCGCGAGCCCCGTTCGGCGGCGCTGCTGCTCGACCGGCTGCGCCATCCCGGTGTCACCGGGCCGCTCAGCTTCGAGCGCGACACCAGCGTCTGCCTGCCGGCCGGGCTCGCCCCGCGGCTGCTCGCCGCCGAGCAGTCCAACACCTCGCTGGTCTACGGCGACCAGTACATCCTCAAGGTGTTCCGCCGGATCCAGCCCGGCATCAACCCGGACTGGGAGGTGCCGTGGGCGCTGGCGCGCACGGGCTGCACCCGGGTGCCGGCGCCGACCGCCTGGTTCCGCACCTCACAGCCCTTCGAGGCCACGCTCGGCGTGCTGCAGCCCTTCCTGCCCTCCGCGACGGACGGCTGGACGCTCGGCCTGAACGCGCTGGCCGCGGAGAACGACTTCACCCGTGAGGCGCACGCCCTGGGCCTGGCCACCGCGGAGGTCCACCAGGCGCTGGCGGCGGCGTTCCCGCGGGGCCCGCTCGGCCCGGAGGCCGCGCCGCAGAAGGGCCGGCTGGCCCAGGAGATGACCGAGCGGCTGCACGACACCGCCCGTGCCGTGCCGGACCTGCGGCCGTACGTGCCGGGGCTGTCCGCGGCGTTCGCCTCGCTGGAGGCGGACCGGCCGGCCCAGCGCATCCACGGCGACCTGCACCTGGGGCAGGTGCTGCGGGCCGGCAGCCGGTGGTTCGTCATCGACTTCGAGGGCGAGCCGTCCCGGCCGCTGGCGGAGCGCCGCAGCGTGCACTCCCCGGTGCGCGACGTGGCGGGCATGCTCCGTTCCTTCGACTACGCGGCCCGCACCCGCCGGCCGTGGCACCCCGAGTGGGCCCGGCAGTGCCGTGAGGCCTACTGCGCGGGGTACGCGCGCGGCTCGGGGTGGGACCCCCGCGACGAGCCCGGCGTACTGCGCGCCTACGAGACCGACCGGGCGGTGTACGAGGTCCTCTACGAGGCCAAGCACCGGCCCGACTGGCTCCCCGTTCCAATGGCAGCGATCCGGCGTCTCGCCGTTCTAGGAGGCTGAACCCGAATATGGCACTGCGTGAGAC
>NZ_JBRIOU010000006.1:249801-266033 GCF_053474865.1 Streptomyces sp. CO7
GTGCGGGCGCGGCCGACGCCGACCGGGCGCCCGCCCGGTCCGGGCGCCGCCGGGCCTCGGCCCCGGTGGTGCGCAGGCCCGTCGTCCCGGGCGCGCCGCCCGCGCCGCCGATGGACGCGGGTGACCGGCACCGTCTGCTCTCCGGTTGTCACCACGACCCGCACGCCCTGCTCGGCGCGCACCCGGTGGCCGACGGCGTGGTCTTCCGGGCCCTGCGGCCGGGGGCGCGCGGCGTCAGCCTGGTCCTCGACGGCGGACGGCACGTGCCGCTGAACGACGAGGGCGACGGCCTGTTCGGCGGCTCGCTCGCCCTCGAGGCGGTCCCCGCCTACCGGCTGCACGTGGTGTACCCGCAGGCCGAGGTCGAGACCGAGGACCCGTACCGGTTCCTGCCCGCGCTGGGCGAGCTCGACCTGCACCTGATCCGTGAGGGCCGGCACGAGCAGCTGTGGAAGGCCCTGGGCGCGGAGCCCATGGTCCACCAGGGCGTGGCCGGCACGCGTTTCTCGGTCTGGGCGCCGAACGCCTCCGGGGTGCGGGTCGCGATGGAGTCGACCTTCTGGGACGGCACCGCCTTCCCGATGCGCTCGATGGGCGCCTCCGGGGTGTGGGAGCTGTTCCTCCCGGACGTCGGCGAGGGCACCCTGTACAAGTTCGAGATCGCCACGAGCTACGGCACCCGTCTGCTGAAGGCGGACCCGATGGCCCGCCGCACCGAGTGCCCGCCGGCCACCGCCTCGGTGGTGACCGCCTCGCACTACGAGTGGGGCGACCAGGACTGGATGGCACACCGGGGAGACCGCCCGGTGCACGAGGCGCCCTTCTCCGTGTACGAGGTCCACCTGGCGTCCTGGCGGCCGGGGCTCACCTACCGGCAGCTCGCCGAGCAGCTGCCGAAGTACGTCAAGGACCTGGGCTTCACCCACGTCGAGCTGATGCCGGTCGCCGAGCACCCCTTCGCCCCGTCCTGGGGCTACCAGGTCACCGGCTTCTACGCCCCGACCGCCCGCCTGGGCACCCCGGACGACTTCAAGTTCCTGGTGGACAGCCTGCACCGGGCCGGCATCGGCGTGATCATGGACTGGGTGCCGGCCCACTTCCCGAAGGACGACTGGGCGCTGGCCCGGTTCGACGGCTTCCCGCTGTACGAGCCCGGCAACGAGATGCGGGCGGAGCACCCGGACTGGGGCACCTTCGAGTTCGACTTCGGCCGTACCGAGGTGCGCAACTTCCTGGTGGCCAACGCGGTCTACTGGTGCGAGGAGTTCCACATCGACGGCCTGCGGGTGGACGCCGTCGCCTCGATGCTCTACCTCGACTACTCCCGCGAGGACGGGCAGTGGCAGCCCAACGAGCACGGCGGCCGGGAGGACTGGGCCGCGGTGCGCTTCCTGCAGGAGATGAACGCCACCGTCTACCGGCGCAACCCGGGCGTGGTGACCATCGCCGAGGAGTCGACCGCCTGGGAGGGCGTGACCCGCCCCACCGAGAGCGGCGGCCTGGGCTTCGGCCTGAAGTGGAACATGGGCTGGATGCACGACTCCCTGGAGTACATCAGCCACGAGCCGGTGCACCGCAAGTACCACCACCACGAGATGACGTTCTCGATGATCTACGCCTACAGCGAGAACTATGTGCTGCCCATCTCGCACGACGAGGTGGTGCACGGCAAGCAGGCGCTGGTCTCCAAGATGCCGGGCGACTGGTGGCAGCGGCGCGCCAACCACCGCGCCTACCTCGCCTTCATGTGGGCCCACCCCGGCAAGCAGCTCCTCTTCATGGGCCAGGAGTTCGCGCAGGGCGACGAGTGGAAGCTGGAAAGGGGGCCGGAGTGGTGGCTGCTGGACGCCGCCTACGGGGCCCGCGCGGACCACGAGGGCGTGCAGCACCTGGTGCGTGAGCTCAACGGCCAGTACCGGGCCACGCCGGCGCTGTGGCAGCGGGACACCGACCCGGCGGGCTTCCGGTGGGTGGCCTGCGACAGTGCCGACGACAACCTGCTGGCCTTCGTCCGGTACGGCCACGACGGGGCGCCGCTGCTGTCGGTCAGCAACTTCTCCCCGGTGGTGCGGCACGACTACGCGTTGTGGGTACCCCAGGAGGCGGGTCACGTCTGGCGGGAGACGCTGAACACCGACGACCTGCGGTACGGCGGCAGCGACGTCCGCAACGAGGGGGTGCTGGAGCGGCAGCAGGACGGGTTCCTGCGGATGACCGTGCCGCCGCTGGCCACCGTCTGGCTTCGGCCCGTCTGATCCGTCGCCTCCGGCGCCGCGTGCGCGTCCGGTGACAAGGGGAGGGCCGGGCGGCGCGTCGCCGCCCGGCCCTCCCCTTCTCGGTTCACGGTCAGTTCCACACGCCCACCGCGTAGCCGATCATGCCGACGGCCACCAGCAGCACGACCAGCGCGATGAGGACCAACGGGCCCTTGGCCCAGCCCTTGGCCGGGTTGTGGGCCTCGCTGGGACCCGCCTCCGGCATGCTGCTCTCCGCGGGCGGGGTCTCGCCCGGCGGGACTCCCCCGCCGGGCTCCAGGCCGGTGGAACGGGACGGGTCCGGGTCGGGATTCGAGTAGCTCATGCGCGCCGGGTTCCCCGGCCCACCGGACCGGAACCGTTTGCTCCGCACGCACGTGCCCCCACCGCCCCTCCCGCCCTTCGGGGCGCGTAGCTTCCCGCCCTTCGGGAACATGCAACGAAGGAAGAGGACGACTGCGCGACAGCACCGCGCCCGAGGGGCTGGGGAAGGCGACATGGCATCCGAGCCGCGCGGGGAAGACGCGCTTGCCCATCACCACCACGACGAAGACGTGAAGAGCCTGACCGCCACGTTCTCCGGTGAACTGCCGGACGTGACGGACGCCAGGCTCGCCGCCGAGGAGTTTCTGAGCGCGCTCTCGCGCCCCACTCCTCCTTCGGCGCCGGAACACTGGGACGACATCCTGCTGGTGGTCACCGAGCTGGCCGCGAACGCCGTCCAGTACGCCCCCGGCCCGTTCGAACTGAGGATGCGCCGCACCTTCGACGGCGTCCACGTCACCATGAGCGACAGCAACCCCAAGCCGCCGGCTCCCCGGCCGTTCCAGCCCAGCCGTGGCGGCGGGGGCATCGGCTGGCACCTCGTGCACACGCTGTCCGACCAGGTCAGCGTGGTGGGCCGCAACGGCGGCAAGGACATTCACGTCTTCCTGCCCTGGTGATCACGGGCGGACGGCCGGAGGCGCGCACGTGCGGCGGGCCATGGTGCTCGACCGGAGGCCGGTCCTCCCGGCGGACGTGGGCGAGCGGGAGTGTCAGTCCTCCCGGGAGACGGTCAGCGGAATCAACGCACTGACGGCCTTACCCCCTTCGGGAAGACGTTCGACGTGGATGTCACGTGCCAGCCGGTGGATGAGCGGCCAGCCGTAGCCGCCGGGGGCGGTGCGCTCCAGGTGCTCCTCCCCCTCGGGAAAGCCCCCGGGCGCGGAGACGGCCTCCGGCACGCGGTCGCTGGCGTCGCGCACCACCACTCGCACTCCCACGGCCTCGGGCCGGGCGTCGAAGCCGGTGAGACCTCCGCCGTGCCGGAGCGCGTTGGAGACCAGCTCGGAGACGACCAGCCGCAGATCGACGAGGGCGCCCTCGGGCGCCCTGCGGTAGGGGGTCTCCCACTGGTCGCGGACCACGGCCACCGCGAATGCGCGGGCCGCCGAGGCACTCGCCACGGCGGCCCGCGTCCGCCCATGGACTGGCTGGGCACCGGACCGCGCGCAGTTCACCGCACCACTCCTCGCCGGCTCATGACGCCACGGGTTCCCCGCCCTCGGCGACCAGCGGCCGCCCGGCGCCCCGGATGCGGGCCGCGCCCATCCGGCCGGCGGCCGGCAGACCGCCGCCCAGTGCGCCGCCCGGCGTCAGGGGGCCGGCGGCGAGCATCCGGTGCGCCGCGGCCAGCGCGGCACGGATGTCGCGGGTGCCGGTGGAGACGCACAGGGTGTAGGCCAGGTCCTCGGAGCACCGGCCGGTGCGCGGGCCGCCCCGCTCGGCCTCCTCGGCGAGCAGGGCGTGGTACTCGTCGACCAGTTTGCGCAGCGTGGCGGGGTGAGGCGTGAGCATGGACCTACTCCTTCACGAAGGCGGTTCGCATGCCCTGGCCGAGGGCTTCCTCCCGTACCCGCGCGCAGCTGCGGCTGATGAGCCGCGACACGTGCATCTGGGAGATGCCCAGCCGGTCAGCGATCCGGTTCTGTGTCATGTCCTCGAAGAACCGCATGTAGAGGATGGCCCGCTCCCGCTCGGGGAGCCGGCGCAGCCCTTCCTTCGCCGCCTCGCGGTCCACCACGGTGTCGTAGGCGGAGTCCGAGGAGCCGAGCGTGTCGGCCAGGCTGTACCCGTCGTCGTCGGAGGAGAGCTCCGCGTCCAGCGAGAGGGTGCTGAAGCTCTCCAGCGCCTCCATGCCGGTGGCGACCTCTTCCTCGGTCAGCCCGGTGTACTCGGCGATCCGCGCGGTACTCGGCTCGGGGCTGCCGGGGCTCTGGGTGAGCTCCCGCCGGGCCACCCGCACCTTGTTGCGGAGCTCCTGCACCCGGCGCGGGACCCGCAGGGCCCACATGCGGTCACGGAAGTGCCGCTTGATCTCACCGGTGATGGTGGGGACCGCGTAGCTCTCGAACGCGCCCCGGGAGGGGTCGAACCGGTCGATCGCCTTCACCAGTCCGAGCGCGGCGACCTGCCTCAGATCCTCCACCGATTCGCCGCGGTCGCGGAAACGACTCGCGATGCGGTGGGCCATCGGCAGCCACGCCTCGGTCAACTCCTCGCGCACCGCGTCGCGCTCCGGTCCGGGGCCCAGCCCGGCGAGCCGGGAGAACGCGGCCGCGGTGTCGGGGGCGTCGTCGTGCGGCCGGCGGCCGCCGGAGGTCCGGTGTGCGGTGGTTTGTGCCGTTTCGGAGCGACTAGTCGACATATCGATGACCATGCGATTGAGCTCCTGAGCAGTGGGGGGTCAGGGAACTGCCGCGGATACGCTGCCCACGGTCGCCGGGAGGTTTCGGGTGCCGGGCGGTCGCGCCGACCTGCGGCGCGTTTCTCCGGTCCGAAGCACGAAACCCCACCTGCCCCAGGGGTCGGACGGCAAACGCCTCGATCTCCAATATTGTGACTGCCGTCACGCAACCCCGCACGCGGGCGGCTCCCGCGCGGCGTCGCCGCGTCGCCGACTTGCGGTCACTCCGAGCGAAAGCGCTGGTCAGGGCTTGATGAGATCCGCTTCACAGAAAAGTTTTCCTCCGGGTGGAGTACGAAGCGAACCTCGGGGCAAGCGAGCGATGTCACCCGGCAAAATGGTGGCACGCAGCTACGAGGACGAATACGACGTATACAAGGATCTGTTCGACGACCTGTACGGAGTGTTCGATGACTGCAGACGATCAGAGAGGAACAGCATGGCAGCCGTGACCGCGGGAGAGGCAACGACCACGGCGCAGTGGGAGGTTCGGACCGAGGAGATGACCGCGGGGCTCCCGTACATCGAGGACCCTTCCGCCGTGGCCCCCAGGGACGCCCGGGAACTTTCGCGTGCGTTCCTGAACCGCCTCGCCGGGCTCGAAGAGGGCACCCCGGAGTACCAGTACGCCCGCAACACGCTCATCGAGATGAACCTGTCCCTCGTCCGGTACGCCGCGTCCCGCTTCCGCGGCCGCGACGACTCGATGGAGGACATCGTCCAGGTCGGCACCATCGGTCTGATCAAGGCGATCGACAGGTTCGAGCTGACCCGCGAGGTCGAGTTCACCTCCTTCGCGGTCCCCTACATCGTGGGCGAGATCAAGCGCTTCTTCCGTGACACCAGCTGGGCCGTCCACGTCCCGCGCCGTCTGCAGGAGGCCCGGGTCGAGCTGGCCCGGGCGACCGAGGAGCTGCGCAGCCGGCTGGGCCGCACGCCCACCACGCGTGAGCTCTCCGCGCTGATGTCCCTGCCGGAGTCGGAGGTCGTCGAGGCCCAGAAGGCCTCGAACTGCTACACCTCCTCCTCCCTGGACGCCGCGCTCACCCGGGACGGCGGCAACGACGGCGAGGCCGTGCTGGCGGACTTCATCGGCGCCGAGGACGCCTCCCTGGAGCTGGTGGAGGACTTCCACTCCCTCGCCCCGCTCATCGCCGAGCTGGACGAGCGCGACCGCCAGATCATCCACATGCGCTTCGTCGAGGAGCGGACGCAGGCGCAGATCGGCGAGGAGCTGGGCATCTCCCAGATGCACGTCTCCCGTCTGCTGAGCCGCATCATCAAGAAGCTCCGCAAGGGCCTGCTCGACCCGTCGGTGGCCTGAGCCTCAGCTCGCAACCTCTCGATCCCCCTCCCCCATGGGCGGGCCGGTGAACACACCGGCCCGCCCATGGGGGATGATGCTGTCCGGATAGTTGTAGCGAGCATCGAGAGAGTGCGTGCCATCCGTGGACACCAGCAGTCGCAGCGGCGTCGAGGACCATGAGGGCCACGAGGGCATCGACAGCCCCCCGTCGCCGGCCGTCGAGGGCCAGGCGGCGAGCCCGCCGGCGGCCGCCGCGCGCCCGGGCTGGCGTCGCTTCGCCATGGACACCCGCCCGCTGCGGCGGCCCGCCTACCGGCGGCTGTGGACGTCCACCATCGTCACCTCGGTGGGGAGTCAGCTCACGGCGGTGGCGGTCCCCAAGCAGATCTACGACATCACCGGCTCCTCCGCCTGGGTCGGCTACGCGAGCCTCGCCGGACTGGTGCCGATGGTGCTCTTCGCGCTCTGGGGCGGCGCGGTCGCCGACACGGTCGACCGGCGCAAGCTCCTGCTGGTGACCAACACCGGCATCGCGGTGACCTCGGTGCTGTTCTGGGTCCAGGCGGCCGCCGGAACGGACTCCGTCCCGGTGCTGATGGTGCTGCTCGCGGTGCAGCAGGCGTTCTTCGGGCTGAACTCGCCGGCACGGACCGCCTCCATCGCCCGGCTGGTGCCGGCCGACGAGCTGCCGGCCGCCAACGCTCTGGGGTCCACGGTGATGCAGACCGGTCTGGTGGCCGGTCCGCTGCTCGCGGGGGCGCTGATACCGCTCGTCGGGCTTCCCGAGCTCTACCTGATCGACGCCCTCGCGCTGACCGTGACCGTGTGGGCGGTCTGGCGCCTCCCGGCGCTGCCGCCCCTGGCCGACGGCGGCGCCCCCCGGCGGGCCGGGCTGCGGGAGGTCGTGGACGGTTTCCGGTACATCGGCATGCAACAGGTGCTGCTGCTCTCCTTCCTCGCGGACATCATCGCCATGGTGTTCGGCATGCCCCGGGCGCTCTTCCCGCAGATGGCGGAGGAGACCTTCGGGGCGTACGGCTCCGAGTTCGCGCTGGGTCTGCTGTTCGCTGCGATCCCGGTCGGCGCCGTGATCGGCGGCCTGTTCTCCGGCACCTTCTCGCGGGCGCGGCAGCACGGCTGGATGGTGATCGGCTCGGTCGTGGGCTGGGGCCTGGCCGTGATGGGCTTCGGGCTCACCGGCAACCTGTGGGTGGCCGTGGCCTGCCTGGCGGCGGGCGGAGTGGCCGACATGGTCTCCATGGTCTTCCGCGGGGCGATCCTGCTGTCCGCGGCGACGGACGAGATGCGGGGCCGGATGCAGGGCGTCTTCACGGTGGTGGTCGCGGGCGGACCGCGGCTGGCCGACGTCCTGCACGGGACGGCCGCGTCGGCGGCGGGCACCCGGTGGGCCGTGGCGGGGGGCGGCGCGCTCGTGGTCCTGCTGACGCTCGCCCTCGCCGTCCTCACGCCGTCCCTGCGCCGCTACCGCGTCTGACCCGGGCGCTCCCCGCCGCGCAGGCGGCGTGGCGGAGGCGTGGCGGGCCCAGGCTCAGCGGTGGGGGTGCTTGAAGGACTCGAGGAGCTGGACCCGGGTGGACTCCAGACGGTAGGCGAGGATCTCGGCGACGATGCGCATCAGCGACAGGCCCAGGCCCGCGTCCTCCTCGGACAGTTCGAGGACCGGCGCCGCCTCGAACTCGTAGGCCCGAACGGGGCTGAAGGCCACCGCCCCGAAGTCCCACTCGTGCGGCGGGAACAGCCAGGACCAGCCCAGCAGGTCACCCGCGCCCAGGCTCGCCACGGTCACCCGACGCAGCTGCGTGACCTGCTGGTAGAGGTCGACGCGCCCCGAGCGCACCACCCAGAAGCGGTCGGCGACCCCGCCCTCCTCGAAGATCGGGGCGTCCTCCGGGAAGGAGACCTCCCTGGCCAGCGTCATCAGCCGTTCCCGGCGATCCGGAGTCAGCGCGGTCAGCAGTTTGATCGGCTTGGTCATCACGACGCTCCTCGCCGGCCGGGCGGACTACGGACACACACCCCTCCCCCATTGTCAGCGGGTCCCCCCGACGGGAGCACTTCGAACGGGTGAAGGGTGGGCAAAGGCGGTGAGGGCCTCGGGCAGACCGGGGAGCGGGCGGGCAACGGCCGGCTAACAGGCCGGGCGCGGACGCAAAAGACCCCGACCGGACGGGGGAGACCGGTCGGGGCCGTACAGGGGTACGACGATGACGTCGTATGGGTGAAGCTTAAACCATCCCCACCCCTTCGGACGAATCGGCTCCCGGGATGTGATCGGCGTCCCACTCGGGGAACCCGGAGCCGATGAGCGAACCGCACCTGCCGGACGGCGCACCGGTCGAGCTCTACCTCGACCTGCTGCGTCTCCGACTGAGCCCCGAGGAGTACGACCTCCTGCTCCGCCTGGTCCGGCCCGCGCTGCGGGCGCTCGGTGAGGACGTCGACCTGGCCGATCTCGGCCCGGACGGCGACTGCCCCGACGAGGGCCCGGTGCCGCAGGAGATCCGTGACGAGGCCGCCCTGGTGATCGCCGCCGCGGTCACCGGCCGTCTCGACAACGTCCTGATCGAACTCGACTACGAGGACACCGGTCCCATCCGGGTCGTCACCGACGCGGCCAGTGCCGCCGACCCGGAGCGCCGCCGCGAGATCGCCGACTCCCTGCTGCGGCGTCGCCGCGAGGACGAGGAGCTGCGCGGGATCGCGGAGGCCAGCGACCTGCCCACCGACTTCTGACAGGTTCCGGCCAGGACCGGCTTCCGCCGGCCACCGACCGGACCGCACCGGCCTCACCGGGCTTCGGGACTCCCCCGGGGCCCGGTTCTTCATGAGGCGCGGTTCTCCACGAGACGAAGGCCTTCATCCGGCGCGGGCCTTCATGCGGCCCGAGCCTTCACGGGGCCCGGAGCTTCACGCCGCCTGTCGGCCGCGTGGCCGCAGCGGGACCTCCAGCGGCCGCGCGAGACCGGTGACCGCGTCGTCCAGCCGCCCCAGGTGGCCCAGCACGCGGTAGGTGACCTGGCCGTACCGGGCCCGGGCGCCCGAGCCGGGCTCGAGCAGCGAGGCGATGCTGGCGCCGGTCTCCAGCTCTCCGGCGTCCTTGCGCCCCTCGACGTGCGCGGCGACGGTGTCGATGTTGCGCAGGATCCGCTCCCCCGCCCCGGCCAGCCTCGGGTCGGCGGCGATGGCGGTCTGGCTGGGCAGCAGTTCGGCCGTCGCCGCCAGGGACCGCGCGTGGTAGGCGCAGGTCTCCAGCTGGGCGACGACGTACCGGGCGGTGTCGCGGCGGGTGCGCAGCGGGGTGATCGGGTGGGTCAGCGGCTGGGTGGAGGACCGCAGGTCGCCCAGCGCCTCGTCGAGTTCCCTGGCCTGGTCCAGCAGGTCGGCCGAGGGGCCGCCGCTGAGCTGCCGGACGGCGGACCCGGTGACGTCGGCCAGCCGCTCCAGCACCGTCACCAGGAGTTCGTCGGTGCGGTGCGCCGTGCGCACCGGCAGGACCAGGACCGCGGCGGCCAGACCGCAGGCTGCGCCCAGGGCCGTCTCCCCCAGGCGCAGCACCAGGACGTCCAGGCTGTAGGTGTTCAGCAGCGTGTAGAGCAGCCCGAGCATCGCGGTGACGAAGAACGACATCAGCGTGTACGAGAGCCGCGCCAGGTAGTGCGTGAGGAAGACCAGCACCAGGACGAGCGCGAAGGCGAGCGGCACCCGTTGTCCGACCAGCCCGGCCAGCACGATGCCGGCCACCACGCCGAGCATGGTGCCCAGCAGCCGGCGGTAGGCCTTGACCAGGATCTCGCCGGTGGAGCTGGTGTTGACGAAGACGATCCAGCAGGCGAGCACGGCCCAGTACCAGCGCTCCTGGGAGAGCAGCTCCCCGCCGGCGATCGCGAGGACGGAGCCGACGGTGACCTGCACGGCCGTGCGGGTGGTGGGCCGCTCCAGGCCGGTGCGTTCCTTTTCCCGCTCGTCCTCCTCGCCCTCGGCGACCGCGATGGCGGCGTCCTCGGCCTCGATCTCCTCCCGGCTGCGGGCGGTCTCGGGGCTGTCGTCGCCGTCGTCGGCGGTCCCGCCCAGGGCGATCCGCAGGCCCAGCACGGCGCGGGCGGCCTCGCCGACGCCGCGGAAGACGTCGCGGACCGCGGCGGAGGCCCGGTCGGGCAGCTTGTCGTCGTCGCGGTAGCCGAGCAGCCGGTTGCGCAGCTGGGCGAGGCCGGTGCCGCGGTGCTCGTCGCCCGAGCGCAGCACCAGGGTGCGCAGGGCCCGCAGGTCACGGTGGAGGGCCTCGGCGGCCCGGTCCCGCACCGGTTGCAGACCGCTCTCGGGCAGCGGGGCGCCGGGCAGGTGGAGGGTGAGGGTGTCGGCACGGGCGGGGGCGCCGGCGCGTTCGGTCATCCGCGCGGTGAGGATCAGCAGGCCGAGCCGTTCGGCGGCGATCTCGGCGTCGGCGATGCGGCGCTGCACCAGGGAGGCGACTCGGTCGTCGGGGGTGCCCTCGGTGAGCCGGGCCTGGATCATCATGGCCGTCTCGTGGAGGCGCGCGGTACGGCCGCGGAGCTGGTCGAGGGCCTTGTCGACCTGGTCGGGCCCGGCGTCCAGCAGCTCGATCTGGGCGCTCACCAGCTGGGCGAAGCGGGCCCGGAACGCCGCGCGCAGCCTTCCCAGGACCTGTTCGGGGCCGGCCTGGACGACGCCGAAGCGGATCAGCGCGCTGCAGGCGAAGCCGGCGCCCACCGGCCAGTACAGACCGGGCAGCCCGGCCGTGCCGACGCCGAGGAACTGAGAGAGGAAGTACGACTGGAAGCCGATCATGCCGAGGGCGAAGCCCCGGTCGCCGAAGCGGCGGCAGTAGACCGCGCCGAAGATCAGTACGACGAAGACGACGGTGCCGGTGAAGGTACCGCTGAGCAGCGTGCCGAGCGTCAGCGCCAGCCAGGCCGCGGGCAGGCCCGCCGCGAGGGACAGGGCCTGCCCGCGCCGGTCCTTCTCACGGACCGCGAAGGTGGCCACCATGGCGGCCATCGCGCCCGCCACCAGTTGCTCGACGCGCGCGCCGAACACGCCCACCACGCCCAGCGTGAGGGCGAGCGAGCCGACGGTGCGCAGTCCGGCCGTCAGGCGCAGCAGGCCGGGGTCGGACGCGGCGACCCGGTCGCGGAAGGCCGACCGGCCCGCTCGCGCCCGGGCCGCCCTCCTCACGCCTCGCGCAGCTGGTGCCGCTCGACGCGCTCGCGGAGCTGCTCGGGCGACAGATAGGCGTCGGTGTACTCGAAGTCCTTCAGCGTGGCCGGCTTGCGCGACTGGAAGCCGGTGCGGACGAAGTCGTCGCCGGCCACCGCGTTGAGCGCCCAGTTGGTGGCCACGCGGGCCTTGGCGACCCCCGTGCGCAGCGCCATCCAGTGGTAGCCGCGGGCCACCGCGAGGGCGGGCAGGCCCTTCATCTCCACGCCCAGCGGCCGGGAGACGGCGTCCTTGCCGCCGAGGTCGACGACCAGGCCCAGGTCCTTGTGGACGTAGGGCCGCAGGGGCTGGTTGCGGATCCGCGCGATGACGTTGTCGGCGGCGACCTTGCCCTGCCGCATGGCGTGCTGCGCGGTGGGCGGGCAGACGGCGCCCTCCTCGCCCTTGGCGAGGTCGGGCACGGCGGCGGCGTCGCCCAGGGCGAAGACGTCCGGGCAGCCGGGCGCCTTCATCTCGGCGTCGACCACCATCCGGCCCCGGGAGGTCTCGCAGCCGAGGGTCGACATCAGCGGGCTGGCGGCGACGCCGGCCGTCCAGATGAGGGTGTGGCTGGGCACCACGCGGCCGTCGGTGAAGGTGACCTCGGTGTCCGACACCTTGGCGACGGAGACGCCGAGGGAGACCTCGATGCCGCGCCGGCGCAGGATGCCCAGCGCGGTCTCACCGAGCCTCTCGCCGAGTTCGGGCATCAGCCGTGGGGCGATGTCGATCAGGTGCCACTTGATCAGGCCGGGGTCCAGGCGCGGGTAGCGCTTGACCGCGTTGTGGGTGAGCCGCTGCAGGCAGGCCGCCGTCTCGGTGCCGGCGTATCCGCCGCCGACGACGACGAACTGCAGCCGGGCGGCCCGCTCCGCGGGGTCCTGGCTGGCGTCGGCGAGGTCCAGCTGCTGGATGACGTGGTCGCGGACATAGGCGGCCTCGGCGAGCGTCTTCATGCCCCGGGCGTGCTCGGTGAGGCCGGGGATGTCGAAGGTGCGGGTGACGCTGCCGGGGGTGAGCACCAGGATGTCGTAGGGCTCGTCGATCAGCTCGTCGGTGACGGTGCGGATGACGCAGACCTTCGCCTTGCTGTCCACGCCGATGGCGCCGCCCGGGATGATGCGGGTGCGGTAGCGGCTGCTGCGGCGCAGCGAGAGGGCGATGGACTGGGGGGTCAGCACGCCGGAGGCCACCTGCGGAAGCAGGGGCAGGTAGAGCTGGTAGGAGAACGGCGCCACCAGGGTCACGTCGGCCTCGTCGGGGCCGAGCTTCCTCTCGAGGCGGCGGACGCACTCCACTCCCGCGAAGCCCGCGCCCACCACCAGGATCCTGGGTCGTGTCACGATGGCCACCTTTCTGCGGCTCCTGGGTCGGCTGTTCGGTCTGTGCGATCAACACGGTCCGAATGCCCCCGAAGGTTCCTTTGATCCCACCCCGATCCGAGGTCTTTCGCCACTCGGGACCTGTCCTTCGGGGCCCGGCGGCTCAGCGGCCGCGTTTGAGGGGGCCCCATTCCTCCCGGTGGCGGGCCACCTCGGTGCGCGCGGCCTCGATCACCTCGTCGCCCAGCCAGCACAGCGGTTCCACGTCGACGACCAGCGGCTCGTTGTCCGGACCCCGGCCGGCCTCGGCGCCCTTGAGCACCCAGGGCCGTACCTGCGGCCCCTTCTCCCGGGGAAGGTGCTCGTAGTCGTACACCCGTCGCGCCGCCCACAGGTCGAGCGGGCGGTCGTCCCACCACTTCTCCACGTCCAGCGGGTTGGCGGACAGTCCGGGCATGGCGATGCCCGTCAGTTCGTCCCTGCTGGACGTCCTGGCGATGTCGACGTCCGGCCCTTTCGACCAGCGCAGGTACAGCCCGTCGTGCCGCTCGAGCAGTGACGCCAGCTCCTCGAGGGACTGCAGCACGGGCAGGCCGTCCTGGTCGGCGCTCTCCACGCGTGATCACCTCCCGGTAGACCTCCGGGGTACCCGGCGACCGCGCGTGGAATCCACCCTTCGGGCAGGTCAGCCCACCTCGCGGGCGGCGGCGCGCCCGGCGGCGCGGCCCGAGAAGAGGCAGCCGCCGAGGAAGGTTCCCTCCAGCGCGTTGTAGCCGTGGACGCCGCCCCCGCCGAAACCGGCCACCTCGCCGGCCGCGTAGAGGCCGTCGACCGGGACGCCGTCGGGACCCAGGGCGCGGGAGTCCAGGTCCGTCTGGATGCCGCCGAGCGTCTTGCGGGTGAGGACGTGCAGCTTGACGCCGATGAGCGGTCCGGCCTCCGGGTCCAGGACGCGGTGCGGCGTGGCCACCCGGCCGAGCCGGTCGCCGAGGTAGCGGCGGGCGTTGTGGATGCCCTGGACCTGGGCGTCCTTGCTGTACGGGTTGGCCAGCTGCCGGTCGCGCTCCTCGATCTGCCGCCGCACCTCGGCCGCGTCGAGCAGCGGCTTGTCGGTGAGGGCGTTCATCTTCACGATCAGTTCCTCGATCGTGTCGGCTACCACGAAGTCGGCGCCGTGCTGCTTGAACGCCTCGACGGGTGCGGGGGCGCCCTTGCCGAGGAGGCGCTCCCTGAGGAAGGCCTTGCGGTCCTTGGCGGTGATGTCGGGGTTCTGCTCGGAGCCGGAGAGCGCGAACTCCTTCTCGATGATCTTCTGGGTGAGGACGAACCAGGAGTGGTCGTGCTCGGCGAGGTCCGCGGTGGTCCGCAGGTGGCGCAGGGTGCCGAGGGTGTCGTAGCCGGGCAGGTACGGGGCGGGCAGGCGCCGCCCGAGGGCGTCGAGCCAGATCGACGACGGGCCGGGCAGGATCCGGATGCCGTGGCCCGCCCAGACGGGGTCCCAGTTGCGCACGCCTTCGGTGTAGTGCCACATCCGGTCGCGGTTGACCAGCCGCGCACCCGCCGACTCGGTGATCTCCAGCATCCGGCCGTCCACGTACGCGGGGACGCCGGTGACCATCTCCGCGGGTGCGGCACCGAGCCGCTCGGGCCAGTACCGGCGGACGATGTCGTGGTCGGCGCCGATGCCGCCGGAGGTCACCACCACGGCCTGCGCCCGCAGTTCGAACTCCCCGACCGCCTCGCGGCTGGAGGCGACGCCGCGCGGGGCGTCGTCGTCGGCCAGCAGGGTGCCGCGCACTCCGCGCACCGCGCCCTGCTCGACGACCAGTTCGTCGACCCGGTGCCGGTGGCGGAAGGTGAGCAGTCCGTCCTGGTAGGCCTGCTGGGCGTACTTCACGAAGGGCGCGACCACGCCGGTGCCGGTGCCCCAGGCGACGTGGAAGCGGGGCACCGAGTTGCCGTGCCCGCCCGCGCGCAGGTCGCCGCGCTCGGCCCAGCCGACGGTGGGCAGGAAGCTGATGCCGTGCCCGTCCAGCCAGGAGCGCTTCTCCCCCGCGGCCCACTCGACGTAGGCCCGGGCCCAGCGCACGGCCCAGGAGTCCTCGTCGTCGGTGCGGTCGAAGGCGGCGCTGCCCTGCCAGTCGCTCCACGCCAGCTCGAAGGAGTCCTTCACGCGCATCCGCCGCTGCTCCGGGGAGTCGACGAGGAACAGCCCGCCGAAGGACCAGTAGGCCTGGCCGCCGAGGTTGGCCGGGTTCTCCTGGTCCACCAGCACGACCTTGCGTCCCTGGCGGGTGATCTCGTGGGCGGCCACCATACCCGCCAGGCCGGCTCCGACGACTATGACGTCCGCGTCCATGACGGTGTCCCCTTCACTGCGTTCCTGTGTTGCCTCAGCGGTGCTGCCTCGGCGTGGTGCCTCTTCGGCGCCGGCCCCGGAGCTGTTCCTCGCCGCGTGCGCGCGTCCGCGCGCCCGCGGTGTGCCGCGCCCACGGCGTGTGCGGTGGGCGCGCGGCAATCTAACCCGTGACCTGCGCCGCGGGGAACCTGTGCGACCTTCTTCAGGCGTCGGGCCCGGGCGGGACGACGGCCACCGGGCAGGGGGCGTGGTGGATCACCGCGTCGGCCACCGAGCCGAGCCGGCTGCCGACCGCGGAGCGGTGCGCGCGCCGGCCGACGACCGTCAGCCGGGCGCCCGCCGACGCCGACAGCAGCACCTCGCCGGCGCTGCCCATCTCGACGTGCTCGGTCACCGGCACGTCCGGGAAGCGCTCGCGCCAGGGGGCCAGGGCGGTGCTCAGCGCCTTGCGCTCGAACGGCACGGGGCCGCCCGCCTCGTCCAGCAGCCGCAGCGATCCCGGGCTGTAGGCGAAGACCGGGGGCAGCGCCCAGGCCCGCACGGCGCGCACCGGCGCCCCGCAGGCGGCGGCCGTCTCGAAGGCGAAGCGCAGCGTCCCGGCGCTGTCCTCCGGCTCGCCGTGCTGTCCGACGACGATCTCACCGGCCGGCCCGGCGCCGCCCTCGGCGTCCTCGTCGCCCCTGACGTCCCTCTCGTCCCCGTTGTCCTTGACGTCCGCGCGGACCAGGACGACCGGGAGACCGGCCTCGGCGATCACCTGCCGGCCGACGGAGCCGAGCAGGAAGCCGAGGAGCAGGCCCCGTCCCCGGGAGCCCAGGACCAGCATCCCGGCGCCCTCGGACGCCTCCAGCAGCCCTTCGGGGGCCTCGCCCCGGCCGATGTGGGTGCTCACCGTCAGCCCCGGGTGGCGTTCGGCCAGGCCGCGGACCGAGTCCTCGACGCCCTGCCGCACCCACCTCTCCTGCTCGTCGCTGCTGCCGCTGCGCTCCTCGGCGCCGCTCACCCGGCGCGGCTCCCACACGTGGGC
>NZ_JBRIOU010000006.1:266133-274738 GCF_053474865.1 Streptomyces sp. CO7
TTGGTGGGCAGCGTCCACCGTGATCTCCAGCCGTACCGGAGGGCCGCCGGACCGGCCGGCGTCCGTGCCGGGGACGCCCGCCGTGGCGGAGCCCGCCGTCATGCGGAAGGTGAGGGAGGAGCAGCACGCGGTCTCCCGGTCCGCGAGGTCCGCGCCCCGTTCCCCGAGACCGTTTCCGCCCGGCATCCGCCGCGACCCGTGCGCCGCGGCCCGTGCGCCGCCGCCCGTGCGCGAGCGGGGCCGCAGCGGCCCGGCCGGGGGCGGCCCGTGGAGCCGCCCCGGCCGTGTGGGCGCTACCTGCGCCAGGGGCCGGTGACCGCGAAAGTGGTGCCCGGGTCGTAGCAGTTGACGTACATGGTCCCGCCGTCGGGCGAGAAGGCGACGCCGGCGAACTCGCCCCACTCCGGGGCCTCCTCGGTGCCGATGTTCTGGGCGTTGCGCGCCATCGTGTACACCTGGCCGCGCCGCGTCACGCCGAAGACGTGCTGGCCCCCGCTGCCGTCCTCGCAGACCATCAGGGAACCGCCGGGCGCCAGACAGATGTTGTCGGGGGAATCGCCCGGCAGCTGGACGTCCGACCCGGGACCGAAGACGATCACCAGGGTGAGGCGGCGGGCGCCCGGGTCGTAGCGCCACACCTGGCCGTGGTGGTCGGCGCCCGATCCCTCGCCGGTGCGGGCGTAGGAGGAAACGAAGTAGACCGAGCGCCCGCCCCAGTAGCAGCCCTCCAGCTTCTGTCCGCGGGTGACGCCGCCGGGGCCGTAGTCCTGCAGGCGGGTGGGGGTCTGCGCGGCCAGCGGGTCGGGGACGTCCACCCACTCCACGCCGCCGAAGCTCGCCCCCGGCTCGTCGACTACGGACAGGTCGGGCAGGTCCGGCACCCGCATGGCCTGGAGGCGGCCGCCGGCGCGCAGCGACCCGAGGCGGCCCTCGGGCCGGCGCGGCAGGAAGCGGTAGAACAGGCCGAAGGGGGCGATGAAGGCGTCCTCGGTCTCGTAGACGATGCCGTGGACGGGGTCGACGGCGACCGCCTCGTGCTGGAACCGGCCCATCGCGGTGAGCGGCACCGCGCCGCTGCGCCGCGGGTCGGCGGGGTCGACCTCGAAGATGAAGCCGTGGTCCTTGGCGTAGCCGGCGACCCCCGCCTTGTCCTCGGTCTCCTCGCAGGTCAGCCAGGTCCCCCAGAGCGTGGGCCCGCCGCTGCAGTTGACGGCGGTGCCGGCGATCGCGACCCGCTCGTCCACGACGGCGCCGCCGGGGCCGTCCAGGGTGAGCAGGGTGCAGCCGCCCTTGGCCGCCGGGTCGTAGGTCAGGCCGTCGACGGTGGGGACACCGAGCGCGGCGGTGACACGGTTCTCGTGGTTGCGGACGAGGTGGACGCCGCCCTTCCGGCCGGGCAGCGCCGTCATGCCGTCGCAGTGGGAGGGCACCGGGCCCTCCCCGGAGCGCAGGGCGTCGCCCTCACGGGAGAGCACCCGGTAGCGGAAACCTTTCGGCAGGTCGAGCAGGCCGTCCGGGTCGGGCACCAGCGGGCCGTACCCGTTCTCGGTGAGCGGCAGGGCGGAGGCGGCCGACGCGGAGAACAGCTCCGCTACGGCCCCCGAAACCACGATGCCCGCTCCGAGTGCACCGGAGCGGGCGAGCATCTGACGTCGTGTGGCGGACATGAGCGACCTTCCTGTTGGCGGACAGGACTGTGATCAGCCGTGTGTACCACGTCACTCGGGCGCTCGGGAACCACGCCTTTCTCATCGGCGCGGCCGGTCCTCCCCCGGCAGGCGGTGGGCCAGGACGTAGCCCTGGGGACCCCGTTCCTGCTCGTCCGGTTCGCGGACCAGCTGTGCCTCCACGGTCAGTCCCGCCCGGGCCAGCAGCCGCTCGACCAGTTCGGGCCTGGCCCAGTGCACCTCGAGGGAGAGGTCGTGGCCGTAGGCGTGGGTGAGGTTACGGCGCAGCGCTCCGGCCTTGAACGCGAGGAGCATCGTGCCGCCGGGGGCCAGGACGCGGTGGAACTCCTCGAACAGGCGCGGGAGTTCCTCGGGCGGGGTGTGCACGGTGGAGTACCAGGCGCACACGCCTGCCAGCGCGGCGTCCTCCATGTCGAGGGCCGTCATGTCGCCCACCTCGAAGCGCAGCGCCGGGTGGTCCCGGCGGGCGACGCGGATCATCTCCGGGGAGAGGTCGACGCCGAAGACGTCGAGGCCGAGCCGGTGGAGGTGGGCGGTGACGCGCCCGGGGCCGCAGCCGAGCTCGGCGACCGGCCCGCCGCCCCGGGCCAGCACCCGGTCGGCGAAGGCGGCGAGCATCGCCCGGTCGAAGGGCTTGTGCGACAGCTCGTCGCAGAGCAGCGCGGCGTAGTCCTCGGCGACGGTGTCGTAGGACGCGCGGGTGTCCTGCAGGCGCGCGGAAGAGCTGTCCGGTGCCCACTTCGTCTCGGTCATGGCGGGCCATCGTAGTGTTCGGCACCCCTTCCCGTGACCGAAATCCGACTCTGCGTGCGATCGGCCGGCGGACGCCCGCGCACACCCTCCGTGACCTGCCCCGCACGGGCGTCCGGGCGGTGCGGGCACTGGAGCCGCGGACGCGCACCGCCCCGCAAGCACTCGGGTTCGGACGTCGTCCGTCACCTTCCGGCAAGGGCTGCGGCCCTGGCGCGCCGGGCGTGTTAGCCTCGGCCACGGTCGCCCCGCGCGGCCCCGGACGAGGACGCCGTACCCGGTGAGGACAAGACGGCGTACGACCTCTGTCGCCTCGTCCGAAGGGTTTTACCGCCGTGTCCGCCTGGCTCGTGCTCATCGTGTCCGGACTGCTCGAAACCGTCTGGGCCGTCGCCCTGAACGCCTCGCGCGGGTTCTCCCGCCTTGTCCCCTCCCTGGTCTTCGCCGTCGCCCTGCTGCTCAGCATGGGCGGGCTGGCCTTCGCCATGCGCTCGATACCGATCGGTACCGGTTACGCGGTGTGGGTCGGCATCGGCGCCGTCGGCACCGCGCTCTACGGGATGTTCTTCCTGCACGAGCCCGCCACCGCCGCCCGGCTGATCTGTCTCGCCCTGATCGTGGGCGGGGTGGTGGGGCTCAAGTTCCTGCATTGACGCCCGGCGGCCGCTGACGCCCGGCGGCGCGCCGCCGCGCGGGCGCTCAGGCGTCCCGGCGGCGCACCGCCCACCAGCCCGCGGCCAGCGCCGCGGCCGCCCACAGGGCGGTCACGCCCAGGCCCTCCCAGGGGCCGAGCGGCCCCATCGGGGTGTCCCGGAAGAAGTGGCTGCCCGCCCGGTCGGGCAGGTAGGCGCCGATCCCGCCGGCCGCGTCCCCGAGCACGAAGGAACCGACCAGGACGAACGGGACCAGGATGCCCAGCGTGCCGACCGCGCTGCGCAGCAGGAAGGTGAGACCGGTGGCGAACAGCGTCATCAGCACCAGGTAGACCGCCCCTCCGACACAGGCCCGCAGCACTCCCGGGTGGTCGAGGCCGATGGCGTGGTCTCCGAGGAAGGACTGGCCGACGAGGAAGGTCACGAAGGTCGTCGGGACGCACACCAGCAGGGCGGTGACCGCTATCACCCCGGTTTTCGCCCCGTACAGGAGTCCGCGGCGCGGCACGGCCGCCAGCGACACCCGCAGGGCGCCCTCCCGGTACTCCGACGACACGGCGGTGGCCCCGTAGGCCAGCGCGGCGACCTGCGCGAAGTTCAGGGTGTAGAAGGCCTCCTTCGCCTGCTGCCCCCCGTCGGCCGCCTCGGCCTCGCCGATGGTGGAGTACGTCAGGACGGTGAGGGCCGTCGTGACGAGGAGGACGGCCAGCAGGGAGCCCCAACTGGCCCGCACCGAACGGATCTTTATCCACTCGGAGCGGAGCACGGGTGCGACGGTCGCGACGGACATGGTCAGGCCTCCTGAGGGCTGGTGGTGGTGCGCGGGGACGCGGCGGCGAACTGGGCGGAGGCGGAGGTGAGGGCGAGGTAGGCGTCCTCCAACGACACGCGGAGGTCGGTGAGTTCGAGGACGGGTATGCCCTCCTTGGCACTCACCGCTCCGACCTCCTCGGCCGTGGCGCCTTCGACGGTCCAGCGGCCGTTCTCCGCCTCGCGCATCGCGTGGCCCCGGGCGGCCATGCTCGCCCGCAGGCGTACCGGGTCACTGGTGCGGACCCGGACCCGCGCGGCGGAGTTGCGGTCGATGAACGCGTGCGTGCCGACGTCAGCGAGCAGCCGCCCGCGGCCCAGCACCAGCAGGTGGTCGGCGACGGCGGAGGTCTCGTTCATCAGGTGGCTGGACATCAGCACCGTGCGGCCCTCCCCGGCGAGCCGGCGCAGCAACTGCCGTATCCACACGAAGCCCTCCGGGTCGAGGCCGTTGGTCGGCTCGTCCAGCATCAGCACGGGCGGGTCGCCGAGCAGGGCGGCGGCGATGCCCAGGCGCTGGCGCATGCCGAGCGAGAAGGTCCTGACCCGGCGCCCGGCGACCGGGCCGAGCCCGGCCTCCTCCAGCACCTCGTCGACCCGGCGCGCCGGGATGCGGTTGCTCGCCGCGAGGTGGCGCAGGTGGTCGCGGGCGGTGCGCGAGGGGTGGGCGGAATGGGCGTCCAGCAGGGCGCCGACGGTGCGCAGCGGGGTGGCGAGGGTGGTGTAGTCGCGGCCGCCGACGGTGGCGGTGCCGGAGGTCGGGCGGTCCAGGCCGAGGACCAGGCGCATGGTGGTGGACTTGCCCGCGCCGTTGGGGCCGAGGAAGCCGGTCACCCGGCCGGGTTCGACGGTGCAGGTGAGGTCGTCCACCGCTCTGGTCACCGCTCGGCGGGCGCCGTACTCCTTGGTCAGGGCGGTCAGCTCGATCGTGGTCATGTCCCCAGCCTGCCGCCGGGAGGGTGCGGGGCCATCCCCGGCCGGAGGGGTTCGTCTCCCCCATGCGGGGGAGGGCCCGCGGCGGTCCCTCTGACAGCATGACCGGGTGCCTCGTCTCCTTCGGCCGCTGACCCGCGCCGTCACCTACACCCGGTGGCTGCACATGGTGGTCACGGTGATCCTGCCGCTCGTGCTGGCCCTGGTCTTCCCCGGGCTGGTGGACCCCACCCCGGCCGACTGGCTGCTGATCTACCTGCAGCCGGCGCCGCTGCTGGTGCTGCTCGGCGTCCTGGTCCCGGCGGTCCGTACCGCCGAGGGGCTGCAGGCGCGGCTGATGCTCTTCCCCGGCCCGCACGCCAGGGACGGGTCGGGCAGGGCGGGCGACGACCACGGCGTCTCCGCCGCGCCGTCGGCCTCGTGGCACGACCGGATGCGCACCGCGGTCTGGCTGGCGCTCCGGCTGGAGGTGGGGTGCGCCGTCGCGCTGGTGTCCAACCTGCTGGCCGGCCTGGGCCTGTCGCTGGTCGGGGCGGCCTTCGGCGACCCGGGGGTCTCCTCCGCGTTCCGGATGCCCGGCACCGCCTGGTGGTACGGGCTGCTGGCCGTGCTGGACCTGGCCGTGCTGCTCGCCTTCGTCACGGCGGCGGGCGCGCTGATGGCGCGGGCGGCCAGGGCGCTGCTGGGGCCGTCCGCCAAGGAACGGCTGGCCCGGCTGGAGGAGCGGACCGAGCAGTTGCTGGAGCGCAACCGCATCGCCAGGGAGCTGCACGACTCCATCGGACACGCGCTCACCCTGGCGGTGGTGCAGGCGGGGGCGGCACGGGCCGCGGGCGACGCCCGTTTCACCGAGCAGGCGCTGGGCGCCATCGAGGAGACCGGCCGGGCGGCGCTGGAAGACCTGGAGCGGGTGCTGCTGGTGCTGCGCGACCCGGAGCGCCCGGCAGGCTCCCGGCCCGGCCTGGGAGAGGCGGACCGGCTGCTGGAGTCGGCCCGCTCCTCGGGCGCCCGGGTGGACGCCGAGGTGGCGGGACCGCTGGACACCGTGTCGGGGCCCGTCTCCCGGGAGGGGTACCGGATGCTGCAGGAGGCCCTGACCAACGCGGTGCGCCACGCGGGGTCGCTGCCGGTGGGCGTGCGGCTGGCGGTGGAAGGGGCCCGGCTGCGGATGGAGGTCCGCAACCCGCTGCCCGAAGCGGGGGGAACGGCCGGGCTGCGCGGCGGCGGCACCGGCATCCGCGGCATACGGGAGCGGGCCGCGCTGCTGGGCGGCGAGGCGTCCGCCGGGCCCGAGGAGGGGCTGTGGGTGCTGCGGGTCGACCTGCCGACCGGGTGATCTACGCTGTGCCGATGCCGCTCACCGTGCTCCTGGTCGACGACGAACCGCTCGTGCGGATGGGCCTGCGGGCCGTGCTGGAGGCCGGGCCGGGCATCGAGGTGGTCGGCGAGGCGGCGGACGGCGCCGCGGTGATCCCGCTGGTGCGGAGCCTGCGCCCGGACGTGGTGATGATGGACGTGCGGATGCCGCTGATGGACGGCATCGAGGCGACCCGCGCGGTGCTGCGGTCGGTCGACGATCCGCCGAAGATCCTGGTGGTCACCACCTTCGAGAACGACGAATACGTCTACGGCGCGCTGCGCGCGGGCGCGGACGGCTTCCTGCTGAAGAGGGCCCGGCCCGCCGAGATCGTGGGCGCGGTACGGGTGGTGGCCGAGGGCGACTCGCTGCTCTTCCCGGCGGCGGTACGGCAGTTGGCGGCCGAGTACGGGGCGACGAGCGGCAACGCCGAGGCGCGGGCCCGGCTGGAGCGCGCGGAGCTGACCGAGCGGGAGGCGGAGGTGCTGCGGCTGATGTCCCGCGGCCTGTCCAACGCGGAGATCGCCGGCCGGCTGGTGGTGGGCACCGAGACGGTGAAGTCCCATGTCAGCGGGGTGCTCGCGAAGCTGGGCGTGCGGGACCGCACGCAGGCGGTCATCGCCGCGTACGAGTCGGGGTTCGTGTCCCCGGGCTGAGGCGCGGGGCGGCCACCCCGGGCCGAGGCGCGGGGCGGCCGATGCCTTCGGCGCGCCGGCCCCATTTCGCCTCCGGAACCGGGGCTCAGCCCTGGGGATCCTGCGGCTTGGCATCGATCTCCCGCAGCCGCTCGTCCTTCAGCTCGGTGCGCGCCTCGGTGCGGTGGCCGCGGGCGATGTAGTCGCGGACCACCAGTTCGACGGCGTCCTGCGGGGAGCCGGCCCCGGAGAGGACCATCACCTCCACGACGAGTTCGGCGTCCAGGCTGACGGCGACCTTGGCCATGGCTCTCCCCCTGTCCACCCGCCGGGCGGCGGGCTCCGTCCGGACTCTAGCCGTTGCCGCGCGCGGGAACGACCGCCCTGGCGAAGTCGCCGGGCAGGTCGCTCGCCTCGGCGAGGAGGGACCCGTCGGCCGCCCAGACGCCGGATCGTCCGGAGGTGCGGTCGAAGCCGCTGCCGGTGGGCCCAGCGAAGGCCGCGGTGGCGACCCAGACGCCGTGGGCGGCGGCGGCCCGGCGGGCCCGCTCGCCGTGCACCTCGGCCTCGGTGTCGGAGTGCACCACGCCTGCCACGTAGCCGTCCATGCCGAGGGCGGCGGTGGCCGCCGCGTGCTCGGGCAGTCCGGTGTCCCGGCAGACCGCGAGACCCAGCCGGACCCCGTCGACCTCGAGCACCGTCGGCCGGCCGGGCTGGAAGCGGTCGGCCTCGGCACCGTACAGATGCGTCTTGCCGTACACCACCCGGGCGCCGTCGCCGTCCACCGCGAGGACTCCGATGTGCGGCCCGGGGACCGGTGCGCCGACCAGGGCGAGGGTGCCTGTCCCGGCGCACGCGGCGACGATCGGGGCCAGCCGCTCGTCGTCCGGCCCGACCAGGGCGGCGTCCAGTTCGTAACCGGTCAGGGAGAGCTCGGGGAACACCACGACCCTCGCGGCCGCCGCTCGCACCGCCTCGGCGTGGGCGAGGGCGTTGCCCGCCACGTCGTGGGCCACGGTGCGCGGCTGCGCGACGGCGATGCTCAGCGGTCCGCCGGTCATGGGGGTCCTCCCTGGTCGTCGCCGCTCGTCGGCGTGATCATCATATGGCCCGGCCGGTGGCGCCGACGCGCCCGCGGAACCGGGAAAGAGCGGACATGTCGACATAGAGTCCCGTCATGGGTCACTGGCTGTACCGGAACATCGTCGAGCCCGGCAAGCTCCCCCTGCTGCTCGCCCTCACGGCCTTCGTGGTCACCTTCGCGGTCACCCGGCTGGTGACCCGGATGATCCGGGCCGGCCGGGGACCGTTCCGCAACGTCGAGACCGGCGGCGGCGTGCACGTCCACCACGTGGTGCCCGGGGTGGTGCTCACTGTGGCCGGCGGTTTCGCCGCGGTCGCGAGCGGCGACCACGGGTTCGGCGCCTGGGCCGCCGCGGTGGTCTTCGGGGTGGGCGCAGGACTGGTGCTGGACGAGTTCGCGCTGATCCTTCATCTGGCGGACGTCTACTGGTCGGAGGCGGGCCGCAAGAGCGTCGAGGTGGTGGCGATCACCGCAGCCCTGGCCGGGCTGCTGCTCGCGGGGTTCCTGCCGTTCGGGGTGGACGGCCTCGACGAGGGCGACCGGGAGGGCCGGGGCACCGTGGCCGTCACGGTCGTCGTGCACTTCGGCCTCGCACTGCTGGCCCTCGCCAAGGGCAAGGCCCGGGTGGCCGTCTTCGGCCTGGTGGTGCCGTTCGTCTCGCTGGTGGGCGCGGTCCGCCTCGCCCGTCCCGGCTC
>NZ_JBRIOU010000006.1:274838-276791 GCF_053474865.1 Streptomyces sp. CO7
GCCGAGCGGCACGACCGGCGCTGGTCGGGCCGGCTGCGCACGATGCAGGACTGGATCGGCGGCCGTCCCGACGACGAGCCGCCACAGTGACAGCCGACCCCGTGCCCGGCCGCCCCCATGCCAGGCCGACCCCGCGCCCACCGCGGGCGCGGGGTCGGCCGGGTCCCAGGTCGGCCGGGTCCGAGTCGGCCGGGTCCGCGCCCCAAGGTGACCGGCCCTCTGTCCGGCGCGGCGGCCTCCTCCCCGGCGCGGGACGACCGGTCCAGAAAACGGGCGCACCGGAGGCGGCCGCTCGGTAGCGTGTGACGTCCTGTCACAGAAGGGAACGCATGTCTGGCAACGACAGCACCACCCTGGTCCACCCCTCCGTCGACGGCCTGGCTCCCGGCAGCGGCTACAGCCCCGTGGTGGTGGCGGAGGGGCGTCTCGCGGTGATCTCCGGCCAGGTCCCCCTGGACGCCGAGGGCCGGGTGGTCGGCGAGGGGGACGTCACCGCGCAGGCCCACCAGGTCTTCAGGAACCTCGGACGCTGCCTGGAGGCGGCCGGCGCCTCCTTCGCCGACGTGGTGAAGCTGGGTTTCTACGTCACCCGGATCACCGACCTCCCCGAGGTGCGGGCGGTCCGCGACCGGTACGTCGACCTCGGCCGCCCGCCGGCGAGCACGGCGGTGGAGGTGTCCGCCCTGATCCACCCCGACCTCCTGCTGGAGGTCGA
Organism: Streptomyces sp. CO7; assembly: GCF_053474865.1. NCBI lineage: Bacteria > Bacillati > Actinomycetota > Actinomycetes > Kitasatosporales > Streptomycetaceae > Streptomyces > Streptomyces sp. CO7. The sequence goes on from NZ_JBRIOU010000006.1 coordinate 275,554, forward strand.
GGCCTTGGCGGTGCTCCCTCGGTGACCGGGGAGACTCCGCGGGACGTCGCCGGCCGGCTCCCGGTCGGCCGCGTCGGCTTCGGCGCGATGCGTCTTCCCACCGCGCCGGGGCCGGGACGCGAGAGGGCCTTCCAGGTGCTGCGCCGTGCCATCGGGCTCGGGGTGACCCTGGTCGACACGGCCTATCTGTACGGCTGGGGAGCCAACGAGGAACTGCTGGCCGCCGCGCTCCACCCGTACCCCGAGGGACTGCTGGTCGCCACCAAGGTCGGCGTGGTGCGGTCCGACGGCCCGGAGGGCTGGGCCCACGACGGACGTCCGGACAGTCTGCGCCGTCAGACCCGGGAGGCACTGCGGCGGTTACGCCTGGACCGGATCGAGCTGCTCCAGCTCCACCGGCTCGATCCAACGGTTCCGGTGGCGGACCAGGTCGGAGCGCTCGCGGAGCTGCGCGAGGCGGGACTGGTGTCCCGCATCGGACTCTCCGAGGTCACGGTGGAGCAGCTGGAGGAGGCGCGGCGGACGGCTCCGATCGCGAGCGTGCAGAACCGGTACAACCTCTTCGCCCGGGAGCACGAACGGGTCCTCGACGCCTGCGAGGCGGCGGGCCTCGCGTTCCTGCCGTGGCGTCCGGTCGCCGAGGCGGACTCCGCCGAGGTCTCGGCGGTGGCCGCGGAGACCGGGGCGACCCGGCAGCAGGTGCTGCTGGCCTGGCTGCTGGCCCGTTCGCCGGTGATGCTGCCGATCCCGGGCACGGCGTCGGTCGCGCACCTCGAGGAGAACGTCGCGGCGGACTCCCTGCGGCTGACCGCCGCCCAGCGGGAGCGGCTGGAACGGGCCGCGCTGCCGGGCGCCCGCTGACGACCGTCGCGTCACGGGCACCCGGGCCGGGGTCACCCCCCTCGGTGCGGACGCCCGGGCCGGGGGTCGGTCCCTCGCGGACCCGGCGGCGACGAGCAACGCGCGGGCGCCGTCCCGGAACGCCTCGTCCTGGCCGATGATCCGGTTCTCCGGCCCCGAGCGCACGATCCGCGCGTCGCCCTCGGCGAGGTCCTCCAGACGGCGCAGGCAGTCGGCGGGGAGGGCGCCGACGCCCAGGGCCTCCAAGGCGTCGGGCGCACCCGCCGGATCGGCGTCCTCCTCGGCCGCGTCCAGCACGGCGGCGGCGAGTGCGGGGCGGTCGAGAGCGGCGGGGGCCGCGGCGGGGGGCCGGGCGGGGGCCGCCGCCGGCGTCTGCT
>NZ_JBRIOU010000006.1:276891-284595 GCF_053474865.1 Streptomyces sp. CO7
GCAGACGCCGGCGGCCAGGGCGAGGACCGCCGCCGGCGTCTGCTGCGGGTCGGCGAGGAGAACCTGCAGACGGGGCGTCAGCGGGCGTCCGGCCGGACCGCCAGGGCGCGCAGCAGTCCGGGGAGATCGTCGGCGGGGCCGTAGGCGTGGGAAACCGCGAACCAGGGACGGTCGTCCAGTCCGTCGAGAGCGTGTGCGGGTTCCCTGGGCCGCATCGTGCCAGGCCGCTCCGACACCTCCGGTGGAGCGGGCCGAGGTGGGAGCGGTGCTCGGGCGCGCGGTTCCGGTGGGCGGACCTCTCAGGCGGGCACCCCGGGCCGCCGGAAGAGGCCGGCCCAGAGGAAGGGCTCGCCGAACGTTCCCGACCCGGGAGCGGGCCGGCGCATGCGCCGGAGTTCCACCTCGGTGAGGTCGGAGAAGATCCACCGCAGGTCGTCGTCGCCGTACGCCACTCCCCCGTGCAGGCCGGCGTCCCGGTAGAGGGCGAGGTCGGACAGTTCCGTCCCGGAGTTCTCCTCGCCCGCGGCGAAGCAGCCGATGCCGAAGGCGCCGCCGGGGGCGAGGAAACGGTCCAGGAAGGCGAGGTAGCTGACGCGGCGGTGCGGGGGCAGGTGGTGGAAGCAGCCCGAGTCGTAGATCAGGTCGTAGGGCCCGTCCAGGTCGCCCTCGGTGAGGGTGAAGGCGTCGGCCCGGTGGAACCGCGCCTCGACGCCCGCCTGTTCGGCGCGTTCCCGCGCCCAGGCGAGCGCCTTCGCGGAGAGGTCCACCGCGTCGACGGCGAACCCGTGCAGGGCCAGCCGCAGCGTGTTGCGACCCGGACCGCAGCCGAGGTCCAGGGCGCGGCCGCGGGCACCCGGGGCGACCATGCCGCGGTCCAGCCAGGACGCCAGGCTCTCGTCGGGATCGGCGGCGAAGAAGGGCACGCCGCGGGAGCGGTCCGCGTAGAACCTGTCCCACCAGTGGGCGCCGTCGTCCGTCCAGCGGTCCGCCCCGGGGGCGAACAGGGCGTCCATCAGCCTCAGTACGTCGTCGGTCGTGCGAACACTGCGCCTGCTGCGTGGGGTGTGTTCCATCGCTGAATTCTAGGCGGGGAAGGGGAGTTGACCCAGGTCGGATGCGTCGGGCGTACCGCGTGGAGGGGCCCTGCGGGGCCCGCGCGCACCGCGCGGCCAGGCGCTCCCAGGACTGCCCCGCCGCACCGCGAGCGGTGCCCGCGGCGGCCGTGACGGCGCCTTTCCGTGAGCCGCCGAGGCCGCCGGTCCGACTTCTTTCGGCGCGCCCCCGCACGGGGCTCCCCGCCACCGGGCCACGCCGTCGGCCAGGTCGGTCCTTCGAGACGGCCGAGCAGGCCGGCCAGGCCGAGGGCGAAGGCCCACAGGAGGATCGGGTAGGCCGCGACGCGCTCCATGCCGCCCGTCCCCAGACCGAGGTCGCGCTGGAGCAGGAGCAGCACGCAGCCGGTCGACCCGGTGGTCGCCGCGACCACCGCGGCCCGGCGCCACAGCTTCGGGACCCGGTCGGCGAGGCCGGCGCCGGCCAGGAACAGCGCCACGTTGCCGACGGCGAGCGCCAGCACCGCGCCGAGCACGTGGACGGGCTCGTCGACGTCGGCGGGCGCGAGGCCGGCCAGGGCGAAGCCGGACGCGGTGGTGGCCAGCGCGGCGCGGGCCGCCCACCCTGCCGGGCCGCGCCGCCACAGGCCGCCGGCCAGCACCACCCCGGCCAGGAACAGCACGCTGAGGGCGATGAAGGAGCCGTTCATCAGGTCGTGCCGCGGCGAGCAGACGTACCGCGGCTCCCGTCCCTGCGGGCCGCAGGTGACGTTGCCCAGGTCGCTGATGTTGTGTGCCGCCCAGCTGTAGGGGCGCGGCCAGGCGGACTCCACGATCGCGTGGATCACGAAGAACTGGGCCACCCCCACCACCCACGCGGCCTGTCCGAGCCGATCGCCCACCTGCGCCTCCTCGCACGACGTCGGTGGGACCAGTCGACCAGTCGGCAGCGGTCCCGGCACCCGGGACGGCCCCCGTGCGGGTGGGCCGCTCACCCGTCCGGGCCGCCGCGCCGCGGAACCGGCGGCCGCCGAGCAGAAGGGTGAGTCAGCCCTTCCGGGCCTGCTGGAAGCGGATCATGTTGCCGGCGGGGTCGCGGAAGGCGCAGTCCCGCACGCCGTAGTGCTGGTCGGTGGGCTCCTGCAGCACCTCGCCGACACCGGCGGAGCGGATCCGCTCGAAAGTGCCGTCGACGTCGTCGGTGGCGAAGATGACAGCCCGCAGCAGCCCCTTGGCGAGAAGCTCCGCCATCGCCTGCTGGTCGGCGGGCGAGGCGTTGGGGTCGGCGAGCGGCGGCTCCAGCACCACGGAGACGTCGGGCTGCGCCGGGGAGCCGAGGGTCACCCAGCGCATGTTCTCGAAGCCGACGTCGTTGCGCACCTCGAGCCCGAGGGCGTCGCGGTAGAAGAGGAGCGCCTTGTCGTGGTCGTCGACGGCGATGAAGCACTGCGAGAGTTTGATGTCCATGCGCTCCACGCTAGGCGCGGGGGGCGGACTTCGCTTCTCCGTTCCTGATCGGTCGCGTGTACAGCTTGGCGACGCAGGGCGGCACGGCCGCGCCCGCCGAGTGGTCCCGGGCCCGGTAGGCGCTGGGCGTCTCGCCGACCAGCTCGGTGAAGCGCGAGCTGAAGGATCCCAGAGAGGTGCAGCCGACCGCGAAGCAGACCTCGGTGACCGACATGTCCCCCCGGCGCAGCAGGGCCTTGGCCCGCTCGACGCGGCGCGTCATCAGATAGCTGTAGGGGGTCTCCCCGAACGCGGCGCGGAAGCTGCGGGAGAAGTGGCCGGGCGACATCAGGGCGACGGCGGCGAGCGCCGGCACGTCGAGCGGCTCCGCGTAGTCGCGGTCCATGGTGTCCCGCGCCCGGCGCAGCCGGACCAGATCCTCGAGCATCACCCGTCCAGCCTGCCACAACGGCCGGCGGCGGACCGGCGTTCGGGGCCACTCGCCCCTGGTCCGGCGGGGTCGGGGACGACGGTGACGGACACCGAACGGCCCGCCCCGCGGTTTTCCGCCCCTTATGTCGGGAACGCGGCGGACATGGTGCGATTCGGCTACACGATGATGACCGAGCAGGCAGGGCCCCGGGAGCTGGTGGGGCACGTGGTGCGGGCCGAGGAGGTGGGCTACGACTTCTCGGTGACGTCCGACCACTACTTCCCGTGGCTGCGCGAGCAGGGGCACTCCCCGTACGCGTGGGCGGTGCTGGGCGCGGCGGCGCAGGCGACCTCGCGGATCCCGCTGATGACGTACGTGACCTGCCCGACCTACCGCTACCACCCGGCGGTGGTGGCCCAGAAGGCGGCGACCCTCCAGCTGCTGTCCCAGGGGCGGTTCCGGCTGGGCCTGGGATCGGGCGAGAACCTCAACGAGCACGTCGTCGGCCAGGGCTGGCCGCCGGTGGACGTGCGGCACGAGCAGTTCGAGGAGGCGGTGGAGATCATCCGTGCGCTCTTCGACGGTGGGCACGTGACCTACCACGGGGAGCACTACCAGGTGGACTCCGCCAAGCTGTGGGACCTGCCCGACCAGCCTCCGCCGATCGGGATCGCGGTGTCCGGCGAGCAGTCCTGCTCCCTGGCCGGCCACTACGCGGACCTGGTGATCGCGACGGAGCCGAAGAAGGACCTGCTGGACCTGTTCGACCAGCACGGCGGCGAGGGCAAGCCCCGGGTCGGGCAGCTGCCGGTCTGCTTCGACCCTGACCGCGAGGCCGCGGTCGCCCGGGCGCACGAGATGTTCCGCTGGTTCGGGCTGGGCTGGAAGGTGAACGCGGAGCTGCCGCATCCCGACTCGTTCGCCGCGGCCACGCAGTTCGTGCGGCAGGACGACGTCGCCTCCTCGATCCCCTGCGGCGACGACCCGCAGGCGTACGTCGAGGCCGTGCGGCCCTACGCCGAGGCCGGCTTCACCGAACTGGCCTTCGTGCAGATCGGCGGGGACGAGACGCAGTACCCGTTCCTGGAGTGGTCCGAGCGGACGCTGCTGCCGGAGTTGCGCAACGCCTTCGGCTGATCGGCCCGCCCGCGGAAGTCGTGGTCATGGCTGCCGTGAGTGGGGGTAACAGGGTGGGCACGGTACATCTCCCGTCCACTCCCCCCCGGAGGTCTCGATGAAGTCGAGCACGTTCGTGCACAGGGCCGTTGTGATGCAGCTCCAGTCCGGCGGGAGCGGCGACGACGCCAACCGCTTCGCGGTGCTCGCCCACCTCAGCTACGACATGGAGGACCCGTTCGCGGTCACCGCCACCTTCAGCCATGACGGCCGGGTGCTGGCCCGCTGGCGACTGGCCCGGGAGATGCTCGCCGAGGGCCTGCGCCGTCCGGTCGGCGAGGGCGACGTGCGCTTCTCCCCGCGGTACGCCCGCGGCTGGCACGAGCTGCGGATGGACTTCTACGGGGAGCACAAGGGGGACGGCGAGCGGCACCACGCCGTGGTGCACGCCTGGGCGCCGGCCGTGGAGCGGTTCCTGGAGGAGACGTACCGGGTGGTCGCCCCCGGCGACGAGCAGGTCGAGGTGGACAGCTTCCTCTCGGAGCTCCTGGCCAACGGATGAGACCACGCCTGGGGCGCGGCGCGAGAGCCCCGGCCCGGTCCTCACGCCGGACGGGCGGGGCGGACGGAGCAGGAACTGGACGGACGAAAGGCCCGGTCCCCCGATGGGGACCGGGCCTTCGACATGCCGCCCGGGACTACTTCGACGAGGTGTAGCGGTAGCGGGTCCACAGCGGGAGCACGAACCAGCACAGGATGTACCAGGAGAGGACGCCCGCGACCAGGTAGGGCACGAAGCCGTCGTGGGTGGCCACCCGCATCACGAGCAGCAGTGCCGAGGTCATGGTCCCCAGCAGCAGCAGGAGACCGATGAAGGTCACCCGCGCCGCCCACTGCACCGCCTGCGGCTTCACCCGGCGGCCGGAGACTATGCGGTGCAGGGCGACGGGCGCGATGAGGGCGCCGGTCGTCGCCGCGCCGAGGACCACCGTGACGAGGTAGATGCGCCGGTCGGTGCTCCCGAGTTCCTCGTAGCCCGGCTGGAAGACCACCGTGAGCAGGAATCCGAAGAGGATCTGCACACCGGTCTGGGCGACCCTCACCTCCTGGATCAGTTCCCCCCACTTCCGGTCGGCCGCCTCCTCCTCCGTCTCGTTGCGGCCCTTGTGGAGCTGCCGGCCTATGCCGCCGCTCAGGCCGTCCCCGTCCGCGGATCGGTTACCGCTCACCCTTACTCCTGTTCGCCGGGTACTTCGTCCGAGTGCCCCTTCTGCCCGTGATTCCCCAGGCCAAGCAGGGGTGACCGGTGAGTAGGCGGTCGTGCGGTTTCGGGCGTCGGCGGCGCGGATACCCGTCAGGCTGCAATCAGGCAGGCGATCTGGGCCGAGGGAGTCCGTTGACCATGACCGGCACACAGCTCACCATCACCCTCTCCGGAGGACACTGCTCCGACGCCCAGGCGGTGCTGCGCACCCTGGAGCCCGTCTTCGGGCCTCCGGACTCGCAGCCGAAGGACGAGCACGCCACGGTGCACACCGCGGTCTTCGGAAGCGACGAGGGCTCCGCCCCCACCCCGCCGGACACCTCGGGACGCACGGGGGTCGCCGATCCGGTGACCGTGACCCTGCAGGGCACGCCCGAGGCGGTCCACAAGGCGGGCGAGACGCTGTCCTCGGCGTTCACGGTCCGCGACCAGGGGACCGTGTCCGGGGACCAGGAGCAGGAGCGGGAGCTGCTCATCGAGGCGTGACCGCGGGCGGTACGGCACGGCGGGCAGCACGACACCGCAGGCGGTACGACACCGCAGGCGGTACGACGGAGGGCGGGACCGGTCGCAGTGACCGGTCCCGCCCTCCGTCGTACCGCGCGTGCTGCTACCAGCGGTTCTCGACCTGCTCCTTGATCCTGCGCTCGTAGAGCTCGCGGATCGCCGCCAGCGTCTCCTCGGAGAGCAGCGGCAGGGAGGCCGCCCCGGCGTTGGTGCGCGCCTGCTCCGGGGTGCGGGCGCCGGGGATCACGGTGGTGACGCCGGGCTGCTGCATGATCCAGCGCAGCGCGGCCTGGGCGGGGGTGAAGCCCGCGGGGACCAGGCCGGAGAACTCCGCCGCGGCCTCGACGCCCGTCGCGTAGTCGACGCCGGAGAAGGTCTCTCCCTGGTCGAAGGCCTCGCCGTGCCGGTTGAAGGTCCGGTGGTCGTTCGCCGCGAAGACGGTGTCCTTGGTGTACTTGCCGGAGAGCAGCCCGGACGCCAGCGGGACGCGCGCGATGATGCCGACGCCGGCCTCGGCGGCCGCGGGCAGCACCTCCAGCAGCGGCTTCATGCGGAACGGGTTGAGGATGATCTGCACGCTGGCCACGTGCGGCCGGGCGATCGCCTCCAGCGCCTCGGCGCAGGTCTCGACGCTGACGCCGTAGGCGGCCGTGCGGCCCTCCTCCACCAGGGTGTCCAGCGCGTCGAACACCTCGTCGGTGGAGTAGACGGCCGTGGGCGGGCAGTGCAGCTGAACCAGGTCCAGCCGCTCCACGCCGAGGTTGCGGCGGGAGCGGTCGTTCCACTCCCGGAAGTTCTTCAGGACGTAGTTCTCCGGGATCTGGTCGACCCGGCGGCCCATCTTGGTGGCCACCGTGACGTCCAGGTCCGGCCGGCCGCGCAGGAACGCGGCGATGGTCTGCTCGCTGCGTCCGTCGCCGTAGACGTCCGCGGTGTCGAAGAAGGTGATGCCGGACTCCGCGGCCGCCTCGAGGACGGCCAGAGCGTCCTTCTCGTCGACGTCGCCCCAGTCGGCGCCCAGCTGCCAGGTGCCGAGTCCGATGACCGAGAGGTTCTGCCCGGACCTGCCGATTACTCGCTGTTCCATACCGGCAAGTCTGTCACGCCCCGTGGCGCGGCGGCCTGCCGGGCACGGGTCGCGGGCACGGACCCGGCTGCGGCCCGGCCGCGGAGAGCGGCCTTCCGCTTTCTCGCGCGATCCGGTTTGTCTCCGGAACGGGCGGCAAGACGCACGTCACGCAAGCTACACGAAGGAGGACATCACGTGTCCGTGATCGAGGAATCCATCGAAGTCCGAGTTCCTGTGCACACCGCGTACAACCAGTGGACGCAGTTCGAGACCTTCCCCGAGTTCATGAGCGGGGTCGAGCGGATCGAGCAGCGCACCGACACGCTCACGCACTGGGTGACCAAGGTGGACGGCGTCAAGCGGGAGTTCGACGCCGAGATCACTGAGCAGATCCCGGACGAGTGCGTCAGCTGGACCACCGTCGACGGGGACACCAAGCAGGAGGGCCGGGTGACCTTCCAGCCCGTCGCCCCCGGCGCGACGAGGGTGAACCTGCACATGCGGCTGCAGCCCGAGGGCGCCGCCGAGAAGATCGGCGACAAGCTGGGCTTCGTCGGGCGCAACGCCAAGGCCGACCTGGCGCGCTTCAAGACGTTCATCGAGGAGCGCGGCACCGAGACCGGCGAGTGGCGCGGCACCGTCCTGTGACGGCGCCACGCCGGTGACACCGCCTCAGCCGGCCGCGCGGCACTCCGGGTGGCCCCAGCTCTGGCCGACCTTGGCGATCTCCTCGCCCGCCGGATAGCCGCGACCGCAGACTCCGCACCTGCCGGGGAACTTGGCCTTCAGGGTCCTCGCCGACCCCCCGGAAGCGGCC
>NZ_JBRIOU010000006.1:284695-292183 GCF_053474865.1 Streptomyces sp. CO7
CAGTACGCGCACCGCGCGTGCGGGCGGGCGTCTTCTTGCCCGCCGGCGTCGGGGACGGCGGGGGTTCCGGGGAGTTCAGGGCGCTGCCCGCGCCCTGCTGCGCGATCGCGGCCTGGCTGGCGGCCCGGTCGGCGAAGTCGTTCAGCGGGTCGCCGTCCACCTGATGGGCCGCCACGTACCGGAACTCGACGGTGCGCCCGGTCAGCAGTTCGTCGATGCGGACCACCAGTTCCCGGTTGGCGACGGGCTTGCCCCCGGCGGTCTTCCACCCGTTGCGCTTCCAGCCGGGCAGCCAGGTGGTGACGGCCTTCATCGCGTACTGGGAGTCCATCCGGACCTCCAGCGGCACCGCGGGGTCGGTGGCGGTGAGCAGCCGCTCCAGGGCCGTCAGCTCGGCGACGTTGTTGGTGGCGGTGCCGAGGGGGCCGGCCTCCCAGCGGGTGGGCCTGTCGGGGGTGTCGCCGTTCTCGGCGAGGACCCACGCCCAGGCGGCGGGACCGGGGTTTCCCTTGCAGGCGCCGTCGCAGGCGGCGACCAGTCGTTCAGCACGCATGGACACGATCATCCCACGCACGTCGCGCGGCCCCGCCCGAGGGGAGCGGGGCCGCGCGGCCTTCCGGTACGAGGCCGGCGCGCGGTCAGCCGACCTCGTCCATCGGCGGCATCTCGCCCTCCGTGGTGTCCGGGTCGAGGACCGAGAAGGCCGCGCCGTGGGGGTCGGTGAGGCTGGCGAACCGGCCGAACGGGCTGGTCACCGGTCCGTACTGGCACCGGCCGCCCAGCTTCTCGGCCCTGGCGACGGCCTCGTCGCAGTCGGGGACGGCGAAGTAGACGTTCATGAACGGCCCGACCTCCGGCGGGAAGTCTTCCGTCATCTTCATCCGGCCGACCAATGGGGCGCCGTTCAGCTCGTACACCCGGAAGTCGATCTTGTCGTCGGGCATCTGCTTCTGGGTGTAGGAGAAGACCTCCGGGAAGAAGGCGTCGGCCTTGCCGGCGTCGCGGGTGTAGACCTCGGCCCAGCAGTACGCGCCGGGCGTGCCGACGGTGTCGAAGCCGGTGTGCTTCGCCGGCTGCCAGAGTCCGAACACCACGCCGCTCGGGTCGCGGGCGATGCACATGGTGCCGAAGTCGGCGACCTGCATCGGCTCCATGACCACCTCTCCCCCGCTCTCCCGGATCCGCGCCGCGGTGGCCGCGGCGTCCGGGGTGGCGAAGTAGAGACACCAGGACGCCTGTTCCTCGGCGCCCGGCATCGGCGGGACCACCGCGGCGACGGCCTTGCCGTCCGCGTAGGCCTCGGTGTAGTTGCCGAACTCGGTGCTGGACTCGCCGAAGGTCCAGCCGAGGACCTCTCCGTAGAACTTCTTGGCCCCTTCGACGTCGGCGAACATCGCGTCCGCCCAGATGGGGGTTCCTTCGGGTCGTGCGGCCATGGTGCGGCCTCCGTTCGTGGTCGTCAGGGTTTTCACGCCGGTCGGGTGGGCGCGTGGCGCGCGGGCGGGGCGCCCCGGTGCTCCGGGCCGTCCGTCAGCCGGCTTCGACGGCCGCCCGCATCTCCGCCACGTCGAGCCGCCGCATCGTGAGCATCGCGGCCATGGCCCGGCCGGCCCTCGCGCGGTCGAGGTCGCGCATGAGCTCCAGGGCCTCCTTGGGGATCACCTGCCAGGACAGCCCGTACTTGTCCTTGAGCCAGCCGCACTGGCTCTCCTGGCCGCCGTCGCCGATCAGGGTGTTCCAGTAACGGTCGGCCTCCTCCTGGCTGTCGCACATGATCTGGAAGGAGATCGCCTCGTCGAAGTGGAACAGCGGGCCGCCGTCGAGGGCGGAGAACCGCTGGCCGTTGACGGTGAACTGGACCTCGACGACCGACCCGTTCTCGTCCGGCGTGACCTTCTCGGGTCCCGCCTCGGAGAACCGGTCGACCCGCTCGATGCGCGAGTCGGGGAAGACCGAGACGTAGTACTCGGCCGCCTCTTCCGCCTGGTTGTCGAACCAGAGGCAGGTGGTGAATCCGTTGCTGTCCATCGGTTCCTCCCGATCGTCCGCCGTTCACCACTGTCGACCTGCCGACGGGCCGAAACTCATCGGCCCGCGGCGCGCGGGCCCGGGATCTGCCGTGGGCGAATCTGCCGCGGGCAGAGAAGTGCCCCGGTCAGGGGCGGGCGGGGGCATGGTCGAAGGCAGCGCACCCTTTCGGCTCGAAGTCTCCAGGAGGACCTCGCATGCTTCCACCGCAGTACGCCCCCCGGGCGCAGCAGGGCGACACCCCGTCCACGCCCTTCGACGACCAACTGGCCTCGGCGCTGCTCGCGCAGCGCATCGTGATGCTCGGCACCCAGGTGGACGAGGTGTCCGCCAATCGGGTGTGCGCCCAGCTGCTGGTGCTCTCGGCGGAGGACCCGCGCAGCGACATCGGCCTCTACATCAACAGCCCCGGCGGCTCGGTGACCGCCGGTCTGGCCGTGTACGACACCATGCGGGCGATCCCGAACGACGTGTCGACCCTGGTCATGGGATTCGCGGCGAGCATGGGCCAGTTCCTGCTGACCGTGGGCGCGCCGGGCAAGCGGTACGCGCTCCCCAACGCGCGGATCATGATGCACCAGCCCTCGGCCGGCATCGGTGGGACCGCCGCCGACATCGAGATCCAGGCCGAGAACCTGGAGTTCACCCGGGGACAGATCGAGCGGATCATCGCGGACCACACCGGGCAGAGCCGGGAGACCGTCTCCAGGGACTCCGACCGGGACCGCTGGTTCACGGCCGAGCAGGCCATGGAGTACGGGATGGTCGACCGTCTGGTCGGCTCCTTCGACGAGGTGCGCCTCAGCGCCTCCCGACGCCGGACGGGGCTGTGACCATGGCGAGCTACACGGTTCCGTACGTGACCGAGCGCACCGCGCGCGGTGAGCGCTCCTCCGACGTGTTCAGCCGTCTGCTGTCGGAGCGGATCGTCTTCCTGGGCACCGAGATCGACGACGGGGTGGCGAACGTGGTCATCGCCCAGCTGCTCCACCTGGAGTCGGACGCGCCCGACCACGAGATCGCGCTCTACCTCAACTCCCCCGGCGGCTCGGTGACGTCACTGATGGCGATCTACGACACCCTGCGCTTCGTGCGCGCGCCGATCGCCACCTTCTGCGTGGGCCAGGCCGCGTCGACGGCCGCGGTGCTGCTGGCCGGCGGCGACCCGGGGCGGCGGTTCGTGCTGGAGCACTCGCGGGTGCTGCTGGGCCAGCCGGCCAGCGCCGGCAGCCAGGGGACGGTCGCCGACCTGGCGCTGCGGGCCCGCGAGATGGGGCGCGTGCGCGCCCAGATGGAGGAGGTGCTGGCCCGGCACACCGGCCACGACACGGCGACGCTGCGCGCCGACATGGACCGGGACAAGGTGTTCACCGCCCAGGAGGCGGTGGCCTACGGCCTGGCCGACGAGGTGCTGACCGCGCGCCGCTGACGCGCGGTCCGCGTCGTGCGTCAGGCGGCCAGGCACATGCCACCGCGGTGCGGGACTGCGCGCTGCGGGACGCCCCGGTGGGCGACTTCGCGGTGCGCGACGGAACCGGAGACGGCACCGGAGGCGGCGGTGAGGTCGCTGTGGACGCGGACGAGCAGATCCCCGAGGCTCAGGCCCAGGGCGCGGGCGGCGGCCGCGAGAACCTCCGAGGAGGCTTCCTTGCGGCCCCGCTCCAGCTCCGAGAGGTAGGGCATCGAGATCCGCGCCGCCTCGGCGACCTCCTTGAGGGTGCGCCCCTGGGCGAGCCGCTCGCGGCGCAGGGCGTCACCCACGAGGTCACGCCACAGGGGCTCCCGGGCACGGCCCGCCGGACCGGACGCCGGACCGGAGGCCGGGCGGTCCGCCGGGCGGCGGAGGGGAACGGGGGTCCGGGAGGCTTCGTGGCTGCTCACCCTTCTCAGCCTAGGCCGCGGCCGGGACCCGGCAAGGGCGCCCGCGGCGGTTCCGCTCAGAGGTGAATCGGCGCACCCGGTGCGCGGGCGCGGCCCCGGTGCGCGGGCGCGGCGGCGGGTTCAGCCGCCGAGGCGCAGGGTGGCGCGTATCCGCTTGCCGACCGGGACGCGCTCCACGACCACCTCGTCCGCGAGGGCGTGGACGATCTCCAGGCCGTGCCGCCCGACGCGCTTGGGGTCCCGGGGGAAGATCTGGGGCAGCGCGACGCTGCTGTCGTAGACCGTGACGGTCACGCGGTTGTCCGACCCCTCGAGTTCGAGGATGTACGGACCATGACTGTGCCGGTCCGCGTTGGTGACCAGCTCGCTGACCACCAGGAGCAGTTCCCCGCCGTAACGCTCGTCGGCCGTGGCGCACCACTCGCTCCTCAACTGCTCGAGGAACTGTCCCGCGAACTCCCTCGCCTCGGCGATGCACCCCGGTTCACCGGTGTAGTGCGTCGCACGGCGCAGAGGTTCGACGGGGACGTCGAAACCCGTTGTCACCACGGCCCCGTCCAGGTGCTCGATCATGCGTGTCTCTCTCGGATGCCGGCCCGGCCGGATACTGATGCGCCTGAGCTTGTACCCGGGTCGGGCCCCGGCACTCGTCCCTGACCGAAATTCGTGTTACACCGCGTTCACGAGGGTGGCCCCGCGGGAGGCCGGACCTCCCGCGGGCCCTCGTGGACACGGTTGCGGGCTCAGCCGGCGGCGCGGAGGACCGCGTCGATCCGGGACAGCTCGTCGTCGTCGAAGGCGAGGTTGCCGATGGCGGCGACCGAGTCCTCGAGCTGCTGCGGGCTGCTGGCCCCGACCAGGGCGGAGGTGACCCTGCCGCCGCGCAGCACCCATGCCAGCGCCATCTGGGCCAGGGACTGACCGCGGGCGGCGGCGATCCCGTTGAGCGTCCGCAGGTGGCCGACGAGCTCGCCGGTCACCTTGTCGGCGGTCAGGAAGGGACTGTCGCCGGCGGCACGGGAGCCCTCGGGGATGCCGTCCAGGTAACGCGAGGTGAGCAGGCCCTGCTCCAGCGGGGAGTAGACGATCGACCCGACCTGGAGCTCGTCCAGGGTGTCGAGGAGACCGCTCTCCTCGGGACGGCGGTCGAGCATCGAGTAGCGCGGCTGGTGGATCAGCAGCGGCGTCCCGAGCCCTTCGAGGATCCGGGCGGCCTCGCGGGTCTCCTCGGGGGAGTAGTTGGAGACGCCCACGTACAGCGCCTTGCCCTGCTGCACCGCGGAGTGCAGCGCGCCCATGGTCTCCTCGAGCGGGGTGTCCGGGTCGGGACGGTGCGAGTAGAAGATGTCGACGTACTCCAGGCCCATCCGGGACAGGCTCTGATCCAGCGAGGAGAGCAGGTACTTGCGCGAGCCCCACTCGCCGTAGGGACCGTCCCACATCAGATAGCCGGCCTTGGTGGAGATCACCATCTCGTCGCGGTAGGGGCGCAGGTCCGACGTGAGCGCCTCGCCGAAGGCCGACTCGGCGGCGCCGGGCGGCGGGCCGTAGTTGTTGGCCAGGTCGAAGTGGGTGACGCCCAGGTCGAAGGCCCGGCGCAGGATGGCCCGCTGGGTGTACACCGGACGGTCGGGCCCGAAGTTGTGCCACAGGCCGAGCGACAGCGCGGGAAGCTTCAGACCGCTGCGCCCGGTGCGCCGGTAGGGCATCTGCTCGTAGCGGCCGGGATGGGCTGTGTACAACGTGACTCCTGGTGTCGTGCGTGTCGGTGCCGGAGATCACTCTTCCTCACCGGACCTCGCCCGGTCCAACCGCCGAGCGCCCAGGCCGGTTCCGGCGGAGGCTGGAGACATGCACGCAAAGGACATTCTGATCGAGGCACACGGCCGGATCCGCGAGGAGGTCCACGCGGCGGTCCAGGGACTGGACGCCGGGCGGCTCGCCGCGCTCCCCGCTCCCGGGACGAACTCCGTCGCCTGGCTGGTCTGGCACCTGACCCGGGTCCAGGACGACCACGTGGCGGACGCGGCCGGACGGGAGCAGGTGTGGACGGCGCAGGACTGGCACGGCCGGTTCGGGCTGGAGCTTCCGGTGTCCGACACCGGCTTCGGGCACGACGCGGCCAAGGTCGCGGCGGTGCGGGTGGACTCCCCCGACCTGCTGACCGGTTACTACGACGCGGTCCACGAGCAGACGCTGGGCTTCCTGCGGGGCCTGGGCGCCGGTGACCTGGAGCGGATCGTCGACGAGCGCTGGGATCCGCCGGTGACGCTGGGCGTCCGGCTGGTCAGTGTCCTGTCGGACGACCTGCAGCACGTGGGGCAGGCGGCGTACGTGCGCGGACTCCTGGAGCAGCTGTGAGGCGCGCGGGGGCGGAGGGCTGTGCGCCGGGTCCGGTGTCGGGGCTGTGAGCTGGGACGGTGAGCTGCATTACACATAACGGGTGAATCGGGGCAGAATGGAACAGGTGCGGGCCTACCTGCCCCACAGTCGATACCTTCCGTCCGCAGTCGCGGGCAGGCCTGAGATCTCGAAGGAGACGAGTCATGGCCAACGTCTCGCACCCGCGTGGTGACATCTCGAGTCACCCCGACGTACTCGAAATGAGGGAGCAGTACGCCCGTTCCCAGCAGGGACCGAATCTGGGGATGCTCGCCGCACCGCTGGCGCTGGTCGGCGTGTTCTGTGCGGCATCACCGTGGATCCTGCACTTCACCGGCAGTCAGCCGCCGCTGGTGCAGCACAACGTGATCGTCGGCGCGGCGATCCTCGCCCTCGCGATCTGCGCGGCCGCGAGCCCCACCCGCATGGGCGCGCTCGGCTGGGCCGCTGCCGGTCTGGGCGTCTGGATGATCATCTCCCCCTGGGTGGTGGGAACAGCCCCTGACGCCGGCGTGATCATCACCAACGTCTGCATCGGCGCCCTGGCGATCTGCCTGGGAGCCGCGTGCGCCTTCATGGGCATGAAGGGAGCCCGCAAGGCGGCGTCCAGGTTCTGACGGCGTCGTCCGACGACGTCACAACCGCGGCCTGCCGTCCAGGCGGCGGGGCCCGGCCGGTCATTCCGGCGGGGCCCCGCCGTCACCCGTGCGGCGGGCCGTTCAGGCGACGTCGAGCGCGGTGTCGTCGATGACGAACGAGGTCTGCAGCTTGGACCCCTCGGTGACCGTGTACTTGAGGGTCACCGTCTGGCCCGCGTAGGCACTCAGGTCGAACGAGCGTTTGGTGTAGGTGGAGACGGCGTTGGCGTTGGAGTACGTCGCCAGGGTGCGCAGCACCGTGCCCGAACTGCTCAGGACCTGCACCTTGAGGGTGTCGTAGGCCGTGCTCCCGGTCTCCGCGGTGTCGATCTTCAGATGGAAGCCGAGTGCGGCGGAGCAGCCGGCCGGGACCGTGACCGGCTGGGAGAGCGTCTCGGTCACCGCGGTGCCGTGCCCGCCGAGCCAGGCGTAGTAGGAACCGGTGCGCGGAGTGCGGCTGCTGCTGTTGGTGATGACGCCGCTGCTCGCCGACCAGGCGGTGGCCCCGGACTCGAAGCCGTTGTTGCGCAGCAGCTGGGCGGCGGTGCAGGTGGTGGAG
>NZ_JBRIOU010000006.1:292283-293768 GCF_053474865.1 Streptomyces sp. CO7
GCCCTCGCCGCCGGAGAGCCAGGCGGTGGCGTTCAGGGCGAGGGGTGCGTTGGTGGCGCCGGGGTCGTTCCACCCGTCGTAGAGGGTGTTGCCCGACTGGCCGGTGCCGTCGTCGACGGGCGAGGTGTCGCCCCAGAACGCGACCCGGCCGCTGCCGAAGGTGCTGGTGGCGAAGAAGGCTCCGGTGGTGCCGGAGTGGCCGGTCCGGTACAGCAGACCCTTGACGGAGGGGTTGTCGGCCAGGCGCAGCGTGGCGGTGGTGCCGCTGGCGATCAGGCTCTTGCTGACGTTGCCGAAGGGTCCGTGCAGCACGGGGTCGGCGCTGTCGTTGACCGCGGCCGGGAAGTCGGAACCTACGTTGAGGGTGTCGACGGTGATGCCGAACGGGTTGGTGGCGTCGACCGAGTTGTTGCTCATCAGGTCGTTGAAGACCTCGACGGCGTCGTAGCCGTCGTTGTTGCGGTCCGCACCGGTGTGGTCGGCGATCATGAAGAGTCCGCCGCCCCCCTGGACGAACTTCATGATCGCCGTCTTCTCGGCGGCCGTGAAGAGGGTGTTGGGCTCGGGGATCACCAGGGTGTCGAAGTTGGCGAGGTCCAGCGCGGCCGTGCCGCCGTAGCTGAGCGAGGAGCCGGACGGCAGCGTCTTCATGCTGTACCCGCCGGCCTTCTGCAGTGCGACGCCCCAGGCGGAGAGCGCCCCCGTCCAGTCGGTCTCGGCGGAGGGAGCCGAGTCCTGGAGCAGCGGGTCGGGCTGGCTGGTGGAGATGATCCAGTCCGCGTTGCCCGCCGTCTCGGCGTGCGCGTTGTCGAACAGGATCCGGTGGCCGGTGGCCTCCGCGGCGGCAGCGGCGGCCGGGGCCTCCTGCGGCTGGGCCGCGGCGCCGGCGATGCCGCCGGCGAGGAGCGAGGTGACGGTGAGGGCCGTGGCGAGGCCGCGGTGGCGGATACGACTGGGTCGGAGCATCCGGCATACCTCCTGAGGGGGGATCAGGGCGGGAAGAGAGGGTGCGGGTGGGGGTCCGCTCTCCGCGCGTAGACGGATACTGCCCAGGCCGCTACGCGCGTCAAACGGCTGAACGGTACATGACACTGCGGCAGGACCGTGCGGGCGGAGCGTGCAACTCCCGCGCGGGGGCACAAGAACCGCACGACGAACCCGAAGGGATGGGGAAAAGATGGAGGTCTCGGGCATCATCAGCGCGATCCTCATCGGCATCGTGATCGGCGTGCTGGGCCGGCTCGCCCTGCCCGGGCGCCAGCACATCGGAGTGCTGTGGACGATCGTGGTCGGCATCGCGGCGGCGCTGATCGGCTCCGCCCTCGCAGGAGCGTTCGGGGTACGCAGCACGGACGGGCCGGACTGGATCGAGTGGCTGATCCAGATCGCACTCGCCGCGGTGGGCGTGGCAGTGCTGGACCGCAGTCGCGCCACCCGCTGAGGCGCGGCGCCGGGCACGGCGAAGGGCGGGGAGGACCGGCGTCC
>NZ_JBRIOU010000006.1:293868-308473 GCF_053474865.1 Streptomyces sp. CO7
GTCCTGGCCTCGGCGCGGTGCCCGCGAACCTCGGCGCGGTGCCCGCGAACCTCGGCGGTGTGCCCGCGAACCTCGGCGGTGTGCCCGCGCCGTGCCGGTGTACCTCGACGCCGCGGCCCGCGAACCTCAGCGGGCTGCCCGCGAACCTCGCGCCGCGCCCGCGAACCGCAGCGGGGTGCCCCCCGAACCTCGCGCCGTGCCCGCGTACCCCGGGCGGGTCGCGTGGACGGGCGGGGAGTGCGCGGCGCGCCTATCGTGGGCTGCGGCCGTCCACCCCAGGAGGCTCGCATGCAGGGACCGTGTTCCATACGCGTCGCGGCCAAGGCGGCCGCGCTGGCCGTGCTCTGTACGGCACTGCCCGCCGCTCCCGCCGCGGCGAGGGCCGAAGCGGCGGATCCGCCGCAGCGCCTGAAGCGCTTCTACGACCAGCGGGTCGTCTGGCACTCCTGCGACGCGGAGGAGGCGCCGCTGGACCTGCAGTGCTCGGCGGTCGCCGTGCCCCTGGACTACTCCCGCCCGGGCCGCGGCACGATCCGGCTGGCGCTCGCCCGTTTCCGGTCCACCGCGGACCGTCCCCGCGGGTCACTGGTCCTCAACTTCGGCGGTCCCGGCGGTGAGGGCGTGGGCCGGCTGGCCATGGCGGGCAAGGACTTCATGCCGCTGGCCGAGGAGTACGACGTGGTCACCTTCGACCCCCGTGGGGTGGGCCGGTCCTCCCCGGTGACCTGCGGCGAGACCGCGTACTCCGGCTCCCCCGGCTCCTCGGGCCTGCCGCCCGGCTTCCCCGGCTCCCCCGGTCTCCTCGACCCCCCCGGATCTCCGCGCGACGACGCGCGGGACGAGGCACGCGGCGAAGCCGGGAACGACGCCGGGGACGGGGCGGGCGACACGGAGGACGACGGGCCGGACGCGAGCGCCTCGCCCGACCAGGTCGCCGGCGGTGACCCCCACCCCTACCTGCGCCGGCTCCAGGAGGTCGCCGAGGCCTGCGCGGCGAGTTCCGGACCGGTGCTGGAGCACATGGGCACCGTGGACGCGGCCCGGGACATGGACGTCATCCGCCACGCCCTCGGCGACCGCCACCTGAACTACCTCGGGTTCTCCTACGGCACCCGGCTCGGCGCGGTCTACGCGGCCCAGTTCCCGCGCCGGGTGGGGCGGTTCGTCCTGGACGGCGTCGACACCCTCACCGAGCCGCCCTTCGAGCAGGCCCGGGCCGGCGCGGCGGGCCAGCAGGCGGCTCTGGAACGCTTCCTGGCCTGGTGCGTGCGCGACATCGCCTGTCCCTTCGGCCGCGACGCCCGCACCGCGCCCCGTCAGGTGGAACGCCTGGTCGACACCCTGGACGCGCACCCCGTGCCCACGGCCGGAGGCCTCGGTTTCAGCGGGCAGGAGCTGGTGGCTGCCCTCGGTCAGGCCCTGTACAGCCGCGCCCTGTGGCCGCCGCTCGAGAGGGCGGTGTCCGACCTGGTGGAGTACGGCGACCCGCGGGGTCTCCAGGGGTTCACCCAGGGCGCCTTCGCCCCGCCGGTGTTCGGTCCGGACGCGGCGCGGCGGCCCGAGCAGCCGGTGCCGCTGGACAACCCGCCGGCCGCCCTGCTCGCCGTCAACTGCGCCGACGCCCCCGAGCGTCCGTCCGCGGAGCGGATCGCGGCCGGCCTGGACGCGATGCGGGCGTCCTACGAGAAGGCGTCCCCGGTCTTCGGCCGCTACCGGCTGGCCGAGGCGCTGATGTGCTACGGCCGGCCGGCCGGAACCGACTTCGTCCGGGAGAAGGTCCGTGACCTCAAGACCCCCCGGATGCTGCTGGTCGGCACCCGTGGCGATCCCGCGACGCCGTACCGGTGGACGGTCGAGACGGCACGGCGGCTGGGTTCCTCCGCGGTGGTCCTGGACAACCGCGGCGAGGGGCACACGGGCTACGGATCGTCACGCTGCGTACAACGGACGGTGGAGGCTTTTCTCGTCCATGGCGAACTGAAGGGCGGTTCCTGCCCCGCGGAGGACCCGGAAACGGGAGACTGACGTTCCGCCAGCACACCAGTACTAATCCCCAACTACCCGTGTCACAAGAGACGTTGGTCCCGTTCTCTGGGGCAGAAGGCCCCGGAAAGACTCTGACATATGCCAGAAGCACCACTCCATCGGGTGTTGCCATTCCCCTTACAGGCAGTGGCGAGCTGTGCGAGAGTCGTATCCGGTTCACCGACCGGCCCCGGCCGTACCGTCTCCTCGACACCGGAGTTCGTCATGCCGTCCCATCTGTCCGCGGATCACTCCGCCGGCCGCTCGCCCCGCGGCGACGGCCCGGTGGAGGCGCTCATCACGCGGACGCGGCAGCTCAGGACGGACATGGACGCGGTCCGCCGCGACGTCGAGAGCGACGGCACGAATCCCGCGGACCGGTGGCAGCGCGCGTTGTACGACCTCGCGCTGCACCACCTGGAGGACCTCGACGAACATCTGGCGCAACTCCGCGAGGGCCCTCCGCCCGCGGCCGGTTCCCCCGAGGCGTTGCCCGCCTCGCCGGCCGCGGGCGACGCCGGGGCCGCTTCGGCCCCCGGCCGGATCGGCAGCGCGGAGTGGGAACTGCTGACCGACGAGGTCCGCTGGTCCGCCGAGTTCTACGAGATCCTCGGCATGGACCCCACCGCCCAGGCCCTGACCCTCGACGAGCTGCCTTCGCTGGTGCTCGACGAGGACCGGCCCCGGCTGACCGTCATGGTGACGGACTGCCTGGTCGACGGCCGGCCGATCGACGGCGAGTTCCGGATCACGCGTCCGGGCGACGGCAGGGTGCGGACCGTGCACATGAAGGGCGAGCCCGTGCTCGACGCCGACGGCAACACCGCCTCCATGTGGGCGGTGCTGCGTGACGTCAGCGAACTGCGCCGTCACCGTAGGGCGGTGAGCGAGACCCGTGACTCGCTCGGCCGCTCCCGGTCGGCCCGGTCCGGGCAGGGGCTCGTGGTCGAGCCGCAGGAAGCCTTGCTCCCCCCGTGGCACGGCTCCCTGCGGCTCCCGCGACAGGGCGGGCCCGGCTCGCTGGAGCTGGCGGCGCGCCGGCTGCCGCCCTCCTCCTCCGGCACGCCCGCGGGCGGCGACTGGTACGACGCCTGCGAACTTCCCGACGGCGAGACCCTCATCGGTTTCGGCACGCTCATGGGCGAGCCGTCCGCGGTGGCCTCGGGCACGGCGATGCTGATCGGCGGCCTGCGGGGCATGGCCCTGGCAGGCGCCGCCCCCGGACAGCTGACCGCCTGGCTGGGCGACCTGCTGAGCACCGCCCGGACCGCGTCCGGTGCGCCGTCGCTCCTAGGCCCCGCCCTGTGCTGCCGCTACCGGGCGCCCGACAGGACGCTCAGCTGGGCCGGCGGTCCCGCCCCGGTGCTGTTCCGGGACGGGACGGGGCGGGCGCTCCGCTCCCCCGCCGGGCAGACGGGGACCCGGCAACGGCTGGAGGCGGGAGACCTGCTGGTCCTCCACACGGCAGGACTGCTCGGCGCCGCGGACTGCGAGAGCCGGCTGACCGGGCTGGCGGAGAGCCTCCTGCAGGAACCGTCCACGCAGGGCGCGGCGCGGATACTGGCGGAGGAGTTCGACGGCGACCTCCGTGACGACACGGCAGGCTTCCTCGTGGCCCGGGTGCGGGACTGAGGGACGGGCCGACGGCCCACTCCGCGCACGACGAAGCCCGGCCCGGCGCACCACGAGTTCCGGCGCCGCGCACAGTCTCGCCGCCCACGGCCGCAGCGCAGCCGTACGACGGGCCTCGGCGCGCGCCACCGCCGGCGCACACCACTCCTTCCGCCCCCTGAACGACGCGCGCCCTGGGCGCATGCCGCTGCGGGGAGCCACTCCCACCGAGGGGGTGTCCCCACCCGCTCAGAACCTTCTCAGACCGCCGCGCCGCTCCCCGGCCGCTTGGGCTTGGGCTTGGGCAGGGCGAGCTGGATCTCCTCCCGCAGCTCCTCGATCTTCGGGTAGCTCGCGTACTGACCGGTGAGGCGGTACATCTGCCGGAGCCGGTCCCAGGTGCGGTGCGAGGAGTTGTTTCCCATCGACACCAGGGCCAGCCGCGCGTACCGGTCCGCCTGCTCGGGATCGTCGGCGATGAAGCAGGCCGAGGCCATGGAGAGCCAGTCGAAGATCTTCGAGCGCTCCCGGCCGTTCGCCCTGAGGTCCAGCGCCTGCTTGGCGTGGTTCTGGGCCAGCGCCGCCGCGGAGGGCTCGTGCTCGGCGAGGGTGCGGTAGGCGAGCGCCTCCATGCCGTGCAGGTCGGCCTCGTCGAACATCTGCATCCAGCTGGGCGGGGCCACGTCCCCCTTGTCGGAGACGAAGAGGTCCTCGGCCTGCCCCAGGGTGCGGCGCATGGCCTGGCCCTTGCCCATGGACGCCTGCGCCCACGCCTCGATGGTGTGCAGCATCGCCCTGGTCCGGGGCAGGACCTCCTCCCCCGCGCCGGACTTGGCCAGCTTCATCAGGTCCAGGGCGTCGTCGGGCCGGCCCAGGTGGACCATTTGACGGGCCGCCCGGGAGAGCGCCTCGCCGGCCCGCGGCCGGTCACCGCCCTCGCGCGCGGCGTGGGCCGCGATGATGAAGTACTTCTGGGCGGTGGGCTCCAGGCCCACGTCGTGCGACATCCAGCCCGCCAGGACGGCCAGGTTGGCGGCGACGCCCCACAGCCGGCGCTGCAGGTGGTCGGGGTGGTGGTAGGACAGCATGCCGCCCACTTCGTTCAACTGGCCGACCACCGCCTTGCGTTGGAGGCCGCCTCCACGCGAGGCGTCCCAGGCCCGGAAGACCTCGACGGAGCGTTCGAGCTCCTCGACCTCCTCGGAGCCCACCGGGGCCGCCTCGTACCGGTCGAACCCGGCCGGGTCCGCCCGCAGCAGTTCGTCGGTGCCGGTGCCGGGTTGTTCGGCCGTCAGGGCCGGGTCCGTGTTCAGCCACTGGTGCATGGCGCTGTGCAGCGCCGATCCTGCGGTGAGCGCGACGCCCGCGCCCACCAAGCCGCGTCGGTTGAGCATGAGGTCCATTCCCGTGAATTCGGTGAGGACCGCAGCCGTCCGCTCGGGCGCCCACGGCAGACCGTCGGGATTCTCCTCGCCGCGCTGCCGTTTCCCCGTTCGCCCTTGCCGGACCAGTCCGAGATCCTCGATGGTCACGACACGGCCGAGACGCTCGGTGAACAGAGCCGCCAGCACCCGCGGCACCGGATCGCGGGGAATCTCCCCCATGTCGATCCAGCGCCTCACCCGGGAGGTGTCGGTCGCCAGCTGCGGGTGGCCCATGGCCGCCGCCTGCCGGTTGACCAGCCTCGCGAGTTCGCCCTTGGTCCAGCCGACCAGGCCGAACACGTCCGCAAGGCGGGTGTTGGGTTGTCCGCTCACGTCAAGCCCCCAGGTTCTCGGCTGACTTGACATTAACGCGGGCCAAAGTGCCAAGCGACTATTCGCCAGGGTTCGCCAGGGGTCGCCAGTTGTCAGCCACGCCCCTGGTTGCGGTGGAGTAGAAGTGCGCCATCCCGCCCCGGTTCCTCACGGGGGCTCTCCCCAGGGTGCTCCCCGGGGGCCGGGGCGGATGGTGCGGTACCTCTCCTTGGCACACGAAGGGAACCGTCTCCCATGTACGCAGTGTCGTCCTCCGTGTCCGCCCCGCTCCGGCCGCAGACCCGCCCGGGCGCCGGCCCCTTTCTCGATCCGACCCGCCCGGTGCAGCCCTCGGGCCCCAGGCTGCGGCGGATGCCGCCCCAGGGCAGCGGGACGCTCAGCGGACGGCTCGACCTGTCCGGTCCGCAGGGCGCGCAGCTGCGGACCGCCATCGCCTCCGTGCACCGCATCTGCCCCGAGTTCGCCCCCGTCCAGGTGCTGCGGCGTACCGGGCGCTCCGTGCTGCTGGTCGGGACGACAGGGCGCACCAACGCGGTCGCCAAGGTTTTACTGGACGACTCGCCGGCCTGGGCCGAGCGGATCAGGCACGAGATAGCTGCATACCGGTCCTTCGTGCGGCACCGGCCCCCCGTGCGGGTGCCGAGGCTGATCGCGGCGGATCCGGACAACTGCACGCTGGTCATCGAGCGCATGCCGGGGCGGGCCGCCGCCTTGCACCGGCACCCGGCGGAGACCCCGCCGCGGGCCGACGTGCGGGCGGCGCTGGGCGCGATCTGCCGGCTCAACGCCTGGCGGCCTCCGGCGGGCACCTTCTCCGCGCCGCTGGACTACGCGGCGCGGATCAACCGGTACCACGCGCTGGGCCTGCTCACCGACCGCGACCTGGGGGACCTGCAGAAGCTGCTGCACGGCATCGCGCACTCGTCGGGCAGGCAGGGGATGGGGCAGTTCTGTCACGGTGACGCGCTGCTCTCCAACATCCTCGTCTCGCCGACCGGGCCGGTGCTGGTGGACTGGGAGCACGCCGGCTGGTACCTGCCGGGCTACGACCTGGCGACGCTGTGGACGGTGCTGGGAGACGCGCCGGACCTGCGACGCCAGATCAGCCAGCTGGCGCAGCAGCAGGGGCCGGCGGCCCGGGACGCCTTCCTGGTCAACCTGATGCTGATCCTGACCCGGGAGATCCGTACCTACGAGACGGCCGTCCAGCGCACGATGCAGGACCTCGCGCCCGCGCCGGTGGCGGCCCCGGCGGGCGCGATCCCCACCGGGGAGGAGCAG
This sequence comes from Streptomyces sp. CO7, assembly GCF_053474865.1. Taxonomy (NCBI): domain Bacteria; kingdom Bacillati; phylum Actinomycetota; class Actinomycetes; order Kitasatosporales; family Streptomycetaceae; genus Streptomyces; species Streptomyces sp. CO7. The sequence continues at coordinate 300,543 of NZ_JBRIOU010000006.1, forward strand.
CGGCTGCTGCTGCGGCGGCTGCACGACGACGCCCAGATGGCGCGGCGGGCGGTGCGGGCGGCGGTGGGCACCCGCTGACGCGATGTCGGCGCCGCGGTGACGCCTCGGGGCCCGGTTCGCCGGGCCTCGAGGCGTTCTCCCGTTGCTCCGGCGCCTTCCGACGGAGGGTGCGGGCCAACCGACACAACTTTGTTGCATGCGCACGTCATTGACGGGGCGGCAGGATACCGATATCCCTGACGCACATCCGCCCCGCTCACCCCGTACGCGTACAGCAGTCCCCGGGAGGACGCTTTGCGAGGATCCGCCACCGCCCCCACTCCCCCACCGAAGGCCGGGCGTCCGTCGCGCCGGCGCACGGCCGGAGCCGTCGCCGCGGCGGCTCTGCTGCTGCCTCTGCTGGGAGCCGCGCCCGGGGCCCAGGCCGCGGAGGGGCCGCTGAGTGACGCGTTCGCCCGGGCCGCCGCCGAGTACGAGGTACCGCGGAGCGTGCTGCTGGGGGTCTCCTACCTGGAGTCCCGCTGGGACGCGCACGCCGGACTGCCCAGTGTCTCCGGCGGCTACGGCCCGATGCACCTCACCGACCTGTCCGGCGCCCTGGCCGAGGCGCCGCACCACAGCGACGGCGCGGAGGATCCGCGCGGTGACGAGGCGCGGCCGCTGGTGGTCCCGGAGGCCGCGGGCGCCGAGGTGCCCGAGGCGTCGGAGCTCCCCGCGCGCCTGCGCACCCTGGACGCCGCCGCCGAGCTCACCGGGCTGCCGGCCGACGAGCTGCGCGAGGACCCGGCGGCCAACGTGGAGGGTGGCGCGGCCCTGCTGGCGCGGACGCAGCGGGAGCTGGGGCAGCCCTTCAGCGAGGACCCGGCCGACTGGTACGCCGCGGTCGCCCGGTACTCCGGCGCGCAGGACAGCGCGACGGCCGCGATGTTCGCCCAGGACGTGTTCTCGGTGATCTCGTCCGGCCAGGAGCGGGTGACCGACACCGGCGAGCGGATCGTGCTGACGGCCGACCCGCGGGCGGTGGCGGACCCGGCGCAGCTGGAGCGGGCCGGGCTGCGGAAGCTGGACCAGGACGGGACGGAGTGCCCCGCGACGCTGGCCTGCGAGTGGATCCCGGCGCCCTACCAGCACCTCGGCGGCGACGACCCGGGCAACTACGGCAACCACGACCTGGCGAACCGCCCCGAGGACCAGTCGATCGACTACATCGTGGTCCACTCCACCGAGGCGACCTGGGACACCACGCTGATGCTGGTGCAGCGCCCGAACTACCTGGCGTGGCACTACTCGATCCGTTCCTCCGACGGTCATGTCGCCCAGCACGTGAAGGCCCGGGACGTCGGCTGGCACGCGGGCAACTGGTACGTGAACGCGCACTCGATCGGTGTGGAGCAGGAGGCGTTCCTGGCGCAGCCGGACGCCTGGTTCACGGAGTCGCTGTACCGTTCCTCCGCCCGCCTGGTGAAGTACCTGGCGAAGCGGCACGACGTGCCGCTGGACCGGCAGCACATCCTGAGCCACGACGCGATCCCCGGGGTGACCGCCGCCAACATCCCCGGCATGCACACCGACCCCGGCCCGTACTGGGACTGGGCGCACTACTTCCAGCTGATGGGCGCGTCCTTCCACCAGAACGCGAACCCGCACGACGACGTGGTGACGATCCGGCCCGACTACGCGTCGAACCGGCCGGTCTTCACCGGCTGCGAGCGCGCCGGGGTGGCCTGCGCGCCGCACGGCTCCAGCGAGGTGCGGCTGTACTCGGCCCCGTCCGAGGACGCTCCGCTGGTGAAGGACATCGGCCTGTACCCGAAGAACGAGGGCAGGACCACGATCGGGGTGAACGACGTGGGCGCCCGCGCCTCGACGGGTCAGCAGTACGTGGTGGCGGAGCGGGCCGGCGACTGGACGGCGATCTGGTACCTGGGACAGAAGGCCTGGTTCCGCAACCCGGCGGAGCAGCGGACGGCGGTCCCGACGAAGGGCCTGGTGGTGACCCCGAAGGCCGGGCGTGGGTCGGTGCCGGTGTACGGGCGTGCCTACCCGGAGGCGTCGGCCTACCCGGCGGGGGTCCCGGTGCAGGCGCTGGCCCCGCTGCCCTACCGCTTCGAGGCCGGTCAGCGGTACGTGGCGGGTGACCGGTTCCACCCGGAGTACTTCTGGAACACGACGTACGGCGGCCGGGGCACCGTGGTGCGCGGACAGGACGACTACTACCAGATCCAGCTGGGGCACCGGGTGGCCTTCGTGAAGGCCTCCGACGTGGACGTCGTCGCGCGCTGACGCGTCTGCCGTGACCCGCGTGCCGTGAGCGGCGCGTCCGCCGCGGGGCGGACGCGGAAGGGGCCGGACCACCGAGGTGGTCCGGCCCCTTCGTACGCCGGTCGTGCCCGGCCGGCCGCCGGCTGCTCAGCCCTGGCGGAAGAGCTCGGCGGGCAGCGGCTTGAGGAGCGCGTAGAGGTCCTCGGTGATCGGGCGGTCCCAGGAGGCGATGGTGACCAGCACGTTGTCGCTGCGGTCGAACTGCACGCAGGAGATCCGGCTCTCGGAGAGCTTGAGGCGGCGGACCACGAGCAGGTTGTCGCCCTGGAGCACCGGGACGTCCTCGGAGCCGACGACGGTGACCTCCTCGTCGTTCTCCAGGGCCAGCAGCAGCTGGGCCACCTCGAACGGCACCTCGTCCTCGGTGACGTCACGGGCTGGCGAGCCCTCGGGCAGGTTCCCGATGATCATCGCGGGTCCGCGGTTGCCGAACAGGTCGTAGCGGAGGAAGACGCCCTGGCAGCTGCCGTCGGGCGCGGGCAGCAGACCGGCGCCGAGGTTGCCGGGCCAGTCGCCCGGGTCCATGGCCAGTACGTCGAAGTCGGGCCCGGCGGGCGTGGCGCTGCGGCGGCGGAGGAACGACATGCCGCAATGGTACGTGGCCCGCCGGGCTTCACGGTGTGCGGGAGTTCACTCCCGGCCGGTGCCCTCGGCCGCGGGGTGGGCCGTTTCTCCCTGCGGGTGCGGGACCACCACGGCCACCGGCGAGGCGGCGTGCAGCAGGACCGCCTGGGTGACCGAGCCGACCATCCGGGTCGGGACCAGGAGCCGCCTCTGGTGGCGGCCGACCACGACCAGCTCGGCGTCCCGGGAGTGGGCGACCAGCCGGCCCGCCGCGTCCCCGCCGTCCACGGCGAGGTCGACCTCGACGCGGGGGTGCCGCTCGCGGAGCGGGGCGAGCCGTTCCTCGGCGAGCGCCCGCGTCTCGGCGGCGACGCCGGCCTCCTCGATCACCGGCAGCGAGAACTCGCCGGGCACCGCCCACATCTGCGGGGGCCAGGGGTAGACGGCGACGGCCTGCAGACGCACCCGGCGCAGCTCGGCCTCCGCGAAGGCGAACTCCAGCGCGGCGTCGCCGGCGTGGTCGACGCCGAGGCCGACGACGACCCGGGGTCCGACGGAGGCGTCGGTGAGCTCCTGCGGGACCTGGCGTCCGGGCCGCGGGACGACCACCACCGGGCAGTGGGCGTCGCGGGCGGCGGCGATGCCGGTGGAGCCGAGCAGCAGGCTGGCGAAGCCGCCGCGGCCCCGGGAGCCGACGACCAGCAGGGAGCCCTCGGTGCTGACCTCGGCCAGGACGCTCCCGGGGCTTCCGACCCGGCTCAGGTACTCCACGTCGGGACGGCCGCCCACGCGCTGTTCGATCCGGGCGCGCACCTGGTCGAGGACGGGGTCGTCGGCAGTGTCCACCGCGACGAACTCGGGGGGCGCCCAGGCCGGGTACTGGCGCACGTGCAGCACCCGCAGGGGCACGCCCCGCATCAGCGCGGTCAGCACCGCCCATTCCAGCGCCCGCAGGCTGTCTTCCGATCCGTCGACCGCTGCGATGACCGGCAGGGTCATGGGGTCCCTCACCTCCGGAGTTCGGCATTCCACTGTGCCCGCCCAGCCTCGCCCAGCGGGCGGGGCCGGTGCGGGAAGCGGTGGCCGAGTGTCCGGAATTGGCGGCGGAAACCCTCCTGCGGCCCTCCGGTGCGGGATCGGGGCCTGCCGGGCCGCCTCAGGTCAGGTCGAACTCGCCCTTGCGGGCGTCCGAGACGAAGACGCCCCACTCGTCGGGGGTGAAGATCAGGGACGGACTCTCGGGCCGGCGGCTGTTGCGCATCGCGATGAATCCCTCGACGAAGGCGATCTGGACGTCTCCGTGTCCGCGGCTGCTGGAACGCCATTGGGCCTGGCTGAGGTCGAGGTGCTCCGGCTTGTCCCATCCGGTGCGCCGCTGCTGGGTGGTGCTGTCGGCCACGTCCGTGCTCCTCCCGTTGGGGTCGGCGGTCAGCCTACCGACCGGTCGGGGTCGCCGACAGGCCCCGTGCCGCGGCGGGCGCGGCACGGGGCGGCGGTTCAGGCGCCGACCGCGCCGTGGCGGTCGCGCAGCTCGCGCTTGAGGATCTTCCCGCTGGCGTTGCGCGGCAGTTCGCCGACCAGGACGACGCGCTTGGGCGCCTTGAAGGATGGCAGCCGCTCCTTGGCGTGGGCCACGAGCTCCTCCTCGGTGACCTCGCCCCGGCGCACCACGAAGGCGGTGACGGCCTCGATCCAGCGTGCGTCGGGCAGGCCGACGACGGCCACCTCGGCGACCTCGGGATGCGTGTAGAGGGCGTCCTCCACCTGCCGGGAGGCGACCAGTACCCCGCCGGAGTTGATCACGTCCTTCACCCGGTCGACGATGGTGTGGTAGCCGTCCGCGTCGCGCACGGCCAGGTCGCCGGAGTGGAACCAGCCGTCGCGGAAGGCCTCCTGCGTCTCCTCGGGCTTGTCCCAGTAGCCCTCGCACAGTTGCGGGGAGCGGTAGACGACCTCGCCGGGGGTGCCGTCGGGGACGTCCTTGCCGTTCTCGTCGACCACGCGGGCCTCGACGAAGAGGACGGGGCGGCCGCAGGAGTCCATCCGGCCCTCGTGCTCGTCGGGCCCGAGCACCATGGCGAGGGGGCCGATCTCGCTCTGCCCGAAGCAGTTGAAGAAGGCGAGGCCGGGGAGGCGTCCACGCAGCCGCTCGAGGACCGGCACGGGCATGATGGAGGCCCCGTAGAAGGCCTTGCGCAGCGCGCCGAGGTCGCGGGTGGCGAAGTCGGGGCGGTTGGCGAGGGCGATCCACACCGTGGGCGGGGCGAACACGCTGTCGGCGCGGCCGGTTTCGAGCAGGTCGAAGAGGCGGTCGCCGTCGGGGGCGTCGAGGATGGTGTTGCGGGCGCCGACGGCGAGGTAGGGCGGCAGGAAGACGTGCATCTGCGCCGAGTGGTAGAGCGGCAGCGCGTGCACGGGCCGGTCCTCGGCGCTCAGGCCGAGCGCGGTGACGGCGCTCAAGTACTCGTGGACCAGGGCGCGGTGGGTCATCATCGCGCCCTTGGGCAGTGCGGTGGTGCCCGACGTGTAGAGGAGCTGGACCAGGTCCTCGGCGTGCGGTCCGGGACCGTCGTAGGGGGCGGTGGAGGCGAGGCGGCCGAGCAGCGAGTCGTCCGCGTCCCGCAGGGCGAGGACGGGCACGTCCTGCGGGAGACGGCCGGCGAGCGCGGGGTCGACGAGGACGAGGGCGCTGCCCGACTGGCCGAGCAGGTACGTCAGATCGTCGCCGGTGAGGTTCTGGTTGACCGGAACGTGCACCAGGCCGGCGCGGGCGCAGGCGAGGTAACCGATGAGGTAGGCGTCGGAGTTGTGGCCGTAGGAGGCGACGCGGTCCCCGGGCCGCAGCCCGTGCGAGCGCAGGACGGCGGCCGCCCGGGAGACCGCGTCGTCGAGTTCGGCGTAGGTCCACGACCGGTCCGCGTAGTCGACCGCGGTCCGGTCCGGGGTGCGGCGGGCGCTGCGGCGCAGGACGGCGTCGACGGTACTGGCGTTGCCGCTGCCGGCGGTGGTTCGGCTCATGGCGCCGATCCTGCGTGCGGGCTGCGGCGCAGGTCAAGAGGCCGGTGGGCACACGAAAGGCCCGTCGGCTCCGGCGCCGCTCGGGGAGCGGGTGCCGCGCCGACGGGCCGTGGGCCGGGACTGCGGCCCTCGCACCGTCCGGTGGGTCAGCCCTTGAACACCGCCTTCTGCACCTCGTTGGGGCCGTCGAAGCTGTCCTGGCGGAGGCTTTCGAGCTTCTCGACCAGGGAGCCGTCGGCGTGGTTGCTCCGGGCACGGTCGACGAGGGACTTCTTGTCCGTCGGGTAGTCCATGCCGCTGAGGGCCTTCTGCAGTTCGATCGGGTTCGGGTCGGCCATGATGTGCCTCCTCGGAGGTGGTCCTGTCCGGGAATCGCGGGCCCGCGCCGGGCGGCGAGCGGTGGCCCCGCTAGGCGGCGAGCGTGGCGAGGAACTCCGTGCACGCCTCGGCGCACAGGCGGCAGGCCTTGGCCGCCTCCTCCGCCCCGGGGCAGGCGTCGAAGACCTCTGCGCACTCCAAACACACGGTGCGGCACCACTCCACCTGCATCCGCAGCCCGGCCTCGTCCAGTCCGGTCTGCTCGGACAGCACGCGGCAGGTCGCGTCGCACACCTCGGCGCACATGATGCCCTTGCGCCGGGCGCGGTCCTGCGCCTCGGTGCCGTCCGGATCCATGAACCCCGCGCGCAGGGCGCAGGCCCTCGCACACTCGGTGCAGGCCTGCGCGCAGGCGAACCGGTCCTCCAGGAACCGGTACAGCTCGTCCTGGGATGCGCTCGTCACGTGGCCCGAGTTGCCCCCGCCCGCGGTGTCAAACGCCTGGCCCCGGGCACCCGGCGTCCAGGAGAGCGACGGAGGGAAGGAGTGGTCCGCTTGCCCGGCCGTGAGGAACTGCCGTCCACCTTGGAGCGCTCCTCCGAGGAGGCCCGGCGCACCTGGATCAAGGCGCACGACTCCGCCGTCGACGAGTACGGCGAGGGGGAGCGCGCCCACCGGGTGGCGTACGGGGCGCTGAAGCACACCCACGAGAAGGTCGGCGACCACTGGGAGCGCAAGGAGGGCGGCCGCAAGGGCCCCTCCGACTCCCGGTCGGCGCGGCCGCGCGGGCAGGGCGGGCGCAGCGCCGAGGGAGTGGACGAGGCCGCGACCAAGGAGCACCTGTACGGGCTGGCGCGGCGGCTGGAGATCCCCGGCAGGTCGCGCATGTCGCGGCCCGAGCTGCTCGACGCGATCCGCCGGGCGAACCGCTCGCGGACCCGCGCCGCACGAGAAGGCGAATGACCGACGTACCGGCAGCAGAGACGCCGCGCATCGGTTCATATCAACCGATTGAGGGTAGATAGTGACCATGAGCTATGAATGGGTGGATTTCGCTCTGGAAGAGGGACAGATCGGCGGCCTCGCTCCGTTCATCCTCGGCGCGATCGTTGCCGCGGCGCTGATCGGCGCGGTCGTCTTCGGCTGGCGGGTCCGCCAGCGTGAGCCGCGCAGGCCGACGCCGGAGGAGCAGCCCAAGATGCCGCCGGGCGGTCCGGTGCGGGAGGACCGTTCGACCAGGGACGCGGACGACGTTCCCCGCACGGACCACGACCGGCTCACGCCGTACCAGCTCGACCAGCAGGGCACCGTCCCGTCCGAGGAGGAGCCGCCGCGCCCGCGCTGGAACGAGGGCAGCAGCGGGGGCTTCGGCAGCGGGGGCGGCGGCCACCGCTGACCCGAGGCCGATGTCCTGCCGTACCTTCACGCAGGAAGCGAGTGAGTGACCATGGACCGTTCCGGCCGCGAGGGCCTTCCCCTGTCCGACTACGACCAGCTGCCGCTCGGCTCCCTGGAGAGCCGCATCCGCTCGCTGACGTCGGACCAGGTGGAGAAACTGCTGACCCACGAGAAGGAGCACGCTCACCGCGTGCCCGCCACCCAGGTGCTGTCCGCCCGGCTGGATCAGCTCCGCAACGGCGCCGAGCCGACCGGGGGTGACCCGTCCGGGCTCCGTCCGGAGGCCGGTGGCACGCCGGGCGGCTCGCCGG
>NZ_JBRIOU010000006.1:308573-322241 GCF_053474865.1 Streptomyces sp. CO7
CCCCGAAGCCGAACGGCAGGAGCACGGCTCCCCAGCCGGCGACGATGCCGAGCGCCGTGGGCCACAGCGGAAGCCTCCGCAGCATTCCGGCGGCGAGTGAGCCGAGCACCGCTCCGGCGCTGAAGAGCGTCCAGTACAGGCCGAGGAGGTGCGGGCCCTGGTGCAGGTCCTCGGTGACGTGCAGCGGGAGGGCCACCTCGACGGGGCCGTAGAGGAAGAAGAAGGACCAGGTGAGCACCAGGATGCCCAGCAGTTCGGGCCGTTGCCGGAAGAGGCCGAGTACCGCGAAGGGCTTCCCGCCGGGGCCGCCCCCCGGGCCGGCGGCGTCCGACCCGCCCGGTCGGTCCTTCCCGCCCCGCCGCTCGGCGGCAGCGGCGTCGGGTCGGACCCTGACCGCGCCGATCGCGAGGACGGCGAAGGTCAGCGCGTCGATGCCGATGATCCAGGCGGGGCTCAGCACAGTGATCAGCACACCGGCCAGGGCGGGTCCGAACACCATGGCGGCCGAGGCGCTGGAGCTGACCAGGGCGTTGGCGGCGAGCCGCCGTTCGGGTGCCAGGAGGGAGGCGAGCAGGGTGTACTTGCCCGCGCTGCCCCAGGCGTGCAGCAGGGAGGAGGCCGCCAGCAGCACCACGTACAGCCAGGGGGTGAGCACGCCGAGGACCCAGGCCAGGGGCACGCAGGCGAGCATGGCCGCCCGCAGCGCGGCGTCGGCGAACAGCAGCCGCCGGGCGGGGAAGGCGCGCATCCACCGTCCCAGGACCAGTGCGCCGACGGCTCCGGGCAGCGCGTAGGCGGCGACCGCGGTGCCGACGTAGAGCCCGCGGTTCCCGTCGGGCGCCAGCAGGACGGCGAGCCACGGCACGGTCACCACGGCCATCCCGTCGCCGAAGTCGGACGCGGCGAAGGCGAACAGCAGTCGTCTGAACGGACGGTGCGCGAACAGGGGTCGGTAGGCCGGGGGCAGCTTGGGCAGCCTGGCCCGGCCGGTTCCAGGTGCGGTCACCGGGACAGCTTCACGCCAGGGGTGCGAGGGAAGTCAAGACTGTGTCGGTCCGGTGACGCGATCAGGCCACCACGACGCAGCCGCGCCGCTCCAGCGCGACGGCCACCGGGTCGTCACGGGGGTCGACGGCGAGATCGTTCCACCGCAGGTCGAGCTTCTCCAGGGAGGGGAGTTCGGTCAGCCACGGGGGCAGGCGGCCGATCCGGTTGCCCCGCAGGTCGAGGGTGCGCAGCAGGGGAAGTCCGGCGAGCGGGGCGGGGACCTCGGGGAGCAGGTTGTCGCGCAGCTCGAGGTGCCTCAGCTGCCCCGACCGGGAGAGGGAGGCGGGGAGTTCGGTGAGGCGGTTGCCCTTGAGCCACAGTTCGCGGAGGTTCGCGAGGTCCCCGATCCGCTCCGGCAGAGCCGTCAACTCGTTGTGCTGGGCGCGCAGTTCGATCAGGGCGGTCATGCGGGTGAGGGAAGCGGGCAGTTCCGTCAGGCGGTTGTCGCCGACGTTGAGGAGTCGCAGCGCGGTCAGCCGGCCCAGTTCGCCGGGCAGGCGGGTCAGACGGTTGTCGTGGAGGTAGAGGCAGCCGGCAAGTCCGGTCAACTCTCCTACTTCGGCCGGGAGTTCGGTGAGCGCGTTGTGGCCGAGGTCGAGCGTGGCGAGCTGCCGGAGCCCGCCGATCGCGGGTGACAGCTCGGTGAGGTCGTTGTCGGCGAGGATCAGCACGCGCAGCTCGCGTCGGTCCCAGACGGACTCCGGCACCGCGCCGAGGTGCCGGCGCCACAGGTTCAGCGTGCTCAGAGCCGCTCCTCGAGAAAGCGTTCCAGCTGGCCGATCAGGTCGTCGGCCTCGCCGAGGGGAACGCTGCGGTCGGTGATGACGGCGTGGCCGTCGTGCTCCAGGGTGTAGACGAACATGTCGCGGGCGCCCTCGTCGACGCTGCGGGGCGGGAGCGCGGCGAAGTCGACCTTCTCCAGCAGGCCCCGGAGCCGGTCGCGGTCCACGCCGTTGAGCGGGTCGGCCTCCCGGACGCCCTCCTTGCGGTCGCTGATCTCCACGGTGCCGTCGGTGGAGGCCAGGATGGAGCGGCGGACGCCGGCGATCCCGCCGGTGACGGTGAGGCGGACGGTCTCGGGCCGCTCGCTCGGCGTCGCCGCGTCACCGCCCTGCTCCCCCGGCTCACTCGGCGCTTCCCCCGACGGCGACGTCGCTCCCGGCGGGGGCGAGGAGGCCGGCCCGTCCGGCTGGGACGCCTCCACCGACCCGCAGGCGGCCAGCAGCAGGCAGGTGGCGGCCAGCAGGGCGGGGCCACGGCCTCGCATCCGGTACGGCATGTCGGACTCCTTCCACCTGGCGGTCCAGGTCTCACACGGTAGCCGCCCCCTCGTCCCCCGGCTCCCAGACCGCGCAGTCGTGGGCGAAGAGCACCCGCCGGGGTGCGAGGGCGGCGATCCTGTCCATCCATGGACGGTAGGGAGGCAGCGGAGGTTCCGTGCCGTCGAGTGCGGCCCGGCGGGCCAGGTGGTCGGCGGAGAAGTGGGAGGCGAGGTCGTGCGCCTGTCCGGCGAGCACGACAACGCCGGCGGGGGTCGTCACCGCCAGGGACTGGTGCCCCTCGGTGTGGCCGGGAGTGGGGAGGACGTGGACGCCCGGCCAGAGCTCCGCCTCGCCGTCCAGCTCCTCGTAGCGCGCGCCGGGGAAGTCGACCAGGTGGTCCGCGGTGTACCCGCCGGCCCGGGCGGCGGCCAGCTCGGTCCTCTGCACCACGACCGGGCGGCCCGACAGGCCGGGGTTGCCGCCGCAGTGGTCGAAGTGCAGGTGGCAGTTGACCACCAGGTCGACGTCCCCGGGGCCGACGCCGGCCGCCGCGAGCGCCGCGGGCAGGGGCCGGCGGCGCGGACGGTAGTGGGCCTCCGTGGCGGGGCCGGCGTCGCCCATGCCGGTGTCGAGGAGCAGCAGTCCACGTGAGTGACGCACCAGGTAGGCCAGCACCGGTTCCACCCGGGGCTCGGGCCCTCCGGTCTCGGCGGCGGGGCGGACGAAGTACCCGAGGTCGAGGCGGCGTACGGAGACGACAGTCATGCCGCCCATCCTCCCCGCGCACCCGCTCGGCTGTCGGCCGCCTCTGCCCAGGGCAGAGCGGGGGGCGGGGCGGCCGGTGCGGCAGGTCGGCCGCCCCGGCCGTGCGTCGCAGGGTCGATCGGTGCGGCCGTGCGCCACAGGGTCAGGAGGCCCGGCCATGCGCCGCGCGGTCGGTCGGCCCGGCCATGCGCCGCGCGGTCAGGAAGCCCGGCCGTGTGCCACACGATCAGGAGGTCCGGCCATGCGCCACGTGGTCGGTCGGCCCGGCCGAGCGCCGTGCGGTCAGGGGGCCCGGCGCCGTGCGGTCGGGCGGTGCGGCCACGCGCCACGTGGTCGGTCGGTGCGGCCGTGCGCCGCGCGGTCAGGAGGTCCGGCCGTGCCCCGCCGCAGGGGGGACCGGCGTCCCGCGCCGCGTGGTCAAGGGGTGGCGGGCGCGCCGAGTTTCTGCAGGACGCGGGCGCGCAGGAGTTCGTACTCCTCGCGGCAGCGGCGGATCTCGGCGGGGCGGGCGATCACCCGGCCGCCGGTGACGGTCTCGTCGGGGCCGAACTGCTCGCGGGTGAGGTCGATCTCCACGCCCGCGCCGAGGCGGTTCCACCAGTGGTAGTCGGTCCACCGGCCGTCGGCGTGAACCTCCCCGCGGATCAGCTCGCCGCCGAGCAGGTCGTGGAGGACCAGCGCGGTGACGCCGCACTGGTCGCGGGCCGGGTTGTCCGGGCGCCAGTGCGGCCGGTACTCGGGCGTGCACGTCTCGGCGCTCCAACTGGCGCGGATCGCCTGCTCGACGTCGGTCAGCAGCAACGGACTCATGCCCCCGATGCTGCCCCACCGCACCGACAACGCGGACTGCACGCGCCCCGACCCAGGCGTCCCCGACGGCGCCGGATCAGTCCGCCGGGCCGATCAGGACCGCGACCGTGGCGTCGCGGCCCCCGCGCAGACGGCTGCCGAGCAGGGTCAGGCGCCCCGTCAGCCCGTACTTGCGGGCGATGCCCCGGCGGACCCGCGCCGTCTCCTCGGGCGTGCCGATACGGGCGCGGGCCTCGACGGCCTCGCCGCGGAGGTTGCCCCGGAAGTCGCACGGGGCCACCGTCACCCGGCCGTCACGCCGGAGGCGCTTGACCTTGCCGCTGTCCGCCCGGGTCCACACCGCCAGCGCGCCCTCGCCGTCCGGCACCACCCAGACGGGCGTGGCCACCGCCCGCCCGTCCTTGCGGAACGTCGTCACCGAGACGTACGGGGCGGCGGCCAGGGCGTCGAGAGTGCTCATGGACGGGCAGGTTACCCGGTCAGTTGACGCCGCGGTCGGCCCCCTCCCAGTAGGGCCGGCGCAGCTTGAACTTCTGGATCTTCCCGGTGGCGGTGCGGGGGATGGAGTCGCGGAACTCCACGCTGGTGGGCGCCTTGTACCCGGCCGCCCGCTCCTTGCAGTGGGCGATGATCTCGGCCTCCTCCGCGCGGGCCCCCTCGGCGAGGACCACCAGCGCCTTGACCGTCTCGCCCCACTTCTCGTGCGGCACACCGATCACCGCGACCTCGGCGACCGCCGGATGGCTGAAGATCACATCTTCGACCTCGATGGAGCTCACGTTCTCGCCGCCGGTGATGATGACGTCCTTCTTGCGGTCGGAGATGGTGAGGTGGCCGTCGTCCGGGTCGAGGAAGCCGCCGTCGCCGGTGTGGAACCAGCCGTCGTCCAGCGCGTCGGCGGTGGCCTCCGGCTTCTCCCAGTAGCCCTCCATCACGGTGTTGGAGCGGGCCAGCACCTCGCCGGTGCCGGAGACCTTCAGCCGGGTGCCGAGGGTGGGCAGGCCGGCGCGGGACAGCCGGTGGGCGCGCTGCTCGGCGGGCAGGGCGTCGTCGCCGGGCAGGGAGCGGTTGAAGGTGAGCAGCGGCGCGGTCTCGGTGAGGCCGTAGATCTGCAGGAACTCCCAGCCGAGTTCCTCGTTCACCCGCTGGATGGTGCGGCTGGGCGGCGGCGCGCCCGCGCAGACGATGCGAACCCGGTCGCGGCCGGGGATCTCGCCCTCCCAGTCGGCGGCGGCGTCGAGGACCGCGTTCCAGACGGCGGGTGCGCCGCACATGAGGGTGACGCCGTGCCGCTCGACGCGGCGCAGGATCTCGGCGCCGTCGACCTTGCGCAGGACGATCTGCGGCACGCCGAGGCCGGCCATCACGAACGGCATGCCCCAGCCGTTGCAGTGGAACATGGGCAGGACGTGCATGTACACGTCGCGTTCCCAGGCACGGGTGTGCAGGCCGAAGGTGACGGCGTCCACCCAGATGTTGCGGTGGGTGAGCTGGACGCCCTTGGGGCGGGCGGTCGTGCCGGAGGTGTAGTTGATGGTGGCGGTGGCGTTCTCGTCCGGCTCCGACCAGGGCCGCGGCTCGACGTCGAAGCGCATCAGCGTCCGCTCGGTCTCCTCGCCGAGGACGAAACGGTGGCGGACGGAGACCTGCGCGAGCTCGGCGTCGAGCTCGGGATCCACCAGCAGCACCGAGGCACCGCTCTGGCGGACGATGTAGTCGACCTCGTCGGGCCGCAGGCGGAAGTTGACGGGCACGCAGATCCGTCCGCTCATCGGCACCGCGAAGAGCAGCTCGAGCAGCCGGGCCGAGTTGTGGCTGACCACGGCGATCCGCTCGCCCTCGGCGACGCCCAGCGCGTCGAAGCCGGCCTGCCAGGCGCGCACCCGTTCGGCGAAGCGGCCGTAGGTGCTCGGCGGCACCGGCCATGCCGGCTGGTCGAGTTCGTCCACCACCCCGGGGCCGGCGGCGAAGCCTGCCTCCGCCCGGTCGAGGAAGTCGGCGATGGTCATGGGCACCCGCATCGTTCTCACTCCTCCGTACGGTGGCCCGGCGGTCTCGCCGGGCCGGCCGGGTCGGCCAAGGTCCGAACATCTCATCACCCCGGCGCGCCCAGGTGAACACTGCGACGGCAGGTGCGGCCGGAAGAGATCGTGAAGAGACGGCAGAGGTCTCCCGAGGCGGGGCGCCCGGGCACGAGGGCGAACAAGAGGAAGGGCCGGGCGCGAGGGAGGGCCGGGACGGACCTGCGTCTCGTCCCGGCCCTCGCTCCTCGCCCGGCGCGTGAACAGCGACGACAGCGGATCCGCGCCGGCGGCCGTCGGCCGACCCGTCCTCAGGTCGGCGCGGCCGCAAGGGGGTTCAGCATACGTACAGCTGTGCCCGCCGGGTCAACGGCCGGACTCTTGATGTGCCCGTGTCAGCGTGCGCATATTGGTACGGACCAATGTTCGGGTGCTGTCGGCGGAGGTTCGGTATGGCTGGTGCGGAGCGCGTTCCCCGTCGGGCGGCCCGGTGCTGCGGCGCCCTGCTCACGGCGGTCCTGGCCACGTCGTGCGGCTGGGGCGCGGCCGCCGGCGAGGAGGACGGCGGGCGGCTCCCCGCGGCTCCGGCCGGCGTCACCGCGCAGGCGGGCAGCGCCACGACCGTGCACGTCATGTGGAACCGGGTGGCCGACAACGGCTCCCGGGTGGAGGCCTACGAGGTGTACCGCGGCTCCGCCAAGGTGAAGGAGGTCGCCGCCTCCGAGCACATGACGGACGTGGTGCGGCTGAAGGCGGACACCGCCTACACCTTCCATGTGCGGGCCCGCTCCACCGACGGCCGGCTGGGCCCGCGCAGCGCCGTCGTGCGGGCCACCACCCCCGCCGCGAGCGCCGCCGACACCCGTGCGCCATCAGCGCCGAAGGGCCTGGAGGGCCGCGCCGTGGGCAGCCGGGCGGCGCAGTTGTCCTGGGAGGCGTCCACGGACGACCAGGAGGTGGTCTCCTACGAGATCCACCAGGGCTCGACGAAGATCCACAGCGTGGGCGGCGCGCAGACCGCCGCGGTGGTGACCGGACTGCGCCCCGGGACCCGTTACTCCTTCACGGTGCGGGCCAGGGACGCGGCCGGGAACCTCTCCCCCGCCGGCGGCCGGGTCCGGGTGACCACCGGCGGGGCGAAGGAGGACGACGGGCGCGCCACGGCTCCCGCCGCGTTCCGCGCGAAGGCGGTGCGGGCGGACGGCGCCTGGCACCTGGAGATCTCCTGGGAGCCGCCGCCGGCCGACGGCGTGATCACCGAGTACCAGATCCACCTCGACGGGCGGCCGGCCACCACGCTGGTGTGGGGCGGCGAGGCGCCGGGCGGCCGGGCGACCCACCGCTTCTACCTCGGCGGGGAGGCCGGGGAGACCCACCGGGTGCGTCTGCGCGCGAAACTGCCGGACGGCACGTGGGGCGGCTTCTCGCCGGAGCGGACGGTGACCACCGGCCGGTGAGGGTGCGCCGCCCGGAGGGCAGGAGTCCACCGGAGGGCGGAGGCGCGCCACCGGGCAGCGGAGGTCGGCCGGGGCCCCGCCACCCAGCAGCGGAGGTCGGCCGGGGCCCCGCCACCCAACAGCGCAGGCCCGCCGAGGGGCGAGGGTCCGTCACCGGACGGTGGGGGCAGCCGGGCGCGTCGTCCGGGGGGGCCGCCGGGGGCGTCACCTGACCGGGTGCTCTCCGGGTGCGCCCGGCGCGCCGGGGACATTGGCTGTCCCCGAGGGCGGTACGGGCCTCCCCTCCTCGGCGGCGCCAGGGATGTCCGCCAGCCGTGCCGCCGGAGGTCAGACCCATGCGTACACCTCGCGTCATCGTCCGATCAGGCCTGACCGTGGCCGCC
Source organism: Streptomyces sp. CO7 (assembly GCF_053474865.1). Taxonomy (NCBI): domain Bacteria; kingdom Bacillati; phylum Actinomycetota; class Actinomycetes; order Kitasatosporales; family Streptomycetaceae; genus Streptomyces; species Streptomyces sp. CO7. Next base: position 316,319 of record NZ_JBRIOU010000006.1, read on the forward strand.
GCCCTGCCGCTCGCCTTCGCAGGGTCGGCCGTCGCCGCCCCGGGCATCTCCGTGAGCACCAGCGGCACCACCGTGGCGGTCACCACCAGCGCCTGCACCCAGACCAACGGCAGTTGGGGCACCGCCTCGCTGCTGAACAGCACCCAGAACACATTCGCCGAGGGCCGTCAGGTCGCCCTGTCGGGCTCGGCCACCAGCCAGTCGGCGGCCTGGTCGAGCGTCACCCCCGGCACCTACACGGTGATCGTCCGGTGCTCGAACAACAGCACGGCGGGCACGCAGTCCGTCATCGTCTCGGGCGCCCGGCCGACGGCCACGCCCACATCCACCCCCACCTCCACGGCGACTCCGACCATGTCGGCCACCGCCTCCCCCACGCGCGGCGTGATGGGCGGCATCGGCGGCGCCGTGAAGGACCACACCACCCTCACCCTGGTCGCGGGCGGCGCGCTGGTCGCCGCCGGGGTCGGCGGCGGCGCCTGGTACCTGCGCCGCCGGGCCAGGCCGCACCGTTTCTGAGCGGTTCCCCGCACGCGCCGCACGTGGGCCGCCGCCCGGCAGGACAGCCGGGCGGCGGCCCAGGCATGTCGTGGGGCGCCACGCGTGTCGCGGGGCCCACGCCCCGCCGTCAGCGGGCGGGCGTCGCGGCCGGGAGCACGCCGGTGATCACATGGGCCTCGCTGTCCTCGCAGACCGCCACCCCCGCCGTCAGGCCCGCCTCCGCGAAGGCCCGCCGCGCCGCCGGGGCCTGACGGCCGCTCGTCTCGGCGAGCAGGCAGCCGCCGGGGGCGAGCCAGGCGGGCGCGCCCTCGGCCACCCGGCGCAGCACGGCGAGTCCGTCGGGGCCGCCGTCCAGGGCGGCGGACGGTTCGTGCTCGCGTGCCTCGGCGGGCAGCAGGCGGAGGTCCGCGGTCGGCACGTAGGGCACGTTGGCGACGAGGATCTCGACGCGTCCGCGCAGGCCCGCGGGCAGGGCGGCGAACAGGTCCCCGTGGTGGACCCGGCCACCCCAGGGCGCGAGGTTGCGCCCGGCGCAGTCCACGGCGGCGGGGTCGACGTCGGCGGCGTGGAGTTCCGCGCCGGGCAGCGCGGCGGCGAGCGCCGCCCCGAGGGCGCCCGACCCGCAGCACAGGTCGACGACCACCCGTGCCGCGGGCGCGAGCGCCAGGGCGCGCCCGACCAGGAACTCGGTGCGGCGGCGCGGCACGAAGACGCCCGGGGCGACGTCGATCCGCAGTCCGCGGAACTCGGCCCAGCCGACGACGTGTTCCAGTGGTTCCCCGGCCGCGCGCCTGGCCACCAGGGAGGCGAGCCGGCCCGGCGTGTCCGCCGCGGAGGCCAGGAGCGCGGCCTCCTCCTCGGCGAAGACGCAGCCCGCGGCGCGCAGCGCGGCGACCACGGCGTCCGGGGCGGCCGGCGGAACGGGGGATGATGTCCGGGGTGTTGTCATCGGCCTCGGCTGTCGGTGGCGGTGGCGACGGGGCGGCTGGCAGTGGCGGTGGCGGCGGGGCGGCGGACCCGCTCGGGCGCGGCCACCCTACCCAGCCCTCCCGGGCCGGGCATCCGCATTGTCCGCGCCGTGGCGCTGCCTCACCTCCCGCCCTCGACCTCTGTGGTTGTATTCTGCAACCAGAACGTGAGGAGGTTCCTGTGAACTCTGGCGCCGACGTGGCGATCGAGACGATCCACCGCGAGATGACGTCGTTCGCCCGCCGGGCGCGCGCCCTGGCCGGACGGCTGCACCCCGAACTGTCCCTGGTCTCGTTCGCGCTGCTGGGGCACCTGGAGGAGGGATCCGGCTGCCGCGCCACCGACCTGGCGGAGTACTACGCGCTGGACAAGTCCACGGTCAGCCGTCAGGTGGCGGTGCTGGAGCGCGAGGGTCTGGTGGAGCGCCGCCAGGACACGGAGGACCAGCGGGTCCAGGTGCTGCAGCTCACCGAGGCGGGGCGCCGGATACTCGCCCGGGTGACCGAGCGCCGGCGGGCCGCTTTCAAGGAGCGGCTGAACGGCTGGCCGGAGGAGGACCTGGTCCGCTTCGCCGCCTACCTGGAGCGTTACAACGCCGGGCCGTCGGGCGGTCCCGCCTCGCCGGAGGACTGAGCGGGCGCCGCGGGACGAGTGGCGACGACCAGACGGCAGCGCGGGCTGCCGTCCTCGCGGCGGCCGAACTCCGGCATGGCGTAGGTCTCCACGGAGAACCCGGTCCGGGCGAGGGCCTCACGCAGCGTCCCGAAGGTCAGGGCGCGGTAGTACATGACGAACCGCGGGCGCCACACGGCGTTGCGGATCCGCATGGCCGTGTCGAAGGCCTGCAGCCGCAGGGCCTGCCGGGACCCCGGGCGGGGAGGGCCTGGCAGAGGGAAGGCGAGGCGTCCGCCGGGGCGGAGCACGGTGAACGCCTGCCCGAAGAGGGCGGGCAGGTCTCGGGGCAGGAAGTGGCCCAGGGCCCCGAAGGTGACCGCCAGGTCGAACGACTCCGGGGCGAGAGGAAGGTCGCGCGCGTCGGCGCGGACCAGCTGTGCCCACGGGGCGGCGAGGCGGGCGCGGTCCAGCATGCCGGCGCTGAGGTCCACGCCGGTGACGCCGCCGTCGCACAGGTCACGCAGGACGCCGAGCCCGGCGCCGGTGCCGCAGCACAGGTCGAGGCCGTCCCCGAAGGGTCCGAGCGGCGCCAGGGCGTCGCGGGTGGCCCGCAGGAAGCGGTCGGGGGTGCGGAACGAGGTGTGGTCGAACATCGGCGCCAGCAGGTCGTAGCCGTGCTCGACCGAGGACAGCGCCTGTACGGCGAGTTGCCCCAGGGTCGGGCCCTGCGGAGCGGACGTCTGCGGGCCGTCCTTCGGAGCGTGCGCCTTCGGAGCGGACATGGTCGGAGCATAACGGCGGCCGTACGGCATCCGGGTGTCGCTCGGCCCGATCCGGCCGTGGCGTGCGGCGCGCCGCTGCCCCCCGTTCCTACGTTGTTCGTATGAAAAGCGCACTTTTCTCACGGAGGTCCGGTTCCGGTCGCGCCGTCCGCGTCGCCGTCGCCGCGTGCGCCCTGCTCGCGGTGGGCGCGGGGGCGCCGGCGCCGAGTCCGACGGCCGCCCCGCCGGACCCGCTGCGCACCTCGGGCACCCAGGTGCGGCTGACCGGCGGCGCGCCGCGGGTTCCGGAGGTGACCGCGCTCTCCTGGGTGGTCGCGGACGCCCGCAGCGGCGACGTGCTCGCCGCGCACGACGCACATCGCGCGCTCCCTCCGGCCAGCACGCTCAAGACCCTGTTCGCGCTCGCGCTCCTCCCCCGGGTTCCCGAGGGCCGTCACCGGGCGACCGACGCGGAGCTGGCCGGGGTCGGCGAGGGCAGCAGCCTGGTCGGGGTCGAGGCGGGCCACGACTACGCGGTGGGCGACCTGTGGCGGGGCGTCTTCCTGAGCTCGGGCAACGACGCGGTGCACGTCCTGTCCGCCATGGCGGGCGGCACGGCGGCCGCGGTGGCCAGGATGCGGGAGACCGCCGAGGAACTGGGCGCCCGCGACACCCACGTGGTGACACCGGACGGGTACGACGCGCCGGGGCAGGTCTCGTCCGCCTACGACCTGGCGGTGTTCGGGCGGGCCGGGCTGAGCGACCCGCGGTTCGCGGAGTACTGCCGGACCGCCGTGGCGAAGTTCCCGGGCCGGCGTGGCGTCTACGACATCCAGAACACCAACCGGCTGCTGACGGGGGCGCTGGGGGTGGAGGCCTACCCCGGGGCGATCGGGGTGAAGAACGGGTACACCAGCAAGGCGGGCAACACGCTGATCGCGGCGGCGCGGCGGGGCGGACGGACACTCGTGGTCACGGTGCTCAACCCGCAGGACGACACCCCCGGCGCCGTGTACGAGGAGGCGCGGACCCTGCTGGACTGGGGCTTCGACGCGGCCGGACGGGTCCGCCCGGTGGGATCCCTGGAGCCTCCCGTCGCGGCCGGCCCCCCGGCCTCGCACCGGCCCGGCCCCGCCACGGAGCACGCGGCGGCCGTCGCGGCCCACGCGGGCGACGGCGGCGCGGGGTGGCGGACCGCCCTGCTGGCCGGGTGCGCGGCTGCGGTGGCGGCGGGCGCCACGGTGGTCGGCGCGCGCCGGCGCCGGGCACGCCACGCGGAAGGGTGACGTTCCCCGGCGGCGGGGAGCCGGGCGCGGTGGCCGTGGGGTCAGAAGATGACGCGGGCGGCGGCGAGGGCGGCGGCGGTCTCCTCGTCGCCCTCGAGCTCGATCTCCCCGCGCGCCGGGCGCCCCGAGAGGTGCCGGGCGAGGACGACCGCGTCGGCCCGCAGGGTGACCGCCGGTGGGCCGGCGAGGTCGCCGATCCGGTAGCTGCCCGCGAGCGGGCCGGACAGCTCCAGCTGGCAGGGCGGCCCCGTCCAGCCCAGCGCCAGATCCAGCAGGATCTGGCGCATGATCTCCTGGTCGTGCGCGCCCAGGACCAGTTCCGCCCCGGTCGCGTCGCTGATGTCGACCCGGTGCATCCACGGGTCGCGGGCGACCAGGACGTCGTGCAGGTACTCCATCGAGTCCTCGGGCAGCGTCCGGCCCTCCGGGAAGATCATGCTGGTGCGCAGCCGACGGCGGGCCGCGGCGGGCATCCGGCCCAGCGAGCGGACCCCGCGCAATCCGAACCGTTCCAGTTCCCCGGCCAGTTGCTCCCCCGGCACGTCGGCGCGGTCGTCGATCTGGACCTCGTTGTGACCGTCGAGGGCGCCGAGGCCAGGGTGTTCGGCCCGCGCCCGCCGGACGCGGGTGAACATCAGCCAGGGCTTGACCAGTTCCTCGCACTGGCCGACCTCGTGCGCGGCCATGTCCCGCACGGTCCACCCGGTGCAGGCGGTCGGCCGTGACCACGCTTCGGGCGGCAGTGAGCCCAGTACGTCTACGGACGCCCGTATCTCCGCCTCGTTGACCCTGCGGGCCTGGACGGCGGGAGTACGGGGGATGTCCCGGGCGGAGACAATGGTGGCCGTGGTCATGCCGCACCTCCTCGGCCCCCTGCTCCCACGGTACTCCGCGGGCGCCCGGCCGGCCCGGCGAACGACCCGCGCCGGAGCCGGGTCAGCCCCACAGCGCGTCGCCCAGGGCCACGCCCGCGTACATCGCGCCCAGTCCCGCGGCGAGGCTGCCGAGGGCGTTGCCGGCCGCGAGGGCCGGTGAGCCCTCCTCGGCCAGGCGCAGCGTCTCCCAGGAGAAGGTCGAGTAGGTGGTGAGCGCCCCGCACAGCCCGGTGCCGAGCAGCAGTTGCAGTTGCTCCCCCGCCGCCCCGGCCGCCGCGGCGCCGGTCAGCAGGCCCAGCACCAGAGAGCCGGCGACGTTGACCGTGAAGGTGCCCCACGGGAAGACCGCGTCCGGCCTCAGCCGCAGCCGCACGGCGCGGTCGGTGAGGTACCGCAGCGGGGCGCCCACCATGGCGCCGGCGATCACCAGCAGCCAGTTCACCGCGGCCTCCTCGCACGCAGACCGAGCCGGGCGGCCGCCGCGCCCAGGAGGACGGCGGCCATGGCCGCGAGCAGCGTTCCGGCGAGGTAGAGGAGGGCCGCCGGCGGCTCCCGGGCGTCCTGCAGCCGGTGGACGTCCAGCGCGTAGGTGGAGAAGGTGGTGTAGCCGCCGAGCACCCCGGTGCCGAAGAAGGGGCGCAGCAGCGGATGGGGCGTCCGCGCTCCGTCGGTGACCAGCACGGTGAAGGCGCCGATCACCGCGCAGCCGCTCACGTTGACCCAGAAGACCGCCCAGGGGAAGGCGTCCGCGGCGGCGGGCCAGCGCAGCACGGCCGCGTAGCGGGCGCTCGCGCCCAGCGCGCCGCCGAGGGCGACCGCGAGGACGACGGGGGCGTCGGCACGCCAGGCGCGGGGGAACCGGGGTGCGCGCGACGGTCCGGTGCGGGAGGCGGCGCGGGATCCGGAGGGGTCCGGC
>NZ_JBRIOU010000006.1:322341-323481 GCF_053474865.1 Streptomyces sp. CO7
GTCCGGGGCGGGGGTGTCACTCATGTCGGTGCTCGAGCCTAGCGCCGTCACCGGGGGGGTCGGGGAAAGGGGCCGGTCGGCCCTACGCCGGGCGGGCCGGCCCTGACAACGTGATCGTTCCACCCTGCCGGAACAGGACGACGCCCGTGTCCCCGCGAGGAGAGCCCAGGAGCGCGCATCATGCCCCGAACCGTCACCGTCGGCGTGGACGGCTCGCCGGAGAGCCTCACGGCGGCCGACTGGGCCGCGCGGGAGGCCGAGTTGTGGGAGCGTCCGGTGCGGCTGGTGCACGCGGTCCCCTGGCAGCCGTACGCGGCGGCGGGTGAGGAACGCGGCGGCGACCCGGAGGTGGAGGCGGCGCGGCGCCGTTGGGCGCAGCGGGTGCTGCGGGAGACCGCGGAGCGGCTGACCGCCGAGCGGCCCGGGCTGCGGGTCACCTTCGAGCAGGTGCGCGAGGCGCCGGCGTCCGCGCTGCTGGACGCGGCGTCGCACGGGTGCCCGCTGGTGCTGGGGTCGCGGGCCGCCGGGGGTCCGGAGGGCGGCGAGGACGTGTGGCTGCTCGGCCCGGTGACACTGGCGGTGGTGGCCGGGGCGAGCGGCCCGGTGGTGCTGGCGCGGTCCCCGGGCGTGACGGAGGCCGGCGGCGCCACGGGTGTGCCGGGGCCGTCGTGGGACGGCGACCCGTCGCCGGACGTGGTGCTGGGCCTCGACCCGCGGAAACCGGCGGCCGGCGCGGTGGCCTTCGCGTTCGGCGAGGCGGCCCGACGGCACGCCCGGCTCGAGGTGGTGCACGCGTGGCGGCGGCCGCCCGGGGCGGATCCGGCCCGGGACCGCGATCTGGAGCGGGAGGCGGGACAGGAACTGCGGCAGCTGCTGGACCCGTGGCGGCAACGTCACCCGTCGGTGCGGGTCACGGTGCGCACCGGCTTCGGCGCGGCGCCGTCGCGGCTGGTCGACGCGGCGGCGGACGCCTCCCTGCTGGTGGTGGGCCGCGGCGGGGCGCGCGGGCGGATCGGAGGCGTCACGCGGACGGTGCTGCGGCACTGCTCGACCTCGCTGGCGGTCGTCCCGGGGTGACCCTCGGCGCGGGGCCGTCGTCCCGGGGTGACCGGCCGGGCGGGGGCGGCGGCTGTCCGGGAG
>NZ_JBRIOU010000006.1:323581-338980 GCF_053474865.1 Streptomyces sp. CO7
GGCGTACGCCGGATGCGCGCCGCCGCGCGGCCGGGGAGCATGGGGGCATGGAGGCCCGCCTGAGGACCATCGTCTACCCCGTCGGCGACCCGGACGGGGCCAAGGCCCTGTTCCGTGCGCTGCTCGGCGTCGAGCCGCACGTCGAGGGGACCAACTGGACCGGGTTCCGCACGGCGGACGGCCAGGGGGCCGGGGTGGAGATCGGGCTGGACCCGCACGGCCACGACGCCGGGCTGACCGGTCCCGTCCCCTACTGGCACGTCGAGGACCTGCGGGCCACGCTGGCCGCGGTGCTGGCCGCGGGGGCGGAGGTGGTCGGGGACGTCCGCGACGTCGGCGGCGGCAAGCTGGTCGCCACCGTGCGGGACCGGGACGGCAACCCGGTGGGTCTGGTCCAGGACCGGCCCGGCGAGGGGCCGGCCGTCGTCTGAGACGTTCGGCCGGGACGCGGCGAGCCCTGCGCGAGGCCCGCCGGGCGTCCGCCCATCGTCCCGGCTGACGCCCCGTCCGATCGGGCGCTTCCGGGGTCTCCCCCGCCGGACGACGCCGACCTACGATGGGCCCCATGGCAGCGGACACGGCCGGTGCGCGGCTGGAGCAACGGTGGCGCGGCATTCTCGCGCTCCATTCCCGTACGGTCTGCGAGATCGACCGGGCATTGCATCCGCACGGACTGTGCGCCAGCGACTTCGAGGTGCTGGAGGTCCTGGTGTCGGGGACGCCGGACGGCCCGGGCGTTCCCTGCCGTGTGCAGGACATCGCCGAGCGGGTCCACCTCAGCCAGAGCGCGCTCTCCCGGCTGCTGGGCCGTCTGGAGCGCGAGGAGCTGCTGGAGCGCACGGTGTGCCGTGAGGACCGGCGCGGGGTGTGGGTGGCTCCCACCGCCCGCGGCCGCGAGCTGTACGCGCTGGTGCGCCCGCTGCAGCGTGAGGTGCTCTCCCGCACCCTGACGGACTGACCCTTCTCCCCCTTCACTCCCCGTCGCCGTACGCCCCGGCCCGGGAGCCGCCGGACGCCGCCCACCGCCGGCCCCGGCGAGCGGGAGAACACCAGCCCCCCGGAGAGCGACGCCAAGCCAAGGTTCGGTCCGGCGCTCGCCGCTCGGAGCGCCGGGGCCGCGTGGATCGGCCGCGGCCCGGCGCACCGCGACCCGGTCAGCGCTTGAGCGCGTTCAGGTACTTCGCGAACTTCTCCGCACCGTCGATGTTGCGCGGCCCGCTGATGCCCTCGTTGTAGTCGAGGATGAAGAAGTTGTCCTTCCTGACGGCGGGCAGTCCCTTCGTGTGGGGGGACTTCTTCAGGAAGTCGATCTTCTTCTGGGCGGGCAGGTCCCCGTAGTCGAGGATCATGACGACCTCCGGCTCCGCCTCGGCGACAGCCTCCCAGTTCACCTGGGTCCACCGCTGATCGAGGCCGTCGAAGACGTTCCTGCCGCCGGCGGTCTTGATGATGTCGTTGGGCGGGACCTGGTTGCCCGCGGTGAAGGGCTGGTCGGTGCCCGAGTCGTAGAGGAAGACCGGCACCGGATCGCCCTCGCGCGCCTTCGCCTTGACAGCCTCCACCCGCTTCTTCAGCCCGCCGACGACCTCTTCCGCCTTCTCCTCGACCTGGAAGATCCTGCCCAGTCGATAGAGGTCGGTGAAGAGGGCCTCGAACGGCGCGCGCTTCTCCGGGTACTCGGGGTAGTTGAAGCAGCTCTCGCTGTGCATGAAGCTCTGGATGCCGAGCTTGTCCAGGATCTCCGGGGTGATGCCCCGCTCGTCCTTGAAGCCCGAGTTCCAACCGGCGACGACGAAGTCGGATTTGGCCTCGACCACGACTTCCTTGTTGAGGAGGTCGTCGCTGAGCATCTTCACCTTGGCGTAGTCGCTCGCCCACGGCGACTCCTCCACCGGAGGGTTCGCCGGCGGCATCACGTAGCCGTACACGTGGTCGACCAGGCCGAGACTGAACAGCTTGTCGGCGCTACCGCCCTCGTAGGCCACGGCACGCCGGGGAACCGTGTATTCGACCGGCTCACCGCACCTCTTCACGGTGACCTTCTCGGGTGCCTTGGCGTCCGTCTTCACTTCGGCACCGCAGCCGCTCAGCAGCAGCGTGCCCGCGAGCGCGGAGCCGAGGACGGTGCGCTGCCGCACCGAACGGAGGGAACGAGTCATGGACATGCTTGTGGTGCCTTTCACGGGGAGGGGTTGAGCGAGTACAACAACTGCGGATGGCCCGTCAGCGGGTGGGACACGACACTGGCCCTGACGCCGAACACCTCGTGGACGAGCTCGGGAGTGAGCACGTCCTCGGGTGCGCCGGCGGTGACGAGGCGGCCGTCGCGGAGGATCCCGAGACGGTCGCAGGCGGCCGCCGCGAGGTTGAGGTCGTGCAGAACGATCAGGACGGTGAGTCCCGAGCCGCGCAGGAGCGAGAGCAGTTCGACCTGGTGGCGTACGTCGAGGTGGTTGGTCGGCTCGTCCAGCACCAGGATCTTCGGCTCCTGGACGAGCGCACGGGCCAACAGGACGCGCTGGCGCTCCCCACCCGAGAGCGTCAGGACTCCGCGCCGGGCGAGGTGGCGGATGCCGAGCCGGTCCATCGCACGTTCGCACAGCTCCCGTTCCCGGCGGCTGAGGACCCGGTTGCCCTGGAGGTGCGGTGTCCGTCCGAGGGCGACGACTTCTTCGACGGTGAAGTCGAGGTCGACGGCGCTGTCCTGGGTCATGGCCGCGACGACCTGTGCGGAGCGGCGCACTGTCAGGTGGGTCAGCTGCCGCTCACCCACCAGGACGGTGCCGGAACTGGGGCGCAGCGCGCGGTACACGCACTTCAGGGCGGTGGACTTCCCACTTCCGTTCGGGCCGACCAGGCCCACGACCTGGCCGGCTTCCACGTTCAGGGACAGGTCACGTACCAGGCTCCTGCCGTCGGTGACCACGGACAGCCCGTCAAGCCTGAGTTCCATCTCAGCGGCCTCCGAACATGTGGCCCTTGCGGCGCATCAGGGTGACGAACACCGGTACACCGACGAGGGCGGTGATGACGCCCAGGGGTAGCTCGCGCGGTGCCACCAGCGTCCGGGACACCAGGTCGACCCACACCATGAAGATCGCTCCGGCCAGTGGCGCCACGGCCAGCACGCGGGCGTGGGTGGCACCGACGACCATGCGCACCACGTGTGGCATGACCAGTCCGACGAAGGCGATGGCACCACTGACGGCGACCATCACCCCCGTCACGAGCGAGACGAGGACGAGCAGGGCCTTGCGGTGCCGGTCGGGGCTGACGCCGAGGCTCGCGGAGGTCTCGTCCCCGAGGGCCAGCACGTCCAGTGCCCGGCCGTACCGGTACAGCACGACGAGGCCGAGGAGGACGATCACGGACACGACGGGGAGCGCACCCCAGCTCGCTGCCCCGAAGCTGCCCATGGTCCAGTACAGGACCATGCTGGTCGCCTCGCTGTCCGGCGCGAAGTAGATCATCAGGCTCATCACCGCTTGAAGTCCCAGCGACATGGCGACGCCTGTCAGAACGAGACGCAGCGGTGAGAGCGCCCCCCTGGTGGCAGAGGCGGCATAGACCAGGAGCGATGCGATCAGGGCCCCGACGAAGGCGCCGGCCGACACCGCGTGGATGCCCAGCGCCGCCAGCCCTCCGGTGACGGTGACACCGACGGCTCCCACGGAGGCGCCCGAGGAGACTCCCAGCACGAAGGGGTCCGCGAGGGCGTTGCGCACCATGGCCTGCACGGCCACGCCGATCGCGCTCAACCCGGCCCCCACGAGCGCCCCGAGGAGCACCCGCGGCGTACGGATCTCCCAGATGATCTGATACGTGGTCACCTCGTCCGCAGCGATGCGGCCGCCGCTGACCGCCGCCCACAAGTACCGGGCGGTCTCCCCCGGCGCGATCACGGCGGCCCCCAGACCGATGGCCACCACGATCGAGACGAGGAGACCGACGAACAGGGCGGCGCAGGCGAGCACCAGCCCTTTCCGGGAGGCGAGCCGGTCCCTCACGCCCCTCGGGGGTTCGGGGGGCGCCTCGCCGGCCGGTGTGTCGAGAGCGCTGTTCGCCGATGGCTCGGTGATCGCCGGCGGTGCCATAGAACTTGGCCTTCCAGAGTGAACGGAACGTGGTGACGGGGCGGTTGGCTTCCGGAGTCGTCGTCGCGCTCGGGGAGCAGTCCGACGGCGTCGAGCACGACGCGGCGCAGGCGTCGGCAGCGGGAGGAGCGTATCTGAAAACGATTATCGTTACTAGTCCGTCGCCTCCACCGCGCAGAACGCCGCAAAGCGGAGCCCGTCACGCGATGTTGACAATCATTTTCATCATGCTTCATGCTGCTCGGGCCCGGCATCCCCCGCTCCGTCCAGCGGCGCGCTGCGGGGATCCCCCACGTGACAGCGCCGGCCCTTGGACGGGCGACATGGCAAAGCCGCGGCGCAACGGACTGCCGCCCCGGTACGTGAACCCCCGACTCTCCCTCTCCATCCGACTCACGGAGGATCCATGCCCGACCGGACCGCCGGCCGCATCGCTGCGGCCCAGGACGATGCCCACGCGTTGCTGGACTCGCTGCCCGACACCCTCCCCCGGGACGAGATCCTGGCTCTCAACAGCGGTTCAGAGGCCCACATTCACACCGAGCGGACGTACGACTACAACGGCTGGACCTTCACCCTGCCGCCCGGGGTCTTCAAGCCGGGCGACACCAGCCGCATCGTTCATGACCGTCTCCTGGACGGCACGATCTCCGTCAAGGGCCGCTCTTACGCGGCGATGGGCGTCGGTCTCGGCGTCGAGGCCGTGATCGCCGGCACCCTCGGGGCGCGCGAGATCTACGCGGCCGACATCCACCCGGACAGCGTGGCCACGGCCGCCGCCCACTACGAGCGCATCGTCGAAGACCGCTCGGGCACCGTCTTCCGGCCGTTGGTGTCCAACCTCTTCGAGGAGTTCCCGGACTCCGCCCGGCTCGATGTCGTCACTTTCAACCCGCCCGCCGTCAGCGCGCGGACGAGCGAGGACCCGACCGTGGTGCGCAACGTCTGCGTGGGCGCCGAGATCGTCCTGCGATTCCTCGACCAGATCGTCACCCGGGACCTGCTCGCGCCCGACGGCGAGATCCATCTGATCGTCTCCAACACTGCCGAGCTGAAGCGCATCGTCGGCCACGGTATCGACGCCGGATTGCGCCCCGTCGTGCTGCACCGCCAGACCTGGGAGGGCGACAACTGCCAGGCGTATCTGTTCAAGCTCATACGTCACGACGCCGTCTGACCGGAAGGACGACCACATGCACGAGCACATGGCCGAGGCCATCAAGGAACCGGACGTCGTGGCCGTCCCGCCGGGGGCGATCTGTCTGCGCTTCGAGACCATGAAGCTGTACTCGGCGCTGGGCGCGGTGCGCCACCTGCTGGAGACCGGCCAGGTCAAGCATGGCGACACCCTCGTCGACAGCTCCAGCGGCATCTACGCCCACGCGCTCGCGCTGGCATGCCACCGCCACGGCCTGAACTGCCACATCGTCGGATCGACGACCGTGGACCGCACCCTCCGCGTCCAGCTGGAGATCCTCGGCGCCACCCTGGAACAGGTCCGCCCGTCCAAGAACCTGCGCCTGGACCAGAACCTGCGCGTCGAGCGGATCGGTGAACTGCTGCGCGAGAACCCGCACTACCACTGGATGCGGCAGTACCACGACTCCGTCCACTACCTCGGCTACCGCGATGTCGCCGACCTCATCCGCAAGGAGGTCCCGGAAGGCCCGCTGTCGCTCGTCGGGGGCGTGGGAACCGGGGCGTCCACCGGCGCCATCGCCACCTACCTGCGTGAGGCGGACCGGGACGTGACGCTCGTCGGGGTGCAGCCGTTCGGCAGCGTCACCTTCGGCGCCGAGCACGTCTCCGACCCGGACATGATCATCGCCGGCATCGGCAGCTCCATCCCGTTCCAGAACGTCCGGCACGACCTGTACGACCGGATCCACTGGGTGAACTTCGACTACGCCATGTCGGGCGCCGTCGAACTCCTGCGGACCAGCGGCATCTTCGCCGGCCTCTCCGCGGGCGCCGCGTACCTCGCCACGCTCTGGGAGCGTGAGCGCGACGCCGACCGGACCTACGTCTTCCTCGCCGCCGACACCGGGCACCGGTACGTCGACAACGCCTACGCCCACCACGCCGACGCCGTGGGGCTCGGGTCGATGCGGCCCCACGAGGTCACGGCCCATGACGAACTCAGACACCCGTGGTCCGCCATGGACTGGCCACCGGCCGGCAGCTCGCCGGTGCGTGGCGCTCCTGTACCGGTGCCCGAAAGGGCCTAACGCCGCGGGCCGGGCCCGTTCGCCGCCTCCGTCCGCCCCGCGACCGCGCGGGCGCCCCCGCGACTGCGCCGAACCCACCGGCTTCCTGGTGGATGCCGCGCGCACCGACGTGAGCGGCGCGGTGCCCATCGAGGCACCGGCCGGCTCGGTGCTGACGTTCCCCGGGCGGATCGGCCGGCGGACCTTCCCCGACCTTCCTCCCCCACCTCCCTAAGAAAGAGCCGACATGTCTCTCTCCCAGCCGTACTCCGTAACCGAACTGCAGCAGGCCGTCCTCGACGGCGCCTACGGGCCGCCCCCGCGGGAATGGACGGTCACCAGCGCCTTCTGGCTCCACCACGCCACCCGGCTCGCCGGCAGTCAGGTCACCTATCGCAACAGCTACCTGTTGATGAGGTCCGGCGACGCCTTCGGCGCCTGCTCCTTCGAAGCCGGCGAAGTCGCCCCCGATTTCTGTGCCGAAGCCTCCGGTCACACCCTCGACGCCCTGATCCAGCACGAGTCGGCCCCGGTGCGCATCGCCGCGCTCGACGCCTATCTCGGGCGCGTGCGGCCACACCGCAGCGACACGAACGCCGAGACCGTCATGCTTCCCACCGGTACACCGGAAAAGCGCGCAGAGGCCAGGGACGCGGCCGTCGCCGGGCTCCTCGACATCGCGCCAGGCGCGAAGGTCGCTCTGATCGGCGTCGTCAACCCGCTCGTCGCCGCGATTCGCGAGCAGGGCGGCGTCCCGCTGCCCTGCGACTTCAACCTGCGCACCACCAACTGGGGCGACCCGGTCACCGACGACATGACGCAGGTCCTCCGCGACGCCGACGCGGTGGTCGCCACGGGTATGACGCTCAGCAACGGCAGCTTCGACCAGATCCTCGAACACTGCCGCGAGCAGGAGCTTCCCCTGGTGGTGTACGCCCAGACGGGCAGCGCCGTCGCGCGTGCCTTCCTGGGCACCGGCGTGACCGCGCTGTCCGCCGAGCCCTTCCCCTTCTCCCAGTTCAGCGCCGACGCCACCGCGCTGTACCGGTACCGGGCGGAGCAGGCATGAGCGAGGAGACCCGGAGCGCGGGAGCCGCCCCCGAGGCTTCCGCCGAGACCGTCGGCCCGGCCGGTGGGCAGGTGGTGAAGGGTGACGGAACCGTACCGGGCGACTGGGGGATGACTCGCCTCCTGTGGCCGTTCATGATCGCCTCAGCGGTCGGGCTGGTGCCCTTCACCATCTACAGCACCTTCCTCGTGCCCATCGCCCACGCGGCGGACGGCGGCGTCGCCGCCCTCGGCCAGCTCCGCGGACTCGGCGGCCTCGCGGCACTGGCCGTGGGCACCGCGCTGGCGCCCCTGATCGACCGCGTACGCAAGGAATGGGCGGCCGCAGGGGGACTCGCCCTACTGGCCGCCTCCGCCGCACTCGGCGCGAGCGGCGACTTCCTGCTGCTTGCGGCCTTCTGCCTGCTCGTCGGCGCCGGTACGGCGGTACTGAACCCGGCGCTGACGGCGGCCGCCGCGGACCGCTTCGACAACGAGGCCGCCGCGGGCCGCGCGGCGACTCTGATCACCGCCACACAGTCGCTGACCGCCCTCCTCGCGGCACCGCTCGTCGCCCTGCCGGCCCTGGTCTGGGGCTGGCAGGGTGACCTGTGGGCCATCGCCGCGGTCTCGTCCGTCCTGGCCCTGTACTTCCTCCTCCGGGGCCGCCGTCACCACGATGTGGGTGGCGCGGCGGAGAAGGTCGGGAAGCCGGGGTACCTGAAGTCCTTCCGGCTGCTGGCAAAGCTGCCCGGCGTGGTTCCGCTGCTGCTGATCGCGATGCTGCGGACGGCGGCCTTCATGGGGTACCTCGCCTACCTCGCGGCCTTCTACGACGAACGCTTCGGCCTGGGACCCGAGACGTTCGCCCTCGTGTGGACGCTCAGCGGCGCGTCGTTCTTCCTCGGGAACCTGTGCACCGGGCGACTGCTGAGCACCGGGAAGCCGAGGATCCTCAGCGAGCACCTGATGGTCCTGGCGCTGCTGGTGGCGCTGTTCGCTCTGGCCGGTGTCTTCTTCACGGAGCACCTGTTCCTCGCCCTTGCGCTGACGGCCCTGGTCGGCGTCGGACACGCGACGGTGGCCGCCTGCGTCACCACGCTGCTCGTACGCCGCTGCGGCTCCCTGCGCGGCACGGCACTCAGCATCAACGCCGCCGGCATGAGCTTCGGGGTCTTCCTCGGCACCGGACTCGGCGGTGTCGGGCTCGCGCTCGGCGGATACCCAGGCACGGCGGCGGTGCTGGGCGCACTGACGCTCGTGGCAGTCGTCCTCGCCCGGCTGGTGGCCCCGTTCACACCTCCGCCCACGACGGACTGAAGCCCTACCCCTGCCCCGCGCACGGCTTGTGACGGTCACAGGAGCGGAGAGGGTGCCGGCCCGGGGCTGCGCGGCAGCGTTTCCTCCGGCCTGCGGCACCTCGACCGAAACGGTCCGCGAGCCGCCGCCCGGTGGGCGTCTCAGCCCTCGACACCGGTGGCGCGGTGCGGGGCGCCCACCGGTTTGGACTCCGGGCTTCCGCGCTGGCGCAGGTAGACGGAGAGGATCGCCATGGACGCCACGGCGAGCAGCTCGGACTGCCAGTTCTGCAGGGTGCGGCTCCAGAAGTCGGCGGAGGTGACGTAGCCGCCCCAGCCGACCGGCCCCTCCAGCTCGCGCAGGCGTTCCTCGTTGTACGCGGCGGTGCCGGTGATCGACTGCGACAGCCAGCACAGGAGGAAGATGCCGCCCATCACCAGCCCCAGCGAGCGGGAGAACACCAGCCCGCGCCAGCCCCGGGCGGACGCCCACCGCGGCGAGTCCTCACGGGCGTGCTCGCCGATGCGCTGCACGCGGTCGCTCTCGGTGCCCGCGCGGCCGATCTCCTTGGACTCCGGCGAGCCCCGCTGCAGCAGCCACACCGTGCCGAAGATGTAGAGGAAGAACTGCAGGTACTCCGACTGCCAGTTCTCGGTGACGTCCACCGCGAAGTCCGAGGACGTGGCGTAGGCCAGGTACCCGACCGGGGGCAGCTGGGCCGAGACAAAATCGTTGTTCATCTCGGCGCGTCCGGCGATCAGCTGACCGAGCAGGGTGAGCAGGAAGCCCCCAGGAACGCGAGGCCCAGGCTGTTCTCCCGCAGGAAGCGCCGGGCGCCGCGGGACGCGGTCATCGGTGCATCAGCCCCAGGGTGGTGAAGTAGGCGAGACCGCCGAAGATGATCAGCAGGGTCGTGGTGAACAGCAGCCGCACGGGACGTCACCCGCCCTTCAGGCCGCAGCGGTAGGGCTGGTCGGGCCGCGACTCGCAGCCGGCGGCGGTCACCTTCCAGCCGCCCGGGAACTGCGACAGGAAGAGGGTGTCGCCCTCCAGCACCACCCGGGCCTGGTCACCCCACACGTCCACCGCGCGGACCGCCCCGGCGGCCGGGAGGTCGTCCTCCTCGATGGCCCGGCGGATCGCCCGGGGGCATCCGCTCCCCGCGGTCTGCTCCAGCTCGTCTCGGGTGCCCGGGGCCAGCGCCGCGCACAGCAGGGAGTGTCGCCCCGCGTCGCGGTCGAGTTCAAAGCGCGTGGCCTCCGCCCGGGCGGCGTCGCGCCGCTCCGCCACCGCGCCGCAGGCGCCGAGCGCGGCGAGCACCAGGGCGAGCACCGCGGCCCGCGCGGTGGCGTGTCCGTACCGGCTGCCTCGCATTCCGCCTCCCGCCGTCGGTGTCGCGGTCCGTCCACCATCCGATCCACGGGCGCCGGCGCACGCAAGCGGGACGGGGCCGAACGGAACGGCGTTCCGGGGAGGCCGCCCGTTCACCGCCCGTCCGGTTGCGGGCCCCTCGCGCCCGCGCTTACTCCTGATGGACCGGCAGGCGATGCCGGGCCACCGGCCCGGCGCAGGGGAAGGCGATGAGGTCACAGATGCGCGAGGCCCGGCGGCCTTGGAAGGCGGCGCTCGCCGCCGCGGCGGCCCTGCTCCTCGGGTCGCTGTCCGGCTGTGGCGGGGAGGCCGGGCCGGGACGTCCGGACCACCGGATCACCGTCTGGTCGCAGGAGAGTCTGCCGGATCGCATCGCCGCCACCGAGAAGGTGGTCGACCGGTTCCGGCGCGAGACCGGGATCGAGGTCGAGCTGGTGGGGGTCGCGGAGGCGCAGATGCCCCAGCTGGTCATGTCCGCCGCGGCCTCCGGAACTCTCCCCGACGTGATCGGGGCGGCCACGCTGGGACAGATCTGGCAGATGTACGGCAACGAACTGCTGAACACCCGGATCGCGGGCAGCGTCGTCGCGACGCTGGGGCCCGGCACCTTCGACGCGAACGCGCTCGCGCTGGCCTCGGACGGCGCCACCCGTCTCGCGGTGCCCTCCGACGCCTGGCTGCAGTTGCTGGTCTACCGCAAGGACCGGTTCGACCGGCGGCGTCTGTCCCCGCCGGACACCTACGGCCGGATGCTCGACGCGGCGCGGCGGCTCACCGGTGACGGCGGGGACGGGGTGTCCGCGGCCACCGATCCCGCCGACGTCTTCACCTCGCAGAGCTTCGAGAGCCTGGCCCTGGCCAACGACTGCCGTCTCGTCGAGGCGGGGAGGGTGTCCCTGGCGTCGTCCCGCTGCGAGCGGGCGTTCGCCGTGTACGACCGGTTCGCCCGGGACTACGGGGCGCCCGGCACCCAGACCGTGGACTCCACCCGCGCCACCTACTTCGCGGGGCGCAGTTCGATGGTGATCTGGTCGTCGTTCATTCTGGACGAGATGGCCGGACTGCGGGCCGACGCCCTGCCCAGTTGCCCGGAGTGCGCGAAGGATCCCCGTTTCCTGTCGAGGAACAGCGGGATCGTCACCTCCCTGCGGGGACCGGACGCCACGGAGCCCGCCCAGTTCGGCGAGGTGACCTCCTGGGCGGTGACCCGGACCGCGGAGGAGGACGCCTCCCGCCGGTTCGTCGAGTACATGATGGGCGCCGGGTACGAGGGCTGGTTCGGCATGGCGCCGGAGGGCAAGATCCCCGTCCGGCGGGGCACCGCCGGGGAACCGGAGCGCTATCTGCGGGCCTGGCGGAGCAGCGAGCTGGGGGTGGACCGCCGTCGGCCCATCGACGAGGTGTACCGGCCGGAGCTGCTGGACCGGCTGGTGGACGGGGTGCACCGGATGCGCCGCTGGGGCATCGCCCAGGGCGAGGGCGCCCTGGTCGGTGCCGCGGGCGGCGAACTGCCGGTGTCGAAGGCCATCGGCGCGATGACCGCGGGGCAGCTCTCCCCCGCCGGCGCGGCCGCCCAGGCCGACGAGGAGGTCGCCTCCCTGCGCGCGTCGCTGGAGCGTGCCGCCGCTCCCCGGAGGTCGCCGTGAGCTCGGCGGCCGGTCCTCCGCCGGCGCCCCGCACGCCCGGACGCGGACGCCGGCCGGCCGGCCGGCATCGGTCGACCGGCCCTCGGCCCGCGCCCCGCCGGTCCACGCGCGGACCGGCGTCCCGGCGGCCGTCGACCGCGAGCAGCCGGGCCAACCGGGCCGGCATCGCCTTCGTCTCCCCCACCTTCCTGGTGGTGCTGGTGGTCGTCGCCCTGCCGATCCTGTGGACCGTGCTGCTCGCCTTCCAGGACGCCCGGCTGGTCGACATCCAGGGCATGGGCCTGCTGGGGCACTGGACGCTGGACAACTTCTCCGGAGTGTTCGCCACCGGCGGCTTCTGGGAGAGCCTGCTGGTCACCCTCGTCTACACGGTGGGCGGGACGGCGGGCTCGATCCTGCTGGGACTGGTCGCCGCGCTGGCCCTGCGCCGCCCGTTCCCCGGGCGCGGGCCCCTGCGGGCGGCGATGCTGCTGCCGTACGTCGCCCCGGTGGTCGCCGCCACGTTCCTGTGGGAGGTGGCCCTCTCCCCGCAGTACGGCATCGTCAACGACTGGGGGCGGCGCTTCCTCGGCTGGGACGACCCGATCGCCTTCCTCACCTCCCGCCGCTACGAGGTGGGCCTGTTCGGCGCGCACGTCGAGGTGCCCCTGGCGCTGCTGACGGTGATCGCCTTCGAGAGCTGGCGGTACTTCCCCTTCGCGTTCCTGTTCGTCCTGGCCCGCCTGCAGGCCGTCCCGGCGGACCTCGAGGAGGCGGCCACCGTGGACGGGGCGACGCCGACCCAGCGGTTCCGGTACGTCCTGCTGCCGCAACTGACGCCGGTGCTGGCGCTGTTGTGCGTGCTGCGGTTCATCATGACGTTCAACAAGTTCGACGACGTCTATCTGCTGACCGGCGGCGGCGCGGGCACCGACGTGGCGGCCGTGCGGGTCTACGACTTCCTCACCGCACGCTACGACGTGGGGGCGGCCGCCGCACAGGCGCTGGTGCTCGCCGCCTCGCTGATGGTGCTGATCGGGTGCTACTTCCGGTTCTTCGGCGACCGGGCGCGGGAGGAGGAGTCGTGAGGGTCTCCCGGGCACGGCTGGAGGAGCGGCTGTTCGCGGTGGTGCGACCGCTGGTGGTCGTGGTGCTGGCGCTGATCACCCTGGTGCCCTTCCTCTACATGCTGCTGCTGTCGGTGAAGCCGATCGACGCGCTCCTGCTGGACCCCGGGTCGCTGTGGGTGTCGGCGGAGGACTTCACGGTGTCCACCTATCGCGACGTCCTGCGGTCCACGGGCGCGGGTGGGCAGGGCTTCCTGCGGTTCCTGCTCAACTCGGCGCTGGTGTCGCTCGGGACGGTGGCGCTGACCCTGCTCGCGTCGGTCCCGGGCGCGTACGCGGTGGGCCGGCTGCGGTTCTTCGGGCGGCGTCAGGTGAGTGCCCTGTTCCTCGCGGTCTACCTGTTCCCGGCGACCCTGCTGGCGGTCCCGCTCTTCGTGATCTTCGCGAGGCTGGGGCTGTCCTCCAGTTTGGTGGGGCTGGCCGTCGTCTACGTGGCGCAGACGGTGCCGGTCTCGGTGTACATGCTGAAGAACTACCTGGTCACGGTGCCGGTCTCGGTGGAGGAGGCCGCCGCGCTGGACGGCTGCACCCGGCTGCGGGCGGTCCGCACGGTGGTGCTGCCGCTGGCCGTGCCGTCGCTGATGGCCACCGGCCTGTACGTCTTCATGATCGCCTGGAACGAGTTCCTGTTCGCCCTGCTGTTCCTGGCGGCGGATCCCGAGCGGTGGACCGTCTCGCTCGGCCTGGCGCAGCTGGCCGACGGGGTGGAGGTGCCGAAGACGGTGCTGATGGCCGGATCGGTGGTGCTGACGGTCCCGGTGGTGCTGCTCTTCTTCGCCGCGGAACGCCTGCTGACCGAAGGACTCACCGGCGGGGCGGACAAGGGCTGAGCGGACCGGGGCCTGGGCCGGATCGGGTCCGGACGGGACAGGGGTCGCGATTCAGGCCATTGTGGGCGGTGCCGGCGGAAGGCGGGCGGGCCGCGTCGCTCGTACCGTCCGTGCCGGTCAGCGCCACCGGGTGCGGCGGACCGCGGGGGTCGGGGCCGGGCCGGGGCGCCGCCGTCTGCCGGGAACCGGCCGTGTGGCGCGGAAGGCCGTCTGGTCGCCGCGCGGAAGCGTTCCTAGGGTGACGCGACACCTGACCCGTCCCGTTCCAGGAGGCCAGTCATGTCGGTCGAGGACGCCGCCGCACCGCTGAGTTACCCGTTCCCGCGCCGGTCGGCGGTGGAGCCGCCGGCCGAACTGGCGGAGCTGCGAGAAGGGTGCCCGCACGCACGGATCGCCGTCGGCGGCGGAGAGATGACGCTGCTGACGCGCTACACGGACGTCCGGACGGTCATGGGCGACACGCGCTTCACCCGCGACCTGTCCGCCGAAGGGGCGGTCGCCCTGAGCGCGGACGGCACGGACGTGTTCAGCCGGAGCACCTCCCTGAGCACGACCGCCTCCGGCGAGGCGCACGCCCAGTGGCGCCGCATGGTCAGCCGCTGGTTCACCGCGAAGCGGATGACGGCGCTGCGGCCCGAGATCGAGCAGATGGCGGAGGAACTGATCGACGCCATGGTCGACCGGGGCGCACCCGCCGACCTCGGCGCCCTCCTGGCGTTCCCGCTGCCCATCCGGGTGATCTGTTCCATGCTGGGGGTGCCGGACGAGGACAAGGACCGGTTCGCGCACTGGTCCAACGTGATGATGAACTTCAGCCGTTACTCGAAGGAGGAGGCCGACGCCTCGACCGCTGAGTTCGACGCCTACATGCTCGAACACATCGAGGCCAAGCGCCACGAGCCCGCGGACGACCTCATCAGCAACCTGCTCGTGCAGACCGACGCGGCCGGATACCGGATGGCCGGCTCCGATCTGCTGGAGACCGCGAAGGGTCTGCTGGCGGCCGGATACGAGACCACCGCGAACAGCATCGGCAAGATGACGGCCTTCCTGCTCGCCGACCGCTCCCGCTGGGAGGCCCTGCTCACCGACCCTTCCCTGATCCGGACGGCCGTCGAGGAGGCACTGCGGTTCGACGCGCAGCTCGGACTCGGACTGCCCCGGTTCATCACCGAGGACGTGAAGGTGGGCGACGCCGTGGTCCCGGCCGGAACCACGGTGCTGCTGAGCATGGCGGCGGCCAACCGGGACGCGACGGTCTTCGAGCGGGCGGAGGAGATGGTCCTCGACCGCAGTCCGAACCCGCACATCGCCTTCGGTGTCGGCCCGCACTCCTGTCTCGGGCAGGCCCTCGCCCGCACCGAGATGACGGTGGTGCTCGAGGTGATGCTGCGGCGCCTTCCCGGGCTCGAACTGGCGGTGCCGGTCGAGGAGTTGCACCTGGACGACGGACTGATCGTGACCGCTCTGACCTCCCTTCCGGTGCGCTGGTGACGCCGGGGAAGGGGGCTGTCGGCCCGAAGGTGACGGTGGACCAAGGGCTGTGCTGCGGCGCCGGCCAGTGCGTGCTGCTGGCCCCCGAGGTGTTCGACCAGCAGGAGGAGGACGGGCGGGTGGTCCTCCTGGACCCGGAGCCCGGCGAGGGTCACGCCGCCGCGGTGCGGGAGGCCGCGGCCACCTGCCCGACGGGCGCGGTCCGGCTGGTCGACGGAGGCTGACGAGGGCCGACGGGACCGGGGGCGGCCGGAATTGCGTGCGACCGGCCCGGTACCGCGTGGCATGATCACGCGGTCCTGCCC
>NZ_JBRIOU010000006.1:339080-340278 GCF_053474865.1 Streptomyces sp. CO7
GTCCTCGTGCGTCCTCGTCTCGTCCCCGCCCCCTACCGCCGTCTGTTCGCCGCCGAGGGAGCCGCCGCGTTCACCGGGGCGGGTTTCCTCGCCCGGCTGGCGCTCGCGATGTCGGGCGTCGCCACGGTGGTGATGGTGTCGTCGACGCACGGGTCCTACGCGCTGGCGGGCCTGGTCACCTTCGCCTCGCTGATCACCACGCTGGTGACGATGCCGTGGCTCGGGCGGCTGGTCGACCGGTTCGGGCAGGCGCGGGTGGCGGTGCCGGCCGCCGTGTGGTCGTCCGCCTGGACCGGCGTGCTGGTGGTGTGCGCGGTGCTGCGGGCCCCCGCGTGGGCGCTGATCGCCGCGAGCGTCCTGTCGACCACCGCGCCGAACGTGGGCGCGATGGCGCGGGCCCGGTGGGCGGAGATCCACGACGGCGACGCCGTGGCCATGCACCGGGCCAACTCCTTCGAGCAGGTGCTGGACGAGGTGTGCTTCGTCCTGGGCCCGGTCCTGGCGGTCGCCCTGGCGACCTCCGCCGCCCCCTGGGCGGGCAAGGTCTGCTCCTTGGCGCTCACCCTGACCGGCACGCTGCTCTTCGCCGGGCGGCGCCGCACCGAGCCGCCGGTGCGTGCCGCCGCTCCCGCGTCCGCGGACGGCCGCTCCACCGCCCCGCTGCGGCAGCCGGGCATCCAGGTCATGGCCCTCACCTTCCTGTGCACCGGCGCGGTGTTCGGCTCCCTGGAGCTGGTCACCGTGGCGTTCACCGAGTCGGTGGGCCACGGCTCGCTGGCGGGGGTGGTGCTGGGGCTGCAGGCGGCCGGATCCGCGGTGTCGGGGCTGGCGTTCGGCGTGGTCGCCTGGCGCGGCGGCCCGGTGCGGCGCTTCCTGGCCGGTGTGGCCGGCATGGCGGTGCTGATGCTGCCGCTGGTGTTCGCCGGCACGCTGACCGCCCTGGTGCCGCTGATGTTCCTGGCCGGGGCGGCCACCTCCCCCACCATGATCAGCGGTACCGGCGTCGTCCAGGAACTGGTGCCCCGGGAGCGCCTCAACGAGGGCCTGACGCTCACCACCACCGCCCTGTTGGGCGGCATCGCGCTGGGCAGCGCGGTGGCCGGCTGGGTCGTGGAGCGGCACGGCGCGGAGCACGGCTACGTGCTCCCCGCGGTCGCGGCGGGGGCCGCGCTGTCCGTCGCCGGCGCGGGCGCGGCGC
>NZ_JBRIOU010000006.1:340378-344800 GCF_053474865.1 Streptomyces sp. CO7
GTCCTCGACGACGCCGGAGCCCGGAGGGCCGGCCGGCCGGCTCGTGCCCTGGGCCGGCTCAGTCGTCCGGCGGCAGGCGCAGGGCGAGGATGGCCAGGTCGTCGCGGCCGTCGCTGGGGTGGTGGTCCGCGAGCGCGTGCACCAGGTCGTCCACCGGCAGGGCGGCGTGGGTGCTCGCGAGCTCCAGCAGGGCGTCCAGTCCCTCGTCGATGGCGTGGGCGGGGTGCTCGACCAGGCCGTCGGTGAAGAAGACGACGGTGGCTCCCGGCGGCAGCCTCCTGCGGTGGTCCGGGCGGTCCATGCCCGGGTCCACGCCCAGCGGCAGGCCCGGCTCGTGCAGCAGGTACTCCGCCTGCCCGTCGGGCCGGATCACCAGGGGCGGATAGTGGCCGGCCACGCACCAGTGGAGGTCCCATTCCCGCCCGGCCGGCTCGACCCGCGCCACCAGCACGGTGGTCACCGGCTGGGTGGTGCCGGCGGCCACCGTGACGTCGAGCTGGCGCAGGACGTCGCTGGGCGGGGTGCGGCGGTCGTAGAACAGCGCCCGCAGCATGTTGCGGATCTGGGACATCGTGGCGGCCGCGGGCAGGTCGTGGCCGTAGACGTCGCCGATGACGATGCCCAGCGCGCCGTCCGGCAGCCGCATCGCGTCGTACC
This sequence comes from Streptomyces sp. CO7, assembly GCF_053474865.1. Classification (NCBI taxonomy): domain Bacteria; kingdom Bacillati; phylum Actinomycetota; class Actinomycetes; order Kitasatosporales; family Streptomycetaceae; genus Streptomyces; species Streptomyces sp. CO7. The sequence continues at coordinate 341,036 of NZ_JBRIOU010000006.1, forward strand.
AGTCGCCGCCCAGGTGGTTGGGCTCCTCGGCGGGGCGGTAGACGGTGGCGGCGGAGAAGGGGCTGAGATCGGGCAGGGTCGGGAGCAGGAGGCGCTGGAACGTCTCGGCGCTGTCGCGGACCTGCTCGAAGAGGCGGGCGCTCTCGATGGCGATGCCGGCCGCGCTGGCCAGGGCGACCAGCACCTCCTCGTCCTCGCTCTCGAAGGGTTGCCCGTCGGTGCGTTCGGCGAGGTAGAGGTCGCCGTAGATCTCGCCGCGGACGCTGATGGCGACGCCGAGCAGGCTGCGCATGTGGGGGTGGCCGGGCGGATAGCCGACCGAGGCGGGATGGCCGGCGATGTCCGCCAGCCGCAGCGGTTCCGGGTTCTGGATGAGCAGGCCCAGGACACCCTCGCCGTGCGGGAACTCGATGCCCGCCAGCGCCTGGTACTCCTGCTCGTCGAGACCGACGGTGATGAACTGGTCGAGGCTCGTGCCCTCCTCGTCGAGCACGCCGAGCGCGCCGTAGTGGGCGCCGCAGAGCTCCATCGCGGTGGAGACGATGCGCCGCAGGACCTCGTCGAGCTCGAGCTCGCCGGTGATGGCGAGCACCGCGTCCAGCAGTCCCTGGAGCCGGTTCTTGGTGGAGGCGAGGGCCCGCAGATGCCGGGCGATCTCGTCCATCTCGGAGTCGAGGCGCTTGCGCAGGTCGGCAAAGGGTACCGCGCCACCCTGCGGCTGATCGCTCACCGCGCCCGCCTCCCGGTCCCGGTGCGCCCGCGGGAGCGTTGCCGGCAACCATGTGCCCGTGTCGCGCGGTGCACCCCGCCTCCTGTTCCGGCCGTGGACGAACGGCTTCCACCCTCGCACGGGAGGCGAGGGGCGGCCCGTCCGGTTGGTCCGATCGCGGACGGGCCGCATGCGGGGAGGGCCGGCGGGCGGCCGGCCGACGGGCCGGTCAGCCGGCGGGCGAGAGGGTGACGGGGAATCCGTTGAGGACGGCGGTGCCGGAGAGCGGGTCGAGCAGGGTGCCGTCGAGGAGCTGGTTGACGTTGGCGCCGGGGTCGGCGGAGGCGTGGCGGGTGCGGGTGCCGGGCCGGTCGTGCCCCCAGCCGTGCGGCAGGCTGACCACGCCGCGGCGTACGGCGTCGGTGAGCTCGGCGGGCGCGGTGACCTCGCCGCCGGCTCCCTTGACGCGGACCGCCTGCCCGTCGGCGATGCCGTACAGGGCCGCGTCCTCGGGGTGGACGTGCAGGGTGCAGCGGTTGGATCCGCCGGTGAGGGCGGGGAGGTTGTGCATCCAGCTGTTGTTGGAGCGCAGGTGCCGCCGCCCGACCAGCAGCATCCCGTCGGGGCGGTGGCCGAGGGCCTGCCGCAGCCGGGGCAGGTCGCCGGCGATCGGCTCCGGCAGCAGTTCGATCCGTCCGGTGCGGGTCCGCAGCACCTCGGGGATCCTCGGACGCAGCGGTCCGAGGTCGATGCCGTGGGGGTGGTCGAGCAGCTCGCCCAGCCGGAGCCCGTCGGGGCGGGCTCCGAAGCCCTCGCCGTAGGGGCCGAGGCGCAGCATCAGGTCCAGGCGGCGTTCGCAGCCGTCGGCGCCGGTGAGCTCGGCGGCGAGTTCCTCCGGGTCGCGGCCGTGCACCGGGGAGTGCGGGTCCCGCACGGCGTGGCCGAGGGTCCTGGAGATCACCGTGGCGTCGACCGTCGCCGGGTCGGCCGCGGGCGCGCCGCTCACCGCGAGGACCAGGCGGGCGAAGATCTCGCTCTCGGCCATGCGTCCGGCCTCGAGGGGCACCGCGGGGCGGGTGTAGCGCACCTGGTTGCGCACCGCGAGGCTGTTGAAGGCGAAGTCGTGGTGCGGGCTCTGGGCGGGCGGCGGGGGCGGCAGCACCACGTGGGCGTGCCGGGAGGTCTCGTTGAGGTAGGGGTCGACGCTCACCATGAAGTCGAGGGAGGCGAGCGCCCGGTCGAGCCGGTCCCCGTCGGGCGCGGAGAGGACCGGGTTGGCCGCGGAGACGACCAGGGCGCGGATCGGCTCGCCCTCGTCGGTGGGGGTGTCGATCTCCTCCGCGAGGGCGGCCAGCGGAAGTTCGCCCTTGGCCTCGGGGTGCCGCGCGACCCGCGAGTGGCGGCGGCCCAGGGTGAAGCCCCGGCCCGGCCCCGCGGGCCGGGGCGCCCGCGCGGTGGCGGCCAGCGGGAACATCAGGCCGCCGGGGCGGTCGAGGTTGCCGGTCAGGACCGCGAGCACGTCGACCAGCCAGCTGGCGAGGGTGCCGTGCGGCACGGTGCAGCTGCCGACGCGTCCGTAGACGGCGGCGGCCGGCGCGGCGGCCAGTTCGCGGGCCAGCGAGCGCACCTCCGCGGGCTCCACGTCGCACACGGCGGCGACCGCCTCGGGGGTGAACTCCCTCAGTGCCTCGGGCAGTCGGTCGAGGCCGTCGAGGTGCGGCGCGAGGTCGCCGGTGTCCACCAGGTCCTCCGCGAACAGCACGTGCGCCATGGCGGCGAGCAGCAGCGCGTCGGTGCCGGGGCGGATCGCCACGTGACGGTCGGCGAGCGCGGCGGTGCGGGTGCGGCGCGGGTCGATCACGGTGAGGGTGCCGCCCCGCCGCCGCAGGGCCTTGAGGCGACCGGGGAAGTCGGGGGCGGTGCACAGGCTGCCGTTGGACTCCAGGGGGTTGGCCCCGACGATCAGCAGGTGGTCGGTGCGGTCCAGGTCGGGGACGGGGATGGCGTCGGGGTCGCCGTAGAGCAGTCCGCAGGAGACGTGCTTGGGCATCTGGTCGACCGTGGAGGCGGTGAAGAGGTTGCGGGTGCCCAGCGCGCCCAGCAGCAGCCGCGGGTAGAGGGCGCCTGCCATGGTGTGCACGGTGGGATTGCCGAGCACGATGCCGACGGCCTCGCCCCCGTGCCGTTCCAGGACCGGGGCCATGCCCTCGGCGACGGCGGCGAACGCCTCCTCCCAGGTGGCCTCGCGCAGCACGCCGTCCCGGCGCACGAGGGGGGCGCGCAGCCGGTCGGGGTCGCCGTCGAGCTGACCGAAGGCCGCGCCCTTGGGGCAGACGAAGCCCTGGCTGAACACGTCCTCACGGTCGCCCCGGGCACCGGTGACCCGGCTGCCCTCCACGGTGAGCACGAGTCCGCAGGTGGCCTCGCACAGCGGGCAGATCCGCAGCGCTGTACGGGAGTTGCTGACCTCGGACATGGTTTCCTCCCGCACGGCGACGACGACCGGGCCGAGCATACCGACCGGTACGCCTGTTCGGGAGAGGGTCGCCGCGGCGGCTTCCGCCGGGCCTCCCGGGCACGGTCACCTCTCGGCGCGGCGCACCGCCTCGACCACCGGGGCGAAGACGTCGGTGTACGGGCCGTGCACCGTGTAGTGGGTGAACCCGAACCGGTCGCGGTTGCGGAGGATCTGCCCGGCGATCTCGTCCACCGAGCCGATGAGGACGTGCGGGGCCTCCAGCAGCTCCTCGAGGGTCATCGCGGGGCCGAACCGTGTCAGCACCTCCTCGGCCGCGCCGGCCCGGTCGTCGGTCACCAGCACCATCTGGACCAGGACGTGCAGTTCGAGGTCTGCGGCCCGCTCCCCGGCACAGGCCCGGATGAAGGCCACCCGCTCCTCGGTCTCGGCCGCGGAACCGATGCGGAAGGCGCCGGGCGGACGGCCCTTGATCTGGTAGGCGCCGGCCACGCTGACCACGTCGGCGTGGCGGGCGGCGATCCGCAGGATCCGGTCGCCGGTGCCGCCGACGATCAGCGGCGGCCCCCACCCCCCGAAG
>NZ_JBRIOU010000006.1:344900-347686 GCF_053474865.1 Streptomyces sp. CO7
CCCCACCCCCCGAAGCCGGTCCGCTGCACGGGCCGCAGCACGGGCATGCCGTAGGCCTCGCGCATGCCCTGCTGCTGCGCGAAAGCGTCGGCGGCGAAGCGGCGGCCGAGTTCCGTGACGGTCTCCTCCAGCCGTTCGGCACGCTCGGAGAAGCCCTGCCAGGCGATGCCCGCCTCGTCGAACTCGAACTTCATGTGCCCCGAGCCGAGACCCACCTCCAGACGGCCGCCGGTCAGGACGTCGGTGGTGGCGACGTCCCGGGCGAGCAGGGCGGGGTTCCAGAAGGGCGCGTTGAGCACCAGGGTGCCGACCCGGAGGCGTTCGGTCGCCTGCGCGGCCGCCGCGAGCACCGGGAACGGCGACGGCATGCCGAGGTGGTCGGCCGCGAACAGGACGTCGTAGCCGTGGCGTTCGACCCCACGGCACAGCTCGGCGAACTCGCCGGGAGCGGGAAGGCCGAGGACGTTGACGGAGAACCTGAAGTCACCCATGCCCCCGAACCTGGCCGCGGCGGACGGGCCGCAAACACCGCCCGCGCGGGTCCCGGCCGTCTCCGGCCGGAACCCGCGTGGCCAAGGTCAGCGCCCGCGGCCCGGTTCCGCCAGCTTCGCCAGCAGCGCGTCCGCCATCGCCTGCTCGCCGGCCGCGTTGGGGTGGAACGGGGCGGCCGGGGAGGCCGGCACCAGCGGCTCCGTCCAGCGCTCGGCGGGCGGCCGGCAGGCGTCGTGGCCGATCGCCGGGGTGTAGGTGTCGACGTAGCGGGCGCGCCCGTCCTCCGCGACCTCGCGCAGCATGGCGTTGAGCCGCTTGGCGGTGGCACGCATGTACGGCACGTCGCCGGCCGCCGCCGTCACCACCGGCCAGCAGCCGGAGCCGCTTTCCGGCAGGATCGGCGGGTAGCCCAGGACGTACACCCGGGCCCGCGGCGAGCGTGCGTGGACGGCGTCCAGCACCTTCTCCACCAGGGGCGCGGCCGCCGCGATGCGGTCGGCGAGGACGTCCCTCCCGCCGCCGGTCCAGTAGGCCGTGCAGGGCGCGCCGGCCGGGTCGGTCGCGCCGAGACGTCCGCAGGTGTTCATGATCTCGCCGAAGCCGATGTCGTTGCCGCCGATCTGCAGGGTGACCAGCGTGGTGTCCTTGGAGACGGCGGTCAGCTGGGGCGGGTTGCTCTTCTGCGGCCGCCACATCTCAGCGGTGGTCGCGCCCCCGCAGCTGACGTCCTTGAACGAGGCGACGTCCAGCGCCCGCGCGGTCAGCGACGGGTAGTTGCGGTCGGAGCGGGCGCAGTCGGCGTCCGTCTGCCGGGGGATGCCCGGCCCGGAGGTGTACGAGTCCCCGAGCGCCACGTACCTCTCGGCGGGCGTCGCCGGGCTGGGCGCCGCTCCCGCGCCGACCATCAACGCCGCCGCGCCCAGCGCGGCCAGCCCGGAGAGTGTCCTTCGGCGGCTCTTCCCCATACGACTCCCCAACCCCTTCGTTGCGCCGGCTTCGTTGCCGTCCGGCAGACTCGACGGAAGGGCGGTCGGTGTCAATGCCGGCGTTCGAAATTCTGTTTGACACCGTGTCAACGAGGCTTGGAGACTTCGACCCGTTCATGGGCGCACGACGGAACGACCACGGTTCTCCGTGCCGGGATCACCAGAAAGACATGATGTTGAAGAAGATCACCCGCCTGCACGCGGGCGCGGCCCTGCTTTCCGCCCTCTCCCTCGCGCTGGTGACCGGCTGCTCGGAGGGCGGTTCCGCCGGGAAGTCCGACAGCGACGCCGCCGGCGACTCCAAGCCCGCCGCCAAGCCGCTGACGGAGGCCGAGCTCAAGGCCCTGCACCTCACGAACGACGAGGTCGAGAAGGGGTTCAAGGTCAAGAAGGCGCCGGCGTCCCCCGGTGACCGCGAGGACGTCAAGAGCACGGATCCCCAGTGCCTCGCCATCGCCCAGACGGTGTCCGGCTTCGCCCCGGGCTCGCCCGCGGCCGAGACGCTCAGCAACGTCGTGGAGGACAAGCAGGCTCCGGAGTCCATGGAGGGCATGGAGCCGGAGGAGTGGAAGGATGCCTTCGACGACTCCATGGACATCGACATGGTGATCGTCTCGCTCGCCTCCTACGAGGGCGAGGGCGCCGAGGAGGGCGTGGCCGCGGCCTCCGCCTCGGCGAAGGACTGCGCGGGCGGCTTCGAGATGACCTTCGACGGGCCGCAGAAGGTCACCAAGGTGGCCGACGAGAAGGCGTCGGGCAAGGGCGACGAGTCCGTCGCCTACGCGGTGACCGTCTCGTCGGAGGAGGGCGCGGCCACCGTGCACGTCGAGGTGGTCCGCAAGGGCAACGTGGTCGCCACGTTCTACGGGTCCAACCTCGCGCGCCTCGTCGACAACAAGCCGTACGACATCCCCTCCCACGTCATCGACGCCCAGGCCGCGAAGCTCGCCTGACCTGCACGGGCCGCGGCCCGGGTGGCCTTCGCGGGGCGGCCGCGTGCGGTCCGACGCGGGCTGCGGCCCCGCCGCGGGCTGCGGCTTGGAGCAGCCTGCGGCTTGAGGCGGCTTGCACGGGGCGGCCCGGACTGCGGGCCCAGCCCGGACTGCGGGCCCGGCGCGGACTGCGGCTTGGAGCGGCCTGCGGGCCCGGCGCGAGCTGCGACCTAGGTCGGCCTTCACGGGGCGGCACGGACTGCGGCCCCGGGGCGGGCTGCGGCTTGGAGCAGCCTGCGGCTTGAGGCGGCCTTCACGGGGCGGTCCGGGCGCGGGGTGCGGCTTGGGGCCCACGCGGGCGGCGGGTGCCGAGGAC
>NZ_JBRIOU010000006.1:347786-350847 GCF_053474865.1 Streptomyces sp. CO7
CCCCACATCCGCCCCGCGGGCGGCGGGCAGCGGGCGAAGGCCCCGGCGGTGACGGCCCACCGGAACGTCGACGCCGACCGCCGGAGCGGTGCGCCCACGCCCAGGACGGTCGCCGGCCCCTGGGGAGCAGCCTCGCCCCCCGGGATTACCCGGTGCGGGAACGTGCCGCCCTCGCTCCTGTCGCCGCGTGCCGCGCAGAGGCGGGGCCCGACGGCCGTCGGGAGGGGTGCCCGCCGCGGCCGCGGCCCGGAGACCTCGACCCGGGACCCCGCGCCGACCGCCCGCGTCACGCACGGGAGGGCGCGCCGGACGGCACGGACCCCGGCCACCCCGCAGCCGTGGCCGTGCCGTGGTCACGGAAGCCGCACCGGCGGCTCCGGTGCCCGTTCTTCTCACGACGTTTCGCGTACCGCCCCACTCCGTACCCCCGACTCGGCGCTATGGTGCGGAAGTTCGACATCACGTTCCACTTTCGTACGCGTAGAGGAATCGCACCATGCGTGTGGGAATCACCGGGCACCGCAACCTGAGCCACGAGATCGTCGGCCAGGTTCAGGAGAGGCTCGCCGAACGACTGAGGCGCTACGACCCGGCCGCGCTGACCGTGGTCACCTGCGCCGCCGAGGGGCCGGAGAGCGGGCTCGCCAGGGCCGCGCTGGACGCGGGCGCCGCACTGGAGATCGTCGTCCCCGCCGAGGACCACCGCGCCACCCTGTCCTCGGAGTACCTGCCCGTCTACGACGATCTGGTGAAGCAGGCCCGGCGCGTGCACCGGACGGGGCTGGAGTCGTCGACCCCCCAGGCCCGCCAGACCGCGGGCGAGATCCTGGTGGGGCTGAGCGACGAGCTCCTCGCCGTCTGGGACGGCCGGCCCGCCCTCGGTCACGGCGGCACCGCCGACACGGTCGCCTACGCGCTGGGCGTCCACGTCCCCGTCACCGTCGTGTGGCCCGAGGACGCCGCTCGTCCCTGACGGTCGGTGCGGTCAGGCCCGCAGGTCGGTCCGACGCGACCGTCACGCCTGGCCGCGCACCGCCGTCACCACGGCGAACGCGGCGCACAGCGCCAGGGCCGAGGCCCCCAGGACGCACCCGGCGAGCGCGCGCAGACGGCCCGGCACGGGGCGGCGGACGGCTGCGGTGTGCGCGGCGGCGTCGACGAGCCGGACGGAGGGCCGCACGCCCTGCCGTCCGGCGCCCAGCAGCCCGGCGAGTTCCAGGGCGCGCAGGCCCAGCGCGGCCGCGAGCGGTGCGCAGAGGAGGACGGCGAGCACGGCCAGGAGCCGGATCACCGAGGGGTCGGTCGGCATGGCCGGAACGTACCGGCGGCACACCGCACGGCAGGGGACGCCGCGGTGAAGTCCGCCTGAACAGCGGACGGCCGGATCGGGCCACCGCCTCACCGCCGCCGGCGCCGAACATCTGCGCTAGATTTTGCCTCTCCTTGACTGCCGATCACTCATCGCTGGAGCCGACACCCCTATGAACGACATCATCGAAGGCCTCGGCCGGGCCGCCGCGTACGGCGCCCTGGGCGTGGTCCTGCTGATCCTCGGCATCTTCCTGATCGACCTGCTGACGCCCGGCAAGCTGGGCCGCCAGATCTGGGAGGAGCGCAACCGCAACGCCGCCCTGCTCCTCAGCTCGGCGCTGCTGGGCATAGGCGGCATCGTCTTCACGTCGATCTGGACCACCTACGACGACTTCGGCAAGGGGCTGCTGTCGACCGCGGTGTTCGGTCTGCTGGGTCTGGTGATGATGGCGGTCGCCTTCCTCGTGGTCGACCTGGTCACCCCGGGCAAGCTGGGGGCCACCCTGGTCGAGCCGGAGCCGCACCCCGCCGTGTGGGTCACCGCCTCCTGCAACCTGGCGGTCTCGGCCATCGTGTCGGCCTCCATCGCCTGACGCTCCCCCGGCCTCGCGTCGGCCCGCCCGCCCATCGAGCCAGGGCCTCCGCCGCACGGGCACGAACTCCCCGGCGGAGCGCGCGGATTCGCCGTCCCTGCGGAGCGGGGGCCCTGCGATACTGCGCCGATGATCGACTCACCCGCCGCCGCGCTGGATTCGTTGTCCGGGCTCGCGTTCGGCGACGCCTTCGGGGACCGCTGGTTCGGCATCCTGCGTCAGCACGGTCCGGAAGCCCTGGAGACCCGGACGCCGCCCCCGGAACCGCTGTGGCGGTGGAGCGACGACACCGCTCAGGCGGTGGTCCTCGTCCGGGAGCTGGTCGAGGGCGGAGGCGTCGTCGACCAGGACCGCCTGGCCCTGCGTCTGGCGGCGGCCTACACCGAGGACACGCACCGCGGCTACGGGGCCTCGATGCACGACGTGCTGCGCCGGATCGACGCGGGCGAGCCCTGGCAGGAGGTGGTCGCCGGGCAGTTCGGCGGCCAGGGCAGCTGGGGCAACGGCGCGGCCATGCGAGCCGCCCCGCTCGGCGCCTGGCACGGCGCCGACCTCGACGTGGCCGCCGAGCAGGCCGCCCGCCAGGCCGCGGTCACGCACCATCACCCGGAGGCGGTTGCCGGAGCGGTGGCGGTCGCCCTGGCGGCGGCGATGGCGACCCGCGGCCGGGGCGGACCCGCCCCGGCCCGGCCGGACTTCCTCCGGGCGGTCGCCGCGCGGCTCCCCGACAGCGACGTCCGGTCGGGAGTGCGGATCGCGGCCCGGATGCCGAGGCACACCTCCGTCCGGCACGCCGCGGAGGTGCTGGGCTCCGGCTACCGGATGTCAGGGCCCGACACCGTCCCGTACGCCCTGTGGTGTGCCGCGGGGCACCTCGACGACCTGCACGAGGCTCTGTGGGTGACGGTCGCCGGGCGCGGTGACATCGACACCACCTGCGCGATCGTGGGCGGGGTCGTCGCCGCCCGCACCGGCGTCGCCACCCTCCCTCCCGCATGGCACGCGGCCCGTGAACCGCTGCCGCCGGTCGTGACGCGGTAAGGGCTCCCGCCGGGACGCGGGGGCACCGCCCGCGCCGGCAGATGGGTGCGCCGGAGAGCGGGGAAGGCTCCTGAACGCGTCGCGCGCCTCCACGGGCCCGTTCCGGACGCGCGCGC
>NZ_JBRIOU010000006.1:350947-355405 GCF_053474865.1 Streptomyces sp. CO7
CCCCACCGCTCTGACGTCGCGTTACTTCCCGCCCCCCACATCCGTCCCGTCCACCCCATTGACGCCGGATCAGAAGTGCATGAGCATGACCGCCTACCGGGATGGGAGCGCTCCCACCTGCCTGCCTCCCGGTCGGGCACGCCCGTGACCACCCCACGCGACCGAGGAGCCCCGGACGTGAAACGACGCAGAACCACCTTGCTCGGCGTGACGACGGCCATGCTGGCGGCCGCCCTCACCCTGCCCGCCGGCCCGGCGGGCGCCGACGAGGTCGAGCTGATCAGGAACGGCACCTTCGACACGTCCACCGATCCCTGGTGGAGCAGCGCGAACGTCACCACCGCCCTGGAGGACGGGGAGATGTGCGCCGCGATACCCGGCGGCACCGCCAACCGCTGGGACGCGATCGTCGGCCACAACGACCTCACGCTGCAGGAGGGCCAGACCTACCGCTTCTCGTTCTCGGCGACCGGGAACCCGGCGGACCGCGTGGTGCGGGCCGTGGTGGGCCTGGCCGTGGAGCCGTACGACACCTACTTCGAGGTCAGCCCCCAGCTGAGCGTCTCCGGCAACGACTACACCTACACCTTCACCGCCCCGGCCGACACCACGCAGGGGCAGGTGGCCTTCCAGGCCGGCGGCAGCGCCGACGCGTGGCGGATGTGTCTCGACGACATCTCCCTGGTCGGCGGTGTGCCGCCGGAGAAGTACGAGCCGGACACCGGCCCGCGGGTGCGCGTCAACCAGGTCGGCTACCTGCCCAAGGGGCCGAAGAACGCGACCGTGGTGACCGAGGCGACGTCCGCCCTGCCATGGGAGCTGCGCAACGCCGGGGGCAAGGCGGTGGCCCGTGGCAGGACCGTGCCGCGCGGCGTCGACGCCTCCTCCGGGCAGAACGTCCACTCCGTCGACTTCGGCTCCTACCGTGGCTCGGGCAAGGACTTCGTGCTGGTCGCCGACGGCGAGACCAGCCGCCCCTTCGACATCTCCGCCACCGCCTACGAGCGGCTCCGGCTGGACTCGCTGAAGTTCTACTACACGCAGCGCTCCGGCCAGGCGATCCGCGACGACCTGCGTCCGGGCTACGGCCGCCCGGCGGGCCACGTCGGCGAGGCGCCCAACCAGGGCGACACCGACGTGCCGTGCCAGGAAGGCGTGTGCGACTACTCCCTGGACGTGACGGGCGGCTGGTACGACGCCGGTGACCACGGCAAGTACGTCGTCAACGGCGGCATCTCCACCTGGGAGCTGCTGCGCACCTACGAGCGTTCCCTGCACGCCTTCTCCGGCAGCCCGGGCACGCTGCGCGACGGCAGCCTGGTGATCCCCGAGTCCGGCAACAGGGTTCCCGACGTCCTCGACGAGGCGCGCTGGGAGCTCGAGTTCATGATGAAGATGCAGGTGCCGAGCGGGCAGCCGCTGGCCGGCATGGCGCACCACAAGATCCACGACTCGGAGTGGACCGGGCTGCCGCTGATGCCGCACCTGGACCCGAAGAAGCGTGAGCTGCACCCGCCGACCACCACGGCCACGCTGAACCTGGCGGCCACCGCCGCCCAGGCCGCCCGCCTCTACCGTCCCTACGACCGGGCGTTCGCCAAGGAGTCCCTGGCCTCCGCGAAGACCGCCTGGCGGGCCGCGCTGGCCCACCCGGACCTCCTGCCGGACCCGAACGACGGCATCGGCGGCGGCGCCTACCCGGACACCGACGCCTCCGACGAGTTCTACTGGGCGGCCGTGCAGCTGTACCTGACCACCGGTGACAGCGAGTACGAGCGGTACATCCTCAAGTCCCCGGTCCACACGGCGGACATCTGGAACCCGCTCGGCTTCGACTGGCAGCGCACCGCGGCGGCCGGCCGGCTGGACCTCGCCACCGTCCCGAACCGTCTCCCGGGCCTGCGGGCGGTGCGCGCCTCGGTGGTCAAGGGCGCCGACACGTACCTGGCCACCCTGCGCGAGCACCCGTACGGCCTGCCGTACGCGCCCAAGGACAACGTCTACGACTGGGGTTCCAACGCGCAGATCCTGAACAACGCGCACGTCATCGCCACCGCGTACGACCTGACCGGTGACCGCCGTTACCGCGACGGGGCGCTGCAGAGCATGGACTACGTCCTGGGCCGCAACGCGCTGAACATCTCGTACGTGACCGGCTACGGCGACGTCACCTCGGTGAACCAGCACAGCCGGTGGTACGCCCACCAGCTGGAGCCGAGCCTGCCCAACCCGCCGGCGGGCACGCTCTCCGGCGGCCCGAACTCCAGCATCCAGGACCCGGTGGCGCAGAACCTGCTGCGGGGCTGCACCGGCCAGTTCTGCTACGTGGACGACATCCAGTCCTGGTCCACCAATGAACTGACGGTGAACTGGAACGCGGCCCTGGCCTGGATGGCGTCGTTCGCGGCGGACCAGGGGTAGCCGCGGGACGGCACCACGGTTCCCGGTGCGCCGGGCGGGAGGAGGTCCCCGCCCGGCGCACCGCCGTGTGCGGCGTCCGCGGACGGCGCGTGGCCGGCGGGCGCCTGCGGTCGACGAGTGCCCGCGGTCAGCGCGCGGCCGCCGCAGCGAAGGGAACCTGGGGCGCGGGCGGCGTCGGGGACGCCGTGCGGGCCGGGTGCGTCCACAGTCCACGCGAGGCGAGGCGGGGCAGAACTCCCTCTCCGAACCAGTAGGCCTCCTCCAGGTGCGGGTATCCGGAGAGCACGAACTCGTCGATCCCCAGGGCGTGGTACTCCGCGATCAGGCCGGCGACCTCCTCGTGGCTGCCGACCAGTGCGGTGCCGGCCCCGCCGCGGACCAGGCCGATGCCGGCCCAGAGGTTGGGGTATATCTCCAGGCCGTCGGTGGAGCCGCCGCCGTGCAGGTCCAGCATGCGGCGCTGTCCCTCGGACTCGCTGCGGGCGAGCCCTTCCTGCACGGCCCGCACGGTCCGCGGGTCGAAGCCGTCCAGCAGCCGTCGTGTCTCCGCCCACGCCTGCTCGGCGGTGTCGCGGGTGATGACGTGCAGCCGGATGCCGAACCGGAGCCGCCGGCCCTGGGCCTCGGCGTGCGCCCGGACGCGGGCGATCTTCTCCGCGACGGCGGCGGGCGGTTCGCCCCAGGTGAGGTAGACGTCGACGTGCCGCGCGGCGACCTCCAGCGCGCGGGGCGAGGAGCCGCCGAAGTAGATCCGCGGCGCCGGGTCGGGCAGCCTGCTGAGCTCGGCCTCCTCCACCCGCAGGTGCCGGCCGGTGCGGGTGACCCGCTCCCCCGCCCACAGGCCGCGCACGACGTGCAGGAACTCGTCGGTGCGCTCGTAGCGCTGGTCCTTGTCCAGGAAGTCGCCGTAGGCGCGCTGTTCCCTGCTCTCGCCGCCGGTCACCACGTTGACCAGCAGCCGCCCGCCGGTGAGCCGCTGGTAGGTGGAGGCCATCTGGGCGGCGAGGGTGGGCGAGACGGAGTCGGGGCGGAAGGCGACCAGGAACTTCAGGCGCTCCGTGTGGCGGGCGACCATGGCGGTGGTCAGCCAGGCGTCCTCGCACCAGGTGCCGGTGGGGGTCAGCGCGCCGACGAAACCCAGGTCCTCGGCGGCGAGGGCGATCTGGGTGAGGTAGCCGACGGTGGCCGGCCGGTCCGCCCCGGCCGCGCCGGTGCGCACGCCGTGGCCGCCGCCGACGATGTCACGGCTGTCGCCGTTGGTGGGCATGAACCAGTGGAAGGTGAGGTTCACCGCAGGGGTCGCCTTTCGGGAGCGGTCGGAGCGGTCGGGGTGGCGGGGCGGTCGTTCATGCGGCGACGGCGCGGACGACGGTCCGGCGGACGCGGTCCGTGAGGGCGGCGGAGAACTGGTCCACCACGCCCTCCAGGGCGCCGGCGGCGGGCTCGGCGACGGTCACCGTGCCGTCCTCGGCCACGGTGATGTCCTTGTCGAGGGTGAACCAGCCCTGGACGATGTGGCCTGCGCCCATGGAGCTCAGCACCGGGCGGAGGGCGTAGTCGATGGCGAGCACATGTGCGGTGGACCCACCGGTGGCGAGCGGCAGCACCGTCTTGCCGGCCAGCGCGTACTGCGGGAGCAGGTCGAGGAGCGACTTGAGCAGACCGGAGTAGGCGGCCTTGTAGACCGGAGTGCCGATCACCAGGCCGTCCGCCTCGGCGACCAGGGCCGTCGCCCGGGCGATCGCGGGGTGGCCGAAGTCGGCGCCGAGCAGCGCCTCGGCGGGCAGGGTGCGGACGTCCAGCGGGACGACCTGATGCCCCTGCGCGGTCAGACGGGCGTCGAGATGGCGCAGCAGGCGCGCGGTGCGGGAGGTCGGGGACGGGCTGCCGGAGAGGGAGAGGACGGTGGCCATGAGGCGGGTCTCCTGGAACGGGAAGTGGTGCTGCGGTGGTGGACTGCGGGCGCGACGGGTCGTACCTTCCGCGCACGGGCACGGCCGTCGCCCCGCGCGGCGGCCCGAAGGGCCGGGGCAGGGA
>NZ_JBRIOU010000006.1:355505-360412 GCF_053474865.1 Streptomyces sp. CO7
GGACGCCGGACGTGCGGCACGAGCCGGGAGCCGACGGATCGTCAGCGGGCCGGCGGCTGCTCGGCGTGCGGCGGGAAGGGAGGGAACGACCGGGAGGGAACCGGTGTCAGGCCACGCGACACAGCGCTGCGGCGACACGGACCAGGTCGACGCAGCGGCGGCAGGTGAGGATCTGGCGCGGCATGTTCCGATGCAAGCACGGTGCTTTCGCGGCCGTCAACGCCATGGCCGCCATGCGAGACGCCGCCGGGCCGGCGGGCGAGGCACAATGAGCAGCGCTGAAGGCCTAGTAGGGCGAAGGAGCGTGGCCCCCAACATGTCCATGGTCGGCAACCTGCGCAAGGTGGCGCGGCTGGCGCGGCGTACGCGCCGGGTGGATCTCAACCATCCCGCCCGCTCCCCCCTGGGATCGACGGTGGTGAACTGCGTCGTCTACCGCGACGGTGTCCGGCAGGACGGACCTGCGGGCGTGCACGAGGCGGTGCGGCTCGCGGCCAAGCACCGCGACGGCTTCGTCTGGCTGGGGCTGCACGAGCCCACCGCCGAGCAGTTCACCGACGTGGCGGAGCTGTTCGGGCTGCACCCGCTGGCGGTGGAGGACGCGGTCCACGCCCACCAGCGGCCCAAGGTGGAGCATTACGGCGACGTGCTGTTCTCCGTCTTCAAGACGGTCACCTACGTCGAGCACGCCGAACTGACCGCGACCAGCGAGGTGGTGGACACCGGCGAGATCATGGTCTTCACCGGTCCCCGCTTCGTGGTCACCGTCCGGCACGGCAGCCACGGTTCGCTGGGCCCGCTGCGCGAGGAGCTCGAGGCGCAGCCGCGGATGCTGGCCGAGGGCCCCTCGGCGGTGCTGCACGCGGTCGCGGACCACGTCGTCGACGAGTTCCTGACGGTGGCGGCGGCCGTGCAGGACGACATCGACGCGGTGGAGAACCAGGTCTTCTCCCCCGCCGACCGCACCGCCGACCCCGGCCGCATCTACCAGCTCAAGCGTGAGGTGCTGGAGTTCAAGCGGGCCGCGGTGCCGCTGGCGCAGCCGCTGGCCCGGCTGGCGACCGATCCCTCCGCACCGGTCACCGAGGAGATACGGGCCTACTTCCGTGACGTCTCCGACCACCTGGCCCGCGTCACCGAGCAGATCACCGCCTCCGACGCGCTGCTGGACTCCGTGCTGCAGGCCCACCTGGCCCAGGTGACCGTGGCGCAGAACGAGGACATGCGGAAGATCACCGCGTGGGCCGCGATCATCGCCGTCCCGACGATGGTCTGCGGCGTGTACGGCATGAACTTTGAACACATGCCCGAGCTGGGCTGGCGGTACGGGTACGCCTACGCGATCGGGCTGATCGTGGTGGCCTGCTTCTTCATCCACCGCGGGTTCAAGCGCAACGGCTGGTTGTGAAGGCCCTTTTGGCGCATAGTCGGAGCACCTTGATCGGAGCGGGAGTGGAGTGACGCCGTGAGCCGGACCGAGACGCCCCTGGAGCAGCTGGACGTCCTCGTCGTCGGGGCCGGCCTGTCCGGCATCGGCGCGGGGCGGTACCTGCGGACCGAGCACCCGGCGAAGTCCTTCGCCGTCCTGGAGGCCCGCGGCGCCTCGGGCGGCACCTGGGACCTCTTCCGGTACCCGGGCATCCGCTCGGACTCCGACCTCCACACCTTCGGCTACGAGTTCAAGCCGTGGCGGGACCGGCAGGCCATCGCCGACGCGCCGCGCATCCTGGCCTACCTGCGCGAGACGGCGACGGAGAACGGTCTCGACGCCCATATCCGCTACCACCACCGGGTGACCGCGCTCTCCTGGTCGAGCGAGGAGGCGCGCTGGCTGGCCGAGGTGGAGCGCACCGACACCGGCGAGCGCCTCCGGCTGAGCGCCCGCTGGGTGTTCTGCGCCAGCGGCTACTACCGCTACGACCAGGGACACACCCCGCGCTTCGAGGGCCTGGAGGACTTCCGGGGCACCGTGGTCCACCCGCAGCAGTGGCCCGAGGACCTGGACCACGCCGGCCGGCGGGTGGTGGTGATCGGCAGCGGCGCGACCGCCGTCACCCTGGTCCCGGCGCTGGCGGAGACGGCCTCGCACGTGATCATGCTCCAGCGGACGCCCACGTACGTCATGCCGGTGCCCCGTGAGGACGCGATCGCCGCCGCGCTGCGCAAGTGGTTCGGCGAGGAACGCGGTTACGCCCTCACCCGGCGCAAGAACATCGCGCAGCAGCGCGCCATCTGGTCGTTCGCCCAGCGGTTCCCGAAGACCGCGCGGAAGCTGATCCGGTGGGTCAACACCAAGCAGCTGCCCGAGGGTTATCCGGTCGACGAGCACTTCAACCCGCCGTACGACCCGTGGGACCAGCGGCTGTGCGCGGTGCCGGACGGCGACCTGTTCAAGGCGATCGGCCGGGGCGCCGCCGAGGTGGTCACCGACCGGGTCGCCCGGTTCACCGAGCGGGGCGTCCTGCTGGAGTCGGGCCGGGAGCTGGAGGCGGACATCGTGGTCACCGCCACCGGTCTCACCGTGCAGGCGCTGGGCGGCGTCGCGCTGACCGTCGACGGCGAGCCCGTCCGGCTCTCGCAGACCGTCGCCTACAAGGGCATGATGCTCTCCGGCGTGCCGAACCTGGTGATGGCCATCGGCTACACCAACTCGTCCTGGACGCTGAAGATCGGCCTGCTCTGCGAGCACTTCTGCCGCCTGCTGTCCCACCTGGACGCCCACGGCTGGGACGCGGCCTGTCCCGAGCCGGCCGACCCGGCCATGCCCACCCGCCCCTTCCTGGACTTCGCGGCCGGCTACATCCTGCGGGCGGTCGACCAACTGCCCCGCCAGGGGAACCGGATGCCGTGGCTGACGTCGATGAGCTACCACTCGGACGTCAAGCTGCTGCGCTCCGACGACGTGACCGACCCCGAGCTGCGCCTGTTCCGCGCGACGCGGCGGGGCGAGGTGGCCGCCGCAGCGGACACGAGGACCGCGCCGCCCGGGGCGACGGCGCCGGGCGACGCCCAGCCGCTCACACGTCCCGTCGCCGGACGGCGAGAACAGTGACCCCGGCCGCCGCCGTCGCCCACACCGCGTAGACGGTCCACGCCCCGGCCTGCGTCCAGGGGAAGGCGACCGGCTCCGGCCCGGTGGGGGTCAGCCGCAGCCAGGCGGGGAAGGGCAGCGCGTGCCGGGCGACCGCCGTCCAGTGACGGTCCTCGGCGAGCAGCAACGGCAGCACCAGCAGCGCGGTCACCCCCGCGAGCACGGTGCCCGCCGTGCGCCGCAGCACGGCGGCCAGACCGAGTCCGGTCAACGCGCAGACCGGGGCCAGCAGCGCCGACGCCAGGAGCATCCGGGGCACGCCCGGGTCGGTGGCGGCGACGCCCACGCCACGGGTGTCGAGGATCGCCTGGGTGAGGAGGAAGGAGACGGCCGCGACCAGCGCGCCCCAGGCCGTGGCGGTCAGCGTGACCACGACGGCCTTGGCGGCGGTGACCGCGCCGCGGGCGGGGACCGCGGTGAACGTCGTGCGCACGCTGCCGGTGGCGAACTCGCCGAGCAGCGGCAGCGCCCCGAGGACGCACAGCGTCACCATGGTCACCACGGCCGCGTTGGCGTTGAACGCCAGCTGGAGCGGCAGGCCGGCCTGGACGAAGGACGCCCGGTCCTCGGCGGTCCGCTCGTGCCAGTGGGCCTGGAGGTCCCAGGCGGTCCCTGCGTTGAAGGCGATCACCACCAGGGCGGCGGTGCCGTGGGCGACCCAGGTGGAGCGCAGGGAGCGCAGTTTGATCCACTCGGCGGCGGTCAGGTCGCCGAAGCGCGGGCGGGGTTCCGTCATGTTCATCGTGCCCCTCCTGTCGGGTACTGGACGGAGTCCGCGGTCAGGCGCATGAACGCCTCCTCCAACGACGGGCGTTCGTGCTGGAGTTGGGTCAGCGGTATGCCGTGGCGGTGGGCGATCCCACCGATCCGGCCGACGTCCAGTCCGGTGACGACGAGCAGGTCGCCCTCCGTCCGCACGTCCGCGCCCTCGGCGGTCAGCAGCCGGCCGAGCGCGGCGGCCTCCGGGGTGCCGACGGTGATGTGCTCGCCCGAGCCCCGTGCGGAGAAGGCGGCGAGGCTCTCCGCGGCGATCAGCCGTCCGCCTCCGACGACGACCAGTTCGTCCGCGGTGTGCTCCATCTCGGACATCATGTGACTGGAGACGAGGACGGTGCGGCCCTCGGCCGCGAGCCCGCGGAACAGACCGCGGACCCATCGCACCCCCTCGGGGTCGAGACCGTTGAGCGGCTCGTCGAAGACCAGCACCGGCGCGTCCCCCAGCAGGGCGGCGGCGATGCCGAGGCGCTGCTTCATGCCGAGGGAGAACCCGGAGATCCGGCGGCGGGCGGCACCGGTCAGCCCGGCCAGGTCCAGCACCTCGTCCACCCGGGCGAGCGGGATCCGGTTGCTGCGGGCGAGTGCGGCCAGGTGGGCCCGGGCCGTCCGGCCGCCGTGCACGTCCTGTGCGTCGAGGAGCGCGCCGACCTGGCGCAGCCCGCGCGGACGCCCGGAGAAGGGACGGCCGTCGACGGTGGCGGCGCCGGCGGTCGGCCGTTGGAGGCCCAGGAGCACGCGCAGCGTGGTGCTCTTGCCCGCGCCGTTGGGCCCGAGGAAGCCGGTGACCCGCCCCGGCCGGACGGTGAAGGTCAGGTCGTCGACGGCCGTGACGCCGCCGTAGCGTTTGGTGAGGTGCGTGACATCGATCATGGGGACCACGGTGCCGCCCGGCGGGGGTGCGGGGCGTCCGGCCTGGGTCGGCATTCACCCGTCGCGGGCGTCGACCTCGGCTGTACGACCGGGAGTTGACGACGTGTCCCACGAACCGTGCCACGATCGGGGCATGTCCGTCGCCTCGTCCCTCCCGCCGGCCCTCCCC
>NZ_JBRIOU010000006.1:360512-366407 GCF_053474865.1 Streptomyces sp. CO7
GTGTGTGGCCCGTCCTCGTGTGGTGCGCGGCCGCCCTGCATCCGCTGGTGGTGTTCGTGCTGCTTCCGCAGGGCCCGGGCTACTCGACGAGCTACCCGCGGGACGGTCTGACCCCGCTCGCCGCACGCCTTCTGCTGATGTCCGCGTTCGCGCTGGTCGTGACGGGCGGCGCCGTCTCCCGCCGCAGGCCGGTGGTCGCGTACGCGCTGGTCCTCGCCGGGACGGTGGTGCTGGCCGCGGCCTGGCGGCAGGACGAGATCCCGCCGCTGCAGTTCCTCGCAGTGGACGTCGCGCTGGCGAGGGTGGCGGCCGTCCGCCCGCGTCGCACCTCGCTGTACGCCGCGGGGGCGGCGCTGGCCGTGCTGGGCGGGTACTTCGCGCTCCGCACGGCGACCGGCGGGGAGTCCGGCACGGCCGGTGAGCCCTTCGTCGCGCTGACGGTGGCCGTCGCGTGGCTGGCCGGACATGCCGCGCACCAGGCACGCGCCCACGCCGCCGAGTTGCGGGCGCGGGCGACGGCCGAGGCGGTGACCGCGGAACGGCTCAGGATCGCGCGGGAGATGCACGACACGGTGGCGCACAGCCTCGGCGTCATCGCCCTGCAGGCGGGCGCGGCGGCCCGGGTCATGGACACCCGGCCGGACCAGGCGCGGGAGGCGATGGCCGCGGTGGAGCGGGCCGGGCGCGAGACGCTGGGCGGACTGCGCCGGATCCTGGGCGCGCTCCGCGCCGCGGAGACCGGGCGGGACGGGCCCACCGGGCCAAACGAACGCACCGCGGCGGCGTCCGGCCCGGAGGCCGGGCCTTCCGGCGGCCTGACCGCGCGGCTGGAGCGGCTGGCCGCGGACACCACGGCGGCGGGAGTGCGGGTGGACCTGGAGTGGGTCGGCCCCCGGGGCGGGGTGCCCCAGGAGGTGGAGGCGGCCGCGTTCCGGATCGCGCAGGAGGCGGTGACCAACGTGCTCCGGCATTCCGGCGCGGCCTCCTGCGAGGTCCGCGTCGGCCGCCGCGAGGACCGCCTCACGGTGGAGGTGGACGACCCCGGGCTCGGCGGGGTGTCGCGGCCGGGGAGCGGCTTCGGGCTGACCGGCATGAGGGAGCGGGCCGTGCTGCTGGGCGGGGAGTTCGAGGCCGGTCCGCGCCCCGGCGGTGGATTCCGGGTGACCGCCCGGCTGCCCCTGGCCCCCACGCCCGCCGGAAGAGTCCGCGGCGCTGGGGCGGCAACCCCATGAGCGTCCGCGTCCTGCTGGTCGACGACCAGCCCCTGATCCGCACGGCGCTGCGCATGGTCGCGGCCGGCACCGACGACCTGGAGGTGGTCGGCGAGGCCGCGGACGGCACGGAGGCGGTACGGCTCGCCGCGGAACTCGCGCCGGACGTGGTGGTGATGGATCTGCGGATGCCCGGCACGGACGGCGTCGAGGCGACCCGCCTGATCACCCGGGAGGCGGGTGCGCCGAGGGTGCTGGTGCTGACCACGTTCGACGACGACCCGTCCGTGTACGGGGCGCTGCGGGCCGGGGCGTCCGGGTTCGTCGTCAAGGACATGGACCTGGACGACATCCTCGGGGCGGTGCGGGTCGTGGCGGCCGGCGACGCGCTGATCGCGCCCGCCGTCACCGCCCGTCTGATCAAGGAGTTCGCCGCCCGGCCGGCCGGGCGGGCCGCCAGGCCCCGCGCGGTCCCGGACCGGATCACGGACCGGGAGGCAGAGGTGCTGACCCTGGTCGGCCGCGGTCTGACCAACACGGAGATCGCGGAGCGGCTGCACATCAGCGTGGCCACGGCGAAGACCTACCTGACGCGGCTGCTGTCCAAGCTCGACGCCCGCGACCGGGTGCAGTTGGTGATCATCGCCTACGAGGCGGGGCTGGTGGCGCCGTCGGACGGGTGACGGGCGGGAGCGCCGCGGTGGGCCGGCCGCCCGGCTCCCGTCTCAGTCCTCGCCGGTGGCCTTGCGGACCAGGGCGGCGTGGCCCAGCTGGAGGGCGTCGGCGCCGGCCAGCGCGGTCAGGGCGCCCATGGCGGTGCGGGTGGCGCGCGGGGCCAGCAGCAGTCCGGCGGTCAGGGTGGAGGCCACCCAGACGCTGGTGCAGAACGGGCAGGTCATCAGCTCGCCCACGGTCTCGCGGCCGCTCTCCGGGCGGGCCTCCTCGTGCAGCTCGGCGGGGCCTTCCGGGCCGACGTACCGGGTGAACGGTGCGCGCAGCGGGCTGGTCACCGCGGCCTTGCTGAGGAGCCGGCTGAGCCGGAAGGTGGCCACCGAGGTGAGCGCCACGTCCCAGGGGTCGGGGCGCTCGGGGACCGGGCGGCCGAGGAGCCGGACGGCGGTGGTCCAGGCCGCGGTGTACGCGCCGAAGGCCGTCATCGCCGCCAGGTAGCCGCCCAGCGGGCGGTCCCCGCCGTCGGCGTACGCGCCGTGGGTGCGGTGGAGCGCCGCCCGCACGCGCTGTGCGAGGCCGCTGCCTTCCGGGGTGTGTGCCATGTGCCGTGTCCGCCCTTGTCCGTGCCGTGTGGTGCGGTGTCCGGTTTCCGCCGAACAGCGTCCGTATCGGTACCTGTGCCCGCCCGCCCCGACGGCACGCCTGCGGGGCGGGCGGCTGCGGTTACGGCAGCGGGGTGCCGCCGGTGGCGTTGACGATCTCGCCGGTGATGAACGAGGCGTCCTCGGAGGCCAGGAAGACGTACGCGGGCGCCATCTCGGCCGGCTGGGCCGGACGTCCGAGCGGCGACTGCTTGCCGAACTCGCTGGTGTCCGGCATGGTCGCCGGGATCAGCGGGGTCCACACCGGGCCGGGGGCGACGGCGTTGACGCGCACGCCGCGCTCGGCCAGCATCTGCGCCATCCCCTGCGTGAAGTTGACGATGGCCGCCTTGGTCATCGCGTAGTCGAGCAGGTGCGGGCTGGGCTGGTAGCCCTGCACGGAGCTGGTGTTGACGATCGAGCCGCCCTCCTGGATGTGCGGCAGGGCGAACTTCGACAGCCAGAACATGCCGTAGAGGTTGGTGCGCATCACCCGGTCGAACTGCTCGGTGGTGATCGCCTCGATGCCGTCCGGCTGCGACATCTGGTAGGCGGCGTTGTTGACCAGGACGTCGATCCGGCCGAACTCCTCCACCGCCCGGTCGATCAGGGCACGGCAGTTGGCCTCCTCGCGGATGTCGCAGGAGACGGCGACCGCGCGGCGTCCGGCATCCTCCACCAGCCGGGCGGTCTCCCGGGCGTCCTCCTTCTCGTCCTCCAGGTACGTGAAGAGCACGTCGGCCCCCTCGCGGGCGAAGGCCAGCGCGACGGCCCGGCCGATGCCGGAGTCGCCGCCGGTGATCACCGCCTTGCGCCCCTCCAGCTTCCCGCTGCCCTTGTAGGACTCCTCGCCGTGGTCGGGCGGCGGGTCCATGGGCGCGGTCCGGCCGGGGTGCGGCTGGTCCTGGGAGGAGAACTCGGGGGTGGGGTGCTTCTCGCCCGGGTGCTGGGGCTGGTTCACGTCGGTGACTCTCCTTGTCGGGCCGTGTGCTCTCTGCGGGGGTTCGACCGGGAACGACGGTGGTTCGACCGGTTCGGCCCCGGTGTCGACCCAGCCCGAGGTACCCGCCCGTCGACCGCCTACACCGCACCGCCCGCGGTCCGCGCGCTGCCGTCGCCGCTCCGGGTCCCGTCGCGCATCCCCGGCGAAACCGCTGGGTACTCGGCCCGGCGAACCCCGCCCCCAGCATCCGCCGCGGGAGACGACATGATCACTCACCGACGCCTGGTCGAGGACGCCGCCGTACGGACCCGTCTGCCCTCCGAGCGGGCGGGCCGCGCGGTCAAGGTGACGCTCGCCGTCCTCGCCCTCCATCTCGACGTGCCGGCGCGGCAGCGGCTGCGGCAGGCGGTTCCCGGTCCCGACCAGGACGCCGCCTACGCGACCGTCCCCCGTGCCGGCGGCACGGTCACCGACTTCTACGGCGAGGTCGCGGCCCATCTGCCGGCGGCGCCGGAGCAGGGCCGCCGCGTGGCGCGCGCGGTGCTGTCGCTGATCGCCCGCGACGACCCCGCCCTGACCCGTCACCTGGTGGAGAACCTGCCGCCCGGCTTCGAGGAGGCGTTCACCGCGCCCGACGCCCATCCCGAGCGGCTGCCCGGCGAGGACGCCCCCCTCACCGACCGCGAACTGCGCGACGCGCTGCGCCGCCGCCCGTCCTGGAGCGGCGACGGCCACCGCCTCACCCGCACCGTCGGGCTGCCCCGCGACCGGGTTCCGCCGCTGCTGCACCAGGTGGAGAGCGACGCCCGGCGACTGCACCGCCGGGTCGGCCACTCGGTCTCGGACGACGGCATCACCTTCACCGTGCGCACGCGTTCGGTGGACGCCGTCACCACCGCCGACCTGGAGCTGGCCGACCGGATCGACGCCGCGGTCGCCGCGGTGGGCTCCGGCGGGCGCCCCGGGTGAGGCGCTCACGCCGCCCGGCCCGGCGGCCCCCGGAGAAGGGAACCGGCGGGGGAAACGCGGGGCGGAACCGGTGCGGCGCACCGGTGACCCGCACCGTTGCGGGCAGATTGTCCGGTGCGGGCAGTCGTACGGAACCCGCCGTCGCGGCCGCCGTCCTGGTGAGAGGAGCACTTCGTGACATCGTCGACGTCGGCGTCCGGCGGACGGTCCCCGGCCGGGAGGGAGGCCGGGGAGGGCCGGGACCCGAACCGGTGGCGGGCCCTGTGGGTCACGCTGGTGGCCGGGTTCATGAGCCTGCTGGACGTGACGATCGTCGCCGTGGCCCTGCCGACCATCCAGCGCGACCTGGGCGCGACCCCGGCCGAGGTGCAGTGGGTGGTGTCGGGGTACGCGCTCACCTTCGCCCTCGCCCTGGTCACCGCCGGCCGCCTGGGCGACGCGCTCAACCGGCGGCGGATCTTCCTGCTGGCGCTGAGCGCCTTCGTGCTGTGCAGCGCCCTCGCCGGGGCGGCACCGAGCAGTGGCTGGCTGGTGGTCGCCCGGCTCGCTCAGGGCCTGGCGGCGGGCTGCATGGCCCCGCAGAACTCGGCGCTGATCCAGCAGATGTTCCGCGGCCCCGAGCGTGGCCGCGCCTTCGGGTTCTTCGGCGCGACGGTCGGCATCTCCAGCGCGGTGGGTCCCATCACCGGCGGGCTGATCCTGGCGCTGGCCTCCGGCGGCGAGGGCTGGCGGTGGATCTTCTACGTCAACGTCCCGATCGGCGTCGTCGCCGTGCTGCTCGGCCGACGGCTGCTCCCGCGCACCCGCCCGACCGGCAAGGGGCAGGTCGACGTCCCGGGCGTGCTGCTGCTCGGCGCGGGCGTGCTGGCCGTGATGCTGCCGCTGGTGCAGGCCGAGGCCGGCGGGCTGGGCCGGCTGTGGTGGCTGTTCCTGGTCGGGGCGGCGCTGCTCGGCGTCTTCACCCTCTGGCAGCGCCGGCTCCTGGCCCGCGGCGAACAACCGCTGCTGGATCTGCGGCTGTTCACCCAGACCCGCGGATACGCGGTCGGCGCGGGGGTCGGCACGCTGTACTTCGTCGGCTTCAGCGGGGTCTGGCTGGTGTTCGCGCTCTTCTTCCAGCACGGTCTGGACTACTCCCCGCTCCGGTCGGGCCTGGCCGTGACTCCCTTCGCGGTCGGTTCGGCGGGCGCCGCGGTGGTGTCCGGGCGGCTGGTGGACCGGCTGGGCAGGCTGCTGACGGTGTGCGGGCTCAGCGCGGTGATCGTCGGCATGAGCGCCACGGCGCTGCTGCTGCGCTTCGCGCCGGAGTCGTCGGCGACCTGGCTGGCCGCCCCGGCCCTGTTCGTGGCCGGCATGGGCAGCGGTTCCGTCATCTCGCCCAACATCACGATGACCCTGCGCGACGTGCCGGTGCGGATGGCGGGGGCGGCGGGCGGCGCGCTGCAGACCGGCCAGCGGC
>NZ_JBRIOU010000006.1:366507-370203 GCF_053474865.1 Streptomyces sp. CO7
CCTCCGGCGGGGCCGTGGGGACGCCGGTGCGCTCCGGCCGGGCGTGAGACCGGTGCGGGGCGGACACAGGAGCGCGGGCCGCCCCGGGGAGGGACGGCCCGCGCTGCGCGCCCGCCCCCGGCCCGGGAGCCGGGGGCGGGCGGTGACTAGCTCACGTTCAGAGCGGTGTCGTCGATCACGAAGCTCGTCTGCAGGGTGGTGTCCTCCACGCCGTTGAACTTCAGGGTGACGGTCTGACCGGCCATCGAGGACAGGTCGAAGGACTTCTGGACGTACCCGGTGGCCGCGTTCAGGTTGCTGTAGCTGGCCAGGGTGGTCGAACCGGCGGTGACCGTCAGCTTGTCGTACGCCGAGGAGGTGGTGGTCTCCGCGGTGTCGATGTGCAGCCAGAAGCTGAGGGTGGCCTTGCAGCCGGCGGGGATGGTCACCGACTGCGAGAGCGTGTCGGTGTGCGAGGAGCCGTAGCCGTCCAGCCAGGCCTTGTACGAGCCGCCGTGCGCCGCCTGGCCGCTGTCGGTGGTGATGACGCCGCTGCTGGCGGACCAGGTGGTGTTGCCCGACTCGAAGCCGGGGTTGCCCAGCAGCTGCTTGGCGGTGCAGGTGCCGCTGCCGGCCGGGTTCACGGTCCAGGTGAAGGAGGCGGTGCCGGTCTGCGCGGCGCTGTCCTTGACCGTGACGGTGGTGCTGTAGGTGCCGGCCGTGGTCGGCGTGCCGGAGATCAGACCGGTGGACGAGTTGATGGTCAGTCCGGCCGGCAGCCCGGTGGCGCTGTAGGTGAGGGCGCCGGCGTTGCTGCTGCTCGCGCTGATCTGCAGGCTGGTGGCGGTGCCGACGGTGGCCGTGCGGCTGCCCGGGTTGGTGACGGTGACGCCGTTGCCCGGAACGGGCGCGTGGGCGCCGACGTTGATGCCCGCGAAGGCGTTGGCCACACCGGCGTACTGTGCGGAGTTCGCGCCGTACAGGGCGGTGGCCGCGTTGAGCGCGGCGGTGCGGGCGCCCGCGTAGTTGGTGCTGGACGTCATGTAGGTGGTCAGCGCCTTGTACCAGATCTGCAGGGCGGCCGCGCGGCCGATGCCCTGGACGGCGATGCCGTCGCTGGTGGGGCTGTTGTAGGTGACGCCGTTGATCGTCTTGGTGCCGCTGCCCTCGGAGAGCAGGTAGAACATGTGGTTCGCGGGACCCGAGGAGTAGTGGACGTCGATGCTGCCGATGCCCGAGTACCAGGAGTCCTTGGAGCCGCCGTCCTTGCTCGGCTTGTCCATGTAGCGCAGCGGGGTGCCGTCGCCGTTGATGTCGATCTTCTCGCCGACCATGTAGTCGCCGACGTCGGTGGAGTTGCCCGCGGCGAACTCGGCACCGGCCGCGAAGATGTCCGAGGTGGCCTCGTTGAGGCCGCCGGACTCGCCGCTGTAGGTGAGGTTGGCGGTCGCCGAGGTGACGCCGTGGCTCATCTCGTGGGCCGCCACGTCCAGCGAGGTCAGCGGGTGGGTGTTGCCCGAGCCGTCGCCGTAGGTCATGCAGAAGCAGCTGTCGTCCCAGAAGGCGTTGACGTAGGCGCTGCCGTAGTGGACCCGCGAGTAGGCGCCCTGGCCGTTGTTCTCGATGCCGCTGCGGTTGAACGTGCTCTTGAAGAAGTCCCAGGTCACCGCGGCGCCGTAGGCGGCGTCGACGGCGGCGGTCTGGTCGGTCGACGAGCTGGAGGCGGTGCCGGTGCCCCAGGTGTCGTCGGCGTCGGTGAACAGCGTGCCGGTGCCGGAGGTGGCGCGGGCCAGGTTGTACGTCTTGTGTCCGCCGCGGGTGCCGTCCGTCAGCTGGTAGGTGGACCCGGAAAGCGTGGTGCCCAGGGTGACCGTGCCGCTGTAGAGGCTCTTGCCGGTGCCGGTCTTGACGTCCTCGGACTCGTGCAGCTTCTCGCCGGTCAGGGCGTCGGTGACGACGCGCAGGCGGCTGGGGGTGCCGTCGTGCTGGAAGCCCTCGACGGTGGTCTCCCAGGCCAGGCGGGGGGTGCCCGAACCGGCCCAGACGACCTTGCGGGTGGTGTCGGCCGTCGGCGTGGCGTTGCCGTCGTGCGCCTTGGCGGCCTTGACCGCCTTGGTCTCGGCGGCGCTCTTCGCGACCTTCTCGGTGGTGTCCACCGCGAGGGCGCGCTTGTTGTTGAACGTGGCGTTCAGCCCGTCGCCCTTGCCGGACTGCGGGGCGTCGTGGACGACGAGGTCGCCGCCGAGGACCGGCAGACCGGCGTAGGTCCGCTCGTAACGGGTGTGCAGCGTCCCGTCGTTGTCCTGGACGACGTCCTTGACGAGGAGCTTCTCCTTGCCGCCGAGCTTGAGCTTCTTGGCGTGGCCGTCCGCCTTGGTCTCGGCGGACTTGATCAGCGCGGTGCGCTCGGAGGCCGTGATGTCGGCGGCGAGCGCGCCGGCGCGCAGCGGGGCGGCCTTGGGCGCGGCGTCCGGCTGGGCGACGGCCGGGAGGGCGGGCAAGCCGACGGCGACCAGCGCCGCCGCGGCCAGCAGGCCGGTGGAGGCGGCCCGTCGGCGGAGGGTTGTGTGTCTCACGCGGTGTCCTGTCCGTTCGCGGCCACGGTGGCGGCCGGGGGGCTAGCCGGGCGGGCGGTGGACCGCCGGTGACCGGCAGGGGTAACGGTCAGGGGTGAGGATGGCAGCGTTGACTCGGCCATGTCACGAGTGGAGGGGGCCCGGGCCACCGCTTCGAGGGATAACCCTCGGTACTCAGGGGGGACATGAGCGCACGAATCGGCTGCGGTCCGTCCGGCGCACCCTCGGTGACCCGCGTGCGCCCCTTACGCTGCGGGCATGACGCCTGGCCCGGAGTTCGCCACGACGGCCGGACGGCTGCTGGAGCACCGCGGGCTGCGCCCGGCCCAACTCGCCGCACGGGCCGGGGTGGACGAGCACGAGATCACGGCCCTGCTCGCCGGGAGCGCACCCGACGGGGACCTGCTGCGCCGGCTGGCGGGCCCGCTACGGCTGCGTGCCGTCGACCTGTTCGTCCTCGCCGGGCTGCCGGTCCCCGGCGACCTGACGCCGCTGAGCGCCGCGGCAGGCCGATGGGCGGCAGACCTGGTGATGCACGGGGCGCACCTCACGGCCGACGGGAGGCGTCAACTCCTGGACCACGTGCGTTCGTTGCCCCAGGAGACCCAGATCGAGCCTGGGTTCGCACCACCGGGGCCCGTGCCGCGCGCGGACCTGCCGGGCGGCCGGGTGATCCGCATGTTCCGGTACCGCAACCTCGGCTGGTCCCACCTGGCGAAGGTCCTCGCGGTGCTCACCCCGACGTACCTCTCGGCTTCCACCTACGGCGTGATCGGGGCCGGCCGCAAGGAGCTCACGCCGCGCCTGGTGACGGACTTCGCCGCGCTCCTCGGCATCGACGCCGTGGAGCTGGCGGGCCTGACGGGTGTGGTGCTGGACGAGGCGCCGCCGCCTCCCGCCCCGGAGGCCGTGGACGCCGCGGCACTGCTGTGGGAGGCACGCCGTCTGTCGGCCGACCAGGCGCGGCAGGCCGCCGAGCTGGCGCTGTCCCTGCGCGGGGACGACACCGGGTACTTCCTCACGAATCTGCCGGCCCGCCACCGGGGCTGACGCTCCCCGGTACCGGCATCCGCCGGCCGGGCGCCGGTCCCCGACGGACCCCACCGGGCGCAGCGGCTCGGCGACGGACCGGGTCCCGCCC
>NZ_JBRIOU010000006.1:370303-378526 GCF_053474865.1 Streptomyces sp. CO7
CAGGGTGGGTCGGCGCGAACATGCGCAGGGTGGCCGGGAGCACCACCACCGAGGGGCCCGGTGTGGCGAGCGCCTTGGACAGGTCGGCCCGCAGCTGCTCGGGGCCGGTCCGGACGGCGGGAACCCCGAAGGACTCGGCCAGCGCGACGAAGTCGGGCCGGGCGAGCTCCGTCCCGTGCGGCTCGCCGTACGCGTCGCTCATGTACTCGCGGAGGATGCCGTACCCGCCGTCGTCGACGATCAGCCAGGTAACGTCGAGCTGGTGCTGGCGTGCCGTGGCGAGCTCGGCGACCGAGTACAGCGCGCCGCCGTCGCCGGACACGGCGAGGACCGGCAGGCCGGGCTCGGCGACGGCCGCCCCCAGGGCGGAGGGGAAGGCGTAGCCGAGACCACCGGCGCCCTGCGCCGAGTGCATGGTGTTGGGCCGGCGGGGGTCGAAGGCCGACCAGGCCCAGTAGGCAAGGATCGTCATGTCCCAGAAGGAGGGCGACCCGGCGGGCAGGGCCGCGCGCACCGACGCCAGCACCTCCTGCTCCAGGTCGAGCCCCTGTGCCGCGATCCGGGCGCCGACCCGGTCGAGGAGCTCCCGGACCCGGCGGGCGGCCTCGTCGCCGTCCCTCGCGGGGACCGGTTCCAGGGTCTCCAGCAGGGCCTGCAGCGCGAGCCGCGCGTCCGCGTGGATGCCGAGGGCCGGGTGGTTGGCCTCGAGCTTCCCGGCGTCGGCGTCGATCTGCACGATCGTGCCGCGCGGCTCGAACGTGTGGTAGTTCGAGGAGAGTTCGCCCAGCCCGGAGCCCACGACCAGCAGGACGTCGGCATCCTCGAGGAAGTCCGTGGTGTGCCGGTCCTCCATCCAGGATTGCAGCGAGAGCGGGTGGGTCCAGGGGAAGGCGCCCTTGCCGCCGAAGGTGGTGACGACCGGGACGGCCAGCTTCTCGGCGAGCTGCCGCAGCTTGCCGGAGGCGTCCGAGCGGACGACTCCGCCTCCCGCGACGATCACCGGGCGCTCGGCGCGGGCCAGCAGGTCCGCGGCGACGGCGGTCAGTTCGGGCCGCGGCGGCAGCTCCTCCGGGGTGGCGTCCACCGCGGTGACCACCGGGACGCGGGCCGGCTCCCGCAGCACGTCGTGGGGGATCTCCACGTAGACGGGCCCGAAGGGGACCGTCAGCGCCGAGCGCCAGGCCTCGGCGATCGCGGTGGGGATCTGCGACTGGGTGCGGGCGCTGTGCACGGACTTGACGATCCCGCGGAAGGCCGCGGCCTGGTCCTCCAGCTCATGGAGGTGACCGCGGCGGCGCCCGCCGAGTCCGTCGGCCGGGACCTGGCCGCAGATCGCCAGCACCGGCGAGGAGGCGGCGGCCGCCTCCTGCAGCGCGGCCAGCGCGGTCAGCGCGCCGGGCCCGGTGGACAGCAGGAGCGGGGCGGCCTCACCGGTGATCCGGCCGTACGCGTCCGCCGCGAAGGCCGCGTTGTTCTCGACCCGCAGGCCGACGGTGCGCAGGTCGGACCTGCGCAGCGCGTCGAGGACCGGCAGGACGTGCTGGCCGGGCAGGGTGAAGACGGTGGTCGCGCCCAGCCCGGCGAGCGTCTCCACGACCATGTCCCCGCCGTGGCGGCCGGGAGGCGGGTTCAGGGCCGCCTCCGTCTGCGCGGCCGTCGGGCGGAGCACCAGGTCGTGGTCGTGGGTCACTGCGTACGCGCCTTCGCGATCTGCCGGGACATGATGGTGGTGAGCTCGTAGGCGGTGTGCGAGGCGGCGACGGAGGTGATCTCCGCGTGGTCGTACGCCGGGGCGACCTCGACCACGTCCGCCGACACCAGGTTGCAGCCGGCCAGGCCGCGCAGGATCTCCAGCAGCTCCCGCGAGGTCATCCCGCCGGCCTCGGGCGTGCCGGTGCCGGGCGCGTGCGCCGGGTCCAGGCAGTCGATGTCGATGGAGATGTACAGCGGGCGGTCGCCGATCCGCTGCCGCAGCTGGTCGGCCACCTCGTCCGCGCCACGGCGGTAGACGTCCGCCGAGGTGACGATGCCGAAGCCCATCTTCTCGTCGTCCTTGAGGTCCTGCTTGCCGTACAGCGGGCCGCGGGTGCCGACGTGGGAGAGCGCCTCGGTGTCGAGGATGCCCTCCTCGACCGCCCGCCGGAACGGGGTGCCGTGCGTGTACTCGGCGCCGAAGTAGGTGTCCCAGGTGTCCAGGTGCGCGTCGAAGTGCAGGAGCGCGACGGGACCGTGCTTCTTGGCCACGGAGCGCAGCAGCGGCAGCGCGATGGTGTGGTCGCCGCCGAGCGTCATCAGGCGGGCGCCGGTGCCGAGCAGGTCGTCCGCGGCGGCCTCGACGGTCTCGACGGCCTCGTCGATGTTGAACGGGTTGACCGCGATGTCCCCGCCGTCGGCCACCTGCGCCAGCGCGAACGGCGAGGCGTCCTGGGCCGGGTTGTAGGGACGCAGCAGCCGGGAGGCCTCACGGATGGCGTTGCCGCCGAAGCGGGCGCCGGGCCGGTAGGAGACGCCCGAGTCGAAGGGGACGCCGATCACCGCCACGTCGGCCGCGCCGACCTCGTCCAGTCGCGGCAGCCGGGCGAACGTCGCCGGTCCCGCGTACCGCGGGATCCGCGAGGAGTCGACGGGGCCGCGGGGCGTTCCGCTGTTGCTCATGGAGGTCATGGAGGTGATGCCTTCCTCTCACCGGTACCGAGGGTACGCGGCGCCGGGATCACCCGCCGGAGCGCACCACGGACCGACCCTAGATGGCTCGCGGGCGGCTGCGAAGTGTACGTTTCATCCATCGGGCCGGAGAAGAACAGAGGAAACGTCCATCATGCCGTCCGCCCCCGCGTCCCTTCCCGCACCGCCGCCCACTCCCCCGGTGCCGCTCTCCGCCCTGCTGGCGCGCGACGACCTGGGCCTGGTCCGTCTCGCCGGGCCCGAGGAGGCGGACGTCCACTGGGCGCAGGTCTCGGAGATGGCCGACCCCCTGCCGTACCTGCTGGGCGGCGAACTGCTGCTGACGGCGGGGGTGCAGGTGCCGCCCTCGGCCGGCGCCGCCTGGTTCGACGCCTACGTGGAGCGGATCCTGGCGGCGGGCGGCGCGGCACTCGGCTTCGGCGTGGCCCCGGTGCACGACACGGTGCCCGCGGAGCTGGTCGCCGCCTGCGGGGCTCGCGGGCTGCCGCTGCTGGAGGTGCCGCGGCGCACCACCTTCTCCGCGGTGGCCCGCGCGGTCGGCGAACTCGTCGCCCGGGCCCGGCTGGCGGACCTTCGGCGGGTCGCCGAGGCACAGCGGAGCCTGGCGTCGGCGGCGTCACGTCCCCACCCGGTGCCGTCCGTGCTGCGGCAGCTGGCGGCGGCGCTGGAGGGCTGGGCGGTGCTGTTCGGGCCGTCGGGGGCGATGACCGGGGCGGCGGACGGGCCGGTGGTCGCGGCGGCGGACACGGGCGAGAACTCGTCGGCGGGCGGGCCGGCGCGCGGATCGGGGGACCTCACGGCCGGGCGCGACCCGGGGCCGCGCGTGCGGACGGCTCTGACCGAGCTGGCCCGGGTGGTGCGGCCCGCCCCACCGGGGAACACCGCGCCGGCACCGTCGTCGGCCACCGACACGGCCGACGGCCTCCACCTGTCGGCGTATGGGCTGGGGACCGCACCCGGGTACGTGCTCGGCCTGGCGACGAGCCGCCGTGAGGCCGGCGACCACACCGTCGCCTCGGCGGCCTCCGTCCTGCTGACCCTGCTCACCGGGGAGCGCGGCGGCGGTCCGGACCCCTTCTGGTCGGCCGCCCTGGTGCGGCTGCTGCTCGGCGCCGGCCCCCAGGAGGTGGCGCCGCTGCTCGGCGGGGAGCGCTGGACGCTGGTGCACGCCCGCCCGGACACCGGGGTCCCGGACGCGGCGTCCGCCGCGGCGCTGGGCGAGACGCTGGGGTCCGCGCTGGTCGACCCGGTCGCCCCGGTCGCCCCGGCGCACCGGGTGGTGCGGGTGCTCGTGCCCGGCGGGCGGCCCGTGGAGCGGCAGGCAGGCTGGACGCTGGGGGTCGCCGAGGTGACCGGGCCGGACGACTGGCGCGCCGTCGACGACCGGGCCGCCCGAGCCTTGGGCCGCGCCCTCGCCACCCGCTCCCCGCTGGTCCGGCACGGCTCCGGCGGGCGTCTGACCGACCTCCTGCCGCCGCGCGAGGCCGAGGAACACGCCCTGGCCCTGCTGGCGCCGATCACCGGCACCCCCGCGCTGCCGCGGACCCTGCGCGCCTGGCTCTCGCTGCACGGCAGCTGGGACCGCACGGCCGTGGCGCTCTCGGTGCACCGCAACACCGTCCGGCAGCGGATCGCCCGGTGCGCGGCGCTGCTGGAGGCCGACCTGGACGACCCGGACGTCCGTATGGAGCTCTGGTTCGCCCTGCGGCGACTGCCGGACTGACCGGGGCGGGGCCGGGCGAGCGTCGGGGGTCGGCCTCGCGGCGGAGGAGCGGCGCTGTCGGTACCTCGGGACGGGGCGCGGAGGGCGTCCAGGGGCGCGAACAGGGGCGCGTGAGGGCGCGAAGGACGGCGTCCGTGTGTGCGGGAACGATTCGGCCAATGTGGGCGAAGCGGAACGTGAACCCCGTCCCTCCGCCCGCCTCAGGCGAGAGGGCGACGTCACCACCGCGAGGTGCGAGAACCGCGTTCCGCGCGGCTGCGACCGCACCGGGCGGCGGGGGTGGAAGTCGGCCATCTCCGGATGTCCGGCCGCCGTCGCTCCACCGATGTCAGGTCGGCCTCGACCCTCCCCGGGCATAATCCGGCGTGGTCTGGTCCACTCGTTCCACCGCTCCTGCCCGCCGCCACCTACGCGCGTTGCTTCGTCGACGCCCGCGGGCCGACCGGGCAGTGGTGAGGAGGGTCCCGCATGACAACGCGCCCGCAGCGGCACCGGTCGGCATCCGCCACGCCCGCGTCGGATCCGCCGGAGGGCGACCGGGCGTCGCTGCGCTCGGCGACCCTGCTCGGGGCGTTGCCGGCGGCGTCGGCCACCCTGTTGGCGGGCGCCGCCTACGCCGCCGCCCTCTCCCCGCTGCCGACCTCGGCCGCGGTCGGCGCGGGCATCTGCGCGGCCATCGGCTGCGCCGCGGTCACCACGACGGCCACCGTCGCGGCCCGTCGCGACGCCGCCCGGACCGCTGCCCGCTCCGCCTCCCGTGAGGAGGCCGTGGCTGCCGCGACCGCCGCGGTGCCGGCTCTGCTGGAGGAGGGTCTGCGCCAGATCGCCTCGGCCGCCCGGCGGGTCCGGCGCGGTGAGACCCCCGAGGCACTGGAACTGCCGGCTTCCCCGGCGATCCCGGTGGGGCAGCCGGCCGGCCCCGCCGACGGCCTGGAGGACGCGGTCCGCCGGGCGCTGACCGCGGCGCACACCGCCGTGCTGACCGCCGGCTCGCGTCGGCACACCGACGCCTCCCTCGCCATCGTCCGCAAGATCCAGGCGCTGGTCCTGCGGGCACTGGAACTGCTCGACGACGCCCACGACCGCACCGAGGACCCCGAACTGCTCGAGGTCCTCTTCCGGATCGACCACCTGGTCACGCGCACCCAGCGTGCCGTGGAGAGCGCGGCCGTCCTCGACGGCCGGCTGCCCCGGGCCGTCCGGCGCCCCGTGCCCCTGGCCACGGTGCTGCGACAGGCCGCGGCGGAGACCGAGGACTACACGCGGATCGAGGTCGCGCCGCCGCCCGCGGGGTACGCGCTGGCGGGCCCGGCGGCCGCCGAGGTCATCCATCTGATCGCCGAACTCGCCGAGAACGGCGCCCGGTTCTCTCCCGCCGGCACCAAGGTGACGGTGCGCGCGGCGCTGGCCAGGGAGGGACTGGTCGTCGAGATCGACGACCGGGGTCCCGGCCTCACCGGCGACCAGCTCGAGGAGATGAACCAGCTCGTCTCCCTGGCCCGTGAGCCGGGCGGGGACGACGGCCGCACCGGGCTGGCGGTGGTGGCCAGGGTGGCCCAGCGGCTGGGGCTCGCCGTGCGTTTCCAGACCAATCTCTACGGCGGCGTGCAGGCGCTGGTCCGCCTGCCTGCCACGCTGCTGCACACGGCCGACGAGGACGCGGCCGGCCACGACCGGCCGGAACACCGCCGGACCGCCCCGGCCACGGCGCACGCGGCGGACACGCTGCCTCTGGGCCGGCTGGACCAGCTGGACCAGCTGGACCACATGGCCCAACCGGGTCGGGTGCGCCAGGTGGGGCCGGAGTTCCACACCGTTCCGGCCAGCGGTCTGCAGCGCACCGTCGGGGAGCGATCCGGTGCCGAGTGGGAGGCCACGCAACGGGAGGTCACGCAACGGGATGCCACGCAGCGGGCCGCTCGGCGCAGGGACTCCGGCCGGGCGGAGGGCACGCCCGGACCCGTGCCGCGTCCCACGTCGCACTCCGGACCGCTCGGCGACGACGCGTTGTTCGGCCCGCTCGGCAAGGGCGCCTGGCGCGCCGACGACGGCCGGACGGGCGGGCGCTGAGGTGGCCCGGCCCCACGCGTGGGTGACCCAGGAGACGGCGACGGTCCGCGCCTACGCCGTGACCCTGGGCCGGACCCGTCCTGCCGTGCCCGTGGAACCGGACTCACTGGTGCGGGCGGCCGCCCGGCCTCCGTACGACGCGGTCTCCCCGGAGGCGCTGGCCGCGGTGCGGCTCTGCGCCGGGCAGGCGTTGTCGGTGGCCGAGCTGGCTACCCTCCTGCAGTTGCCGCTCCAGGTGACCAAGGTGGTCGTCGCGGACCTGCTGGGCGGCGGTTTCCTGATCCACGCCATGCCCGACCGCTCCGCCGACGGCAGCGACCCCACGTTGCTGGAGGCCGTCCTGGACGGCCTGCGCAACCTCTGAGCCTGCCGTCGGCGAAGGGACCGCTCGGGATGCGTCAGTCGTCGAAGTCGACCGAGGAGCACACGGCGGCGTAGGTCGAGTAGCTGCCGTACGGGGACTCCCACTGGGTGCCGGCGAAGACGAAGTCGCCGCCCGAGCAGTGGCGGCCGTTGTGGTCACCGCGGTTGTCGCCGCGGTGGTCACCGCGGTGCTCACCCTGGCGGTTCTTGCCGTCACGCTGGTGGTCGTTCTGGTGACGGCCCTGGTCGTAGCCCTTGTGGTGACCCTTGTCGTGACCGTTCTGGTCACGCTGGTGGTCGCCCTGCTGACGGCCCTGGTCGTGGCCGTTCTCGTGGCCCTTGTCGTGCTCCTTGCCCTTCTCGTGGCCCTTGTCGTGGCCCTTGTCGTGCTCCTTGCCCTTCTCGTGGCCCTTGTCCTGGGCCTTGCCCTTGCCGTGCTCCTTGCCCTTCTCGTGGCCCTTGTCCTGGGCCTTGCCCTTGTCCTGCTCCTTGCCCTTCTCGTGGCCCTTGTCCTGGGCCTTGCCCTTGTCCTGCTCCTTGCCCTTCTCGTGGCCCTTGCCCTTGTCCTGGGCCTTGCCCTTGTCCTGCTCCTTGCCCTTCTCGTGGCCCTTGCCCTTGTCCTGGGACTTGTCCTCAGCCTTGTCCTGGGACTTGTCCTCGGCCTTGTGGTCACGCTGGTGATCACCCTGGTGCTGGCCCTGCTCGTGGCTCTGGTGCTGGGCCTGGTTGCCGTTGTGGTGGTCGTGCGGGTTGTCCCCCGCGAACGCACTGCCGGCGCCCAGCGCGGCGCTCAGGGCGAAGGCGGCCAGGGCGGTGGTGGTGACGCGACGTACGCGCATCTGTTCCTCCGGGTGGGGAAGGGTTCGGAGCATGGCCGGCGGAGCGCCGGCGCACATACCCCTCTCCCCCGCCGGCCGGTTCGCCCGGCGCTCCATGGGCCGCTTTCACCCGTGCGGGCCGGAACATTGCCCCGGTCGCCGCGTCCCGGGCCACCCTCGCCCCCACGCGCGGCGGAGTCGAGGCCGCACGTCTGTCCGACTCAGTCGGAGGCCGTACCCCGGCCGCGCTGCCACTCGTCGGCGAGCAGCGCGTAACCGATCCCGTCGATCCACCCCAGCTCCCGGTGCAGGGACTCCCGCACCGTGTACTGCTCACGACGCATCCCCAGCCGCTCCATCAGCCGCCAGGACGCCTCGTTGTCGGCGAAGGCGTTGGCGCACACCCGTCGCACCTTCAGCTCTTCGAAGCAGACCCGCAGCAGCTCGCGGCACCCCTCGGTGGCGTATCCACGGCCGCCCACGGCGGGGTGGAACACCCAGCCGAGCTCCGCCTGGGCGCCCCGGGCCTGGTCGACGACCTCGCGCTGCGCCCAGGCGTCCTCC
>NZ_JBRIOU010000006.1:378626-386850 GCF_053474865.1 Streptomyces sp. CO7
CAGGTGACCGTCCAGGAGCGTGCGGACCTCAGCACTGGTCATGGGCCCCGTGCCGTGCGCCACCGCCTCTCCGTCCTTCAGCAGGACGCAGGACGGGGCGCCGGTGATCCCGTAGCGCCCGGTCGCGGCGGGACAGCGCGTGATGTCGACGCGGACGGCGGTCAGGCGGCCCGCGTACTCCTCGGCGATGCCGCCCACGACGAGGTCCATCACCCGGCAGGGCTCGATCGCCTTGGGCCAGGTCCCGGCGAAGTACGCGAGGACCGGAGTCCCGCTCCTCCGGAGGACGAAGTCGAACTCCGCGTCCTCACGGGGTCGGTGCACCCGGTTCGTCATGGCGGCTCCTGCCCTCGCATCCGTTGTTCCGTCCCCATCATCCCCCGCGCGGTGTGCCGGACCGGCCCGGGCCGACCCGTGGGCCCGGCCGGGCGGACCGGCGCACCGTCAGCCGCTCCGACGACCGAGCGCCAGCGTCAGTTCGAGCACCTGCTGCGGCGACGCGAGATCCGGGAACAGCTCCCGCAGCTGCGCCATCCGGTACCGGACCGTCTGGGGATGGACGAACAACGCCGCCGCCACCTCGTCCCGCCTGCCCTGGTGCAGCAGCCACTCCCGCAACGTCTCCTCCAGGCGCTGTGCGGTCGCGTCGGGCAGGGTCCGCAAGGGTGCGAGGGCCCGGGCGCGCAGGTCCGCGAACGCGTCCGAGTCGGCGCTCAGCACCAGCTCGGGCAGGTGGTCCTCGGTGTCGCGGATGCCGGAGGAGAGGGAGCGCGCGCGGAGGGCCCGTGCGTACGAGGCGGAGGCACGGGTCCACGGCCGGGCCGGTCCGACCACGGCCGTGCGGTCGGCCAGCTGCCGCAGGAGATGTGGCCGGTCCGCCTCCGGGACGAGCAGCACACCGGTGGCGTCCGGCAGATCGTCGAGGACGAGGGTGCTCGGGTCGTCGAGCGTGCGGTAGGCGGGCCGGGCCTGGGCGGCGGGCAGCAGGACCGCCGTCAGCGAGACGGGGGGCTGCCAGCCGGCCCGCTGGGCGGAGGCCAGCAGCACGTCCGGGCTCGCCCCGGCGAGGAGGTCACGGGCGAGGTGTTCCA
The DNA here is from genome assembly GCF_053474865.1 of Streptomyces sp. CO7. Lineage (NCBI taxonomy): Bacteria > Bacillati > Actinomycetota > Actinomycetes > Kitasatosporales > Streptomycetaceae > Streptomyces > Streptomyces sp. CO7. The sequence goes on from NZ_JBRIOU010000006.1 coordinate 379,718, forward strand.
GGTGACGCTCCTGGGCCCGGCCACGGGCCGCCAGTTCGTCGGCGTGGCCCGCGGCGCTCGCGGCGGAGAGCTCGTCGATGTAGGCGAAGGTCAGCTCCGCGAACTTGGCGACCTCGGCCGCGGGCAGACCCGCGGGTACGGCACCCGCCGCCAGACATCGCCAGGCCACCCGGGCGCCGACGCGGTACGCGCTGAGCAGGGCGTCCATCGAACGGCCGTCACGCACCTCGCCGCGGCCCAGCTCGTAGGCCGCGTCACCGGCGTTGCCGCCGGTGGCGTTCCCGCTCGCCAGGTCCAGGTAGTGCCCCAGGGCGGTGCGGACGGCCCGCCGGATGATGCCGCCCATGTGGCCCGACAGGGCGTTGGCGTAGGAGGGGACCTCGTCGATGATCGCCTGGACACACTCGTCGGCGGTGTCCTTCAGCCCGGCCCGAAGGGCCGCGACCGTGGTCTCGTCCAGGGCCAGCTCGCTGACCCTCCGGATTGCTTGGTTCACGTTTGTTCCCTGCGAACAATTCTGTCGGCCAGATTTACGTGTTGCGGTCAGGACTTTACGCCTTGGGGCCAGCAAGCTGGAGTCATGACGAGTACAGCCCTCCGCAGCAGGGCGTGGAAACTGCTGGAGATGGTGACGACGCCGCTGCTGCCGTCGGACTACCTCGACCTGGTCAGCCCGCTGCGTGCGGGCGCGGATCTGCGGGGACGCATCGAGGAGGTGCGCCCCGAGACGGGTGACGCCGCGACGGTCGTGATCAGGCCGGGCCGGGGCTGGCGCGGCCACACGGCCGGCCAGTACGTGCGGGTCGGGGTCGATGTCGACGGGGTGCGCCTGTGGCGCGCCTATTCGATCACCTCGCCGACGGCCCGCCGGGACGGCCGGATCACGATCACCGTGAAGGCGATCGCGGACGGCAAGGTCAGCAATTACCTGGTCCGCAGAGCGAAGCCGGGCACGCTGATCCAGCTCGACCAGGCGACCGGTGACTTCGTGCTGCCGCGGGCCAGGCCCGGCAAGGTGCTCTACCTGACGGCCGGCAGCGGCATCACGCCCGTGATGGGCATGCTGCGCGACACCGAGTTCGACGACGTCGTCATGGTCCACTGCGCGCCGCGGCCGCAGGACGTGATCTTCCGCGGCGAACTGCACGACCTGGTCGCGGCCGGGAAGCTGCGGCTCACCGAGGTGCACACCGACACGGACGGCACGCTCGACGTCGCCCGTCTCGACGAGCTGGTGCCCGACTGGGCCGAGCGCGAGACCTGGGCGTGCGGGCCCGCGGGCCTCCTCGACGCCGCCGAGGAGCACTGGGCCGAGCACGGCGTGCCGGAGCGCCTGCACACCGAGCGCTTCCGCCCCACCGTCGTCGTGGCCGGCGCCGGCGGCGAGGTTACGTTCAGCACGACGGGCAAGACCGTAGAGGCGGACGGCGCCACGCCGCTGCTGGACGTCGGCGAGGATGCCGGCGTGCTCATGCCCTCCGGGTGCCGCATGGGCATCTGCTTCGGCTGCGTCACGCCGCTCAAGGCAGGCGCCGTCCGTGACCTGCGCACCGGCGAGATCACCGAGGCCGAGCCGGGCGTCCTCATCCAGACCTGCGTGTCCGCGGCTGCGGGCCCCTGTGACATCGAACGGTAGGAGCAACTTGACCGCCATCGACCCCACCGCCCATCTGACCGCGGAGCAGATCGAGGAGCTCGGCCGCGAGCTGGACGCGATCCGCGACGAGGTGATCGCGAGCCGCGGCGAGAAGGATGCCGCCTACATCCGCAAGGTCATCTCGGCGCAGCGCAAGCTGGAGTTGGCCAGCCGGGGCGTGCTGCTGTTCTCGTTCTTCCCACCCGCGTGGGTGCTCGGCACCGCCGGTCTGTCCGTGGCGAAGATCATGGACAACATGGAGATCGGTCACAACATCCTGCACGGCCAGTGGGACTGGATGCGCGACCCGAAGATCCACTCCACCACCTGGGACTGGGACCACGTCTCGCCGGCCGACCAGTGGAAGCACTCGCACAACGAGCTGCACCACACGTACACCAACGTGATCGGCAAGGACAACGACCTCGGCTACGGCATCATGCGCGTCGACGAGGACCAGAAGTGGCACCCGTTCCACCTCGGCCAGCCGCTGTGGAACTTCATCAACGCCTGCTTCTTCGAGTACGGCATCGCGGCGTACGACCTGGAGCTCGGCAAGAATCTGCACAAGCGCCGCCGCAACAACCCGGAGTTCCGCGCGCGGGCCAGGGACGTGGGCCGCAAGATCCGCAAGCAGGTGCTCAAGGACTACGTGATCCACCCGCTGCTGTCGGGCCCGTCGTTCCTCACCACGCTCGCCGCCACCTTCACCGCGAACCTGGTCCGCAACCTCTGGACCCACTCGGTGATCATGTGCGGGCACTTCCCCGAGGGGGTGCAGGTCTTCGAGCGCCGGTCGATCAACGGCGAGACGCGCGGCCAGTGGTACCTGCGCCAGATGATGGGTTCGGCGAACATCAGCGGCAGCAAGGCCATGCACTTCATGACCGGCAACCTCTCGCACCAGATCGAGCACCACCTGTTCCCGGACCTGCCGAGCAACCGGTATGCCGAGGTCGCGGTGAAGGTGCGCGCGCTGTTCGAGAAGTACGAGCTGGAGTACGTCACCGGGCCGCTGCCCAAGCAGGTGTTCTCCGCGTGGCGCAAGGTCTTCCGGCTCTCGCTGCCGAACAGGAAGCCGAAGGTCGACACCCCGGACCGCGAGCGGGAGCTCGTGGCGGCCTGATTCCCGGGTCGGGTGGGGATGTTTCAGCCGTGTGGGCGGCACCGCCGGGCCGGTGGGGCCCGCCGCGGACGGCACGGGGTGCGGCAGGCGCCGCACCCCGTGGCCTCGTGGGTCAGCGACGCGCGCGGCGCTTCAGGGTGCGTGCGTAGTCCTGGAAGCGGGCCTTGGCGATGACGGACCGGTCGGTCGTGCGCAGCACGATGCCCTCGGGGCTGCCGCCCGCGCCGTCGTCGAGGGCGACCCGGGTGGCCGGCAGACGCTCGGCGAGGAGGGCCGCCATGTCGTCGACGGCTGCGGGCAGCAGGTCGCCGGGGACCGTGGCGAGCCGGGGGACGAGGGGGACGTCCTCGGAGGCGGCGATCCGCTGGAGAGCGGCCTCGTCGCCGAAGTCCTGGCCGCCGCCGTCCCGCCAGGACGATATCTGTTCGAGGCTCCGGTCGAGGTCCTCGGGCCGCAGGAACGCGACGTCGAAGAGCCGGTGACCGATCCCGCTCCCGCCCGTGTACTGCTTGGCCGCGCCGCCGATCTTGCGGCCGTACACCTCGAGGTAGAACACCGTGACGCGGCCCTGCGCGTCGCCGGCCCGGAGCCGGTCGGCGAGCGGCCTCAGCTCGTCGACGATGCCGAGGGCCGGGTTGTGCACCCGGTCGCCCTTCGCGTGCAGCAGTTCCTCGCGCGAGCCGATGAAGTAGTCGCCGTCGGGGAGCAGGACGATCCGCCCGTTGGTGCCGTCGACCTTCTCGGTCAGGAGCACGTCACCGGTGAACCGGGTCGGCTCCTCCACGAGGCCGCCGTTCCTGGGGTCGAGGCGGTGGTAGGTGGGGATGCTCGGGTACTTCGTCGCGCTGTTGAGGGCGGCGAGGTCGGGTGCGGTCACGGCGGAAGGCTCCAGGTCGGTTCACGGGACGGACGGCCGCCGGCCGGCACACGGGCGAGGCCGGCCGGCCTCGCCCGGCGCGAACACCGCGGTGGGGGCAAGTGTCGTGCCGACGGCGACCTGCGGGGAAGCGATTTATCGGCACGCGGCGGGCGCGGCCACGGAGGAACGCGTCCGGCCGACCGGCCCGGACCACAGACCACCCCCCGGCTGGACCCGACTCCCACGCACCGAGCCGGACCGCGATCGCGACATCGGCGTTTCGGCCACCCGCCGGCACCAAGGCGCCCCTGCGCCGCAAGGGTCCGTGCACACCACATCTTCGAGCAGCGGCTCAAGCTCGGGGCCCGCGCTCCGTCCGAAAGACATGTGTTCGACATCCGAGGTCGTCTCGTTGAACCCGGCGCACCGCCCGTTCGCCGCGGTACTGACGAACTCTCACCCCTGTCTTCGAGCACCAGGAGCCGTCTGTGGCATTCACCCGGGCCGACTGGTCCGCGCACTACGCGAAGGGCCTCGACTTCCGGCAGTTGGGGGACGAGGAGAAACGGCTGCTCGCCGGGCTCGCCCCACCGTCCGAGGGCGGCCGCGCCCTGGATGTCGCCTGCGGGACCGGAGAACTGGTCGCCTACCTCGCCTCGCTCGGTTGCACGGTCGACGCAGTGGACTTCGCCGACGGCGCGTTGGACCGGGCCCGCGAGGAGCACGCCGGGCTGGAGGGTGTGCGCTGGATGTGCCTGGACGTCGAGCACGACGACCTGGGCGCACCGGGCGCACTGGACGATGGCGCCTACGACCTGATCGTCGTGCGGCAGGCCATCGCCTTCATCGGCGACCGTTCCCGGGTACTGCGCCGCCTCGCCGCACGCCTACGGGAGGGTGGAAGGCTGGTCGTCGTCACTCCGGTCGCGCGGCGCACTCCCGGGGAACGGCGGCACATCGCGCTGGACGAGGACGAACTCTCCGCGCTGAGTGACGGCTTCGGTCGCAGCGAGCGCTTCGACGCGGACGGGCTGGCGGTCCTTGTTCTGGGCGGCCCGGGGGCCTTCGCCGCCGTGGAGAAGGCACGGCCCGTTCCTCAAGCCGTGTTCGGCGCCGCGGTGGTCGTCACCGACGCCTCCGGTCGCGTCCTGCTGGGCCGCTCGGCCCGGGGGATGTGGGAACTCCCGGGAGGGCGCGTCGAGACCGGTGAGTCCGTACCCGCGGCCGCGGTGCGGGAACTCGCGGAGGAGAGCGGCCTGGCGGCCCGCGAGCAGGATGCCCACGTCCTCGCCGTGCTCCACGACGACCGGCTGGACGTGCGCCGGGTCACCGCCGTGGTCCGCGTCACCGCCTGGGAGGGCGCGCTCGGCCTGCCCGAGCCGCACCACTTCGTGCGCTGGGAGTGGCACGACCTGCACGCCCTGGCCACCCTCGGCAACGTGTTCACTCCGAGCGCCCATGCCCTCTCCGCCGTCTGGCCCGGTGTACTGACCGGCCTTCCGCCCGTGCATGCCTACCCGTGTGCCACCGACCACACGGCCGTGCGCGGCGAACCGGCCGAAGCCGTCGCACTGCGCGAGCGGATGGCGCGGAAGGTGACCGACGACGGCTGGGCGCCTGCCTCGCGGGTACGGGCGGCACTGCGCGAGGTTCCACGGCACCGCTTCGTGCCGGAGGTTCCACCGGAGACGGCCTACCACGACGACCTTGCCGTGGTGACCGTCAGGGAGGCCCCCGAGGCGGCGGTCAGCTCCGTGTCGGCGGCCTGGCTGCAGGCCGACATGATCGAGCACCTCCGGCTCAGGCCCGGCATGACCGTGCTGGAGATCGGCTCCGGCGGGTACAACGCTGAACTGCTCGCTCACGTTCTGGGCGAGCGTGGCCGCGTGGTCACCGTCGACATCGACCCGTACGTGGTGCACCGCACACGGAGGCTCTGCGCCGAGGCCGGCAGCGGCCGGGTGACCGCCCTCCTCGGCGACGGCGCTCTCGGTGCGCCCGGGCACATACCGGCCGGCGGATTCGACGCGGTGGTCGTGACGCACAACGCGGCCGACATCGCGCCCGCCTGGCGCGAGCAACTGGCCGAAGGTGGACGGCTCGTCGTCCCGCTGGAGATCGGCGGCTTCACCCGTGCCGTCACCCTCGTCCGGCGAGGTGACGTGCTGCATGCCGAACACTGGACGGTCTGCGGCTTCGTACGCGACCGCGGGAGCGCCGCCCGGACCGCTCCCGCCGTCCGGCCGGCCGACGGTGCGTTCGTCGTGCGGTGGGAGGACGGGACTCCTGCCGGCACGACCGGTCTCGAGGAAGCGTTGCGGGGGCCGAGGTACGAGGTCACGACCGGGCTCGTCGTGCGGGGTGGGTTCAGTTTCGCGACCTTGCAGATCTATGCCGCCACCACTCTTGCCGGCTTCTGCCGCCTCACCTCGGCCCAGGGGTCCGAGCTCGTTCTGCGGCAGGGTGCGGCCGCGATCGTGGCGGACGGCTCCTTGGCCTACCTGACCTACCGGAAGGTCGCCGACGGCCCGGAGCCTGCCGACCGTCTCAGCGAGTTCTTCGTGCATGCCTACGGCCCGTCAGGTCCCCTGCTCGCCGAGCGCTTCACGGCCTGCGTGCGGACCTGGTACGCGGAGGTACGCCCGACCGGCTACCCGTCGATGACGGTTCATCCGGTCGACGTCGCCGACGGACAGCTCCCGCCCGGAGCGGTGCTCGACAAGCCCTCCTGCCGCCTCGTCCTCGATTGGCCGGGTTGACCGCGACGGCCGGGCCGGGGCGTCACGACGGCTCGGGGGTGCTCTCCTGGGCGGGGGTCCGGGACTTCGGCTCGCCCGAGGGGGCGTCGGCCGGGGCGGCGGCGCGCAGGGCGGCCTCGACCCGGCGGTTGCTGGTCATGGTCGCCGTGACGGCCGTCATCGTCAGGAGGAGGCCGGAGGCTGCGTAGAGCGGGGTGCGGAGATCGAAGGCGGTGGCCAGCCAGCCGCCGAGGAAGGCGCCGAGCGGGGCCGCGCACATGGCCAGCATGCGGGAGGTGGAGGCGACCCGGCCCATGAGGTGCGGGGGGACGATCGCCTGCCGGAGCGAGGGCCCGAGCACCATCGTCGCGCCCATGCCGGCCCCGCAGGCGGCGAGCGCGAGCCCGGCCACGTAGGGGTTCGGGGCGGCGGCGAGACCCAGGATGGCGAGCCCTTCGAGCGCGGCCGTGCAGGTCAGCGCGGTTCCGGTGCCGAGTCGACGGCCGAGGGCGGAGGCGACGGCGGCGCCGAGCAGACCGCCGGTGGCCTCCGCCGTGAGGAGCAGGCCGAAGCCGTAGGTGTCCATGCCGAGACGGTCGCGCGCGAAGAGGGCGAGAACGGTCTCCACGGCGAGGAAGGCGACGTTGCCGACCGCCGGGCGGAGCGCGAGCCCGAGCAGCAGCCGGTCCCGGAAGACGTAGGAGGCGCCGGCCCGCGCCTGCTGGAGCAGCGACTCGCGGGCCTCCGGTACGGGGCCGGGTGCGGCCGGCAGGG
>NZ_JBRIOU010000006.1:386950-392143 GCF_053474865.1 Streptomyces sp. CO7
AGTTGGCCCGCTCCAGGAGGGCGGGGTCGCGGCCGAGGAGGTCCGGCAGGTAGGCGGTGGCGGCGGTGTCGAAGAAGAGTCCGCCGAGGCCGAGCAGGAAGGCGGCGGCCGCGAGCAGCGGAATGCTCAGCACGTCCAGCGCGGCCGCCGCCGCCGGGACGGCGAGCAGTACCGCACGCACCGCGTCCGCGACCCACATCGTGCGCCGGCGGTCCCAGCGGTCCACCAGCGCACCGCCGAGCACCCCGAAGAGCAGCCACGGAAGCGTCCCCGCGGCCGTGACGACGGCGAGTGCCATGGGGTCGTGGGTCAGCGTCAGGGCGAGCAGGGGCAGCGCGGCGTGCGACACACCGTCACCGAGCGAGGACACCGTCTGTGCGGTCCACAGCCGCCCGAACCCGGTCGGCAACTTCTTGACGTCCGACGTCACTTGGCGTCCCCCTCGGTCTGGGCGCGGGTTGCCGGGCGGAACAGGGCGAACGCGAAGGACGCGTCCGGCAGCGACGGGTCGGAGAGCTCCCGGTATTCGTCCGCGAGTGCCTGCAGCCGGGCGCCCAGCTCCGCGAACTGCTTCTCGTCGAGACGCAGGTGCGTCATCCGCACCTGCCGGTCACTGTCCGCGGGCGCCGCTTCCAGGTCCGCCACCGCGTGCCGCATCAGCACGTCCGGCGCTCCCTCGCCCGGGTCGGGCAGCGCGAACGTCCGGGCCGCCATGGCGTAGTACCGCTCGGTGACGCCCCGGACCTTCCGGGTCCGCACCACCTTCACCAGGCCGGCCCGCTCCAGCAGCCGCACGTGATAGCTGGAGCTCCCTTTCGCGAGGCCCACCCGCTCGGCGATCTGTGTGATGGTGGCCGGCTCGAAGCGGAGCACGGCCATGATCCGGTGGCGCGTGAGGTTGGAGACGGCGCGCAGTTGTTCGTCCGTGGTGACGTGGAACGTCTCGGGCAGGTCGTCGGAAGGCATACCGGCAATGGTCAACGTTTCTTGACCATTGGGCAAAGGGGTTTCACGCCAACCTCCCGCGAGCTCCGTCCGGTTCGCGCGACCTGAGGCCGTGGCTCCCCGACCCGCTGCCGGGCCGGGGAGCCTGCCTACCGGGAGTCGGGCCGGGCGCGCGGGCCCGGCCGGTTCCGCGTCATCGGCACGCCACAGGGCGGTCGAGCAGGCGCACCTCGCCGCCGTCCAGTTCCATCCGGGAGCCGGTGAAGCGCTCGCGCATGCGCCGGTCGTGGGTCACCAGGACGACCGCTCCTGCGTAGTCGGCCAGGGCCTCCTCCAGTTCTTCCACCAGGGCGGGAGAGAGGTGGTTGGTCGGTTCGTCGAGCAGCAGCAGGTCGACCGGCTCGGCGACCAGCCGGGCCAGTTCGATCCGCCGCCGCTGCCCGTAGGACAGTTCGGCCACTCGCAGCCGCAGGGCCGACGGTTCGAACAGTCCCAGGGACAGCAGCCGGTCGGCGTGCTCCTCCCGGTCGCCCGGCCGGCCGTGCGCGAAGGCGGCCAGGGTGGTGGCGGTGGGGGGCCACGGCGCCTCCTCCTGCCGCAGGTGCCCGACCGTTCCGGTCGTCGTCACGGTGCCGGAGTCGGCCTCGAGTTCACCGGCGATCACCCGCAACAGGGTGCTCTTCCCGGCGCCGTTGGGTCCGGTGACCAGCAGCCGTTCGCCCGGTTCGATCCGCAGTTCCGGCAGCCGCAGCCGCCCGTCCACCGTGACGTCGCACAGCTCGGCGGCGGGCCCGGGATCGGCCTCGGTACCGCACGCGGTGGCGAGGCGCGCCCGCAGGGACAGCGGCTCCGGCGGTGGCGCGACCGGCGAGGCGGTGAGCCGTTCCATCCGCTCCTTGGCGTTGCGGATGCGGCCCATCGCGCCGTGGGAGCGTCCGCGGGCGCGGAAGGCGGCGGCGCCGAAGATGGCCTTCTCCATCTTCCGAGGGATCGCGTCCAGCCGGGCGGCGCCCGTCGCCGCCAGCCGCCTGGCACGGGCCAGTTCCTCCCGCCACTCGTCGTACCGCTGCTGCCGGCGCCTGCGCTCGGCCGCCTTGGCGGCCAGGTACCCGGCGTAGCCGTGGCCGTGCCGGGTGACCTGGCCCTCCGCCACCTCCAGCACCGTGGAGGTCAGCCGTTCCAGGAACACCCGGTCGTGGGTGACCGCCACCACCGTGCCGCGGTGGCGGCGCAGGCGCTCCTCCAGCCGGGCCACCGCCCGGTCGTCCAGGTCGTTGGTCGGCTCGTCGAGCAGCAGCAGTTCGGGCTGCGACGCCAGGGTGGCGGCCAGCGTCAGCCGTGACCGCTCACCGCCGGACAGGGTGTCCAGCGGGCGCGCGCGGTCCAGCCGCGGCAGCCCCAGGTCGTCGAGGGCCACGTTCACCCGCACGTCGGCGTCGTAGCCCTCGCGGGCCTCGTACCGGGCCCTGAGGCCGGCATAGGCCGCCAGCGCCGCGTCGAGCTCGGGGCCGGGAGGAAGGGCAGCCATCGTGGCCTCTTCCCGGCGCAACCGGGCTTCCATGGAACGGAGTTCGGCCAGGGCGAGGTCCACCGCGTCCTGGACGGTCGCCCCGGGCGGCAGGGTGAGGGCCTGCGGCAGGTACCCGACGCCGCCGGGGGCCACGACCGTGACCTCCCCGGCGTCCGGGTTCTCCGCCCCTGCCAGCAGCCGCAGCAGGGTGGACTTGCCGGCCCCGTTGTCGCCGACGATGCCGGCCTTCTCGCCCGGGGCGAGCGAGAAGGAGACCTGATCGAGCACGGTGCGGTCGTCGTACCGACGGGTGACGCCGTGCAGGGAGAGTTGGGATGAGAGTGACGCGCGCATGAGCAGCCCCTCGCCTCTCGGCATGCCGAGATCTGGAGTCCGGGAAATGGAGGCGGGCAGCACGGGCCAACGGCGGAGCAGAGCTCAGACGCCGTGGCGTGCGGAGGCTGTCACAGAGATCCCATGGGTACGACGGTAGCGCCGTGCCGCGCACGCCGCCACCTGTTTCCGAAGGCTCGTTCGGGCAGGTCCGGCCGGGGCGGCACTGCGCGGGCGGTCGGCGCGGCGCGGGCACATCTGCGCCGCGGGCGGGCCGGCGCGGGCGGGTCGCGGGGCTGCACCCTCGGCGTTTCGGCCATCGCTCCGTATCGGCGGCACCCGGTACCGCAAGGGTCCGTGTGCCCCACCCCTTCGGTGAACCGCTCAGGCGCGGGGCGCTCACTCCGTCCGAAAGACATGTGTTCGACGGAGGGGGTCGCGTCGTTGTACCCGGTGCACGCCTGTCCGTCATGGAAGGGAGCGACCTGTGGAGTCCGCCCATGCCGACCGGTCCGGTCCGGCTCCGTCGCGTCCGTCGCGTCCGTCGCGTCCGTCGGAGCCGGAACGACGGAACCTCGATCTGTGGAACGACTACGGCGACCACCACCGCTCCCGGGGCACGGAGATCCCCGAGCCCGGCAGCCTGTACTGGGGATACTGGGAGGGCGTCGGTCCCGGCGAGGAGATCCTCGGTGACCTGACGGGCCGGCGGGTGCTCGACCTGTGTTCCGGCATGGGACGGTACGCGGCGTTCCTGGCGCGCGGGGGCGCCCGCGTCGACGCGGTCGAAGGGGCCCGCTCCCAGCACCGACGCGCCGTCGCCCGCTTCGGTGGAACACCCGGGCTGCGGCTGGTCCACGCGGAGGCCGCGACCCATCTCGGCGAGGCCGAGCCGTACGACGTCGTCCTCTCCGCCCACGGTCTCGCCTTCCTGGATCCCCACCGGGTCCTCCCGGTGCTCACCTCGGCGCTCGCTCCCGGCGGGCGGCTGGCCTTCTCCGTGCTCCACACCAACACCGCCGGCGACGGCCCGTGGGACACGGTGGCCGCCCGGCCCGAGACGCTGCACCTGGCGGACCTCGGTCCCCGCCCGGTCGAGATGTGGGTGCTCACGCCCTCCCGCTGGCGGTCGCTGCTCACCGACCACGGGTTGATCGTCGATCAGGTCGAGATCCTCGCCGCCCCCGACGCGAACGACCGGACCCGCTGCACCCTCCTGCGCGCCCACCGACCCGACTGACACCGGCGCATCCTCACGCCGCCCGCCGTCCGGCAGCCACCCTGAAGGAGATCACCCGTCATGGAGCAGTTCGTGTGGCGCACCGTCGAGGCGCTCGCCCGCCGCTTCGACGACCACGACCAGGGCCGCGGTCTCACCGCCGAGGAGCAGTGGACGCTGCAGGTCCTGAAGATCTCCGAGGAGACCGGTGAGGCGTCCCAGGCCGTGATCGGCGCGCGCGGGACCAACCCGCGCAAGGGGGACAGCCACGACTGGGAGGACGTCCACGCCGAGGTCGCCGACGTGGTCGTCACCGCACTGGTCGCGCTCCGGCGGATGCGGCCCGACGACGCCGCGGTCTTCCTCCGCGGTCACCTGGCCGCCAAGGCGGAGAAGTTCCTGCCGCCCGCGCCCGCCGGCCAGGGGTCAGGGACGGCCTGACCGGTACGACCGGGACGCCGGACAGTCCTCCCGGTCCGTCCACCCCTCGCCCCTCGACGAAGGGCCCATGCGATGCCCCCCTCACCACCTCCCTCACTGCTGGGTGTGTTCGCGCACCCGGACGACGAGTCCCTGCTCGCCGGCGGCGTGCTCGCCCGGCAGCACGCCGCGGGTGCCCGCACCGCGGTGGTTACCGCGACCTGGAGCGAGGACACGGCCCGGGCGCGGGAACTCGCCGAGGCCCTCTCCGTCCTCGGTGCCGGCGCGCCTCTGCTGCTCGGCTACCGGGACGCCCGCAACCCCGAGTCCTCCCCGCACCCGGAGCGGCTGGTCGACGCGCCGCTCGACGACGCGGTCGGACGGCTGGTGGCCCACATCCGTGCGTTCAAGCCCGACCTCGTCGTCGGACACGACGCCTTGGGCCAGCTGACCGGTCACCCGGATCACCTTCGCGCCCACCAGATCGCCCTGCTCGCCGTCGAGGCCGCCGGGCTCGCCCACCGGTATCCCGAAGCGGGCGACCCCTGGCAGCCCGCCGCGCTGTACGCGGCCACGCATCCGGAGTCGGGCGTGGGCCTCCTCGGCCCGCTGATGCGAGGAGTCGGCAAGACCGTGGCGGCGGTGCCGGACCGGTACGTGACCACGCGCGTCGACGTCGCCCCCTGGGCGGACGTGAAGTGGCGGGCCGTTCTCGCGCACCGTACCGAGGTCGCTCGTGAGCGTGCGCTGCCGGGCATCCTGGCCC
>NZ_JBRIOU010000006.1:392243-399263 GCF_053474865.1 Streptomyces sp. CO7
GCCCCTGGCCCCGACGACCCGGGTCTGCTCACCGGGTGACGCCGCGCTGTGAGCCGCCGCCGGGCGGGAGCGGGTCCCGTCACAGTTCCGGCACGTCGTCCAGGTCGAACACCGTCTCCGAGACCGTCAGGTCCGGGGGCGGGCCGTCCAGGCGTTGTTCGCACCAGATGGTCTTGTCCTGGCGGCTGTGCCGGACGCCCCAGCGGCTGCTGAGCCGCATGACGATGAAGAGACCCCGGCCGCCCTCGTCGCTCTCCCGCGCGCGGCGCATGTGAGGGCTGGCGCTGTTGGCGTCGGTGACCTCGCTCAGCAGCCGGTTCTGGTCGCGGATGAGCCGCAGGCGCACGGGTTCGTTGCCGTAGCGGATGGCGTTGGTGAACAGTTCGCTGACCATCAGGGCGGTGGCGAAGGCGTAGTCGTCCAGGTGCCAGGCGGCGAGCTGGCGGTCCACCAGGCGGCGTGCCGTGCCGACCACGGAGGCGTCGGCGGGCAGCGTCCAGTCCGCGATCCGGTCGCGGGGCATGGCGCGGGTGCGCGCGAGCAGCAGCACGGCGTCGTCGTCGTAGGACGGGGCCATGCGGTAGACGGCGGTGTCGCACAGTTCCCGCAGCGGCCCGCTGGAGGACGCGAGGACGTCGGTGAGGCGGCGCGCGGCGGCCTCGCGGTCGGGACCCCCGGCGTCGAGCAGGCCGTTGGTGTAGTGGGCGAGCACGGTGCCCGGCTCCACCTCGATCTCGACGGGGGCGAAGGCGTGTCCGCCACCCGGCCCCAGCGGTGGACCCTCGGGGACGTCCACGTCGAGCCGGAAGCCGTGCGGGTCGACGAGGAGGGGCGCGGGGTGTCCCGCGCGGACCATCGAGCACTGCCGGGAGAGGGGGTCGTAGACGGTCAGGGCGCAGGTGGCGAGGTGGTGGTTCCCGGCCGGCGCCGCGTCCCCCGCCAGCTGGGCGGCCACCTCGTACAGGTGGCTCAGCATCTCGTCCGTCTCCAGGTCCTGCAGGGCGAGCGCGCGCAGGGCCGTCCGCAGCTGTCCCATGGTCGCGGCCGCCTCGATGCCACGCCCGACGACGTCGCCGACGACCAGACCCACCCGTGTGCCGGAGAGGGGGATGACGTCGAACCAGTCGCCGCCGGCCGTCTCGGGCAGGTACACGTTGGCGGTCTCCACCGCCGAGAGGTCGGGGACCGCGGTCGGCTGGAGCCACCGGTGCAGGGTCGTGGCCACCGTGTGCTCACGGTGGTAGCTGCGCGCGTTGTCCAGGTGGGCCGACGCGGCGGAGGCCGCCTGCACGGCGACGCCCAGGTCGGCCTCCGAGAACGGGTCGGACCGGTGGCGGTAGAGCGTCAGCAGCCCGAGGACGGTCTCACGGACGGTGAGCGGCGCGACGATCATCGAGTGCACGCCCGCCCGGACCAGCAGGGCGAACTCCTCGGGGGCGACGGACAGCCACGGCGTCTCCGGCGCGACCGTCAGCAGCCGGGCCTCCCGGTCGTTGAGGGCCTGCGCATAGGGGGTGGCGAAGGGGAACGTGCGGCTTTCCTGGTCCCGCCAGATCCGCTCGGCGGACGACGGGGCGAAGGCCACCCGGCGCACCGGGGCGCCCGTCGGGGAGGTGCCCGTCGACTGGGCGGCCACGTCCGAGTCCTCCAGCAGGTCGACGGCGGCCGCGTCCGCGAAGGCGGGCACCAGGGCCCGCACCAGTTCCCCGGCGGTGGACCGCGTGTCCAGGGTGGTGCCGACGGTCGCGTGCACCGACGCGAGCACCGCCAGCCGGTCGGCGGCGGCCTGCGCCTCGGTCACGTCCTCCACCACGCACAACAGGGGTGCCGGACCCTCGTCCGCACTTTCCAGAGGGAACACGGAGAGCTGGACCGTGACCGTCCGCCGGGGGTCCGACGGGGCGTGGCCCTTCACCAGCCTGCCGCGCAGGGGCTCGCCGCTCGACCGTACCTCGTCGATCAGGGCGTCGAGGATCTCGAGGTCGAAGCCGGGGGCGAACTCCTCGACGCTGTGCCCGATGACGTCCTCGGGAGCCAGTCCCCGCACCCCGCGCCCGGACGTGTTGTAGCGGCTCACCCGGCGCTCGGCGTCGAGGACGAACAGGCCCTGGGGCGAGTTGGCGAACAGGGCGTTCAGTACGGCGGCATCGTCGACGGAACCGTCTGCCACAGCACGCTCCCTTCGTGCGGCTGCCCCCTCTCACCATCTCGTATCGGCCGCCCCCCGCAACTCGGGCGAGGCGGTGCGGCCCGACGCGGCACGGTCGCACCGGCCTCGCCCCGCGGCCGACCCTCAGGCGGTGAGCCGCAGCGCGTCGGCGACCTCGGCGGTGGAGGAACCGGTCACGGTCGAGTCGTAGCCGTCCCGAAGGGACGCGTCCTGGTCCTTGAGACCGTTGCCGGTGAGGGTGACGACGACCGTCTGTCCGGGGTCGAGCAGCCCGCGGCGGTGCTGGTCGAGGAGGCCGGCCACGCCCGCGGCCGAGGCGGGCTCCACGAACACGCCGTCATGGCGGGCCAGCAGCCGGTAGGCCTCGAAGATCTGCTCGTCGGTGACGGCCGCGAAGATCCCGCCGGATGCGTCACGGGCGGCGACGGCGCCCTGCCAGGTCGCCGGGCGGCCGACACGGATGGCGCTCGCCGCCGTCTCCGGCCGGGCGACGGGCTCCCCGTGCACGAGGGGCGCCGCACCGGCCGCCTGGAAGCCCCACATACGCGGCAGGCGGGTGGCGGCCCCTTCCTCCCGGTAGGCCCGGTAGCCCTGCCAGGTGGCGGTGATGTTCCCGCCGTTGCCCACCGGCAGGCAGTGGATGTCGGGGGCCTCACCCAGCGCGTCGACGATCTCGTAGGCGACGGTGCGCTGGCCGGACAGGCGCAGTTCGTTGCCGACGCTGTTGACGAGGGCGACCGGGTGCCGGTCGGCGAGCTCGCGCGCGATGCGCAGGCAGTCGTCGAAGCCGCCGTCCACCTCGACGATGCGGGCTCCGTGACGGACGGCCTGGCCGAGCTTGCCGAGCGCCACGCGGCCCTGGGGCACCAGGACCACGGAGGTGATGCCGGCCCGTGCGGCGTAGGCGGCCGCCGAGGCGCTGGTGTTGCCCGTCGAGGCGCAGATGACCGCTTCGGCGCCGCCCTCGGCGGCCTTGCTGAGGGCCACCGTCATCCCCCGGTCCTTGAAGGAACCGGTGGGATTCGCGCCCTCGTTCTTGAGGTGGACGTCGCAGCCCGTCAGCTCCGACAGGTGCCGGGAACGCAGCAACGGCGTGTTGCCCTCGTGGAGCGAGACGGCCGGGGTGCGGTCGGTGACCGGGAGCAGGCGCCGGTAACGGCTGTCGATCAGTCCTTGCCAGGGAGTCATGCGGCGAACGTAACACATGTTTCACCGAACTCCGCGATGCGTATCTTGATGTAACGTTCGACAGCATGGAACCTGTGGTGTCGCAGCTCGAAGAGATCTATCCGCGGCTCGCCCCCGGTGAGCGCGCCGTGGCCCGGCTGCTGCTGGACGACTATCCGTTCGCGGCGCTGGGCTCGCTCCGCTCGCTGGCCGAGCGGGCCGGGGTGAGCGCTCCCACCGCGTCGCGCCTGGTCGACCGTCTCGGCTACCCGGGTTTCGCCCAGTTCCAGGCCGCCGTGCGCACGGCGGCACAGGAGGACAGGTCACGGTTGCGCACCTTCGCCGCCGAGGGCGCCGATCCCCGGAGCGCGGCGGCCGACCTCCACAACGGCCTGGCGGAGACGATCACCGCCGTGAACGCGCCGCTGCTGGACGCGGCGGCCGACGCGCTCGCCTCGGCGAGGACCGTGTGGACGCTGGGCGGCCCGTTGAGCGAGCTCGCGGCGGACTACCTGACGCGGCAGCTGGGCGCGCTGCGGCCCGCGGTCCGCTTCGTCACGGGTCCGGCGGCGGAGCGGGCCCGCTCGTTGCTGGAGGTGACCCCGGCCGACCTCGTGGTGGCCTACGACTTCCGGCGCTACTCGGCGGAGACCGCCGCCTTCGTGCGGGCCGCCCTCGGCCGTGGGGCGCGGCTCCTGCTGGTCACCGACGCCTGGGGATCCCCGCTGGCCGGCGAGGCGCAGATCCTGGTCCCCCTCCCCCGTGAGGCCGCAGGCCCCATCGCACCCCTCACGCACGAGATCGCGGTGACCGAGCTCCTGCTCGTCGCGACCGCTTCCCGGCTCGCGGCGTCCGAGCGTCTCGACGAACTGGACGCGCTGACCAGGTCGCTCCAGCCCGTCGAGAAGGCCTGACCCGCCACCATGAGCCGGGGTCCCGGCGTCCTGCCAGGGGCGCAGCGGCTCCTAGGCGCGGTCCAGGACCTGGGTGACGCGCCAGAGGCGGCGGGGCAGATCACCCTCCTCGAAGGGGTGGACCTCCCGCAGGGTCCATCCTTCGGCGAGGGCGTCGACCAGGTCGCGGGGGAAGAAGTGGACGGCGAAGCCGCCGTGCTCGAAGATGTCGTCGCCGTGGGCGGTGCCGGTGCCGTGATGCGCGTCGCCGGTGTGGCGCACGGTGTAGACGAGGAGGCCGCCGGGTCGCAGGACGCGGCGGACCTCGGCCACCACGGCGTGGATCTCCGCGGTCGTCAGCGCCATGCACAGCAGCATGTGGGCGAAGACCGCGTCCACGGAGGCGTCCGGCAGCGGGAGCGGTTCACGCACGTCGTGCACGAGGGTGGTGACACCGCGGTCGACGCCCTGCTCCCGGGCCGCCTCCCGCAACTGCCCGAGCCCCGTGGCGGAGAAGTCGGCGGCCCGGACCGTGAACCCTTCGCGTGCGAAGTACAGGGCGTCGCGGCCGTGTCCGGCCCCGAGTTCCAGCACGTCCTCGGCGCCTGCCGCCCGGAACATCCGCGCCGCGTGGACGGCGGGGTCGGAGGGCCGGTCGCCGTACATGCCGGGGTGGGCTGTGTAGGTGCCCTGCCAGTGCCGCCGCTGCGCGTCGGCCAGGTCGGCCCGCCCTCGGTCCTTATGGCACCACGAGACGCCACCTGGCACCATCTGGCACCACACCGAAGCGCTACGGAAAGCACCGGAAAGTGCAGGTCAGCTGGCCACACTCAAGCCCCTCTCATGCGCACTCAACAAGACGCTTGCGCGTGACGCCAAAGTGATGCCATCATGGCGTCATGGACCTCACCCCGTATGTCGATACCCTTCGCCGCGAACTCGCGGTGGCCGCCGAGGCCGGCGGCGAGGAAGCCCGGGAGCTGGCCGACCGGCTCACCGCTCCGCTGGAGTCGGCGACCCGCCTGGTCATGCTCAACGTGCTCTCCGCAGCAATGAGCGAGATCACCCGTGACCTCGCGCCGGGTTCGGTCGACGTGCGGCTGCGAGGGCTGGATCCCGACTTCGTGGTGACCCCACCGCCCTCCGACGGCGGCGATCCCGCCCAGCCGACCCCGGCTCCGGCCCCGGAGCCCCTCAGGGCCCCGGTGACCGCCGAGGGGGACGAGGGGGGCACCGCCCGCGTCAATCTGCGGCTGCCGGCCCATCTGAAGGCGCGCGCCGAGGAGGCCGCGAACCAGGAGGGCCTGTCGGTCAACGCCTGGCTGGTGCGCGCCGTGTCCGCCGCGGTCGAGGGCGGCGCCCGGCCGCGCACAACGGAGCGGACCAGGACCGTCGGCCAGAGCTTCACCGGCTGGGTGCGCTGACCGCCCCGCATCGACCCGCACGGCGCATCACATCCGAACCCATCCATCACGTTCCCCACGGCGGGGACACCCTTCAGAGCCAAGAGGACGGGACAGCCATGCCTTCTTTCGACACTCCCGCGCCCATCTCGGTCACGGCGACCGTGGAGGCCGGTTCACTCCAACTCACCGCGACGGACCGCTCCGACACGGTCGTCGAGGTCCAGCCCCGGGACCCGAAGCGGGACCTGGACGTGCGGGCCGCCGACCAGACCGAGGTCCGCTTCACCGGCGGCACGCTGACGGTGCGGACGCCCAAGTCCGGGCTGTTCGGCCGCACCGGCGTGGTGGACGTGACGGTCGAACTGCCCACGGGATCGCACGTCGACGCGACCGGCTCGTGGACCCAGGTGCTCGGCGAGGGCCGGCTCGGCGAGGTGCGCGTCAAGACCTCGGCGGGCGACGTCCGCATGGACGCCACCGGTCCGCTGAAGCTGACCGCCTCGCACGGGTCCATCACCGTGGACCGGGTCGACGGCACCGCGGAGATCACCACCAGCTCCGGAAGCCTGCGCGCCGGCGTCCTCGACGGGGCCGCCGTCCTCAAGAACTCGCACGGCAGCACCACCGTGGAGGTGGCGACCGGCGAGCTGCGGGTGAGCGGCGCCAACGGTGACATCGACGTCCGCCGCTCCGAGGACTCGGTCACCGCGACCACCGCACACGGCACCCTGCGCATCGGTGAGGTGGTCCGGGGCTCCGTACAGCTCGAGACCTCCTACGGCGCGATCGAGGTCGGTGTCCGCGAGGGCACGGCCGCCTGGCTGGACGTCACCTCCACCTCCGGCCAGGTCCGGAACTCGCTGACCGCCTCGGACTCGCCGGAGGACGCGGCGGAGACGGTCAAGATCCGCGCACGCACCCGGTACGGGAACATCGACGTCCGCCGCGCCCGCTGAGCACCGACGGCCCCTCGGAGTCGTCCCCCTTCGCGCCACCCCGCCCGTGAGCGGCACCGGGCCACCGGCACCCCAGGCCAGGCCCGGCGCCGGCCACCGCACCCGAGCTCGCCATCGCCTCGTCACTTCACCTTCGGACCGGAGGGTCCCATGCCCGTTTCTGTCATGCCCACGCCCAGCAGCGGGAGGGGCGCCCCGTCCCCCGCCGCGGTGTCCGCCGTCGGCCTGCGCAAGTCCTACGGGGACAAGCACGTCCTCGACGGCATCGACCTGCACATCCCGGCAGGTTCCGTGTTCGCGTTGCTCGGCCCGAACGGCGCCGGCAAGACCACGGTCGTCAAGATCCTCTCCACGCTCATCTCCGCCGACGGCGGTCAGGCCCAGGTCGCCGGCCACGACCTCGCCACGTCGCCCCAGGGTGTGCGCGC
>NZ_JBRIOU010000006.1:399363-400341 GCF_053474865.1 Streptomyces sp. CO7
TGCTCGGCCCGAACGGCGCCGGCAAGACCACGGTCGTCAAGATCCTCTCCACGCTCATCTCCGCCGACGGCGGTCAGGCCCAGGTCGCCGGCCACGACCTCGCCACGTCGCCCCAGGGTGTGCGCGCGGCGATCGGGGTGACGGGGCAGTTCTCGGCGGTGGACGGCCTGATCACCGGCGAGGAGAACATGCTCCTGATGGCCGACCTGCACCACCTGTCCAAGGCGGAGGGCCGGCGGGTCACCGCGGAGCTGCTGGAACGGTTCGACCTGGTCGAGGCGGCCGGAAAGCCCGCCTCCACCTACTCGGGGGGCATGAAGCGACGGCTGGACATCGCGATGACCCTGGTCGGCAGCCCCCGCGTCATCTTCCTCGACGAACCCACCACCGGCCTGGACCCCCGCTCCCGCCACGGCATGTGGCAGATCATCAGGGAACTGGTCACCGGCGGCGTCACCGTCTTCCTCACCACCCAGTATCTCGAGGAGGCCGACCAGCTCGCCGACCGCATCGCCGTCCTGCACAACGGCGTCATCGCCGCCGAGGGCACCGCCGACGAACTCAAGCGCATCATCCCCGGCGGCCACGTCCAGCTCCGCTTCACCGACCCCGCCACCTACCGCCGCGCCACCACCCTCCTCACCGACGCCGCACACGACGAGGACTCCCTCACCCTGCGCGTCCCCGGCGACGGCAGCCAGCACTCCCTGCGCACCCTCCTCGACCGCCTCGACACCGCCGGCATCGAAGCCACCGAACTCACCGTCCACACCCCCGACCTCGACGACGTCTTCTTCGCCCTCACCGACGACACCACCCCCGCCGCCACCGGCACCGGCACCGACGCCACCACCGACAAGGAGACCGCGCGATGAGCAGCACCCTCTCCCTCGCCCTCCGCGACAGCGGAACCATGCTCCGCCGCAACCTCCTCCACGCCCGCCGCTACCCCTCCCTCACCCTCAACCTCCTGCTCAC
>NZ_JBRIOU010000006.1:400441-406554 GCF_053474865.1 Streptomyces sp. CO7
ACCGACAAGGAGACCGCGCGATGAGCAGCACCCTCTCCCTCGCCCTCCGCGACAGCGGAACCATGCTCCGCCGCAACCTCCTCCACGCCCGCCGCTACCCCTCCCTCACCCTCAACCTCCTGCTCACGCCGGTGATGCTGCTCCTGCTCTTCGTCTACATCTTCGGCGACGTGATGAGCGCGGGCATGGGTGGCGGTGCGGCCGACCGGTCGGAGTACGTCGCGTTCCTGGTCCCGGGCATCCTGATGATGACCATCGGCTCCACCACCGTCGGCACCGCGGTCTCCGTCTCGATGGACATGAGCGAGGGCATCATCGCCCGCTTCCGCACCATGGCGATCCACCGCGGCTCGGTGCTCGTCGGCCACCTGCTGGGGAGCGTCGTCCAGTGCCTGGCGAGCGTGCTGCTCGTCACGGCCGTCGGCGTGGCCATCGGCTTCCGCTCCACCGGTGCCACCGTCGTCGAATGGGTCCTGGCCGCTGTGCTGCTGGCGTTCTTCTCGCTCGCCCTCACCTGGATCGCGATCGGCATGGGCCTGATCAGCCCCAACGCCGAGGCGGCCAGCAACAACGCCCTGCCGCTGGTCTTCCTGCCGCTGATCTCGAGCACCTTCGTGCCCATCGACTCGATGCCGGGCTGGTTCCGGCCGATCGCCGAGTACCAGCCCTTCACCCCGGCCATCGAGACCCTGCGCGGCCTGCTCCTCGGCACCGAGATCGGCCACAACGGCTGGCTCGCCGTCGCCTGGTGCGCCGGCCTCGCGGTCCTCGGCTACTTCTCGGCCACCGCCAAGTTCAACGCCGACCCCCAGCGTTAGCCCCGCGCCCCGCGGCGGCGTCCCCCGGCACCCGTGCCGGGGGACGCCGCCGTGTCTGTGGCACCGTGGGTGAATGGCGAACTCACCGTCCGGCGAGACGGTCACCGAGCGGATCGTCCGCGTCCTGGAGACCTTCGACACCGACCGCACCGTGCAGACCGCGTCGGAGATCGGGCGGCGTGCGCACCTCCCGTCCTCCACCGCGCACCGGGTGGTGGCCGAGCTGGTGTCGTGCGGCCTGCTGGAGCGCGACGAGGAGCACCGGGTGCGTCTGGGCATGCGGTTGTGGGAGCTGGCCCTGCGCGGCTCGCGCGCGCTGAGGCTGCGTCAGGCGGCGCTGCCGTTCATGGAACGGGTGCAGGCGCGAATCCGGGAGCACACACAGCTCGCCGTCCTGGAGAACGGTGAGACCCTCTTCGTCGAGCGGCTCTCCCATCCGCAGGCGGGGGCGAACATCACCCGGATCGCTGGCCGGCTCCCCCTGCACGCCTCGTCCTCGGGTCTGGTCCTGCTGGCGCACGGGCCCCGGGAGCTGCAGGAGCGCGTCCTCGGCGGGCCGCTCGAGGCGGTGTCGCCGGAGACCGAGACCGATCCGGCGCGGCTGCGCCGGGTGCTGGCCTCGGTCCGCCGCGACGGCGTCGTGGTCGCGCCGGGGACGGTGGAGACCGTCTCGACCGGGGTGGCCGTGCCGGTCCGGGAGGGACGCGGGCCGGTGGTCGCCGCCCTGTCCGTGGTCCTCCCCCGCGACACGCCCACCCGCCCGGCCGTGGACGAACTCCGGGCCGCGGCCGCCGGGATCTCCACCGCCCTCGCGGCCCCGCGCCCCTGAGTCCCTGAGCCGCGGACCCGGTGCCCGTCACTGCGGGAGACGGTCCGGTTCGTCGGCCCAGGCCATGGAGGACATCTTCCAGCCGGCCCGGGTCCGAACGAACTGGGTGGTCTTGTGACCGCGACCCTCGAAACGGGTTCCGTTCCGGACGCCGGACTTGCGGTACTCGGCGAACCGGTGCGCGACGGATCCGACGATGTCCGTCCGCTCGGAGACCTCCCACTCGGAGAACTCCGTCAGCGTTCCGTCGGTGAGCATCTTCTGCCGCGGCTCGACGAACGCGTCCAGATCCATGATCACCGGGTCGTCTCCGGTGTTCGAGACGATCCTCCCCTCCGGAACGAACAACTCGTGGATGATCCGCAGGTCGGGGCTCCTTCCCCCGGTGTTGGTGAAGGAGCCCATGAACAGGCCCATCAACCGGTCGATCTCCGCCCGGTCGCCGGACACGGGCGCGGACCGGTCCTCCTCCGGCGGCCACTCCTGGGCCAGGACGGCCCACACCTCGCTGTCGTGCCGCAGCCCGCGGTGCGGATAACGCTGCCGGAGCACGCCCTCCCGGGACATGCCCAGACGGCGCGCGGACGCGATGCTGCGGGTGTTGCCGGAGGCGACCCACCACTCGACCCTGTGCATCCCGCGTGCGGTGAAGGCCCAGTCGATCAGCGCCCGGCACGCGCGGGTCACCAGCCCGTGGCCCTGCCCGGCCTCCTCCAGCCAGCAGCCGAGCTCGCACACTCCCGAGGAGGTGTCGAAGCGGGTGAACATGACGCCGCCGACGAGCACACCGTCCAGCCAGATCCCGTATATCCGGCCGCTGTCGGAGGACGCGAGGTCGGCGTAGCGCTGGAGGGTGGTTCCGGCCGAGGCGAGGTCGGTGGTGAGCGACGCCCAGGGGATCCATGGGTCGACCAGAGGGCGGGCCCGGTCGATGTGCGCGAGGAACTCCGGGGCCTGCCAGGGCTCCAGAGGGCGGAGTTGGGCGTGGTCGTCGAGCGGCTCGGTGAACATGGGCGTCGCGCCTTCCGGGTCGGGGCGGCCGATGACGCGGGCGGAGGAGCTGCCCACGGCCACACGGCGAGGAGAGTACGTAACAAGCGTTTGGTATGTAGGCTAGCGGCATGGCGCCCCCCGCACCCGGAGATCACGAAGCCCGCCGCAAGGACGTGTCCGAGGCGGTGTGGCGCGTCCTGGCCGCCCGGGGGTTCGGAGGTCTGACCCTGCGCGCCGTCGCCGCGGAGATGGGCGCCTCGACCGGCATGCTGACGCACTACTTCCCGAGCAAGCGGGCTCTCGTCACGCACGCACTGGGCCTGCTGGAACAGGACACGGCGGGACGTCCGCGCCGGAATCCTCCCGCCGACGGCCTGCCCACCGTACGGGCCATGCTGCTCGACATCCTGCCGCTCACGCCGGCCGACACCGCCCGCAACCGCATCTGGGTCAGCTCCTGGGACCTGTCCCTCGCCGACGAGACGCTGGCCGCCCAACAGGGCGACCGGTACCGGAGGTTGCGCGACAGTTTTCGCCCTCCTCTGGAGACGGCACGTGACCTCGGGGAGATCCCCCCGGACACCGACACCGGCCAACTGGCCGCTGCCGCCGTCGCCTTCGTCCACGGACTCGTGGTCCAGGCGCTCTTCGACCCCGGACGGTTCTCCGAGGACGTGCAGACCGACATGGTCGACGGCTTCGTCGCCCGGCTCGCCGGGGCAGGGCCCGTCACCGGGCAGGTCGATCACCGGCAGTCGTTCTGAGCCCGGGCCGACCGTGGCCACGGTGGTGCCCCTGGGCGCCGGTCCGGTACTGATCACCGTTGGAGCCCGCTCACGCCGGGCGCGCGCACCGGCCCCGCCGGAACCGCCGCGGTGGCGAGCGGCGTCGGCTGCCGAGCCGAGTGGTCCGCAGGACGCACCCGGCACGCTGCGCCGCCCCCGGCTCTTGTCGTGTTGACCGCCCCGCCGGGCGGTGCTGAAGTCGGCGCGTGGACAGCATCCCCGCCAACCGGCGGCTCTGGAACCGGATCAGCAGCACCTACCAGCACGAGCACGACCCGCGGATCGGCGCCGCGCCGCGGCTGTGGGGCATGTACTCCATCCCCGACGCGCACCTGCGCGCCCTGGGCGACGTCACCGGCAAGCGCGTCCTCGAACTCGGCTGCGGCGCCGGCCAATGGTCCAGGGCGCTCGCAGCCGAGGGCGCCGACGTGGTCGGGATCGATCTGTCCGAAGCGCAACTCGACGCGGCGAAGCGGGCGATGGGGGCAACCCGCTATCCGCTGGTGCAGGGCGCCGCCGAACAGCTGCCCTTCGCCGCCGAAAGCTTCGACCTGGTGTTCTGCGACTTCGGCGGCCTCAGCTGGGCGCCCCCTCGGCTGGTCGTCCCGCAGGCCGCACGCGTCCTGGTCCGAGGCGGGCGCCTGGTGTTCAACGTCGCGAGCCCGTGGTTCGAGGTCTGCTACGACGAAGCCGCCGGCCGCGTGACCACGACGCTGCAGAAGGACTACTTCGGGCTGGACGCCATCGCCGAGGGCGACGGCGCGACCAGCTATCAGCTCACCTACGGCGACTGGGTCAGGGTCCTGCGCGGTGCGGGCCTGGTCGTCGACGACCTCGTCGAGGCGCGGCCCGAACCCGGAACGCCCAACGGCTACAACGAGACCGACCCACCCGACTGGGCACACCACTGGCCGGCGGAGCTGCTCTGGACGACCCACAAACCCTGAGGTCCCGTCGCACGGACACGTGCGGGTCCCCGCCCTCGGTTCCCGTTCAACGGGAAACCCCGTCGTCAGCCGGGCCGCCTCGGGGTGAGACTCCTGCCATCCGTCCGCCGTCAAGGAGACGCCATGCACGTACGCACCCGTGTCGCGATCATCGGCGCAGGCCCCGCCGGCCTGCTGCTGGCCCACCTGCTCGGCCGTCAGGGCATCGAGTCGGTCGTGATCGACTCCCGCAGTCGTGAGGAGATCGAGAGCACGATCCGGGCCGGCATCCTCGAGCAGGGGACGGTGGAGGTCCTCGACCGGACCGGGGCCTCGGACCGGGTGCTGCGCGCCGGGCAGAAGCACGAGGGCGTCGAGCTGCGTTTCGACGGGGAAGGCCACCGGATCGACTTCGCGGAGAGCGTCGGCCGCGCGGTGTGGCTCTACCCGCAGCACGAGGTGCTCAAGGACCTGATCGCCGCGCGGCTCGCCGCCGGCCAGGACCTGCGGTTCGAGGTGACCGCCGAGCGCGTCGAGGACGCGGAGACCGACCGGCCGCGGGTCGTCGCCCGGGACGCCGAGGGCGGCCGGGTGGAGATCGAGGCCGAGGTGGTGGTCGGCGCGGACGGCTCCCGCGGGGTCGCGCGCGAGGCCGTGAGCGGCGCCTACGGCGGGCACTTCCGGGAGTATCCGTTCGCCTGGTTCGGCATCCTGTGCGAGGCGCCGCCCAGCTCCGAGGAGCTGATCTACAGCAACTCGCCGGACGGTTTCGCGCTGATCAGCCGTCGCAGCGCCGAGGTGCAGCGGATGTACTTCCAGTGCGACCCGCAGGACGATCCCGCGGCGTACACCGAGGAGCAGTTGTGGCGGATCCTGCGGTCGCGTGTCCCCGGCACCACGCTCAAGGAGGGGCGCGTCTTCCAGCGTGACGTGCTGCGCTTCCGCAGCTTCGTCGCGCACGAGATGCGCCGTGGCCGGGTCGTGCTGGTGGGCGACGCGGCCCACACCGTGCCGCCCACCGGCGCCAAGGGCATGAACCTGGCCGTCGCCGACGTCGTCCTGCTCACCGACGCCCTGCGCGTGCTGCTGCTGGACCGGGACACGAGCCTGCTGGACGCCTTCCCGCGGACCGCCCTCGACCGCATCTGGAAGGCGCAGCACTTCTCCTGGTGGATGACGAGCATGCTCCATCTCCAGCCGGGCGCCGACGAGTTCGACCGTCTGCGGCAGCTCGGCGAGCTGCGCTCGGTCGTCGGGTCGGAGGCGGGCCGCGCCTATCTCTCCGAGGCCTACACCGGCTGGCCTCTGCCGCAGGCCGCGGCCGACCTGTAGGAGTGTCAGGCGGCGGGCCGCAGCCGATAGGTCACGTCGGTGGCGTCGGCGGGGGCGGGCCGGCCCTGCGGATCGGTGACGGCCGCCACGGTCAGCCCGGCCGCCGCGACCAGCTCCGCGAACACGTCGCGGGGGTACCAGTGGAGGACCCACGGGCGCTCGGACACGGTGTGGTCGGAGCCGAGGCGGCGCTCGTAGCGCAACAGGGTCGTCTGCGTGCGTGCCGTGCCGTCGCGGTGCTCCGAGACGACCGAGACGCCCAGTTCGGCGCCGTCGGGTCCGGTGGCCGTCCGCACCAGGCCGATCTGTCCGGCCGGGGTGGGTTCGGGGACGAACAGGGGCACCAGGGCGGTGCCGTCGTCGGCCAGGTGCGCGCGGATGCCGCGGAGTGCGGCGAGTGCCGTCGCGTCGTCCGGGAGCAGGGTGAAGG
>NZ_JBRIOU010000006.1:406654-418191 GCF_053474865.1 Streptomyces sp. CO7
GCCCGACGAGGAAGACGGACCGGTAGCGGCGGGGCAGGTCCAGCTCCTCCATCCGCTGGTGGTGGACGGTCACGGCGAGCCCTTGCTCGTCCGCCCCGCGCCGGAGGCGTTCCAGCATGTCGGCGGAGGAGTCGACGCCCTCGACGTCCAGGCCGCGGCGGCGCAGTTCGAGCAGCGGGTCGCCGTCGCCGCACCCCAGTTCCAGCGCGGGGAGGCCGGCTTCCTCGACGAAGGCGGCGTAGGTCCGCGGGTCGTGGGAGGAGGATTTCAGCGGACCGTAGATGTCGGCGACGATGCCCGTGTAGAAGTCGGCAGGATCCATGCGGGCGGACCCTACGTGGTCGACCGACCTGCTGTCATGGGGATTTACCGCGCCGATCGGCCGGTCCCGAGGACGCGCTCCAGCCGCGCGACGGCATGGGCGCGGTGCAGGTCGAGCAGGCGGAGGGCCTCGTCGCTGTCGCCCGCGCGCAGGGCGTCGAGGACGGTGCGGTGTTCGTGCACGACGCGTTCCCGGTTGGGGGGTTCCGCGTAGTACAGGGAGCGGTAGGCGTCGGTGGAGTCCCACAGCGTGCCGATCAGCCGGACCAGGCGGGGCATGCCGGACGCCTCGAAGAGGGCGAAGTGGAAGCGGCGGTTGGCGGCCGCCATCGCGGTGACGTCACCGGTCCCGCCGGCCCGCTCCACCTCGGCCTGGGCCCGCTCCAGTGTCGCGAGCAGGCCGGCGTCCGTCCCGGCCGCCGCCCGCCGGACGGCCTCCGCCTCCAGCAGTTCGCGGATCCGGTACACCTCCCGCAGGTCGTCGAGGGACAGCTCGGTCACGAAGTAGCCCCGGTGCACCTTGTGTTCGACGAGCCCCTCGCCCTCCAGGATCTTCAGCGCCTCCCGCAGCGGGACCCGGCTGACCTCCAGCCGGGCGGCCAGGGCGTCCTGCCGGATCGGCGCGCCGGGCCGCAGCTCACCGCCGGTGATGGCGCTCCGCAGTTCCGCCAGCACGTACTGCTGGGCGGTCGGGGGCCTCCTGCGCTGCGCAGCGCCGTTCGTCACGGGCACCTCTTCCTCGTGGCCGGACCCACACTGGATCCAAAATCCGATCCAAGGTTAACTGAGGCCCGCACCCCGCCCGCCGCGCGTGTCCCACGGAGGCCAGGAATGACCAGTTCGCCCGTCCACCCCTTCGACCTCGTCGCCGTCGACAGCCTGTTGAGCGACGAGGAGCGCGAGATCCAGCGGACCGTACGGGCGCTGGGTGTGCGGGAGTTGCGTCCGCACGTCGCCGACTGGTTCGAGGAGGGTGAGATCCCCGCCCGTGAGCTTGCCCGGCTCCTCGGCAAGCTCGGCGTGCTCGGCATGCATCTGGAGGGCTACGGCTGCGCCGGGGCCGGCGCGGTCTCCTACGGCCTGGCCTGTCTCGAGCTGGAGGCCGTCG
Organism: Streptomyces sp. CO7; assembly: GCF_053474865.1. Taxonomy (NCBI): domain Bacteria; kingdom Bacillati; phylum Actinomycetota; class Actinomycetes; order Kitasatosporales; family Streptomycetaceae; genus Streptomyces; species Streptomyces sp. CO7. Next base: position 408,084 of record NZ_JBRIOU010000006.1, read on the forward strand.
ACTCGGGGCTGCGGAGTCTGGTGTCGGTGCAGGGCTCGCTGGCGATGTACGCCATCCACGCGTACGGCTCCGAGGAGCAGCGGCGGCAGTGGCTGCCCGGGATGGCGGCCGGCGAGAAGATCGGCTGCTTCGGCCTCACCGAGCCGGACGCGGGCTCCGACCCCGGTGCCATGCGCACCCGGGCACGGCGGGACGGTTCCGACTGGATCCTCGACGGCGCCAAGATGTGGATCACCAACGCCTCGGTGGCCGACGTCGCCGTGGTGTGGGCCCGCACCGACGAGGGGGTGCGCGGCTTCGTCGTCCCGGCCGGCACGCCCGGTCTCTCCGCGCCCGAGATCCGGCGCAAGCTCTCGCTGCGCGCCAGTGTCACCGGTGAACTGGTCCTCGACGGCGTCCGGTTGCCCGCCGACGCGATGCTGCCCGGCGCCCGCGGCCTGTCCGGCCCGCTGGGCTGTCTCAACGAGGCCCGCTTCGGCATCGTCTTCGGCGCGATCGGCGCGGCCCGCGACTGTCTGGAGGCCGCGCTCTCCTACGCCGCCGACCGCACCGTCTTCGGCCGGTCCCTCGCCTCCTACCAGCTCACCCAGCAGAAGCTCGCCGACATGGCGCTGGAGCTCGACAAGGGCATGCTGCTCGCGCTGCGGCTCGGCCGCCTCAAGGAGGAGGGACGCCTCACCCCCGAGCAGGTCAGCGTCGGCAAGCTGAACAACGTCCGCGAGGCCATCGCCATCGCGCGGGAGTGCCGCACGATCCTCGGCGCCAACGGCGTCACCCTGGAGTACCCGGTGCTCCGGCACGCCAACAACCTGGAGTCGGTGCTGACCTACGAGGGCACCAGCGAGGTCCACAGCCTGGTCATCGGCAAGGCCCTCACCGGCGAGGCCGCCTTCCGCTGAGACCGTCCCCCTGCACCCACGCCCCCCACGCCACCGCTCCCACGCGCCGGTCCGGTGGTGCTTGAACGGGCGACAGTTGAACCGCGCACCACGCCGTGCGGGCAGGAAGATCCCGGTCCGCCGCGCGCACAATGAAAGAGGGGACGACAAGGCGAGGTAACGGTCATGACCATCGCGGAGCACGTGTCCCGGGCCGGGACGGACTATCCGGAGCAGCTGAGGCGGGCCGCGCGGCGGTTCGACTCCCGCACGGTGCGGCGCGAGGAGCGCCTGCGGGCCGTCGACCGTCGCGGCGTGCTGCAGGCCAACGATCCCGAAAGGGTCACCGAGCGGCTGGCCCGTCTGAACGCCGACTGGTCCCTGGCCCGTTCGGTCGAGCGGGCAAAGACCGGTCCCCGGGCGACGGCGAACAGCGCGCCCTCGGTGGCGGCCGTGCCGTTCGGACCCGACCTGCTGGGCCTGGAGCGGGTCATGGGGCGCAACGACCTGATCGGGGTCGCCTTCCTGGAGGCGGGCCGGATCGCGGCCCGGCCGGTCGGCAGGGTGACGGTGCGAGGGCCCGGAGGCGGCCTGCACGGCACCGGGTTCATGGTCTCGCCGTCGCTGTTGTTGACCAACAACCATGTGCTGCGCGACGTGGCGGAGGCGGAGCGCGGCGTGGTCGAGTTCGACTTCGAGGACGGCCCGGACGGCCGCCCGCTCACGTCCGTGGTCTTCGCGCTCGACCCGCGGCGGTTCTTCGCCACCGACCGGGACCTCGACTTCACGGTCGTCGCGGTCGCGGAGCAGGACCGGCGGGAGGCCCCGGACACACGGGGCGGACAGGCCGGGAGACTGGCGGACTACCGCTGGCTGCCGCTGGACGCCGCGCAGGGCAAGGTGCTCGTGGGCGAGACCGTCAACATCGTGCAGCACCCCAACGGTGAGCCCAAGCAGCTCGCGCTGCGCGAGAACACGGTGGTCGACCTGCTGGACGGCTTCGTCCAGTACACCACCGACAGCGCGCCCGGCTCCTCGGGTTCTCCGGTCTTCAACGACCAGTGGGAGGTCGTCGCGCTGCACCACAGCGCCGTGCCGGAGACCGACGAGGAGGGCCGTCCGCTCACCGTCGACGGCGGCGTCTGGCGTCCGGAGGACGGAGAGCACCGGGTGGCGTGGAAGGCCAACGAGGGGGTGCGCGTCAGCAGCGTCCTGCGGGCGCTGGGCGCGCTGCCCCTGACCGGCACGGCCGCACGGCTGCGGGACGAGCTGTTCCGGCCCCCGGCGAGCGACGCCACGGGCGGCGTGGCAGGCGACGCGGGGGCCGACCCGGCGACCGGCGCCGCCCCGCCGTCACCCGCCGCGTCCGCAGCGGCGCGGGCGGTGACGGCCGTCCGGGAGTCGGCGGAGCGTGATCTGGCCGCCGCCCTGGTCAATCTGCGGCTGGGGGACGAGCGGGTCTACTACGACGCGGACGGCGACCGCCGGGCCCGCGAGGCCTACTACGCCCAGTTGGGGGCGACGGCCGACGGCGGCGCGCTGCGCCGGGCGCTGACCGCCCTGCTGGAGGACACGCACGAGCGGCGCCCGGCCTATCAGCCGGCGCGGATGGTCTATCCGTGGGTCGATCTGCGTCCCGACCGCCGGCTGCGGAGCGTCTACTCGGGCAAGACCTTCGACGCCGAGGAGTTCATCCGCGCCGACGTCGCCGCCGAGGCGGTCCGGCTCACCGGCATGCAGGACTTCCTGCTCCGCGAGAGCACGGCCGGCCCGGGCGAGCTCGCCTCGGAACTGGACGCGCTGGAGGCGGCGTCGCCGTTCAACTGCGAGCACGTGGTGCCCCAGTCCTGGTTCGCCAAGCGTGAGCCGATGCGGGGCGATCTGCACCACCTGTTCGCCTGCGAGGCCGGGTGCAACAGCTTCCGGGGCAACATCCCCTACCAGGACTTCCCGGACTTCGAGGAGGTCGTGCGGGAGGACTGCGGCCTGCGCGAGGCGGGCGGCTTCGAACCGGTGCACGGGAAGGGGGCCGTCGCCCGGGCGACGCTGTACTTCCTGCTGCGCTATCCGGGCCTGGTGGGCGAGAGCGGGGAGTTCCCCCGGAGCCGGCTGCCCGTCCTGCTGGCCTGGCACGAGCGTGAGCCGGTGGACGAGTACGAACGCCACCGCAACGCGGCCGTCGCCGAGATACAGGGCAACCGCAATCCGCTGACGGACCACCCGGAGTGGGCACGGGAGATCGACTTCTCGGCCGTGTGGGCCTGACCCGGCCTCCCCACCGCACGCCGCACGCCTCCGCCCTTGCCTCCCCCACCGCGCGCCGTGCGGGGCGGCACACCGCATCGGCCCCTGCCCGGGGGAGCGGGCAGGGGCCGACGGCATGGTGTTCGTGCTGGTCTCAGCCGGTGGTGCCGACGAGGGGTGCGTGGGTGGGGTCGGCGCCGGGATCGTCGTCGCCGCCGGGGCCGACCGCCCGGGTGATCTCGTCGGCGTCGGCGCTGGGCTCGGGGAACAGCAGGCCGATGCCGACGAAGAGGACCAGGGAGGTCAGGAGCGGGGTGGCGACCGTGGCGGTCTGGTTCTGGCTCTCGATGACGTACTTCACCAGGAGGTACCCGGCGAGGCCGCAGCCCCAGGAGATCAGGGCCGCCTTGGGCCCGCAGCGGCGGAAGGCCGGGAGGAGCCCGAGGAGCATCGGGATGGAGATGGGGCCCATCACGGCGGCGACCAGGGCGACGATGATGCCGAGCGGACCGCCCAGCGCCTCGGCCTGCAGGGCGACGACCATGCTCGCACCGATGAAGACGACCGTGCAGACACGCCCGGCGAGCAGGCCCGCCCGTGGGTCGAAGGCGCGGGCGCGCCTGCTGACGGCGGGCAGGATGTCGCGGACCACGACGGAGGAGATGGCGTTGGCGTCGGAGGAGGCCATGGCCATGGTGTGGGAGAACATGCCGGCGACCGTCAGGCCGACGAGGCCGGCGGGCAGCAGGTCCTGCGCCATCAGCGCGTAGACCTGCTCGGGCTTCTCGAGGTTCGGCATGATCACGGGGCCGAGCACGGACGGGAAGAGGATGATGGCCGGCCATATCAGGTAGAGCGACGCGGAGAGCAGCGCCGAACGCTTCGCGGCGGGCGGGGAGTCGGTGGCCATGTAGCGCTGGGCCAGGTTCCACATGCCGCCGTTGTACTCGAAGAGCTTGATGACGACGTAGGCGGTGAGGAAGCCGGCCGTGTACGGGCCGACCAGCGGCTCGGTGTGTCCGTCGGGCAACTTGCCCAGGGAGGTGCCCAGTTGACCGAGGCCGCCGATCTGGTCGATGACGACCCACAGCATGGTGAGGGCGGCGATGCCCTGGATGACGAACTGGCCGAAGTCGGTGAGGGCGTCCGCCCAGAGGCCGCCGACGGTGCAGTAGACGAGCGTGACCAGGCCGGTGACCAGGATGCCGACGGGGAGGCTGAGGCCGGTGAAGACGTTCAGCAGGATCGCCGCGGAGGCCCACTTGGCGGCCACGTCGAACACCTTGAGCAGGGTGCCGCTCCAGGCGAGCGCCTGCTGGGTGGGCACGTTGTACCGCCGGGCGAGGTACTCCAGCGGCGAGGCCACGTCGTACTTGATGCGCAGCCGGTTCCAGCGGGGGGCGAAGACGAAGGCGCCGACGGCGGTGGAGAGCGCCAGCGGTACGAACGCCCATATGTAGATGGTGATGCCGTAGCTGTAGGCGACGGCGGCGTAGGCGACGAACACCGCCGCGCTGTAGCCCGACATGTGGTGCGAGATGCCGGACAGCCACCACGGCATGCGCCCGCCGCTGGTGAAGAAGTCACTGACGGTGGTGATGCGCCGGTGCGACCAGAATCCGATGAGCAGCATCACCAGGAAGTAGCCCGCCAGGGCCACCCAGTCCGGCCAAGCCATACGAACTCCTCGATGTCGGAGCGAACGCGGCGATCCGCGCGATCGCGAGCGGTGGGGGGATTCGGCGACGAGCGGGAGGAACGGACGGGCGAGTGCAGCCCGCACGAATTCACGTATGTAGACTGAGTCTTCATTCATGCCTTGAATTCGCGTGCAGGCTATTGCCGTGCACAGGGGCGGTCAATCGATGCGTCGATGTTTCGGAGGGTTTCGTTGGCACGGGAGGAAGAGTCCGGGCGCGGACCGGTGAAGTCGGCGGAGCGGACGGTCCGGATCATGGAGGCGCTGGCCTCCTCCCCCGAGCGGCTCACACTGGGCAGACTGCAGGAGCTGACGGGGTATCCGCGCTCCAGCCTGTACGCGCTGCTGCGCACGCTGGCCGGGATGAAGTGGATCGAGTCGCAGGACGGCGGGGAGTCCGCGGCCTACGGGATAGGCCCCCGGGCCCTGTTGTGCGGGACGGCCTATCTGGACCGCGATCCGGCGCTGCCCCACGCGGTGCGGCAGATCGAGCGTCTTCGGGCGGACGTCGGGTACACCACGCACTACGCGCGCCTGGACGAGGCCCGGGTGATCTACCTGGCGACCCGTGAGGCCATCGACTCGCGGCGCCTGACCTCCCGGGTGGGACGCCAACTCCCGGCACATGCGACGGCGTTGGGCAAGGCGCTGATGGCGGAGCTGACGGCGCGGGAGGTGGACGCGCTGCTCCCCGAGCCGCTGGAGGCGCTGACGCCGCACACCGTGACCCGGCGCCCGGAACTGGCCGCCGAGCTGGACGGCGTGCGGGCGCGCGGCTGGTCGCTGGAGAACGGGCAGAACACGCCGGGGCTGTGCTGCGTGGCCGCCGCGGTGCCGTACCGCATCCCCGCGACGGACGCGATCAGCTGCTCCATCCCGCTGGACCACGCCTCGGACCAGGAGATCGCCCGGGTCTGCGAGGCACTGCTGCACCACCGGTCCGAGCTGGCGGGCACGCTGCGGCGCGAGGGGATCCGCTGAGCCCCGACGCGACGCCGCGGGCGTCAGCTCCCGTGGGGCCGGGCGCCGGCCGTCCGGTTCACCAGCGCGGCACCTTCTTCTCGTAGGCGGGGTCGATGCTCCGCATGTAGCCGGTGTCGTCCCGGTCGCGGAGGCCGCAGGCGAGGTACTGCTCGTGCAGCCGGGCCAGTTCGTCCCGGTCGAGCTCGACCCCGAGTCCCGGGCCGGTGGGCACCGCCACCGCCCCGTCCTCGAACGCCAGCGCGCCGGGGACGATCACGTCCTCGTCCTTCCACGGCCAGTGGGTGTCGCAGGCGTAGGTGAGGTTCGGCGTGGCGGCGGCCAGGTGGGTCATGGCGGCGAGGCTGATGCCGAGGTGGGAGTTGGAGTGCATGGACAGGCCCAGGCCGAAGGTGTCGCAGATCCCGGCGAGCACGCCCGAGCGCCGCAGGCCGCCCCAGTAGTGGTGGTCGGAGAGCACGACCTGCACGGCGTCGCGGGCGACGGCGGGGGCCACCTCCTCGAAGGAGACCACGCACATGTTGGTGGCCAGCGGCATCGACGCCTGACGCGCCACCGCCGCCATGCCCTCCTGGCCCGGGGTGGGGTCCTCCAGGTACTCGAGGACGCCGTCGAGCTCCCGGGCCACCCGCAGGGAGGTCTGCACGGTCCAGGCGGCGTTGGGGTCGATGCGCAGCGGCAGGGCGGGGAACGCCTCGCGCAGGGCGTGGACGGTGTCGATCTCCTCGTCCGGCGTCAGTACTCCCCCCTTGAGCTTGAGCGCCGTGAAGCCGTGGTCGTCGACCATGCGGCGGGCCTGGGCGACGATGCCGTCCGCGTCCAGCGCCTCGCCCCACGCGTCGGGCGCGGCGCCCGGGTGCGCGGCCCACTTGTAGAAGAGGTAGGCGCTGAAGGGGACCCGCTCGCGGACCGCGCCGCCCAGCAGGTCACTGACCGGACGTCCGGCGGCCCGGCCCTGGACGTCGAGGCAGGCGACCTCGAAGGGCGAGAAGACCCGGTCGACGGTGCTGCTGGTGGTGATCATCCCGGTGAGCCCGTGCCCGTCGCTGCCGGTGTCGCCGTCGAGCGCCCGTGCGACGGCGGCCCTGACGGCGCCGAGGTGGTGGATGTCCAGGCCGGTGAGCGCCTCGGCCGCGGTGTGCAGGCGGCGCAGGTGGCCGGTGTCGGCGTAGGTCTCGCCGAGACCGGTGAGCCCCTGGTCGGTGTGGACCTCCAGGACGGCCCGCAGGGCGTACGGCTCGTGGACGCCGACGGCGTTGAGCAGCGGCGGGTCGCGGAAGGCGACGGGGGTGACGGTGACGGAGGTGATCCGTATCGCGTCGCTCACCGGACGGCCTCCTTCCCGGAGCGCGCGGCGATCTCCAGCCCGGTGTCGACGATACGGCGCAGGCGCTCGAGGTGCTGGGGCGCCGGATCGGTCAGCGGCGGCCGGACGCCGCCGACACCCTGGCCGCGCAGCGCCATGGCGGCCTTGATCAGGGAGACGGCGTAGCCGGGCACCCGGTCGCGCAGCGTCACCAGCGGGTGGAAGAAGTCGCGCAGCAGGAGGTCGCGGGTGCCGTCGTCGCCGGTGGTGACAGCGCGGTGGAACGCGTGCGAGATCTCCGGCGCGAAGCAGAACACGGCCGAGGAGTAGAGCTCGACGCCGATGCCGCGGTAGGCCGGGACGGTCACCTCGGCCGTGGGCATGCCGTTGAAGAACTGGAACGGCTTGTCGCGCCCGGCCAGGGCGGAGCGGACCGCCAGCACGGTGCGGGAGAGCCGGTCGAGGTCGCCGACGCCGTCCTTGAAGCCGACGACCTTCTCCAGCCGCGCCACCTCGGCCGCCGCCTCGGGGGTGAAGCGCGCGTTGGACCGGTTGTAGACGATCAGCGGCAGATTGCTCGCGGCGGCCACCTGCCGCGTGTAGGCGACCAGGCCCGCGGGCGGGGACTCGACCAGGTAGGGCGGGAGCAGCAGCAGGCCGTCGGCCCCGGCGTCCTGGGCGACACGGGAGAAGCGGCGGGCCAGCGGCAGCGGGCCGCCGGTGCCGGCGAAGACGGGGACGCGGCCGGCCGTGGTCTCCACCGCGGTGCGGACGACCTCGCCGTACTCCTCCGGGTCCAGGGCGTGGAACTCCCCCGTGCCGCAGGCGGCGAAGACGCCTCCGGGCCGGGCGTCGAGTCCGCGCCCGAGGTGTTCGGCGAGCGCCGCCTTGTCGATGTGCCCGGTCCGCGCGAAGGGGGTCACCGGGAAGAACAGTACGCCGTCGAACATCGGCACCTCGGGGCTCCTGATGTCTACATATGTGAACGCCATCTTCATCTGCGAACTGCCGCCTGAACTGTAGGTCGCGGCCGGACGACCGGTCAAGGCGGTGACCGCGGGGTGATCACGGGAGCCGGCCGGGCCCTCGTGAACCCCGAAAAGCGTTCACCTTCCCGCCTGTTGATTCCCTTTTCATGATTCGCAACTCAGCGTCCAACCATTGCCCAACGCTTTTCCGGAACACCTCTCCCGCGGTGCACGGGATCCCTGATTCGGCCGAAAATTGTGCACCAGGCCCCTGCCTTCGACTCATGCTGCTGGCATAGTCTCCTGATCCCGCCACTTGAGGCCCGGGCTGCTTCCGCGCAGTGCTCCCCTGCGGCCGTGGATCCGAAGGAAACGACACATGCTCGAAGGGTTCCGATTTCTCTCGATCACCGATGTCCCACCGAAGGAAGTGAAGGAGGGCATCACCGCGAAGATCCTCAAGGAAGGCACGGCGGAGGACCCGTCGGTCTTCATGGAACTGACCTTCGCCCCGGGTGCGGCGTTCGGCAGGGACGAGCACGCCGAGCTGGAGATCCTGCACGTCCTGGAGGGCGAGTTCAGTGACGGTGACGCCGTTCACGGCCCGGGCACGGTGATTATCGGGCATCCTGGTTCGGTGCATTTCCCGGCGTCCTCGTCGGGTTGCCGGGTGCTCGCCTTCCATCCTCAGGGCTGATCCCGGGTCCGGCCGGCCGTGAAAGCGGGCGGAGGTCCGATCAGTTCCTCCCGGGCGAAAGATCGAAAAGGTCCGGGACTGCCGCACACGCTCCGGAGAAGTGATCGCCGGCGAGGCCCGGCATTGCGTCCCCGCGGGCGACGACAAAAACTCCTGGTCGATTGGCGATAACGCGTGCTCGATTACACGGACTTGGTCATCGGAGCGTCGTCCGCGCTCGGCTCGGCGATCGTGGTGTGGTCGGCGTGTCTGCCGGGCAGGCGCCGCGCCGCACGGGAACTGGACGAGGCCTTGGCGGCCGCCCGCGAGAAGGCCGAGGCCGCCGAGCTCGCCCGACAGGAACAGGGCCGGCACTGGCAGTACGCCCAGCAGGTGATCAGCGAGCTGGAGTGCCTGGTGGAGCGGCGACTCCCCCAGGTGGTGCAGGAACTGGAGGGTGTGCGGGTGCCGGCCACGGCCGGACTCGCACACCCTGCCGTGTTCGAGGGCACCGAGGTGGCCGGCTACCTCACGGCCGCCGAGGGGCTGGTCCGCGGCGCGGGCGACGTCGTCCGGCGCGGCGTGGAGGAGTCCGCGCGCGGGGCCCTGCGGGGCATCGCGGAGGAGGTCCAGGCGGCCCTGACCCACGCCCAGGCCGACATCGACGACGGTCTCGACGACCTGGAGCTCACCGGCGGCGGCGTGTACGCCGGGGCGAAGGACGTGCGCTCCATCCTCACCAAGGTCGACCACAGCGTCACCATGGGCGTCCACAGCGTGCAGCGGCTGCGGATCCTCACCGACTCGTGGCCCGGCGTGCAGCGGGCGAGCTGCACGGTGGCGGAGATCGTGGAGAGCGCCCGCGGCCGCATCCGGCACAGCAGCGCCGTCGACTACGCCTACCACGTGGACACCGGCGAGATCGTCGTCGACGGCCTGATCGTGGAGCCGGCCATCGTCGCCCTGACCGAGCTGCTGGCCAACGCGACGGCCTACTCCGGAGGAACGGTCGCCGTCCACGTGCAGCGGGTGCCCAACGGGATCCGGTTCTCGGTGGAGGACCAGGGACTCGGCATGGCACCGCTGCAGCTCGAGGAGGCGGAACGTTCGCTCTCCGCCGGCGGCGCCTGGGTGACGGACCTGGCGGAGCCCGGACGGCTCGGATTCCTGGTGGTGGGACGGCTGATGGCCGAGTACGGACTGCGGGCGGGCCTCTCGCCGTCCGCCGCCGGAGGGATGCGCGCCGACCTCCTCGTCCCGGACGCCCACCTGCAGGAGGAGGTCCCGCAGGAGCCCGCCTCCGCGGGCGGCCTGCGGCACGCGGTACGGCCGGAGTTCCCCGGCGGTCCGCGGCCC
>NZ_JBRIOU010000006.1:418291-421958 GCF_053474865.1 Streptomyces sp. CO7
CCCCGGCCCCACGCCGCCCTCCCCGACCCCGAGACGTTCACCGCGGACCTGGGACGGGTGATGGACACCCTGATGGAGGGCTACGGCGACGGCACGAACGACCTAGGAGCCTGAGATGTCCGAGTACACCCATGCCACCGCCGACACCGTCGACATGGCGCCCCAGCTCAACACCCTGCTCGGTGACGGGGTCACCGGCGCCGTGCTGTTCTCCAGCGACGGGATGATGCTCACCCACACCGACGGGATCCCCCGGGACACCGCCGAGAAGCTCAGCGCGGCCTTCAGCGGACTGGCGTCGCTGCACACCTCGGTCTTCCTGGAGTTCTCCGGCAGCCGCCCCGACCAGATGCGGATGAAGTACAACATCATCGACTTCACCGAGATGACGGTGGCGGTCCTGTCGGCCGGACGCAACACCGGTCTGGCGGTGGCCGTGGAGGGCGACCGCTCGCCACGGGTGCAGGCCGCGATCGGCAAGAGCCTCAAACTGATCAAAGGGCTCGGTTCGTACCTGGAGGCCCGCGAACGGCAGCTCACAGCCGGGCAATGAGCGGCGGACCGGCAGCCGGCGGGCACACCCGACGTGGGGTGGTCCGCTCCCACACCGTCATCCCCCTCGCGGAGGAAGAGCCTTCCGGCGAGGTGGACCCGGCCGGCGTGGACGAGGTCCCGGAACCCCCGCGGCTGCGCACCGACCACGCCACCCTCCTCTCGCTCGCCCCGACCGCGCCGCGGGCCGGCCTGGGCGTGCAGGCCCACCGGGTGCTGGCGCTGTGCGCGCCGGGGGTCGTGTCGGTGGCCGAGGTGGCGGCCCACCTGGAGATGCCCGGCGGGGTGGTCCGCGTGCTGGTGACCGACCTGGTGACCCGGGGGAACCTGCTGGCGGCCGACCCGTTCGTCCCGCAGGCCCAGCCGCACGAGAAAGAATTCCTGGAACGGATACTCGATGGCCTTCAGCGACTCTAGACGTCCGCACTACCTGCCTCCGGGGTCCACCTCCGTGAAGATCGTGGTGCTCGGCGCCTTCGGCGTCGGCAAGACGACCCTCGTGGAGACGGTCTCCGAGATCCGGCCGCTGCGCACCGAGGAACGGCTCAGCCAGGCGGGGCAGATGGTCGACGACCTGCCGACCGCGGCCAAGACGACCACCACGGTCGCCATGGACTTCGGACGGCGCACGCTGGCGGGCGGCATCGTCGTCTACATGTTCGGCGCGCCCGGCCAGCCCCGCTTCGCCGACATGATCCGTTCCCTGCTCAACGGCGCGCTGGGCGGCATCGTCCTCGTCGACACGCGGCACGTGGACGCCTGTTACGAGTCGATCGGCCTGCTCGAGGAGGCCGGCCTGCCCTACGTCATCGCGATCAACGACTTCCCCCAGGCGCCGGTGTACCCCGAACCGGTCCTGCGGGACGCGCTGAGCCTGCCCGACGACCGGCCGATGATCCGGATCGACGCGCGGGCCCGCGAATCCGCGAAGCAGTCCCTGATCGCCCTGGTCAAGGACGTCCTGAGCCCCAAGGAGATCCAGGTGCGATGACGACTTCCGCGGGTGTCCCCCGACTTCACGGCACGGCCCTGGACGAACAGGACCTCTACGCGCACCTGCGGTCGCAGGGCCCGGTGGCCTGGGCGGAGATCGCCGACGGCATCCACGTCCTGGTGGTGACCGGCTGGCAGGCGGCCCGGGAGGTGCTGACCGGCCCGGCCTTCCGCAAGGACCCCGGTCACTGGGAGGCGCTGAACCGCGGCGTGGTCCCCTCCCGGCTGACCTATCTGGCCACCCCCGGACTGCACCACAGCGACGGCGAGCGGCACGAGCGGCTGCGGCGCGCGGTGGGCGACTGCCTGGCCTCGGTCAACCTGCACGCGGTCCGCGAGACGGTGCAGCGTCACGCCCGGGACCTGATCGAGGACGTGGCCGAACGCGGCCACCTGGACCTGATGGCCGAGTACGCGGACCGGGTGGTGGCCCGGACCATGACCGGACTGGCCGGTCTTCCGCCCGAGCAGGCCGACCGGGTGCGGGCGGCCACCGACCGGCTCGCCGACGCCCAGCCGGACGCCACCACCGCGTGGTGGGACCTGTACGCCATGGTCCAGGAGGTGCTCGACGAGAAGCGGGAGCACCCGGCCCGCGACTTCGCGTCCTGGCTGCTGGCGCACCCCGCCGGTCTCAGCGACGACGAGGTGTGCCACCAGGTGATCGCCCTGATCATCCTGGGCGCGGCGCCCACCGCGGCCTGGATCGGCACGACCCTGCACGCCCTGGTCGCCGACCCGGCCTACGCGACCCGGCTGATCGGCGGTTCGGTGACCGTGCGGGCGGCGCTCACCGAGACCCTCTCGCGCCGCTGCCCGGCCGCCACCATGTCCGCCTACTACGCGGTGAGCCCCACCGTGCTGCACGGGGTGCACGTCCCGCCGGGCATCCCCGTGCTGATCCACCACGCGGCCACCGGCGTCGATCCCCACCGCCCCGGGGACGGCGGCGCGCACGACCGCAGTCACCTCGCCTGGTCCGCGGGGGTCCACCAGTGCCCGGCGCCCGGTCTGGCGACCACCATCGCGGAGGCCGCGACCGAGACGGCCGTCGACATGCTCTGGGACCTGACCGCCCCGATCACCGCGGTCGCCCGGCGGCCCAGCCCGTTCCGCGCCTGCCCTGCCCACGTGGGGGTGCTGTTCTCCACCACCCGCAAGGGCAGAAGAAACCTTTCGACTTGGCGCGACGGACGCGACGTACGCCCCAGCGACGAGGAGTGAGACAGGCACATGTTGACCGTCCGAGATTTACCGGCCTTCCCCGAACTCGGCATCACCGCGTGCCGTGCCGGGGACGACCGGGAAGTGCAGTCCGCGCAGGTGCTGTCCGACACCGACTGGATCCGGTCGAACATCGCCCACGCGCTGATAGTCACGCACAGCAGATACCTGGAGGACGCCGAACGGATCATGTTCACCCTCTCGGCCGGCGGCGCGGCGGCGCTCGTCGTGTCCGGGGCGACCCCCGACACCCTCGACCCGGCCCTGCGGGACACCGCGGCCCAGCACCGGCTGCCGCTGCTGACCACCTCGCACTCGCTCAGCGACTGGAAGGCGCTGCTGACCCACCGTGTCTCCGAGCTGTGCGTGACCGCCGCCCGGCGGCACGCCGCCCGGCTGGGCACCCTGCTCGACCAGCTCGCGCACCCGCGGGCCGACACCGTCACCGGGGTCGCCGAGTACCTCGCGGAGGAGCTGCCCGGCAGCGTCGTCGTGCGGGACGCCGGCGGGGTGCGGGCGGCGGCCCCGCCCGCCGCGCCGGTCACCCTGGCGGCCGCGCTGGAGCACCCCGACCAGCCGCAGCAGGCGCTCGAGGGACTGCACGTCTCAACGGTGCCGCTGGGCGCGCAGGGCGCCCTCGTGGTCGGCACGCCGAGGCCGCTGGGACAGGCCGAGACCGAACTCACCACCTGCGCCGCCAAGGTGCTCACCGTCGCCATGCCCGGCGGGCAGCGCCCCGACGACCTGGTGGTCTCCGACGCGGTCCGCCAGGTGCGGCTGTCGGCGTTCCAGCTGCTGATGACCGGGCACGCGGTCGACGCCCAGCGGGTCACCGCCTCGATCATGCCGGGCCTGCTGGACCCCACGCACGCCCAGGTCTACGTCGCCGACTGCGGGC
>NZ_JBRIOU010000006.1:422058-423551 GCF_053474865.1 Streptomyces sp. CO7
GGTGATGGCGCAGGCCGACCGGCTCTTCGCGGGGCAGGCGCTCACCGTGGCCTGTCCGGCCTTCGACAACCACATCATCAGCGTCGTCCCGCTCGTCAAGGAGCAGGAGCACGAGCACACCGTGCGGCACCTGCTGGAGGTGTTCCGCACCGCGGGCGTGCACATCGGCGGCAGCCAGCCGCACGAGCTCAAGGCGGTGGGCGACGCCTACGACGAGGCTCTCGCCGCGCTCACCCGGGCCTCCCACTACCCCGAGCGGATCGTCATCGCCTCGCCGCGGCCACCGGGCCTCGCCGACGTCCTGCCCGCCGACGCCGCCCGGTCCTGGGCCTCCGCGCTGCTGCAGCCGATCCTCAGCACCGCCCGCATCCGGCAGCTCGAACTGACCGCGATGGCACTGGAGTTCCGCACCACGGCGGCGTCGAAGGTGCTGGGCATGCACCGCAACACGCTGGCCCGGCGGGTCGCCCAGACCTGCGAGGCGGTGGGACTGGACCCGGAGCTCACCATGCACCGGATCGCGCTGTCCCTGGCGATCCAGGTGGTACGGATGCACGGCACCGGCAGCGCGGCGGAGTCCGGACCGCCCGCCACCCTGCACGACCTGCTGACCAGTCAGGAGGTGCGCGCCTGGGCGGACAAGACACTGCGTCCCCTCGCCACCGACCGGCGCGACCTGGTCCGCACCCTGCGGGCGTGGGTGACCTGCGAGTTCCACGTCGACCAGGCCGCGGCCCGGGTCGGCATCGCGCCCAAGACGGTGCGCGCCCACATCCAGGCGGCGGAGCACCTGCTGGAGCGGGACTTCATCACCGGCATCCCGCAGGATCTGATGGAGGACCACGGCGAGCACCGGCTCAGCGGCATCCGGCCGCTGACCTGCGCCATGTACGCCACCACCCCGCCGGGCGAGCCGTATCCGGCGCTGACGACCGTGGCGCGGGCGCCGCGGCCGGTGAACGCGTCCCCCTGGCCCGTGGAGGTGTCGTGAGCGGCGCGCAGGACAGCGGAGTACGGGTCAAGGAGCTGCTGGAGCGCCTGCGGTGGCACGCCGAGCACGTCGCGGCCGCCAGCGCCGCCCGTGACCGGCTGATGCTCCAGGCGCGGTACGAGGGCGCGGACGCCGCCGAGGTGGAGGAGGCCGCGGGCCTGAGCCCCGACCGGGCGCGGGCCCTGGCCCGGGCCGCCGTGGTCCCCTCCCGGCTGTGGCCCGGCGCGCACCTGCGGGTGCCGCCGCAGCTGCTGGCGGACGACGAGGCGCTGCGGGCGGCGCTGACCGGACTGTACGCCCGGCTGGTGGGCGTCGTGCCGCCGCGGGAGTGGAGCAGGGAGGAGCTCGAGGAGGAGCTCATGACCGGGGTGGCCCCGCGGATGCCGCTGGGCCACCACTGGCGGTTGACCGTCGACGACGTCACCGGCGGTTTCGCCTACGGGGTCTGGCCCGAGCCCGTGGGCTGAACGGCGGTGCGCTGAACGGCCTTACGCTGAACGGC
>NZ_JBRIOU010000006.1:423651-427636 GCF_053474865.1 Streptomyces sp. CO7
CGCTCCGGGCCGGGCGGGATGGTGCGGGCCACGTGGGCGAGGCGGACGGACCAGGAGCCCTTGCCCTCGCCCAGCGCCCTCTCGGCGAGCCGCAGGTACTGGACGTCGGAGGTGCCGGCCGGCGCGAGGATGTGGAACGCGTCCCGCACGTGCCGTTCCACCGCGCGGTCGGTGAACAGGCCCGCCGCCGCGTGGATCTCCATCGCCTGCCGTGCCGAGGTGATGGCGTACTCCGCGTTGACCGCCTTGGCGTTCATCATCTCCTCGTCACACGGCATGCCGTGGTCGAGCAGGCTGACCGCGTGGTACAGCGCGGTCCGGGCGGTCATCAGGCGGGACTGCATCTCGCCCAGTTTGATCTTGACGTTGGTCAGGTCCTTCAGCGGCCGGCCGTAGCGGATCCGTTCCGTGCAGAAGGCCGCGGTCTCCTCGACCACGGCCTGGTGGATGCCCAGCGACACGGCGGCGAGGTTGGGTCTGCCGTAGAGCGTGGAGGAGGAGTAGGCGACGTCCAGGCCCTGGCCCTCCTCGCCGAGCTGGTTCGCGGCCGGCACCCGGACGCCGTCGAGGACGATCTCCCCGAAGGAGAAGCCGTGGAGTCCCATGGACTCCTGCTGCGGTGCCAGGCGCACGCCCGGCCGCCTGGCCTCGACCAGGAAGGCGCTGAGCCCGCGCGATCCGGGCCCGGTGCGCACCACCACGCCGTGCAGGTCCCCCACGTGGCTGTTGCCCACGTAGACCTTGCGGCCGGTGAGCACGTAGTCGCCGCCGTCCCGGACCGCGCTGCTGGTCATGCCGAGGACATGGCCCCCCGAGCCCGGCTCGGTGACGGCGATGGTGGGCAGGCACGCGCCCTTGGCTATTCGCGGCAGCCAGGCCGCCCGCTGGGCCGCGTCGCCGAAGTGAATGATTTTGGCGACGCCCAGAATGCTCGCCTGTGCCATCGCGCCCATGGCGCCGCAGACGCGGGAGAGTTCCTCAATGATCACGGTCTTGCCAAGGTGTCCCACGCCCATGCCCTGGTAAACGGGGTCTATCGTGGCGCCCATCCAGCCCTGTTCGGCGATCATGCGGGAGAGTTTGTGGCCCACTTCGCCGACGGTCTTCTCCGTCTCCAGTTCACCGATCCGGGGCCGGATCTCCGTTTCGGCGAACTCCCGCACCCTGGACCGTAATTCGTCGTGCGTGGCGGTACCGAACAGATCCACCGTGGAGACCCCCTGTTCCCGTCGTTCCCCGCGCGTCCGGTGCGGCGCGGAAGCCACTTGTCGGCCAATCGCCGCACCGTCCAACAGCCGACTCCCTCATGCTCCAGCCTTCACAGGCATCCGCCTAGACGGCTGTCCGGACTTGGCCGAAATGCATACACGGATACCCGTGGGGGCATATGCCGCCGCATTTCATGATCGGCCTTCCACGCCCATTCCCATCTGTGACGACGACTATGTCGAAGATCCCCGGACCCGCCTTTTCGTGCTGTCATGGCCACGAAAATAATCGGGTGGAACCGTTCGCCGGCGTCACCCCCGTGACGGTTTAACGACGGTGTCCGAGAATGTCTCTGGCAATTGCGTGAGCCATCACATCGCGCCACCGGTTTTGAGCGCCCTTTGCGCCCCGGCGCGCGCCCGAACAGGACGTCTCATTCCCGCCCCATGCGGCGGATCCCCGCGAAAAGCGGGTCATTCACTGTTCAACCACCCCGGCCGAAGCCGTCAGGTGCGCGCCGGCCGTCCCGGCCCTGACCGGCGCCGGGCGGTCGGAGGTCTCCCGCCGCCACAGCGCGTCGCACAGGCGCTCGTGGGCCCGCTGCAGATGGCGCCGGTAGGTGCTGTAGGGCAGGCCCAGACGTTCGGCCGCCGCCATCTGGTTGGGCACCCGGTGGAAGTAGGTGGTGGCGACCACCCGGTGCACCCGGGCGTCCCGCGGGTCGGCGCGCATGGCGTCGACGACGTCGGTGATCAGCTCGCGCAGCAGTTCCGCGGCGCGGTCCGGCGTGTGCCCGGGCAGGCCGGTGACCATGCGCGCCCGCAGCAGCGGGCCGGCCGCGAAGTCGTCCTCCCGGTGCCAGTCGCGCAGGGCCGCGCGCACGGCCGCGTCGAAGTCGGCGCGGGTCAGCGGGGCAGCGGGTCCGGCCGTCGGCACGGCGGGCGGCTCCTCGGTGAGCGCGCCGGGCTGGGTCCGGTCGAACCAGACCGACAGCGGGGTGGTCCGCCAGTCGCAGGCGAACAGCGAGTACGTGTGGCCGTTGGGCCAGGGCATGTCCGTGGCCCTCTCGTGCCCCAGGTGCCGCATCAGCGGGTCCCACAGGTCGGCGAACGGGCTGAGCAGGAACGACCAGGCGAGCCCCTCGGAGCGGATCCAGTCGGCGCAGATGCGCAGCTGCATCAGGTGCTGTACCGGGGAGATCTCCCCGTAGGCCGCGGGGTTGACGAAGAAGCGGGCCACCAGCATGTGCTGACCGGGGCGCATCGGACTGGTGCGCCCCACGTACTCCCAGGCCTGGGCGAGGATGGGGTCGGCGGTCAGCTCCTCCTCGCTCGGCGTGGAGATCCGCAGCCAGGTCATGAAGGCGGCCGCCTCGCCGGTGGCCGAGTCGCGGTAGAGCCAGAAGGCCTCGGGCTGCCGCTGGAGCCAGAAGTCGACGACGGCCGCCGACTCGGGGCCCTCGGTGAGCGCGATCAGCCGGCGCACGGCCTCGTGGTCGTCCGGCCCGAGGACGTCCTCGTGGAAGTCGCCCTCCCGGCGCATCTGGAAGTACTCGCCCATCGACCCGTAGCGCTTGAGGTAGGTCAGCTCGCGGATCGCGGTCATGGCCTCGGCCGGCGGGGCGGTACGGGCCTGCTCGAGCAGGATGTGCCCGAGGCGGCGGTGCATCTCCTCGTACGCCTGCGGGTCCCGCCAGCGCAGGTCGGTGTCGACGGCGTCGCTGACCATCTCGTGCAGGAAGAGGCCCTGCCGCCCCCAGTCGGCGATCGGCAGCCGCCGCAGCCAGGTGAACATCTCGGCGCCCTGTTCGGGTCCGATCACCGCGCGCAGCAGCCCCTCGGTGGTGGTCATCGCGTGCGCGGCCACCTCCAGGGCGAGCCGGTGAGTGGGAGAGGGGACGTCCCCCACCATCTGCTGGAGCAGCGCGGTCAGGACGTCGGGGGTGGGCGCCCAGTCCCCTCCGTTGCCGTCGGTGGCGATGCCGGCGGCGAGGTTGAGGGCCAGCGGGTGACCGCCGGCGAACCGCAGGACGCGCCGGCCCAGGGCCGGCGACACCCCCCGCAGCTCCAGCAGCCGGGCCGCCTCGCTCTCGTCGAGGTCGCCGAGCGGCATGACGGCCAGGATCTCGCTCCAGGCGACGTCGGCGGTCCAGGTGGGGCTCGGCGCCTCGCGGCCGGCGAGCACCACCAGGGTCCGCGGCGACAGGGTGGGCAGGAAGCGGTCGACGAGCCAGCTCTCCAGCCCTTGGCAGTGCTCGAAGGCGTCGACGAGCAGCACGGCGTCCGCGGGGGCGCCCGCGACCTCGGCCTCCACCCCGGCGGGCGAGGGGTCGACGAGCCTGCCGTTCACCTCGACCACGGGCCGGCCCGCGTCCCGGCTCTCGTCCGCGAACCGCCGGAGCAGGGTCGACTTGCCCACTCCGCCGGGCCCGTGGACGTAGATCACCGCGGGTGCGCCGTCGCCGCCGGCGAGGGCCTCGCGGAACACCGCCAGCTGCGCGGAACGCCCGACGAAGGCACGCTCCCGCGCCCACCTCAGCCGCTCCGCCAGGCTCTTCGCTTCACGCTTCATCCGCGCAATGTATATGCCGCCCCGACGTGCGGGAATCCGCCTCCGCCACCCGGACAGGAGGAGGGCGCGGACCCGTGCGGGCACGGGGGTGAGCGGCGGGTGAGCACCCACTGGTCTGGCGGGTGAGCAACGGTGGCCGTCACAGTGACCGGCGAAGGACGAACGGGCGTCACGCCCGCGTCGGCGTCGTCCCCCGCCCCAGGAG
>NZ_JBRIOU010000006.1:427736-430869 GCF_053474865.1 Streptomyces sp. CO7
CTGCCCATGTCCCCCGCGCACCGCCCCGGCCCTGACGGCCGGCCCCCGCAGGAGCTCCCGGTGGAGACCTGTCTGACCTGCCACCTCGTGGTGAACCAGGAGGCGGCCACGCCGCTGTCGGTGCACCTCGGCTACGACCCCGCGGAGCCGTTCGGAGTGAGCGTGAGCTTCCCCTCCGAGGAGGGCCGCCGGACCCGCTGGGTGTTCTCCCGGGACCTTCTGCAGGACGGGCTGTACGAGCCCACCGGTGAGGGGGACGTCCGCGTCTGGCCGTCCGGCGGCTGCCGGTGCGGTTGTTGCGGCAGCACCCATGCCCGGATCCTGTTGCAGGGCGCCACCGGCTACGCGCTGCTCGACCTGCCTCTGGAGCCGGTGCAGCACTGGCTCGACCGGACCTGGAGCCTGGTCCCCGAGGGCACCGAGGAGTCCCGGCTCGACTGGAGCGTGGTCGACCACCTGGTGGACCAGCGACCGCCGTCGGTCTGAGGACGGTGGTCGCCTGAGCACGGCGGTCGCCTGAGCACGGCGGCGGCCTGCGGAGGTCCGGCCGGTCCCCCGCCGGACGACGCGACGGCCCGCCGTGCGCGGTCGCACGGCGGGCCGTCAATCGCGGGTGCGGCACCGCGAGGCCGGCAGGTCAGCGCTTGAAGGCGTCCTTGCCCTTCTCCTTGGTGCCCCGGGCGTGCCCGCGGCCCTCCAGGGCGCCTCCCTTGGCCGCCGTCTTGTCGTCGCCGGCGGCGTGGGCGCCCTTGCGTACGGCCTTGCCCACGATCTGCTCGCCCTTGGCCTTGGCCTTCTCTTCGGCACTCATGGCTACTCCCTTCGTAGGCGGTCACCGGTTCGTCTGCCCCCGACCGGTCGCCGGAAACGGCGGGAGGAATTCCGTTCGGCTACTCGGCCACTGCCGGGACCGGCGGGGCGGGGTCGCTCTCGCGCAGTTCGGCGAGGAGTTCGTTGCGTCCCGCCAGGAGCTCGGTGAGGATGCGGCGGGCCGCGCGGAGCAGTTCCGCCACGTCGCCGCCGGCCAGTGCGTAGCTGACGGTCGAGCCCTCCCGGATGGACACGACGATGCCCGCGCGGCGGAGCACGGCCAGTTGCTGCGACAGGCTGGACGGCTCGATCTCGATGTCGGCGAGCAGGTCCCGCACCGGGACCGGCCCGTGCTGCAGCAGTTCCAGGACCCTGATGCGTGCCGGGTGCCCCAGCATGCGAAAGAACTCTGCCTTGGCTTGGTAGAGGGGCAGTTGCATGGCGCTCTTCCTGCCGGTCGGGGTGGCTGGCTCCCATGGCGCGGCGCTCCCCCACCGCGCCATGGGTTTATCCGCTCATCTTCTCGATCCGCGCAGCTCACGTGCACCATTTGGAATGATCTCCAACTGATGACTTGAAGAATTCTTCAATTCATGGGCATGCGTCTGCCGGGTCGCGGAGCGGTCAGACTTCCAGCTGCGCTTCGACCCGCTTGAGGACGTGGCGGGCCATCGCCAGGTTGGAACGCTCCTTGTCGATCACCAGGTAGAGGAACAGGCCGTTTCCGTTGCGGCCCGTCACCAGCCTGATCAGGTGGTACTGCGTCCCCAGCGTGATGAGGATGTCCTCGATCTGGCTCTGCAGCCCGAGGTGCTCCATGGTGCGCACCTTGGCCCGGATGACGTCGGTGTTGCCGGCCGCCGCGACGGTCAGGTCCAGTTCCTTCCCGCCGCCGAGCGTGCCGAGGGCCATACCGCTGGTGTAGTCGACGACGGCCGCGCCCAGCGAGCCCTCGACCTCGGTCATCAGTTCCTTGAGTGCAACTTCCACGCTCGCCATCGCGGCCTCCGTTGTGTGTCGGCGGTACGGGCCCCGGTTCCGGGCCCGCCTGCGATCGCAACGTACGCGGAGTGATCCGGCACGGAGAAAGGTTGATCGGGAATGGCGCAAGGTGATCAATTGACCGCCTTCACGCGGACTACCAGTTATAAAAAATGATCAGCCAATTACCAGTTGCAGGCGAGAGGAGGCTCGCGCAGCCCGGCGCGGTCGCAGAGGCCGTCCGCGAGGTCGGCCAGCGCGACGAAGTCCTCGGGACGCAGGCCCAGGCGCGGGTCGACGTGGTGCAGAGCCGCCGGTGCGGGACTGCAGGCGTCGACGTACAGCTCGTCCAGCACGCTCTGCTCGTCGTCCACCCAGAGGAACGGGCGGCCGGCGGCGTGCTCCACGATCGCGGCGGTCTTCCAGTGGACGCCGTCGGGACGCTCGCGGAACAGGTCGTCGCCGAAGTCGACGAAGGGGAGCTCGGGGAGCCCGAGGACGGGGGCGATGTGCCGGTTGGCGTGGGCCGTCCAGGCGGTGGCCCAGCAGATGTCGAAGCCGAGGGAGAGCAGCGCGGGTCCGTGCGCCGGGTTCAGCCACAGCCGCCACGGGCGGGCCCTGAGGGTGCCGGGCACCGGACGTGCCCGGTAGCCGGGCAGGGGACGCGGCCGCGCGGCGGCATACGGGTTGAGCGGCCCGTCGACGTCGAGGTAGAGCAGCGGCCTGTCCATGGATCCCCCTTGTGTGGTCGTGCACGACCAGCGTCGCCGGGACGGCGCGGAAGGTCATGAGTACGGGTACTCAGGTGCGGCACCCGACGTGCGGAGTCCGGGGCCTGCGCCGCGACGTGGTCAGGAGCAGTCGAAGCGGTGCTCGACCGGCCTGCCGGGGCAGCCGCGGCACTCGAAGAGGTACACGCCCCCGGCGTCGCCTAGCATCAGACCGGCCGCCTCACGCACCGTCAGAGACCGGAAGTCGTCCCGCCCGGCCTAGGTGGGCGCGCCCTCGGCCGCCGCGGCCCGGTCCTCGACGGGAGTCCAGCTGCTCCGCACACCGTCGTACTCCCAGCTCGCGACGGTCAGCAGGTGGTCCATCCGGTGTCCGCAGCCGCCGCAGTCGGGCCACTCCGGGCCCTGCGTCCAGCCCGGGTAGCCGCCCAGTTCGACGCCCGACGCGGAGGCGAGATCGCGCTCGTACTCCCATTCCGTCTCGGCCTCGAGCCGGGCGAACTGGTCCCGCAGCTGGAGCCACAGCTCCCTCGGGAGGTCGGCGTCCGGGTACTCGGTCACCCGCTCCGGGTGCAGCACACAGGGCCGCGGCACGTACTGCGCGATCGCGTCGG
>NZ_JBRIOU010000006.1:430969-432529 GCF_053474865.1 Streptomyces sp. CO7
CGGCGGGGGGCCCGGGCCGCGGCTGGTCGCCGTGGCACGGGCCCCCTTCGTACGTGTCGTGCGCTGCCGCCTGTCCGGTGTCAGTTGCTGCCGGTGCGGGCGCAAGGCATGTCGTTGAGCGTGAAGCGACCCGGTGCGGCGGTGTTGCCGGTGTGGCTCACCAGGTAGCCGAGGGTGACGGAGCCGCCCGGTGGGATCGCCGCGTTGTGGCCGGAGTTGGACGCGGTGTGGATGTCACCGAGGGTGGTGAGATCGGTGTTCCAGTCCGAGGTGACGCTCTGCCCGTAGGGCAGCGAGAACTGCAGCCACCAGCCGTCGATCGGGGTGGTTCCCGTGTTGGTGACGGTGAGGTCGACGGTCATGCCGGTGCCCCAGGCCGTCTTCTTCACGTCGACCTTGCAGGGCGGCTTCGTCCGCTCGAAGGAGACCTTGTGCAGGCCGCCGGGCAGGTCGTTGACGACGTAGAACTCGCCTTCCTGGGTGGTGCCGATCGCCGTCACCTGGGTCGGCCAGTCACCGATGTCGGCCTGGCGGTAGCCGCCGTTGCCGTCGGGGCGCAGTGCCCAGACCTGGGACGAGCAGTAGTCGGTGGCGATGTAGGTGCCGCCGACCAGGTCGGCGAACTGCTTGCCGTGGTAGACCTGCCCGCCGATGACCGCGCAGTTGCCGTTGTAGGGCGAGTAGTAGTAGTCCTGCGGGGTGTAGCGGGCGCCGGAGGCGCACTGGGCCTCGTCGAAGACCTGCGGGCCCTCGTAGCAGGACCAGCCGAGGTTCGCGCCCGCCTGCTCGGCGCGCGTCAGGTGGGTGATCTCCTCCCACCGTCCCTGGCCGACGTCGGCGACCCACATCGACCCGTCCGCCGGGTCGAAGGAGAACTTCCACGGGTTGCGGGTGCCCCAGAGCCAGATCTCGCCCCGGGCGCCGGCGGTGTTGGCGAACGGGTTGTCGGCCGGGATGCAGTACGGGAGCGAGCCGCAGCTGCGGCTCACGTCGACGCGGAGGATCTTGCCGAGCAGGGTGTCCTTGCGCTGACCGGTGTCGAACGGGTCGCCGGACCCGCCGCCGTCGCCGATGGCCATGTACAGCTTGCCGTCGGGACCGAAGGCGAGCTGGCCTCCGTTGTGGTTGCTGTAGTCGGCGTGCGGCTGCTGCAGCAGCACCTCGAGCTTGGCGTCGGCGAGGTTGTAGCGGGCCAGGGTGACCGCGCCGTCGGGCAGCGCGGTGTAGGCGAGGTAGAGCTTCTTGCTGGTGTTGAAGTCGGGCGGCAGGGCGATGCCCAGCAGGCCGCGCTCGTTGCCGGACTCGTCGACCTTGTCGACGATGTCCAGCAGCGGGGTGGAGGAGAGGCCGGAGCTGGGCTGGTAGACGCGCACCCGTCCGGACTTCTCGGTGATGAACAGCCGCCCGGTGCCGTCGCTCGGGGCGACGATGGCGGTGGGGCGCCGCAGGCCGGAGGCGACCTGGGTGGTGGTGGCGAGGACCTCCTCCATGGGCGGCACGGCGGCGGCGGCCGTCCGCGACTCCTTGGCGGGCGGGGCCTCGGCGGAGGCGGCGGGGAGG
>NZ_JBRIOU010000006.1:432629-443009 GCF_053474865.1 Streptomyces sp. CO7
GGCGGCGGGGAGGGACAACGGGCCGGTGACGGCCAGGGGAAGGGCGAGCAGCAGACCTAACCAGCGGCGGCGCGGTAATCGTCTCTTGAGCATGTACGGCTCCTGCGTTCGTACGGGAGAGCGGACAGAGCGGCGCGGACCCGCCTGGTCGCGGGCCCCTGCCGCATCGGTACTACACATGTGCCCCGCCGGACGCTAGTGCCTCTCCCGCCCAGGCACCAGGCCGCCTACGTCCGGGACCTGCGCGCGCGGAGCTCCTGGCGCGGCTCCCCCCAGTCGTACGTGCTCGCGTTCGTGCCGTCCCCGCGGGCCCGGCCGTGCCGTCCCCGCGGGCCTACCGGCCGGTGTCGCGGCAGGTCAGGACCCGGGTGACGGAGCCGTCGTCCTCGGTCACGTCGCGGACGTGCTCGAAGCCGAGCTTGCCGAGCACGGCCAGGGAGGCGGTGTTCGGTTCGGCGACGGTGGCGTGCACCTCGGTGAGGCCGAGGGCGCCGAAGCCGTGGGCGACGATCGCCGCGGCCAGCTCCCGCCCCAGGCCCGAGCCCCAGGTCCCTGGCGCGAGGGCGTAGATGATCTCGTGACCGCCCAGCTCCTCGTTGGGCTTGATCTCGGCGTGCCCGACCAGGCGCCCGTCCTGCCGCACGGCCCAGACGTCGAACAGCTCCTGCGCGTACACCTTGGTGAAGACCCGCCCGAACAGCGCGCGGTACTCCGCCTCGGGCTCGGGGCCGTCGCCCATCCAGCGGGAGACCCTCTCGTCGAGGAAGAGGGCGACGAAGTCCTCCTCGTCCTCACGGCGGTAGGGCTCGAGCAGCAGGCGGGCGGTGCGCAGTGTCGGGGTCACGCGGTGACGCTAACCGGCCCGCGATCACCCCGGCAAACCACTTTCACCTGCGCGTACGCGGCCCTCTCAGGAACCGTCGCGCAGGTCGGCGGGGACCGAGGGCGTAAAGGTGACGTCCTCGAACCAGGCGGTGCAGCCCTGGCCGGTGGGCGACTGGGCGAGGAAGCCGACCGTGGTGCGCCGGGCGTCCGCCTCGTGCTCGTGCTCGTGCAGGGAGAAGTAGCGCAGCAGGCGCCACCACTGTCCGTCGGTGGAGGCGTGGAAGGCCCAGGCGCGGCCCGAGCGGGTGATCCTCAGCCACAGCGTGTCGCCGGACACCTCGAAGGCGTTGGCGTCGTCGGAGGTGCCGCGGGTGACCACGGTGACCGCGGTCGGGGTCTTCTGCGGGGAGTACTCGAAGCAGAGCTTGGCCCAGCGGTCCTCGGCCGCGTGCACCAGCAGCACGCCGGCGTCGAAGGCGGAGGCGAACTCCACCCGCACCCGGGCCGCCAGGCTGAAGTCGCCCTCCGGCGGCACGCCGGCGAGCCGGCCGGCGTCCGGGGGCGTGCCGCCGCCCGCCGGGTCGAGGAAGAGGTCGGTGCCGGCCTGTCCGGTCAGCCGCAGCGATCCGCCGGACGTCTCGAACACGCACGGCGGCCCGCCCTCCGGTGTGAGCGGGAAGGGCAGGCTGGGTAGGGTCGGCTCGGTCACCGTCGGAGTCTCGTAGGGTGGGTGACGGATCGTCAAGAGCGGCAGTCGCCGCTCCGTCACGGGGAGAGGCCACCTTGAGCAGCGTCTTCGTCACCGGTTCGGCCCAGGGCATCGGCCACGAGACCGCCCGGGCACTGATCGACGCCGGGCACCGGGTGGTCGTCCACGCCCGCGACGACCGGCGCGCCGCCGAGCTGCGCGCCTCCCTGCCCGGCGCCGCCGCCGTGCTGACCGGCGACCTGGCCTCACTGGGGAGCACCCGCTCGCTGGCCGCGGCGGCCGCGGAGGCGGGCCCCTTCGACGCCGTGATCCACAACGCGGGTGTGGGCGGCGGCGCCTCCGAGCGGGTGACGACCGGCGACGGGCTGGAGCACATCTTCCAGGTCAACGTGGTGGCGCCCTACCTGCTGACCGCCCTCTCGCCCCGCCCGGCGCGCCTGGTCCTGCTCACCTCGGGGCTGGAGTCCGCGGGGCGTCTCGACTTCGGCGACCTGACGTTCGCGAAGCGCGCGTGGGACGGCATGCAGGCCTACTCCGACAGCAAGCTCATGGACGTGGCGCTCGCCTTCGCCCTGGCGCGCCGGTGGCCGGACGTCGTCGTCAACGCGGTGGACCCCGGCTGGGTGCGCACCCGGATGGGCGGTCCGAACGCCACCGACGCGCTGCCCGACGGCGCCGAGACCCAGGTGTGGCTGGCCTCGTCCGACGAGCCGGACGCGCTGGTGACCGGCCGGTACCTCAAGCACCGCGTCTCCCTGCGGGCCAATCCGGCCGCCTACGACCTGGACGTCCAGGACCGGCTGCTGGACGTCCTCGCCGGGATCACCGGCGAGACCATCCACCACTCCTGACACGGAGGAGCCCATCATGCGGATCGCCGTCGCCGGCGCGACCGGCAACATCGGCGCCCTGACCGTCGCCGCCCTGGAGGAGGCCGGGCACGAGGTCGTGCGCATCAGCCGCTCGCTCGGCGTCGACCTGACCACCGGGGAGGGCCTCGACGCCGCCCTGACCGGTGTCGAAGCCGTCGTGGACGCCACCAACGGTCCCGCGGCCGACCGTGACGAAGCGGTCGCGTTCTTCGGCACCTGCACCCGCAACCTGCTCGCCGCCGAGGCGCGGGCGGGGGTCCGGCACCACGTGCTGCTCTCGATCGCCTGTCTGCACCGCGTCGAGGGCAACGCGCACTATGCCGGCAAGCGGGAGCAGGAACGCCTCGTCTCCGAGGGCCTGGTGCCCTGGACGATCGTCCCGGCGACCCAGTTCCACGACTTCGCCGAGATGGTGACGGGGTGGACGGAGCAGGACGGCGTCGCCACCGTCGCCCCGCTGCTGCTGCGCCCGATCGCTCCGCAGGACGTGGCGGACATCCTCGCCGAGATCGCCACCGGCGCTCCGCAGGGGCAGTACCGGGACGTCGCGGGGCCCGACCCGCAGGACCTGGTGGACATGGCCCGGCGCACCCATCAGGCGCGGGGCCGCGCGGTCCGGCTGGTGCCGACCTGGACGGGGCTGTTCGGCACGGAGATGGCCGGTGAGGTGATGCTGCCGGGTCCGGACGCCCGCATCGCGCCGACCACCTTCGAGGAGTGGCTGGCCAAGCAGCACTGAGGCCAGGGCGGCCGCGGCCCCACCGCGTCGTGCACGCGGTGGGGCCGCGAAGCCACCGGCGGGGCCGCGAAGCCACCGGCGGGCCGCGTCAGGCGCAGTACTGCGCCTGCTTGCCGATCGAGCGGTACATGCAGTCCGCGTTCTCCAGGAGTTGCAGCACCGCGTCCCGGTTGCGGGAGGTCTCGCGGTCGATCACCTCGTCGGGCGGGTAGAACCCGCCGCCGGAGCTGGACGACGGATACATCTCGAAGGTGTACGAGAAGATCTTGTACGTGCCCCAGAGCCAGTCGTTGATCGACCCGTCGGTGATGTACAGGTCGCTCGACTGCTCGGCGGTGTAGCCGTTGCTGGCGGCCATCTTCTGCCCCACCGTGGCGAGGGCGCTGCGGTCGTCGGCCGTCAGACCGGTCGCGGTGTCGGCCGTGGTGTACCCGTAGGGCCACAGCACCAGCTCGCTGTAGGTGTGGAAGTCGATGCCCGCCTTGATCTGCTGCTTGCCGCCCACCACGCGCCCGCGCACGAAGTCGGCGACCACCTTGACCTCCTTGGCCGACTCGCCGGCGGTGCCGCGGTAGGTGTCGGAGGACGTCGAGCCGGAGGAGCCGCCGCAGCAGCCCCAGCGGTAGGCCCAGTTGCGGTTCAGGTCGGTGCCGACGTAGCTGGAGCCCGAGTTGGGCTGGCGGTTCTTGCGCCAGGAGCGGTAGGAGCCGGTGGCCACGTCGTACTCGCCGCCGTCCGGGTTGAGGTCCGGGATGATCCAGATCTCGCGGCCGTTCACCATGCTGGTGACCCGCGAGTCGGTCCCGTAGTCGCCGGTCAGCTCACGCAGCAGGTACAGCGCCATCTCGACGGTGAGGTGCTCGCGGGCGTGCTGGTGATGGGTGAACAGCACCTCGGGCTCGGCCTCGTCGGTGGCGACGTTGTCGCTGATCTTGACGGCGACGATGTTGCGCCCCTGGTACGAGGTGCCGATGACCCGCTGCGAGGCGATCTGCGGGTTGGCCTGGACGATCGCGTTGATCTCGGCCGTCATCTCCGCGTAGTTGTGGTAGCGCGCGTCGGCGGTCGGGAAGTCGAGGGGGCGGACGTCGTCCTGCCCTGCGGACCGGTCGGGGACCGAGCCGAGCGGCATCACGTCGTAGCCCAGCGAGCGCAGTTTCCTGATCTGGTCGGCGCGGCCCGAGACGACGACACCGTGGCCGTGCACCTCGTCGACGGTCACCCCTGCCCGCTGCAGGGCGGCACGGTCCTCGGGGGTGGAGTGCAGGGTGATCTCGTACTGGCGGACCTCGTCCGCCGCGTCCGACGCGGCGGTCGCCGTCGGCGTGTCGTCGGCCGTGGCCGACACGGGTGCGGCGAGCGCCAGGGCCAGCAGGGCGGCCAGGGCGGCGGTGCGTCCGCGGTGGCGGGCGCCCGTGCCGTGGGGGCGGAGTCGCATGAAGTCTCCTTGGTTCTCCGGGAGTACCGGGATTGTCCGGCCTGAGGGAGTGGAGCGGGGCGTTGCGACGTGCGCGTACGACGTGCGGGTGCGGTGGCGCTCATGGTGAGCGCGTGGCATGTCTGGGTCAAGGGTGGCGGGGCGGGACGGGCCGGAACTGTCCGGAACCGTTCCTCGGCCCGCCGACAGGGCTCTCGGCCGCTGCTCGGCCCGCGGCTACCTCTTGAGGCCCAGCCGCTTCCAGACGGGCTCTTCCTCCGGCGTCATCCCCGACCACCAGCTGCCGCGGTGGGGGTGCTCCCGCTCCACGCGTTCGCACAGGAAGGCCAGGTCGCTCCGCCCGTACGGACGAATCACCTGGGCCATCGTCAGACCACGGTCGTCGACCGCGTCGATGCGCGCGCCCATGGAGAGGAACGTCCGCACCAGGGCGGGCGAGCCCCCCGCGTACGCCGCCGCGTACAGCGGCGTCCGCTGCCGGCAGTCCTGGGCCTCGAGGTCGAGCCCCGCCTCGACGAGCCGGGGCAGCAGCGCCTCGTGGTCGAGCAGGTGGAGGACGTGCAGCAGGCTCCGGCGCCCGCCGTCCCGCACGCGCGGGTCGACACCGGCGTCCAGCAGCGCGAGCACACCCGCCGTGTCACCGTGCTGCGCCCGCTGGAACAGCTCGGCCCGCTGCACCCGCAGCGCCTTCGGCAGCCGGCCCCTCCCGGTCGTCCACGCCTCACGGACCGCGAAGCAGTCGGCCGGCCGCGGCTGCGCGGGCAGGCGGCGGCAGTTGGCCGGGAAGCGGCAGTCGGCCGGGATCTCGCAGGCGGCACGCTCCGGCGGCTGCTCGTGCTCGCCGTGCGGGATGTCGAGCCGCCCACCGCGGGAGACCACCTCGTGCCACTCCCCACCGCACCTCACGCGCACCGGCTCCGGCGTACGTGGACCCGGCGGCCCCTCGGGGACGGGGAGCGCGGGGAACAGCGAGGCGCCCACCAGTGGGTGGAGTGCGGCAGGGGTGAGGTGGCCGGCCCGCAGCAACTGCAGGTCGGGCAGCGGCTGGTGCAGCCACCGGGGCAGGGGCGGGGCGTCGCCTTGGGGTTCGGCCACCCGCGCGCGCACCGCGTCCCCGGGCCCGTCCGCCTGCTCGAGGAACAGCGTCCCGCGCCAACCGGCGTCGAGCCGGAACCGGCGCCCGGGCAGCTGGGCGGCGAGCCGTTGGAGTTCGTCAGCCAGCCGGGTGAGGGTGAGGAGGTGCGGGGCGAGCCGGAACCGGGGAGGTGCGCCGTCCAGCGGGATGCCCGCCGCGGCGAACGCCTCGGCCGTGCGCTCCTGCTCCTGCAGCAGCACCGTCCACTCGGTGCGCGCCGCGGGGTCGACGCCCGGGCCGTCGCCGGGGTCCGCGACGGGGAGGAGGGACGGATCACGAGGGGTGCCGTCGGCCTCCATGAAGGGTGGTCGGTCGGGGCCGCCGCCGCAGCGTTCCCGCAGTTCGGCGGTGTGCCGCACGTCCCACAGGTGACGAGCCGCCGACCAGTCCTCGCAGGTGATCGCCCCGGCCCTCGGCCGCTGTTCCGCCTGCGGCGACCCGAGGCGCAGCGCGAGACGCTGCGGGCCGTCGATCGTCGCGGGCGTGAGGACGTACAGGAAGACCGGCCCGTCCGTGCGCGAGGTGTGCCGGGAGAGCAGCACGGCCACGTCGGTGGCCAGCGTGGTCCGCCCGCCGAGCGTGCGCGGCAGGTGCCAGCGCATCAGGTCCGGGACGAGGTTTCGCAGGTCGTCCTCCACGGCGGCGGCGACATCGGCGCCGTGCCGTGCGGCGACGTCACGCAGGTCGAGGCCGACGTCGGCGTTGGCAGCCGCGCAGGCGCCGGCCCAGTCGCCCGCCAGGCGTCGCTCGGTGGCGCGCTCGATCATCGTGCGCGGCACGGCGTAGCGGCGGACCCGCCGCCAGCTCGACGTGTCCACGGGGTCCTGTCCGATCACCGGTCGACGCCCTCGACCACCCGCAGGCCGGGGCGGGCGCCGGCTGCGCGCTCCGCGGTCCCGGCCCCTCCAGCCGGGCAGCGCACGGGCGTGGTCGTGCTCATCCCGCTCCCCCACTCCCCCGGCCGACTCTTCCCCGCACCACGTGGACGGCAAGGCCGGTCGGATTCGAACCGACGTCCACCAGCGTGGAGCTCGGGTGCGACGACCACTGCGCTACGGCCTTGCCTGCGGTGATCCTAAGGGCCTCCCAGGGCGGGTGGCCATGCCCACCGGCACCACTGGTTCCCCGCGGGGGCGCTCCCCCTCTCGCCGCGTGGACCGCACATGCGGAACCCTGCGGCCGGTTCGTGACCGCGGGTGGGCGCTTTCCGGCCGACCTCGCTGACATGAGCATGACCTATCGGCCCGGTTGGGCAGTGTCCTGGGGCCCCTGGGAGAACCTACGACGGGACTGACGGCAGGTCACCTGCCGGCGCGGTGCCGCAACCCCCCACCCCGGTTCCGGACAGGGCCGGAACCCGTGACCGAAAGGACAGCCATGCAGAAGTTCTCGTGGCTCAAGGCGGCCGGCGTCGCCGCAGCGCTCACCTTCGCCGCGACGACCGCCGCGCAGGCGGCCCCGGCACCGGCCGGGACGGCGCGCGCCGCCGCGGCGGTGACGCTCCGCTACGACGACAGCCGGGCCGCCGGCTGGGAGTCGGCGATCGCCGCGGGCGTCGCCTCCTGGAACCGGAACGTCGACAACGTCCAGCTGGTCGAGGCCCCGGCCGGCACCCGCGCCGAGATCGTCATCGTCGCGACCACCGGCTGGCCGCAGGCGTACCTGGGCCCGGTGCGTCCCGGCGGCCAGGTACGGGTCGAACTCGGCAGCCAGGCCGTGGCGCAGGGGTACAACAAGACCCGCATCGCGGCCCACGAGCTCGGCCACAGCCTGGGGCTGCCCGACACCAAGCCCGGCCCGTGCTCCCAGCTGATGTCCGGCTCCAGCGCGGGCACCAGCTGCACCAACGCGGTGCCCAACGCGACGGAACAGGCCCGCGTCGAGTCCTTCTACGCGGGCGCCCTGACCGCGGGCGCCACCACCGGCCGCACCCTGGTCGACGCCCCATAGGTTCCGTCCGGCGGATCATCGGCGGAGTGGGAACCGGATCGCTGCGGGGGTGACGGTGCCGTGGAGGACGTACGCCCTGTTGTCGTGACGAGTGGCGACGACCCACGTACCCCTCCGCTCCGCCGAGGCCGTGCCCGGCCGGGACCTCACTGCCGCAGGTGGGGCGCGGCCGAGGCCGTGGCGATGACCTCGTCCAGGATGTCCCGGGAGAGGAGCAGGTCGGCGACCATGCGATCGATGCGGGCCCTCTCGGCGGAGAGGTCGTCCACCAGCCTGCGGGTGGCGATCTCGCTCGGGGCGCCGTCCACGTCGCGTATGCAGGGCAGCAGTTGCGCGATCTTCCTGCTGTTGAGCCCTGCCGCGTAGAGGGCTTGGACGCGGATGACCCGGTCGACGGCCCACTCGCCGTAGTGCCGGTGGCCGCCCGGCGTGCGCTCGGGCCTCAGCAGGCCCTGTGTCTCGTAGTAGCGCAGCGAACGCTCACTCACCCCGCTGCGCCGTGCCAGTTCACCGATCCGCATCGCGTCACCTCGTCCCCCGCACGCCGCGCCCGATCCAGGGCTTGAACTTGCCGTTGGTGTCAACTTTTACCGTACCGGCATGACGAACACAGCTGAAGAATCGATGCTCTTCGCACCCACCCGCCTCGGCGGCCTGGACCTTCCCAACCGCCTGGTGATGGCTCCCATGACCCGCAACCGCGCCGACGCCGGCGGAGTCCCGCAACCGGTCATGGCCACCTACTACGCCCAGCGCGCCTCGGCCGGACTGATCGTCGCCGAGGCCTCCACCCCGAACGCTGTGGGGCAGACGTACCCGAACATCACCGCCATCCACCATGCCGGGCACGTGGCCGGCTGGCGAGGGGTGACCGACGCCGTACGCGCGGCGGGCGGCCGGATGTTCCTGCAACTGCAGCACGGCGGCCGGGTCGGCCACCCCGACACCAGCGGACACACTCCCGTCGCCCCCTCGCCCGTCCCGCTCCCGGAGCCCGTCCACACCCCCAGTGGGCCGCAACCTGCCGTCACACCGCGCGCGATGACCGCTGAAGAAATCGAGGGCACCGTGGCGGACTTCGCCGCCGCCGCCCGCAACGCCGTCGACGCGGGCTTCGCCGGGGTGGAGGTGCACGCCGCCAACGGGTACCTCCTGCACCAGTTCCTGGCCCAGGGGACGAACAGGCGCACCGATGCCTACGGAGGTCCCGTCGCCCACCGCATCCGCTTCGTGGTCGAGGTGGCCCGTGCGGTCGCCGACGCGATCGGCCCCGATCGGGTCGGCGTGCGGATCTCTCCCGGAGTCACCGTGAACGGCATGGAGGAGGGCGACACCGAGGACATCTACCCGGCACTCGTGGCTGCCCTTGCCGAGGTCGGCCTCGCCTACCTGCACGTCGTCTTCGCCGACCCGGAGCAGGGGCTCTTTCACGAGGTACGTCGCATCTGGCCCACCACGCTGATCGCCAACCCGGTCCTCGGCTGGGGCCAGCCGCTGCCGGCCGACGGCGGGAGGCAGGCAGGCGAGCGGCTGCTCGCCGCGGGAGCCGACTTGATCTCCCTCGGCCGCGCCTTCCTCGCCAACCCCGACCTCGTCGAGCGTCTGCGCACGGGAGCCCCGGTCAACCAGGTACGGGACCAGGGCCTGATGTACACAGGCGGTGAGCTCGGCTACACCGACTACCCCACCCTGGCCGCCGCCCGGCAGCAGTCCGGGACGCCCTAGCCTGCCGGATGGTGACGCCTGATCCCGCCGACGGGTCGGCGATGCGCCTGGGGCGGCCTACGCGGCACAGTCGCCGCACGTCACCCACCGGCCACCGGGCCGGCCGAAGTGATCAGTCGAGGCAGAACTCGTTGCCCTCGATGTCCTGCATCACGATGCAGGACTCGTTCTCGCCGTCGGCACGCATCGTCCGCACGTGCACCGCGCCGAGCTCGACCAGCCGTGCGCATTCGGCCTCGAGCGTCGCCAGGCGCTCCTCACCCACGAGTCCGGTACCGGCCCGCACGTCGAGGTGCACCCGGTTCTTGACGACCTTCCCTTCGGGCACGCGCTGGAAGAGCAGCCGCGGGCCCACCCCCGAGGGATCACTGCACGCGAAGTAGATCACCTGCTCCTCGGGCGGCAGAGAGCGGTGGTGGTCCTCCCACGTGTCGAACCCCGCGGGAACCGGCGGCACGACGTACCCGAGCACCTCGCACCAGAAGCCGGCGAGGCGTGCGGGTTCCGCACAGTCGAAGGTCACCTGGAACTGCTTGATCGTTGGCATCGGCGCACAATAGCAGGGGACTTGGTCATTTCCGCAGGCCGGAGAACCGCGCTTCGTCGAGGGAGCGGCCCTGGTCGGCCGCCGAAGGGTCCCTCCTCGTCGTCGGCGAAGACCGCCCCCGTCGCACGGGTCCTGGCACACGTCGAGGGCCAGGTCGACCATGGTGACCCCGGACGGGTTCGGCCACTGCTAGGGCGTGGCGACGTCGCAGCGGACGTGCCGACCGGGCCCCAGAGCCACACACCGTGCTCGTCGGTACCGCGCGTGGCTGGACCTGGCCGGGTAGCGGACGGTCGTGGACCGCCCGGCGGCGAACCCTCCGCCCAGCGCCCTGCGGCACCGCGCTCCGGCCGACAACTCCGTTGTACAGGACCTACGTTGTGGGAGATCATGCCCGTGTATGACCTCGCGAGCAGAAGAACCCGTTGACGAAGGGGCCC
>NZ_JBRIOU010000006.1:443109-452715 GCF_053474865.1 Streptomyces sp. CO7
GGTGCACCGGGACGGCAACGTCCTGCGCTGGCTCATCGCCTACACGTTCTCCGTGGTCGGCGACGCCGCCTACTTCGTGGCGCTCGGCTGGGCCGCGCAGAAGGTGGCCGGGCCGGCCCAGGTCGGCCTGGTGATGGCGGTCGGCGCGATACCCCGGGCGATCCTCATGCTCGGCGGTGGGGTGATCGCCGACCGGTTCGGCCCGCGCCTGGTGGTCATCTCCTCCGACGCGGTCCGCGCCGTGGTGATCCTCGCGGCCGCCGCAGCGCTCGCGTTCAGCACGCCCGGCCTCTGGCTGCTGGTCGCGCTCGCCCTCGTCTTCGGCGTCGTGGACGCCCTGTTCATGCCGGCGGTCGGCGCCATGCCGCCCCGGCTCACCGGCCGCGACCAGTTGATGCGGGTGCAGAGTCTGCGCAACCTGGTGCAGCGGTCCGGCCACATCGCCGGTCCGCCGCTCGCCGGGCTCTCGATGGGGCTCGGCGGCCCCGCCGGCGCCTTCGCCGTGACCGGCGTCCTCTTCGCCCTCTCGCTGTTCCTCCTGGTCGCGGTCCGGCTGGCCCCGCTGCCGCCCGAGGAACTGCCCGCCGCGGACTCCACCGTCCGCCGCGACCTGGTCGACGGCATCGTCTACCTGCGTCACGAGCCCGTCGTCGGCCCGCTCGTCCTCTCCGGGCTGCTCTCGATGATCGGCTGCATCCCGCCGATGGCGATCGGCGTCATCCTGCTCGCCGAGGAACGCGGCTGGGGCCCCTCCGGCGGCGCCTGGGTGAACGCGGCTCTCAGCGCCGGCGTCTGCACGACCTCGCTCCTGCTCGTCGTGCGCGGCCGCTTCCCCCGGGCCGGCCACTGGCACAACATCACCCTGCTCGTCGCCTCCGCCGGCATCGGACTGATCGGCGTCATGCCGAACCTCGCCCTCGCGGTCGCCGTGGCGCTCGTCTCCGGGCTGGTCTCCGGTCTCTGCGGCGGTCTGGCCATGGCCCTGATGCAGGCCAGCACCGCCCTCGCCTTCCAGGGCCGGGTCGCCGCCGTCCAGGCGCTCAGCGCGGTCGGCATCACCCCGGTGATGTTCCCGCTCTTCGGCCTCCTGGTGGAGATGTGGGGCGCCGGCCCCACCTTCCTGCTCTTCGGCTGCATCAGCATGCTCGGCGCCACGGTCTCCACCGCCTCCCACGCCGTCCGCCACGCCGACCTGGACTTCAGGAAGACCGCAGCCTGACTCCGGCTCCCGGCCGGATCTCGCGGACGCGTACCCGCTCAGCCACCGGCACAGTTTCCCTGCCACCGCGCCGCCGGCGAGTGTCATTCCGTCGGCGTGCCGATCCGAAGCCGGTTGCCGTCGGGGTCGCGCAGCTCGATCTCGCGCGCCCACGGAGCGTCCTCCGCCCGCACACCGAACTCGCGGGCGACGGCCTCGACATCACGAATGCGGAGGTAGACCAACGTGTCGGGACGGGCATCGCCTCCGTGTTCCGACAAGAACAACCGCACCCCGCCCCGGGCGACCTCCACGAACGCGGGCAGCCCCGGTTCGAAGCGGTGTTCCCACTGCCCGGTGAAGCCCAGTCGCTCGTACCAGGCGACCGCCGCCGCAGCAACGTCCTCGACGCGAAGAATGGGAATGACTTCCTCGTCCATGGCGCCATCGTCGCAGACCGCCCGGACACGTCGGCTCGCCGACCGGCGAAGTGCCCGGACGACCCCGGGTGGCCGAACTCCCCGTTGCCTGGTGACCGGGCGGTCGTTGGCCCGGTGGCGCCGGGCCGCGCAGGGCGGAGGGCGTCAGCAGCCGCAGGTCAGTGCACCAGGAGGAGTGGCCACCGTCATGAAATTCGTGCAGATCATCGACTTCGAGACCGAGCGCATCGACGAGGTGCGGCAGAGGATGAGCGAGTACGAGGAGCAGTCCCGCGCCTCGGGCCGGACCACTGCCCCCACCGCCCGCATGCTGCTCAAGGACCGGGCGAACGGCAACCGCTACCTCGCCGTCGTGGAGTTCGCGGACCACGAGACGGCCATGGCCAACAGCGACGCGCCCGAGACCGGCGAGCTGGCCCAGCAGCTCTCGGCCCTGATGACCCGGCCCCCGGTCTACACCGACTGCGACGTGGAGGAGCAGCACACCGGGAAGTGATCCGGGCCGGGTCGGCCCGTCACCACCACGTGGGTGACGGGCCGATGCACAAGGGGCCCCTGGGGACCGGCGTCGCGGTCAGAGGAGTGCCGCGGCCCCGTGGACGTCCAGCGCAGCGAGGTGTTCGCGTACCTCGGCGACGAAGTGCCGGTCCCCGGCGAGGTCCTCCGCGCCGAGGACGGCGAGGAGGGCCGGGACGGCCCGGGCGGCGGGGCCCTCCCAGGCGGCGCGCAGGCGGTCCGCCGCCGGGTCGTCGAGGCGCTCGTCCCGGGTGTGGCGGGCCCACGCCGCGACGGCGCCGGCCAGCACCGGGGCCGGGTGGCCCGCCGCGCGCAGTTCCCGCAGCGGGGCCAGCCAGCGTTCGGGCACCTTGAGGGAGCCGTCGGTGGCGATCTGCCGCAGCCGGTGGCGCATCGCCGGGTTGGCGAACCGGACCACCAGGCCGTCGACGTACCCGTCGGCGTCGAGGCCGGCCGGCAGGCTCCGGGCGACCTCGGCGGCGTAGGCGCGCAGCACCGGCTCGGCCCACGGCGCCGTCATCGCGTCGGCGACCGTCTCCCGCCCGTCGGCGAGGCCGAGGCAACTCAGCAGGGTGTGGCTGCCGTTGAGGAGCCGCAGCTTCATCACCTGGTAGGGCGCGACGTCCGGGACGAGGAGCGCCCCGGTGTCCTCCCAGCGGGGCCGGTCCGCCGCGAAGGCGTCCTGGAGGACCCACTGGGTGAACGGCTCGCCGGTGACCGCCGCCTCGTCGCGGACGCCGAGGAGCTCGCTCGCGGCGTCCCGGTCGGCGTCGGTCGTGGCCGGGACGATCCGGTCGACGACCGTGGAGGGGAAGGCGACGGCCTCGTCGATCCAGGCGAGCAGGGTGTCGCGGTCGTCCCAGCCGGACGCCTCCACGAACTCGCGGACGAGGCGGGCCACCACCTGCCCGTTGTCGGCCATGTTGTCGCAGGGCACGACGTTCAGCGGGGCCCCGCAGACCACGCGCCGGGTGCGCAGGCCGTGGGCCAGCTGACCGGGCACGCTCGCCGGGGCGGGCGCGCCTGCCAGGTCGGCGGCGACCAGCGGGTCGGCGGTGTCCAGGCCGCCGCCGGGGGCGCGGCGGTAGCCCTTCTCGGTCACCGTGAGGGTGACCACGGTGACCTGCGGGGAAGCCAGCAGGGCCCGCAGCCGGTCCGCGTCGTCGGCCGCGTGCAGGGCCTCGCGGAGCTGGCCGACCACGCGGCTGCGCGGCCCTTCGGGGGTGCGCAGGGTCAGCGAGTACAGGCCGTCCTGCGGGGCGAGCTGCTCGACCACGCCGCGCCCGCGCTGGGAGAAGCCGGCGATGCCCCACCCCCCGCCGTGCAGCGCCTCGGCCTGTTCGGTGTGGACGGCCTGGTGGGCGCGGTGGAAGGCGCCCGGGCCGAGGTGGACGACGCGCGTGCCGAGGGAGCGGGGGTCGACGAGGGGGCCGGTCCCCTTCGGCAGTCCGGCCAGCGCGCCGAGTTGCAGCCTGGTCACCAGTCGTGCACCGACCCGTCGGTACGGCGGCCCACGGGGAGGTACCTGGGGTCGTACGGGAAGCGGGCTGCGGCGTCCTCGTCGAGTTCCACGCCGAGTCCCGGGGCGTCGGACGGGTGCAGGGCGCCGTCGCGGAGCTCGTAGGTGGGGCGGAACACCTCGTGGGTGAGGGGGTCGTGCTCCATGTACTCCTGGATGCCGAAGTTGGGCACGGTGACGTCCAGGTGGACGGCGGCGGACATGCTGACCGGGGAGAGGTCGGTGGCGCCGTGCGAGCCGGTGCGGACCTGGTACAGCTCGGCCAGGTGGAAGATGCGCCGCAGGTGGGTGATGCCGCCGGCGTGGGCGACCGAGCAGCGGATGTAGTCGATCAGCCGCTCGGTGATCAGCTGCTGGCAGTCCCAGATCGAGTTGAAGACCTCGCCGACCGCGATCGGCGTGGTGGTGGCCTGCCGGATCTGCCGGAAGTTCTCCTGCAGCTCGGCGGGGCTCGGGTCCTCCATCCAGAACAGCCGCAGTTCCTCCAGCCGCGCGCCGAGCCGTCCCGCCTCGGTGGGGGTCAGCCGGTGGTGCACGTCGTGCAGCAGGTGGAAGTCGAACCCGAACTCCTCCCGGATGCGGGCGAGGTAGCGCGGCGCGAAGTCCAGGTACTTCTCGGTGTCCCAGAGCTGTTCCTCGGGAAGGGCCGCCGCGGCGGGCTCGTAGACGGCTCCCTTGCGGACGCCGTACGTGCCCGCGACGCCGGGCACGGCCGCCTGGGCGCGGATCGCGCGGTAGCCGGCCTCCTGGAACCGGGCGACGTCCTCGAGCAGTTCGCCGACGGTGGCGCCGCTCGCGTGGCCGTAGACCAGGGCTCCCTCGCGGGCCTTGCCGCCGAGGAGGTCGTACACGGGCATGCCGGCGACCTTGCCCTTGATGTCCCACAGAGCGGTGTCGACCGCGGCGATCGCCGTCATGGTGACGGGGCCGCGACGCCAGTAGGCGCCCTTGTAGAGGTACTGCCACATGTCCTCGATGCGGTCGGCGTCGCGGCCGATCAGCAGCGGGGCCAGGTGGTCGCGGAGGTAGGAGGCGACGGCGAGTTCACGGCCGTTGAGGGTGGCGTCGCCCAGCCCCGTGACCCCGTCGGAGGTGGTGAGCTTGAGGGTGACGAAGTTGCGGCCGGGCGAGGTCACGACGACCTTCGCCTCGGTGATGGTGGCCATGGAACAGCCCTTCCCGGGGAGCGTGGGAGCGTGGTGGATCAGTTGCCGGCGTGCGTGGTGACGCGTGCGGCGGTGGTGGCCGCTGGAGCGCCCGCGGCGTCCTCGCCGCGGCCCCAGTCGGCGTACTCGGCACCGCCGCGCCGGCCGGGGGCGGTCTCCGGCATGAAGTACAGGGCGACGATGCTGACCAGGATCAGCGCGGTGACGTACACGGCGACCCAGGTGAAGGATCCGTCACCGGCGATCAGCAGCGCGGCCGCCACGACGGTGAACGGGCCGCTGGCGATCATCGAACCGAACTGCCAGACCACCGAGACGCCGCTGTAGCGGGCGCGGGCCGGGAACAGCTCGGGGAAGTAGGAGGCCTGCGGCGCATAGGTGCCTGCGTGACCCAGGGCGAGGCCCGCGATCAGGAGGGCGACGATCACGGCCATGTCGCCGGTCTCGATCGCCTTGAACGCGGGGACGACCAGGACCAGGTTGAGGACCGCGGCGGCGAGGTAGACCGGCTTGCGGCCCACCTTGTCGGTGAGACGGCCGAGCAGCGGGATGGCGAGCAGTTCGCAGGCGATGGCTATCAGCACGGAGTTGAGGACCATGCCCTCGTCGACGCCGTGCTCCTTGGCGTACGTCACGAGGAAGACGGTGTAGAAGGGGAAGACCGCGGCCTCGACGAACTTGGTGAACAGGCCGCCGAACAGCTCGCGCCTGTGGTCACGGGCGAGCAGCTTGAGCGGCGCGGTCTGGTGCGTGCTCTGCTGCTCCTTGGCCTTCTGGAAGGTCTCGGACTCGTTGACCCGCAGGCGGATGAAGACGCCGACGGCGACGACCAGGATGCTGAGCAGGAACGGCACCCGCCAGCCCCAGGAGAGGAACGCCTCCTCGGAGAGCTGCGTGGTGAGCAGCGCGAACAGGCCGGTCGGGATGAGGTAGGCGGCCGGCGAGCCGAGCTGGACGAAGCTGGCGAGGAAGCCGCGCTTCCCGGGCGGGGCCGCCTCGGCGGTCAGCAGGACCGCGCCGCCCTGTTCGCCGCCGACGCCGAAGCCCTGGATCAGGCGGACCAGGACCAGGATGACGGCGGCCCACATGCCGATCTGGTCGTAGGTGGGCAGCAGGCCGACCGCGAAGGTGCCCAGGCCGGTCAGCAGCAGCGTGAAGACCAGCGCCTTCTTGCGTCCGACCCGGTCGCCGATGTGGCCCCACACCAGGCCGCCGAGGGGCCGTGCGAAGAAGCCGACGGCGTAGGTGGAGAACGCGGCGAGG
Source organism: Streptomyces sp. CO7 (assembly GCF_053474865.1). Lineage (NCBI taxonomy): Bacteria > Bacillati > Actinomycetota > Actinomycetes > Kitasatosporales > Streptomycetaceae > Streptomyces > Streptomyces sp. CO7. Next base: position 449,212 of record NZ_JBRIOU010000006.1, read on the forward strand.
GTGCCCACGGTGGGGTCGACCTCGGGGAAGAACACCTTGTTGAAGGCGAGCGCCGACGCGGTGCCGTAGATGAAGAAGTCGTAGTACTCGGCGACCGTGCCGACGACCGAGGCGCCGACGGTCCGGCGGACGTCCTTGGACGTCGCCAGCTCGGGGGACGCCGTGGCCGGGGACGCCGTGGCGGGAGTGTTGCTCATCTGCCTGCCTCCTTGCAGGGGGGCGGCCGCATGGACGGGAGGGAGCTGGGGAGAAGCGCCCGGAATGCCTGCGGCCCCTGAGTTCGTCGGCTACCATACAAGTACACCGGACAACGTCAAGAGGGGAGGCCCGGGATGGCTTCGGCGGTCAACGGGTTGCACGCGGCGCGGGCGCGGGGGCGGAACACCAGGCAGCTGGTGTACGAGCTGCTGCGGGCACGGATCGTCGGGCTGGAGCTGAGCCCCGGCGCGGCGCTCTCGGAGAACGACCTGGCCGCCGAGCTCGGCGTGAGCCGGACCCCGGTCCGCGAGAGCCTGATACTCCTCGGCGAGGAGGGCCTGGTGGACGTCTATCCGCAGCTGGGCACCTTCGTCTCCCGGATCCGGCCGCAGGCCGTGGCCTCGGCCCAGTTCGTCCGCGAGGCCCTGGAGCTGGCCGCCCTGCGCGACGGCGTGGCGCAGGCCACCGAGCGCGACGTCCTGGAGCTGCGGGCCCTGCTGGCCGGGCAGGCGGAGGCCGACCGGCGCGGCGACCCGGAGACGTTCTTCCGGCTCGACGAGGAGTTCCACGCCCGCCTCATGGCGGTCGGCGGACACGGCGACGCCTGGTCCGTGGTGGGCCACGCCAAGGCGCACCTGGACCGCGCGCGGCGGCTGTCCCTCCCCCTGGAGGACCGGATCACGCTGCTGGTGCAGCAGCACACCGACGTGGTCGACGCCCTGGAGCGGGGCGACGAGGGCGGCGCGGACAGCGCGCTCCGCGGCCACCTGCGGCAGGTGTTCGCCGACGTGGAAACCATCCGCGACCGCCATCCCGAACTGTTCGACGGCGAGGACTCCGCTCCCCCGCGCCGCCGGGCCCGTACGAAGGAGCAGCACCGATGAGCATCCCCTTGAGCCCGATCCTGCTGGAGAGCCGGGTGATCGCGGTGCTGCGCGCCGCGGACGCCTCGTACCTGCGGCCGGCGGCGGAAGCCCTGGCCGAGGAGGGGGTGCGCAGCTTCGAGGTGACGCTGACCACCGCCGGGGGCGTCGACGCGATCGCCGAGCTGACCCGCTCCCTCGGGCCCGACGTCGAGGTGGGCGCGGGCACGGTCCTCTCGGTCGAGGACCTGGACGCGGTGCTGGCGGCCGGGGCCCGGTACGTGGTCACGCCCCACACCGACCCGGAGCTGATCCGCGCGGCCGTGGAGCGGGGCGTGCCGATCGTGCCGGGCGGGCTGACGCCGACCGAGCTGCGCACCGGCTGGGCGGCCGGGGCGAGCGCGGTGAAGCTGTTCCCTGCCTCCGCGGTGGGGCCGCGCTACGTGAAGGACCTGCACGGCCCGTTCCCGGCGATGCCGGTGATCCCGTCCGGCGGCGTGGACCGGGCGAGCGCCGGCGAGTGGATCCGGGTCGGCTGCCCGGCCGTCAGCCTGGGCGGTCCGCTGCTCGGCGACGCGCTGTCCGGCGGCGCCCTCGGCGCCCTGCGGGTGCGGGCGCGCGAGGTCGTGCGGAGCGTGCGCGACGCGGCGGCGGAGGTGTCCGGTGGCTGAGGTCGTCACCCTCGGGGAGACCATGGCGCTGCTCGCGCCCGACCGGGTGGGCGCCCTGGCGCACGTGCCGGTGATGAGCCTGGGCATAGGCGGCGCGGAGAGCAACGTGGCCGTCGGCCTGCGGCGGCTCGGCGTGTCCGCGACCTGGATCGGGCGGGTCGGCGACGACCCGTTCGGGCAGCGGGTGCTGCGCGAGCTGCGCGGCGAGGGGCTGGACGTGCGGGCGGTGGTGGACGCGGGGGCGCCCACCGGGCTGATGGTCAAGGAGCGGCGCACGGCCCGCACGGCCGGGGTCTGGTACTACCGCGCCGGCAGCGCGGGGTCCCGACTCTCCCCCGCCGACGTCCCGGACGAGGTCTTCCACGACGCGCGGCTGCTGCACGTCACGGGCATCACCCCGGCGCTGTCGGCGTCGGCCGCCGGGGCGGTGCGGCACGCGGTGTCGGCGGCCCGGGAGCGAGGGCTGCTGGTCTCCTTCGACGTCAACCTCCGCACGAAGCTGTGGAGTCCGGCGCAGGCGGCGGAGGGGCTGGCCTGGCTGGTCCGGGAGGCGGACGTGGTGTTCGCCGGGCCGGAGGAGGCCGAGCTGTTCGTGGCCGCGGACGACGATCCGCTCGAGGTGGCCGCGGCGCTGTGCGCGCTGGGTCCCTCGCAGGCGGTCGTGAAGCTGGGCGCGGACGGGTGCGCGGCGGTCGCGGACGGCGAGCGGGTGCGGATGCCGGCCCTGCGGGTCGACGCGGTGGACACGGTGGGGGCGGGCGACGCCTTCGTGGCCGGTTACCTGGCCGAGCTCCTGGCGGGCCGTCCCCTGTCGGAGCGGCTGACCACGGCGTCCGCGACCGGAGCGTTCGCCTGCACGGTCCCGGGCGACTGGGAGGGCCTGCCGAGCCGCCGCGAACTGGGCCTGCTCACGGCCTCGGAGAACGTCTCCCGCTGACGTCTCCTCACCCGCACGCTCAGGGCCGGATCACGAAGGCTGCCCGGGGGGCGGAGGGGTGAACCCCCGGGCAGCCGTCGCGACCCGGTCCTGGGCGTCAGGCGTGGACGCGCGGGTCCCCGGTCACCGCGGGAGGGCCCCCGCGAACAGGCGGGTCAGGGCCGTGGGGGCGGTGATGGCGGTGCCCACGACCACGCTCGCCGCGCCGGCGGCCAGCGCCTCGGCGGCCTGGGCCGGCGTCGCGATGCGGCCCTCGGCCACCACCGGGACGTCGATCGCCGCGGCGAGTTCCGCGACGAGCGCCAGGTCGGGGGCCGTCTGCCGCGGGGAGCCCGGCACGTAGCCGGACAGGGTCGTCGAGACGAGGTCGGCGCCCTCCGCGGCAGCCTGACGCCCTTCCGCGAGGGTGGAGACGTCCGCCATGACCTGGGCCCCGGCCGCGTGCACCGCGGCGACCAGTTCGGCGAAGGTGCTGCCGTCGGGTCGCGGCCGGGCGGTCGCGTCGGCCGCGACCACGGCCGCCCCCGCCTGCACGAGGGCGAGCGCGTGGCGCACGCCCGGGGTGATGTAGACGCCCGTGTCGCCGTCCTTCCACAGCCCGATCACCGGCAGGCCGACGGCCGCGACCGTGGCGGCGACGACCTCGGGCTCGTTGACCCGTACGGCCGCCGCGCCGCCGGCCTCGGCCGCCATGGCCATCCGGACGAGGGTGCCGGTGTGACGCATCGGGTCGCCGGGCGGCGCCTGGCAGGACACGATCAGCCGTCCTCCCAGGGTGTCGGCCAGGTGCTGCTGCGGGAGCGGGGGCGGCGGGGTCATCGGGGTACTCCGGTGG
>NZ_JBRIOU010000006.1:452815-454620 GCF_053474865.1 Streptomyces sp. CO7
ACGACGACCCGGTGCGGGCCGAGCGCGTTGGCGAGTCCGCCCAGGACACGGCCCGCCGCGCGGGCGCCGAGGGTGATGGCGGCGGTGGCGTGCGCATCGCCGAGGGCGGCGCGTGCGGCGACGGTCTGCAGCCGGTCGGCGGGGTCCCCGCCGAGCCGCGCGTAGTGGGCGGTGATGGCGGGACCCGAGGCGATCGCCTCCAGGTGACCGGCGGCGCCGCAGGTGCACGGCAGTCCGTCCGCCTCGGGGCTCGGCAGGTGCCCGAGGTGGCCGGCCACGCCACCGGCGCCCTGCAGCATCCGCCCGCCGGCCGCGATCGCGCCGCCGACCCCGGTGCCGACGGCCGCGTAGATCAGGGTGCCGTCCTCGCCCAGGTCCGCCAGTTCCGTGGCCGCGGCCGCCCGCACGTCGTTGTCGCAGGCCACCCGCAGGCCGGTGCGAGCGGCGAGGCCCGCGGCCAGGGCGGTGCCGGCCCAGCCGCGGAGGGTGTCGGTGGCGCTGGTGACCGTCCCCGACACGGGGTCGATCACGCCCGCCGCGGCGACGCCCACCGCGGTGGCGCCCGGCGCCCAGACCTCGCCAACGGCCTCGGCCAGGGCGTCGAGGACCGCCTCGGCCCCTTCGGCCGCCGGGGTGGGGCGGGTGTGCCGGACCAGGACGGCGCCGTCGGCGCCGACCAGGGCGGCGGCGATCTTCGTGCCGCCCAGATCGAGGCCGACGACCGGCGTCCAGGTGTCGTCCCCGGTCATCGGACCGGCAGCAGCGCGGCGTCGCGCAGGTGCCGCACGACGTGGGCCACGCAGACCTCGTCCAGCTGGATCTGCGAGCCGGCGGTGGTGCCGTGGGTGAACACGCCGAGCAGCCGCAGCGCGTGCTTGAAGGCGCCGATGGCCGAGGAGTTGCGGCCCATGTCGCTCTCGGGTCCGGCGTCCACCAGGCCGAACAGCTGGACCAGCCGCTCCTGCTCCTGGACCGCGCGGTCGAGGTCGCCGGCGCGCACGGCATCGTAGAGGCGGACGTAACCGGCCGGGTCCACGTTGCCGAGGCCCGGCACCACTCCGTCCGCGCCGGCCAGCAGGGCGGCGTCGACGGTCAGTTCGGAGCCGGTGAGGATGCTGAAGGAGGGGGCGGGGCCGTCGACGCGGCCGTCGCGGCCGCCCAGGGCGACGATCAGGCGGCGCAGTCCTCCCTCGTCACCGCTGCTGTCCTTGAGGCCGGCCAGGGTGCCGTCCTCGGCGAGCTCGCGCACCAGGGCGGTGGAGAGCTTGCTGTGCACCGAGACCGGCAGGTCGTAGGCGTAGAGCGGCAGTTCGGCCCGCTCGCGGACGGTGCGGAAGTGGAGCGCGATCTCGCGGGGGTGGGTGCGGGCGTAGAAGGGGGCGGTCGCCACCAGGGCGTCGGCGCCGGCCTCGCGGGCGGCCTCGGCGTGGACGAGCACCCGCGGGGTCGTCATGTCGATGACGCCGGCGAGCACCGGGACGCGTCCCGCGGCGGCCTCCACGACGGTCTCCAGGGCCACCGCCCGCTGCCGGTCGGTGAGGAAGGCGACCTCGCTGCTGGAGCCCAGGGCGAACAGTCCGTGCACGCCCCCGGCGACGAGGTGCTCGACGAGGCGGGCGAGCGACGCGGTGTCGACCTCGCCCGACGCGTCCAGGGGGGTGCAGACGGGCGGCACGACGCCGCGCAGTGGCTGGGACGAGGACATGGTGTCTCCTGGGGCTTGCGAGAGGTGGTTCGAGAGGGGATCGGCCGGCCGTCGTGGCGGGGGGGGGCGGGGGGCGGGCGGGGGACGGGCCCCGAGGGGG
>NZ_JBRIOU010000006.1:454720-464034 GCF_053474865.1 Streptomyces sp. CO7
CCGTAGGAGTGCTGGGTGCCGCGGACCTGGTAGTCCGCGGTGACCGCCACGTTGCCGGCGGCGGTGCCGGCCGGGACGGTGACGGGGATCTTGACGTTGGCGCCCTGGCCCGGCTTGAGCGCGGGCATGGTGACGGAGGGGGCGCTCCAGCCGGAGGGCAGCTTGAGCGAGACCGCGCCGGTCGGGAGGTCGACGTCGTTCTGGCTGACGACGCGGACGGTGACCTCGGTGGTGCGGCCCGCGGGCAGAGCGGCGGGCGGGGTGACGGTGACCGGGGCGCAGACCCCGCCGAGCCAGGCGAGGTCGAAGGACGAGTAGGTGATGTGCTGGTGGTTGGCGCGCTCCCACAACAGGCCGACCCGGGCGTTGCCCATGCCGTCGCCGAGCGGGGTGAGCGTCGAGTAGGCGGCGGAGCCGGCCTCGACCACCTTGCGCACCGGCCAGTTCTGCCCGTTGTCGCAGGACAGGCGGACGGTCAGGTTGCTGCGGCTGTTGGTGGTGGCCGTGTTGCTGAACAGCAGCCAGGAGGCCCGCGGGTGCGAGGGAGCCGCGTCCGGCGCGAACCGGATGACGGAGCCGTTGTTGGCGGGGTCGGGCAGTTCGGTGTCGCGCTGGAAGGGCGTGTAGGTGACGCCGCCGTCCGAGGAGTGGGCGACCGTGCGGTAGGGCGCGGAGCGGTTGTTGAGCATGACGCGTCCGTCGGAGAGCTCGACCGTCTTGTTCTCGTCGCCGCCCGGTCCGACGGGGGTGCCCATCCTCCAGGTGGCGCCGTGGTCGTCGCTGTAGGCGCTGACCGCGTAGTTGGCGCCGTTGTTCCTGATGGCGTACTGCTGGATCAGCCGGCCCTTGTGGGCGCCTTGCCGCAGCTGGATGCCCTCGCCGGAGGCGGCGAACATGCCCGCCCAGGCCGGGTTCTTGATCTCGGCGGTGATGCGCTCGTGCTTCCAGGTCAGGCCGTCGTCGTCGGAGTAGCTGTAGTCGGCCTGCAGGACGTTCGGGTCGCTCTCGTCGTTGCCGGTCGCCGAGCCGAAGAAGCCCTGGTTCACGGAGGCCGCGTAGAAGACGAAGATCCGGCCCGTCACCCGGTCGACGAGGAGGCTGGGGTCGCCGTACCCCTTGGGCGCGGCGTCCTTGCGCACGACCTGCTGCGCCTGCCAGGTGGCGCCGCCGTCGGTGCTGCGCCGCATGACGACGCCGAGGTTGCCGGGGAGGTCGCCGAGGGTGGGGCGGGCGTCGTAGGCGGCGATCAGGGTGCCCTTGGTGGTCCGGGTCAGGGCGGGGATGCGGTAGTAGGGCGAGCCGGTGCCCGCGGTGGCGATGTCCTGCGAGGTGAGGGCGGCCGCGGCGACGGCGCCGCTCTGCGCGGGGGCGCCGTGGGCGCCGGTGGTGAGGCCGAGCAGGGTCAGACAGGCGGTGCCGAGGACCAGGGAGACTTTGCGTTGCATGGACGTGCCTCTTCTCGGGAGTGCGGTCGGACGGTCGGGACGTGCGCGGAGCGGTGGAACACCGTGGCCTGGGGCTCAGGAGGCGGAGAACAGCTCCTTCACCCAGGCGAGTTGGGCGCGCCGGTGGTGACCGCCGCCGCCCTCGTGGCCGTTGAACTCGTAGACCCTCAGGTCCTTCGGACCGCCGTAGCGGTGGTAGGCCGCGAAGCAGGTGGAGGGCGGGCAGACGGCGTCCATCATGGCGACGGAGAAGAACGCGGGCGCGGTGGCGCGGGAGGCCAGCACCGCGGCGTCGACGTAGGACAGCGAGCCGAGGACGGTGCCGGCGCGGTCGCGGTGCAGGCTCAGGTACTCCGCGATCTCGGTGTACGGCGGTTCCCCGGCGATCTGCGCCCCGCGCCGGATGTCGCACAGGAAGGGGACGTCGGGCATGACGCCGGCCAGGCCGGGGACGAGCGCGGCCACCGCGAGCGAGATGCCTCCGCCCTGGCTGTGCCCGGTGACCACGATCCGGTCGGGGTCCACGGCCGGGTGTTCACGGGCCGCCTCGACGAACCGCACGGCATCCGTGAACAGCCGCCGGTAGTAGAGGTCGTGGGGGTCCTCCACGCCGCGGGTGAGGAAGCCGGGGACCTCGCCGTTGAGGGTGGCCGTGTCGGGGGTGTCGCCCCCGGCCGTGGACCAGCCCTGGCCGCGGGTGTCCATGACGAGGTGCGCGTAGCCGGCGTTGGCCCACAGCACCTGCTCGTGCGCCAGGCCCCGCCCCCGGCCGTAGCCGAGGAACTCCACGACGCAGCCGAGCGGGAGGCCGGCGCCGGTGGGCAGGTGCAGCCATCCCCGGACGGTCTCGCCGGCGAAGCCGGGCACCGCGACGTCGAAGGTGGTCACCTGGGTGAGGCCGGTGTCCACGGGTGTCCAGCGGGGGGTGCCGCCGGCCGCGCGGGCCTCCCGCAGCGTCAGGTCCCAGAACGCGCCGAGGTCGGCGGGTTCGTCGAGTTCGGGCCGCAGCGCGAGGCACTCGGCGAGGGTGAGGTCCGTCAGTGGCATGAGAGGCCGCCCCGGTCGGTGCAGTCGATGACAGAAGAACAGACGTCTGATGTCTGCTGTTTGAGGACCTTAGAGATCCACAAGGCGGTCGTCAAGAGCGGGGTCCCGCGGTCGCCACGGGCGGGGAACCGTCGCCGCCGCGGCCGGGCGCCACGGCCGTCGCGGGCGAAGTGCCGCCCCGCCCCCGCGACTTGGGACGACGGTGGGGCCGGCCCGTGTCCGGACCGGCCCCACCGGAGGAAACACCCGGTCAGCGGCGGGCGCGGGCCTCCGCGATGCGCTGCCGGACCGGCGCGTAGTGGTCGGTCAGCGCGGCGGCGAACCGCACCGGGTCCCGGTCCCGGACGGCGTCCACTATGCGCTTATGGTGGGCGATGGTGGCCACTTCGTGCTCATGGGTGAAGACGTCCAGATGTGGCGCGACGATGACGTACACGTCCCAGAACGCCGTGGACAGCTGCCCGATGAGGTCGTTGCCGAGGGGGGCGAGGAGCAGGGTGTGGAAAGCGCGGTCGGCCACGACGAAGCCCTGCCCCTCCCCCGCTCCGGCCCGGCGCATCTCGTCGACGTGGCCTTCCAGCCGGTCGATCTGCTCGTCGGTGAGCGACTCCACGAGCCGTTCCGCCATGCCGCGTTCGAACAGCTCGCGGACCTCGACGAGATCGGACAGCACCTGGAAGTCGTCGTCGGGGCTGAGCAGGCCGCGGAAGGTCAGGCTCTCGACCAGCGCGGAGAGGCTCAGCCTTCCCACATACGTGCCGTGACCGTGCCGCACCTCGACGATGTCCAGCGCGGTCAGGATCCTGATGGCCTCCCGCACGCTGGACCGGCTGGCGCCCAGCGCCTCGCACAGGGCCGGCTCGGTCGGCAGCGGATCTCCCGGGCGCAGCTGGTTGCGCAGGATGTAGGCCTTGATGCCGTCCACGACCTCCTGTCGCAACGGCTGACGCGCCGGTCTCGGCTCCGGCTCCACGCGTCGGACAGCTCCTTGTCCCACCGCCACCTCTTGACCCCTCTCCACTGTCGGGCTACGTTCCCACGCTATCAAGGGTCGGACATCAGACGTCTGATGCATTCACCGAAGACGCCGTCCGCTACCCCGATCCTTCCTGATTCGCCCGTCATGTCTCCCGCCTGGAGGAACCTTGTCCCCGCGCAGCACTGCCGGCGTCGACCGCCGCGCCTTCCTCAGACTCACCGGCGCCATCGGCGCGGCGACCGCGATCACGGCCGGCCTGTCCGCCTGCGGGGGCCCGGGCAGCACCGCCGAGGGCTCCTCCGCCTCCGGCAGGGGCGCCGACACACTGGAGGCGGGCCTGTCCTACCCGCTCTCCACCGGCTTCGACCCGATGATCACCTCGGGCGCGACCCCGTACGCCGCGAACATGCACATCTTCGAGGGCCTGGTGGACCTCGACCCGGCCACGCTGGTGGCCCGGCCGACGCTGGCCACCGAGATGCCCAAGAAGATCAACGCGACCACCTACCGCGCCACCCTGCGCGAGGGCGCGACCTTCCACGACGGCTCCCCCGTCACCGCGGAGGACGTGGTCTTCAGCTTCGAGCGCGTTCTCGACCCGAAGAACGCCTCGCTGATGGCCCAGTTCGTGCCGTTCATCGACCAGGTGGTGGCGGTCGACGCGTCCACGGTCGAGTTCAAGCTGAAGCACCCCTTCGCGCTCTTCCCCTCGCGCATATCCGTGGTGCGCATCGTCCCCAAGAAGATCGCCGGCGCCGACGCCAAGGCCTTCGACGCCGAGCCGGTCGGCTCGGGTCCCTTCCGCTTCGTGTCGGCGGTTCGCGAGGACAAGATCGTCATGGAGGCCTACGACAAGTACAACGGCCCCCACCCCGCCAAGGTCCGGAAGATGACCTGGCACCTGATGTCCGACCCGTCGGCCCGGGTGAGCGCGCTGCGCTCGGGCCGGGTCCAGGCCATCGAGGACGTGCCCTACATCGACCTGAAGGGCTTCACCGGTGCCGACACGGTGGAGTCGGTCCAGTCCTTCGGGCTGCTCTTCCTGATGTTCAACTGCAAGGACGAGCGTTTCGCCGACAAGCGGGTGCGCCAGGCGCTGCACTACGCACTGGACACCGAGAAGGTCATCTCCACCGCGCTGCTGGGCCACGCCGAGTCCGCCACCGGCTACGTGCCCGACACCCACCCGGACTACCACGAGGCGGCCACCGTCTACGGCCACGACCCGGCGAAGGCGAAGAAGCTGCTGGAGGAGGCGGGCGTGAAGAAGCTGTCCTTCACCCTGCTGGTCACCGACACCGGCTGGGTCAAGGACATCGCCCCGCTGATCAAGGAGAGCTGGGCGGCGGCCGGCATCGAGGTGAAGCTCGACATCGCCCAGTCCCCCGCCCAGTACGCCAAGGTCGACAAGGGCGACTTCGAGGTGCTGGCCGCGCCGGGCGACCCGTCGGTCTTCGGCAACGACGCGGACCTGCTGCTGCGCTGGTTCTACTACGGCTTCTGGCCGGAGAACCGTTACGGCTGGACCGGCTCGGCCGCCTACAAGAAGGTCAAGGCGCTGCTCGACGAGGCCGCCCGGGAGGCGGACGAGGCCCGGCGCAAGGAGCTGTGGGGCGAGGTCACCGACCTGGTCGCCGAGGAGGCGGCCCTGTACCCGGTCCTCCACCGCAAGTTGCCCACCGCCTGGCGCAAGGGCGCCCTCACCGGCTTCGAGCCGCTGCCCACCACCGGTCTGTCCTTCGTCGACGTCGGTCGCGCCTGACCTCGTCCGTCCGGACACCGGGCCGCCGCCGTCCCCGCGGACGGCGGCGGCCGTCGCCCCGATCTCTAGGAACCTCACGATGGTTGCTTTTCTCCGGCTCGCGCTGCGCCGCGTCGCGATGATGCCGGTGATGGTCCTCGGCATCGCGCTGCTGGTCTTCGTGGTCCTGCAGTTCTCACCGGCCGACCCCGCGTACAACGCGCTCGGCGACTCCGCGAGCGCCGAGGCCCGCGCCGCGTTCGCCGCCGCGCACGGCCTCGACGACCCGCTGCCGGTGCGGTACTTCGCCTTCCTGGGCGATCTGGTGCGCGGGGACCTCGGTGTCACCGTGCCGCCCAGCCAGCCGGTCGCCGACCGGATCGCCACCGCGTTCCCGCTCACCCTCCAGCTGACGCTGCTGGGTCTCGCGCTGGCCGTCGTGCTCGCCCTGGTCCTGGGCGTGGTCAGCGCCGTGTACCGGGACCGCTGGCCCGACCAGGTCTTCCGGGTGCTGTCGATGGTCGGCATCGCCCTGCCCTCGTTCTGGCTGGGTGTGCTGCTCATCCAGCAGTTCGCGCTCAACACGCCGGTCTTCCCGACCGGCGGCTACGTCAACCCGGCCGATTCCTTCGGCGGCTGGCTGCGCGGCATGACCCTGCCCGCCGTCGCGCTCGCCCTGCCGGTCGCCGCCTCGCTGGCCCGCCTGGTGCGCACCGCGATGGTCTCCGAGCTCGACCGGGACTACGTGCGCACGGCCCGGGGCAGCGGGCTGCCGCCGTTCCTGATCATCCGGTCGGTGCTGCGCAACTCGCTGATCACGCCGCTGACGGTGCTCGGCGTCAAGGTCGGCTACATGCTCAGCGGCGCCGTGGTCATCGAGGCGATCTTCGACCTGCCCGGCATGGGCAAGCTGATCCTCGAGGGCGTCACCGGAGGCGACGTCGCACTCGTCCAGGGCACCGTGCTGACCATCGCGGTCGCCTTCCTCGTGGTCAACGTCGTCGTCGACCTGCTCTACCTGCTCGTCAACCCGCGTATCAGGACGGTGTGATGTTCGCCCCCCGATCCCTCGCCGAGCGGCTGTCACCCGGCACCCGCCTGCGCCGCCTGCAGGCGCCCTCACGGATCGCCCTGGTGATCCTCGTCGTGGTCGCGCTGGGCGCGGTGTTCGCCCCGCTGCTCACCCAGGACCCGCTCGCCACCGGCGCTCCCGCACAGCCGCCGGGCGCCGAACACTGGTTCGGCACCGACCGGGCCGGCCGCGACGTCTTCGCCCGCGTGGTGCACGGCGCGCGCTACTCCCTGGTGATCGGCCTCGGCGCGACCCTGCTGGCCCTGGTCGCCGGCTCCTGCCTGGGCGCCCTGGCCGCCACCTCGCGCAAGTTCGCCGACGAGGCGGTGATGCGCTCGCTGGACGTCGTCATGTCGTTCCCGCCGATCGCCCTGGCCGCCGTCCTGGTGGCCGTCTTCGGGCCCAGCGTCCCGGTCATCATCTTCACCATCGCGTTCGTCTACTCGCCCTCGCTGGCGCGCGTGGTGCGGGCCAACGTGCTGGAGCAGTACGGCGAGGACTACGTCGCCGCCGAGCAGGTGATCGGCGCCCGCCGCGGCTACATCGTGGCCCGGCACGTCGCCGTCAACTGCGCGGCTCCGGTGCTGGTGTTCGCGACCGTCATGGTGGCCGACTCGATCATCTTCGAGGCCAGCCTGTCGTTCATCGGCGCCGGGGTGCAGGACCCGGATCCGAGCTGGGGCAGCGTGCTGGCCTACGGCCGGCAGATCCTGCTGTCCGGCGGCTGGTGGGCGACCCTCTTCCCCGGTCTGTGCCTGCTGGTCACCGTGCTCGCCCTGAACGTCCTCTCCGAGGGCATGACGGACGCCGCGGCCTCCCCGGACAAGGCCCGCGCGGGCGGGGCGGGTCCCGACAAGGACGTCGTCGCCGCCCCCGTCGCCGAGGGCGCCGAGGTCGATGCCGCGCTCGCCGAGCTCGCGGTCCGGCTCGAGGCCACCGAACCGGCCGTCCCGCCGCTGCCCGAAGACGCCCCCGAGCTGCTGGTGGTCCGCGACCTGACGATCCGCTTCCCCGACCGTTACGGCGACACCCGGGTGGTCGACGGCATCTCCTTCACCGTCCGTGAGGGCGAGACCCTCGGTCTGGTCGGGGAGTCCGGCTGCGGGAAGTCCGTCACCAGCCTGGCCGTCATGGGCCTGCTGGCCCGCAACGCCGAGGCAGAGGGCGAGATCCTCTACCGGGGCCGGGACCTGCTGAAGCTGCCGCCCAAGGAGCGCCGCGCGCTGATGGGTCCGGAGATCGCCATGGTCTACCAGGACGCCATGTCCTCGCTCAACCCGTCGGTGCTGATCGGCACCCAGCTCAAGCGGCTCACCTCCCGCGGCGGCACGAGGCCCCCCGCCGAGCTGCTCGAGCTGGTCGGCCTGTCCCCCGAACGCACCCTGCGCAGCTACCCCCACGAGCTCTCCGGCGGCCAGCGCCAGCGCGTGCTCATCGCCATGGCCCTCTCCCGCAGCCCCCGGCTGCTCATCGCCGACGAGCCGACGACCGCGCTGGACGTGACCGTGCAGGCGCAGGTCGTCGAGCTGCTGATCGAGCTGCGCGACGAGCTCGGCTTCGCGATGGTCCTGGTCTCGCACGACCTCGCCCTGGTCGGCGACCTGGCCCACCGGGTGGCGGTGATGTACGCGGGGCAGGTCGCCGAGGCCGGCGACACCCGCGCCCTGCTCACCGACCCCGCCCACCACTACAGCCGCGGCCTGCTCGGCTCGGTCGTCTCCCTGGAGGCCGGCACGGAGCGGCTGCACCAGATCCGCGGTGTCGTGCCCGCGCCCCGGGCGTTCGGCGCCGGCTGCCGGTTCGCGTCCCGCTGCGCCGCCGCCACCGACCTGTGCGCCACCACCCCGCCGCCCGCCGCCGACCGCGGCGACGCCGGGGACCACCGGTTCGCCTGCCACCACCCGGCGCCCGCTCGGCGGCCGGCGAAGCCGCTGGAGAGCGCCCGATGACCGCCCCGAAGGACACCGCCATGGACCCCCTCATCCGGCTCGACCGCGTCCACGTCCGGCACAAGGCGCGCAGCGGCGGGCTCTTCCGCCGGGACGCCGTGCACGCCCTGACCGATGCCACCCTGGAGGTGCGGCGCGGGGAAATCCTGGGCCTGGTCGGCGAGTCGGGCTGCGGCAAGTCCACGCTGGCCCGCGTGGTGACCGGCCTGCAGCGGCCGACCGAGGGCCAGGTGCACTTCCGCGGCGAGGACCTGTGGGGCATGACCGCCGCCGACCGCCGTGAGCGGTTCGGCCAGGCCGTCGGTGTCGTCTTCCAGGACCCGTCCACCGCGCTGAACCCCCGGTTGTCCGTCCGGCAGATCCTGCGCGACCCGCTCGACGTGCACCGCCGGGGCACCCGCGCCGAGCGGGAGAGCCGCGTCGAGGAGCTGCTCGACCTGGTCGGCCTGCCCGGCCACACGCTGGAGGCGCTGCCCGGACAGCTCTCCGGCGGGCAGCGCCAGCGGGTCGCCATCGCCCGGGCCCTCGCCCTGGAGCCGGAGCTGATCGTCGCCGACGAGCCGACCAGCGCCCTGGACGTGTCGGTGCGCGCTCAGGTCCTCAACCTGCTGGTGGACCTGCGGGCGCGCCTGGGCCTCGGCATGGTGTTCATCTCGCACGACGTGCAGACGGTGCGGTACCTGGCCGACCGCATCGCGGTGCTGTACCTGGGGCGGGTCGTCGAGGAGGGCGGGGCCGCGCAGGTCACCGGGGCCCCGCGCCACCCGTACACCGAGGCCCTGTTGTCCGCCACGCCCAGCCTGCTGGAGCGCCCCGAGCGCATCGTGCTGCACGGTCCGGTCCCCTCGGCCACCAACCCGCCCTCCGGCTGTCCGTTCCGCACCCGCTGCTGGAAGGCGGACGACGCCTGCGAGACGGTCTTCCCGGCGGCCACGGACGGGGCGGGCGGCCACCGCTGGCACTGCGTCCACCCCCAGCCGGGCGACGGCACCGGCGCGGAGGCCTCGCCGGCGGTGAACGCCGCCGTCGCCGCCGCCAAGGGCTGACGGTTTCCGGCGCGGGCGGGCGTTCGGAGCCCTTC
>NZ_JBRIOU010000006.1:464134-467503 GCF_053474865.1 Streptomyces sp. CO7
CCTGGGGGCTGCGTGCCCGGACGCTTCGTGTCCGCGCGCTTCGTGCCCGCGCACGTTGGTCCCGCCATGCGGCCCGTGCCGTGCCGTGCTCGAAGCCACCGGCCGGGCGGTCCGCTCACGCGGCGCCGGGCCGACGCCCCTCGGGGGCGCCCCTCACGTTCCGGGTCCGGCCCGCCTCCGGACCCCCTCACCGATCGGCAGGACCCCCATGGAAGTCGTCATCGTTCCGGACGCGGAGGCCGGCGGCCGCTTCGTCGCCGAGGGCATCGCCCGCCTGGTCGGGCTCAAGCCCGACGCGCTGCTCGGCGTGGCCACCGGCTCGACCCCGCTTCCCGTCTACCGCGCGCTCGCCGCCATGGCGTCCGAAGGCGGGGCGGACCTCTCCCGGGCGCGGATCGCGCAGCTCGACGAGTACGTGGGACTGCCCGCCGGGCACCCGGAGTCGTACCGGTCCGTCCTGGAACGGGAGGTGCTGGAGCCGCTGGGCCTGGGCGCGGACGCATTCCTCGGCCCGGACACCACCGCGGCCGACCTCCCGGCGGCCTGCCGGGCGTACGAGCACGCCCTCGCGGCGGCCGGCGGGGTGGACCTTCAGCTGCTGGGCATCGGCGGCGACGGCCACATCGGCTTCAACGAGCCCTGCTCGTCGCTCGCCTCCCGAACCCGCATCAAGACGCTCACCGAGCGGACCCGCGGCGACAACGCGCGGTTCTTCGGCGGGGACGTCGAGCAGGTGCCGCGCCACGTCGTCACCCAGGGCGTCGGCACGATCCTGGAGGCCCGCCACGTGGTGCTCCTGGCCTCCGGCGCGAACAAGGCCGAGGCCCTGGCCGCGGCGGTCGAGGGACCGCTCGCCGCCCGCTGTCCCGCCTCGGCGCTCCAACTGCACCCGCACGTCACGGTGGTGGCCGACGAGGCGGCCGCCACCCGGCTGGAACTGGCGGACTACTTCCGACACGTCCTCGCAGGGAAGCCCGCCTGGCAGGCGCTCCGGCCCTTCGGCCCGTTCGACGCCTCGCACGGTCCTCGGGTCGCGAACGGGTGACGGTCACGGCCGGTCGGGCACCGGGTCCAGGTCGAGGATCATGTCCAGCGACAGGGACCCGTCCGCCTCCGCGAAGGCGCCCACCGCCCGGAAGCCGTTCTTCTCGTAGTAGCGGATGGCGCGCGGATTTTCGGCGCGGACGCCGCCCCACAGGATGATCCTGGTCCTCCCGAGGCGTCGGGCGACCTCCTCGACGAACGGGAGGACGAGTGTCCCGAGGCCCCGGTCCTGGAAGTCGTCGGCCAGCGTGAGGCCGAAGCGGCAGTCGGTCGTCCCGGTGAGGCGGACGCCCGCCTCCCGGTACCGCGCGACGTCAGCCGGCGTCAGCGCGAGGCTGAACTCGGGCAGGCCGACGATCCTGCCGGACGCGACGTCCTCGAGGACGAGCCTGAGCTTGTCGTAGCGCGCGATCGCGTCGCACAACTCCCGTGCCGTCGCGAGGTCGTACCCCTCGAACGTGCTGAACCGCCGCGATGCGGAGGACAGGGCCGCCAGGAACCCGGCCAGGCCCTTGGCGTCGCCGTGCGTGAGGGGACGGAAAACGAACTCCGTACCGTCACGGGCCCGCAAGCAGGAGGTCAGGCACAGCGGGTCCGCGGCGATGCCCGTCAGTGTGAGCGCCTCGGCGGCCCCCCTGCCCGCGTCGCGCATCACACGAGGTCCTTGCGCATCATGGTGCACATCGTCTCGTGACGTCGCAGTGTCCCGTCGGGAGCCTGCTCGTCCCACGCGTCCGGCAGACGGTCGTAGGCACGGTAACCCAGCCTCTCGTACAGGGCACGAGCACGATCGTTGCCGTCCTCCACGCCCAGCTCCGCCCGACGCAGCCCTCGGTCCCTGATGCGCTGTTCCGCGGCCCCGACGAGGACCGTGCCCACGCCGCAGGACTGCAGTGCGGGGTGGACGGCGAGCTGCCACAGCGTGCCCACGCCGTCCTTGGCCCGGTAGTCGACACCGCCCTTGGCGATCGGAACGTCCGCGCGGGCGCAGACCGCCAGGTAGTCCACCTCGCCGAGCCGCCTGCGCTCCAACTGCTCGCCCACGACCGCGAGATGCCGGGCGGATCCCGCCCACCCGCACGCCGCCAGATCCGCCTGCACCAGGTCACGGACGGTCAGCTCCAGGGCAAGAGTGATCACTTGGCCCACCTCCGACGAGTCAGGATCCTCCCCCACCTGGAAGCGGTGCAACGCGTATTTACGCTCTGGAAGGATGGACGTGACACGCGCAGGAAGCGGGGCGAAGCTGATGAGCGAAACACCGGAGGGCCGCGTCGCGGACGGGGCCGTCGTGGTGTGGCCAGGCCTCGTGCTGCTCGTCGGCCCACCGGCTTCGGGCAAGAGCAGCTTCGTTCGGGCCCTGATCGCACGGGGGCACATCGAGGCGGACGCCGTGGTGTCCAGCGACGACATCCGCGCGGAACTGTTCGGTACGTCGTCCGCCGAGGGGCACACCGACGCGGCGGACGCGCGGATCTTCGGGGAACGTGACCGGCGGATCGCCGCCCGGCTCGCCGGTAGGCGTACGGCGGTCGCCGAGTCCACGAACGTCACCCCGCAGGCGCGCATCCGCCTCATCGCGATCGCCAGGCGCTTCGACGCTCCGGTGACCGTGCTGCGCTTCGCCCCGGACCTCGGCGTCCTCCTCGAGCAGCACGCGGGGCGGGGCCGTACCGACGTCAGCACCGCCGACGTCCACGCCGCCGCGGCGGTCATGGCCCGGCACGCGGGGGCCGACCAGCTACGCTCCGAAGGTGCACACGCCGTTCACGACGTGCCCGGGCGCCGTCAGGGGGCCACTCCCGCCGAAGCCGCGGCGCGCTTCTCCTTCACCTGACGTGTCACCTGACGTGACGGCCCGCCGGGTGCACGCCCGTCCTCGGGCCGGCACGCGTGGACGTGCGCGGAGCGACGCCGGGTTGTGCCCATGAGCGCGACCACGCCGCCGGAGGATGCCGCGCACGGCGGCCGTGCCGAGGTGCTGGAGGAGCGGCTCAAGGAGCGCATCTACGCCTCGCTCACCCTGCTGGCCGTACTGGTGGGACTCGCGCAGGGCGGACACCCCACGCACGCGGGCGCCCTGGTCTCCGTCGTGGTGACCGCGCTGGGCCTGTGGCTGGCGACGCTGGTCGCGGACCTGCAGGCCCACCCGGTCGCCCACCGGCGTTGGCCGACCCCGCGGGAGATCAAGCACGTCCTGTTCACCAGCAGCCCGCTGCTGACCTGCGCCGTCGGCCCCGTGCTGATGATCGGCCTGTCCGCGGCCGGCCTGCTGGGACTGACCACGGCACTGTGGGTGTCGGTGGGCAGCGAGGTCGCGTCACT
>NZ_JBRIOU010000006.1:467603-471842 GCF_053474865.1 Streptomyces sp. CO7
TCGCGGGAGGCCGCAGGGTCGGGGCGGGGCCGTGGCGCGCCACGGTGACGGCCGCCCTGAACACCGTGATCGGCCTGGCGGTGGTCTCCGTCAAGCTGCTCGCAGGACACTGACGCCCCCGGCCATGGGGCCGGGGGCGTCAGTGGCAGGCCGACGGGGCGTCCAGGGGCGGCCGTCCGCGGGGCCGTGACTACTCGATGACGAGGTCCACCGGGATGTTGCCGCGGGTGGCGTTGGAGTAGGGGCAGACCTGGTGGGCCTGCTCGACGAGCTTGCGGCCGGTCTCCTCGTCCACCGACTCCGGCAGCTCGATGCGCAGCGTGACGGCCAGGGCGAAGCCGACGCCCTCCTTGCCGATCGACACCTCGCCGGTGACCGCGGCGTCCGAGACGTCGATCTTGGCCTGCCGGCCGACCGCGCCCAGCGCGCTGGCGAAACAGGCGGCGTATCCCGCCGCGAAGAGCTGCTCGGGGTTGGTCCCCTCACCGTTGCCGCCCAGCTCACGCGGCGGCGCCAGCTGGACGTCCAGCTTTCCGTCGGAGGCGACCGCCCGGCCGTCCCGGCCGTGCGTGGCGGTGGCGACAGCGGTGTAGAGCGCGTCCATGTGCATGCCTTCCCCAGGTGTTCCCACGGTCGGACGACCGCGGCACGACCAAGTGAAGCACACAATTAAGTTGTGCACAATCAAAGTGCGCGCGGCTCGTTCTTGGCTAGGCTTGTCCCCATGAGCCACCAGGAGCCCCGCCCCGCCGACGCCGGCCGCGGCGACGCCGCCCTCGAGGACGACTTCCTCGTCCTGGACCGCCAGATCTGCTTCTCCCTGAACGCGGCCTCGCGGGCCTTCAACGGCGTCTACCGCGTCGTGCTCAAGGAGCTCGGCCTCACCTACCCCCAGTACCTCGTGATGCTGGTGCTGTGGGAGCACGGCACGACACCGGTGAAGGGCCTGGGCGAGCGTCTGCGGCTCGACTCCGGAACGCTGTCCCCCCTGCTCAAACGCCTGGAGGCGGCGGGATTGGTGCGCCGCGAGCGCTCGGCCGAGGACGAACGGTCGGTCCAGGTCCATCTCACCGCCGACGGCGAGACTCTGCGGGACCGGGCCCGCCGCGTACCGCTCCGCATCGCCGCGGCCACCGGCCTCGACCACCAGGACGCCCTCGCGCTGCGCGCGCTGCTCGACAGGCTGACCGACGCGCTCGACGGCTTCACCCGGGGGGAGACCACGGCGGAGGCCTCCCCCACGGGCACGGACTAGGGACGCGCTCGGCTTTCGGCCGCACGCCCGCCCGCCTACGGACCTGGCTTCGCCGTGGTGCCGTCCGGCGTGGGGTGCGCCGGGCGCAGCCTGTCCAGCCAGGTGATCTGTTCGGCCGTGTTCCTCGCGATGGTCGCGGCCAGTTCTTTCGCCACGCCGGCTCGGCCGTTGGCGGCTTCGCCGGCGCAGAGCGTCCGGGACTGTGCCAGGTGGGCCAGCAGCGCCTCGGTGAGGATCTCGTCGAACTCGCGCCCCCTCGCGGCGGTCGCCCTCTCGATGGTGGCGAGGCTGACCATGCCCGGCATGTCGTGCCCCTCGTGCGGGCGGGTGTCGGGGACGCCTGAGAGCTGCAGCAGAGTGCGCAACTGTCGCAGATCTTCGCGCAGTCCCGATCCGATCCTGGCCGCCGGTGCCGCCAGGGCCGGGTCGGCCGTGCGTGAAGGCGCCAGATCGGTCAGGAGCCGCGCGCGCTCGGCCATGGGGATCATGAGCTGGATCCATGCGGTGTCGGTGGCGTTGAAGCCTGCCGACGGCGATGCACCGGCCGTCGGGGACGCACCGGCGGCTGCCGGCGATGCGCCGGTGGCCTGCGGCGACGTGCCGGCCGGCGGCTGCGTGGTGCAGCCGACAGCCAGCAGTGCCGAGGCCACGGCGCATGCCGACCGTGGGGTCAGAAGGTGCCGGCGGAGTTGCACTTGGCCTTCTGGGTGATGCAGTCCTTCACACGCTGGCCGAGAGCGGCGTTGTCCCAGGCGTTGAAGAAGTCGCCGTGGATGGACGATGCCATGCCCGAGGCCAGCCGGAAGCCTGCGGCGCTGCCACTGGTGGGGTAGCTGACGACGAAGGAGAGGTTCGGGATGGCGACGGGGTAGGCGCCGCTGCACCTGCCGTCGTTGGCGAACGCGACGTGCGACTTGTGGTCGGGACTGTCCAGGTGCTTCCCGTCCCAGCAGTCGGGGAAGACGAGCTGGTGGGTGAGGTGGGCCTTCGGGGCGCAGACCGGCCAGTTGCCGTCGGCGCTGCGGCCGGTCTCGCCGCCCTCACCGGCGCACCAGAACTGTCCGGGCG
The DNA here is from genome assembly GCF_053474865.1 of Streptomyces sp. CO7. Lineage (NCBI taxonomy): Bacteria > Bacillati > Actinomycetota > Actinomycetes > Kitasatosporales > Streptomycetaceae > Streptomyces > Streptomyces sp. CO7. The sequence goes on from NZ_JBRIOU010000006.1 coordinate 469,927, forward strand.
ATCCCGCGGGTGTGGGCGCCTGCGCCTTGGCATCGCCCGCGATCATGCGGAATCCCTCGGGGAAGGGCACGGTCACCGTCGGATCGGGCAACCGCGAACCGTAGTAGACGATCATGCCCTCGGCCTCGACGGCCTTGTCGCCCTCGTAGAGGGTGGGAATCCAGTACGCGGAGAGGTCCTTGGCGGGGGCGCAGGTGGTCGGGGTGGCGGCCAGCAGCGACTGGGTGGTGGAGAACGCGTCCGTGCTCCGGTTGCCGAAGAAGCTGTGCATGTGGGACGCGCCGGGAAGGCCCGGCAGGACGATGGGGTCGTCCGGCTTGGAGTGGCTGTAGGTGCAGGTGGCGTTGAACTCCGGGACACGGACCGTCCCGGCGGGCACCGCGGCCGGAGTCATCGCGCGGAACTGTGCCAGTTGGGCGTTCCACCTGGCCTGGTCGACAGGGACCCATCCGGTCGCCGCTCCGTCCCCCGCGCCGGCGAAGGAGAACCAGTTGATGTTGAGGAAGTCGCCGCCGGTCGCGCCGCGCAGCACGGCGAACACGGTCTGCGATCCGGTGGGGTGGGTGGTGACCTCGGTCGCCCGGGTCACCCAGTTCTGCCAGCCCCCGGTCGGGGACGTCTGCACGACGGCGAGCAGCGGACCGGTCAGGCTGCCGGTGCGCAGCTCCACCGTGCCCGAGCCGGTGGCGGAGGCGATCCTGGCGGACACCGTCAGGCGACCGGCCGCGCCGAGATCGACGTTGTCGAAGCGCATCCAGTCGCCGTCGGCGAGGAACGCCGCGTTCTGACCGCCGCCGGTGTCGCCGGTGGCCTCCAGCACGACGCCCGACTGGGCGGCGTAGGACTCGGCCTGGACGGTGACCGTGGCGGCCTGCGCCTGCTGGGCCGAGACCGTCAGACTCAGGGCGGCGGCCAGCACGACCGTCAAAGCGCCCGCTAACAGTGTGTACAGCGAGTGGGAATGTCTGCCCATGTCACTTCCTCACGTGGGTCGGATCGAGGGGGGAACGGCACGGCCGGCTCCTTGCGGGCACGGCCATGGGAAAGGGGGCAGGGCAGCAGACCGGAGGAGGGTGCCCTGGGTGTGGTGCGGCGGAGGCTCCCGGGTCGCCTCCGGAGGCGGCAGAGCGGCGCGGGAGCTTCCCGGAGACCGGAGTGACTTACTGGTAGACCCTCACGTAGTCGACGAGCATCTTCGAGGGGAAGGGCGTACCGGCGTCCGGCGGGCCCGGCCAGTCCCCTCCCACCGCCAGGTTGAGGATCATGTAGTGCGGGTGGTCGAAGATCCACGGTCCGCGGGTCCGCTCCACCTCGTCCTTGTCGAGGGAGAACACGGTCCGGCCGTCCAGGCTGTAGGTGATGCCCTTGCTGTTCCAGTCGGCGGTCCAGGTGTGGAAGTCGTCGGAGAAGTCGGCGTTCCCGGGCAGCGTGTACGGCGCTCCGATCCCGCCTCCGCCGTTGTAGGCCGGTGCGTGGACGGTCGAGTACGCGGTCTTCACGTCCTTGCCGAGCACTTCCACGATGTCGACCTCACCGTTGTACGGCCACGGCCGGCCCGTGAGGAAGTCCGCGCCCATCATCCAGAACGCGGGCCACAGGCCGTTGCCCTTGGGCACCTTGATGCGTGCCTCGACACGCCCGTAGGTGAACTGGAACGTCGCACCCGTGTTGAGCCGAGCCGACGTGTACTGGCAGGTGCCGCTCCCGCTCAACGGATCACGCGGGCAGGACGATCCGGCGGTCGTCTCCTTGCGTGCTTCCATCACCAGGTGCCCGGACCCGTCCAGGGCGGCGTTGCGGTCGGTGTAGTACTCCAACTCGTTGTTGGGTCCGGTGCCGGGGTCCGGCCTCCACTTCGAGGCGTCGGGCCTGCTGTTGGCGGCGCCGTCGAACTCGTCGCTCCACACCAGCCGGGG
>NZ_JBRIOU010000007.1:0-3089 GCF_053474865.1 Streptomyces sp. CO7
GCCTTGCCCTGGCCGGGCGGGGGCGGCCGAGGGTGCGGGTGGTGTGCTGGTTGCGCAGTGCCTGCCGGTCCACCGCCATCTGGAGGCGGTTCTGCGCCGGAGCCCGCCAGATGTGGCAGATGGCCAGTGCCAGCGCGTCCGCCGCGTCGGCCGGCTTGGGCGGCGCGTCCAGCCGCAGCAGGCGCGTGACCATGGCCCCGACCTGCGCCTTGTCGGCGCGGCCGCTGCCGGTGACGGCGGCCTTGACCTCGCTGGGGGTGTGCAGCGCGACGGGGATGCCCCGCCGGGCCGCGCAGACCATGGCGACGGCGCTGGCCTGGGCGGTGCCCATCACGGTGCTGACGTTGTGCTGGGCGAAGACCCGCTCCACGGCGACGAACTCGGGCCGGTACTCGTCCAGCCACCGCTCGAGCCCCTGCTCCAGGGCGACCAGCCGTATCGCGGGCTCGGCGTCCACGGGCGTGCGGACCACGCCGACGCCGCGCATGGTCAGCGGCCGCCCGGCGACCCCTTCGACCACGCCGACGCCGCACCGGGTCAGTCCCGGGTCCACCCCCAGTACCCGCACAGCGTTCGCCTCCTGGCTCGTTCCCGCGTTCGTTCACCTGTTCCCGCAGGCAGGAAGGCTATCGCGCCGCACCGACAGGAGGGCCGAAGCGAACGGCGGGCCGGGGGAACGTGTCCGTCCCGCCGACCCGCCGCAGCGCCGTGCACAGGTGACGCCTCTCAGGCGTCGACCTTCTCCATGACCTCGTCGGAGACGTCGAAGTTGGCGTAGACGTTCTGCACGTCGTCGCTGTCCTCGAGCGCGTCGATCAGCTTGAAGATCTTGCGCGCGCCGTCCTCGTCCAGCTCGACCTGCATGGTCGGGACGAAGTTGGCGTCGGCCGAGTCGTAGTCGATGCCGGCCTCCTGGAGGGCGGTGCGGACCGCGACCAGGTCGGTGGCCTCGCTGATGACCTCGAAGGTCTCGCCGAGGTCGTTGACCTCCTCGGCGCCCGCGTCCAGGACCGCGCCGAGGACGTCGTCCTCGGAGAGCTCGCCCTTGGGGACGATCACCACGCCCTTGCGGTTGAAGAGGTACGACACCGAACCGGGGTCGGCCATCGAGCCGCCGTTACGGGTCATGGCGACCCGCACGTCGGAGGCGGCACGGTTGCGGTTGTCGGTGAGGCACTCGATGAGCACCGCGACACCGTTCGGGCCGTAGCCCTCGTACATGATCGTCTCGTAGTCGGCGCCGCCGGCCTCGAGGCCCGCGCCGCGCTTGACCGCGGAGTCGATGTTCTTGTTCGGGACCGACGACTTCTTCGCCTTCTGGATGGCGTCGAACAGCGTCGGGTTGCCGTCCGGGTCGGCGCCGCCGGTCCGCGCAGCGACCTCGATGTTCTTGATCAGCTTCGCGAAGAGCTTGCCGCGCTTGGCGTCGATGACGGCCTTCTTGTGCTTCGTCGTGGCCCATTTAGAGTGGCCGGACATCTGCCTGTCTCCTTCGCGTAACCCATCACCTACGAACGGCAGAGATCCTACAAGGCTCCCGCTGTCCGCTTCGCCCGCACCATCTCGGTGAACAGCGCGTGCACCCGGAAGTCGCCGGTCAGCTCCGGGTGGAACGCGGTGGCCAGGGCGTCGCCCTGACGCACCGCGACCACGGCGCCCTCGTGCCGGGCGAGCACCTCCACGTCCTGTCCGACCTTCTCGGCCAGGGGCGCGCGGATGAACACCCCGGTCACCGGATCGCCCGCCACGCCGGTCATCTCCAGCGGCGCCTCGAAGGACTCGTTCTGCCGTCCGAAGGCGTTGCGGCGCACCGTCATGTCGATGCCGCCGACGCTCTGCTGGCCCGAGCGCGGATCGGCGATCCGGTCGGCGAGCAGGATCATCCCGGCGCAGGTCCCGTACACCGGCATCCCGGCCCGCACCCGCTCGCGCAGCGGCTCGAGCAGCCCGAACATCTCGGCCAGCTTGGAGATCACGGTCGACTCCCCGCCCGGCAGGACCAGGCCGTCGACGGCGGCCAACTCCTGCGGGCGGCGGACCGCGACCGGCGCGGCGCCGGCCTGTTCCAGCGCCGCGAGGTGTTCCCTGACGTCGCCCTGCAGGGCCAGGACGCCGATCACGGGACGGTCGTGCTCCGTCGTCATCTGCGGTGTCACCAGCCGCGGTTGGCGTAGCGCTCCGACTCGGGGAGCACGTCGCAGTTGATGCCGACCATGGCCTCGCCCAGGTTGCGGGAGGCGTCCGCGATCACCTTGGGGTCGTCGTAGAAGGTGGTGGCCTTGACGATGGCCGCGGCGCGCTTGGCCGGGTCGCCCGACTTGAAGATGCCGGAGCCGACGAAGACGCCCTCGGCGCCGAGCTGGCGCATCAGCGCCGCGTCCGCCGGGGTGGCGACGCCGCCGGCCGAGAACAGCACCACCGGCAGCTTGCCCAGCTGGGCGACCTCGCGGACCAGCTCGTAGGGGGCGCGCAGCTCCTTGGCGGCGGCGTACAGCTCGTGCTCGTCCAGGCCGCGCAGGCGGGAGATGTCGCCCTTGATCTGGCGCAGGTGGCGGACCGCCTCGACGACGTTGCCGGTGCCGGCCTCGCCCTTGGAGCGGATCATCGCCGCGCCCTCGGAGATCCGGCGCAGCGCCTCACCCAGGTTGGTCGCGCCGCAGACGAAGGGGGTGGTGAAGCCCCACTTGTCGGAGTGGTTGACCTCGTCGGCCGGGGTCAGCACCTCGGACTCGTCGATGTAGTCGACGCCGAGCGCCTGCAGCACCTGTGCCTCGACGAAGTGGCCGATGCGGGACTTGGCCATCACGGGGATCGAGACGGCGTCGATGATGCCCTCGATCATGTCCGGGTCGGACATCCGGGCCACACCGCCGTCCTTGCGGATGTCGGCCGGAACCCGCTCCAGCGCCATCACGGCGACCGCGCCGGCGTCCTCGGCGATCTTCGCCTGCTCAGGGGTGACGACGTCCATGATGACGCCGCCCTTGAGCTGCTCGGCCATGCCGCGCTTGACGCGGGCGGTGCCGGTGACGGGGGCGGACTCGGTGCCGTTGAGGGTGGACATGGTCATGCCTCACAAGGGTGGGGAG
>NZ_JBRIOU010000007.1:3189-4231 GCF_053474865.1 Streptomyces sp. CO7
GGGTCAGGCCACCCGCTCGACGAGGGCGGCGGGGGCCTCGTCGTCCATCTCGAACGCCATCGGGAACGGTGCGTGCCCGGCCAGGCGGAACCAGCGCACCTTGCGGTGGCGGCGCAGGGCGCGGGCGGCGCGGACGGCGTCGTTGTGGAAACGGCGGGCCATCGGCACGCGGCGCACCGCCTCGGCGAGTTCGCGGACCGTCTCCTCGCCGCCGGGGGCCTCGCGGACTCCCTCGACCTGCTGCGCCTCGGCGAACACCGCGCGCAGAGCCTGGCTGAGCTCGCTCTCGGCGATCTCGCGGTGCTCCTCCTCCGCCTGGCGGGCGGCGTGGGCCGCCTCGTACAGCACGATCGAGGCGGCGGGGTCGAGCACGCCTGCGGTCGCCAGCTCCTGCGCCACGGAGGCGCGGCGGAGCAGCTGCGCGTCCAGGGCGGCGCGGGCGGCGTCGATCCGGGCGTGCAGGCGGTCGAGGCGGCCGGCGGTCCAGCTCAGGTACAGCCCGATCGCGACGAGGGCGACGAGGATCCAGATCAGCGTTGCGGTCACGCCCGGCAGCGTATCCGCCCGGCCCGAGCCTTCGTACGGGACGGTTCGCACGGGCGGACGGGGTGCGGCCCGGGCGTGCCTGGCCTTTGTGGGGCGAACCGCAGCGCGCGTACGCACCGGCCTGCGCCCACCCGTGCCGCCCCAGCGGCACGACTGCCCGCAGGGTGGACGAGCCTGCCTCGCCGTCCTGCGGGCGGCCGGGCCGCCCGGTCTGGGGGGCCGGAGCAGCAGGCCCCACCCTCCGCGTACCTGCGGGCGGCTGGGCCGCCCAGGGGGCGGCACGGGCGGGCGCAGGGCGGCACCTCCGCGGCGAGCGGCTCGCTCCACCAGGCATCGGCGGACGGTGTTCCCCGCGCGGGTCGGTTCGCTCCGCAGGGGTGAGCCGACAGCCCCGTGTGGCACGGGGGCTCACGCCGGAGGGAGGCGCCGCCCGCGCGAGGGTCAGTCGCGGGCGAGACCCCAGCGGCGGGGCCGCAGCCCCGTGGTGGCCTCGTCC
>NZ_JBRIOU010000007.1:4331-8226 GCF_053474865.1 Streptomyces sp. CO7
TAGACGGACATGATGTCGGCCCCCACCGTCGACCAGTCGAACCGCCGGACGTGCGCGCTGCCCCGCTCCCGCAGCTCCTCCCGCCGCGCGGGATCGCCGAGCAGCCGCACCGCCGCGTCCGCCAGCGCGTCCGCGTCCTCGTTGGCGTACAGCTCCCCCGCCACCCCGTGGTCCAGCACCTGCGCGAACGCGTCCAGGTCGGAGGCCAGCACCGGCGCCCCCGCGGACAGCGCCTCGACCAGGATGATCCCGAAGCTCTCGCCGCCCGTGTTGGGCGCCACGTACAGGTCGACCGACCGCAGCAGCCGCGCCTTGTCCTCGTCGCTGACCATGCCGAGGAACTCCACCCGGGAGCGCAGCTCCGCGGGGAGCGAGGCCACCGCCTCCTCCTCGTCGCCGCGCCCCGCGACCAGCAGCCGCGTCTCCGGCCGGGCGGCGAGGATCTTCGGCAGCGCCCGCATCAGCACCGGCAGGCCCTTGCGCGGCTCGTCGATGCGTCCTATGAAGCCGATCGTGCCGCCCTGCCAGTCGGGGTTCGGCTCGGCCTTGGCGAAGAAGTCGACGTCGACGCCGTTGGGGATGACCACCGCGTCGCCGCCCAGGTGCTCCACCAGCGTGCGCCGGGCGTACTCGCTGACCGCGATCCGCGCGCTGATCTTCTCCAGCGCGGCCTGCAGGATCGCGTACGCGGCGATCATCGCCCGCGAGCGCGGGTTGGAGGTGTGGAAGGTCGCCACGATCGGACCCGACGCCGCCCAGCAGGCGAGGAGTCCTAGCGAGGGCGAGGCCGGCTCGTGGATGTGGATGACGTCGAACGCCCCGTCGTGCAGCCAGCGCCGCACCCGCGCCGCGGACAGGAACCCGAAGTTGAGCCGCGCCACCGAGCCGTTGTACGGAACCGGCACGGCGCGCCCGGCGGACACGACGTAGGGCGGCAGCGGGGTGTCGTCGTCGGCGGGGGCCAGCACGGACACCTCGTGGCCCTGCCGCACGAAGTACTCGGCGAGGTCCCGGATGTGGAACTGGACGCCGCCGGGCACGTCCCAGGAGTACGGGCAGACGATGCCGATCCTCACGCGACCGCCTCCTTGGCGTCCCGGCCACCCCGGTCGTCACGGTCGTCCGTGTCTCCGCGGTCCTCGAGGTCCGCGATCCAAAGCCGCTGCAGCATGTGCCAGTCCTCGGGGTGCTCGGCGATGCCGGAGGCGAAGGCGTCGGCGACCCGCTGGGTCATGACCACGCTCTTCTCGGCGCGCGTCCCGCTCTCCGGCACCTCCACCGGCGGGTGGATCCGCGCCCTCATCACCGGGGTGTCGTCGAACCACAGGGTCACCGGCAGCAGCAGCGCACCGGTCTGCTGGGCGAGTATCGCCGGTCCGGCCGGCATCCGGGCCTTCTCGCCGAAGAAGTCGACCTCCACGCCGGAGGCCGACAGGTCACGGTCGGCGACCAGGCAGACCAAGCCGCCCTTGCGCAGCCGCCGGGCCAGGGTTCCGAACGCCGAGCCGCCGGTGTGCGGCAGCACCTCCATGCCCAGGCCCTCGCGGTAGGCGACGAACCGGTCGTACAGCGTTTCGGGCTTCAGGCGTTCGGCGACGGTGGTGAAGGGGACGCCCAAGCCGGTGGTGGCCCACGCTCCGGCCAGGTCCCAGTTGGCCATGTGCGGCAGCGCCACGACCACGCCGCGGTCGCCGGCCAGCGCGTCGGTGAGCAGGTGCAGGTCCTCGGCCTCCACGCCGGAGGCGATCCGCTCCCTGCTCCACGCGGGCAGCCGGAAGGACTCCATCCAGTACCGCAGGTAGGACCGCATGCCGGCCTTCGACAGCTCGGCGAGCCGCTCGGGCGTGGCGTCCGGCACGACCCGGGCCAGGTTGCGCTCCAGGCGCAGCACGCCCGCGCCCCGGCGGCGCCAGGCGGTGTCGGCGATGACGCGCCCCAGCCGCACGGCGGCCGGCTCGGGCAGCCGCTTCACGGTCGCCCAGCCCAGGCCGTACAGCGAGTCGGCCAGCTTCTCCCGCGCGCTCACCCGGTCCGCGCGCTTCTCCCGCGCGCTCACGAGGCGGCTCCCGCGGTGCCCGTGGTCCCCGCCGTCCCCGCGTCGGCCTCGGCGGCCTCGCGGCGCACCGTGACCACGCGCTGGACCAGCGTCACCAGGCTGCCCACGGCGACGATCCACAGCGCGATCGGCAGCAGCACCTCGACGCCCGGCACCCCGAAGGCGTGCAGGCCGGCCAGTCCGGCCGCCACCAGGGTGACCACCAGCCGCTCCGCTCGCTCGACCAGGCCGTTCACCGCGACCGGCAGGCCGATCGACTCGCCGCGCGCCTTGGTGTACGACACGACCTGGCCGCTGGCCAGGCAGAAGATCGCCACCGCGCACAGCAGCACGCTGTTCCCGCCGCCCGCGTACCACAGGGCGATGCCGCCGAAGATCGCTCCGTCGGCGACGCGGTCCAGCGTGGAGTCCAGGAAGGCGCCCCAGCGGCTGGAGCGGCCCAGCTGACGGGCCATGTTGCCGTCCACCAGGTCGGAGAACACGAACAGCGTGATCACGATCGTGCCCCAGAAGAACTCGCCCACCGGGAAGAAGGCCAGTGCTCCGGCGACCACTCCGGCGGTCCCCAGCACGGTGACCACGTCGGGGCTGACGCCCAGGCGGATGAGAAACGCGGCGAACGGCGTGAGAACACGCGTGAAGAATGCACGCGCGTACTTGTTCAGCATGGCCTTCCCGAGGGTCGTGGCGGCCGGCGCCCCTGCTGGCCACCGGCCCGGCCCATCGTAGCCACGCACCCTGTGCGCCGACGGCGGGGCACCCTCGGGGCAAGGTCACGTCCTGGCCACGGCCCCGCCTCGCCCAGGTCACGCCCCACGGCCGTTCCCTCGTATGGACGAGTCCGGGCGGCGGTGCAAAGCTCGAAGGGAACCGCGGGCGCGCGCCGGGCGCCGCCGCTGCGGCCCTCGGGACCGGGCGTCCGCTCCGGCCGGTGGCGTCCACCGCCGCCGGCAGCCACTCACCGTGCACGGGAGGGCAGGATCATGGGCGACAGGAACAGTCACCACCCCGGGGCCGCCGGCAGGGCGACGACGGCCGACCGGCCCGCCTCCATCCGCAACGTGGTGCTGGTCGGCCCCACCGGATCGGGAAAGACCACGCTGGTGGAGGCCCTGGCCCAGACCGCGGGGGCGGTCAACCGGGCGGGCCGGGTCGAGGACGGCGGCACCGTCTCCGACCACGACGAGATCGAGCAACGGCGGCACCGCTCGGTACAGCTCTCCCTGGTCCCGCTCGCATGGGACGGGATCAAGATCAATCTGCTGGACACCCCCGGCTACGCCGACTTCGTCGGAGAGCTCAGGGCCGGTCTGCGCGCGGCGGACGCGGCCCTCTTCGTGGTCTCCGCCTCGGACGGCGTGGACGGCGCCACCCGGGCGATGTGGGACGAGTGCGCGGCCGTCGGCATGCCCCGCGCCATCGTCGTCACCCACCTCGAGTCGGCCCGCACCGGCGTGGAGGAGATGACCCGGCTGTGCGCCGAGGCCTTCGGCGGCGACGACCCCGACGCCGTCCTCCCCCTCTACCTCCCGCTGCGCGGCCCCACCGGCCCCGACGGGCAGGCCCCGGTGACCGGACTGGTCGGACTGCTCACCAAGAAGCTCTTCGACTACTCCTCCGGCGAGCGCGCCGAGCACGAACCCGACGCCGACCGGATCCCGCTGATCGACGAGGCCCGCGAGCGGCTGATCGAGGGCATCATCGCCGAGAGCGAGGACGAGGACCTCATGGACCGCTACGTCGGCGGCGAGACCCTCGACCCCGGCGCCCTGATCGCGGACCTGGAGAAGGCCGTCTCGCGTGCCTCCTTCCACCCCGTCCTGTGCGCCGCGCCCGCAC
>NZ_JBRIOU010000007.1:8326-16102 GCF_053474865.1 Streptomyces sp. CO7
CCACGCCCCCGTCGTCACCGCCCTCGACGGCACGCCCCGCGAGGTGCGCCTCGGCGACCCCGACGGGCCGCTGGTCGCCGAGGTCGTCAAGACCGCCTCCGACCCCTACGTCGGCCGCATGTCCCTGGTGCGGGTCTTCTCCGGCACCCTGCGCCCCGACACCGTCGTGCACGTCTCCGGACACGGCCTGACCGACCGGGGGCACCTGGACCACGACGTCGACGAACGGGTCTCCGCGCTCACCAGCCCCTTCGGCAAGCAGCAGCGCCCCGTCACCCACGCCGTCGCCGGGGACCTGGTGTGCGTCGCCAAGCTCGCCCGCGCGGAGACCGGCGACACCCTTTCGGCCAAGGACGACCCGCTGCTGATGCGGCCCTGGGCGCTGCCCGACCCGCTGCTGCCGCTGGCCGTGGAGGCGCACTCCAAGGCCGACGAGGACCGCCTCTCCGAGGGCCTGTCCCGCCTCGCCGCCGAGGACCCCACGATGCGGCTCGAGCAGAACCGCGACACCCACCAGGTCGTGCTGTGGTGCCTGGGCGAGGCCCACGCCGAGGTCGCGCTGGAGCGGCTGCGGACCCGCTACGGCGTCCAGGTCGACGTCGTCCCGCACCGGGTGGCGCTGCGCGAGACCTTCGCCGCACCGGCCGCCGGGCGCGGACGGCACGTCAAACAGTCGGGCGGACACGGGCAGTTCGCGATCTGCGAGATCCAGGTGGAGCCGCTGCCCGCGGGCTCCGGCATCGAGTTCGCCGACCGGGTGGTCGGCGGCGCGGTGCCCCGGCAGTTCGTCCCCTCCGTCGAGAAGGGCGTGCGCGCCCAGGCCGCCAAGGGGCTCGGTTCCGGCCACCCGCTCACCGACGTGCGGGTCACCCTCCTCGACGGCAAGGCCCACTCGGTGGACTCCTCCGACGCCGCCTTCCAGACGGCGGGCGCCCTCGCCCTGCGGGAGGCCGCCGCCGGAGCACGGCTGCACGTCCTGGAACCGGTGGCCGAGGTGGACGTGCTGATCGGCGACGAGTACGTCGGCTCCGTGATGAGCGACCTGTCCACCCGTCGCGGCCGGGTGCTGGGCACCGAACAGGCCGAGCCGGGGCGGATGCTGGTCCGCGCCGAGATCCCCGAGCTGGAGATCGACCGTTACGCGGTGGAACTGCGCTCGCTGTCCCACGGCACCGCCGGCTTCGCCCGCCGGTACCTGCGCCACGAACCCGTCCCCGAGCACGTGGTGAAGCGGCTGCGGGAGAAGGAGGCCGCCCCCGCCTGACCTCCCGCTACCGGACGGCTCCGCAACAGTGCGCCCCGGAACGGGGGTTGACCGGGCCCTCGTCCTGGGCAGTCTGTGTAGTGCGCGACCGCGGCCGGTCCGGCGGACGATTGTGCCGGGGACCGCCGGGCGACCGGTGCGGCCGCTAGGCTGACGAACCGATGGTCCGGTCGCGCGGGCAGGCCAGGACACACCGCCGCGGAGGAACCGCGGCAGGGGGGCGGAGACAACCGTGTCGAGCGACGCATTCGGACCGATGGTGCCGGCGGCCGGCGGCGAGGGGCAGAAGGCCACCTTCGCGCTGGCCTCGGCGGCCTACCGGGACGACCCGGTCGAGAAGATCCTCGACGCCGACAACGAGTGGCACCACTCCACGGTCAACCCCGGCAGGTCCTGGGCCAGGATCTTCCGCCCCAACCTCGGCGAGGCCTTCTCCCGCGCGGTGATCGACCGCCTCCTCACCCCCGGCCGCAAGCCCGTCGTCCAGTCCTTCGGCATGGACCCGCAGACCGTCGTCGAGCACTGCCTGGCCGCCAACGGCCTGCGCCGCACCCGGGACATCCGCCTCACCGCCGTGATGCTGCTGTGCGGCGTGCTCTTCCTGCCGGGCCTGCTGGCCTGGCTGCTGGTCTTCACCATCCGGGCCACTCTCGCCAAGGTCGAGAACCGCGGGACCTCCGGCATGGGCAACCTCCTGCTGACCGCCTTCGGCCTGCTCGCCGTCGTCTTCCTCGTCCAGATGCCCTTCGGCGGCATCTGGGCCTGGTACTCGCGCGGCGCGGTGATCGTCCCGGTGATCGGCTGGGTGGTCGCCAAGCGGATCTGCGAGAGCACCGCCCGGGACCTGCGCGACCGCTGGGCGAGCCTGCTCTCCGGCTCCAGCATCGGCGCCAAGGTCCCCGAGGCCGTCCCCTCCAACCCGGGCGAGACCGCAGCCGAGCAGCTGCGCCAGTCCCTCACCCGGCTCGGCGCCGAGCAGCGGTCCAACGTCGTCTTCTACGCCGGCCCCAAGGGCATCCTCGGCATGGGCACCCGCTGGGGCAGCTGGCAGCTCGCCGAGGACCTCGAGCCCGCCGAGGAGGACAAGGAGATCTACGCCTTCCGCAGCTGGGACGTGGTCCGCGCCATCCACGGCAAGCTCTCCCTGATGGACCGCACCCCGGTCCCCACCGAGGGCATCTCCAAGCCCTCGATAGAGCACTGGATCGTCTCCCCCGTCGGCGAGGGCGCCGACGCCGTCGCGCGGCCCGAGGGCTCCGACGTCGACGGCTTCCGCTACAAGTCGCACGCCATACAGCAGATCTGCAACCGCCAGCAGTTCGGCAGCGGCGACCGTCACTACCTGGGCGTCCAGTGGGTCACCTGGGAGGGCCAGCTGGTCCTCAGCATGCTGATCACGGTGACGGTGCTCTACCAGACCCTGCGCATCGAGGTCACCGGCCACGCCCTCGGCCCGGTGCACGGCCTGTTCAACTCCAAGCCGGCGGCGAAGGAGAGGACCGTCGAGAAGGCGTTCAAGCCCTGGGAGAAGCGGACCATCACCCTCCCGCTCGTCGACAGCGACGAGGTGGTGCGCCTCGCCGCCCGCGCGCCGATGACCTGGTTCCCCAAGCAGCTCAACTGGCTCGGCGGCAGCCTCACCCTGCCGGAGCCGTTCGGCCTGCGCCACGCCTGGGCCGAGCAGCCCTGGCGTCACCGCTTCATGGCCGACGACGCCATGCGGGTGGCCACCCCGGTGCTGCGGGCCGTCCACCAGGCGGTGATCGGCATGCTGCGCGAGCACGGGGTGAACACCGAGAAGTTCGGCGCGCGGTCCTCCGTCGTCAGCGGCGCGGTGCAGGACCCCACACCGCGCAAGGCCGACACCTACGACGCGTAGGGAGCTCCCGGCCCAGGGCTCACGCGCCCGCCGGGCCGGGCGTCCGGGCGGAGCTCGGTCAGACCTCGGGCCAGGCCGCGGCGATCATGGCGCGGGTGTCGGCCAGCAGCTGCGGCAGCACCTTGGTGTGCCCCACGACCGGCATGAAGTTGGTGTCCCCGCCCCAGCGGGGCACCACGTGCTGGTGCAGGTGGGCGGCGATCCCGGCCCCGGCGACCGTCCCCTGGTTCATCCCGATGTTGAACCCGTGCGCGCCGGAGCAGACCCGCAGCGCCGTCATCGCCTGCTTGGTGAGCTCCCCCAGCTCCGCCGTCTCCTCGGCGGTCAGCCCGGTGTAGTCGGCGACGTGCCGGTAGGGCACCACCATCAGGTGGCCCCCGTTGTACGGGTACAGATTCAGCACCCCGTACACGTGGGCCCCGCGCCGGACGACCAGCCCGTCCTCGTCCGACTTGGCCGGGATCGCGCAGAACGGGCACCCGTCGCCGGCCTCGGGCCCGGTGGGCTTGTTCTCGCCCTGGACGTAGGCCATGCGGTGGGGGGTCCACAGCCGCTGGAAGGCGTCCGGCGAACCCACCCCGATCTGCAGCTCCGGCTCACTCGTCATACCACGCAGCATATGGCGTCGCCCGTACGGAACGTGTCGCCGGGGGCGTAGCGCCCGGGGCGCCGCCAGGCTGGCGTGATGGACAACCGTGACCCCCGCGAGGACCGCGCCGAGATCCCGCTCGCCGTGGCCTCGCTGCTGTTCCTCGCCGCCTACGCCCTCCTCGTCCTGAGCAGCGGGCTGCCCGACGTCTGGCACGGCCTCGCCCTCGCGGTGATCACCGCGGTGTGGCTGTTGTTCGCCCTCGACTACGCCGCCCGCTGGCGCCGCAGCGGCCAGGGCGCCCGCTTCGTGCGCACCCACTGGCTGGACACCCTGGTCCTGCTCCTCCCCCTGCTCCGCCCGCTGCGGATCGTCCGGCTCTACGAGGCGGTGACGCGCCGGCGCGGGCGGCCGCGGCTGTCGCTGCAGGCACGGGTGATGTTCTACGCCGGGGTGTCGGTGCTGCTGATCGGCTTCGCCGGGGCGCTGGCCGTCTACCAGCAGGAGCGGGACGCGGCCGGCGCCACCATCCGCACCTTCGGCGACTCCGTGTGGTGGACCTGCGCCACCCTGGCCACCGTCGGCTACGGCGACGTGACCCCGGTGACCTTCATGGGGCGCACCATCGCGGTGGCCATGATGGCCTGTGGCCTCGCCCTGCTCGGTGCCGTCACCGGTTCCTTCGCCTCGTGGCTGATGACGGTCTTCGCCACCGACGAGGAACGCGAGAGGCCCCCGGGGAACTGAGCTCCCCGGGGGCCCCACGTACGGACGTCACACCTGGGCGCGGCGCTCCACGACGTCGACGAGCTTGGCGATCGCCTCGTCCCGCGCGATGCCGTTCTCCTGCGAACCGTCGCGGTAGCGGAAGGAGACGGTGCCGGCGTTCATGTCGTCGTCACCGACGATGATCATGAACGGCACCTTCTGCTTCTGCGCGTTGCGGATCTTCTTCTGCATGCGGTCGGAGGAGGCGTCGACCTCCACGCGCAGGCCCTTCTTCTTCGCCTCGGCGGCGAAGTCCTGCAGGTACTCCACGTGCGCGTCGCCGATCGGGATGCCGACCGCCTGCACCGGGGCCAGCCAGGCCGGGAACGCGCCCGCGTAGTGCTCCAGCAGCACCGCGAAGAACCGCTCGATGGACCCGAACAGCGCGCGGTGGATCATCACCGGACGCTGCTTGGTGCCGTCGGCCGAGGTGTACTCGAGGTTGAAGCGCTCCGGCAGGTTGAAGTCCAGCTGCACGGTGGACATCTGCCAGGTGCGGCCGATCGCGTCCTTGGCCTGGACGGAGATCTTCGGGCCGTAGAACGCGGCGCCGCCCGGGTCCGGGACCAGCGGGAGGCCCTGCTTCTCGGCCACCTGCCGCAGCGTCTCGGTGGCCTCCTCCCACACCTCGTCGGAGCCGACGAACTTCTCCGGGTCCTTGGTGGAGAGCTCCAGGTAGAAGTCGGTCAGGCCGTAGTCGCGCAGCAGGTTCAGGACGAAGGTGAGCGTCTTGTCGAGCTCCTCCGCCATCTGCTCCTTGGTGCAGTAGATGTGCGCGTCGTCCTGGGTGAAGCCGCGGGCGCGGGTCAGGCCGTGCACCACACCGGACTTCTCGTACCGGTACACCGTCCCGAACTCGAAGAGACGCAGCGGCAGTTCGCGGTAGGAGCGGCCGCGCGCGTCGAAGATCAGGTTGTGCATCGGGCAGTTCATGGGCTTGAGGTAGTAGTCCACGCCCTCGTCGAGCTGCATGGGCGGGTACATGCCGTCGGCGTACCAGTCCAGGTGGCCCGAGGTCTCGAAGAGCTTCCCCTTCGTCGCGTGCGGGGTGTAGACGAACTCGTAGCCCTCCTCCTCGTGGCGGCGGCGCGAGTAGTCCTCCATCACCCGGCGGACGATGCCGCCCTTGGGGTGGAAGACGGCGAGGCCGGAGCCGATCTGCTCGGGGATCGAGAACAGGTCGAGCTCGTTGCCCAGCTTGCGGTGGTCGCGCTTCTCCGCCTCGGCGAGGAACTCCAGGTGCTGCTTCAGCTCGTCCTTGGACGGCCAGGCGGTGCCGTAGATGCGCTGCAGCATCGGGTTCTTCTCGCTGCCCCGCCAGTACGCGGCCGCGTTGCGCATCAGCTTGAACGCCGGGATGAGACGGGTCGAGGGCAGGTGGGGACCGCGGCAGAGGTCCTTCCAGCACAGCTCGCCGGTCTTGGCGTCCAGGTTGTCGTAGATGGTCAGCTCGCCGGCGCCCACCTCGACGTCCGCGCCGTCGTCGGAGGAGGCGGAGCCCTTGAGCCCGATCAGCTCGAGCTTGTACGGCTCGTCCGCGAGCTCCTCGCGGGCGGCGTCGTCGCTCACCACGCGGCGGGAGAACTTCTGGCCGCGCTTCTGGATCTCCTGCATCTTCTTCTCGACGGCCTTGAGGTCCTCGGGCGTGAACGGCTTCTCGACGTCGAAGTCGTAGTAGAAGCCGTCCTTGACCGGCGGGCCGATGCCCAGCTTGGCCTCCGGGAAGAGCTCCTGGACGGCCTGCGCCATGACGTGCGCGGTCGAGTGGCGCAGGATATTGAGACCGTCCTCGGAGGAGATCTCGACGCCCTCGACGCTCTCGCCGTCCTTCAGCTCGTACGCCAGGTCCCGCAGCTCGCCGTCGACTCGGGCGGCCACGACGGAACGCTCACCGGCGAAGAGGTCGGCGGCCGTAGTGCCCGTCGTCACCACGCGCTCTTCCCGCTCGGAATCGCGTTGGATGATCACACGGACGTCTGACACCGGTCTCTCCTGACTGAAGGCCTGCTGAGGTGATGATCTCGCCACGTCACAGTCGACGTGTACGGGAATCCTACCGAGCCGGAGGTGCCCCTCGCGAAGCGGTTAGTCACCGCAGTCGTCGCCGCAGGCCTCCTCGAAGTAGTCGAGGTTCTCCTGGAGGGACTTCATCAGCCGCTCCCGTTCGGCCTCGTCGACGGTGACCGGGACGACGCCGCAGGCGTCGGTGAGGCGGCGGAAGCCGGCCTTGCTGTCGAGCCGGCCGTCCACCCGGACCGGCAGCCCGACCAGGTGCGCCTGCCCGGCGATGCGGTACGACTCCTCGTCCAGGGCGACGCGCACGTGCGGGACCTCGGCCCCGGCGAGCACCCGCAGCCGCACGGTGCCGGTCCCGTCGGCGCGGCTGCGGCGCAGCCGTTCCACGGTGCCGGTGAGCCGCACCGTGACGGAGGGCTCGGCGCGCTGGTAGCGGGCGCCGGCCTCGCGCAGGGCGGGCAGGTCGCCGGGCGAGAACTCCACCGGCTCGGCGTCGGGACCGCACCCCTGGGGGACCCCGGCGGCGGGCGCCCAGGCGATGGTGACGCCCGCTCCCTCGGTCCCCCGCACCAGGGCGATCAGCGCCTCGGTCAGCTCGCGGCTCACCCCGGCCCCGACGGCGGCGTCGAAGGCGTCCATCCCTCCGGTGGCCCGCCGGTGGTCGACGGCCTCCCGGGCGGCGCAGAGCGCCTGGTGCAGCCGAACCGCCAGCGGGCGGGCCGGGGCGACCGGCGCGAAGGCGGTGAGGACGCGTCCGCCGGACGAGGCCCCCAGCAGCAGCACGTCCTCCAGCGCGGCCGCGGCGGCCCTGCGGTGGCGTGCCCCGTGGTAGCCGGTGCGCGCCCGTCCGGCCAGCGCGGCGGCGAGCAGGGTGTGGCGGGCGGCCGAGCGCAGGCTCTCCTCGGCCGTCCAGGGCGCCGCCGGGCTCCCCGCCGCGCGGCCCTCGGGGACGTCGCGCCGCCAGCGGATCTCGTCGCTGGGGACGGCGAGGGCGAGCAGGATCTCGCGGGCGGCGGGCTCCTCGGTGCGCGCGAGCGCGTCCAGCGTCTCGCCGAGCAGGTCGGCGCTGTCGGGGAAGGCGCGGCTCTCCGGGACGAGCAGGCTGGTGCGCTCGCCGCGCGGCCCGGGCGGCGTCCACCTGCCGTACCGGCCGGGCGCTCCCCCGCGCCGCCGCCAGCCGTGGCGGGCCAGCAGGGCGGCGAGGACGGCGGGGTCGGCCTGCGCGGCGTCGGGCAGGACGTCGGGGGTCCTCGGTACGGA
>NZ_JBRIOU010000007.1:16202-20246 GCF_053474865.1 Streptomyces sp. CO7
CGATCGGTCGGTGCGTCACGGTATGCCTCCCCTGCCGACCCGGTTCATGATCTCGCAGAGCGCCCGGTCGTCGAAGATGCGCGAGGTCGGCACCCGGACGGTGGTGCGGGTGCGACCGGTGACCGGGTGGCCGGCGAGGTTGACCCAGTAGCAGCAGTGCCTGAGGTCGAGCCGGTCGTGCCCCGCGGACAGCCACTGGTCGCGCGAGCGGGGCACCAGCATCACCACGAGGATCTTGTGGACGGTGACGGGGGTGCGGGCCAGCTTGGCCAGGTGGCTGTTGTCCAGCGTGAAGGAGAAGTGCCGTCCCGGCGGGCGCGGCGGTATCTGGTAGGTGGCCTTCAACTGGACCTTGATGGTGACCTCGTCGTCCACGGTGTGACCGGGCGAGCTGTGACTGACGTGCCAGTCGATGCCGTTGTCGGGGAACGGCTGGGACAGCGAGCAGCCGGCCGCGGCCGCGACGGCGTGCAGATATCCCACCTGCAGGGTCTCCATGCAGGCGGTGGTGGCGAGTGTGCCGCGCTGGTGCGCCACGCGGTCGGGCAGCAGCCCTCCGCGTTCGGGCTGCGCCGTGGCCATGCCCAACAGCCTCTCCGGCCGGACGGGTCGAGGTACGGGGCCGCTGAACTGCGCGGACCCGTATCTCTGTTGTCTCCGCGCGGCGTACGCCGCAAACGGTCCGGGTATCACCGCTGCACGGCGGACGATCCGTCTGCCGCCTTGCGTGTGCGGGGAGTTGAGCGAGGGGTTGCGGAGACATGACGTGCTGGTACGAGGGCCCACTGGCCGCCTTCGACACGGAGACGACCGGGGTGGACGTGGAGAGTGACCGCGTGGTGTCGGCCGCCCTGGTGGTGCAGGACGCGCCGGGGACCCGGCCGCGCGTGACGCGCTGGCTGGTGAACCCGGGCGTGCCGGTGCCCGAGGAGGCGACGGCGGTGCACGGGCTGACGCAGGACCACCTGGAGCGCAACGGCCGCTGGCCCGCGCCGGTGATGTACGAGATAGGCCGGGCGCTGGGTGAGCAGGCCGCGGCGGGACGGCCGCTGGTGGTGATGAACGCGCCGTTCGACCTGACGCTGCTGGACCGGGAGCTGCGCCGGCACCGGGCGTCCTCGCTGGAGCGCTGGTTCCGTTCGGCGCCGCTGCGGGTCCTCGATCCGCGGGTGCTGGACAAGCACTTCGACCGGTACCGCAAGGGGCGCCGGACCCTGGTCGACCTGTGCGAGTACTACGGCGTGGAGCTGGCCGAGGCGCACGACGCGGGGGCGGACGCGCTGGCGGCGCTGGAGGTGACGCGCGCGGTGGGGCGGCGGTTCGCCTCCCGGCTGGAGCGGCTGACCCCGGCGGAGCTGCACACGCTGCAGCAGACCTGGCACGCGGCGCAGGCGAAGGGGCTGGAGGCGTGGTTCGCGCGCAGCGGTGTGCCGGAGGCCGTGGACCGGTCCTGGCCGCTGCGCCCGGGCCTGACCGCGGCCGCCTGAACGAAGAGGCGGGACCCGGGAGGTCGGGGCCGGAGGCGTCAGGCCGAAGACCTCCGGCCGACAGGGTCAGGAGGAACGACGGAGGCGACCCGGCCGCAGTACTGCGGACTCGGATCGCCTCCGGTGTTGTGGGCGATACTGGGTTCGAACCAGTGACCTCTTCGGTGTGAACGAAGCGCTCTCCCGCTGAGCTAATCGCCCGGGAACGCACTGAACAATACAGGTCCGACGGCCCTTCGTTCAAACCGCTTCCCCGCCGCCCGCCAGGAACGCCTCCAGGCCGCGGCGGCCGCCGCGCATCATCAGGGCGTGGTTGGCCCGCAGCAACGGGCGGGCGGGCACCCCGAGCAGGCGCAGCAGGGGTTTGGCGAGGTCGGTGTCCTGCTCGTGGAGGACCAGGGTCCCGGCTCCGGCCGGGTGGACGGTCCAGCGCATCCAGCCCTCCAGGTCGCCGCAGAGCGCGGCCTCCAGCACGCCGTTCTCCGGTTCGTTACGGACGGCCCTGATGTCCATCCGCAGGTCGTACGGGAGGAGCGAGCGGACGAGCACCTGCCCGGAGGCCTCCCCGGTCCGCTCCGCGCGTCGCACCTGTGGCCACCAGCGGGGGTAGTCGTCGACGCGTTCCAGGACCCCGTAGACCTCCGCGGGCGGGGCGGAGAGGGTCCAGCGGCCCTCGAAGCGGTACCGGGTGAGTTCGCTCGGTCTCATGGGCCCAGTGTCCACGAGCCGTTCGGCGCCCCTCCGCGGGGCGGCCGGCGAACGGGCGGCGGGCCCCCTCGAGTTGCGGCCGCCCTCGGTGGAGGGTCTGCCCCCATTTTCGCGCATTCGCCGTGGGCCGGTGAATTACCGGCCCTCGGGAGACACTTGACGGACCGCCGGATAAACGGAGGAAGAGGGTCCGCGAACACCGTGGCAATTACCCGGTGTTCCGCGAAAAAGAATCATCGAATTCCGGCACCGAATTACTCGGCCCGGTCACAGCACCACAACGCGGGATGCAAAGCGAGGAGGGTCCGGTTCCACGTTTCCGCGGAACCGGACCCTCCTCGTCGGTGGGCGATACTGGGTTCGAACCAGTGACCTCTTCGGTGTGAACGAAGCGCTCTCCCGCTGAGCTAATCGCCCGGGCGCAGGAAGAACATTACCCCATGTCACGCGGTGCTCCGCACCACCCCGGTCAGCGCCGCCCGGCGTTCCAGGGCATGACGAGACCGAACTTCCAGAGGTACAGGCCCCCCAGGGTGCAGACGATCACCAGCGCGACGGCCGTGAGGATCAGGTTGCGGCGCCGCACCTTGGGGTCCAGCGCCTTCTGCGCGGCCTCGGTGACCTTGCGCTTCGTCCAGCGCAGCACCAGCTGGGCCCAGACGAACTCGGTGGCCCAGATCGCCATGCCGGCGAAGATGATCACCCAGCCGGGGCCGGGCAGGGGCAGCAGCAGGACGCCGCCGCCGACCACCGCGAGGCCGATCAGGAAGACGCCGACCTGCCAGCTCAGGTGGAGCGGCCGGCTCCGGCGGACGAACCGGGGGGCGCGCGAGCCGAGGCCCCGCCCGTGCCCGTGATCCGCCCCTTCGGAGCCCTCCGTGTCCGCCACCTCGCTCATGGTGGCGCCGGTGCCCGGCGCGCCGCCTTCCCTGCCGTCGGCCGGGGTTCCACGATCGTCCTGTGTCACGTCGGATTCCACCTCGCCCGCTGTCGTGCGCATCCCCCGCGTCCCCCCAGGTTCGTCACTCCCCGTATTCATCAGCGAAACCCTACCCGAGGGAAAGTGATCACCGGAATGGTCGCTTCAAAGGAAGTACCCTCGGCCAGAAGAGGTACATAAACGCACGCAAAACCCTCAGAGGGGTTTACAACGGCATCGTGTGTGGCATGTCGATTTCGCCGACGTGCGAATCCCCGAGCGCACACTGAGCGAAAGGCCCTGGCGCTTATGAACACCACGGTCAGCTGCGAGCTGCACCTGCGCCTCGTTGTATCGAGCGAGTCCTCACTGCCTGTCCCCGCAGGCCTGCGGTACGACACGGCCGATCCCTATGCCGTGCACGCCACCTTCCACACCGGAGCCGAGGAGACGGTCGAATGGGTGTTCGCCCGTGACCTCCTCGCCGAGGGGCTGCACCGGCCGACCGGCACGGGCGACGTCCGTGTCTGGCCGTCCCGCAGTCACGGTCAGGGGGTCGTCTGCATCGCCCTCAGCTCCCCCGAGGGCGAGGCCCTGCTCGAGGCCCCGGCGCGGGCCCTGGAGTCCTTCCTGAAGCGTACGGACGCCGCCGTGCCACCCGGCACGGAGCACCGGCACTTCGATCTCGACCAGGAACTCTCGCACATCCTGGCCGAGAGCTAGGGCGGGAGACCCCCGGGGCGCCTCCGGCCCCGGTCCCCACCACCACTCCAGCAACCTCGGCCGTCCACTCGGGGAGACGGCCGGGGCCGGCGCAAGCACCACGCGAGCCGGCGCGACCCCACCCACACACCGGCGCCGTCGCCGCGGTCACCCTCCGCGGCGGCGGCGCCGGTGCGTCCGGGGGCGGGCGACCGGGCGACCGGGGCG
>NZ_JBRIOU010000007.1:20346-22685 GCF_053474865.1 Streptomyces sp. CO7
CCCTTCCTCCTGCCCGAAAAGCCATTACGATCGGCCACCATCGGCGGGCGGCCCACGCATGCCAGGCAGGGAGCGACACGTGCTGATCACCCACGACACCCGGTGCGCCCTCGACGCGGTGGTGGACCTGGTGAACACCGCGCCGGAGGACGGCGTGGCGGAGGGACTGCCGGACCTCGGCGCGCTCGAGCGGTTCGTGGCGGGGCACCGGATCAGCGACGTCGGGACCCTCTCCGAACTGGACCTCTCCGCGGTACGGCGGCTCCGGACGCGGTTCGCGGCGGTGTTCGCGGCCCCGGACGCCCGGATCGCCGCCGGGCTGATCAACGAACTGGTCGCCGCGGCGGGCACCACGCCACGGCTGACCGACCACGACGGCTACGACTGGCACGTCCACTACTTCGCGCCGGGGGCGTCCGTCGCCGACCACCTGGCCGCGGACTGCGGGATGGCACTGGCCTTCTTCGTGGTCGCCGGGGAGCAGGAGAGACTGCGGCGCTGCGAGGCGCCGGACTGCCGCCGCGCCTTCGTCGACCTCTCGCGCAACCGTTCACGGCGCTACTGCGACAGCCGCACCTGCGGGAACCGGCTTCACGTCGCGGCCTACCGGGCCCGGCGCAGGGAAGCGGCGGGCTGAGCCCCGCCCTGGGGCCCAGGGGGTGTGCGGCGGTCTGAGAACGCCGCCCCCGACGGGTGTCGCCGGGGACGCGCGCGGCCGGCTCACAGCAGCAGCAGGTCGTGCAGCGCTGCCATGAGGAACAGGCTCCCGATCACCGCCAGGAAGATCATCAGCGGTGGCTGGGAGAGGGCGAAGAGGCACCCGCGGGGCTCGTGCTCGTCTCCTTCCGAAGACGTGACGGCCTCGCTCCGAGTCGTGTCCAGCATCTCGGAAGCATCATGGGCCGACGCGCGCCCCCCGAGCGAACGGGAGCCGCGTCGTGCCAGGTAGTGCGCCCGGCGGGCCCCCACGAGGCCGCTTCACGACCGGAACGGACCGCTCACGGGACGCAGCATGATCGCCGACCGAAAAGGTCAGATCATATGCCTTGCGAACCGTCCCAGGCTGTTCCCGACCGCCCCACCGTCCTCCGCCGTCTCAGATGCCGTGCTTCTTCAGGATCGCCTCGATGTCGCTGAAGTCGTCCTGGTCGCCGGATCCGGCCGCCGGTCCACGGCGGCCCCCCTCCGGGGCCGGGGGCACGGCACGGCGCGGAGCGGCCGGTCCGGGGGCGGGCCGCGCGCCCTCGCCGGGGGTCTCCGGCGACGCCCTGCGCAGGCGGCGGCGCTCCACGGCGCGGCTCAGCAGGAAGAGCAGCCAGGCGGCGCCGAGCAGGCCGAAGCCCACCCAGGCCATCGGGTCGAAGGCGGTCTCGGCGGCCCAGGCGACCGCGCCGGTCAGCACCAGGCCGAGCGGGATCAGGGCGTACGCGGCGATCCGGGCGGCGGTCAGCAAACGGCGCCGGAAGGCGGTGATCGCGGCGATGCCCAGGCCTGCGGCGGACACCGCGCTGCAGATGGTCTCGGCGAGCATCGGGCCTCCAGACGGACGGGTCGGACGGGACGCTCCCTCCATCGTGCCCCCGCGGCACGCCGGGGCGCCACGGATCCGGGACGAAATCAGGGACATCCCCCAGGCGGCCCCTGAGGCGCGGGGGGCGCGGCGCGGCTGGGAGACTGGACCCATGAGCGACACCTCCTCCAGCACCCCCGCCCCTGTCGTGCTCGACGTCTGGTGCGAGCTGCAGTGCCCCGACTGCCGCACCGCCCTGGACGACGTCCGCGCCCTGCGCGCCCGTTACGGCGACCGGCTGGAGGTGCGGCTGCGCCACTTCCCGCTGGAGAAGCACAAGCACGCCTTCGCCGCGGCGCAGGCCGCCGAGGAGGCGCTGGAGCAGGGCAAGGGCTGGGAGTACGTGGAGGCGGTCCTCGGCCGGGTCGAGGAGCTGGACCGCCGGGGGGAGGCGCTGCTGGTCGACGCCGCTCGGGAGCTCGGGCTCGACGCGGAGGAGTTCGACACGGCGCTGATCGACGGCCGGCACATCCTGATCGTCGACGCCGACCAGGCGGAGGGCAAGGCGATCGGGGTCACGGGGACGCCGACGTACGTCATCGACGGCGAGCGGCTCGACGGCGGCAAGTCCCAGGAGGGCCTGCGCGCCCGCATCGAGGCCACCGTCGACCGCCTCCTCGCCTGAGGACACCGCTGCGCCCGTCGAGGGCTACAGCAGGGGTTTGTGCAGGTGGTGGTGGGTGGGGCGGTAGCCGAGGGAGGCGTAGAGACGTTCGGCGGGCACGTTGCCGGCGAAGACGCTGAGGCCGACCGCCCGCCGCCCCGCCAC
>NZ_JBRIOU010000007.1:22785-26269 GCF_053474865.1 Streptomyces sp. CO7
CTCCTCCGCGAGCCTCATCAGCGCCCGTCCGAACCCCCGTCCCCGCACCGCCTCCTCGGTCGCGACCTCGTAGACGTACGCGGCGTCGGACTCCGCCGCGCCCAGCCGGATCCACAGCAGCCCCGCCCGCGCCTCCTCGTGCTCCAGCACCCAGAACTCCATGCCCGGGGTGCCGAGTCCGTCCGGCAGGAGCTGCGTCTGGTCCCGGCGGGCCTTGGCCAGGGCCTCCTCCCGGGGCACGCCGCGGACGATCCAGTCACGGGCGTACTGCTCGGCTGCGGTCGCACGCCAGGACCGGAACTCCTCGGGCGTCATGGTCCGGACCCGGCTGCCGGCGGGCGGTGGGGCGGACGCGGGGGTCCCGTCGAGCCGCTTCTCCATGGTCCGGTTGCGCTCGGTGTACCCCAGCGCGACCGCCAGCCGCAGCCCGGCCTCGGCCTCCGCGGGCACCGTGGCCTCGATCCGCCGGCAGCCCCACATCCGGGCGACCTCCTCGGCGGCCAGCGCGGCCACCGTGGCCCGGCCGCGCCGTCGGTCCGCCTCGTCGATCCGCAGGTCCAGCACACGGGCGACCGTGTCGCCGAACGCCGGCGAGGTGCCCAGGCGCAGTACGCCGACGGGCCTGCTGTTCACGCACACCTGGAAGCGGCGCGAGCGGGTCCCGTCGGCCTCCTGCTGCAACGGCTCGGTGGGCCGCAGGGTGGTGGTCATGCGGTGTTCCTACCCCACGGGGAGCCCCGCGGCCCCCCGGTGCGCGGACCGGTTCCCGCACCGGTTCACGGGTCGAGGTCGTCGCCCGACCGCTCCGCGAAGAGCCGCATCGCCTTCGCCGTCAACGGTCCGTCGATGCCGGGGAGTTCACGGTCGTCCACGCGGTGCACCGCCTGCACGTCGCGGAGCGAGGAGGTCAGGAACACCTCGTCGGCGCGCTCCAGGACGTCCATCGGCAGGTCGGTCTCCCGCGCTCCGGTCCATTCGGCCACCAGCTCGCGGGTGATGCCCGCCAGGCAGCCGGAGGCGAGCGGCGGGGTGAGGATCTCGCCGTCCAGCACGACGAAGACGTTGGAGCCGGTGCCTTCGCAGAGCTGCCCGACGGTGTTGCCGAACAGGGCCTCGGAGGCGCCCTGTTCGTGGGCGCGGGCGAGCGCGACGACGTTCTCCGCGTAGGAGGTGGTCTTCAGTCCGGTGAGCGCGCCGCGCTCGTTGCGGGTCCACGGCACGGTGATCACCGCGGTGGAGTCCGGGCGCACCTTGGCCTCGCCGAGCGCCACCACCAGCGTGGTGCCCCGGTCGCCGCGGTCGGAGCCGAGCGGGCCGTGGCCACCGGTGCAGGTGATCCGCAGCCGGCCCAGCGGCAGGCCCGGGTTGGCGTCGATCACGGCCGCGCAGGCGCGGCGGACCTCGTCGGCGTCCGGGGCGGGCAGGCCGAGCCCCCGTGCGGACCGGGCGAGCCGGTCCAGGTGGCGGGTGAGGGCGAAGGGCTTCCCGTCGACCGTCTTCACCGTCTCGAAGATGCCGTCCCCCACGGTCAGTCCGTGGTCGAGGACGGAGACGCGGGCGGACTCGATGTCCTTGAGCCCGCCGTCGAGCCATATCTTCACGAAAGGGTCCCTCCACTGGTGTCGTACGTTCCCGACGCTACCGCGAGCAGCCGGGACGCCTTGAGCTCGGTCTCCGCCCACTCCCGGTCCGGGTCGGAGTCCCAGGTGATCCCGGCGCCGGTCCCGAAACGCAGCACGGCGGAGCCCGGGCCGTCCCGGTCGATCCAGAAGGTGCGGATGCCGACGGCCAGCTCGGCGCGCCCGCGGTCGGCGTCGACCCAGCCGATGCCCCCGCAGTAGGGGCCGCGCGGCCCCCGCTCGAGCGCGGCGAGGATCGACAGGGCGCTCTCCTTGGGGGCGCCGGTCACCGAGCCGGGCGGGAACGCGGCGGCCAGCAGCTCGGGCCAGCCGGCCCCGGGCAGCAGCTCGCCGCGCACCGTGGAGACCAGGTGGACCAGGCCGGGGTGCTTCTCCACCACGCACAGGTCGGGCACGGTGACGCTGCCGGTGCGGCAGACCCGGCCCAGGTCGTTGCGGACCAGGTCGACGATCATCACATTCTCGGCCGTGTCCTTGGGCAGCAGGTCGGCCTCGGTCCGCCCGGTGCCCTTGATCGGGCCGGACTCCACGGTCCGCCCGTCGCGGCTGAGGAAGAGCTCCGGGGAGGCGGTGGCGATCTCCACCCCGTGCTCCGGCAGACGGATCGTTCCTGCGTACGGCGCCGGGTTGCCGCGCGCCAGCAGCGCCGTCAGGTCGTCGACGTCGGCGTGCGGGGCGACGGGGGCGGCGAGGACGCGGCAGAGGTTGGCCTGGTAGACCTCGCCGGCCGCGATGTGCCGGTGGATGCGGCGCACGCCCTCGGTGTACGCGGCGCGGTCGAGCGAGGACGTCCAGTCGCCGGGGGCGGGCGCGGGCCACCGTCCGGGGACCGGCGCGGGAACCGGCTCGGCGCGGACGTCGGCGAAGCGGGCGCAGGTCAGGCGGCCCTCGTAGTCGGCGGCGACGGCCCAGAAGCCGCTGGAGTCGAGCGCTGCCGGGTCGTCGGTGACGTCGAGCAGGCCGGTGGCGACGAGGCCGCCGAACCGGGCGAGAGGTGGGAGGTGCTGCACTCCGCCGAGTGTAGGTCGGGACGGGACGAAGCTTTCCGGGCCGGTGGTGCCGGGCGCCGCGGGCGCACGCGTGTGGACCTGCCGGAACGCGCTGCGGTGAGGTCCGCCGCGGCATGCTGGGCAAACGCGTTTTTGTACTGGCCCGGGAATGGGCTAAAGTTCAACACGTCGCCGGGACGCGGAAGCGGACCGAAACGACAGGCGGACGTAGCTCAGTTGGTAGAGCGCAACCTTGCCAAGGTTGAGGTCGCGAGTTCGAGCCTCGTCGTCCGCTCGCATGAAGAGCAGGGGATCTTCCCGAACCCCTGTGCTCCTGGTGGAGTGGCCGAGAGGCGAGGCAACGGCCTGCAAAGCCGTCTACACGGGTTCAAATCCCGTCTCCACCTCCAAGGACGATTAGCTCAGCGGGAGAGCGCTTCCCTGACACGGAAGAGGTCACTGGTTCAATCCCAGTATCGTCCACCGGTCCGCAAGGACCTGATCCGCAAGGATCCCCGCGCGATTAGCTCAGCGGGAGAGCGCTTCCCTGACACGGAAGAGGTCACTGGTTCAATCCCAGTATCGCGCACGCGGTAGGCACGGCCCCCGGGCCGCGCACCTGTCCCGAGGACGATTAGCTCAGCGGGAGAGCGCTTCCCTGACACGGAAGAGGTCACTGGTTCAATCCCAGTATCGTCCACACCATCGCGAAGCCCCCGTCCACCTCGGTGGACGGGGGCTTCCGCGTTTTCCGGCGTCAGGACGAGAAGAGCATCCGGCCGAAGCTGTGCGGGCGGTGGTGCCCGCCGTGGCCGTGGTGGCCGGCGTGCGGAGCGCCCCAGGCCGGGGCACCCG
>NZ_JBRIOU010000007.1:26369-27193 GCF_053474865.1 Streptomyces sp. CO7
GGGCACCCGGGGCCGCGGGCGGGGCGGGCTGGGCCCACTGGGCCTCCAGCCGGGTCAGCGTCTCCAGCTCGCCGTAGTCGAGGAAGATCCCCCGGCAGCCCGAGCACTGCTCGATCTGGACCCCGTTGCGGTTGTAGGTGTGCATCGGCGCGTGACACTTCGGACAGTGCATCGACGGATCAACTCCTCGTTTCGCGGTGCGTGTTCTCGTGGTGCTGCGGCTCTCGCCCTCTCAGACTCTCCCCCGGACGCGGCCGGTTGCACCTCGGTCGGACGGATCCGTCACACCGGATCGACCGGGCCGCCCCCGGAGGCCGCCATGCGCCCGCAGGCGTCGACCAGCGCCTCCTCCGCCTCGTCCAGCGCCCGTCCGGCGAGGGCGGCCTTGGTGACGGACCGGGCGGCGGTCTGCACGGTCAGGGCGCGGGCCGGCACGTCCAGCGCCGGCCACGGGTCGCCCTCGGCGGGCACGGCGGGGCCGCGGGCGGCCCGGTAGGCGTGCAGGAAGCGCTGCCACTCCTCGGCGGGCAGCAGGCCGCAGGCGTACCAGGAGGCCGGCCGGGCGAGGTCCCAGGCGGGGACGCCGACGCCGAGGTCGTCGACGTCTATCAGCCGCCACGGACCGTCCGGCGCGGGGTGGCGGACCAGCTGTCCCAGGTGGAGGTCTCCGTGGCAGAGCGCGCCCGCGGCGCCGGGCGGGGCGGGTTCCTCGTCGCGGGCCCAGGGCGGCAGGGCCCGCCAGGCGCGCAGCAGCACCGCGGCGGCCGGATGGCCCGGGGCGCCGGCGGCGAGTCCGGTGACCGCCAGGGCCGCCTTGGCGGGGC
>NZ_JBRIOU010000007.1:27293-29376 GCF_053474865.1 Streptomyces sp. CO7
GTCCAGGGGGACGGGGGACGGGTCCAGGGGCGGCAGCAGGATCCCCGGCAGGGCGGCGGCCACCGCGACGCGGGCACTCAGCGCGGCCGGGTCGGTGCCGGGCGCGTGGGCCTTGGCGACGGTGCGGTGATGACGGACGACGGTGGCGTCCGGGCGGTCGGCCAGGGTGCCGGTGGCGCACCCCGGGCAGGGCTCGGCGGCGGGGTGGGCCGCGGCGCGGGCGTGTGCGTGGAGGTCTGCCGGCATGGCGGTGAGCGTACGCGGGCAGTGGATCACGGTGTGGACGAAGGCGATGCGGCCCGACGAGGCCTGGGAAAACCCCACGCCGACGCGGCGAACGCGCCGCGCCGGCGTGGTGGTGCCGTCCGTCGTACCCCCGTCCCCACGGGGTTCGTTCGGGCCGATGTCCCCACCCGGACCGCTCTTCCGGGCCCGGGGCGCGCTCGGCGCCCCGGCACCACGCCCTCGGACGACGTCTGCGTGGCCACATGAGGAATCCTCGCGCAGGATCGCGTCCGCGGCGTCATGCCCTCGGATGAACCGGGCCGCCGCGGCTACTTCCCAGGGTGGAGAAGCGGAGGCCGGAGCTTCGCTCCGCACGCGGCGGCTGGTGACGTGGCTCACGCGGCGGTACCGTCGCCAAACCCCTTACGGCGGCGGCATCTTGGCAGCCGCGAGCCCGCAAACGCGTTCGCGCAGGGGTGAGCGGGCGCGGCCTGAACGCGCGGCGCGGCCGGGAAACGTAAGCTGTTGGCTCGTCAGACGGACCGGGCAGCGGGGATGAACATGGCGATGATGCGCCTCAGGCGCGAGGACCCGCGCGTCGTCGGCTCGTTCAGGCTGCACCGGCGGCTCGGCGCGGGCGGGATGGGCGTGGTCTACCTGGGCTCCGACCGGCGGGGCCAGCGGGTCGCGCTCAAGGTGATCCGGCCGGACCTGGCCGAGGACCAGGAGTTCCGGTCGCGTTTCGCCCGCGAGGTGTCGGCGGCGCGGCGCATCCGGGGCGGCTGCACGGCGCGGCTGGTGGCGGCGGATCTGGAGGCCGAGCGGCCGTGGTTCGCCACGCAGTACGTGCCGGGCCCGTCGCTGCACGACCGGGTCGCCGAGGAGGGTCCGCTGCCGGCGGCGGAGGTCGCGGCGGTCGGCGCGGCGCTCTCCGAGGGCCTGGTCGCGGTGCACGAGGCCGGGGTGGTCCACCGGGACCTCAAGCCGTCCAACATCCTGCTGTCCCCCAAGGGCCCCCGGATCATCGACTTCGGCATCGCCTGGGCGACGGGTGCGTCCACGCTCACCCACGTCGGCACGGCGGTGGGTTCTCCCGGCTTCCTCGCTCCCGAGCAGGTGCGGGGGGCGGCGGTGACGCCGGCCACCGACGTGTTCGCGCTGGGCGCCACGCTGGCGTACGCGTCGACGGGCGACTCGCCGTTCGGCCACGGCAGCTCCGAGGTGATGCTGTACCGCGTGGTCCACGAGGAGCCGCAGCTGCGGGGTGTGCCGGGGGCGCTGGCACCGCTGGTGCGGGCCTGTCTGGCCAAGGACCCCGAGCAGCGGCCGACGACGCTGCAGCTGTCGCTGCGGCTGAAGGAGATCGCTGCGCGGGAGGCGCAGGGGCTGGGACTGGGCGAGGCACGGTCCGCCGGGCGGGACGACGGCGCGGGCGGTTCGGCCGCGGCCGCGACGGTGCGGACGCCGGTGCCGCGGGGGTCGGCGTCCGCCCCGGCGGGTCGGACGCCGGTGCGGTCCTCGGGAGGCGCGGGTTCGCCCTCCGCGGCCGCGGCGCGGCGATCCTCCGCCTCCCCCACGCCGGCGCGACGGCGTCCTCCCTCCACCGGGGGGAGCCGGCCGGGCCGCAAGGGGGCGGCCCCCTCCTCGCGGGGCGGTCGCACGGCGTCCGGGACGGGCACGGGCGGCTCACGCAGCGGGACGAAGCTGCGGCCGGCCAATCCGCGGCTGCTGCGGCAGCGGCTGACCGTGTTCGTGGTGGTGACGCTGCTGGCGGCGCTGGGCATCGCGACGGTGCAGGGGTGCCAGGGGCCGTCGGACGACTCCGGGGCCGCGGCTCCGCCCTCGGCCACGGCCGGTC
>NZ_JBRIOU010000007.1:29476-34894 GCF_053474865.1 Streptomyces sp. CO7
CCCCTCCGGTACGGCCTTGCCGGTCCGCTCCCCTGGGCAGCGCCCCGGTTGCTGTCGTGCGGTGCGGATCTCCGCCGGCGCCCGCCGCCCGTCCGGGCGCGAAGCCGGACACCACCGCCCCGGGGGCTGCGTTGACCTAGAGCTCACTCCAGCATCTAGCGTCGCCGGCATGACGACACCGCAGCGCACCATCGGTTCCCGTTTCGGCGCCCGCAGTACCGCGGACGAGGTCCTGAGCGGGATCGACCTGTCCGGCACCACCGCCCTCGTCACCGGCGGCTACTCGGGGCTCGGGCTGGAGACGACCCGTGCCCTGGCACGTGCCGGAGCCCGGGTGGTCGTGCCCGCGCGGCGACGGGCGGTCGCCGACAAGGCGGTCGGGGGCATCGACGGCGTGGAGACCGACGACCTCGATCTGGCCGACCTCGACAGCGTCCGCCGGTTCGCCGAGCGGTTCCTGGACTCGGAGCGCGAGCTCGGCATCGTGATCGGCAGCGCGGGGATCATGGCCTGCCCGGAGACCCGGGTGGGTCCCGGCTGGGAGGCGCAGTTCGCCGTCAACCACCTCGGCCACTTCGCGCTGGTCAACCGTCTCTGGCCGGCGATCGCGCGCGGCGGCGGGCGCGTGGTATCCGTGTCCTCCGGCGCCCACGGCATGGGCATGCACTGGGACGACGTGCATTTCGAGCGCGGTTACGACCGGTGGCGGGCATACGGGCAGGCGAAGGCGGCGAACGTGCTGTTCGCGGTCGGGCTCGACGCACGCGGCCGAGGCGCCGGTGTCCGGGCGTTCGCGGTGCACCCGGGCAGCATCCTCACCCCGCTGCAACGGCACCTCAGCACCGCGGAGATGGTGGACGCGGGCTGGATCGACGAGAGGGGCGAACTCGCCGATCCCACTTTCAAGACGCCCGCGCAGGGCGCGGCGACGCAGGTGTGGGCGGCGACCTCGCCCGACCTGGCGGGCCTGGGTGGCGTGTACTGCGAGGACTGCGACCTCGCCGGGCCGGCCGCCGGCGGGGTGGAGGGCGGGGTCGACTCCCACGCGACCGACCCCCAGGAGGCCGCGCGCCTGTGGGAGCTGTCGGCCCGCCTCACCGGCGTCGACGCGTTCGCCGGCGCCGCCCGGTGACACCACGGTGCGCGGAGCCGCCGCCGCGCGGTTCAGGCCGGGCGGCGGGGCCGGGTGGCGTAGAAGGCGACCGCTGACGCAGCGGCCACGTTGAGGGAGTCGACGCCCTCGGCCATGGGGATGGTGACGTGGACGTCCGCCTCGGCCAGGACGCGCGGGCTGAGGCCGTCGCCCTCGGTGCCGAAGACCAGGGCCAGGCGCTCGTCGTCCCGCGCGGCCAGCTCGTCCAGCGTGACGGCCTGCTCGCTCAGGCAGAACGCGGCCACCGTGAAGCCCGCCTCCCGCAGCCGGCCGACGTCCGCGGGCCACGCCTCCAGGCGGGTCCACGGCACCTGGAAGACCGTGCCCATCGACACCTTCACCGCCCGCCGGTACAGGGGGTCCGCGCAGCGCGGGGTGAGCAGCACCGCGTCAACGCCCAGCGCGGCGGCGTTCCGGAAGGCGGCGCCGATGTTGGCGTGGTCGACGATGTCCTCGAAGACGGCCACCCTCCGCGCCCCCGGCAGGAGTTCGCCGACGTCGCGCAGCGGCTCGCGCTCCATGGAGGCGAGCGCCCCGCGGTGCACGTGGTAGCCGGTGACCCGTTCGGCGACCTCGGGAGTCACCAGGAGGACGGGCGCGTCGGTCGCCTCGACGACGTCGGCCATCACCCCCGCCCACTTGGGCGTGAGCATCATGGACCGCATGACGTGGCCGCCGTCGACGGCCCGCCGGATCACCTTCTCGCCCTCGGCGATGAACAGGCCTTCGGCGGGTTCCCGGCGGCGGCGCAGTTCGACGTCGGTGAGGTCCGTGTAGTCGGCGAGACGGGGGTCGGCGGGGTCGTCGACGAGGACGGGTTCGGCCATGGGGTGCGGAGCCTTACGTGAGCGTGGCGGCGCCGACGGAGACCACCGGGCCGATGACGATGACGGCGGGCGGCCGGACGTCCTGGGCGCGGACGACCTCGCCGACGGTGGCCAGGGTGGCGTCCACCCGCCGCTGGGCGCTGGTGGTGCCCTCCTGGACGAGGGCGACGGGGGTGTCGGCGGCCTTGCCGTGGGCGATCAGCGTCTCGGCGATGCGGCCGATCTTGTCGACGCCCATCAGGATGACGAGGGTGCCGGTGAGCTTGGCCACGGCCGCCCAGTCGACCAGGGAGCGTTCGTCGTCGGGGGCGACGTGGCCGCTGAGGACGGTGAACTCGTGGGCGACGCCCCGGTGGGTGACCGGGATGCCGGCGGCGGCCGGAACGGAGATGGACGAGGAGATGCCGGGGACCACGGTGCAGGCGATGCCGGCCTCGGCGAGCGCCTGGGCCTCCTCCATGCCGCGGCCGAAGACGAACGGGTCGCCGCCCTTGAGGCGGACCACGGCCTTGCCCTGCTTCGCGTGCTCGATCAGGGCGTTGTTGATCGCCTCCTGGGCCATGTAGCGCCCGTAGGGGATCTTCGCGGCGTCGATCACCTCGACGTGCGGCGGGAGTTCGTCGAGCAGGTCGCGGGGGCCGAGCCGGTCGGCGATGACGACGTCGGCCTCGGCGAGCAGCCGGCGGCCGCGCACGGTGATCAGGTCGGGGTCGCCGGGGCCGCCGCCGACCAGGGCGACGCCGGGGGTCTTGGTGCGGTGCTGCGGGGCGACCAGGGTGTTGTCGCGCAGGCCCTCGACGACGGCGTCGCGGATGGCGGCGGTGTGGCGCGGGTCGCGGTCCTTGGCCTCGGTGGTGAGGACGGCGACGGTGACGCCTCCGGCGCGGCCGGTGGCGGGGGTCCAGGCGGTGGCCGCGTCGGCGTCGTCGGAGCGGACGCACCAGACGCGGCCGCGCTCGGCCTCGGCGGAGGCCGCGGTGTTGGCCTCGGGGTCGCTGGTGGCGACGACGGCGTACCAGGCGCCCGCCAGGTCGCCGTCGGCGTAGCGGCGGCGTTCCCAGGTGATCTCGCCGGCGTCGGCCATCGCCTCGACGGACGGGGTGGCGGACGGGGAGACCAGGGTGACGTCGGCGCCGGCCGCGACCAGGGCGGGCAGGCGGCGCTGGGCGACCTGGCCGCCGCCGAGCACGACCACTCGACGGCCGGCGAGGCGCAGGCCCACGGGGTAGGCGGGGTGTTCGGCCATGGGGCGGCTCCCTGGGAACGGGCTGCTGGGGACGCTGCCGGGCCGCTTCGGGCATGCCCGGCAGGGGTGGGAGCTGCGCCGTCGGAGCTGCCCTGACAGGGGGAGTTTATGGCGTGCGGTGGACCGGGACCGGGGCAGGGCGGTGTGATCTTCGCACGATCTCCGCCCCGCCCCCGTCCTGGCGCTGCTACTTCTCGGTGACGCCGGCCGAGTCGAAGGTGGCCACCTCGTGCATGGCACGGGCGGTGGACTGCACCAGCGGCAGCGCGAGCAGCGCGCCGGTGCCCTCGCCGAGGCGGAGGTCCAGGTCGACCAGCGGGCGCAGGCCCAGCTTGTTGAGCGCGGCGACGTGTCCCGGCTCGGCGCTGCGGTGGCCGGCGATGCAGGCGGCCAGCACCTCGGGGGCGATGGCACGGGCCACCAGGGCGGCGGCTCCGGCGCTGACGCCGTCCAGGATGACCGGCGTGCGCAGGCAGGCGCCGCCGAGCAGCAGACCGACCATGGCGGCGTGCTCCAGGCCGCCGACGGCGGCGAGGACGCCGATCGGGTCGGCCGGGTCGGGCCGGTGCACCTCGAGGGCGCGGCGGACCACGTCGGTCTTGCGGGCCAGCGTCTCGTCGTCGATGCCGGTGCCGCGGCCGGTGACCTCGGCCGGGTCGGTGTCGGTGAAGACCGAGATGAGCGCGGCGGAGGCGGTGGTGTTGGCGATGCCCATCTCACCGGTGAGCAGCGCCTTGTTGCCGGCGGCGACCAGGTCGCGGGCGGTCTCGATGCCCACCTCGATGGCGGCCTTGGCCTCCTCGCGGGTCATCGCGGGCCCCTGCGTCATGTCGGCGGTGCCGGGCCGCACCTTGCGGGGCAGCAGGCCCTGCTGGGGCGGCAGTTCGGCGGCCACGCCGACGTCCACCACGCACAGCTCGGCGCCGACCTGGGTGGCGAAGGCGTTGCTGACCGCGCCGCCGCCCAGCATGTTGGCCACCATCTGGGCGGTGACCTCCTGCGGCCACGGGGTCACGCCCTGGGCGTGGACGCCGTGGTCGCCGGCGAACACCGCGACGGCGGCGGGCTCGGGGATCGGCGGCGGGCACTGCCGGGACAGGCCGCACAGCTGGGCGGAGATGATCTCCAGCATGCCGAGCGCGCCGGCCGGCTTGGTCATCCGCTTCTGCCGCTCCCACGCCTCGCCGAGCGCCTTGGCGTCCAGCGGGCGGATCCCGGCGATGGTCTCGGCGAGCAGGTCGTGCGGCTCCTCGCCGGGCAGCGCGCGGCGGCCGTAGGCCTCCTCGTGCACCGCCCAGGACAGCGGGCGTCGCTTGGACCAGCCGGCCTGCACCAGTTCGGGCTCGTCCGGGAACTCGTCGACGTAGCCCACGCAGAGGTAGGCGACGACCTCGAGGTACTCGGGCAGGCCGAGGGCGCGGACCATCTCCCGCTCGTCGAAGAAGCTCACCCAGCCGACGCCGAGGCCCTCGGCGCGCGCGGCGAGCCAGAGGTTCTCGACGGCCAGGGCCGCGGAGTAGGGAGCCATCTGCGGCTGGGTGTACCGGCCCAGGGTGTGCTGTCCGCCGCGGGTCGGGTCGGCGGTGACGACGATGTTCACCGGAGTGTCGAGGATGGCCTCGATCTTCATCTCCTTGAACTTCTTCGCCCGGCCCTTGGGCAGCGACTTGGCGTACGCCTCGCGCTGGGCCATGGCCAGTTCGTGCATCTGCTGCCGGGTCTCCTCGGAGCGGATGACGACGAAGTCCCAGGGCTGGGAGTGCCCGACGGACGGCGCGTGGTGCGCGGCCTCCAGGACGCGGCGCAGGACCTCGTGCGGGATCGGGTCGGGGCGGAAGCCCTGGCGGATGTCGCGGCGCTCG
The DNA here is from genome assembly GCF_053474865.1 of Streptomyces sp. CO7. Taxonomy (NCBI): domain Bacteria; kingdom Bacillati; phylum Actinomycetota; class Actinomycetes; order Kitasatosporales; family Streptomycetaceae; genus Streptomyces; species Streptomyces sp. CO7. The sequence goes on from NZ_JBRIOU010000007.1 coordinate 34,565, forward strand.
CGCATCACCCGGAGCACTGCCTCGCGTTCGGCCTCGGCGTACCCGGGGGCGGCCGCCTGGGGCTCGGCGTCCTGGCCGGCGGCGGCCGGCTCTGCGAGTTCCTCCGCCACGGCGGGGGTGTCCTCGCCAACGGGGGCGGGCTCGACGGAGCCCGTGTCCACGGCCGGGGCCTCGGGGTGTGCCCCCGGCTCGGCGGCCCGGGGCGTCTCCGCCTCCTCCACGGCGTCGTCCGCCGCGGCCGGTGCGGTCCCACCGGCGTCCGGCTGCGGGGCCGCGAGGTCCTCGGGCTCGGCGGCCGTCGGCTCGGGGATGATGCTCTCGCCCTCGCGG
>NZ_JBRIOU010000007.1:34994-35532 GCF_053474865.1 Streptomyces sp. CO7
GGGCGGGAACGGTGCCGGGGACCGGCACGAACTCGCCCAGCGGCTGCTCGGCGAGGGCGAACTGCCCGGAGGCGTCCTGCCCGTGGGCCGGGGCCTGCTGCGCCGCGGCCTGCTGCTGCGCGGCGGCGAGGTCGTGGGCCGCGATGCCCAGTCGGCCGCCGAGCGTGCCGTGCCCGGAGAGGGTGTCGTTGGGGAAGCTCTGCTGCAGGGCGGCGGCGTCCTGACCCGCGTACGTGTCCTGCGCGCCGTGGTAGGTGTCCTGCCCACCGTTGTGGGCGTCCTGCCCACCGTTGTGGGCGTCCTGCGGGGCGGGGGCGAACGCCTCCTGGCCGCCGAACGTGTCCTGGGCCGCGGTCTCCTGTCCGGCGTACGCCTGCTGCTGCGGGGCGACGGGGTACTGGCCGGTGCCGCCGTCGGTCCGGGCGGCGTAGGCCGTGCCCGCGCCGAGCGAGGCGTCGGCGGCCGGGTAGGCCTCTCCGGCCATGGCGTAGGCGTCACCGGCGGGGGCCTGCCCGTCGGGGGCGGCGGCGGTGTGCTC
>NZ_JBRIOU010000007.1:35632-39753 GCF_053474865.1 Streptomyces sp. CO7
GCCTCCTGCCCGGTGGGCGTGCCGCCCCAGGGAGTGGGGTGCTGGGTGGCGGGGCCGGCGCCCTGCGACTCGAGGTGTTCCGGGGCCGCGCCCTGCTGCCCCGACTGACGGACGACGGTGGCCGGTCCGCGGTCGGCGAGGGACCGCACGGGGCTCATCGAGGCGTCGGGGGTCGGCGGTCCGAGGTGCAGCGGGCGGCGCGGGCCGCCGCGTCCGGGCGCCTGGGCGGCGGCGCCGAGGTCGTAACTTCCGCTGTCGTGGACGCCGGTGGCGTGGGACGTCGCTCCGGCGCCTTGGTGCTCCTGGCCGCCGTGCTCCGGTCCGCCCTGTGCCGCGGCCTGGTCCGCCCCCGCGGGCTGCTCGGCGTAGACCGGGTACCCGGCCGCGCCCTGCTGCTCCGCGTAGGCCTGCTGCTCGGGGTACGCCTGCTCCGCGTACGCCTGCTGACCGTGGGCCTGCTGACCGTGACCGTGCTGACCGTGCTGGTCCGCGTAGCCGCCCTCCGGGTAGCCGCCCTCGGCGTAGCCGCCCTCCGGGTACGCGCCTTCCTGCCCCGGCGGCACCTCGTTGCCCCAGGCGCCCTGGGCGCCCGGCAGCAGGAGCTGGTCTTCCTCGGCGGTCGGCTCGGAGAGGTAGGTGTAGGAACCCGGCGCGGGGACGCCCGGCTGTTCCACCGTGCCTGCGCTCTCCGGCAGTCCCTCGCCCGGGACCTGGCCGGTGTCGGTCATGCGTACCCCTCGCCCATCGGTTGGTGCTTCTGACGACCTGCTCGTCCGGAGCGGCGCGCGGACCGCCCGTCCTGTTGAACGAGCGCGCCCGCCGAGCGGCACGAGAGACCCGCCCACTCGGACGAGGAGCCGACAACTCGCATTGTCGCCGTCCCCCGCCCTCCGACGCAGGCCGATCCGGCAAGGTCCGTGGTGGAACTCGCCCTCTCGTGCGCCTCCGGCGCCGTCGTACCGCACCCGTCCTTCCGGCCGGCGGTCTTGTCCGGACATGGTCCGACGAGAACCGAAATCCAGGCGTGGTACAACGATCGGCCAGCCTACCCCGCGCCCCGACACCGTTCGATCACGGGGCGCTACTGACGACGGGCGGCGGCGTACCGGCCGGGGATCAGCGGGTCCGCTCGCGCGGCCGTTCGCCGCAGAGGAGGAATCCGACGCTGCGGCCGTTCTCGGTCCACTGCTCGGCGTCGAGGGTGACGGACTGCAGGAGCGAGCAGTCGACCGCGAACCCGCGCTCGGCCAGGCGGCGGCCCGCGAGTTCGGCGACGTCCCGGGTGGGGACGTGGGCGACGATCCGCTCGGGACGGCGGTCGGCGACGGCGGCGATCACCTCCGCTCCCCCGTCGGCGATCCGCACCACGTCGGGCTCGGGCAGGTCCTCCAGGACGTGCGGGGCGGCGCCCCGGACGGTCTGGAGCTGCACCCCGGCCCGGCGGGCGGCGCGCTCGGTGCGGGCGCAGGCCTCCGGGTCGCGGTCCACGGCGATGACGGCGGCCCCGGCGCGGGCGGCCTCGACGGAGAACGCGCCGCTGCCGCAGCCGATGTCCCAGACCAGATCGCCCAGGCGCGGGCCCAGGCGGGACAGTTGCGCGGCCCGCAGGGGTTCCGCCTCCGCCTCGCCCAGCGGCCCGTCGTAGCAGTCGGCGGGCAGGACCCAGCCGCGGGGACCGGTGGGCGCCCGGCCGGCGATCCAGGGCGCGGACTCGGCGAGGGTCGGGGCGCCGATGGCGATCACCACGTTCGGGTCGCGCCAGCTGTGGTCGGCGGCACGGTCGGAGGTGACGATGCTCACCTGCTCGCGGTCGGTGCCGAGTTCCTCGCAGACCACGAAGGTGCGGGGCGCGCCCTCGAGGAGCAGCCCGAGTTCGGCGGGTCCGGCGCCCGGGGCGGTGAGGACGGCGACCTTGGTGTGGGCGCGGCAGACGTTGACGGCCCGGCGCAGGGTGCGCGGCTGGGCGACGACGACCAGGGCGTCGTCCCAGGGCATTCCGGCGCGGGCGAAGGCGGCGGCGACCGAGGAGACGGCCGGGACCACCTCGACCTCGAGTCCGAACTCCGGTGCGCGCAGGGTGCGCACGACGCCGAAGAAGCCGGGGTCCCCGTCGGCGAGGACCACGGCGGTGCCGCGGTGGCCGGCGATCCGGCGGGCGGCGAGCGGGAGACTGCCGAGGGTGACGCGTTCGGCGGTGGGCGGCACCTCGGGCAGTGCCAGGTGGTGGGGGGCTCCGGCCACCAGGGTGGCGGCGCCGAGCGCGGAGAGTCCCGCGGCGGTCAGAGGCGAGCCGTCCCAGCCGATCACCGTGACGCGGTCGGCCATCGTCGTCAGTCTCCAGGGGGTGGTGTGCGGTGCTGTCCGCGGGCGGTCGGGCGGGCCCGGTCGGGGGCGCGCTGTGAGGTTACCCCGCGGATGCGGGAGCAAGGGTCAGTCCCAGTCCGCGTACTCGCCGACGCCCTCGAAGTCCTCCGGGAGCAGGCTCCAGACGATGAGGTCGGTGCGCACGTCGTTCCACACGCCGGTGTCGTCCTTGGCCCGGGCTATGAAGGCGCCGCGCAGCACGCCCTCGCTGATGCAGCCGATCTTCTGGGCGACCTGCTGGGAGGCCGCGTTGTCGGCGGCGGTGCGCAGTTCCATGCGCTCGAACTTCTGGTCGCGGAAGAGCCATTGGGCGGCCGCCACGGTGGCCTCGGTGGCGTATCCCTCGCCGCGGGCCCAGGGGGCGATCACGTAGGCGACCTCGGCGGAGCGGATCCGCCAGTCGGTGTGGTGCAGGCGGAGCGTGCCGACCAGGCGCTGGGTGAGGAACTCGGTGACGGCCAGGACGATGCCGCGGCCCTCGGTGCGCTCGGCGGGGGCGCCTTCGGCAATCCACCGGCGGGCGTGGTCCTCGGTGTAGGGGTGCGGGACGGAGGTCCAGGCGACGACCTGCTCGTCGTTCAGCATCTCGGTGTAGGCGGGGACGTCCGCCTCCTCGAGCGGACGCAGGACCAACCGCTCCGTGCTGATGGAGATGTCGGGGAAGGTGCCGTTCATGCGCCGCTCCGGGTGTCGGGGAACCGTTCGGACCTGCTGAACTCTTCAGCATGCAGCATGAAATCACCGATCAGGACGGCGGGGTCCACTCCGGCGGCCGGAGTGGACCCCGCTTCCCTGACGGGGCGTCGGTCAGGACGTGGCGTCGTCTCAGAAGGAGGCGATGACGGAGCCGGCGTACTTGTCCTCGATGAACTTCTTCACCTCGGGAGAGGTGAGCAGCTTGACGAGCTTCTTGACGCGCGGGTCGTTCTCGGAGCCCTCCTTGACGACGAGGAGGTTGCCGAAGGGGCTGTTCTCGGCGGACTCGAGCACCAGGGCGTCCTGGGCGGGCTTGAGGCCGGCCTCGATGGCGTAGTTGCCGTTGACCACGGCGGCGTCGACGTCGTCGAGGGCGCGCGGGGTCTGGGCCGCCTCGAGCTCCTTGAACTGCAGCTTCTTCGGGTTCTTGGTGATGTCGGCCGGGGTGGCCTCGCTCTCCGAACCCTGCTTCAGCTCGATCAGGCCCTTGTCGGCGAGGAGCTTGAGGGCGCGGGCCTCGTTGGCCGTGTCGTTCGGGACGGCGACGGTGGCGCCGTTCTTCAGCTCCTCGACCTTCTCGAACTTGTTCGAGTAGAGGCCGAGGGGCTCCAGGTGGACCGCGACGACGGGCACGAGGTGCGTGCCGTTCTTCTTGTTGAAGTCGTCGAGGTACGGCTTGGTCTGGAAGTAGTTGGCGCCGACGGAGCCGTCCTCGGTGGCCGTGTTGGGAGTCACGTAGTCGGTGAACTCCTTGACCTGCAGGTCGAGGCCGGCCTTCTTCGCCAGGTTGTCCTTGACGTAGGTGAGGACCTCGGCGTGCGGCACGGGGGTCGCGGCGACGACGAGGGGGCCGTCGGTGGCGGCGGCCTTGTCGTCGGAGCCGCCGCAGGCGGTCAGGCCCAGGGACAGGGCTCCGGCGGTCAGGAGGGCGGTGGCGACCTTGCCGTTGAGAAGCTTGGCGGTGTTACGCACGAAAAGTGCCTTTCCGTTGCGGCACGCGGGGCGTGCCTGGTGGTGCTCCCCCGCGTCGGGTGGTGCGGGGAGGTCTGGGGGTGGGCCGC
>NZ_JBRIOU010000007.1:39853-42796 GCF_053474865.1 Streptomyces sp. CO7
GGGCCTAGGCGGCCTTGCGGACCCCGGCGGCGTCGGAGGGGGCGCCGTCGGCGGCCTCGGGCTCCTTGGCCTTCAGCAGGCGCAGCCGGGGTGCGGGACCGCCGCGTCCGCCGCGGCGGTGCAGGGCGCGGGCCCCGGCGTCGCCGGCGAACTGGATGAGGGCGATGACCACGGCGAGGACCGCCACGGTGATCCACATCAGCCCGGTCTCGAACCGCTGGTAGCCGTAGCGGATGGCGATGTCGCCGAGTCCTCCGGCGCCGACCGTGCCGGCCATTGCGGAGTAGCCGAGGAGCGCGACGACGGTGGTGGTGGCGGAGGAGATCAGCGAGGGCAGCGCCTCGGGGACGAGGACCTTGCGGACCACCGTCCAGGTGTTGCCGCCCATCGCCTGTACGGCTTCGACCAGTCCGTGGTCGACCTCGCGGACGGCGGTCTCGACGAGGCGCGCGAAGAACGGGATGGCGCCGATGGCCAGCGGCACGATGGCGGCGTCGCGGCCGATGGTGGTGCCCGTGATCAGGCGCGTGAAGCTCATCAGCGCGACCATCAGGATGATGAATGGCAGCGAGCGGGCGATGTTGACGACCTGGCCGATCACCTTGTTGGCCACGACGTTCTGCAGCAGGCCGCCGCGGTCGGTGAGGACCAGCAGGACGCCCAGCGGCAGGCCGCCGACGATCGCGATGAGGGTGGACCAGCCGACCATGTAGAGGGTGTCCCAGCTGGCCTGGCTGAGCAGCGGCTGCATTTCGGACCAGGTCACTTGGTCACTTCCTTCGCGTCGACGCCGGCCTTCTCGTCGGAGCCGGCCTTCTCGTCGGAGGTGACGAGCTCCACCTGGAGGCCCTGCTCGCGCAGGAAACCGACCGGGACGACGTTGTCGTCGTAGCGGCCGGGCAGTTCGATGCGCATCCGGCCGATCTGGGCGCCGCCGACGGTGTCGACCGCGGCGCCCAGGATGGAGACGTCCACGTTGTAGGTGCGGGCGAGCTGGGAGATGACCGGGCGGCCGGTGGACTCGCCGTGGAAGGTGATGTCGAGGACGGTGCTGCCCGGGCCGGAGGCGCCGCCGCCGACCGGGAAGAGCGCGGCGGCGAGCTGGGAGCCGGGGGTGGCGAGCAGTTCGCCGACGGTGCCGGACTCGACGACGCGGCCGCGCTCCATCAGGGCGGCGGAGTCGCAGACCGTCTTGACGACGTCCATCTCGTGGGTGATCAGCAGCACGGTCAGGCCCAGCTGCTGGTTGAGGTCGCGCAGCAGCTGGAGGATCGAGCGGGTGGTCTCCGGGTCGAGGGCGCTGGTCGCCTCGTCGGACAGGAGGACCTTGGGGTCGCCGGCCAGGGCGCGGGCGATGCCGACGCGCTGCTTCTGGCCGCCGGAGAGCTGGGCCGGGTAGGCCTTGGCCTTGTCGGCGAGGCCGACCATGTCGAGCAGTTCGAGGGCCTTGGCGGAGCGGTCGCGGCCGGAGCGGCCGAGGATCTCCAGGGGCAGCTCGACGTTCTCCTGCACGGTGCGCGAGGAGAGCAGGTTGAAGTGCTGGAAGACCATGCCGATGCGGCTGCGGGCCTGGCGCAGCGCCTTGGAGGCGCGCGGGCCGCGCCCCGCGAGGGCGGTGAGGTCCTGCCCGGCGACGGTGACCGTGCCGGCGGTGGGGCGCTCCAGGAGGTTGACGCAGCGGATGAGGGAGGACTTGCCGGCGCCGGACTGGCCGATGACGCCGAAGACCTCGCCCTCGCGGACGTGGAGGTCGACGCCGTCGATGGCGGTGACCTCACGGCCGCCGGAGCGGTAGATCTTGGTCAGACCCGAGGTGGTGATCACAGGGGTTTCCGTCACTGTCGAGTGCCGGGGGCGGGGTGGCGCCCCGGTCACGGGTGCATTCGGTCGGACCGCGGCACGGCGCGTCGCTCCGGCTCCGGCCACGACGGCGCGGCGGAGGGAGGACGGGGGATCCGTGGTGCGCGGGCGGCACGGTGAGGCCGCGGGGCTCGCTTCGGGGCGCGAGGCCAAACGTCTTGCAGGGGCCCTCTAACAGGCGCGCATTCGACACATGCGACGAGCACCGGGCGTCGGGTTCGCCTCGGTCGCAGGGGTGGTGCGGCTCGTCGTGGTCATGGGCGTAAGTAAATCAGACGATCACAGGCAAGAGGGGCAGGGTGTCCGGCATGCGGACACCCTGTCCGGTCAGCGGCTTGTCCGGCGTCCGGTTCGACCCGGTTCAGACGAGACGGGAGACCGCGATGCCGTCCGGCGTGACCTGCGCCGACAGGGTGGACAGGTCCGGGACCACCAGGTCGGCCTCCAGCTCGTGTGCCGGGTGGGTTGTGGCCAACGCCACCGTGCGCATGCCGGCCGCGCGGCCGGAGCGCAGACCGGCGGGGGCGTCCTCGAACACGAGGCAGCGGGACGGGTCGACGCCGAGGGCCTCGGCGGCCAGCAGGTAGGGCTCCGGGTCCGGCTTGCCGCGGGTGATGTCGTCGGCGGCGACCAGGGTGGTGGCGGTGAGGCCGACCCAGGCCAGGCGCGCCTCGGCGAGCCGGCGGGAGGCGGAGGTGACGACGGCCCACCGGTCGGCGGGCAGGCCGTGCAGGAACTCCCGGGTGCCGGGGAGCGCGGTCACTCCCCCGTACGGGACGTCCTCCACCTCGATCTCCTCGATGCGGGCGACGGCGGCGGGCACCCGGTCCGCTGGCAGCAGGTCGGCGACTATCTCGGCCGCGGGGCGGCCGTGGAGCTCGATCGCGCCGAACTGCTCGCGGGTGACGCCGTGCTCGTGGGCCCAGGCCGTCCAGGACCGGGTGACGGAGTCCAGGGAGGACAGGAGCGTGCCGTCGTTGTCGAACAGCAGGGCGTCGGCGTGGAGGATCGTCATGCTTCGACCCTAGCCAAGGCCCCGTCCAGGCCCCCGCCGAGGCTCCGGCCCAGGCCGGGGCCTCGGCG
>NZ_JBRIOU010000007.1:42896-74704 GCF_053474865.1 Streptomyces sp. CO7
GGCCCGGAGGGCGGGGGCGGCCGACGGGGGGACATTCCCCCCGTAATACAGTCTCCGCATGCTCGTAGCCCTGACCGTGGCGACCGCCGTGGCCGCACTGCTCCTCGCCGCCTGGTGCGGCTGGGCCGCCTGGCGCGACCAGCCGACCAAGGACTGGCACTTCATCGGCATGGCCGTGGTCGCGCTGCTGGCCACCGTGCAGCTGGTGGTCGGTGTGGTGCAGCTGGCCCGCGGCGAGAAGCCGGAGCAGGGCACGGTGATCTTCGTGGCCTACCTGCTCGGCGCCTTCGCCTGCGTGCCGGCGGCGGGGTTCATGTCGCTGGCCGAGCGCACCCGCTGGGGTTCGCTCACGGTCGCCGCGGGCGGTTTCGTCCTGGCCGTGCTGCAGGTGCGGCTCTACGACATCTGGGGAGCCTGAGATGACGCCGGAGCAGACGACCCCGCCCCGCCGGAGGCTGATCTCCGGGCCGGGCATCCTCCTGGTGTGGCTGTACGGCGTGATGGTGGTCGGCGCGGTCTCCCGCTCGGCCTACCAGATCTCCACCGAGTTCGACCGGGCGCCGCTGGCGTACTCGCTGTCGGCGCTGGCCGGCGTGGTCTACGGCTTCATCACCTACACGCTGGTGCGCGGAGGTGAGCGGGCCCGGCGGGCGGCGGTGGTGTGCTGCGCCGCCGAGCTGCTCGGCGTCCTGGTGGTCGGCGCCTGGACGCTGGCCGACCCCGGGGCCTTCCCGGACGCGACGGTCTGGTCGGACTTCGGGATGGGCTACCTCTTCATCCCGGTGCTCCTGCCGGTGACCGCCCTGTACTGGCTGGTCCGGGGTTCCGCCGGGGACCGTCGGGCCGTCGCCGCGTAGACCGCCGCCGGACCGTCCCCGCGCGGACCCGCCGTCAGGCCGTCGCCGCGTAGACCGCCGTCCCGGCGTCCGGGTCCTGGCCGACCGCCGTCGTCCGCTCGAGGACGATCCGCGGGATCCCGTCGGGCCCCTCGGCGCGGCCGGTGGCCCGGTAGCCGAGGCGGCGGTAGAGCCGCAGCCCGGGCTCGCTGCGGTTGCCCGCGCTCAGCCGGAAGGCCGCCACCTGGGAGCTCTCGGTCACCGCGGCCTCGGCGGCGCGCAGCAGCCGGGCGCCGATGCCGTGCCCCTGCAGGCGGGGGTGGACGCACAGTCCGTCGATCTCGCCCGCGTCGTCGGCGGTCACCCGGCCGTAGACGGCGCCGATCACCTCCTCGCCCAGGCGGGCCACGCAGACGATGCCGGAGGAGATCTCCGCGCGGACGTCGGCGAGGGACTCCGTCAGCGGGCCCAGGCGGTGGTCGCCGTAGATCACGGCCTCGCTCTGGAAGCACAGATACCTGAGCCGGAAGATCTGCTCGGCGTCCTGCTCGGTCGCCCTGGAGATGGTCACGCTCATGCCCATGTGTGCATGCCTCCCGCTCACTTGCTCACCAGTGGTCCTTCACACCTATCCCCGCCTCGGACGCGGCGCAACCTCCGGGCCGAGCAGCCGCCGCAGACATCCCAGACATCGGGAGCGTTCCGGGCCGAGACTGCCCTGTGAGATACCCAACTCCCGGGCGATCTCCCGGTAGGTGAGGTCGTGCGGCGAGAAGAGCGCGGTGAGCAGCCGGGGGCAGCGGCCGGGCAGCCGCCGGACGGCGTCCTGCAGGGCGCGGCGGCCGGCCGAGGCCAGGGCCAGCTGTTCGGGACCGGGCCAGGTCTCGTCGGCCGGGTCGCGGCGCAGGACGCGTTCCCGGCGGGCGGCGCGGCGCAGGGCGCGGGCCTCGGCGCGCACCGCCCGGCGCAGCCAGCGGGCCGGGTCGCCCGGCGGGCCGGCCCGCTGCAGGTGTTCCAGGAGCCGGAGCCACACCGCCTGTTCCAGGTCCCCTGCCTCGGCTCCGGCAGCGACGGCCTCGGCCGCCGCCTCGGCGGCCAGCAGGGGGCGCAGCCGGTCCACCATGTCGTGCGGCTTCATACGCTCACAGGACGGCGGTCCGGGGCCGGCGGTTGCCGCCCGCGGACCGATTTCACCCTGACGGAGGCCCCCGTGTGCGCCCGGTTGACTCCGGTCGCACACAGGCGCCTCCCGGTCCGTGGTCCGTGGGCCGTGGGCCGTGGCACGGCGGAAGACCGGCCGGGCGGGTCAGCGTGCCGCGCGCCAGAGCTCGCGGGCCAGCAGGCCGGTGTCGGGCTGGTCGGTGAAGACGCCGTCGATGCCGGTGTCGAAGTAGGCGCTGAACGCCGCGAACGCGTCGCCGTAGGCGTCGGGCTCGGCGCCGCGGCGGAAGTTCGCCGGCAGGAACGGGTTCTCGTTGCGCATGGTGTACGGGTGGAGGATCAGTCCCGCCTTGTGCGCGTCGGCGACCAGGGTGGTCGGCGAGGTCAGGTTCCCGGCCGCGTCGCGCGGGACGATCAGGTCGAGGGTGGGCCCGATGCCGTCCGCGAAGGAGGCGATCCAGGCGAGGCCCTGCGGGGTGATCAGGTCGGAGACCTTGCGCGGGTCGCCCTGCTGCTGGAGGTCCCAGGGGCGCGTGCCCGCCGAGGACAGCAGTACCGCGAGCGGGTTGTCGACCAGTTCGCGCATCCTGCGGATGCTGGTCGGCTCGAAGGACTGCAGGAGCACGGGCGAGGTGCGGCGGTGCTTGCCGTGCCGGCGCAGCACCTTGGCGAGACGTTCCTCCAGCGGCAGGCCCTGCTCGCGGAAGTAGCTGGGGTGCTTGAGCTCGGGGTAGACGAAGACCTGCTTGCCGCGCCTGCGGGTCTGCTCGTCCTGCCAGCGCAGCACCTCCTCGAAGGTGGGGATCTCCCAGACGCCGTCGTAGAGGGTGTTGTGCGGGCGGTTGGCCGGCACCCGCTCCTTGGCGCGCAGGGTCTTCAGCTCGGCCAGCGTGAAGTCCTCGGCGAACCAGCCGGTGGTGGGGACGCCGTCCAGCGACTTGGTGGTGCGGCGGCCGGCGAACTCGGGGTGGGCGGCGACGTCGGTGGTGCCGCCGATCTCGGGCTCGTGACGGCAGACCAGGTGGCCGTCCTTGGTGATCACCAGGTCGCCGGCCTCGATGATGTCCGCGCCCATGTCCAGGGCGAGCTGGTACGCGCCGAGGGTGTGCTCGGGGCGGTAGCCGCTGGCGCCGCGGTGGGCGATCACCGCGGGCCTGGGCAGCCCGGCGAGACCACGGCCGCGCCCCGCGTCACCCTCGGCGGCCACGGCCGCGCCCCCCGTCCCCAGCGCGGCCGCGGAGGCGCCCAGCAGCGCGGCTCCCAGCACGGCCCGCCGTCCGGCGCCCCGGGCGCCCTCCCCGGAGGCCGCCGGGCCCGCGGCCCGCGCCGATCCTGCGGGTCCTGCGGTTCCTTCGCTTCTCGCCATCGGTGCTCCCTCGTGAGATCACGACAACAGGTCGGCCGGATCGTAGGTGCGCGTCCATGACGGTTGAAGGTCCCCGGGACGACGGGGCGGAAAACAGCGGGTGTCCGCTCGGACTCGTGCCGTGTTCCACCCGTGTGACGTACCGATGTCGTGTCGGGCCGGGCAGGTGACGCGAGGTCAACAGTGTGCAACGGGGACGTCAACCGGATGTGCGCCGTGGGCATCCGCGCGAGTATCGTCCTCACCTGCACGGACTCGTCCGTTTCCGTCGGACCCCTTGACATGGGAGGGCTCGTTGTCCCGCTTCGCGCTCATCAAGGCAGTGCTCGGACCGATCATGCGCCTGATGTTCCGCCCACGCGTCGAAGGCGCGGAGAACATTCCCGGGACGGGGGCGGTGATCCTGGCCGGAAACCACCTGACCTTCATCGACTCCATGGTGCTCCCCCTGGTCACCGACCGGCAGGTCCTCTTCATCGGCAAGGACGAGTACGTCACCGGCAAGGGGATCAAGGGCCGCCTGATGGCCTGGTTCTTCACCGGCGTCGGCATGATCCCGGTCGACCGTGACGGCGCGAACGGCGGCGTGGCGGCGCTGATGACGGGGCGGCGGGTGCTGGAGGAGGGCAAGGTCTTCGGCATCTACCCGGAGGGCACCCGCTCCCCCGACGGCCGTCTCTACCGGGGCCGTACCGGCATCGCGCGGCTGACCCTGATGACCGGGGCGCCGGTGGTGCCGTTCGCCATGATCGGCACGGACAAGCTGCAGCCCGGCGGCAACGGCATGCCGCGGCCCGGCCGGGTCACGGTGCGCTTCGGCGAGCCGATGGAGTTCTCCCGCTACGAGGGCATGGACCGCGACCGGTATGTCCTGCGGGCGGTCACCGACTCGGTCATGACCGAGGTCATGCGGCTCTCGGGCCAGGAGTACGTCGACATGTACGCCACCAAGGCCAAGGCGGCCTGACCCCCGGAACGGGCCGCCCGTCCTCCCCCGGGCGGGGCGGGCGTCAGGCCGGCGGCGGGGTGAGCTTGGCGGCCACCGCGTCGAGGACCCAGTCCAGGCCGGTGGTGAAGGACGTCTCGGCGTCCACGTCCGTGCCGTCGTGCACGGCCTTGGCCAGTGCGGGGAAACGGCCGGTGTCCAGCATCCGTGTCAGCCGGGGCCCGGAGGCGCGCTGCCAGTCGTGCTGCGACATACCGGTGGCGCGCTCGGCCCGCAGGTGCGCGATCTCGCGCCTGATCGCGCCGGTGACGTATGCGTTGACCGTCTCCACCGCGCGCAGGGCGGTGTCGATGCCGGCGAGCCCGTCCAGGGCGGCCAGCGAGGCCTCGCCCACCGCGAGGGCGTTCGGGCCGAGGGCCGGCCGGCCGCCCAGCAGGTCGGCCGGCCATTCGTGCCGGAGGGCGGCGGCCCTGGTGCGGTGGGCGAGGACGCTCAGCGCCGCACGCCAGTCACCGGGCTGCTCCTCGGGCAGGATCTCGGCGTACACCTCGTCCAGCATGAGGTCGAGCAGCTCCTGCTTCGTGGCGATGAAGCCGTAGAGCCGCATGGGGCCCGCGTTCAGCCGGGCGGCGACCTTGCGCAACGACACCTCGTCCAGCCCGCCCTCGTCCGCCAGCGCGACGGCGGCGGCGACGATCCGCTCCCGGTCGAGGGGCACGGGGCGATTCGGCGGCTCCGGCCGGTCCCACACACTCACGGGGTCCACCCCTCCTCTGCGATACGCCGTCTCATGCCAATACAGTGTATCGCCATGAGACATCGTATCGCCGTCGTGGGCAGTGGTCCTGGAGGCCTCACCTTCGCCCGTGTCCTGCACCGCCACGGCTGCCCGGTCACCGTCCTCGAACGCGATCCCGCCCCCGACGCCCGCCCCCCGGGCGGCGCGCTGGACCTGCACGAGGGACTGGGCCAGACCGCACTGGACAAGGCGGGGCTGCTGACGGAGTTCCAGGCGTTGTCCCGCCCCGAGGGGCAGGCCATGCGCATCCTCGACCCGAACGGCACCGTCCTGCGCGACTGGCGACCCGGTCCGGACGACCGGGCCAATCCCGAGATCGACCGCGGGCAGCTCCGTGACCTGCTGCTCGGTCCCCTCGACGTCCGGTGGGGGCGGAAGGTGACGCGGGTGGAGCCGGGGACGCCGGAGGGCGCCGTGGTCCATTTCGCGGACGGGCGGCAGGAGGCGTTCGACCTCGTGGTCGGCGCGGACGGCGCCTGGTCCCGGACGCGCGCGGCGCTCTCGCCGGTGACGCCCCACTACACCGGTGTCACGTATGTCGAATCCTCCGTCGACGACGTGGACACCCGCCACCCCGAGCTCGCCCGGCTGATCGGCGACGGTTCGGTGGCGGTCCACGGGGTGAACCGGGGTTTGGTGGCGCAGCGCAACAGCGGCGGCCACGTCAAGGTGTACGCCCAGTTCCGGGCGCCGCTGGACCGGTACGTGGACCTGGACCCGACCGACGTGGAAGCGGTGCGGTCGAGCCTGCTGGCCCTGTTCGACGGCTGGGCCGCCCCGCTTCTCGAGCTACTCGCTCCCGCGACCGCCTTCGTCCACCGCCCCCTGTACGTCCTGCCTGTGGCCCACACCTGGCCGCACGTCCCCGGGGTGACGCTCCTGGGTGACGCCGCCCACCTGATGCCGCCGCTGGGAGTGGTCGCGAACCTCGCGATGCTGGAGGGCGCCGAACTCGCCGAGGCCCTGGTCTCCGGCTCCGATGTGAACGAGGCCGTCCGCGCCTTCGAGGAACGGATGTGGGCGCGGGCGGGCAGGTGGGCGGAGATCACGGCGGCCGGACTGGAACGCCTGGTGAGCCCGGACCCGGCCGGCGCCCTCGCGCTCTTCGACGAGGTCCAGCCGTCGCAGCCGTCCTGACCGGGCGGCGGCCCCGGCGGACCGGCGCACGGGCGGCGCGGGCGACGCGGGCGGGTCCAGGCCGCACGGCTTCGGCCCCGCCCCGCGTGAACGGGACGGGGCCGAAGCAGTGCGTCAGGGGCGGAGGTCAGGGCCGCGCGGCCCGAAGCGGAATTCAGGCGCGGGCGGTGGACCAGGCGTGCTGGGCGGCGACGTCCTGCTTGACCTCGGCGAGCTGGACGGCGACCGCGCTCGGGGCGGTTCCGCCTCGGCCGTCGCGGGACGCCAGGGCGCCGGGAACGTTCAGCACGCTCCGCACCTCCGGCGTGAGGTGCTCGCTGATCTTCGCGAACTGCTCGTCCGTCAGCTCGTCCAGCTCCTTGCCCTCCGCCTCCGCGGACTTCACGCACTCGCCGGCCACCTCGTGCGCCACCCGGAACGGCACGCCCTGCTTGACCAGCCACTCCGCGATGTCGGTGGCCAGCGAGAACCCAGCCGGTGCCAGCTCCTCCATGCGCTCGCGGTGCACCGTGAGCGTGGCCATCATGCCCGTGAAGGCGGGCAGCAGGACCTCGAGCTGGTCGATGGAGTCGAAGACCGGCTCCTTGTCCTCCTGCAGGTCGCGGTTGTACGCGAGCGGGAGGGCCTTGAGGGTGGCCATCAGCCCGGTGAGGTTGCCGATCAGCCGGCCGGACTTGCCGCGCGCCAGCTCGGCGATGTCCGGGTTCTTCTTCTGCGGCATGATCGAGGAGCCGGTGGAGAAGGCGTCGTGCAGGGTGACGAAGGAGAACTCCTTCGTGTTCCAGATGATGATCTCCTCGGCGATCCGGGAGAGGTTGACGCCGATCATCGCGGTGATGAACGCGAACTCCGCGACGAAGTCGCGCGAGGCGGTGCCGTCGATGGAGTTGGCGGCCGAACCGTGCTCGAAGCCGAGGTCCTTGGCGACCGCCTCCGGGTCGAGGCCGAGCGAGGATCCGGCCAGCGCGCCCGAGCCGTAGGGGGAGACGGCGGTGCGCTCGTCCCACTGCCGCAGCCGCTCGGCGTCCCGGGTGAACGCCTGGACGTGGGCCAGCACATGGTGGGCGAAGAGCACCGGCTGGGCGTGCTGCAGGTGGGTGCGGCCGGGCATGGCGACGTCCGGGTGCGCCTCGGCGAGGCCGATCAGCGCGTCCTGGAGGTCGGCGATCAGCCCGCCGACGATCCGCGCGTGGTCGCGCAGGTACATCCGGAACAGCGTGGCGACCTGGTCGTTGCGGGACCGGCCGGCGCGCAGCTTGCCGCCGAGGTCCGGGCCGAGCCGCTCCAGCAGCCCGCGCTCCAGGGCGGTGTGGACGTCCTCGTCGGCGATGGTGCCCACGAAGGAGCCGGAGGCGACGTCCTGCTCCAGCTGGTCGAGGCCGGCGATCATGCGCTCGAGCTCGTCGGCGGTGAGCAGACCGGCCTGGTGCAGCACCCGGGCGTGGGCACGGGAGCCCGCGATGTCGTAGGGCGCCAGCCGCCAGTCGAAGTGGACCGACGCCGACAGCTTCGCCAGCGCCTCGGCGGGGCCGTCCGCGAACCGGCCGCCCCAGAGGCGGACGTCACCGCTGTTGCTGCTCACTTGCTGTGCTCCTCGTTGCCGAAGGCCGATGGGGTGCGACCGAGTGGTGCGCCGTCGCCGTTATGCATGATTATGCAAGACTCCGCATGAATCGTCAATTCACTCCGGGGTAATCCTGTGCGGCGGCGCGCCGCCTTCCCAGCCACTCTCCTGCTCGCGGCGGCGCCCCCTGGTCCACGAGTGCGGCTGAGTCCACGCCTCGGAATTGCCGCACGCCGCCCGCGAGTTCGCAGGAGGATGACCGCATGGGTAAGTCATACGACCGGATCGACGACCGGCTCCGCGCGTTCATCGAGGCTCAGCCCGTCTTCTTCACCGCCACCGCTCCCCTCGCCGCCGACGGCACGGTGAACCTCTCCCCCAAGGGCCTCAAGGGCTCCCTGGCGGTCCTGGACGACCGGACCGTCGCGTACCTGGACTTCGCCGGCTCCAACGCCGAGACCGTGGCGCACCTGCGCGAGAACGGGCGGATCACCCTGATGTGGTGTGCCTGGCAGGGCCCGCCGACCGTGCTGCGGGTGCACGGCACCGGCGAGGCCGTCTTCCGCGACGACCCGCGCTTCCCGGAGCTGTTCGCGCACTTCCCGGACATCGAGTCCGGGAACCACGGTCTGCGGGCGATCGTGGTCGTCACCGCCCGGCTGATCCGCGACGCCTGCGGGTTCGCGGTGCCGCACATGACGTACGAGGAGGACCGCGAACTGCACGCGAAGCGGTTCGCCCGCGAGGACGACGAGTCGCTGAGCGCGTACTTCGCCAAGAAGGACCACATCGCGACGAGCATCGACGGCCTGCCCGGCGTGCCGCTCCCGCTGCCTCCGGTGGCTCCCTGACGATGGGCGCATGCGCCTGCGCCACGGTGTCGCCATCGCCCTGTGCCTGCCCCTGCTCGCCGCCTGGACCGCACCGGACGCTCCCCCGCCGCCGCTGCCGCTGCCCGCACGGATGGCGGACACCGGCGGCGGCTCCCAGCTGATCACCGCGGAGGCGGCGGCCACCGGCAGCACGACCGGCACCGTCACCTGGTGGGACCGCACTGCGGCCGGCTGGACGCGGGCCGGGTCGGCGCCCGCCCGGTTCGGGGCGAACGGGCTGGCCGACGGGGCGACCCGCCGGCAGGGCACCTCCACCACGCCCACCGGCCTGTACGACCTGCCGTTCGCCTTCGGCACCGAGCCGGCGCCCGCGGACGTCCGCTTCCGGTACCGGGGGGTGGGGCCGGACTCCTGGTGGTGCCAGGACAACGACTCGCGCGCCTACAACCGCTGGAGCGAGCCGCTGGCCGCGGACTGCCGGCCGGGCGAGGCCGAGCACCTGGTCGCCTACCGTGCGCAGTACGCGCACGCGCTGGTGATCGGCTTCAACTACCGCAGGCCGGTGCGTGAGCGCGGCGCGGGCATCTTCCTGCACGTGAACGGCCGTGGCGCGACGGCCGGCTGCGTCTCCGTACCGGCCGAAGCGATGCGCCGCGTCCTGCGCTGGGCCGACCCGGCCCGCGCCCCGCACATCGCCGTCGGCACGGCGGACGGGCCGACGGCGATCACGCGTTACTGAGCGGCCGTCGGGCGCGGCCGGACGACCGCCGGCGCGCCCGACGCGTCGTCACGGGGTGGTCCTCCGGCTGTTCTGCGCCAGCGACAGCAGGTGGTCGGCGAGCGCCTGGCCGCCGGACGGGTCCCGGCTGATCAGCAGCAGGGTGTCGTCACCGGCGATGGTGCCCAGGATGTCCTGCAGCTCCGCCTGGTCGATGGCCGAGGCGAGGAACTGCGCGGCCCCGGGCGGGGTGCGCAGGACCACGAGGTTGGCGGAGGCCTCCGCGGAGATCAGCAGTTCACCGGAGAGCCGCCGCATCCGCTCCTCCTTGGCGGACTCCCCCAGCGGCGCGCGCGGGGTGCGGAAGCCGCCCTCGCTGGGCACCGCGTAGATCAGCTCGCCGTCGGTGTTGCGGATCTTCACCGCGTTCAGCTCGTCGAGGTCCCGGGAGAGCGTCGCCTGGGTGACGCTCAGCCCGTCGTCGGCGAGCAGCTTGGCCAGCTGGCTCTGCGACCGCACCGGCTGCCGGTTGAGGATGTCGACGATCCGGCGGTGCCGGGCGGTGCGGGTCTGCGGCACGGCGGGCCCGCCGTGCTGCTCGTGGTCCTGCGCCTGACTCATCGTGTGCTTCGTCTCCGGATCCGGTTCGTCCGTCCTCGGCGGTTCTTCCGCCTAGCGGGTCGTGGCGTCGGCCGTCGCCGCGGCCGTGTCGGCGGCCGTGGCGAGGATGCCGGGGAGCGCCTGGAGGAAGGCGTCCGTCTCCGCGTCGGTCAGGGTCAGCGGGGGCATCAGCCGGACGACGTCGGGGGCGGGCGCGTTCACCAGGAACCCGGCCTCCTGGGCCGCCTGTTGCACGCGGGGTGCGAACGGCCCGGTGAGCACGATACCCAGCAGCAGTCCCTCGCCCCTGACGTGGGAGATCGACGCGGCCCCCAGGGCCTCGATTCCGGTGACGAGACGCTCGCTCTGCCGCTTGACGTTGTCGAGCAGTCCGTCGGCGGCGATGGTGTCCAGGACGGCGAGGCCGGCCGCGCAGGCGACCGGGTTGCCGCCGAACGTGGTGCCGTGGTGACCCGGCTCGAACAGCTCGGCCGCCCGCCCGAAGGCGACGACGGCACCGAGCGGGAGACCGCCGCCGATACCCTTGGCCAGCGTGACCACGTCGGGCAGCACGCCCTCGTGGGCCTGGTAGGCGAACCAGTGGCCGGTGCGGCCGATGCCGGTCTGCACCTCGTCGAGGACCAGCAGCGCGCCGCTCGCGGCGGTGATGGCCCGGGCGGCCTTGAGGTATCCGGCCGGGGGTACGACCACGCCGTTCTCGCCCTGCACCGGCTCGATGATCACCATGGCGGTGTCCTCGGTGACGGCGGCGGCCAGGGCCTGCGCGTCGCCGTAGGGGACGTGGGTGACGTCGCCGGGCAGCGGGCGGAAGGGCTCCTGCTTGCCGGGCTGGCCGGTGAGGGCCAGCGCGCCCATGGTGCGGCCGTGGAAGCCGCCCTCGGTGGCCACCACGTGGCCGCGGCCGGTGAGCCGGCCGAGCTTGAAGGCGGCCTCGTTGGCCTCGGTGCCGGAGTTGCAGAAGAAGACCCGGCCGCTCCGCCCGAACAGCTCGATCAGCCGCTCGGCGAGCGCCACGGTGGGTTCGGCGGCGAAGAAGTTGGAGATGTGGCCCAGCGAGGCGATCTGCCGGGACACCGCCTCGACGATCGCCGGGTGGGCGTGGCCGAGGGCGTTGACGGCGATGCCTCCGACGAAGTCGAGGTACTCCTTGCCGTCGGCGTCCCAGACCTTGGCGCCCTCGCCGCGGGCGAGCGCCAGCCGGGGGGTGCCGTAGTTGTTCATCAGGGCGCCGCTCCAGCGCTCCTTCAGTTCGGTGTCGCTCACGACTGCCCCTCCTCGTCGGCGACGACGGGCTCGTCCGGCACGACCATCGTGCCGATGCCCTCGTCGGTGAAGATCTCCAGCAGGATCGAGTGCTGGACCCGGCCGTCGATGACACGGGCGTTGCCGACGCCGTTGCGCACGGCGTGCAGGCAGCCCTCCATCTTCGGCACCATGCCGGCGGAAAGCTCCGGCAGCAGTTTCTCGAGTTCGCTCGCGGTGAGGCGGCTGATCACCTCGTCGCTGTTCGGCCAGTCCTCGTAGAGGCCCTCGACGTCGGTGAGGACCATGAGGGTTTCCGCGTCGAGCGCCGCAGCGAGTGCCGCAGCCGCCGTATCAGCATTGACGTTGTAGACATGTCCGTCGTCCTGGGAACGGGCGATCGAGGAGACGACCGGGATGCGGCCGTCCGCCAGCAGCGCCTCGACGGCGCCGGTGTCGATCGCGGTGATCTCTCCGACCCGGCCGATGTCGACGAGTTCGCCGTCGATCTCGGCCAGGTGCTTGGTCGCGGTCAGGGTGTGGGCGTCCTCGCCGGTGAGGCCGACGGCGAGCGGGCCGTGCTGGTTGAGCAGGCCGACCAGTTCGCGCTGGACCTGCCCGGCGAGCACCATCCGGACCACGTCCATGGCCTCCTCGGTGGTGACCCGCAGGCCGGCCTTGAACTCGCTGACGATGCCGTGCCGGTCGAGCGCGGCGCTGATCTGCGGGCCGCCGCCGTGCACCACGACCGGCTTGAGGCCGGCGTGGTGCAGGAAGACGACGTCCTGGGCGAAGGCCGCCTTGAGCTGCTCGTCGACCATGGCGTTGCCGCCGAACTTGATGACGACGGTCTTCCCGCGGTGGCGGGTCAGCCAGGGCAGCGCCTCGATGAGGATCTGCGCCTTGGGCAGGGCGGTGTGCCGGCGGGTGGGTCCGCTGCCGTTCTTGCTGCTCATGTTCTCGGCTGTCGTCATGAGGAGTACGCGCTGTTCTCGTGGACGTAGTCGGCGGTGAGGTCGTTGGTCCAGATGGTGGCGGTCTCGTCGCCGGCCGTGAGGTCGGCGACGATGTGCACCTCGCGGTAGCGCATGTCGACCAGTTCGCGGTCCTCGCCGACGCCGCCGCTCTTGCAGACCCAGACGCCGTTGATGGCGACGTTGAGCCGGTCGGGCTCGAAGGCGGCGCCCGTGGTGCCGATGGCGGAGAGCACGCGGCCCCAGTTGGGGTCCTCGCCGTGGATGGCGCACTTGAGGAGGTTGTTGCGGGCGATCGAGCGCCCGACCTCGACGGCGTCTGCCTCGGTGGCGGCGTTGACCACCTCCACCTTGATGTCCTTGCTGGCGCCCTCGGCGTCGCGGATCAGCTGCTGGCCGAGGTCGTCGCAGACGGCGCGGACGGCGGCCGCGAACTCCTGCTCGTCGGGGGTGATCCCGGAGGCGCCGGAGGCGAGCAGCAGCACGGTGTCGTTGGTGGACATGCAGCCGTCGGAGTCGACGCGGTCGAAGGTGACGCGGGTGGCGTCGCGCAGCGCCCTGTCGAGGACGGCGGGGTCCAGGTCGGCGTCGGTGGTGATCACCACGAGCATGGTGGCCAGGCCCGGGGCGAGCATGCCCGCGCCCTTGGCCATGCCGCCGACCGTCCAGCCGTCGCCGCCGGCCACCGAGGTCTTGTGCACGGTGTCGGTGGTCTTGATGGCGATGGCGGCCTTCTCGCCGCCGTGCTCGGAGAGCTGGGTGGCCGCCTGGTCGACGCCGGGCAGCAGCTTGTCCATCGGGAGCAGCACACCGATCAGGCCGGTCGAGCAGACCGCCACCTGGGCGGCGTTCAGTCCGAGGACCTCGGCGGCCCTCTCCGCGGTGGCGTGCGTGTCCTGGAAGCCCTTCGGCCCCGTGCAGGCGTTGGCGCCACCGGAGTTGAGGACCACGGCGGACACCTCGCCGCCCTTGAGGACCTGCTCGGACCACAGCACCGGCGCGGCCTTGACGCGGTTGGAGGTGAAGACGCCCGCGGCGGCCAGGCGGGGCCCGTTGTTGACGACCAGGGCGAGGTCGGGGTTGCCGTTCTCCTTGATGCCGGCGGCGATGCCCGCCGCCGTGAATCCCTTGGCTGCCGTGACGCTCACTGCATCTCCTCGTTCGCTTCTCCGCCGGTGTCCCCGCCCGTGCGGTGCGGCGGTACGGCCTTGGTCGTCAGCGGCCCGAGGGCCGCGCGGGTGTCGCTCCCGTGACACGGGTCGGACGCGTCGCTCACGCGCCGAGCACGGCTCACGGAGCGACTCCGACGGTGGAAAGTCCGGTGGTCTCGTCCAGGCCCAGTGCGATGTTCATGCTCTGCACGGCGCCGCCGGCGGTGCCCTTGGTGAGGTTGTCGACGGCGGCGACGGCGATCACCCGGCCGGTGGCCTCGTCGTACGCGACCTGTATCTGGACCGCGTTGGAGCCGACGACCGACCCGGTGGCCGGCCACTGGCCCTCGGGGAGCAGATGGACGAAGGGCTCGTCCGCGTACGCCTTCGCGTAGGCGTCGCGCACGGTCCCGGCCGTGACGCCCGGCTTGGCCTTGGCGCTGCAGGTGGCGAGGATGCCCCGCGGCATGGGCGCGAGCATCGGCGTGAACGACACGCTCACCCGCTCCCCGGCGGCGGCGCTGAGGCTCTGGATCATCTCCGGCGTGTGCCGGTGGCCGCCGCCGACCCCGTAGGGTGACATGGAGCCCATGACCTCGCTGCCCAGCAGGTGCGGCTTGGCGGCCTTGCCGGCGCCGGAGGTCCCGGAGGCGGCGACGATCACGGCCTCCGGCTCGGCCAGGTCGGCGGCGTACGCCGGGAACAGGGCCAGCGACACGGCGGTCGGGTAGCAACCGGGCACCGCGACACGCTTGGACCCCTCCAGCGCGGCGCGGGCGCCCGGCAGTTCGGGCAGGCCGTAGGGCCAGGTACCGGCGTGGGCGCTGCCGTAGAACTTCTCCCAGTCGGCGGCGTCCTTCAGCCGGAAGTCGGCGCCCACGTCGATCACCAGCACGTCGGGTCCGAGCTGCTCGGCGACGGGGGCGGACTGACCGTGCGGCAGCGCGAGGAAGACCACATCGTGCCGTCGGCCCTGCCCGGCGAGCACCTCGGGGGTGGTCGCCTCCAGCACCCGGTCCGCCAGCGGCAGCAGGTGCGGCTGCAGCGCGCCGAGCCGCTGCCCCGCGTTGGAGTTCCCGGTCAGGGCGCCGATCTCCACCTCGGGGTGCGTGATCAGCAGCCGCAGCAGCTCTCCGCCCGCGTATCCACTCGCTCCGGCAACCGCCGCTCGTACCGTCATGGGTCCTCCCTATCGATGGCACGACTATACGGTGGCGCGCATTTTTATGCAATGAGGTGATCAGGGGACGGACACGGGCCTTGTGCGGACCGGCCCGACGGCCGAGACCTGACGGCCACATCGGCATCCGGGGGACGCGCCATGGCCGTCGTCCACGAGCTCGCGGTCGACTTCGGCACGAACGCCGGGGCGGCGCGGGCGCCCGCACTCGACGGGTGCGGGGTCGGCATGCTGCGGGCGGGCCCGCACGCGATCCCCTTGCACCGCCCCCGGCTCCACGAGGACGGACCGAACACCTACCTCACGGTGTCGCCGGTCGCCGTCGGGTACGGCCTTGTGTGCGACGGACCCTGGAACGGTCCGCGCTCTCCGCAGCGGAGATGTCCGAGCTGGGCCACCGGCTGTACGACGTGCTCCGACGGCTCGACGGCTATGTGGCCGCGGCGGTGGGCCGGGGGGTGCTGCGGCTGACCCGCCTCGACGATCTCGCCCGCCGACCGGGGCGAGGAGTTGACCGAAGGGAGTCTCGGCGGGCATGTGGTGCGGGAGTCCCTGCGGGAGAACTGGGCCCCGGGCACGCCTGTGTTCCGTTCCGGCCCGGTTACCCTCGGGGCTCGCCCCTGCCAGGGCGAGCCCCGGCCGAACCACGGCGGGTGACCGGACGGCGCGCCTCCCTCAACCGAGCAGGTCCTCCGGGCGGAGGGGGATGCCGCGCAGGTGGCGGCCGCGTTCGCGCATGGTGACGAGGAGACGGTGGCCCTCGGCGGCGGGCACGAGGCCGCGGGCGACGGCCTCGCGCATCACGCCGACCGTGTCGAGCACCCGGATGCCGCGCCGGCGGGCGTAGCGGCCGGCGTCGGCGTCGTCGGTGATCCACACGGCGGTGCGGAACTCGCGCCGGGTCTCGATGACGGCCAGCGTCTCGGCCTCGCCGAGGTGCTGCAGCGGCCGGTGGGCGAGGCCGCCGAAGACGACGCGCCGCAGCCGCTCGACGAGGGTCTGCTCGACCTCACCGACGACCTCGATCGGCTCGCCCAGCCAGCCCGCACCGTCGGCCAGTGGGCCGAGGGCCGGGAGGTGGACGGCCGACCGCCGCGCTTCATGGGCGACCGCCTGGGTCCAGCGGCCCCGGTCGTCCAGGACCTTCTCCAGTAACGCGAGCCGGTCCACCGCCGCGAAGCTGCACAGGACCGTGTTGTCGGGGAACCACCAAGGTCTGCTCATGGCTGGAAGACGAGGTCGCCCTTCTCCTCGGCGGGCAGGGCCGCGGCCGACGCCTCGGGGGCCAGCTGCTCGCGCAGGACGTCGGCCTCCCGGTCCAGGTAGGCGGCGAGCGGCCGCAGCGTGGTCTCGGCCGCCTCGTACGCGTCGTAGAGGCCGCGGGCCGGGCCGGACGGGACGCGCTCGGCTACGGCGGAGGCCGTGCGGTCCTGCAGCCGGCCGGCCTCGCCGACGAGCAGGTGGCACTGCTCGGTCGTCATGCCGCGCAGGGCCTTCCTCGCCTCGCCGGAGATCACGCCGAGCTGATGGAGGCGGGCGGCCAGCGCGCTGGGCGAGACCTGGAACCGTACGACCAGCGCGGCCTGCGTCGCCTCGGCGAGGTCGGCGGGCCAGGCGGGTCCGGGAGGTCCGGGCAGGTGCCCCGCCTTCTCCACCGCGAGCACCACCTCCCGCTCCGGCATCAGGAACCCGGCCGCGAAGACGTTGGCGCGGACCTCGTCGTAGTTCTTCTGGTGTCCCGGCGCCAGATGCCGTTCCGCCAGAGGCTGTTGGGCGTCGCGGGCGAGCACGTGCCCCAGCTCGTGGGCGAGGGTGAAGCGCTGGCGCGTCCACCGGTCGGTGCGGGCGAGGAGGACGAGGCGGAACGCGTCGGTGTGCCAGGCGACGCCGTCCACCCCCGCGGGCAGCCCGACCTGGGCGACGTCGACCCCGAAGACCTGGTCGACGACATCGACGAGCTGGGGGGTGTCCAGCTCCGCCACCGAGGCCACGCCGTGGGACTCCAGCAGGGCCAGGGCTTCCCGGGCCAGCGCCTCGCCCTGGTCGACGAACCTCTCCATGTCCTCCGGCGGCGCGGGCAGTTCGGGGAGGGGACGGGCGCGCCCGAGGGCCTCGAGCACCTCGTAGGCGCCGGTGAAACGCCGCAGCAAGGACTCGAGCGAGGCGTCGGAGGAGCCGCCGGCTCCCGGCGCCTTGCCTGGCCGCGCGTCCGGGGGGACGGCCGGAGAGCTCCTCCCCGGCCCCTCCGCCCCCGCCGCCCCGGTTGTCCTCGCGGCGAAGCTCGGCCGGAGCGGTTCGCGGCCGCTGAGCAGCCAGTCCACCGTCGTGTCGCCGAACTCCGCGACGCGGGCGAGGTCCAGCGAGGTGAAGCGGCGCACGCCGTTGAGGGACTTGGACAATTTGTCCGCGGTCAGCCCGACCCGCTCCGCGAACGCCGCCTGGCTGAGGGACGCCGCGTCCATGACCTTGCGTACCCGGTCGTGCACAGACTCGTCCATACAGTGACGTTAGCCCCGCGTTGCGAAAATCGCAATGCCCCGTCCGGGTGGCCTTCCGCCCGGTGCCGCCCTCGGTCAGGATGGGGACGTGATCGCTGCGCCTCCCGGGGACCCCGTCGAACTCCCGCCCGCCGTCGCGGCGCTGGCCGCCGGACGGCCGGTCCGGGCGGTGTGGCGCAACCTGCTCGGCGGCCTCACCTTCCGCATCGGCGACGAGGCCGGTGCGGAGCCCGACGGCCCTCCGCACTTCGTCAAGTGGGCGCCCACCGGGAGCGGGCTGGACCTCCCGGCCGAGGCCGTCCGGCTGCGCTGGGCCGCCTCGTACGCCGCCGTGCCGCCTGTGCTGGCGGAGGGCGGCGACGCCACCGGGACCTGGCTCCTCACCCTGGGCCTGCCGGGCACCTCCGCCGTGGACGAGCGGTGGAAGGCGGACCCTACGACGGCGGTCCGCGCCGTCGGCGCCGGGCTGCGCGCCCTGCACGACGCCCTCCCGGTCGCGGACTGCCCGTTCGACTGGTCGGTGGAACGGCGGCTGGCCAAGGCCCGCTCCCGCGTCGCGTCGGGCGCCGTGGACCCCGCCGCCTGGCCGGCGGAACTGCGCCACCTGGGCACCGTGGAACGGGCGATGCGCCTGCTGGAGGACCCGCCCCCGGTCGACCGCCCGGTCGTCTGCCACGGCGACGCCTGCGCTCCCAACACCCTGGTCGGCGACGACGGCGAACCCACCGGCCATGTCGACCTCGGCGCCCTGGGCGTGGCGGACCGCTGGGCCGACCTCGCCGTCGCCACGTGGAGCACCCACTGGAACTACGGCCCGGGGTGGGCGGAGACCCTGCTCGACGCGTACGGCGTCGAGGCGGACCGGGAGCGGATCACCTACTACCGGGTGCTGTGGGAGCTGACCGGCTGACCGCCCCGACGTGCTTCTTCCGAACGAGGCTCCGGCGGAGCCGGGCCGGTCGAGCCGGGCTGGTCGAGCTCCTGCCCCCGCGAGTGCCCTAGTAGGTGCGCCGACGCTGCAGCTGTATGCCGGCGCCGATGACCATCGCCCCCGCGATCAGCCCCGCCGGGAACCGCAGCCCTCTCGCGTCACCGTCCGCCACGGGCCGTGGCGCCAGCCGGTGCTGCGGGTCGTACCTGATCCGCAGCCGCCGCCCCTGCCGCCCGACGTCCCCTGCCCAGGTCATCTCCCTGGGGCTCCCGCCGGGGCAGGACAGCCGGAAGTGGAAGGTGGTCGTGGTCGTGGCGGTGATGTGGCCCTGCGCGTCGGTGCTGGTCGAGGTCACCGTCCGGGAGGTCTTCTCCAGGACCTCGCACGTGACCTCCCGTCCGCGGCTCTCCAGGACGAGCGCCTCGAAGTCACCGGTGATCAGGACCAGGGACCAGAGCACGAGCGCCGTCGGCACGAACGACAACAGGTCGCGGAAGAGGAAGTGTCCGGCGAGCACGAACGCGACCGCGACCCCCACCAGGTCGAACCACGAGGCCCCCGGCCCGTACGCCTTGAGCAACAGGAACCCGAGCAGTACCGCCACGACGACCAGAGGCGCGAGGAGTGCCGTCACGACCCGCGACCCTCGCCCCCGGCGCCTGGTCCGCCTCCGCACCGCCGACCATCCGTCCATGACCTCTCCCCCCGACCCCGCCCGAAGTATCCCCGCAGGACCGGTGGGCGTCGACAGGAAGATCATCGCCAACCACCGCTAGGCGAGCGGAACCTCGGCCCCGCGCTCCTCCACCGGCCGGGGGCCGAAGATGCGCCGTTCGGACTCCGTGATGGCGACGTCGTTGATGCTCGCCTCGCGCCGCCGCATCAGCCCACGTACGTCGAACTCCCAGAGCTCGTTGCCGTAACTGCGCCACCACCGGCCTTCCGCGTCGTGCCACTCGTACTGGAAGCGCACCGCGATCCGGTCGCCGTCGAAGGCCCACAGACTCTTGCGCAGCGCGTAGTCGAGCTCGCGCTCCCACTTGCGCGTCAGAATGGCGACGATCTCCTCCCTGCCCCGCAGGAACGCGTCCCGGTTGCGCCAGACGGAATCCGGCGTGTAGGCCGACGCCACACGCAGCGGATCGCGGGTGTTCCAGGCGTCCTCGGCGGCCTGGACCTTGCGCAGGGCGGTCTCCCGGGTGAACGGCGGGTAGGGCGGTCGGTCCTCGGTCATGTCAGCCTCCTGCAAGTGGAGAACGTGCGTTCTCCACGTCTCGCCGACTAAAGTAGAGAACGCCCGTTCTCGACGCAAGGAGTCCCGATGCCCGCCCCGCTCACGGAGGAGCAGAACCGCCGCGCCCGCGAGGACCTGCTGGACGCGGCGGAGAAGCTGTTCTACGAACAGGGCATCCAGGCCGTGGGCATGGACCAGGTCAGGACGGCAGCCGATCTCCCCCTGAAGCGGATCTACCGCCTCTTCCCCACCAAGGAGGACCTGGTGGTGGCGATGCTGCGGCGCCGCGACCGGCGCTGGCGGGCGAGCCTGGCGGACCACGTGGAGCAGGCTCCCGGCCCCCGCTCACAGCCCGGGGAACGCGTCCTGGCGGTCTTCGACTGGCTGGCCGGCTGGTTCGCCGAACCCGGCTTCCGGGGCTGCGCCTGGATCAACGCCCACGGCGAGCTCGGCTCCGCCTCCCCCGCCGTGCTCGCCGAAGTCCGGTCGCACAAACGGGCGTTCCGGGAGCAGCTAGCCGAGTGGGTGCGTGCCGCAGGGGCGCCGGCCGCCGCCGACGCGGTCTTCCTGCTGGCAGAGGGCGCCATCGTCACCGCGGGCATCACCGGGGACCCGGCGCCGGCCCGTCAGGCACGGGCGGCCGTGGCGGCCCTGCTGGCTCAGCAGGGCGGTGAGACGGCGGACCCGTCCGGTTCCGCCCCGGCCTCGATCTCGTAGAGCTGCCCCGACGGGACGTCGGACCCCAGATCCCGGCCGTACGTGCGGCGGAGCTCCTCCGCTCCGGTGAAGTACAGCGTGACGACCCGCGCGCTTCCGTCACCGCCCTTGGTGAAGCACACGTCCTGGTGCCGGACCTCGACACCCGGCGGGGGCGCCGGAAGTTCCATCGGCGGCGGCGCGTCGGAGGGCTCGGGGTTCGCGAAGTACCTCCACCCGTCCGCGCGGGCCACCCGGCGGTAGTGCGCGATCACCTCCTCCGCCGAGCCGGGGTGGACGAACAGCCGCCGCGCCGAGAGCCACGCGTCACCGCTGTCGTCCGAGCACGACGAGTACGCCGCGGCGTCTCCCCCGGCCGCCTTCGCGCCCGGCGGCGGGGAGGCCAGCAGGGGCGTGTCCTGAAGCTCCCGCATCAGGCTCTCCGTCCCCTCGCAGCCCTCGAACGGCGACAGCGTGGAACACCCGACCGGCCCCCCGGCGAGCAGGACCACGGACAGCAGCACGCCGGCCACGCGGCCGGCGCAGGCGGGAGACCGACGCCACCGCCGCACGTCGCCGGTGGTGCGGACGAGGAAATGCGCAGACGTGGCGTCACACCCGGGCACCCTCGCATCACCCTCGCCGCGAACGGTCGTGACCAGGCCCATGCTGCATGACTCCCTTGATCACCGCGGACAGGTCGGCGCACGGTATCCGGACCCCGGCCGTGGAGCAACCGGCCTACCCGCACGGGTCCTTCAGGTCAGGACGAGTAAACCGAATTCTCCTGCCGGAACACCTTCGGCCCCCCCAGCCGGATACGGCGGCCAAGGCCTCGTCGAGCGTCATCCCGACCGACGGGGGCCCGACGCCCCAGGGCGGGCCGGCACCAGATCCATGCGCGTCACGTCACCCACGGCGTCACCGCGCACGAGCATCCCCGGGCGACCACGTCTTCGACCAGGACGCGGACCGACCCGCGGGGCGCTCGGAACAGGTAACTCCCTTATCGCGGTGGGCGGTCCCGGCTCAGTCACGCACGACAAACGCTCGGCCATGAGGCAGGGTGCGGGAATGAGATCTCGAGCTGCCGGCATGTGGTGGGGCACGTCGATCGAGGCACCGGACCCGGCCGGCCTGGCGAGGTTCTACGCCGGACTCCTCGACTGGCACATCAGCCACGAGGAACCTGGAACATCCGTCCTCGCCGCCTCCCCGCACGGACCGTTCTTCGTCTTCCAGCAGGCGGACGGCTACCGGGCCCCGACGTGGCCCCCCGTCGACGGCGAGCAGCGCCCGATGATGCACCTCGACTTCCAGGTCGGCGACCTGGACCCGGCGGTCGCCGAAGCGGTCGCTCTGGGCGCCACGGTGGCGGAGTTCCAGCCCCAGGAGAACGTCAGGGTGCTCTTCGACCCGGCCGGCCACCCCTTCTGTCTGTGCTTCGACGAAGGGTGAACTGTGGCCAGGGGCGGTGCGCCCGGCGCTGCGCCGAAGGCGGTCTCACTCCGATCCGCCGCCGCTTCTTGCTGTTATCAGATTGTCCGATCGAGCGGTCGCCCTCCTCGTGAGGGCTCGGCAACTCGTCATGCCACTGCGCCGAAGAGGTCGTTGAACGCCTCGGTCATCGACGGGTGGGTGTAGATCCCGTCGCGCAGCACACGCGCGGTGGCACCGAGACGGAGCGCGACCGCAAGCGTGTTCACCGTCTCGTGCGCGTCATGGGCGAGCATCGCCACGCCCAGCACCTCGTCGGTCTCCGCGTCCACGATCGCCTTCATCATGCCGCGCGCGTCACCGACGATCTTGGCGCGCGGCACGGTCGCCATATCGGCCACCTTCCGTACCGCGAGTTTCAGCGGCCGACCGGTGGCACGGGCCTGGGCCTCGGTCATGCCCACCCGCGCGAGTGGCGGGGTCGTGAACACGACGTGAGGCACGAAGGCGCGATCCGCTGTCGACCGCTCACCTGCTCCGGTGAGCTGGTCGCGCACGATCCGGAAGTCGTCCAGCGAGACGTAGGTGAACTGCGGCCCGCCGTTGACGTCGCCGACGGCGTACACGTGCGGCAGTGTCGTGCGCAGGTGCTCGTCGACCAGGACCTCGCCTCGCCGGCCGACCTCGATGCCGACCTCCGCCAGACCCAAGCCGTCAGTCATCGGACGCCGGCCCAGCGCGGCGAGCACGAGATCCCCTGCCACCGTGCGGCTCGTCCCGTCGGCCGCGCGGTAGGTCACCGCGGCCCGGTCGCCCTCGTCGGTGACCGCCTCGGCGGGCGCGTCGGTGAGGACCGCGACGCCGGCCGCCGTCAGCAGGGCCTGCACCTCGGCGGCGATGTCCGGGTCCTCGGCGGGCAGCACCTGGGGGCCCCGCTGGATCATGGTGACCTTGGCGCCGAACGCGGCGTACATCGAGGCGAACTCCACCCCGACGTAGCCGCCGCCGAGGACGACCAGCTCACGGGGCCGCTCGGTCAGCGCCAGCAGCCCGGTACTGGTCACCACCCGCTGCGAGTCGGTGAGGCCGGGGATGGGCGGCATGCGCGAGACCGAGCCGGTGTTGATCACGATCGTGGCGGCCTTGACGGTGAGTTCGTCCCCAGCCGCGGCGACGACGAGGGTGTGCGGGTCGACGAAGCGGGCCCGGCCGGTGATCACGCTCGACGTCTCGGGTGAGTCGAAGAGCTGGAAGTTCTTCGCCCGCATCGCCCCGACGAGGGCCGTCTCCTTCTCCGCCGCCTGCTGGAACCAAGTCACCGGGTCGACCCGAGGATCGGGGTGCTCGGTCTGAAAAATCAAGGCCTTGGTCGGGACACAGCCGGTGTTGATACAGGTCCCGCCGTACATCTGATCGGACTGTTCGATCAGCACGACCCGCTTGCCCGCCTTGGCCAGTGCCCCGACGAGCGTCTTGCCGCCCTTGCCGAAACCAATGACAGCAAGATCCACCTCGATCGCGCCCATGGCGCTCAGTTCGCCCGGCATCTGGTGCGGGGCCGACCCGCGCGGCTGGAGACGGCCCGCGTCAGTGCGCCCAGGGCAGGCGAATCGCCTCGAGGTCGGGATCGTGCAGCACCGCCTCGACGAGGCCGGGCGGACCGGCGACCTTGGTACCCCAGAGGTCGTAGTCGGTGCACAGGACCCAGGAGCGGTCGGCTGCCCAGAGGTTGGACGGGCTGAAGTCGGCCTCGGAGGCGTCGTACAGGGCCTCTGCGTCGCCGAGGCGGCCGACGCGGACGTCGAGGGCGTCGAGGGCGTCGAGGGCGTCGAGGGCGTCGAAGTCGCCGAGCAGCAGGGGGCTGTAGTAGGCGAAGCAGGGAGTGTCAGGGCCGGCGGGGCTGTGGTCGGTGAGGACGGCGGTCAGCCGGGTCCAGGTCTCTCGGTCCAGGCTCCCCTCGGTGGGCGGGATGATGCCGAGCGGCCAGCTGCCGTCCTTCTTGGCCGAGGGGAAGCAGCGGAAGCACGGGAGCAGCCCGTGGGGCACGACCGGGTCGCCGGTCCGCCGCGCGAGCTCGGCCCAGCGCAGCCGTCGCCAGCCGGGGCCCGGGTGCCGGGCGCGGCCCAGGCCTCCGCCCATGGCGATGCCCACGGCGTCGAGGTCGATGCCCCCGAGGACGTGCCGCTGCACGGTCCCGTCCGCCACCCTCGCCCGGTGGTGGTCGTCGTAGGAGACGTCGCCGGGCCCGCTCTCGTGCTCGTACATGGCGTTGAGCACCCACGCCGCGTCGGGCATCGCCGGGGGCATGAAGCCGGTGATCCCGTCGCCGCACAGTTCCCGCAGCCAGTCGGCGGCCCCGGACGGCGCGGGCGGCCACAGGCTCGGCATCGGGCTCGCTTCGTCGGACATGTGACTCATCGTCGCAGGTCAGGTCACCGTCTCGGGCAGGCAGAGACCGTGGACGTCCGCTCGTCAGCGTCTCGTGCGGGGGTCGGGTGAGGGGAACGTGCCGAAGGGCGTGACGTCCGGGCGGGTGGTCATGGTCGGCACGGGCTCCGCGGGTTGCGGTCCCCACACCGCCGGGCCGGTTCCCCTCGGGACGGCAGGCCGCGCTGCGGGCCGCACGGCAGCGGGAGTCGCGCAGCAACGGCAGGAGTCCGCCCGGTTCCAGCGGTGCCATTCGAGGAGGTCCCGCACGCGGGCGCGGACGCCCTCGTGACGGTTGTGGAGTTGGCCGCGCAGGAGTGGGGCGCTGTCCCGCATGCCGGTGAGGGCGGTCGCACGCACGCGGGGGTCGGGGTCGTCGGCGAACGGTTGCAGCGCCTCGTCGGGGAGGGCGCGGAGCAGCCGCAGCGCCGACAGTGCGCGGGCACGGACCGCGGCGTCCGGGTGCTGGGTGAGGGGATGAAGCAGGGCTGCGTCCTCCGCGTGCCCCTGTTCGGCGAGACCGATCACCGCGGCAGGGCCCACGGCGGCCGGGTCGGAGCACAGGGCCCGGTAGTGGGTGCGGGGGTCCTCGCCCAGGGCGCGAAGGCCGCGGCACGCCGCCGCGCGGACACCGCCGGAGGGGTCGGTCAGGTACCGCCGCAGCTCGCCGCGTCGGTCCGCCCGGTCGCCGTCGCCCAGCCGCGCCACGGCGGCGGACCGGACGTACGTGTCCCGTGCGGACAGCAGTTGGCCGAGGACGGTGTCCGCCTCGGGGTGGGCGAGGACGGCGTCGCACGCCTGCCGCCGGATCTTCCGGTACCCGTGCGCGACGGCGAGTCCGGCCAGGTCCCGGGCGCTGAGCAGCTCTGCTTCCACCGCCGAGGCGAGCACGTCGAGGCGGGGGCCGTACGCGCGGTCGGCGTCCAGACGGGCGAGGACCCGGGTGCGGGCGTCGTCGGCGTCGGCCGGTCTGCCGGACGCGAGCGCGAGGCGTATGGCGGTACGAACGGCGTGGACCCGTACGCTCTCCACGGGGTCGTTCGCCGCCGTCGTCCAGGCCCGTGCCAGGTCGAGCCGTCCGTGAGCGGCACCCGCGTTCAAGCCGGCCAGGCGGGTCTCCTGTTCGCTGCCACTCAGGAGTTGGGTCAGCGCCTGTCCGGGCAGCCCGTCCGGACGGTCCAGCACCGTCTCCCGCAGCCAGGCGCCGTGGCGCCATCGCCCCACCAGCACCGCCAGGGCGGCCGGTGTGGCATGTGCGGCCGGTTGCCGCGAGGCGGCGAAGTCCGCGCCGCCGAGGCCTTGGTGGGCGACGGCGCGCGCGAGGGCCCGAACCCGCGGGTGCGTGTCCGCGGTATGGATCAGGACGAGCGGCAGGAGGGAGTCGGGCAGCGCCCCCGACGCGGCGAGGTCGAGCGCGGCCGCACGGACGCGCGGATCCACGTGGCTGAGGCACAGGGCGATTTCGGACGAGGTGGGCGGCGAACTCCAGGAAGGAGCACCGCCGCCCGGGCCGTCCTGCCAGTACGGTGCCCGGCTCCAGTCCGCGATCTCCCGCATGTCGAACCACCGGAAGCCGATCCGTAGCCTTCCCTTGAAGATCCCGGGACGGGACATCAGGGAGGTACTCACGTGCACCTCGCTGTCGAGGTCGACCCACTCCTCCGCGGTCATTGCCTCGGTCGGAACGCACAGGTCATTGCCGTGCAGCAGCCGTTCGGCCGGGCTGTAAAGCTGAGTGGGGCCGAGCCCGTACGCCGTCATGGACGGACTGTAACGCGGGCTTCCACCCTCCCCACCAGTGGTTTTCCGCGCGGCGGTGACGCCGGCCTGGCAGGATGACGGCATGCTGATCCGAAAGGCTGATGCCGCGTAGGCGTCCGAAAGGGCTGCGCGCGGAGTGTTGGCGGCCCACAAGAGGCGTCCCGGTGCGCCAGGTCCGCGGTGTTTCCGCGGCAACTCGCGTAGCGATCCGGAAGTTGGAGGAGGAGCGCCTGTGGCCGGGCGCCGTCGCCGCAGACCTGGCGGAGTGCCGGCGGTATCTGGGAAAGCCCGGGCGCTTCCTGCCGGATCCGGAGATGGACTGCAGCCACTGTGATCCTCTGGTGGCGCGGGATTGCCTGGAGGCCGTGCTGCTGCGGCTTCCCCGCGGTGCTCGGACAGACCTGGGCAGGATCGTGGCCGAGCTGGACGCCGAGTTCGACCGCAGGTTCGTCCCCCTGAACCCGCACCTCGTGCTGACGCCGCCGTTCGGAGCTTGCGGGCATTGGCGGCGGCGATTCATGGAGAACTACTGAGGGTGGCGAGAGTCGCTCCCTGCTCGCCCCGCCCGACCTCGGGCCGTTGGCCCGGACCGCCTCAGACGCGTTCCAGCGGGCGGTGCGGGAAGGGCGGGAGTTCCACGGTGACGGCGTCGCCGGGGTGGACGGTTCCGCTCTGCCGCACCACGGCCATGACACCCGCCTTGAACGTGAAGTCACCGGACGACGGGTCGATCGTGAACATCTCGCCCAGCAGCCCCTGACGGAAGTCGTTGATCTTCGCGCACGGGTTGCGCAGTCCGGTCACCTCGATCACCGCGTCCTGTCCGAGGTGGAGCAGGGTGCCGGTCGGGAGGCCGAGGAGGTCCACGCCGCGGGTGGTGATGTTCTCGCCGAGCTGTCCGGCGGAGACGTCGAAGCCCTTCAGCGCGAGCTCCGCGAAGAGCTCCTCGTGCATCAGGTGGACCTGGCGGAGGTTGGGCAGGTCGGGCTCGTACGTCATGCGGAACTGGTGGCGGATGGTCCTCCCCGCGTGGACGTCATCCTCCACCCCCAGGCCTTCCAGCAGCGTGACGGACGGCTGGTTGGGCTTGCTGAACGAGTACTGCGCGTTGCGGCTCACTGCGGTGATCCTGCCGTCGGCCATCGCGTGCTCCCCCGTCTCTCGTCGGTCTGCGGCGGCCGATCATAGAGGGCGTTAGGGCGTTCGCAGAGGGCAGGGCGTTGCGGTCACGTCCGCCGGGGGGACCGCGGTGCACGGCGGTGGCATGATGACCGGCGAGCGGACGGGGGCCGCCGACGTTTCGCGTCCGGCGGTCCCGGCGGGCCGTACCGCGTCCATCGGGAGGAACCGCAGTCATGGCCGGAGCAGTCACGGAACAGGGCCGGGGCGGCCGCGCCGTCGTGCGGGGCGCCGGCATGCGGCACCGTCTGTTGCTCGCGACGGGCGCCTTGACGGCCCTGACGACGCTCATGGGCTGCGCGGACTCCGGGGACGACGTCATGTGCACGAAGAGAGGCATGGACTCCGGTGTCTCCGTGGTGTGGCGTCCCGCCGATTTCCCCGACGGGGCGACGACCCTACGGGTGTGCGTGAACGGCACGTGCAAGCAGAGACCGTCCGGTGACCCGAACGATCCCGTCCTGAGCGTCTCGACACCGCTCCGGCAGGACGTCGGCGCGGTGACGGTCACCGTGCGGTTGACGGTGACCGCGGGCAAGGACGAGCGCGTCGTCACGACGGACACCCGGCGGGTGAAGCTCAGGGAGCAGCACCCCAACGGCGCCTCCTGCCCGCCCACCGCCTGGACGGCCACCCTTCGCGCCCACCCGTCGAAGGGGCTCATCTCCGCCAAGGGCCTCTCGTTGCAGTGACGTCGGTGAGGGGCGTGCCGGAGGTCAGGAGGTGCCGGCAGCTCCCTCGCTGAAACGCCCGTCCGGACGCTGTCCGCCGACGACGTCGAGGGCGGTGCCGTAGAGCCGGTCCGCCGTCAGCCGGATCACCACGCGCCGTTCGGCGACGAGTTGCTCGAAGAACGCGCGCTCGTCCTCCGGCTTCGCGCTCTCCGGGACCATCGAGAGGAGTTCACGACCGACCTCGTCACCCGGTTCCGTCGTGACGTCGGATACCTCGGCCTCGCCCTCGGCCACGGCGAACGACCAGACGTCGCTGCCCTGGACGTGGAGTGACGCGTGCGCGTTGTGCTGCAGGTGACGGAGTTTGACCCGGTCTGCGGTGGTCGAGAAGCGGGCGACGCGTGCCTGGGGGTCCCAGTGGTAGAGCATGGTGGTCAGGTGGGGATGACCACTGCGCTTCACGGTGGCGAGTGTGCCGAACTGCTGATCGCCGAGCAGTCGGGACAGAGCGTCGTCGGACAGTGGCCGGGGCGCGGGTCCTTGGGTCATGCTGTTGCCAACTACCCTATGCAGCAGGGTATTTCCGCCGGCGAGCACGACCCGCTGATCAGTGTCCGCCGAGTGACCAGAAGTGCAGCGCGGACCGGTCCTCGGACACGGTGTACCACGCGCCGGGGCCCGCGCCGAGCGGGCTCCCGTGGACGGGGAACGGGTAGGCGAGCCGGCCGCGCACCGTCATGGTGGCCGGTTCGAGAAGCCAGTGCCGGGGCGACGCCGTCTCTCCGTGGACCTCGCTGCCCACCACCGCCGCGTCGTCGTGGGGAAAGGCCGCCTGGTGGCCCCACCAGACCTGGTCCTCATCCGGTGCGGGCGACACGGCGTCGCTGTCGTCGTCACCGGTGCGGGGGTGGGCGCCGGCCAGCCGCCGTTGTTCCTTGCCGTCCTCGGCCCGGAGGAGGGCAAGCGACCACTGGCCGGGATCGGTGGCCAGGACGTGCCGGCCGTCGGGGCTCGCGGCGAGCAGCACGGTCTCGTCGAGCCGGCGGAAGGTGAGGGTCCGGCCGTCCCAGTGCCCCCACAGGGCAGGGGACTCGTCGTCGCCCTCGCCGACGGTGAGGCCCATCCGGGCGGGGTCGGGGTGCGGGGTGTGGAAGCTCGCGCCGCAGGTGTCGGTCCGCGCGCTCGCCAGGACGGTGCCGTCGGCGGCGTCCAGGACGACCCACTCCTCGTCGAGGTCGGCGTCCGGCCCGCGGCGGACATGCGCCCACACCACGGCCCCGTCGGACGAGAACGCGGCGGATGCCCTGTTCGCGTGGGCGTGGTGGAAGTCGTCCGCGTACTCGTCGAAGGCACGGTGCTCCACCTCGCACACCGCCTCCGACCAGCAGCCGTGCAGGTACTCCCAGCGCACGGCCCCCGTCGCGTCCACGGCGCGGACGGCGTGCACTCCGGAGAAGACGGCGAGGTCACCCGTCGGGGCCACCGTCACGGTGCCGTAGTCGCGAGGCCAGGGCGCCGGTATGCGGGTCCCGGGGCCGCCACCGTCCAGGTCCCGTACCGCGATTTCGCCGTCGCCCCGCTGCACCAGCAGGCGGCTTCCTCCGCCGGCAGGGCACAGCACCTCCAGGTGCTCCAGGCGCTCCGAACTCCCGAGCGGGGCGCGGACGGTGGCGAGGTGCCGGGCGGTGACGGTCACGAACGGTCCCCCACGAAGGTTGCCGCGGATGCTGCGGTCGATGCGGTCATGCGGTCGATGCGTGGGGATCGTGCCACAGCCGGCCCTTCATCAGGCGTGAACCAGCGGTTCACCGCGGGACACCAGCTGTGAACGCAACGGCTCGCCGTGTTCAGCGCGGCCGACGGGGCCGGTCTCAGCCGTGCCGCCGGTGCCGGCCCTCCCGGGTCTTCCGGGTCTTTCGGGCCCCCGGGATCGGTCCCCGGGCGACCATCCCGGTGACGCCCGCTCATGGCCCGGCGCGGCTGCTCGTCCACCGGGTCGGACGTTCCTCATCGTGGAGGGACGGCTGAGGAGCCGAAGCCTGAACCTGGAGGGTGGGACACCGCATGACGAACCCGAACGCCGACGACGCGGCCACGGCGGACCACGCGCTGAAGGCCAAGCACCGGGCGATGTGGGCGCAGGGCGACTACCCCTCGATCGCCGCCGATCTGATCGCCGGCCTGGGTCCCCTGCTGGTGCAGCAGAGCGGGGTGGGACCCGGGCAGCGGGTGCTGGACGTCGCGGCGGGTACCGGCAACGCCTCGATCCCGGCCGCGCTGACCGGCGCGGAGGTCGTCGCCAGCGACCTGACGCCCGAGCTGCTGGAGGTCGGCCGCGCGCTGGCGGCCGAGCGAGGCGTGGAGATCGAGTGGCGCGAGGCGGACGCGGAGCGACTGCCGTTCGGTGACGCCGAGTTCGACGTCGTGCTCTCCGTGGTGGGCATCATGTTCGCGCCGCACCACCAGGCCGCCGCCGACGAACTGCTCCGCGTCTGCCGCCCGGGCGGCACGATCGGGCTGATCGCCTGGACCCCGGAAGGCTTCCTGGGCAAGATGCTGGCGGTGATGAAGCCGTTCATGCCGCCGCTGCCGCCCGGTGCGCAGCCGCCTCCACTCTGGGGTGGCGAGCAGCACGTCCGCGAGCTCCTCGGCGACCGGGTGAGCGGGCTGAGCGCCGAACGCCGCGAGCTGGTCGTCGACGCGTTCGCCTCCCCCGAGGAGTTCCGGGACTACTTCAAGCAGCGGTACGGCCCGACCATCGCCGCCTACCGCGCCATCGGCGACGACCCGGACCGCATCGCCCAGCTGGACCGCGGCCTGGCCGACCTCGCGCGGGAGCACGACCGGGGCGAGGGCGACGGCGTCGTCATGGACTGGGAGTTCCTGATGGTCACCGCGACCCGCGGCACTGACGCCTGAGAGCGGGTCCGGGGCGGTGTCAGATCCACTGTCCCCACCCGAACGTGAACAGGTAGGAACGGCGCACGGCGTCCATGCCACGGACGCCGCGCAGGCGCATGACGGCGAGCGTCGCGAGGAACAGGGCGGCGAAGACCCCGGCCACGGCGCTGCCGGGGACGGGGCCGGCCAGCAGGGCGGTCACCGCGACGGCGACTGCGACGACGCCCAGG
The DNA here is from genome assembly GCF_053474865.1 of Streptomyces sp. CO7. Lineage (NCBI taxonomy): Bacteria > Bacillati > Actinomycetota > Actinomycetes > Kitasatosporales > Streptomycetaceae > Streptomyces > Streptomyces sp. CO7. The sequence goes on from NZ_JBRIOU010000007.1 coordinate 73,393, forward strand.
CCGAGGTGCGCGTCCGGGGGCTCGGCGCGCAGCACCTCGCGGGCGGCCCCGCGTGCGCCCCGCAGCCCGGCGTCGTACCGTTCGCGCGCCGCGGCCGGGTCCGCGAATCGGCCTTCGGGCCACTGCTCCGGCATGTCACCCCCACCTGTGCGTGCGCCCGTACGGGCGCGCGTCGAGGTCATGTTCGTCGGCGGCGACGCGCAGGTCAACGGGCGCCGGAGGGCGTCCGAAGGAGGGCCGGCGCCCCGCAGGCAACGGGGAGGCCGGTCCGCAGGGCGCCGGGTCAGCCCTCGACGACCAGGTTGCTCGCCCTCAGCGCCTCCACCATCTCGGGCGGGGCGTCGGCCGTCGAGCCGGTCGCGTAGGGCGGCTCGGGCGCGTACTCCATGACCAGCTGGATCGACTCGGCGACCCGGGGGCCCGCGATCACCCCAGCCAGGTGGAGCGCCAGGTCGATCCCGGCCGAGACCCCGGCCGACGTGGCGTACTTCCCGTCGACGACGATCCGCTCGTCACCGACCGGTGTCGCGCCGAACGCCTCCAGCATCTCGAGACAGATCCAGTGCGAGGTGGCCCGGCGGCCGGTGAGCAGGCCGGCCGCGGCAAGCAGCAGGGAGCCGGAGCAGACGGACGTGGTCCAGGTGGCGCCCGCGTCCACCTGACGGATCCAGTCCAGCGTGGGTCCGTCGTCGAGCAGGTCCGCGCAGCCGGGGCCGCCGGACACGAGGAGTACGTCCGCGTCGGTCACGTCGGAGTACCCGGCGTCCGCGGTGAGGGCGAGGCTGCCCATGTCGGTGCGCACGGGGCCGGGTCGGGCGGCGGTGAAGACGACCTCCGCGCCGGGGATGCGGGAGAGGACCTCGTAGGGCCCGACCGCGTCCAGCGCGGTGAAGTTGTCGTACAGCAGGACGGCGATCTTCGTGCTCATCGGTTACCTCCGTGAGGTGTGTCGGGCCAGTGCGACGGCCCGTCGGCTGTGGATGCGTCGGATGGGGATGCGTAGGTGCCGGGTGCGTGGGCGGTGGACCTCCCCCTGGCGGGCGTCTCAGCCGCGGCATTCCCAACGGCAGGCGGCGAAAAGGCAGGCAGCCCAACGGCAGGCGGCGAAGAGGCAGGCAGCCCAACGGCAGGCGGCGAAAAGGCAGGCAGCCCAACGGCAGGCAACCCGGCGGCAGATGACTTACCGGCAGGCGACCCGACGGCGGTCGGCCCTACGGCAGTTGGCCCAACGACGGGCGCCCCACCGGCAGGCGCCCCGGCGGCGGATGCCCCGTCGGCGGTTGCCCCGGTGGCCGGCGCGGCACCCGTGGAC
>NZ_JBRIOU010000007.1:74804-78207 GCF_053474865.1 Streptomyces sp. CO7
CACCCGAACGGCGCGCGCGGCGGACGACGACGGCCGGAAGCGGCGCCGGTACTCGGCGGGCGGCACGGACAGCGCGCGGACGAAGGCCCGCCGCATCGCCTCGGGGGTGCCGTATCCGCAGGTCCGGGCTATCCGCTCCACGCCGTCCTCGGTGTCCTCCAGCCGGCGGCGCGCGGTCTCCAGCCGGGCGGCGTCCACGTACCGTCCGGGCGTCACGCCGACCTCGGCGGCGAAGGCCCGCGCGAAGTGGCGCGGTGACAGGGCCGCGCGGCGGGCCAGCGCCTCGACGCTCAGGTCGTCCTCGGGGTGCTCGGCGATCCAGTTCTGCACCTCCCGCAGCGGGTGCCGCTCCGCGAGCTGCGCGGCGAGCTGGGTGCTGAACTGGGCCTGGTCGCCCGGCCGTCGGAGGAACACCACCAGGTGGCGGGCGAGCAGCAGCGCGACGTCCCGGCCGAGGTCCTCCTCGACCAGCGCGAGGGCGAGATCGATCCCGGCGGTCACTCCGGCCGAGGTGGCGACGTTCCCGTCCCGTACGAAGATCGGCTCCGGAGCCACCTCGGTGTCCGGGAAGCGGCGCGCGAGGGCGTCGCAGTACGCCCAATGGGTGGTGGCTCGACGCCCGGCCAGCAGGCCGGCCTCGGCCAGCAGAAACGCGCCGGTGCAGACGGACACGATCCGCTCCGCCCCGGCCGCCAGTTCCCGGATCCTGCGGACCACCGCCGGGTCGGGCGCGGCGGTCCCCGCTCCGCCGGGCACCACCAGCGTGTGCGGGGGCTCGGCGCAGGCCAGGTCGGCGTCCGGCAGCAGGCGCAGCCCGCTCGACGTCCGCACCGGCCCGCCGCCGGGCCCGGCTGTACAGACCTGGTAGGCGTCCGGCCACCCGGCGGCCTCACCGGCCTCGGCGAAGACCTCCAGGGGCCCGGTGACGTCCAGGCTCTGTACCCCGTCGTAGAGCACGACGAGCACGCTGCGGTGTCTCATGCCTCCGAGCGTGGCAGCGGCCCGTCATGGCGGCAACGACGGGTTTCCCACCTTTCCTGCCACGCGCATCAGCACCGTGCCGCGCGCCGCACCGGGCGGGACTCACACCCCTGCGGTGGTGCCGCACGGTCGGCGGCGAACGGGCGCACTCTGCCATCCGGTGCGGCCGGAGACAAGCGATCACCGCTCGCCGCCCGGGACTGCGGGCGCCCCGGGCAGAACCTGCTGCTCAGCGCCAGCCGAGGGCCGGGGCCACGTGGGTGAGGACGGCGTCCAGGACGTGGGCGTTGTAGTCGACGCCCAGCTGGTTCGGGACGGTCAGCAGCAGCGTGTCGGCGGCGGCGATCGCCTCGTCCCGGGCCAGCTGTTCGGCCAGGACGTCCGGCTCGGCGGCGTAGGAGCGGCCGAAGACGGCCCGCGTCGTGGGGTCGATGTTGCCGAAGTGGTCCTCGGAATCGGTCTCCCTGCCGAAGTAGGCGCGGTCACGGTCGTCGACCAGCGGGAAGACCGAGCGGCTCACCGAGACGCGCGGCTCACGCGCGTGACCGGCCTCCTTCCACGCCTCCCGGTACGCCTCGATCTGCTTGCGCTGCTGGACGTGCAGCGGCTCGCCGCTCTCGTCGTCCTTGAGCGTGGAGCTCTGCAGGTTCATGCCCAGCTTGGCGGCCCATACGGCGGTGGCGTTGGAGCCGGAGCCCCACCAGACGCGTTCCCGAAGGCCCTCGGAGTGCGGCTCAAGTCGCAGCAGACCGGGTGGGTTGGGGAACATGGGGCGCGGGTTCGGGCGGGCGAAGCCCTTGCCCTTGAGCACCTCGAGCAGGACCTCGGTGTGGTTGCGCGCCATGTCGGCGTCGTTGCCGTCCTCCGGCGGCTGGTAGCCGAAGTAGCGCCAGCCGTCGATCACCTGTTCCGGTGAACCGCGGCTGAGGCCGAGCTGGAGCCGGCCGCCGGATATCAGGTCGGCGGCGCCGGCGTCCTCGGCCATGTACATGGGGTTCTCGTAGCGCATGTCGATCACGCCGGTGCCGATCTCGATCCGGCTGGTGCGCGCGCCAATCGCCGCGAGCAGCGGGAACGGGGAGGCGTACTGCTGGGCGAAGTGGTGCACGCGGAAGTACGCGCCGTCCACGCCCACCTCCTCGGCGGCGACGGCAAGGTCGATCGCCTGCAGGAGCGCGTCGGAGGCGGTCCGGGTCCGCGAGTGCGGGGTGTCCGACCAGTGACCGAAGGAGAGGAACCCGATCTTCTTCATATGTTCTTCAACGCCGTGGGGCCGGGTTCATTCCGTCCAGGAGCAGCGGCGATGATGGCGGGGGGGCCTTCGCGGAAGCGGACCGCCCCGAGGATGCGACGGTGGGAAGGGGAGGCGAGGAGCCGTGCCGGAGGAGTTCCACCCGGTGCCGGACCTGTGGGCGTTTCTGCCGGGGACCTGGCGCACCGAGCGCACCGTGCGCGATCTGGCCACCGGGGACGAGGGCCGGTTCCGCGGGACGACCGCGTTCGAGCCGTCGCCGGAGCCGGAGGGCGGCCTGCTGCAGCGGGAGGACGGCGACTTCGTGTGGCAGGGCGTCTCCCGTCCGGCCGGTCGCACGCTGCGGCTGCTGCCCGGGAGGCTGCTGCCCGGGAGCAGGGCCCCCTCGGCGGACGTGCGGTTCGCCGACGGCCGGGAGTTCCACGCGCTGGACCTGTCGACGGGACGGTTCGTCGCCCCGCACCCCTGTGCCGCCGACCTGTACGAGGGCGAGTTCACGGTGCTGGACGAGGACCGGTGGCGCACGGTGTGGCGGGTGCGCGGGCCGGCCAAGGACCTGGTCCTCACCGCGGAGTACACACGGGAGGCGGCGGAGGCCCCGCACGCCCGGGCGACGGCGGAACCCTCTGAGGGCGCCGCCGGTCAGGCCCGCACCGGCGGCGCGTAGGGGACGTCCAGGCGGAGGGTCCAGCGGCCGGGACGGCCCAGGACGGTGATCGCGGAGAGCGGGCGGACGTCGACGTTCCAGTAGACGGACGGCGGCGCCTTCAGGGCGTAGATCAGCGCTGCCCGGATCACCCCGGGTTCCGCGACGGCGATGATGCTGGCCCCGTCGTCCGCGGGCCGGGTGTCGAGCCAGCCGCCGACCCGGGTGATGAAGGCGTGCAGCGACTCCCCGCCGTGCGGCGCGGAGCGCGGGTCGGCGAGCCAGACGTCGACGGCCTGCGGCTCGCGGGCCATCGCCTCGGCGAGCGTCATGCCGCGCCACCGCCCCATGTCGCAGTCGCGAAGGGCGGGCTGCACCAGCGGGACGTAACCCAGCAGGTCACCGGTGGCCCGGCTGCGCGGGGTGGGCGAGCAGTAGCGCAGGTCGGCGGCGGCCAGCGGTGCCAGGCCGGGGACGACGCGCTGGATCCCCTCCCAGCCCTCCCGGTCCAGTGGGCTGTCGTC
>NZ_JBRIOU010000007.1:78307-78961 GCF_053474865.1 Streptomyces sp. CO7
GTCGTCGTCGAATCGCTCGGCGATCGGGCGGGTGCTGCTCGCGGCTGCAACGAAGGTGACCCGAACATGCATGCGGTGATGGTCGACCCGCGGGGAGGGCGGGTCAAGAGGGCCGGCACCGGCGGGTAACACGCCCGGTAACCCCTGCGTGCGCCCGGGTGCTCAGGGGAGCTGCAGCGCCATCCAGTCGTCCGGCCGTGCCAGGGGCGCGAAGCCGAGGCGGGCGTAGACGTCGTGGGCGTCATGGGTGGCGAGCATGATGCGGCGCAGCCCGAAGCCGCTCAGCTCCTCGCGCACCCGGGCGACCAGGGCGCTGCCGAGGCCCTTGCCCCGCACCTGCGGGTCGACGTAGACGTCGCACAGCCAGGCGAAGGTGGCCCGGTCGGTCACCGCGCGGGCGTAGGCGACCTGCACCCCGGTGACGATGTCGTACATTCCGAAGTTCATCGAGCCGGCCATCGCCGCGTCCTGCTTCTCACGGGAGCGGCCGAGCGCCCAGTAGGCGTCGGTGGACAGCCACTGGTGCACCCGGCCGGCGTCCACGCGGGCCGGGTCGGCGGAGAACTCGTATCCCTGCGGCAGGGGCGGGAGGGACGGCAGGGCCGGCGGAAGCGTCATGGCGGGGGGGTTTCACGGGGCGGCTCGACGCCGCCA
>NZ_JBRIOU010000007.1:79061-83697 GCF_053474865.1 Streptomyces sp. CO7
CGCCCGGCCCGCTGCCCCTGCCGGACGCGCGTGCCGCTCGTAGACTCGGACGAGGTGGCTCCCGGAAACGTATCGCGGGACGAGACGACGACTGGACGAGGAGGCCCGCCGATGTACGCACGTGTGGGAGACCGGCTGCTGACGCACGGCAGGGTGGTCGGAGCGGCCGACCGGACGGCAGAGGTGATCGAGGTGCTCGGCCCGGGCGGTGCCCCGCCCTACCGGGTGCGGTTCGACGACGGCAACGAGGCGATGGTCTGGCCCGGCCCTGACACCGAGGTGAAGCACCTGACCACCGGTCCTGGCGTCACCGCCAGTGGGAGTCACCGCCTGTAGCGGGGCCCGCTCCGGGCGGTCGACATGGCTCTTAGCTCTGCCTTGCCCGCCGCCGAAGCCGCCCGCCGCCGAAGCGGCCCGGGGCCGAGGTGGCCCGGGGCCGAGGTGGCCCGGGGCTGCGGCGGTGCGCTGCCGTGCCGACCCGTGCGCTCAGCCGCCGTAGTGGTCCTTGACCACCCGCGCCATGGCGCCGCTCGGATCGGCCGCGACCTCCTTGGCGGAGAAGAAGACGTGTCCCCCCACCTCGGGCAGCGCCGCCGCGAGCTCGAGGTGACGGGACAGTTCGCGCACGTTCTGCCAGGCGGCGGCCTGTTTCGGGTCGCCCGCCTTGTAGAGCGCCTCACCGAGGTACAGGGCGGTGCCGGTGCCGCGTGTGGTGTCCGCCCACCACTCGGCGAGCACCGCGTAATCGGCGGCGCTCTGCCCGATGTGCCAGTACAGCTGCGGCACCACGTAGTCGATCCAGCCCCCGCGCACCCACTTGCGAGTGTCCGCGTACAGGTCGTCGTAGGTCTGCACGCCGCCGCGGGTGTCGGAGCCGCGCCGGTCGGTGGAGGCGTTGCGCCAGACGCCGAACGGGCTGATCCCGAACCGCGTCCCCGGACGGGCGGCGCGGATCCGCCGGGCGGTCTCCTTCACCAGCAGGTCGACGTTGTTGCGCCGCCAGGCGGCGCGGGAGGAGAACGCGGCCCCGTGCGCCTTGTAGGCGGCCGCGTCGCCGAAGGTCTGTCCCGCCACCGGGTACGGGTAGAAGTAGTCGTCGAAGTGCACGGCGTCGACCGGGTAGCGCTCCACGGCGTCGAGGACGGCGTCCTGCACGAAGGCGCGGACCTCCGGCAGCCCCGGGTTGTAGTACAGCTTGCCGCCGTAGGGCACCACCCAGCCCGGGTGCTTGCGTGCGGGATGCCCGGCCACCAGGCGGGACGGCTGGGTGTGCGCGGCCACCCGGTACGGGTTGAACCAGGCGTGCAGTTCGAGCCCCCGGGCGTGCGCCTCCGTCACGGCGGTGCCCAGCGGGTCCCAGCCGGGGTTCTTGCCCTGGGTGCCGGTGAGGTAGGCGGACCAGGGCTCGTACCGCGACGGCCAGAGGGCGTCGGCGGTCGGCCTGACCTGGAAGATCACGGTGTTCAGCCGCCGTCGCACCGCGGCGTCGAGGTGACGCAGCAGTTCGTCGCGCTGGCGGGCGGCACTCAGCCCGGGACGTGAGGGCCAGTCCCTGTTCCCCACGGTGGCCAGCCACATCCCGCGCATCGCCCCGGCCGGTGCCCCACCGCCGCCGGCCGCACCCGCCGGGGCCGTCACGGCCGAGCCGCTGGCCAGGGGCGCCGCGGCGCCCGTGGCCAGCAGGGCGGGCAGCGCCGTGACGGCGGCGGTGGCGAACGTCCTGCGGGAGAGTCCTGCCATCGGATGAGACCCCTCACGTTTCGCGGCCGCCCGGACACGGGCAGTACCGCTGGGACAGCGGTCACCCAGCATGCCCCACCCGAACGATCGATCGTCGGAGCCGCGAAGGTAACGTGCTCGATCGGAGCAGGCGCCGACCGACGGCAACCTGTCCGACCCGATGATCACGAAAGGGACGATGTGAGCGACATCGAACGCGTGGGAGTGGTGGGCTCCGGCCAGATGGGAGCCGGTATCGCCGAGGTCTGCGCCCGCGCCGGTCTGGACGTGAAGGTCGCCGAGGCCACCGGCGAGGCCCTGGAGTTCGGACGCACCCGGGTGCTCACCTCTCTCCAGCGGGCGGTGGAGCGCGGCAAGCTCACCGAGGAGGAGCGCGCGGCCACCGAGGCGCGCCTGGACTTCACCACCGACCTCGGCGAGTTCCACGACCGTGACCTCGTCATCGAGGCCGTCGTGGAGAACGAGCAGGTCAAGACGGAGATCTTCCAGGTCCTCGACCAGGTGGTCACCCGCCCGGACGCCATCCTGGCCTCCAACACCTCCTCCATCCCGCTGGTGAAGCTCGCGGTCGCCACCTCGCGGCCCGACCAGGTGGTGGGCATCCACTTCTTCAACCCGGCGCCGGTGCAGCAGCTCGTCGAGCTGATCCCCGCACTGACCACCTCCGAGGGCACCCTCAGCCGCGCGCAGCTGTTCGCCGAGAAGGCGCTCGGCAAGCACTCCATCCGCGCCCAGGACCGCTCCGGCTTCGTGGTCAACGCGCTGCTGATCCCCTACCTGCTGTCGGCGATCCGGATGTTCGAGTCCGGCATCGCCAGCCGTGAGGACATCGACAACGGCATGGAGATGGGCTGCGCCCACCCGATGGGCCCCCTCAAGCTCGCCGACCTGATCGGCCTGGACACGGTGGCCTCGGTCGCCTACTCCATGTACGAGGAGTACAAGGAGCCCCTGTACGCCGCTCCCCCGCTGCTGCAGCGCATGGTCGACGCGGGGCGGCTCGGCCGCAAGACGGGGTCGGGGTTCTACACGTACGGCTGATCGCGCAACCACGGGTCCTGAGCTGGGAGTTCAGCTCAGGGCCCGTGGTCGTGCCCGTCACGCGGGCGACGATCGGAGCACCGGGTCGTCGATGCCCCCGCACTCTTCCCTGCCGGCGCGGTCGCGCCGGCTGTTCAGGAGCGCTGGCCGCTCGGCGTTCCCGGGCGGGAGGAGAGCTGCTCCGACTGCTGCTTGAGGTTGCGCAGCCAGTGGTCCAGCGAGGCGTCGAGAGCCCCCTGCAGGTACTCGACGTTGGCGTCGACCGGCTCGCCGGTCCAGGATTCCTCGGTGTGGACGTGCACTCCGTCCTCGGCCTGGGTGAAGGTCCACACGTGGACCGCCGTGATGCCCTGGGCCGGCCCGCCCCAGACGATGCGGCGCTGGGGCTGCACCTGCTTCACCGTCGAGGTGATGTCTTCCAGTCCCTCGGTTGACCAGACCCACGAGGAGCCCGGTCGCAGCGCTCCGGGGGTCTGCTTGACCGAGGAGCTGACGTTCGGCTGCCAGTCCGGCCAGTTCTCGACGTCGGTCTGGACGCGCCACACCTTCTCCAGCGGAGCGTGGATGACGATGTCGTCCCGAGTGATGACGGGGGCCGTCTCATCGATACCGATCGGCGCGGGCCCTGCGTTGGCGAAGGCGAGGGGCAGCGCGGCGAGGAGTGCGGTGGCGGTGGCGAGCATGACGATTCCTTCGAATGGCTGGGAAGCTGGGCACCGACGGACCTCATGAGTGTGGTTACTCACTCAGTAATGCCGCAGCGTCAGCGAATGTGCACTGACACCTCTGCGACACAGGCGATTGGGGCCAGGTGTTGTTACGCACCCCAATCCGCCCGTCCGGCGATCTGTGAGTAGTCAACCACTCATGACTCTGGTCGTCAATCGCAGAGCCCTCCGGCCGGCTCGAACAGGGCAGCGTCCGGCCGACGTGACGCAGGTCTCGGGAACTCCGCCCGGCAGACCGACAGGTGATTGAGGTGACCACAACCTTGCGCGCGCGCATTCGAGCGGGGGACCCACAGGCCTTCGCCGAACTCTTCGACACCTGTGCGAAGACCGTTTACAACCACGCCTACCGGCTGACTGCCGACTGGGGTTCGGCCGAGGACATCGTGTCGGCGACGTTCATGGAGGCATGGCGCGGCCGTCTGCGCCTCGACGCGGAGGGCGGCAGTGTGCGCCCGTGGCTGCTCGGCATCGCCACCAACCTCGTTCGCGCCCAGTCACGGAGCAACCGCCGGTACAAGGCCGCTGCCGCAGCCGCCGCAGCCGCCCACGCCGCCGGTCCCGAGGGCGTGGCAGTGGTGTCCGATCACGCGGAGGAAGTCGCGGGCCGCCTGGACGACCGCCGGCGCCTGGCCGCCACCGCGGCCGCACTCGCAAGCCTGCGGCGCCCCGAGCGTGAAGTGCTCAGCCTGTGCCTGTGGCAGGGCCTGGACTACGTCGCCGCGGCGCAGATCCTGGGCGTCCCCGTCGGCACGGTCCGGTCCCGGCTCTCCCGGGCCCGCAAGAAGCTGAAGAAGCTCGCCGACACACAACTCCTGACAGAGATTCGGGAACCCCGGCCGGCGAATCGCCAGACAAAAGGGGACCGCACGATCGCGGCCCGGTCCGCACAGGAAGGAAACCGGTGAACATGCGCCAGCCACGTCCGAGCACGGCCCGCCACACGCCTGACGAATGGCCCGGAGGGGAGCACCTGCTCTCCCGCGACGAAGCCGACCTCCCCGCAGGCCGTCATGCCTTTCACAAGGAAGCACTCATGACCTTCATCCAGCAGGAGACCCAGGACGCGGCGACCCCCACGCCCGCTCCCCCGGTCACCACACCCGCCCGCCGCCGGGTCCTGCGGC
>NZ_JBRIOU010000007.1:83797-92375 GCF_053474865.1 Streptomyces sp. CO7
CCTGCGGCCCCTGTTCGTCCTGCCCGCCGCCGCGTGCTCGCTCGCCCTCCTCGCCACGGGCGTCCTCACGCTCGGCAGCGGCGACACCGACGAGTCGGTGGCCGGGCCGCCGCTCACCACGGCGGTCGGCACCGGGACCAGCTCCGGCGTTCCCCAGCTCCTGGACAGGATCTCCCTGGCCGCGAACGAGTCGCCGCAGGCGAAGGTCGCCGCGGGTCAGTACGTGTACATCGAGAGCAGGGTCGGCACCACCTACGAGAAGACGGTCGGCGACAGGACGACCCTCGCCAGCGACGGCATCCACCGCCGTCAGGTCTGGAACTCCACCGACGGCGCCGAGGGCTGGCTCATCGACCCGGCCGTCACCCCGTCCGGCGGCGAGAAGCTCGACCGCACCAACGAGAAGGGGACGCAGGAACCCGCCTACCTCAACGCGCCCACCTACGACTACCTCGCCACCCTTCCCACGGACCCCGACGCCCTCCTGGAGAAGATCTACAAGGAGACGAAGGGCATGGGCAACAGCCCCGATCAGCAGGCCTTCACCACCATCGGCGACCTGTTGCACGAGTCCCTGCCCCCGGCCCAGCTGAACACCGCCCTGTACAAGGCCGCCGCGGACATCCCCGGCGTCGTGCAGGTCAAGGACGCCATCGACGCGGCCGGCCGTCACGGGATCGCCGTCGCCCGCCTCGACGAGACCTCCGGCACCCGCACGGAATGGGTCTTCGACCCCGACACGTACACCTACCTGGGCGAGCGCACCGTTCAGGTCCGCCCCCACGGCGGCGACTCCGGTCTGATCAAGCCCGGCACGGTTCTGTACACCCAGGCCGTCATCGTCCGCCAGGCCGTCGACGCGCTGAAGGAAGTGCCCTCCTCCGGGGCGTGAGAACGCCAGAGGTGCCTCGTGACGCCCTTGGGCTCACGAGGCACCTCGGTGACGGGCCGGGTCTGCGTCCCCCGACGTGAAGGCCGCGATCGACGGCGCGGTCGGCTGGGCGCAGGGTGTGGGGCACTTGAGCTGGTGTTTCAGCACCTGCCCCGGTGACGCTTCAGCGACGGTCGTCGTCCGCGGAAGGAGAGAGCACGACCTTGCCCACGACGGTGCCGGACTCCGCGTGCCGCATCGCGGCGGCTGCCTGCCGCAGCGGGTAGACGCTGTCGATCCGCGCCTGGATCGTCCCGTTCCGCAGCAGTCCGAACACCTCGGTGAGGTCCTCCCCGAGGTCGGCCCGGTACTTCCGCGGGTTCCGCGCCTTGCCGGCCCACAGGTTGAAGAAGTAGGCGTTGCGTCCGTTGGGCAGGACGTTCCACAGCGCCAGCCTGGCCACGAGCCTGAGCACGGTGAGCGTGCCGTTGCCCGACGCGTCGCGGGTGGAGGCGCTGCCGTACGAGACGAGCGTGCCGCCGCGGGCGAGCATGCGCCAGGAGTCCTGGATGCCCTTGCCGCCGACGTGGTCGAAGACCGCCGCGACCCCCTGCGGGGCCAGTTCCCGGACCCGGGCGGGCACGTCGTCCCGGTAGTCGACGGGCAGCGCCCCCAGCGCGGCGACGGCCTCCTGGTTGCGTGCCGACGCGGTGCCGATGACCCGCACTCCCCTGGCCCGGGCGAGCTGCACCAGGACGCTGCCGACGCCGCCGTTGGCGCCGTGGACGACGACGGTGTCGCCCGCCCGGACCCGCGCCACGCGGAACAGCATCCGCCAGGCCGTCGCGCCGTTCGTCACCAGCGTCTCCGCCTCCGCGGCGTCGACACCGTCCGGCACCGGTACGAGATCGTCGGCGTCCAGCAGGACGTGGTCCGCCCAGCCGCCCGTCTTGGTGAGGGCGGCGACCCGTTGCCCCACAGCCGGCCCCGGCTTTCCACCTCCTGCCGGCGCGCCGAGCTCCTCCACCACGCCGACGAGGTCGTAACCAGGGACGAAGGGAAACGCCGGCATGTCGTAGTACTTGCCCCGCCTCATCTGCTGCTCGGCGAAGCTCACACCACTGGCCTCCACGCGGACCAGGGCCTGCCCGGGGCCCGGCCGGGGACGCTCACGCAGGCGGACTTCGAGGCTCTCGGGCTCTCCGACGGCGGGAAGAACGATTTCAGTGATCTGCATGGTTGCTCCTGAGGATTGAGTAGGTGCAAGAGATTGACCAACCACTCACGCAAGTGGGCCACGGGACCCCGAGGCGAAGGTCGACTAGCGCTCGACTCACTCCATGCCGCACGCTAAGAATGGTCAATCACTCACTCGTGGGCCATAATGAACGCCCCCCTTCCGAGGGGCACACGTTCACGGAACCGGTCGAGTGCGGGACCTCGAAGGTCAGTAGTGGACGATGCCCGCGGTCAGGGTGCGCGTCCACGGGGCGTCGATGGAGGAGGCGTCCAGGGAGACGATCAGGTGACACAGCATGCCGACAGCGAAGAACCGCTGGACCTGTTCCTCACTGCCACCCGACGCACTGCGGACGTACTCGACCGTGCGGGCGTACCCGGCGCGCACCGCCTCTTTGATCGCGGGCTCGGAAACAGCCGCCGCCTGGGCGTGCAGCTGCACAAGGAGAAGGTCGTTGTCGCTGATCAGCTGGGCGTAGGCATCCCCCATGGAGTCGAGCACCGCCTGCGGCTCACTGCTGGTCACCTTGGCCGCCCCTCCCTCCAGGGCCGCACGGACCCGGGTGAAGCAGTGCTCCACGACCGCGGTGAACAGCACCTCCTTGTTGGGGAAGAGCCGGTAGACGTACGCCTGCGAGATGCCGGCCGCCTTGGCGACCTCCGCGGTGGTCGTGCCGAAGTATCCGCGCGCCGCGAACGCTCCGATGGCGGTCCGCAGCACCGTTTCCCTGCGCTCCTCGGCGGAGGACAGCCGGCGTGGTTGCTTCTGCATGTGAGTACTCAATCACTCACTAACGTTCCCGTCAAGGTGGGCCCTCGGTGGCACGGCGGCTCACGCCCGTCGCGACTCGATGCCCGCACCGGCGGTGGCGAGCACAGAGCCACGGCCACGGCCTTGGCCGCGGACGCGATCGCCTATGCCGCCCTCGCGAAGGTGCGGAGGGCGGAAGAGGGTGAGGGCCAGGGTGAGCATGAGGGCCGCGGCCAGGGAGTCGAGCCAGTAGTGGTTCGCCGTCCCCACGATCACGGTGAGGGTGGCAAGGGGATGGAGCACCATCAGCCAGCGCCAGCGCGATCCACTCGCCACGACGACGCCGATCGCCACCATCAGCGCCCAGCCGAAGTGCAGCGACGGCATCGCGGCGAACTGGTTGGAGAGGTGGTCGGTGCTCGGCGGCCCGTACACCGACGGCCCGTACAGCCGCGCGGTGTCCTCGAGCCCGGTGAAGGCCACCAGCCTCGGCGGAGCCAGGGGGAAGGTGAACGGCAGCACCAGAGCGGCCGTGGTGACGACGGCGAGCACCCGGCGGGCCCAGACGTAGTGGGCGGGGCGGCGCAGGTAGAGCCAGGCGAGGAAGCACAAGGTGGCCGGGAAGTGGATCGCCGCGTAGTAGGTGTTCGCCAAATGGATCAGGGTGTCGCTGTGCAGCAGCAGGGACTGCACGGCGCCCTCGCCGGGGAGGTGGCCGGCCCGTTCCAGGTCCCACACGCGGTGCGCGTTGTGGAGGGCGGTGCCGGTGCGGCCCGTGGCCAGTTGGCGACCGAGTTTGTAGAGGAGGAAGAGCCCGGCGACCAGCAGGAGCTCCCGCATCAGTGGGGGTCGGGCCATGCCGTGGCGCTCCGGCTCGAAAGGCTCGGTGCGGATCGTCATCCCGACCCCTCTCAATGACTGCGCGCTCGCAGCGGTGCGTGAGTGCGGCCCCGTGACCGAACCCGTCGACACGCACCGTTTCGAAACGTAGAAGTATCGATACGAACGCGTACCGATACGCGAATGTATCGATGCCCTGCGATGCCGGATCACGGGGCATGACGCTGAAGTGCACCGCCCGGCATCCGGCGTCGGGCGCCCCCAACCGGGCGTATGCGACGGGTCCGGTCCGGTGGGAAAGCGAGCGGGATGACGGGTGAATCCCGCCAGCGGGTGGGATCGGTCGTGCGAACACGGCATACATCCCACCAGGCCACCAGCCCCGCTCACCCGTGGGCGAGCCCCCGTGGCCCCGCCAGGGAGCCGGCTACACACTTGGGTCGCCCCTCCTGACAAGGACCTCCATGCAAGCCATCACTGTGCGGGACCGTGACGCGGGTCCCGCGGGGATGTCCCTGACGGACATCCCCCTACCCCCACGCGGCGGAGAACGACGTCATCGTGCGGGTGCACGCCGCGGGCTTCACCCCCGGCGAGCTGGACTGGCCCGCGACGTGGACCGATCGCGCAGGCCGCGACCGGACGCCGAGCGTGCCCGGGCACGAGCTGTCCGGGGTGGTCGCCGAACTGGGGTACGGGACCACCGGCCTGAGCATCGGACAGCGGGTGTTCGGCCTGGCCGACTGGACCCGCGACGGCACGCTCGCCGAGTACACCGCGGTGGAAGCCCGCAATCTCGCGCCGCTGCCGGCGGACATCGACCACGCCGTGGCCGCCGCGCTGCCGATCTCCGGACTGACCGCCTGGCAGGCCCTGTTCGACCACGGCCGGCTCACCACCGGCCAGACCGTCCTGATCCACGGAACCGCGGGCAGCGTCGGCTCGATCGCGGTCCAGCTCGCCCGCGAGGCCGGCGCCCGCGTCGTCGGCACCGGTCGTGCCTCCCACCGGGACAGGGCACTCGCCCTCGGCGTCGACGTCTTCCTGGACCTGGAGGCCGAGAAGCTGGAGGACGCGGGCGAGGCCGACGTCGTGTTCGACGTGATCGGCGGCGACGTCCTCGACCGCTCGGCCGCCCTGGTCCGCCCCGGCGGCACGCTCGTCTCCATCGCCACGCCGCCCAGGGTCCAGCCGGAAGACGGGCGCGCGGTCTTCTTCGTCGTCGAACCCGACCGCGCCCGGCTCACCGATCTCGCCCAGCGCGTGAGGGACGGCCGGCTCGGAGTGGCCGTCGGCGCCGTGAGGCCCCTCGCCGAGGCAGCCGCCGCCTTCACCCCGGGCGCATCAGGCGCGCCCACCGCCGGCAGGACGATCATCAGCGTCACGGAGGGATGAAGGAGGGCCGTCACGAGGGGCATCGCCGGACGATCACCCCCAGCGCCTGATCACGTCGCGTGATCGCGGATCGCGCGACCGCCAACTCTGAGCTGCGACTGCAGATCTGAGCCCCCTGCCGCGCGTGCACGGAGTCCCGCGCGGTACAGCATGGCCCGGCGAGGGCGCGGCCGGACGGTTCGGACCACCGGCAGCCTGCGACTGTGCCGCAACCCGACGGACGGCACACCCGCCCTCACCTCGTGCGGGTGGGTCGTCCAGGGCGCCACTCCTGCATCAGTGCTGCCTCTTGGCGGGGATCAGCCACAGAGCGACGACGGCGGCCACCGCGGCGATGCCGGTGGCGACGAGGAACGCGCCGTCGAAGCCGGAGGCGCTCCGGGCGCCGGCGCGCGCGGCGATGCCCGTGGCGGCGGCGCTGGAGACGGCCGCGGCGCCGGCCGCCGCGCCGAACTCGTGAAAGGTACTGACGATGCCCGACGTCACCCCGGCCTCGTGGGGAGCGACCGTGGCGAGCGCGGTGGCGGAGGCCACGACGAACAGAGCCCCCAGTCCCGCCGCGGCGATGCTCACACCGGTGACCATCACGGCGGTTCCGGACCCGAACACCGGCAGGAGGAATCCGGCGGCCGCGACGGCCAGGGAGACGACGGCCAGCGACCTCGCCCCCAGACGGCCGATCACCCGCCCGGCCACCGCCGCGGCGGCCATGGTCAGCAGCGCCACCGGCAGGAACAGCACACCGGTCATGAGTGCGCCGTGCCCCTGGGAGTTCTGGAGGTAGAAGGAGCCCAGGAAGAAGACGCCCACCATCAGTGCCGTCGCCACGGCGATCACGAAGACGCCCGCCAGCACCGGCCGACGGCCCAGCAGCCGCGGGTCCATCAGCGGCGCCGCCGCCCGCCGCTGCCACAGGGCGAACGCCGCGTAGGCGAGCGCCGCGGCGAGGACCGGAACGAACGTGCCGGTGTTCAGCCAGCCATGGTCGCCGGCCCGGATGAGGGCGTAGATGAGGACGCCGGTCGCGACGGCGACGAGAGCGGCGCCGGGCAGGTCGAGGGAACCGGCGCCCGCTCGCGGCAGGCGGGGCAGGATCCGGGCGAGCGCGACGAGGACGACCAGGCCGACGGGGACGTTGACGAAGAAGACCCAGGCCCAGCCCGGGCCTGCCGTGATCAGCCCGCCCAGCAGCACGCCGAGGGCGGCGCCCCCGCCACCCAGCGCCGACCAGACACCCAGCGCCCGGTTGCGCTCGTCACCGTCGAACAGCCGCACCACCACCGACAGAGCCGCGGGCGACAGCATCGCGGCGCCCGCGCCCTGAGCCACGCGTGAGGCGAGCAGCAGCGGGGCGCCGGTGGCCAACCCGGCGGCCAGCGACGCGGCGGTGAACACGGCGAGCCCTGCCAGGACAACCTGCTTGGGGCCCAACAGGTCCGCGGCCCGGCCGCCGAGCAGCATCAGACTCCCGAACGTGAGGGCGTATCCGCTCACCACCCACGTCGACGCCGCACGGCTCAGGTCCAGTTCGGCACCCATGTCGGGCAGTGCGATCGCGACCACGGTGATGTCGAGGATCAGCATCATCTGAGCCAGCCCCAGCAGCGCCAGGGCAGTCCAGCGCAGCGGATGTGGTGCGTCCGCTGCGCGTGTGGTGGTGGTTTCCGCGTCACTCATGAGCTCACCCCTCGACGTTAAGTCGTACAGACATGTTCACGTTATACGCTTAAGGGTCACAAACCAAACGACACTGTACGACTTGCTGAAGGTACTGTGGGCCCATGGGCAGCAAGCACTCCACAGCCGTCAAGCGCGCCGACGCGCTGCGCAGCATCGAGGCGATCGTGCAGGCGGCGGCCGATTGCCTCGGACGGAACCCGGAAGCGAGCCTGAGCGAGATCGCCAGGGCGGCAGGTGTGGGCAGGGTGACGCTGTACGCGCACTTCACCTCACGCGCGGAGGTCGTCGACGCGGCGATGAGCCGCGCCATCGACCGGGGCAACGAGGCGCTGGACTCGGTCGACCTGACCGGTGATCCGCCGCTCGCGCTGGCTCGGTACGTCGAGGCCGGCTGGGAGCTGGTCGACCAAGCGCGGGCACTCTTCGCCGCCGCACAGCGGGAACTTCCTGCGAGCCGCATCCGGGAGCTGCACGCCGGCCCGGCGGCCCGCGTCGAGGCTCTGGTCGCCCGCGGCCGCGCCGAGGGCGCCTTCCGTACGGACCTGCCGGTCGCGTGGATGGTCAACGTCCTGCACGCGGTGATGCACAGTGCGGCGGAGGAGATCCGCGCCGGCCGCCTCACCTCCGAGCGCGCTGCCGACCACATCACGGCTACGGCGCTGGCCGCCTTCACTCCGCCGGGTGCGGTGGTGCCCGAGATCGGCAACGGTAGGTGACGCCCGCGGCACTCATGGGCGCCCCACTCGTCCGCGTGAAGCAACGGCTGGGCCCGCGCTTGTCCAGGACGGGACGGCAGGACGGCGACCGTCGGTGAGGCGTGGGCGCAGAGTACATGCACGGCCACAGTGATCGACCGGCACGAACAGGGGCACCACCCACGTGGCCCTCGCGCAGGAGGCGCCGGGCGGCGGGCCGTCTCCGAATCCTGCCGTTCGAGTGGTCGGGGCCGGGGGCGGCGGGCATGGCGATGAGTTCGGCGCGGCCCGCGGGTCGAAGGTGGGACGACGGTTCGACGATGGATCCCACCTGGCCGGTCCCCGCGTCCGGCCGCATCCGAGGAGGACGACATGACCGCCACCTACACCTTCGACGTCTTCGTGAGCCTGGACGGCTTCGGCGCCGCCGGCGGCGACTGGACCGGCTACTGGGGGAAGCAGGGCCCTGAGCTGCTGGAACACCGTCTCGGGCTGTACGGGGCGGAGCAGCGGATGGTGCTGGGGGCGAACACCTACCGGCTGTTCGCGCGGATGCTGGCGGAGAGCACGGAGGACTCGGACGTGCGCGACCCGTGGGTGACGAGGATGCGGAACCTGCCCCTGACGGTGGTGTCGACGACGCTGGAGGAGCCCCTCGACTGGCCGGACGCCACCGTGGCGGACGGCGACGCGGTCGAGGTGGTGGCCCGGCTGAAGGAGGAGTCGGACGTGCCCCTGCGCTCACACGGCAGCCTGGCGATGAACCGGGCACTGATGGCGGCCGGGCTGGTGGACCGGCTGCAGGTGACGCTCTTCCCCGTCGTCACGGGCCGGACGGGGCTGGACCCGGTCTTCGCGGGCGCCGAGGACTTCGACCTGGAACTGCTGGGGAGCCGGACCCTGGACGGGCGCGTCCAGGAGCTGGTCTACCGGCCCACCCTGCACTGACCCGCCGGTCCGATTCCGTTCGTCCTGGCGTGATTCTGCCCAAGTCGGTTCATTTTCTTTCGACTTGTACCGAGCCTGCGTAAAACGGACGTCTTCCAGCGCTCGCCGGCGTCATGATGTGAGCCCTCGCAGGGGGAGATCACGGGGAGATCGTGGGGG
>NZ_JBRIOU010000007.1:92475-95259 GCF_053474865.1 Streptomyces sp. CO7
GTCCTGGCGGCGGGACTGGTGGCCTGGCAGGCGGACGCCCTGTTCGGCGGGGCCTCCGGAACGGACTCCGGCTCCTCCGCCCCGCCCTCCGACACCTGGTCCGACGGGCGGCCCGAGGCCGGGCCGACTCCTTCGGACACCCCGTCACCGTCACCGTCGCCGTCGGACACCCCTTACGACGCCTCCTCCAGCACCGGGCCCCCTGCGGACGCCGCCTCCGATCCGTCGCCGTCGCCGTCGGAGGCGGTGACGGACCTGTCGGGGCGGTGGAACGGCAGTTACGTCTGCAACCAGGGCATCACCGGCCTGGTCCTCACCGTCGAGCAGTACCAGGACGGCAGTGTCACCGGGGTGTTCGCGTTCTACCCGGCGCCCTCCAACCCCACGGTGCCGCGCGGGTCGTTCGCCGTGGCGGGGACCTTCGGGAGCGGGGTGCTCACGCTGCGGGCGACCCACTGGATCGAGCAGCCGCCGGGTTACCTCACGGTCGACCTCCAGGCCGCGTACGACCCTTCGGCCCCCGGTCATCTGGACGGGCGGGTCTACGGGGCGAACTGCACGACCTTCTCGGCCGACCGCACCTGACCACGGGCCACGTGACCACGGGGCCGCACCCGGTCTCCGTCGGCCCCGGTCACCGCCTCACCCCCGGGGCCCGGCACCCTCCCGCTCGGCCGCCGCGACGGTGTCGCGGACGCGGCCCAGGAGGGTGCGCAGGACGGTGCGGTCCTCGGAGGTGAGGGCGCCGGTGGCGGTGCGCAGGGCCTCGCGGTCCATCGCCTCGGCCTCCTGGTGGCAGGCGCGGCCCGCGTCGGTGAGGGCGAGCAGGTGGGCGCGGCGGTCCGTGGGGTGCGGGAGGCGGACGACCAGACCGTCGCGTTCCAGGGCGTCGACCAGGCTGGTGGCCGTGCGGGCGGCGACGCCGAGCATGTCGCTGAGGTCGCGCATGCGCATCGGCTCGGCGGCGTGGGCGAGGAAACGCAGGGCGCGCAACTGGGCGACGGTGGTGCCCTTCTCGGCCAGCCTGCCGTCGACGAAGAGCCGCAGACGGTGGGTCGTCGCGAACAGCTCGTCGATCAGCGGGTCACTGCTGCCCGGGACGTTCCTCACCTTGGTGCTCCTGTGCTCGTGGCGGTCGGCGACTCTCGCCCCCGTTCCTATCGCACACGCGGGGCGGGAACGGGCCCGGTGGCCCGGTTCGGTCCGTGCCGACCGGAACGGATGTGCTGAGCCTACACATACTGAGTATACTCAGCACATGCCCGTTCGCCCGCTGCGTCTCGACCAGCGCATAGTCGTCCCTGTCGTCTGTGTGGTCACCGCGTTCATGTCCATCGTGGACGGAGCCGGCACCACCGTCGCCCTGCCCTCCATCGGCCGTGACTTCGGACTCGCCACCGCGGGTCTCGACGCCGTCGTCGTGGTCTACCCCGTCTGCGTCGGCCTCGCCGTGCCCCTGTCGGCCTGGCTCGGCGACCGCTTCGGCGGGCGCCGCACCGTCCTGACGGCCTTCGCCGTCTTCACCGTCGCCTCCGGACTCTGCGGCGTGGCCGGGTCACTGGGCGAACTCGTCCTGTGGCGCGCCCTCCAGGGTTTCGCCGCCGGCATCCTGCTGCCGGTCACCGCCGCCCTGCTGTACCGCACCTTCAGCCTGTCCGAGCAGGTGAAGGTCTCCCGCTACATGATCATCCCGCAGCAGGTGGCGCCCGCCCTGGCCCCGATGGGCGCGGGCTGGCTGGTGGACAACATGACCTGGCGCTGGGTGTTCTACGCCAACCTGCCGATCGGCATCGCCGTCCTCGTCTTCGGCTTCCTCTTCCTCGAGGAGCACCGCGACCACGTCCCCGGGCGGCTGGACGTGCCCGGTCTGGTGCTGACCGCCTTCGGCACCGCCGGGCTGATGTTCGGCGTCAGCGAGGGCGCCGAGATGGGCTGGAGCAGCGTGCCGGTCGTGGCCGGTCTGGCCGGCGGCGCGGTGCTGCTGGCGGCGGCCGTGGCGGTGGAGCTGCGGGTGCCCGAACCGGCGCTGCGGGTGAGGCTGTTCACCGACCGCCTGTTCCGGGACACCAACGTGATCGCGTTCCTCGGCTTCACCGCGTTCATGGGCGCGATGTTCGTCGGGCCGCTGTTCCTGCAGCAGGGGCTGGGCCTCAGTGCCTGGGAGTCCGGTTCCAGCACCTTCGCCGAGGCGTTCGGCGTGCTGCTCACCATGCAGCTCGTCACGCCGCTCTACGCCCGGATCGGTCCGCGCAAGCTCGTCGGCTTCGGGCTGCTCGGGGTCGCGCTGGTACTGGTGGCCTTCTCCCGGCTGGACGCGGACTCCTCGCTGTGGACGTTCCGCGCTCTGATGTTCCTGCTGGGCGCGGCGATGGGCGGGGTGTTCATGCCCACCACGGTCGCCTCGTTCACCGGCATCGGGAAGGCGGACGTCTCCCATGCCGCGACCTTGAACACGGTGGTCCGGCAGGCCGCCGGCGCGACCGCCCCGGCGGTGGCGACCGTGGTGCTGGCCTCGGCCGCGGTGGTCGGCACCGGGGCCGACGCCCATCCGCCGGTCTCCGCCTTCCAGCAGGCGTACCTGGTGCTGGCGGTGGTCTCCGCGCTCGCCGCCGTCTTCGCCTTCACGATGCCGGACCGCGCCGCGCGGATCGCCGCCTCGGACCGGACCGTCGCCGCGCGGCGGGAGACCGTGGACGCCTGAGCGGGCCGTCTCGGCCTCCGCCGCCGTGCCCCGTGTCGCCGTGCCGGCGTGCCGGCGTGCTGGCGTGCCGGCGTGCCGCGGCG
>NZ_JBRIOU010000007.1:95359-97855 GCF_053474865.1 Streptomyces sp. CO7
ATGCCGGCGTGCCGCGGCGTAGCGACCGGCCGGAGCCGCCCGGGGCGCCGTCCGCGCCCTCACCTGCACGACCGAACAACCGACCCGAGCCACCGAGGGCCCGTGACCGCCGATGCGGTCGCGGGCCCTCGGCTCACGTTCCCGGGAAGGTCACGCCGCGCGTGCCCCGGAGGCAGGAGGCAGGCTGGTCACAGCCTGCGCACCCGTAGCACTCCGGTGAGCAGCGGGAGGGTGAACTCGCCGTGGGCGGTCTCCGCCCGGCTGGTGAGGAAGGCGTGGATCCGGTCGAGGAGCGCCCGCCGTTCCTCGTCCGGCATGACGAGGACCCCGGCGCGGGTCCCGAGGGTCGCGACCAGGGAGTCCGCGGTGCGGGTCTGCCCGTGCGGGAAGAGGTCCTGTTCCGGCGAGCCGAAGCGGGCGGGGCCGCCGTCGGCGGGCAGGTGCATGGCGGCGGTCCGGGCGCGCCAGCTGTCGGGGGTGTCGCGCGGGCCGATGGCCGCGGGGCCGCTGACGCGGGCGAGTCCGGCGACCCAGTCGACCGCGTCGTCCATGGTGTTCCACAGGCCGGCCAGCACGCCGCCGGGGGCGAGGACGCGGGCGATCTCGGGGCCGGCGACGGCCATGTCGAACCAGTGCATGGCGTTGCCGGCCACCACGGCGTCCACCGAGGCGTCCGGCAGCGGGATCGACTCGGCGCTCCCGGACAGGGCCCGTACGCCGGGCAGGGCGCGGCGCAGTTCGGCCAGCATCTTCAGGTCGGGCTCGACCGCGACCACGTCGGCGCCCAGCGCGGACAGGGTGGCGGTGAGCTTGCCGGTGCCGGCTCCGAGATCGAGCACCCTCGCTCCGGGGGCGGCGTCGAGGGCCCAGCGCACGGCGGCGTGGGCGTAGTCCGGGCGGTGCTCGGCGTAGGCGGTCGCGGCCGCGCCGAAGGAGGTGGCGTGCGGTGACGTCCGGTCGTGGCTCATCCGGTCACGCTACCGACGGGCCGGACGGTTGACCACGCCGCCGCACCGGGCCGTCCGGGGCCCGAACGGTCGCGCCCGTGCCCAGAGTTGGAGGTCCCTCCCCGGCGGACGGGGACGGGCCGCGTCAGTCGGCGAGCCTGGCCAGGGTCCACAGCACCATCAGGTCCAGGACCATCACGGGGATGCACCAGAGTGGGTAGTAGGGGATGAACATGAACTGGGTGACCAGGCTGATCCCGGCCAGCGCCAGTCCGGCGGAGCGTCCCCAGGGGACCCGGCGGAGCAGGGCGACACCGACGACCAGCAGGGCGACGCCGACGACGAGGTGGATCCATCCCCAGGACGTGAGGTCGAAGCGGTACTCGTACGCGCGGGGTGATCCGAAGAGGCGGTCCCGGGCGATGCCGGTGATGCCCTGGAGGATGCTCAGCACACCGCTGAGCACCATGCCGATGCCGGCGAACTGCCCCGGGCTGGACGGCCGGACGCCGTCGTCGGGCGCTGCCCTGTGGTGTCGCTCCTCGCCGGGGATGCCCGCCATGGCTGTCACCTTTCGTCGGGGTGCGGAGGCGGCTGCGTCGTCCGCCACCTTCACAGCCTGGGCCCGGCGCGGACGGGGGGCGAACGCACCGGGCCCGTCCGGGTGACGGTCCGCCGGCCGCGCGGGACGCGTCCCGGCGGCGCGACACATCCCGGCCGCGCGCGCGGGGGCCCGTCCGCGCGGGGCGGCCCGGCCGCCACCGGCGGCCCGCTCACCGCGCGGCCCGCGGCTCAGGCCGTCCCGGCCTCGGCGACCGCCTCGGCGGCCCGGCGGACGATCTCCTCGGGCGGCGGTGAGGCGTCGAGCGTGGCGCCCCGTTCGTCGGGCTGGAGCGGCTCGAGGACGGCGAGCTGGGAGTCGAGCAGGGTCTCCGGCATGAAGTGACCGGTGCGGCCGTGGAGCCGGGCCGCGAGGAGCCCACGCTCGGCGGTGAGGTGGAGGAAGAGGGCGGACGGGCAGGAGGAGCGCAGCGCGTCGCGGTAGCGCCGGCGCAGGGCCGAGCAGGCCACCACTCCCCCGCTGCCGTCGGCGTCGTGGTCGTCGAGCCAGCGTCCCACGGTCTCCAGCCAGGAGCGGCGGTCGTGGTCGTCGAGGGGGACGCCGGAGGACATCTTGCGGATGTTGGCGGGCGGGTGGAAGTCGTCCGCCTCGGCGAAGGGCAGCCCGAGCCGCTCGGCGAGGAGCCGGGCGACCGTGGACTTGCCCGCCCCGGAGACCCCGATGACCACCACGCACGGGTTCCGGTCGTCGGGGCCGGGGCGGGTTCCGCCGTGGAGGGTCACCGCGGGAGCACCGCGTCCTGGTGGAGGAGGTCCTCCCGTCGCTCGGGGGTGTTGCGGCGCGGCGGCCCGTCGGAGCCGGCCGGGTACTCCTCCAGCGGCACCAGGCCCCGCTCCCAGGCGGACAGCACCGGCTCGACGACCCGCCAGGACTCCTCGGCCTCGTCGCCGCGGATGGAGAGCGCGGGGTCGCCGCGCAGCACGTCCA
>NZ_JBRIOU010000007.1:97955-112025 GCF_053474865.1 Streptomyces sp. CO7
GGTCCATCCGGGCGCTGAGCGAGACCTGCGTGAGCTTCTCCACCTGGGAGCCGACGACGTTGAGGTCCAGGCTCAGGCTCTCCGGGTCGAGGCCGAAGCGCAGGACGTTGGGCCGGACGTCCTCGTCCTGCCCGAACGGCAGGTGGGGGACGGGCCGGAAGCGCACCGCGACCTCCATGCGGTCACGGCCGAGGCCCTTGCCGGTGCGCAGCCGGAACCTGGTGCCGGTCCAGCGCCAGCTGTCGAGTTCCAGCTCGACCTCGGCGAAGGTCTCGGTCCGGCGGCCCGCGTCCACCCCCTCCTCGTCGGTGTAGGCGGGCACGTCGTGGTCGGCGATGCGCCCGGCGGCGTAGCGGGCCCGGCGGGTGCGGTGGACGACGTCGGCGTCGGTCAGGCGGCGCACCGAGCGCAGCACGTCCACCTTCCGGTCGCGCAGGTCCCGCTCGCCGAGGGTCAGCGGTGGCTCCATGGCGACCAGGCAGAGGATCTGCAGCAGGTGGTTCTGGATCATGTCCTTGAGCGCGCCGACGTGGTCGTAGTAGCCGGCCCGGCCCTCCAGGGCGAGGGTCTCGTCCCAGACGATGTCCACCTCGGCGATGTGGGTGCTGTTCCAGATCGGTTCCATGACCCGGTTGGCGAGCCGGCTGCCGAGCAGGTTCTGCACGGTGGTCATGGCCAGGAAGTGGTCGACGCGGAACACCGCCTGCTCGGGGAGCACGTCGGCGAGCAGCCGGTTGAGCTCCTCGGCGTCCCGCAGGCTCTCCCCGAACGGCTTCTCCGTCACGATGCGGCTGCCCCGGGGCAGTCCGGCCTCGTGCAGGGCGGTCACGGTGGCGGCGAAGAGCGCGGGCGGCAGGGCCAGGTAGACGGTGACCGGGTCGTCGCCGGCGACGAGGGCGGCCACCTCGGCGGGGTCGGTGACGTCGGCCTTGCGGTAGTCGCAGGCGGCCGTGACGGCGCGCACGGCGTCGTCGGGAAGGCCGGCGCCGTGGCGTGCGAACTGGTCGGCGGCCCACTGCCGGTACCGGTCGCCGTCCCAGTCCTCCCGGCTGCCGGCGGTCAGGCTGAACCGGTCGTCGATGTGCCCGGCGGCGTACAGGGCGGCCAGGGCCGGCAGGAGGTAGCGCCCGGTCAGGTCGCCGGTGCCGCCGAAGACGACGAGTCGTCGGATGTTCATCGCGCGCCGCCCTTCCCGCGTGCCGTGCGCCGTGCGGAGTCGGCGCCGGCGGCGCGGACACCGGTGCGGCCGATCGCCTGGGGGAAGTTGCCCATGATTGCTCCGGTCATCGGGTCGGCCGCGCGGGCGCCCCTCCGGTCCCCGCCCGGGCTTCTCCTGCTCACCCTCACCGAGGCCGCGGCGGGCCGCAATCGGGCTCCGTGGCGATTGGTGCGTTCAGGTCATCTCGCGGGATGGATCCTGCGCGCGGTGCGCAGGGTCGGCTCCTAGGCTGCTCATCATGACGAGCACAGGCGCGCAGAGAGCTTTCATCGGTTCGTTCACGACGAGCGGCGGGCGGGGGATCGTGCAGGCCACCGTCGATCCCGGCACCGGGGCGCTGACCCCGACGGACGCCGTCGCCACCGTGCCCAACCCGTCGTACCTCGCCCTCGGGCAGGGGGCGGGCGGGCCGGTCCTGTACTGCGTGTCGGAGACGGCCGAGGGAGCGGTGGCCGCCTATGACGTCTCCGGGCCCGCGCCGGAGCCGATCGGCCGTCCGGTGCCGGTGGGAGGGGCCGATCCGACGCATCTGGCCGTGGCGGGCGGCCACCTGGTGACGGCCAACTACAGCTCCGGCAGCGTCACGGCGCTCCCGCTGGCCGCGGACGGCGCCCCGGGCGCCCCGAGCGGGCTGCTGGGCAACAAGGGGTCCGGCCCGGACGCCGACCGGCAGGAGGGTCCGCACGCGCACCAGGTGGTGGTGCCCGAGGCGCCGGGCCGCTGGGTGCTGGGCGTGGACCTGGGCACCGACGAGGTGCGGGTGTGCGAGCTGGACGCGGCCTCCGGGGAGCTGCGGCTGCACGGGGCGCTGGAGCTGCCGCCGGGCACCGGCCCGCGCCATCTGGTCGTCCACCCGCGCGGCACGCACGTGTACGTGCTCGGCGAGCTGCGCCCGGTGGTCACCGTCTGCCGGTGGGACGCCGCGGCCGGGGAGCTGCGGGCGGTCGGCGAGCACCCGCTCTTCCCCGACGGCACGGACGCGCACGTCCAGCCCTCCGCCCCGGTGATCTCCCTCGACGGGCGGCGGCTGTGGGCGGCGGTGCGCGGCACGGACACCGTCGTGGTCCTCGCGGTCTCCGAGGACGGGGAGCGCCTGGAGGTCCTCACCTCGGTTCCGTGCGGCGGCAGCTGGCCGCGCGACCTGGTGCTGCACCCGTCCGGCGACCGGCTGTACGCGGCCAACGAGCGGTCGGGGGACGTGACCTGGTTCGACCTCGACGAGGACGGCGTGCCGCGGCGGGCCGGGTCGCTCGACGTGCCCGCGGCCTCCAGCGTCCTGTTCGTCTGAGAACGCGCCACCCGGCCCCGGGCGGAGACGGTCCGCCCGGGGCCGGGTGCGTGGGGCGCCAGGTGGGCCCGGCGGCTCAGTAGCGCAGCAGGGCCGCCACGCCGTCCGTGGCGGAGGCCGGGGGCAGCAGCTCGGTGAAGTTCGCCCCGCTGAGCGCGGCCGCGCGCAGCAGCAGCGTGCCGGCGGGGGCACTGAACAGGGCGGAGGCGTCGCCGAGTTCGGCCGGATCGGTGCCCAGGAGCTGGGGGTCGGTCCGGGAGGCGTAGAGGTCCGGGTCGCCCGAGCGGTCGGCGGAGAGCAGCAGGGTCTCCACCCGCCCCTCGGACAGCGCCTGCTGGACGGCGGGGATGCCCTGCAGGGCTCGTCCGCCCGCCGTCTCGGCCTCCAGCCGGTCCAGCACCTCGCGGTGGGCGGCCTCCATGGCCTCGCGGATCGCCTCGTCGGCGCCCGCCCGCAGGCCCTCCCGGGCCGAGTCGTCGGTACGGCCTCCCTCGACGTAGACGATCCTCCCGTTCGGCGGTTGGTCGCTCAGGTGTTCGCGCAGCAGCCCGATCGCCTTGGGATCGCCGGCGACGAGGACGACGGCGGCGTCCACCTCGGCGGCCGCCTCACGGACGCCCTCCGCGGCCTGCCCGGTGTTCTCCGACCACACCTGGACCGAACGCCGGTGGTAGGACTTCTGTGCCTCCTTGCCCGCCTTGACGCGGGTGATGTGGAGGGTGCTGCCGTTGAAGGTGCGCCGGTAGGACTCCTCGTGCGCGGCGGCCGGGTAGGCGTACACGTCGCCGCCCTCGCGGTCCACGGCGACCACCACGTGGGGCAGCTGGTGGTCGCGGTCGACGGCGAGGCCCAGCGGGTCGGCGACGGGGAGCACCAGGGCGCTGTCGGAGGCGGGAGGCTCGGCCAGGGTGAAGGCGCCCAGGACCCTGCCGCCCGAGGCGAACAGGGCCTCCCCCTGCGGGCCCGGCACGTCGGCGACGCCGCCGACCACCTCGTCGAGGGCCGCGAGCGTCTCCTCGTCCGCGCCCTGTTCGGCCAGTGACCGGCGCGCCGCGCGCCAGCGCAGTTCGATCTGTTTCTCGGCGTCGTGGGACGAACGGGTGGTGTCAAGGTGCACGGAGGCCACCGGGCCGTCCGCCTCGTACAGGGGCTGAAGAAACTCGAGGTCCATGGCGTTCAGGCCGGGCGGCCTACCCCTTCACAGGTGCGCGAGGATCAGCGTTGTGGTGCCTGTCGAATGTACTGTTTGTCATGATATGGCGCGCCTTCAGTGGCGCCCGGCGCCGACGGAGGAGGAACCATGACCGACCAGCGCGAGCAGGGGGAGCCGGGCCGGGTGGTGGTCGGGGTGGACGGGTCGGACCCGTCCAGGACCGCGTTGCGGTGGGCGGTCCGGTACGCGGAGCGCACCGGGGGGACCGTGGAGGCGCTGAACGCCTGGGACTTCCCGCACTTCCACGGCAGCCTGGGGTGGCTTCCCCCGCCCAGCAGCGACGAGGCGGCCCTGCGTACGCGGGCACTGGAGGAGCTCGAGGAGGCGGTGCGGGAGACCGTGGGGCCGACGCCGCCGGTGGGCATCCACAGCGAGGTGCGGTACGGCACGGCGGCCGGCGTGCTGATCGACGCGTCCCGGGGGGCCGAACTGCTGGTGGTCGGGGCGCGTGGGCTCGGCGGCTTCTCCGGGCTGCTGCTGGGGTCGGTGTCCCAGCACTGCGTGCAGCACGCCGCCTGCCCGGTGCTGGTGATCCGTCACACCGACGCCGATGCCGACACCGACACCGCCTCCGACGACCGTGCGTGACGGCGTTTCACACTCCGTGTGAGTGCGGGGTGTGCATATGCCAGACGCACACTCTCCCGACCTTCCCGCCGGCGTTGTTGACTGCTGGTACGACCATCGGCCGGCCGGGGCCGGGGGTCGGTGAGGGAAGGAGCGAACGGTGAACGCCACCCCTGAACAGCCGGTGGTGCCCAAGGAGGTCGCCGAGCTGCGCCGCCGTTGCGACGTGGCGCAGGCACGCGTCGACGGCGGACTGGCCCTGCTCGGCCACCGCGCCGAGGAGACGGCGAAGGAACTGGACGCCCTCGCCGAGCGGGTGACCGCGCTGGAACGCAACCGCTGGCCCCTGCGGGCGGTGGCCACGCTCGCCTCCGTGGGAGCGCTGGCCGTGACCCTCTGGCAGGCCATGGGCAACTGAGCCCTCGCGCAGAACCGAGCCCCCGGGCGGCACGACCGCGCGCACCACTCGCACGGTCGCACGTCGCACCGCGCCCCCCGGGCCGCACGCGCGCATGATGGTGCGGGTGATCAGCGTCCTCTTCGCCGTGCTCACCGCGTTCAGCAACGGCACGGCAACGGTGCTGCAGCGCCAGGCCGCCCGCCGGATCCCCGACGACCAGACGATGCGACTGTCCCTCTTCGGGCGGCTGCTGCGGCAGAAGGTGTGGCTGGCCGGCATCGCCATGGTGATCGTGGCCGCCGTCTGCCAGGCGGTGGCCCTGGCCACCGGACCGATCGCCCTGGTCCAGCCGATCTTCGTGATCGAGCTCCCGGCGACCCTGCTGATCGCGGGCCTGATCACCCGCACCCGGGTGCGGGGCCGCCTGTGGGCCGGGGTGGCCGCGGTGACGGGCGGGCTGGCGCTCGCCCTCGCCTCCGCCGATCCGGTCGGCGGACACGACGGCGTCGACGGGGAGATTTGGGTACTCGCGCTGCTGGCGACCGCCGCCTTCGAGACCGCGCTGATCGTCGCCGCGCGGGCCACCCGCGGCGACGCCCGTGGCGCGCTGCTGGGCCTGGCGGCGGCCTGCGCGTACTCGCTGACCGCGGCGCTGATGAAGGACGCGATGGCACGGCTGGACGCCGGCGGCGTGGGCGCGCTGCTGACGGCGTGGCAGCTCTACGCCACGGCCGTCGTGGGCGTGGGCGCGCTGTTCCTGCTGCAGAACGCCCTCCAGGCCGGCTCGCTGGTCGCGGTGCAGCCGCAGCTCACCCTCGGCGACGCGCTGATCAGCGTCTGCTTCGGGGTGACGCTGTTCGGCGAGCACGTGCGCACCGGCTGGTGGCTGCTGCCGCAGCTGGCCGGACTGGCCCTGATCGCCCTCGGCTGCGTCGTCCTGGCCCGCTCCCCCCTGGCCGCGGGGGAAGGCGCGGAAGAGGGCGCGCAGGGCGCCCCCTCCGCCGCCGCCTAGGGCACGGGTGGGGCCGGCCCGCCGCCGGGTCAGGCCGCCGGGTCCTGTCCCAGCCGCAGGTGGTGCAGGAGCAGCAGCGCGGCCGCCATGCCGGAGGCGGGCACCTCGCCCCGGGCGATCAGATCGGGGACGACCTTCAGCGGCACCCACTCCCGCCGCTCCGACTCGAAGTCGTCCACCGGGTGCCCGGCGAACTCCCCCCGGTCCGCCCAGTACACGTGGTGCCGCGCGTCCGTGAGCCCGTTGCTCGGCTCGACGCTCATCAGGTGCCGCAGCGGCCCCGGCCGCCAGCCGGTCTCCTCCTCCAGCTCGCGCGCCGCCGCCGCCGCGAGGTCCTCCCCGTCCTCCACCACCCCGGCGGCCAGCTCCCACCCCCAGCTGTCGGTGATGAACCGGTGCCGCCACAGCAGCAGCGCCTCGTCGGCCGCGTTGACGATCGTGGCCACGGCGACCGGCCGCATGCGGATCAGGTAGTGGTCCAGGCGCCGCCCGTCGGGCAGCCGGACGTCGGCCAGGTTGACGTCGAACCAGCGATTTCCGTACACCGGTTGCTCACTCAGTTTCGCCCACTGCATGTTTCTGCCACCTTTCGACGGTTCCCGACGAGTGAGTGGCAATATCGCAGCAGCGCGGGGGCCGCCAGCAGGGCCCATGGGGAGCAGAACGGCTCGCGGCACGGCTCGTGCGGGGCCTACGGCAACGGCACGCGCAGCGCCGCGTCGATGAGTTCGGCCGCCTCGCGGGTGCTCGCGCAGTCGCTGCGCAGCAGGTGTTCGCGCACCGTGCGCAGCCGGTCCCGCAGCCGCTGGGACTCGACGCCGCGGGCCAGCCGGGCCATCTCCGCGGCGGTGACCGCCGCCTTGTCCGCGTCCCCGCGGCGCAGTTCGACCTGGCTGAGCATGGCCAGCCGGTGCACCCGGCCGCGGTCGTGCGCCGGAGTGCCGACGGCGGCCTCGGCGTGCGCCCCTGCGGCGGTCAGGTCGCCGAGGCTCAGCAGCGCCTCCGCCACCTGCACGTTGACCAGACCCGGCTGGACGTAGCCCGTCTCGTCGGGTTCGTGGCCGCGGTGGATGCGCTCGGCGGCCTCCTCGGCCCGCCGGATGCGGGCGAGCGCCCCCGCACCGTCGCCGAGGTGGGCGTACGCCTTGGCCTGCATGGCGTACAGGTCGGAGGCGAGGGCCGGGGTGATGTCCCGCCCGGCCGTGCGTAACGCCGCCTCCGCGAACGCGACGGCCTGGCGGAACTCCCGCATGAACAGCGCCTGGTTGACGAGCAGGGCGATGACGTACGCGCCCAGTCCCCGGTCCCCGCTGGCCTTCGCCAGCCGCAGCGCCTGGTGGAAGTACCGCTGGGCGAGGCCCTGGACGTCGGAGTCGTAGGCGCAGATCCCGGCCACGGCCACCAACGCGCCAGTGGCCCGGTGCAGTTGACGTCCGGTGGAGTCGGGGTAGCTGCCCCGCAGCAGCGGCGCCGCCTCGTTGTTGAGGAAGCCGACCACCCTGGCGCGGGTCGCCACCCCGCCCGCCTTGCGGTACATGTGCTCGTAGTGGGTGCGCGCCGCCCGCAGCGTCTCGATGTCGTCCGGGGACACCCGGAGGCTGCCGCCGCGGGAGACGTCGGCGTCCTCCGGCGGGTTCTCCCACTCCCACACCGGCATCACGGCCGGCGTCCCGGTGACGGCGGGCGCGCCGAGGACGTGCGGCCGCTGGAGTTCGTCGGAGCGCCACAGCGCGGTGGCGCGGTCCACGAAGCCGGACAGCGAACCGGCGTGCGGCGAGGCCGGCGCGCCGGGGACGCCGAGGCCGATGTCGTCCAGGGTGACCGGACGGCGCAGGCGGGCGGAGAGCACCTCGCAGATCAGGTCGGGCACCTGGCCGCGGGGCCGCTGCCCCTTCAGCCACCGGGCCACGGCCGTGTGTTCGTAGCGCAGGGGCAGACCGCGGGCCTGCCCGGCGGCGTTCACCCGGGCGGCCAGACCGGCGTGCGAGACGCCCGCCTCGTCGAGGAGCGCGTCCAGCAGGGTGTTGGGCTGTCTCGGGGTCATGTGGGGTCCCCTCCGGTGCCTCGGTTCCGCCAGGGTAGTGGGTCCGGGTTCACACGGGGTGCGAACGGAACGCCACACGAGGGCCGGTGCGCGTGCTTACGCCACGCCGGGCCGGCA
Organism: Streptomyces sp. CO7; assembly: GCF_053474865.1. Lineage (NCBI taxonomy): Bacteria > Bacillati > Actinomycetota > Actinomycetes > Kitasatosporales > Streptomycetaceae > Streptomyces > Streptomyces sp. CO7. Next base: position 105,816 of record NZ_JBRIOU010000007.1, read on the forward strand.
GGGTTCCCTGGTCGCTCGGCGGGCCGCCGTCTCCCCCCTCACGCCACCGACGCCGGCCCGCCGTCCACCCTTCCCGGCACGGGAGCGGGCCCGCTCTCCTTCCCCCGCACGGGAGCGGGCCCGCCCTCCGGTGAGGAGGACGGGCCCGCGTCCGGGTGGAGCCCCGGTACCCCTGGCGGTCACGCCCCGCGCAGCACCGCGCCGAAGCGCTCGGCGGCCGTGGCGACCGCCGCGTCGCGCGCGGCCGAGGCCTCGTCCGCGGTCAGCGTCCGGTCGGCGGCGCGGAAGCGCAGCGCGTAGGCGAGGGACTTGCGGCCGTCGCCCAGCTGCTCCTCGTTGCGGTAGACGTCGAACAGCCGGATGGCCTCCAGCAGTTCGCCCGCCCCCTCGCGCAGCGCGGCCTCGACCTCGGCGGCCGGGACGGCCTGGTCGACGACGAGCGCCACGTCCTGGGTGGCGACCGGCATGGCGGAGATCCGCGGCGCGTGCAGGAGGCCGGCCGAGGCGCGCTCCAGCGCGTCAAGGTCGATCTCCATGGCCGAGGTGCGGGCCGGCAGGCCCAGCGTCTTCAGCACGCCGGGGTGCAGCTCGCCGGCGTGGCCGATGACCCGCTCCTCGCCGTCGAGCACGACCACCAGCTCGGCGCAGCGGCCCGGGTGCCACGGCTCGTACTGGCCCTTGCGGACGATCAGCTCCGTCCCCGCCTCACGGGCGAGGATCCGGGCCGCCTCGACGGCGTCGGCCCAGTCGGACGGGCGTCCCTTGCCCCACCAGCCGGCCTGCTCGCGGGCGCCGGCCAGGACGACCGCGGCGTGCTTGGGCTGGTCGGGCAGCGCGGCCTGGAGGGTCGCGAGGTCCTCGTCGGCGGGACGGCCGTGCACCGGCAGGATGCCGGCGACGCTCCGCTCGGCCTTCGGGTGGAAGACCAGGCCCGCCTCGAAGAGCGCGAGGTCGTGCGACCCGCGGCCGTCGTTGCGCCGCAGCGCGCCGAGCAGGCCCGGCAGCAGCGTGGTGCGCAGCGCCGGCTCCTCGTCGGAGAGCGGGTTGGCGAGGGTCACCAGGGTGCGCCGCGGGTCGTCGGCGGGGACGTGCAGCTGGTCGAGGACCGCGGTGCCCATGAACGGGTAGTTGAGCGCCTCGACGTAGCCGGCGGCGGCCAGCGCGCGGCCGATCCGGCGGTGCAGCCGCTGACGGGGGGTGAGCCCGCGTCCGGCCGGGGGCCGGGGCAGCGTGGAGGGCAGGTTCTCGTAGCCCTCGAGCCGGATGACCTCCTCGGCGAGGTCGTTCGGGTCGGTCAGGTCGGGCCGCCAGGACGGCACGGACACGACCAGCTCGTCCTGCCCGTAGACGTCGCAGCCGATCTCCTGCAGGCGGCGCACCACCGTCTCGCGGCCGTACGCCATGCCCGCCACCTTGTCGGGGTGGTCGGCGGGGATGGTGATGGTGGCCGGCGCGGAGGGCGCGGCGACCTCGGTGACGCCGGCGTCGGCGGTACCGCCGGCCAGCAGCACCAGCAGGTCGACGGTGCGCTGCGCGGCGGCGGCCGCGGCCTGCGGGTCGACGCCCCGCTCGAAGCGGCGGGAGGCCTCGCTGGACAGCTTGTGCCGGCGGGCGGTGCGGGCGATGGAGATCGGGTCGAAGTGCGCGGCCTCGATGACCACCTCGGTGGTGTGGCTCTCCAGACCGTCGCCGATCTCGGTGTGGGCGCCGCCCATGACGCCGGCCAGGCCGATCGGCCCGCGGTCGTCGACGATGACCAGGTCCTCGGGGTCGAGGGTGCGGGTCACGTCGTCGAGCGTGGTGAGCTTCTCGCCCTTCTCGGCGCGGCGCACGCCGATCGCGCCCTGGACGCGGGTGCGGTCGTAGGCGTGCAGCGGCTGGCCGAGCTCCAGCATCACGTAGTTGGTGATGTCGACGGCCAGCGAGATCGGGCGCATGCCGGCCTTCTGCAGGCGGCGCTTGAGCCAGATCGGGGACCGGGTCTCCGGCGCGATGCCGGTGACGGTGCGGGCGGTGAACCGGTCGCAGCCGCGCGGGTCGGTGATCTGGACGGGGTAGCCGAACGCGTTGGGCGCGGGCACGTCGAGCAGCGCCGGGTCGCGCAGCGGCAGGCCGTAGGCGGTGGCGGTCTCGCGGGCGACGCCGCGCATCGACAGGCAGTAGCCCCGGTCGGGGGTGACGGCGATGTCGAGGACCTCGTCGACCAGCTCGAGCAGCTCGATGGCGTCGGTGCCCACCTCGTGCTCCGGCGGCAGGACGATGATGCCGTGGGTGCCGTCGTCGCCCATGCCGAGCTCGTCGGTGGAGCAGATCATGCCGTGGGAGGTCTTGCCGTAGGTCTTGCGGGCGGCGATGTGGAAGCCGCCGGGCAGGGTGGCGCCGGGCAGGACCACGACGACCTTGTCGCCCACGGAGAAGTTCCGCGCGCCGCAGACGATCTCCTGGGGCTCACCGGTGCCGTTGGCCTGGCCGACGTCGACGGTGCAGAAGCGGATGGGCTTCTTGAAGCCCTCCAGCTCCTCGATGGTCAGCACCTGGCCGACGACGAGGGGGCCCTTGAGGTCGGCGCCGAGCTGCTCGACGGTCTCGACCTCCAGACCGGCCGAAATGAGCTTGGCCTGGACGTCGCGCCCGGTCTCCGTCGCCGGCAGGTCGACGTACTCCCGCAGCCAAGAAAGCGGGACCCGCATCAGATCTCCATCCCGAACGGCCGGGTGAACCGGACGTCACCCTCGACCATGTCTCGCATGTCTTCGACGTTGTGGCGGAACATCAGCATCCGCTCGATGCCGAACCCGAAGGCGAAGCCGCTGTACTTCTCCGGGTCGACGCCGCAGGCGGTGAGCACCCGCGGGTTGACCATGCCGCAGCCGCCGAGCTCGATCCAGCCCTCGCTGGAGCAGGTGCGGCAGGGCCGGTCGGGGTTGCCGATGGACTCGCCCTTGCAGACGTAGCAGAGCATGTCCATCTCGGCGGACGGCTCGGTGAACGGGAAGAAGTTCGGCCGCAGCCGGGTCTTCATGTCCGCGCCGAACAGCGCCTGCACCATGTGGTCCAGGGTGCCCTTGAGGTCGGCCATGGTCAGGCCCTCGTCGACGGCGAGGAGCTCGATCTGGTGGAAGACCGGGGTGTGCGTGGCGTCCAGCTCGTCGGTCCGGTAGACGCGGCCGGGGCAGACCACGTAGACCGGGGCCTCGCGGTCGAGCAGGGTGCGCGCCTGCACCGGCGAGGTGTGGGTGCGCAGCACGACACCGGACTCGCCGTGGCCCGCGGCGGAGCCGCTGTCGGACCCGGTCTCGGGGCCCTCGACGAAGAAGGTGTCCTGCATCTGCCGGGCCGGGTGGTCGGGGCCGAAGTTCAGGGCGTCGAAGTTGAACCACTCCGCCTCGACCTCGGGGCCCTCGGCGATCTCGTAGCCCATCGAGACGAAGACGTCCGCGACGCGCTCCATCATGGTGGTCAGCGGGTGGCGGGCGCCGGCCGGGACGCGGTCGTAGGGGAGGGTGACGTCCACCGACTCCTCGACCAGGACACGGGCGTCGCGCTCGGCCTCCAGCTCCGCCTGACGGACGGCGAGGGCCTTGTTGACGGCGCCGCGGGCCTGGCCCACGCGCTTGCCCGCCTCGGCCTTGGCCTGCGGCGGCAGGGCGCCGATCTCGCGGTTGGCGAGAGCCAGCGGCGAGGCGCCGCCGGCGTGGGCGGTCTTCGCCTCCTGGAGGGCCTCGAGCGAGTCGGCGGCGGCGAAGGCGGCGAGCGCCTCGTCCCGCATGCGCTCGATGTTTTCCGGTTTCAACGCCTCGACCTCTACCGGGTCGTACGACTTATTCGGTGCCGACATCTCTTCCCGTGCTCTTCCGATTGGCTGGCTGGAGTGGCCCCGCCGGGACGGCCTGTCCTGGGCCGCCGTCCGGGTGGTGGGACAACGTGTCCCGGGAACGGGGACACAAAGGTGCCAGGGGCCGAGTCTAACGGGGCGGGTACGCGCTGATGCGCCCGTGGGCCGCGGTCCGGCGTCGGTGACCTCTGGAGGTGGTCCCTCAGAGGAGGTACGCCGGGGTGCCCACGGGCAGGGTAAATCGGAACTGGGCGCCGCCCGAGGCGGCCCGCCCGACCGTGATGACCCCGGAGTGGGCCTCGACGATGCCCTTGACGATGTAGAGCCCGAGGCCGGTGCCACCGCGCTTGCTGCCCCGCCAGAAGCGGGTGAAGACGCGGTTCATGGACTCCTCCGGGATGCCGGGGCCCTCGTCGCTCACCGTGACCGACGTGACGGCCTCCTCCCCTTCGCGGGGCGAGGCCTGGGCCGTGACGTCGATGGTGACAGTCCCGCCGCCGTGGCGCACGGCGTTTTCCAGCAGGTTGCCGAGCACCTGGTCGATCTTGTCCGGGTCGGCCCACAGGCCGGGCAGCGGCCGCTCGACGCGCAGCAGGAAACGGTCGGGGCTCTGGCCGGCGGCGACGTAGGCCTGGATGTGGCGGTCGACGGCGGCGGCGATGTCGACGGGCTGGCGGCGCAGCTCGAGCCGGCCGGAGTCGATGCGGGAGATGTCGAGGAGCTCGGCGATCAGCCGGGTGACACGGTCGGCGTCCGCGTCGACGGTCTCCAGCATCAGCCGCTTCTGGTCGTCGGTGAAGCGCTCCCACTTGGCCAGCAGGGTGGCCGTGAACCCCTTGACGGAGGTGAGCGGCGAACGCAGCTCGTGGGCGACGGTGGCGATCAGCTCGGCGTGGCTGCGCTCGGTGCGGCGGCGGGCCTCGGTGTCGCGCAGGCACACCACCACCCGGCGGACCGGGCCGGTGGGGCGCTCACGGACGTAGCGGGCGGAGACCAGGACCTCGCGGCCGCCGGGCAGCAGCAGGTTGCGCTCGGGCTGGCGGGTGCGGATGGTCAGTCCGTCGTAGGGGTCGGTCAGCCGCCACCAGCGGCGGCCTTCCAGGTCCTCCAGCGGGAGGGCCCGCTCCAGGGACAGTCCGAGGGCCTCGCCGGCCGGGGTGGCGGTGATGCGCTCGGCGGCCGCGTTGAAGCAGACCACCCGGCCGCGCTCGTCGGCGACCACCAGACCGTCGGGGAGCTCGTCGGGGCCCACCGCGGGCGGGTCCGGCGCGTCCTCGCGCGGGGGCGGCGCGCCCGGCGCGATGCCGGACGGCGTGCCCGTTGGTGTCCTGGTGCCGACGCTCATCCCCGTACCCGCCTCTGTCTGTTGGGAGGGCCCCCGAGGCAGCCACCCTACTAGCTGTCGGTGACGGAGCGGCACCCTCCGGAGGCGCGCTGTGCACGGGCGGACGCGTAGAGGCACACCGCGGCGGCCGTGGCGAGGTTAAGGCTCTCGGCCTTCCCGTGGATCGGGACGCGCACCACGGCGTCCGCCAGCGCGCGGGTCTCCTCGGGCAGGCCCCACGCCTCGTTGCCGAAGACCCAGGCAGTGGGCCCGCCCATGGAGCCGGTGTCCAGCTCGTGGTCGAGGTCGTGGGTGCCGGCGCCGTCGGCGGCCAGCACGCTCACCCCGGCCTCCTTGAGCCCGGCGACGGCCCGCTCCACGGGCACGCCGACCGCCACCGGCAGGTGGAAGTGGGAGCCGACGGAGGCACGGACGGCCTTCGGGTTGTAGAGGTCCACGGAGGCGTCGGTGAGCACCACGGCCTCGGCGCCCGCCGCGTCGGCGCAGCGCAGCACGGTGCCCGCGTTGCCGGGGTCGCGGACGTTGGCGAGGACGGCGACCAGCTTCGGGCGGGCGCGGAGGATCTCCTCGAACGGGGTGTCCAGGAACCGGCAGACGCCGACCAGGCCCTGCGGGGTGACGGTGGTCGAGATGTCGGCGATCACCTGCTCGTCGGCCAGGTGGACCCGGGCGCCGGCCGCGCGGGCCTCGCCGACGATGTCCGGGTAGCGGTCGGCCGCCTCGGGCGTGGTGAACAGCTCCACCAGGGTGGCCGCGCCGTCCTGCGCGCGGTGCGCCGCCGCCTCACGGACCGCCTGCGGCCCCTCGGCGAGGAAGAGCCGCTCCTTGCTCCGGAAGTTCCGCTTCGCCAGCCGCCGGGCTGCGGCGACACGAGGGGAACGCGGGGAGATCAGCTCGGGGGCTGCGGAGGGCATGGGCTCACCTTCGGGAGAAGCGGGAAGCGGAGGGGCCTCGGCTCCGGCGGGGAGCCTGGGCTCCGGCGCCTGTCCGACGACGGGGCGGGCGGGGACGCGCGGACCCGACACGGGAC
>NZ_JBRIOU010000007.1:112125-115712 GCF_053474865.1 Streptomyces sp. CO7
GACCCGACACGGGACCCACGGCGCGGGGCCGGGTGTCCCCGGGGCCGGGCTCGACGGAACCGGTGGTGGCCGGAGCCGTTGGTTGCCGGGACCGGTGGTGGCCTGAGCCGTTGGTTGCCGGGACCGGTGGTCGCCAGAGCCGTTGGTTGCCGGGACCGGTGGTCGCCGGCACCGGTGGTCGCCGGAACCAGGTGTCGCGAAGGCCGGCGGACACCGGAGCCGGTGTCGCTGCGGCCAGGTGTCACGGAGGCCGGGTGTCGCTGGGGCCGGAGGCCGGGTGTCGCTGGTGGGGCGGACGAGGCGCGCGGCCGAACGACAGGATCCACCGAGGGCGGGAGCCGTCGGGAGGCCGGGCCGGGGCCGGGGCCCACACACGTCCGGACCCGCAGGCCGTCAGGCCTGCGGGTCCGGGGTGTCACAGCCGGTGTCCACCGGCAGACGTCACGCGGCCTTCGGCGCGTTCACGTCCGCGGGGAGCGCCTTCTGGGCGACCTCGATCAGGGCCGCGAAGGCGGTGGCGTCGTTGACGGCCAGCTCCGCGAGGATCTTGCGGTCCACCTCGACGTTGGCGGCCTTCAGACCCTGGATGAAGCGGTTGTAGGTCATGCCGTTGGCGCGGGCAGCGGCGTTGATGCGCTGGATCCACAGCTGACGGAAGTCACCCTTGCGCTTCTTGCGGTCGTTGTAGTTGTAGACCAGCGAGTGGGTGACCTGCTCCTTGGCCTTGCGGTACAGGCGCGAACGCTGACCGCGGTAGCCGGAGGCCTGCTCGAGGATCGCCCGGCGCTTCTTGTGGGCGTTGACTGCCCGCTTGACGCGTGCCACTTTTTAACTCCTTGTAGCGGGGCCGCGGTGGTTGGTCACACGGCCCGGAAACGACTTGGGTCCCGGTCTTCACTGACGTCCGGCGGCCGGGCCGCCGGGACGTCACTTGCCGAGAAGCTTCTTGATCTTCTTGGCGTCGCCCGGGGCCATCTCGGCGTTGCCGGTCAGGCGACGCGTCAGACGGGACGACTTGTGCTCGAGCAGGTGGCGCTTGCCGGCGCGCTCGCGGAGCACCTTGCCGGAGCCGGTGACCTTGAAGCGCTTGCTGGCACCGCTGTGCGACTTGTTCTTCGGCATAGCGCCGTTCTCTCCTCGTCGGTGGCGCTCCGGTGCCCGGTTCGGCCGCCTGTCGGCGGCCAGGCCGGGCACTGTACGGAGCGTCGCTCTGTTGTGCTGGACAATCCCGGACGTGCGTCCAGGAGGATCAGGCGTCGGTCGAAGCCTCTGCCTGGTCGTCGGCGGGAGCCTCGGCCTGGCCGTCGGCGGAAGCCTCGGCCTCGGCGGCGTTCTGCGACTTGCCGGGGTTGGCCTTCGCGTCCGCCTTGCGGGCCGCCTGGGCCTCGCGGGCCTCGGCCATCGCCTCGGTCTTCTTCTTGTGCGGACCGAGGACCATGATCATGTTGCGGCCGTCCTGCTTCGGGTTCGACTCGACGAACCCGAGGTCGGCCACATCCTCCGCGAGACGCTGCAGCAGTCGGTAGCCCAGCTCGGGGCGGGACTGCTCACGACCGCGGAACATGATCGTGATCTTGACCTTGTCACCCTGCTTGAGGAACCGGACGACGTGACCCTTCTTGGTGTCGTAGTCGTGCGGGTCGATCTTCGGCCGGAGCTTCATCTCCTTGATGACCGTGTGCGCCTGGTTCTTGCGCGCCTCACGGGCCTTCATGGCCGACTCGTACTTGAACTTCCCGTAGTCCATGAGCTTGCACACGGGCGGACGGGCGTTCGCCGCGACCTCGACCAGGTCCAGGTCGTACTCCTGCGCAAGCTCCAGGGCCTTGGCAAGCGGGACAATCCCGACCTGCTCGCCGCTGGGACCGACAAGTCGCACCTCGGGAACGCGAATCCGGTCGTTGATGCGGGGCTCGGCGCTGATGGATCCTCCTCGGTAGCACCTCGCGGCAGCCTGGTGTGACAGCCGCGGACGTCTGTGTCTTCGTAGGACCTAACCGCGCCGGGACACGAAAAATGCCCCGCACGGTCTCACAGGCGGGGCTCCTCGAACTGCTACCGGAGCACCGTCGCGATCGTCGCGGGGCGCGCATTCGGCGAAACGACGTCCTGGAAGAACGGCTCTCGCTGACCGGTGACCCGCCGCCCTGTGGGCAGCCAGGTGGGAGTTCGAAGGACTCCACTTGTGGGCCGGGTCCGTGGTCTCGCGACACACGTGTCCGGCCGGTCGTGGACACAAGATTAGCAGGCCGCCGGGCGTGCCGCCAACGCGGTGCCGCACGCGCGGCGGCGGTGGTCCCGCGCGAGGACGGGGCCGGGCCTGCGCCTATCGTGTGGGGCATGAGTGAGAGTTCTGAGACGCCCGACTTCGACGCCATGACCCGTGACATCGCGGAGGTCCCCGCCGTCGAGGTCATCGTGACGGTCGCCGTGAACCTGATGAGCGCCGCCGCGGTCAACCTCGGCCTCACCGACGAGGGTGACAAGTACAAGGACCTCGACGAGGCCCGCAAGCTGATCCACGCGCTGGCCGGCCTGCTGGACGCGAGCGCCACCGAGATCAGCTCCTTCCACGCCGCCCCGCTGAAGGACGGCCTGAAGTCGCTGCAGCTCGCCTTCCGCGAGGCGTCGACCGTCGCGGACGAGCCGGGGCAGGGCCCGGGCGAGAAGTACACGGGCCCCGTCTGGGGCTAACGCCGACACCCGGCGCGGCGCGCTCAGCGCACGTACAGGGGCTCGCCCGGCAGCGAGGTCCCGGCCGGCACCACCGCCAGGTCGAGACCGCGCAGCAGGCGGGCCCTCAGCGTCTCGTCCTCCGCGAGCCGTCCCGCCAGCGAGCGGACCACGGCCGGGGCGGCCTCGGCATCGTCCAGCACCAGCGCGAGCATCCCGTCCCGCTCCCCCGGCAGCAGGTACGCCAGCCCCACCGCGGGCTCGGCGGCGAGCGTGGCGCGGAGCGCGGCGGTGACGGCCGGGTCGGCCGACGGGTCGAGGGCGGTGCGCCCCTCGGCCAGCGCCAGCAGCGCCGGACGGTTCAGCTCGTAGGCCACCGGTCCGGCCAGGTCCAGCACGATCGTGTCCGCCTTCTCGTGCGCGGCGGCCCGCAGCGCCTGTCCCAGCGGGACGGCGACGGGGCGGGCGGCCGGGTCCCACAGGGCCAGCGCCTCGGTGGAGGTGAAGGCTGGCAGCGCGGTGCGGTCGCCGGCCTTCAGGGTCGGCACGGCCATGTCGCTGGTCTTCTCCCGGCGCAGACCGTTCTCGTCCACCTCGACCTCGCCGAGGACGGCGACCACGGGGACGAGGAGGCGGGCGTCCTTCAGCGCCTCCAGCACGGGGCCGTGCGCGGTGCGGTCCTTCGACCAGGCCTCCAGGGCGGCGGCGAGGCGGGGGTCCGCGGAGCCGTCGTCGTCGGCGAACCCGGGGTCGGGGATGTTCTTGTTCACGCCCCCGACCCTATCGCCGCGGCCCGGAGCGCCCGGCGGCCGGGCGCGGGGCCGGGCCGGGCACGGGACCGAGCGGCGGACGCGGGCAGGGCCGGGCGCGGGACGCGGGGTCGGCGGCGGACGCGGACCGGGCCGGGCGCGGGA
>NZ_JBRIOU010000007.1:115812-117033 GCF_053474865.1 Streptomyces sp. CO7
GGGCGGCGGCCAGGAGCAGGACGGCGCCCGCGCCCGCGGCCGGGAACGCCCAGCCCGGGGCGCCGGCTTCGCCGACCGTGTCGCCGGGCCCGTCCCCGAAGTACCGGTCGGCGTACTGCGCGGCCACCCGCCGCTCCTCCGGCTCGCTCTTCCCCGCCGCCTCGAGCGCCGCTACGGGGTTCACCAGGCCGTGGCCCCGGGAGTCGTCGCGCCCGCCCTTCGGCGAGTCCTCGGCGGTGTCCTCGAGCAGCCGCTTGACCTGGGAGGGCGTGAGCTCGGGGTACTCCGACTTCAGCAGCGCCGCCGCCCCCGACACCCACGCGGCCGCCGCGCTGGTGCCCCAGCCCTCGTAGTACTGCCCGTCCGGGTCGGCCGTCACCACGTCCACGCCCGGCGCGCTGACCGTGGCGTACCACCGCCGGGTGGAGAAGTCGGCCCGCCTGCCGTCGCGGTCCACCGCCGTCACCGCGATGACGCCGGGGTAGGCCGCCGGGTAGGAGACCCGGTTGCCGGACTCGCCGCCGTTGCCTGCCGAGGCCACCACGACGACCCCCTTGGCCAGCGCGTACTGCACGGCCTCGTCCTGCTCGGGCTCGGGGTGGGCGGACTTGGAGTCGTCGCCCAGCGAGAGGTTGATGACGTCCGCGCCGTGGTCGACGGCCCACCTGATGCCCTCGGCCAGCGCGTTCGCTCGGGTCCGCCGGGCCTTGGCCAGCTGCGGGTCGCTCTCCTCGAGGATGACCCGCACCGGCATGATCCGGGCCTCCGGGGCGAGCCCCATCACGCCGTCGCCGTGGTTCCAGCCGTGTCCGTGACCGGCGATGATGCCCGCCATGGCGGTGCCGTGGCCCGCCCAGGCGTCGTCGCCCGGCCCGGCGCCGAAGCCGACCAGGTCCTTGCCGGTCAGCACGTTGCCCGCCAGGTCCTCGTGGTCCGCGTCGACCCCGGTGTCCAGCACGGCGACGGTGACGCCCGCGCCGCGCGTGGTCTGCCATGCCTGCTCCGCGCGCAGCTCGCGCAGCGCCCACTGGCCGTCCCGGATCAGGTCGGCGTGCGCCACGGACGCCGGCTGCAGCACCAGCACCGCGCCCAGCACGGCGCCCAGGCCGGCCATGCGGCGGCCGGGACCGGCCACGCGGCGGCGCGGGGCGGCCCGACGCGGGTCCGGGGCGTCCTCGGACGCCGGCCCGCGGCCGCCGGTCGCGCCGGGGCCGTGAGGGG
>NZ_JBRIOU010000007.1:117133-117974 GCF_053474865.1 Streptomyces sp. CO7
GTGGTCTCCTGGGCACTCTGCCGGGCCGCCACGGCAGGGGGCGTGTCGGGGAACCGCGCGGTCGCCGGGGGCGGAGGCGGCGCCCCGGACCCGGTGGCCTGCTCCGTCTCGCCGCGCTGCGGGGAACGGGGCGCGGAGGAGGGCGGCGGGTCGTGCGGCGGCCGGACCGGCGGCGCCGGACGGCGCGCTTCCGTGCTCATCTCCACCCCCGCCTCGTGCCTGGTGTGCGCGTCACTCTACGGCCAGACGCCGCCGGTGCGGGAACCGGTTCTCGCGGTCGCGGCATCTGCCCGGATCGTCCCCCTACCCTGGCGTGCCCATGCCTGGCACGCTGCGACCATGACTGCCCGAGCCGCCGACCGGGCCCGGTACGACCGGGCCACCGCCCACCTCGACGCGCCCCTGGCCGTCGTCGACCTGGAGGCCTTCGACGCCAACGCCGACGATCTGGTCCGCCGGGCCGGGGGCAAACCCGTGCGGGTGGCCAGCAAGTCGGTCCGCTGCCGGCCGCTGCTGGAGCGCGTGCTGGCGCGGCCGGGCTTCGCCGGGATCATGTCGTTCACCCTGCCCGAGTCGCTGTGGCTGGCCCGGGGCGGTCTCGACGACGTCCTGTGCGCCTATCCGTCGGCGGACCGGTCCGCCTTCGCCGAGCTGTGCGCCGACCCCAAGCTCGCCGCGGCGGTGACGGTGATGGTCGACGACCCGGCGCAGCTGCGGCTGATCGAGGAGGCGCGCGGGGAGGGCCGGGAGACGGTCCGGGTCTGCCTGGAGCTGGACACCTCGCTGCGGCTGCCGGGCGGGCGGGTCCGGGGGGGCGCCCGCCCCGCAGCCGCAGCGAGGG
>NZ_JBRIOU010000007.1:118074-118847 GCF_053474865.1 Streptomyces sp. CO7
GATGCGGGTGGCCGCCCGCCGCTCCCCGCTGCACACCCCGGAGCAGATGGCCGGGACGGCGCGCGCGGTGGCCGCCCGGCCGGGGTTCCGGCTGGTCGGCGTGATGGCGTACGAGGGTCACGTCGCCGGGGTGGGCGACGCGGTGGCCGGCAAGCCGCTGAAGTCGCGCGCGGTGCGGCTGATGCAGGCCGCCGCCCGCCGCGAGCTGGCGGCCCGGCGGGCGGCGGCGGTCCGGGCGGTGCGCGAGGTCGCGCCGCACCTGGAGTTCGTCAACGGCGGCGGCACGGGGAGCGTGCAGCACACGGTGGCGGAGGAGGCGGTCACCGAGGTGGCCGCGGGCTCGGGGCTGTTCGTGCCGCGGCTCTTCGACCACTACACGTCCTTCCGGGCCCGCCCTGCCGCCCTGTTCGCCCAGCCGGTGGTGCGGCGGCCCGGTGTGGGCGCGGTGACGGTGCTGGGCGGCGGCTACCCGGCGTCCGGCGCCCCCGGCCCGGACCGGCTCCCGCAGCCGTACCTGCCGGAGGGGCTGAGGTACGACGCGATGGAGGGCGCCGGCGAGGTGCAGACGCCGTTGCTCGGGGCGGCCGCGGACGACCTGCTGGTGGGCGACCGGGTGTGGTTCCGGCACGCCAAGGCGGGCGAGCTGTGCGAACGCTTCGACACCCTGCACCTGGTGGAGGGCGACCGGGTCGTCGGCACGGCCCCCACCTACCGGGGCGAGGGCATGACCTTCCTCTGAGGCGGTGCGGGCGGGGTGCGGGCGGGTTCACCCC
>NZ_JBRIOU010000007.1:118947-124628 GCF_053474865.1 Streptomyces sp. CO7
GTTCACCCCCGCCCGGGCCGGTCCGGGATCACGGTGCCGTCGTCGCGGCGGACCGGGGCTCCGCCGCCGTCGGGCAGGGTGAACGCCGTCGTGGAGCAGGGGTAGGGGTCGCGCGGCGGGGCGAGCGGCTGGAGGAACATCGGCTGGACCAGCCACCTGCCGTCGGCGTCGTCGAGCGCCCGGCACATGATCTCCGGCTTGTGCCGGTCCAGCACCACCCTCAGCCCGGTGGCGTCGCCCACGAAGGTGACGTCGGTGTCCGCGTCGCCGGCGCCGAGCGCGGGACGGCGCGCGGGCGGCTGCCGCTCCCAGGCGGCCGCGCCCCGCACCCCGTAGATCCGCTCGTTGATCCAGCAGCGCTTGCCCTCGATGTACGGGATCGCCTCACCCCGGTTGACGCCCACTCCCCCGCAGCCCTCGGCGTCCATGGTGATCCGCCCCCGCGCGTCCGTGACGGCGCGGATGGCGACGGTGTGCCGGGCGTCCACGCCGAGGGCCCGCGACCAGACCTCGGTGACGGGCTCGAACCCGGCGGAGACCACGTGGACCGCGAACCCGGCCTTCCGCAGGGCCGCGACGAGTTCGCGCTGCTGGTCGTAGTAGCGGACCCAGCCCGGCACGGACCGGGTGCCCAGCCGGACCGTGGAGCCGACCGGCGCGGCCAGCGCCTCCTTCCGTGCCGCCGCCGCCACCTCGCGGACCTCCTGCTCGGTGAGTCCGGCGAACAGCCGGGGCACCCAGGCGTACTGGGGGACGGTGCGGCGGTGGTTCCGGGGCCCGGCGAAGGCGGGCTCGCCGGCGGCGGTGCGTCCGCTCTCGCGGATCAGGGAGATCTCGTCGGCGCAGGCGGGCATCGCGGAGGTGGGCATCGCCCCGCCGGCCGGCTTGCGCCCGCAGGCCGTCCGCAGGGCGCCTTCGGCGGCGGGGGTGAGCCACGGGCTGGTGGCGGACCAGTCGGCGGGCCGCCGCAGCCGGTCGTGGCGCAGCGCCCAGGAGAGGGTGGCGTCGGTGACGTCGTTCTTGACGAGCGTGTTGTCCCAGTCGAAGACGGCGACCGGGCGCGCCCCGCGCTGCCCGGTGGCGCACGGCCCCACGGTGTCGATCAGCCGTTGCAGCCGCTCCCGGTTGCCGTCGGCCCAGTCCCCGGCGAGGCGGGGGCAGTCGCCGGGCGGGGCCGTCCGCGGGGTCGCGGCCGGCGCGGGGGCCGCCGCGGCCACCAGGGCGATGGCCGCGGCGAGGGTCCGGGCGGTGCGGAGGAACAGGCGTCGTCGCTTCAGGTGTCCCATATGCCCGGGACCGTACACCTCTGTCCGCTACAGGGGCGTGACGTACGCGCCCGAAATGCCGCCGTCCACCAGGAAGTCGGAGGCGTTGACGAAGGAGGAGTCGTCGCTGGCGAGGAAGGCCACGGCGGCGGCGATCTCCTCGGCCTCCGCGAACCGGCCGGCCGGGATGTGCACGAGCCGGCGCGCGGCCCGCTCGGGGTCCTTGGCGAACAGCTCCCGCAGCAGCGGGGTGTTGACCGGGCCGGGGCACAGGGCGTTGACGCGGATGCCCTCGCGGGCGAACTGCACGCCCAGTTCCCGGGACATCGCGAGCACGCCTCCCTTGGAGGCGGTGTAGGAGATCTGCGAGGTGGCCGCGCCCATCCGGGCCACGAAGGACGCGGTGTTGATGATCGAGCCCTTGCCCTGCCGCCGCATGTAGGGGATGGCGGCCTTGCAGCACAGGTACACCGAGGTCAGGTTGACCTCCTGGACCCGCTTCCACGCCTCCAGGCCGGTGTCCAGGATGGAGTCGTCGTCGGGCGGCGAGATGCCGGCGTTGTTGAAGGCGACGTCCACCGACCCGTAGGTCTCGAAGGCCGTGCGGAACAGCGCCTCCACTTGCTCCGGGTCGGTGACGTCCACCTTCACGAACAGGCCCCCCACCTCGTCCGCGGCGGCCTTGCCGCTGGTCTCGTCGACGTCGCCGCACACCATGTGCGCGCCCTCCGCGGCGAGACGGCGGACGGTGGCCAGGCCGATGCCGCTGCCCGCCCCGGTGACGACGGCGGTACGGCCCACGAGGCGGCGGCAGACGGGCTGCTGAGTGGTGTCGGTCATCGGTCGGACCCTTCCGTGCTGATGAAGACGTTCTTGGTCTCGGTGAAGGCGGCCAGGGCGTCCGGGCCGAGCTCGCGGCCGATCCCGGAGGATTCGAAGCCGCCGAACGGCGTCCAGTACCGCACGCTGGAATGCGAGTTGACCGACAGGTTGCCGGCCCGCACGGCCCGGGAGACCCGCAGGGCGCGGCCCACGTCGCGGGTCCACAGGGAGCCGGAGAGCCCGTACTCGGTGTCGTTGGCGAGCCGGACGGCGTCCGCCTCGTCCTCGAAGGGCAGCACCACGGCCACCGGCCCGAAGATCTCCTCACGGGCCGCCGGGGCGTGCGGCGCGACGCCGGTGAGCACGGTCGGCGGGAACCAGAAGCCGGGACCCGCGGGCGCCTCGCCGCGGATCGCGGGCTCGGCGCCCTCGTCCACGGCGGCGTCCACCAGGGTGCGCACCCTCTCCAGCTGGGCGCGGGAGATCAGCGGTCCCATCTGCGTGCCCTCGTCCGAGGGGTCGGCCACCCGGACGGAGGCGACGGCGGGCTCCAGCAGCTCCATGAAGCGGTCGTACACCGGGCGCTGCACCAGGATCCGGGTGCGGGCGCAGCAGTCCTGCCCCGCGTTGTCGAGGAACGACATGGGGGCGGCGGCCGCGGCGGCCGCCAGGTCGGCGTCGGCGAAGACGATGTTGGGGCTCTTGCCGCCGAGTTCCAGGGTGACCCGCTTCACCTGGTCGGAGCAGAGGGCCATCACGCGTTTCCCGACGCGGGTGGAGCCGGTGAAGACGATCTTGGCGACGCCGGGGTGGCGGACCAGCGCCTCGCCCGCGACGTCGCCGCGCCCCGGGAGCACCTGGAGCAGATGCTCGGGAAGCCCCGCCTCCAGGGCCAGTTCGGCCAGGCGCAGTGCGGTGAGCGGGGTGGTCTCCGCGGGCTTGAGGACCACCGCGTTGCCCGCCGCGAGCGCGGGGGCGAACCCCCAGGCGGCGATGGGCATCGGGAAGTTCCACGGCACGATCACGCCCACCACGCCGAGCGGTTCGAGGAAGGTGACGTCGACGCCGCCGGCCACCGGGATCTGGCGGCCGGTCAGCCGTTCCACGCCGCCGGCCGCGTAGTCCAGCAGGTCGCGGACGTTGCCGGCCTCCCAGCGCGCGTTGCCGGCGGTGTGCCCGGCCTCGCGGATCTCCGTGCGGGCCAGTTCCTCGACGTGCTCGTCGACGACGGCCGCGAACCGCCGCAGCAGGCGGGCGCGTTCGCCGGGGGCCAGCGCCGCCCACGCGGTCTGCGCGCGGGCGGCCCGGTGGACGGCCGTGTCGACGTCCTCCTCGGTGGCTCCCGGGACGGTGGCGATCACCTCCGCCGTGGCCGGGTCGAGCACGTCGAGGTCGTACGGGTTGCTCATGCCGTTCCGTTCTCAGCGGTGGGTCTCAGAGCCGTTCGAAGGAGCGGCGCAGCTCCCAGTCGGTGACCGCGGCGTCGTAGGCGGCGACCTCGACGCGGGCCATGTTCAGGTAGTGGTCGACGACCTCGTCGCCGAAGGCGGTGCGGGCGATGTCGCTGTGCTCCCAGAGGTCGGCGGCGTCCCGCAGGGTGCCGGGCACCCGGGAGTAGCCCGCCGCGTAGGCGTTCCCGGCGCAGGCGTCGGGGAGTTCGAGCTTCTGGTCGATGCCGTGCAGGCCGGCCGCGATCAGGCCGGCCAGGGCGAGGTAGGGGTTGACGTCGCCGCCGGGCAGCCGGTTCTCGAACCGCAGGGACTGTCCGTGGCCCACGACGCGCAGCGCGCAGGTGCGGTTGTCGTGGCCCCAGGCGACGGCGGTGGGCGCGAAGGAGCCGGGCTGGAACCGCTTGTAGGAGTTGATGTTCGGCGCGTACAGCAGGGTGAACTCCCGCAGCGCGGCGAGCTGTCCGGCCAGGAAGTACCGCATGGTCTCCGACATGCCGTCCTCGCCGTCGCCGGACATCACGCTGCGGCCGTCGGTGTCCCACAGCGAGAGGTGGACGTGGCAGGAGTTGCCCTCGCGTTCGTTGTACTTGGCCATGAAGGTCAGCGAGAGGCCCTCCTGCGCGGCGATCTCCTTGGCCCCCGTCTTGTACAGCGCGTGCTGGTCGCAGGTGGTGAGCGCCTCGTCGAAGCGGAACGCGATCTCGTGCTGCCCAGGGTTGCACTCCCCCTTGGCGGACTCCACGACCATCCCGGCGGCGGCCATCTCGTTGCGGATGCGGCGCAGCAACGGCTCCATCCGGCCGGTGCCGAGCACCGAGTAGTCGACGTTGTACTGGTTGGCCGGGGTGAGGCCGCGGTAACCGGCGTCCCAGGCCTGCTCGTAGGTGTCCTTGAAGACGATGAACTCCAGCTCGGTGCCCGCCTTGGCGGTCAGCCCGTGGGCGGCCAGCCGGTCCAGCTGGCGGCGCAGGATCTGCCGGGGCGACTCGGCGACGGGGCTGCCGTCGGACCAGGCGAGGTCGGCGTTGAGCAGGGCGGTGCCGGGGTGCCAGGGGATCCGCCGCAGGGTGCTGACGTCGGGGTACATGGCGAAGTCGCCGTAGCCCTGCTCCCAGGAGGACATCGCGTAGCCGTCGACGGTGTTCATCTCGGTGTCGACGGCCAGCAGGTAGTTGCAGCCCTCGGTGCCGTGGTCGAGCACCTCGTCGAGGAAGAAGCGGGCGGCGAACCGCTTGCCCTGCAGCCGTCCCTGCATGTCGGTGAAGGCGAGCACGACGGTGTCGATCTCTCCGGCGGTCACCAGGGCCTTGAGTTCGTCGACGCCGAGGTGGGGTGTGCGGTCGGCCACGGGACGGTCCTCCTTCAGGCTCACGCACAGGCTGTTCGGCCTGCCGGAGCCTTAACGTACGGTTCGGGGCGTTCACCGGGGAAGAGGGCGCGACGGGGGTTCCCGGGGCGTCCTCGGCCCCCTGGGGCTCCGTTTCCCCCGGGTTGAAAACCTGAACGGGACCCACAAGGGTGTGCGGCAGGACCGTGGGAGGAGTGCCGTATGACCGGACGTCCGCTGATCGGGGTCAGCACCTACCTGGAGGCGGGGGTGCGGTGGGGTGCGTGGGAGCTGGACGCGGCCCTGCTGCCGTCCGGCTACCACCGGCTGGTGCAGCGGGCCGGGGGCATCGCGGCGCTGCTGCCGCCGGACGCTCCCGAGCGGGCGGTGGAGGCGGTGGCCCGGCTCGACGGCCTGCTGATCGCGGGCGGCCCGGACGTCGACCCCGCGCGCTACGGCGCGGAGCGCGACCCCCGCTCGGGGCCGCCGGCGCCGGAGCGGGACGCGTGGGAGCTGGCGCTGATCCGGGCGGCGCTGGAGGCGCGGGTGCCGCTGCTGGGGGTCTGCCGCGGCATGCAGCTGCTGAACGTCGCGCTCGGGGGCACGTTGGTGCAGCACCTGGACGGGCACGCGGGGGCGCCGGGTGTGTTCGGGCGGCACGCGGTGGCTCCCGT
Source organism: Streptomyces sp. CO7 (assembly GCF_053474865.1). Taxonomy (NCBI): domain Bacteria; kingdom Bacillati; phylum Actinomycetota; class Actinomycetes; order Kitasatosporales; family Streptomycetaceae; genus Streptomyces; species Streptomyces sp. CO7. The sequence continues at coordinate 124,487 of NZ_JBRIOU010000007.1, forward strand.
CCCGGGCACCCGGTACGCGCAGCTGGTCCCCGAGGTGACGTCGGTGCCCTCCTTCCACCACCAGGCGGTGGACCGGCTGGGGGCGGGGCTGGTGGTGGCGGCGCGGGCGGTGTCCGACGGGACGGTCGAGGCGGTCGAGCTG
>NZ_JBRIOU010000007.1:124728-126901 GCF_053474865.1 Streptomyces sp. CO7
CCGCCGGCCCCGCCCCGCCGACCGCCGCCGTCTTCACCGCCGTCGTGGACGACAGCTCGATCAGCGGCCGGGTGAGCCCGCCGAGCGCGACCTCCAGCACCTGCCGCGTCCCCGACCCCTCCTCGCGCAGGATCAGCGGCGTGCGGGCGAGCTCCTCGGCCGTCACCGGCTGCCGCCGTCGCGCCCACGGGTGCCCGGGCGCGACGACCACCAGCAGCAGGTCGTGCGCGACCACCGCCGAGTCCAGCCCCTCCGGCACGGTGAGCCCTTCCACGAACCCGAGGTCGGCCTCGTCGGACCGCACCCGCCGCGCCACCTCCGCCGAGTTCCCCGCGTGCAGCGACACCGCCGTGCCGGGCCGCCGCTCGCTCAGCGCGATCAGCCACCCCGGCAGCAGGTACTCGGCGATCGTCATGCTGGCCGCGACCCGCAGCCGCGAGTCGCGCCGGTCCTTGAGCGCCTGCGTGCCCGCGTCGAACGCCGCCGCCGCCTCGACCACCTTGCGGGCCCAGTCCGCCACCAGCTGCCCGGTGTCGGTGAGCCGGGAGCCCCGCGGCGAGCGGTCCACCAGGGCCAGCCCGAGGTGGCGCTCCATCGACCGCACCCGGCTGCTGGCCGCCGGCTGCGAGACGCCCAGCTCGCGGGCCGCCCGGCCCAGGCTCCCCAGCCGCGCCACCGCCAGCAGCAGCTCGAGCGCCCCGAGGTCCGGCACGCGGTGGGCGAGGGACCCGGCCACGTAGGAGGCGTCGTGCCGGGCGTCGTGCTGGTCGTCGGGGCGGCTGCTCATAACCTCAGCTTATGTCCTCATAGGAACGAGCCCTCTGCCCGCCCCGGGGCCCGCGCCGGACGCTGGGGGACATGATCCGCGCAGTACGTCATCTCGGCCCCAACTGGTACGCCGCCGTCATGGGAACGGCCGTCCTCGGCACCGCCGGCGCGGGGCTCCCCGCACCGCTCGGCGGGCTGCGCGGACTCTGGGCCGGCCTGTGGACGCTCTCCCTGCTGATGCTGGCGGCGCTGCTGACCGCCCGTGCCCTGCACTGGCGACACCACGGCGACCAGGCCCGCCGCCACCTGCTGGATCCCGCCGTGGCCCCGTTCTACGGGTGTCTGTCGATGGCGCTGCTGGCCGTGGGCGGCGGCGCGGTGACGGTCGGCCGGGACTGGATCGGCCTGCCCGCCGCCGTCGCCCTGGACGCCGTACTGTTCACCGCCGGCACGCTGACGGGCCTGGCGGCGGCCGTCGCCGTCCCCTACCTGATGGTGGTGCGCCACCGCCCCTCCCTCGCCGACGCCGCGCCCGCCTGGCTGCTGCCGCTGGTCGCGCCGATGGTCTCGGCGGCGCTCGGCCCGTTGCTGGTCCCGTACCTGCCGGAGGGCGCCGCGCGGTGGACGATGACGGCACTGTGCCTGGCGCTCTTCGGCCTGAGCCTGCTGGCGGTGCTGGTGACGCTGCCCGTGGTGTTCGCCCGGCTCCTCACCGGCGGCCCGCCGCCCCTGGCCCTCACCCCGACGCTGTTCCTGGTGCTGGGTCCGCTGGGGCAGTCGACCACCGCCGCGGGGAACCTCGCGGCCGTCGCGCCGGGCACGGTCCCCGCCCCGTACGCCGAGGTGGCAGAGGTGATGGCGGTGCTCTACGGCGTCCCGGTGACCGGCTTCGCCCTGCTGTGGCTGGCCCTCGCTGCCGCCCTGGTGGTGCGCGCGGTCCGTGCGGGCATGGGCTTCGCGATGACCTGGTGGGCGTTCACCTTCCCGGTGGGCACCTGCGTGACCGGCGCGACCGCGCTGGGACACCGGACGGGCCTGGTCGTGTTCGACGCCCTCGCGGTGGCCCTGTTCGCGCTGCTGCTCGCCGCGTGGGCCGCAGCCGCGTTCGGCACCGCCCGCGGCCTGATCCGCGGCGACCTCCTGGCCGGCCCGGGGGCCGGGCAGGCAGCCGGCCCGGCGGCCGGTCGGGCGGCCGGTCGGGCGGCCGGGCAAGCAGCCGCCGGGCCGTTGCCGGTAGCGCCCGTCACCGCTCCGGCGGAAGCCGCCTCCCCGGAAACCGCCGCCTCGGCAGCCGCCCCGTCGATGGCCGCCGGCCGTGAAGCCGCCCCCGGGCGCACCCCGGCGACGGTCTGACCCTCCGCGCCGAGGAACGGGCGGCGCGGGACCCGCCACCGCACCCCGTCCC
>NZ_JBRIOU010000007.1:127001-133592 GCF_053474865.1 Streptomyces sp. CO7
GTGAGGTACAGCGTGTCGCCGCGCCCCAGCCGGTAGGCGCGGCCCTCGGCCTCGACCTCCACCGCGCCGTCGGCGACGTACATCAGCTCGTCGTTGCGGTGCTGGAACTCCCGCCCCGCGTCGTACTCCCCGCTGATCTCGGTGGCGTGCATCTGGTGGTGCCCGCGTACCAGCGTGCGGGTCCGCGTCTCCCCCACCGCCGGCACCGCGCTCTCGTCGCCGAACCCCTCGCCGCGCACCAGGTCGACGCTGCAGGCCGGATCCGCGGCCGCCAGCAGTTCCACCGCGGTGGTCCGCAGCGCGTCGGCGACCTTGTCCAGGGACCGCCTGCTGGGCCGCGCCCGCTCGTTCTCGATCTGGCTGAGGAACGGCACGGACAGGCCGCTGCGTTCGGCCACCGCGGCGAGGGTGAGTTCGAGCGCGCGTCGGCGCCGCCGGACGGCCGCCCCCACCCGAAGGGGCTGTTCCTTGTGGTCGCCCATCGCTCCGGCTCCCTCCCTCGCTGCTGTCGGCGCGCGCCCGAGAAGACCCGCGCGTACTCCATGGTGCGGGAAGTCCTGTCGAAGACTTCCTTGACCCCCGGCCCTGCGGCCAAACAGAACTCGACGAACCGTCACCATCCGCGTCCGTCGCACGACGGACCGTACGAACGGGTCCGACCCCGGCTGCGAGGGCAGCCGGGGTCGGAGCGTAGCACTACGTGGCCGTCCGGATCCTCCCCGTGCACAAGGAGGCGTCCGGACCGGCGGCCGTCACCCGCCGGAGGTCATCCGGCCGGGCACGTCCGGGTGTTCCTCGAGCCAGGCCTCGACAGCCTGCGGCTCCTTGCCCTTGCCCCGGCGCACGATCTCCGCCTCCAGCGAGGCGAGCTCCTTCTCGGACATCCGGAAGCCCTTGATCCAGCCGGCGAGCCTCGGGTACCGCTCGGTGAAGTCCCCGGCGGCGATGGTGTGGATCTTGTTCCCCGCGCCCCAGGCCTTCTTCGGGTCGGCGAGCTTGGTCAGCTCGTACTCGTCGTAGGCCCAGTGCGGCGACCACAGGGTGACCGCCACCGGCTTCTTCTCCGCGTACGCCCGCTTGAGTTCGGCGAGCATCGCGGGGGTGGAGCCGTCGACCACCTCGTACTCGTCCTCGAGCCCGTAGGCCGGCAGGACGTCCTTCTTCAGCAGGTTCATCTCCCCGGTGCCCGGCTCGATGCCGATGATCCGGCCGTCGAACTCCTCGGCACGGCCCCGCAGGTCCCGCATGGAGTCGACGCCCTTGACGTAGGAGGGCACGGCGATCTCGAGGGAGGTCGGTTCGTACCAGCTGCCGAGGTCGGTCAGGTCGTCCTTGCTCTTCTCCCAGAAGTTGCTCTGGGCGTGCGGCAGCCAGGCGTCGAAGTTGAGGTCGACGTCCCCGCTCGCGAGGCCGGTGTAGACCGGGCCGACGTCCATCTGCTTGAGGTGCATCCGGTAGCCGCGGTCCTCCAGGACGTGCTTCCAGAGGTGGGTGACGGCGATGTCCTCCTCCCACGGGAACCAGGCGACCTCCAGCGGCTGCCGGGTCTCGGCGTCGCCCTTGCCGCCCTTGGCGCCCTCGGGGAGCGGGGCCCACTTGTCGACCAGCTCGGGGTGCTTCTTCAGCCACGCCTTGACGGCCTTGTCCTGGTTGCCCTTGCCGGCGGCGTTGATCTCCGCCTCGAGCCCGGTGAGCTGCTTCTCGGACATCGAGAAGTCGCGCAGCCAGCCGGCGACGACCGGGTTCTCCTTCGAGTAGCCGTCCCGCGCCAGGGTGTGGATCTTGTCGCCGGAGCCCCAGGCACCCTCGGGGTCCTTCAGCTTCTTCAGCTCGAAGTCGTTGTAGGCCCAGTGCGGCGACCAGAGGGTGACGGCGATGGGCTTCTTCGCCGCGTAGGCGCGCCTGAGCTCGGCGAGCATGGCCGGGGTCGAGCTGTCGACCACCTTGTACTCGTCCCTGAGCCCGTAGGCGGGCAGCACCTTGTTCTTCAGCAGCTCCATCTCGCCCGCGCTGGGCTCGATGCCGGTGATCCTCCCGCCGAACTCGTCGGCGCGGCCCTGGAGATCGGCCATCGAGTCGATGCCGTCCATGTACGCGGGGACGGCCAGCTCCAGCGAGGTGGGCCCGTACCAGGCGCCCAGGTTCTCCACCTTGCCGCCGTGCTTCTCGAGGAAGGGGCCGGAGGTGGTGGGCAGCCAGGCGTCGGTCTGGAAGTCGATGTCGCCGGCTGCGAGCGCGGTGTACAGCGGCGCCACCTCGTACTGCTGCACCTCGACGTCGAAGCCGCGCTGCTCCAGCACGTTCTTCCAGACGAAGGTGGAGGCGACGGCCTCCTCCCAGGTGACGTAGCCGATGGTGACCTTCTTGCCCTTGCCGACGTCCGCGGCGTCGCCGACGGCGGTGGCGGGGGCGGTGCCCGTCCCGCCGACCGCGCCGAGCAGGCCCGCGGTGAGCGCCAGCGCGACCACGCCGACGCCCGCGACGACCGGCCGTGGCCGGTGGGACAGCACCCGCGACAGCCCGGTGGCGCGCGCGGCCGCGGCCGCGCGGCGGCCCAGCGGCGACAGCTCGCGGCCCAGCGCGGAGGTCATCCGGTCGAGGTACACGGCGAGGATCACGATCGACAGGCCGGCCTCCGCGCCGAGCCCGACGTCGAGCTGTCCGATGGCCTCGTTGACCGCTCCGCCGAGGCCGCCGGTGCCGACCATGCCGGCGATGGCCGCCATGGACAGGCCCAGCATGATGACCTGGTTGACGCCCGCCATGACGGTGGGCAGCGCCAGCGGCAGCTGGACGTGCAGCAGCGTGTTGCGACGGGTGGTGCCGAACGCCTCGGCCGCCTCGACCAGTTCGGGGTCGACCTGGCGGATGCCCAGCTCGGTGAGGCGGACGGCGGGGGCCACCGCGAAGATCAGGGTGGCGACGATGCCCGCGGGGGCGCCGGTGCCGAAGAAGATGATGGCCGGGATCAGGTAGACCATGGCCGGCAGGGTCTGCATGAAGTCCAGCACCGGGCGCACCGCGGCGCTCACCCGGTCCGAGCGGGCGGCCCAGATGCCCACCGGCACGCCCACGGCGAGCGCGATCACGGTCGCCACCAGCAGCAGCGCGAGCGTGGACATGGAGTCGGACCACAGGCCGAGCGCGTCCACGAACGCGAAGCCGAGAAAGCTGAGGAGGCCGGCCGACAGACCGCGCAGCCGCCAGGCGATCACCGCCAGGATGCCGGTCATCAGCAGCGGCTCCGGCGCCTGCAGGACGGCGTCCAGCCCGTCCCAGGCGCCGTCGAAGACGGTCTTGCAGAAGTCGAAGAACCAGGCGAGGTGCGCGCGGAGCCATTCGACCCCGCTGTTGACCCACTCGCCGAAGGTGATGCGGGGCATCAGGCGGCCACCTCCCCGGCGCCGGCGGCCGGCCGGCCGCAGTCGGCGCTCCGCCGGGTTCCCTCGGCGTCGTCGGGGTCGACGTCACCGATCACCGCGACCAGCCGTTCCTGCGAGACGGTGCCGACCAGGTCGCCCGCGGCGTCCACGACGGCGACGGGGTGGCCGGTGCGGGCGCCGAGGGCGCACAGCTCGTCGAAGGGCGTGTCCGGGCCGGCGGCGGGGCAGTCGCAGCCGGGCTTGCCGCCACCGGCGGCGGGGTCCATCACGGAGGCCGCGGTCAGCACCTTGGAGCGGTCGACGTCCCGGATGAAGGAGGCGACGTACTCGCCCTCGGGGCGGACCAGGATGTCCTCCGCGGTGCCGATCTGCACGATCTCGCCGTCGCGCATGACGGCGATGCGGTCGCCGAGGCGCATGGCCTCGTTGAGGTCGTGGGTGATGAAGACGATGGTCTTGTGCAGGGTCTTCTGCAGTTCGAGCAGCTGGTCCTGCATCTCGCGGCGGATCAGCGGGTCGAGGGCGCTGAAGGACTCGTCCATCAGCAGCAGGTCGGCGTCGGTGGCCAGGGCGCGGGCGAGGCCGACGCGCTGGCGCATGCCGCCGGAGAGCTCGTCGGGCCAGGACTTCTCCCAGCCCTCCAGGCCGCACAGGGCGAGCGACTCGGTGGCGCGCTTCTCCCGTTCGGCGCGCGGGACGCCCTGGACCTCGAGGCCGTAGGCGGCGTTCTGCAGCACGGTGCGGTGCGGGAAGAGCGCGAAGTGCTGGAAGACCATGCTGATGCGCCGTGAGCGCAGGGTGCGCAGCTCGGCGGCGGAGAGCGCGGACAGGTCCTGCCCGTCGAAGCTGACGCTGCCGGCGGTGGGCTCGAGCAGCCCGTTGAGCATGCGCAGCAGCGTGGACTTGCCGGACCCGGACAGGCCCATGACCACGAAGATCTCGCCCGGCTCCACCGTGAAGGAGGCGTCGACGACGGCGGCGGTGATGCCGTCGGCCCTCAGTTCCTCGCGGTCGGCGCCCGCGCGCAGCCGCTCCACCGCCTGCTCGGGTCTTCTTCCGAACACCTTGTAGACGTTCTCGGCCCGCAACCTGGATGACACCGTTCAGCCTCTCGTCCTGCCGTCCGTACCTCCGGCCCGTTGGCAACTGCAACGGCCCGGACAAGTCCCGTGCCTGCCCGGCCCCTGCGGGGGCAAACACCTGTTCAGGCCGCCTCCACGGCACGCTCACATTCGTGTCCCGTCCGAGACACGCCCCAACCACCGGTACGGCAAGATGGCGAACCGTGACCGGACGACTGATGCTTCTCGACACCGCCTCCCTCTACTTCCGCGCGTACTTCGGCGTGCCCGAATCGGTGAAGGCGCCGGACGGCATGCCGGTGAACGCGGTGCGCGGGCTGCTGGACTTCATCGACCGGCTGGTCAAGGACCACCGGCCCGACGCGCTGGTGGCCTGCATGGACGCGGACTGGCGGCCGGCCTGGCGGGTGGAGCTGATCCCCTCCTACAAGGCGCACCGGGTGGCCGAGGAGCGCGAGGGCGGCCCGGACGCCGAGGAGGTGCCGGACACCCTCTCGCCGCAGGTCCCGGTGATCGAGGCGGTGCTGGACGCCCTCGGCATCGCCCGGGTGGGGGTGGCGGGGTACGAGGCGGACGACGTGATCGGCACCTTCACGGCGCGCGCGAGCGGCCCGGTGGACATCGTCACCGGCGACCGCGACCTGTTCCAGCTGGTCGACGACGCGCGCGGGGTGCGGGTGCTGTATCCGGTGAAGGGCGTCGGCAACCCGCAGATCATGGACGAGGCCGCCCTGCGCGAGAAGTACGGGGTGGACGGCCGCGGCTACGTGGACCTGGCGCTGCTGCGCGGCGACCCGAGCGACGGCCTGCCCGGCGTTCCCGGCGTCGGCGAGAAGACCGCCGCCAAGCTGCTGGACCGGTTCGGGGACCTGGCGGGGATCATGGCCGCGGTGGACGACCCGGCCTCCGGTCTCACCCCGGCGCAGCGCCGCCGTCTGGACGAGTCCCGGCCGTACGTGGCGGTGGCGCCGAAGGTGGTGCGGGTGGCCTCCGACGTGCCGCTGCCCGAGGTCGACCCGACGCTGCCGAAGGGCCCGCGGGATCCGGAGATGGTCGAGGCCCTGGGCGCACGATGGAACCTGGGCGGCTCGCTCCAGCGGCTGCTGCTCACCCTGGAGGCGTGAGGGGTGAGGACCGGGGCGGCGGCGGAGGGGCGGGAGCGCCGTGTGCCAAGAACGCCAGCGACATTCTCGCCACATCGGACCGTCACCACTGATTCGGTGTTAGCTTAGGGGAGCCTAAGCTAACTCGCAGGGAGGCCAGTCATGGCAGCGCGCCCCGTCCGCAAGTCTCCGCCCAAGCCGCACCTCGGGCGGGTGGTCCGCACCCAGCGGCTCACCCCGCACATGCAGCGGGTGGTCTTCGGCGGCGAAGGGCTGTCCGCCTTCGAGGCGGGGACGCACACGGACCACTACGTGAAGCTGGTGTTCCCGGCCGACGGCGTCGAGTACCCCGAGCCGTTCAGCATGGCCCAGGTCCGCGAGGAGTTCCCCCGGGAGCAGTGGCCGGTCACCCGCACCTACACGGTCCGCGCCTGGGACCCCGAACTGCGCGAGCTGACCATCGACTTCGTGGTCCACGGCGACGAGGGCCTGGCCGGCCCCTGGGCCCTGGCCGCCCGTCCGGGCGACACGATGCTGATGCTGGGCCCCGGCGGCGCCTACGCCCCCGACCTCACGGCGAACTGGCACCTGCTGGTCGGCGACGAGAGCGCCCTGCCGGCCGTCGCCGCGGCCCTGGAGTCGCTGCCGGAGGGGGCGGAGGTCCGCGCGTTCCTCGAGGTCGCCGGCCCGGAGGACGAGCAGAAGATCGACACCGACGCGGAGATCGTCTGGCTGCACCGGGGCGACGCCCCGGTGGGCTCGCTGCTGGTCGCGGCCGTGGCGTCCATGCAGTGGCCCGAAGGCCGCCCGCACGCCTTCGTGCACGGCGAGGCGGCCTTCGTGCGCGACCTGCGGCGGATGCTGCGCGTCGAGCGGCAGATCCCCCGTGAGGACCTCTCGGTGTCCGGCTACTGGCGGCTCGGGCACACCGAGGACCGCTGGCAGGCCGCCAAGCCCGAGTGGAACGCCGCGGTCGAGGCCGAGCAGGAGGGCGGCGCCCCCGCGGGCACGCCCGCCGGCACC
>NZ_JBRIOU010000007.1:133692-137707 GCF_053474865.1 Streptomyces sp. CO7
GGACTCCGCCCGGGTTTTCTCCCCCGCCGCCGCCTGACGGCCCCGCTCACCGTGACCGGCCCCAGCGCTCGACCGGTGCCGGGCCGGGCCGCGGTCGCCGCCTGACGGCCCACCGCACCGGATTCCCGGCCCGCCGATGCCCCGCAGAAGCTCCGCCCCGCCCTCCCCGCTGCCGCAGCGCGACGGGGTCGATCCGGTGCGCGTCCGCCTGCCCGCGGACGGCCCCGGCTCCACCGTGGGCGAGCACCTGCGGCTGCGTCTGGCGGCGGGGCCCGGGGTGATCGACGCGATGTTCGCCGAGGGGGCGATCGTCGGCGCCGACGGGCGTCCCGTGGACCCGGCCACCCCCTACCGGGCCGGTCTGCACGTCTGGTTCCACCGGGAGCTGCCGCCCGAGGAGCCGGTGCCCTTCCCGGTGGAGGTGGTCTACCGGGACGAGCACGTCGTGGTCGCCGACAAGCCGCACTTCCTGGCGACGACGCCGCGCGGCGCCCATGTCGCCGAGACCGCGCTGGCGCGGCTGCGGCGCGACCTGGGCATCCCCACGCTGACCGCGGCGCACCGGCTGGACCGGCTGACCGCGGGCCTGGTGCTGTTCACCGTGCGGCCCGGGGAACGCGGTGCCTACCAGGCGCTGTTCCGCGACCGGCGGGTCGCCAAGGAGTACGAGGCGATCGCCCCCTTCGACCCCGCGCTGGAGCTCCCCCGGGTGGTGCGCAGCCGCCTGGTGAAGGAGCGCGGCTCGCTGACCGCCCGTGAGGTCGAGGGCGAGCCGAACGCGGTGAGCCGGGTGGAGCTGGTGGAGCGGCGCGGCGGGCTGGGCCGGTACCGGCTGCTGCCGGAGACGGGGCAGACGCACCAGCTGCGCGTCCACCTGTGCGCGCTGGGGGTGCCGATCCTCTGGGACCCGCTGTACCCCGTGGTGGCGCCCGAGGCCGCCCGCGGCGACTTCTCCCGCCCCCTGCAGCTGCTGGCCCGCGAGCTGCGCTTCACCGACCCGGTGACGGGGCTGCGGCACGCCTTCCGCAGCGGGCGCGAGCTGGAGGGGCTGTCCCCGCAGCCCGCGCCCCCGGGACCGGGCGGTCAGCCCACCGAGGAGTAGGCGACCACGCCGCGCAGCAGCGCGTCGACGGCCCTGCGCGCGGTCCTCGGCACGGTCGACCCCTCGGAGGGGGCCGCCGCGGCGATCTGGCCGAGCACGTCGATGACCTGCTTGCACCAGCGCACGAAGTCGCCGGCCGGCATCTCCGCCTCGCGCAGCACCTCGTCCAGCCCCTTGTCGGAGGCCCACATGTAGGCCGCCCAGGCGAAGCCGAGGTCCGGCTGGCGCTGGCCCACGCCCTCGGTCTGCCGGATGCGGAAGTCCTCCTCCAGCGCGTCGAGCCGGCCCCAGATGCGGACCGTCTCGTCCAGCGCGGCCTTGGCCTTGCCGCTGGGCACCTTGGGCGCCATGGCGTCGTCACCGGCGCGGGACTCGTAGACCAGCGCCGAGACGCAGGCCGCGAGCTCGGCCGGCTGGAGCCCTTCCCAGACGCCGGCCCGCAGGCACTCGCTGGAGAGCAGGTCCAGCTCGCCGTACAGGCGTGCCAGCCGCCTGCCGTGCTCGGTGACCTCGTTGCCGCGCAGGTAGTCCAGCTCCGTCAGCAGGGCGACGATCCGGTCGAAGGTGCGGGCGATGGTGTTGGTCCGGCCCTCGATCCGCCGCTCCAGCTGCGAGGTGTCGCGCATCAGCCGGTGGTACCGCTCGGCCCACCGGGCGTGGTCCTCGCGGTCGTCGCAGCCGTGGCAGGGGTGCGCCCGCAGGGCGGTGCGCAGCCGCTTGATCTCGCGGTCGTCGGCGGCCTCGGCGCGGCGCCTGCGGTGCCGCTCGGGCGCGATGTGGCCGGCCTTGGTGCGCAGCGCGGAGGCCAGGTCACGGCGCGACTGCGGGGAGCGGGCGTTGAACGACCGGGGGATGCGCATCCGGTCCAGCGCCTCCACCGGCACCGGGAAGTCCATCTCCGCCAGCCGCTTGACCTGGCGTTCGGCGGTGAGTACCAGCGGGCGCGGCCCGTCGTGCCGGTCGATCCCGCGGTGGCCGTCGGTCCGCCCGGCGGGCAGGCCCGGGTCCAGGACGAGGGCGAGTCCGGCGTACTTGCCGGTGGGGACGTGGATGATGTCGCCGGGCTTCAGCTTCTCCAGGGAGGCGGCCGCCTCGGCGCGGCGCACGTGGGCGCCCTGCCGGGCCAGCTCGTTCTCCCGGTCCTTCAGCTCGCGGCGCAGCCGGGCGTACTCGTCGAAGTCGCCCAGGTGGCAGGTCATGGCCTCCTTGTAGCCGGAGAGGCCCTCCTCGTTCTTCTGCACCTGCCGGGAGATGCCGACCACCGACTTGTCGGCCTGGAACTGGGCGAAGGAGGTCTCCAGCAGCTCGCGCGAGCGGTGCCGCCCGAACTGCTCGACCAGGTTGACGGCCATGTTGTACGAGGGCTTGAAGCTGGAGCGCAGCGGATAGGTGCGGGTGCCCGCGAGACCGGCCAGGTGCTCGGGGTTCATCGCGCGCTGCCACAGGACCACGGCGTGGCCCTCGACGTCGATGCCGCGGCGGCCGGCCCGGCCGGTGAGCTGGGTGTACTCGCCGGGGGTGATGTCGGCGTGGGTCTCGCCGTTCCACTTGACCAGCTTCTCCAGCACCACGGAACGGGCGGGCATGTTGATGCCCAGCGCCAGCGTCTCGGTGGCGAAGACCGCCTTGACCAGGCCGCGGACGAAGAGCTCCTCGACGACCTCCTTGAAGCTCGGCAGCATGCCGGCGTGGTGGGCGGCGATGCCGCGCTCGAGGCCTTCCAGCCACTCGTAGTAGCCGAGGACGTGCAGGTCCTCGGCCGGGATGGACGCGGTGCGCTCCTCGACCAGGTCGCGGACCTTCTGGCGGGCCTCGTCGTCGTTGAGCCGCAGCCCGGCGTAGAGGCACTGCTGGACGGCGGCCTCGCAGCCGGCCCGGCTGAAGATGAAGGTGATTGCGGGGAGCAGGCCCTCGGCGTCCAGGCGCTCGATGACCTCCGCCCGGCTGGGCGTCCAGATGCGGGAACGCGAACGCCGCTCGCGCTCCCTGTCGGCCTCGCGCATCATCTTGCCGCGGCGGCGCTCCTGGTAGGACGGGCGGGCGGCCTCCAGCCGGGCCATCCGGGTCAGGTCCGGGTTGACGGCCTTGCGGCTGCCCTCGGCCTCCTCGAACAGGTCGTACATCCGGCGGCCGGCCAGCACGTGCTGGAACAGCGGCACGGGGCGGTGCTCGGAGACGATCACCTGGGTGTCGCCGCGCACGGTGTCCAGCCAGTCGCCGAACTCCTCGGCGTTGGAGACGGTGGCGGAGAGGGAGACCAGGGTGACGGACTCCGGGAGGTGGATGATCACTTCCTCCCAGACCGCGCCGCGGAAGCGGTCGGAGAGGTAGTGCACCTCGTCCATGACCACGTAGCCGAGGCCGAGCAGGGTCTGCGACCCGGCGTAGAGCATGTTCCGCAGCACCTCGGTGGTCATCACGACCACCGGGGCGTCGGAGTTCACGCTGTTGTCACCGGTGAGCAGGCCGACCTTGTCGGCGCCGTAGCGGCGGCACAGGTCGGAGTACTTCTGGTTGGAGAGCGCCTTGATGGGCGTGGTGTAGAAACACTTCTTGCCCTGTTCCAGGGCGAGGTGGACGGCGAACTCGCCGACGATCGTCTTGCCGGAGCCGGTGGGGGCCGCGACCAGCACGCCCTTGCCGGCCTCCAGCGCCGTGCAGGCCTCGATCTGGAACGGATCGAGGCCGAAGTCGTACATCTCGCGGAACGCGCCGAGCGCCGTGGCCTGCTCCGCGGCGCGCCTGCGGGCTGCCGCGTACCGCTCGGCGGGAGAGAGATCCTCTGTCATCGTACGTTCGAGCGTACCCGTCGGCGCCGACAACCGAACGATCTTTTGCGGGGCCCTTCGACGGCCCGGCGGCCGCGGCCCGGCGGGTCCGGCCTCCGGCTCCGGCGCGTCCCCGGGCCCGCGC
>NZ_JBRIOU010000007.1:137807-154903 GCF_053474865.1 Streptomyces sp. CO7
GGCCCGCGCCCGCCTCTCCCGCGCCGTCAGGCGGCTCCCGCCACCCGCACCGCGCCGGAGACGCATTCGGCGCTGATCGGCAGCGGGCCGAGCCGCTCCCCGTCGACGTAGGCGGTCAGCCCCGGCGCCGTCAGCTCGATCCGCGAGGCGCGGTAGGTGGTCACGACGGGGTGGTCGACGTGCGTCCCCTTGTAGACGCGGGGGAAGACCTTGAGCAGCGTGGTGCGGCTGCAGCCGCCGACGACGGTGACGTCGAAGAGCCCGTCGTGCAGGTCCGCTCCCGGGCAGATCCGCATGCCGCCGCCGTAGGAGGAGCCGTTGCCCACGGCGACCAGGGTCGCCTCGACGTCGCGCGTCGCGCCCCCGTCAAGGGTGAGCCGGTAGGGCAGCGGCGTGAAGGCGGCCAGTTCGGCGACGATCGCCAGGTCGTAGCGGAAGCGGCCGACCGGCAGCTTCATCCGGTTCCCGCGGTCGTTGACCCGCGAGTCGAACCCGGTGGCGATCACGGTGCCGAACCAGCGCCCGTTCACCCGGCCCAGGTCGATCGCGGTGAGCCGGGACTCCTTCAGCGCGCCGGCGATCCGCCGCGCCGCGGCCGCCGGGTCGCGCAGCGGGAGGCCGAGGGCGCCCGCGAAGTCGTTGCCGGTGCCGACCGCCACCACACCGAGGGGAGTGTCGGTGCCGGCCACGGCCTGCAGCGCGAGGTGGACCAGTCCGTCGCCGCCGACGGCCACCAGGGCGCCCGTGCCGCCGGCCACGGCCTCCCGGGCCCGGGCCAGCGCGTCGTCGGCGTCGAGGCCGACGACGGTGCGGACGGAGAAACCCGCGTCCCGGAACGCCGACGCGGCCGGCTGCGCCGCGTGGGCGCCCCGGCCGCGTCCCGCGGTGGGGTTGACGAAGAGCACTATCTCGCTGGTCACGGCGGCACCCTACGAGGTCCGCGTGCCGGAGGGGAGCCCGGTCAGGTCACGTCGTCGTAACCGTTGATCCGGTCGGGCCGGTCCGTGCGCCCGCCGTCGGCCTGCTCCGGGAGCATCGGCGCGGCTGCGACCGGTTCCACCGCCGCGACCGGCTCGGGCGTCAGGTCCAGCTCGGAGGCCTCGTCGTCCGCCGGGCCCAGCGCGTCGCGGCGCGTGCGGCGCCGGTCGTTGACCAGGGCGATCCCGGAGGCGGCGAAGTACAGGACCCAGATGGGACCCGCGAGCGCCAGCATGGAGATCGGGTCGGTGCTGGGCGTGGCGATCGCCGCGAAGAGCGTGATGCCGAGGATCATGCCCCGCCACCAGCCGGCGATCTTCTTGCCGGAGAGCACCCCGCCGAAGTTGAGCATCACCAGCAGGAGCGGCAGCTCGAAGGAGAGGCCGAACACGATGACCATGCGCATGATCAGCTGGAGGAGGTCGTCCAGCGGCAGCTGGTTGTCGCTGCCGATGATCGAGAACTCCAGCATGACCGACGCCATCTTGGGCAGCGACCAGTAGGCGAAGTATCCGCCCATGGTGAAGAGCGGGAACCCGGCCGCCACGAAGGCGTACGCGTACCGCTTCTCGTGGCGGTGCAGGCCCGGGGCGAGGAAGCCCCAGAGCTGGTACAGCCACACCGGCGAGGCGAGCACCACACCGGACGTCAGGGCGACCGTGAGGGCGAGCGTGAACGGGCTCAGCAGGCCGTTCTGCACGATCCGCGCGCACGTCGTCTCGTTGGTGTTCTCCGCGAGCTCCGCGAAGCTGTAGTCGCAGCCGACCGCGTCGAGGACAGGATCCGTGAAGAACTGGATGATGTCCTTGTAGAAGAAGGCGGCGACGACCGTGGCGACGACGATGGCCAGCAGGGACTTGACGAGCCGGTTGCGCAGCTCACGGAGGTGTTCCGCGAGGGGCATCCGCCCCTCGGGGTCCCTCTCCTGTTTGCGGGCAGACTTGAGCAACCCACGTCCTCATCTCGTGCGGCGGACCGGAGCCCTGGGCTCCGGTCCGGACGTCAGCGCTTGGTCGTGTCGGTCGGCTCGGCCACCGGACGCGAGCTGGTCACGTCACCGGGGGCGGCCTGGATGACACGCGGCGCCGGCTCCTCGGAGGCGGGCGGACCGGCGGGGGCCGCCTCGTCCTTCTTGCCCTCTTCCTTCATCGCCTTGGCCTCGCTCTTGAGGATGCGGGCGGACTTGCCGAGGGACCGTGCCATGTCCGGAAGCTTCTTGGCGCCGAACAGCAGCAGGATGACGACGAGGATCAGAATGATCTCGGTAGGTCCGAGCCGTCCCATAAGTCTTTACCTTCTCACCGAGGCCAGTGGGGGTGTGTGGCTTTCGGAGCGGACGCGCGTCCGGCCTCCGTAAGCGATCGTAACGTCCGGGCGTGAACGACAGGCATCCCGCGGACGTACTCCCGGTCACACGAGCCGATGCCTCGTTCCCCGGCCCGCGAAGATGCAGCGTACCTGGCGCCGCCCCCGCTCGAACAGGGTCGGTAGGGACGGTCCCACCGGGTTTCCGGGCCTTCGGCGCTCACCGGAACGGGATGTTCCCACAGGTGAGCGCCGCGACGGCTCACAGGTTCCCGGCCGCCCGGGCGGTGCGTTCCGCGGCCTGTTCGAGGTCCGCCGAGGCCAGGGCGATCCTGCGGGCCGAGGCCTCGACCTGCGTCCCCAGCCGCCGGGCCTCGAGGAACACCCGTACGGCCAGCACGCCGAGCACCGCCGTGCCGAGGAAACCGAGGGCGACGGCGAGCATCGCCCAGAACATCGCACCGGACATGGCGGGAGCCTACGCGCCCGCCGGCGCGGCGCCCGCACCGGCGGGGTCGGCCGGTGCGGCGGGACCGCCGGACACGGCGGAACCGGTCGCGCCCAGCGCCTCGGCGGCGTCGAACAGGCCCTCGCCGCCACCCTCGCCGTAGGCGGCCAGCGCCTCGCGGGCCGCGCGGCGCGCGCTCTCCACGAGCTCCACCGGGGCGACGATCCGCCCGTCGGGACCCAGCCGCAGCGCCAGGCGGCGCAGCGACTCGGGCGCGGGGGTGCGGATGGTGATCCGCAGCCCGCCGTCGGGCAGCTCCTCGGCCGCCTCGTGCGGGTAGTACTCGGCGACCCAGCGGCCGGCCGGGCCGACCTCGACCACGACCTCCGGGTCGTCGGCGGAGGGCTGGACCAGCCCGGCGGACAGGTCGCGCGGCTCGATCCGCGGCGGCTCGGAGGGCTCGTCGAGGATGCGGATCTCGGCGACCCGGTCCAGCCGGAAGGTGCGCCGCGCCTCGGAGCGGCGGCACCACGCCTCGACGTACGTGTGGCCGACGCTGACCAGGCGGATCGGGTCGATCTCCCGCTCGCTGACCTCGTCGCGGGCGGGCGACCAGTAGCGGATCCACAGCCGGCGGCCCTCGGAGATGGCCCGGTCGACGTCGGCGAAGACGCCGCCCTCGGACTCGAAGGTCACCGACAGGCGGGAACTGGCCTCGGCGCTCTCGCCGGCGGCGGCCTCCACCTTGGCGGTGGCGCGCAGCAGCGCCTGCCGGTCGCCCTCGCGCAGACCGGGCAGGGTGGCGACGGCGCGCGCGGCGACCAGCAGGGCGGTGGCCTCGTCGGAGGCGAGCCGCAGCGGCTGGGCGGCCTCGGCGCCGAGCGCGGCGGGGTTGTGCCACCAGATGCGCTCGCCGTCGGTGTCGATGTCGAGCAGGTCGCCGCCGCGGAAGCTGGTGCCGCACATGGGCAGCAGTTCGAGGTCGGCGATCAGCTCGTCCCCGCTGACGCCGAAGGCGCGGGCCACGTCGGCGACCCGGGCGCCGGGGCGCTCGCGCAGGTAGGTGACCAGGGAGAGCATCCGGCGGGTCTGGTCGATGGCGTTGGCGGGGCGGTTCCCCCGGCTGGTCGTCATGCTCGCCTTCCCCTCGTTGATGCGGCCCTCGTCGATGTCGTCGATGTAGGCGGCTCACTCATTGCCGGCGCCCCTCAGCCCTTGGCCACGGCGCGCAGCCGGTCGATCACGTCGGCCCGCAGTTCGGCCGGCTCCAGGGCCACCACGTCGGGCCCGAACTCGACCAGCAGGGCGTCGAGGCCGTGGCCGTAGGGGATCTCGACCTCGTCCCAGCCGCCGTCGAGCGGGCGGACGGCGGTGGCGCGGGCGCGCAGCGGGTAGCCGCAGCCGGCCCGGAGCCGGATCAGCGCGGAGCGCTCGGCGCTCTCCCCCGCCCAGCGGGCCACCGTCTCGCGGACCCGGACGACGTCGGGGACCTCGGCGGTGAACGCCCCGGCGCGGGTGCGGACCTTGCCGGTGATGCGGGAGAGGCGGAAGACCCGCTCGGCGCCGCGGTCGCGGTCCCAGCCGGCCAGGTACCAGTGGCCGCGCCAGCACTCGAGCGCCCAGGGCTCGACCTGGCGGGGCTCGGGAGCGACGGCGGTGGCCTTGCGGTAGTCGAAGACCACCGGACGGCGGTCGCGGCAGGCCAGCATCAGCGGCTCGAAGGCGGCCTCGTGGACGGGGATGCGCGGCTCGAGGGCGCCGTGGGCGGCGTACGGGTCGACGTCCTCGGGCAGTCCGGCGGCGCGCAGCTTCTGCAGGGCGCCGCTGGCCGCTCCGGCGAGCCGGGCCTGCTGCCAGACGCTGGCGGCCAGGCCGAGGGCGGCGGCCTCCTCGGCATCCAGGGTGATCGGCGGCAGCTGGTTGGAGTCGTGGCGGGCGAGGTAGCCGACCTCGCCGTCGAGGTTCTCGACGGTCTCGATGACCAGTCCGAGCTCCCGCAGGTCGTCCTTGTCCCGCTCGAACATCCGGTTGAACGACTCGTCGGTGGTGGCCTCCATGTAGGCCTCCAGGGACGCGCGCAGTTCACGCTTGCTGAGCGGGCGCCGGGTGCCCAGCAGGCACAGTGCCAGGTTCATCAGCCGCTCTGCCTTGGCAATCGCCATCGACGACCTACGCCCTCTCCCTCGTCACCTACGACGGCGACCGTACCGCTCCGAAGGGCCGGTGGGGAAATTCCGCGGGCCCGCGGAAGGGCCCGCGCGGGCGCCCGCAGAATCGGCACAGGGTCCGCGCCCTGTCGGACGCGGACCCCGAGGAGCCCATGGTGACCGCTTCCGGTCACGCGCCGGCCGCCCGAAGGCGGTCGTGGATCAGACCGAGACCAGGTCGCAGACGAAGATCAGCGTCTCGCCGGGGCCGATGGCGCGGCCCGCGCCGCGGTCGCCGTACGCCAGGTGCGGCGGGATGATCAGCTGGCGGCGGCCGCCGACCTTCATGCCCTGCACGCCCTGGTCCCAGCCGCTGATGACCTGACCGATGCCGAGCTGGAAGCGCAGCGGGGTGCCGCGGTTCCAGGACGAGTCGAACTCCTCGCCGGACGAGAAGGACACGCCCACGTAGTGGACGGAGACGACGTCGCCCGCCTTGGCCTCCTCGCCGTCACCCTCCCAGATGTCCTTGATCTCGAGGTTCGCCGGCGGCTCGCCGCCCGGGAAGTCGACCTCGGGCTTCTCGATGCTCACGAATCTGTCTCCTGCTGATGGACGAAAAGATGCAACGGGATCAGTCTCCCATCCCGGGCGTCACATCTTCGCCAGCAGGTCCACGGTGAAGACGAGCGTCGAGTCCTTCTTGATGGGGCTGCCCTGCGGCGGGTTGTCGCCGTAGCCGAGGTCCGGCGGGATGACGATCAGGACGCGGCTGCCGACCTTCTTGCCGGCCAGTCCCTGCGCCCAGCCGGGCACGACCTGCTGCAACGAGAACGAGGTCAGCTCACCGCGGCTGTAGGTGGAGTCGAACTCCTTGCCGTCGGCCCACAGCACGCCCTTGTACTGGACGAGGACGGTGCTGTCCTGGGCCACCGCGGGGCCGTCGCCCTCGAGGACGTACTCGGAGACCAGCTTCTTCGGCGGGTCGCTCTTGGGGACCTCGACCGAGGGGGCCTTGCCGTCGGTGTTGGTGCCGACCTTCGGCAGCGCGGAGTCGGAGGAGGCCACCTTCTTCCCGTCGGCGGAGCTGCGGGAGTTGAACGTGTTCTCGACGTCCACCACGAACACCAGGGTGTCGTCGCCCTTGATGCCGGCCTTCTCGTTGCCCTGCTCCCCGTAGCCCCAGGTGGGCGGGACGGCCATCATCACGCGGCTGCCGGTCTTCTTGCCGGCCAGCCCGTAACGCCAGCCGTCGATGATGCCGCCCTGCGCGAGCTGGATGAGGATCGGGGTCTTGCGGTCGTAGGAGTTGTCGAAGACCTTGGCGTCGTCCCAGGTCTGGCCGAGGTACTGCGCCTGGATGAAGTCCTTCTCGGCGACCGTGCGGCCGTTGCCGGCGATCAGCGTGCGCACGGCGAGGTCCTTCGACGGCTCCCCGTTGCCCTTGGCCACCGTCGGCTTCTCCCCGAAGGCGGTGCCGCTGGTGATCTTCGGGAGCGGACCGTCGACGATCTTCGGCGACGGCGCCGGGGTGGGGGCCTGCGGGGAGGGCTTGCCGGTCGGGTCCGCCTCCTTGTCCGACGAGTCGGAGCCACAGGCGGAGAGGGTGGCCAGTCCCGCGGGAACGGCCAGAAGGAGTGAGCGTCGGCGCACGATGGGGGCCTCTATCGATCGATCTTCGAGTTGGCTTCGCGCGTCACTCTACGGCTTTCGGGCCCCACGCCCCCGAACGAGCACGCGGGGGCCGCGGATCGGATCCGCGGCCCCCGCGTGCGGTACGGCCGTCGCTCGCCGGTGCGTCTGCATCGCCGGCGATCACATGCCGGCGATCAGCTTCTCCACCCGGTCGTCCACCGACCGGAACGGGTCCTTGCACAGGACCGTGCGCTGGGCCTGGTCGTTGAGCTTGAGGTGGACCCAGTCCACCGTGAAGTCGCGGCGCTGTTCCTGGGCCCGCTTGATGAAGTCCCCGCGCAGCCGGGCCCGCGTGGTCTGCGGCGGCACCGACTTGCCCTCGAAGATCTTGACGTCGTTGCAGATCCGCTTGGCCTGGCCGTTGCGCTCCAGCAGGTAGTAGAGGCCCCGGCGGCGGTGGATGTCGTGGTAGGCGAGGTCTATCTGGGCGACCCGCGGGTTCGACATGGTCATGTTGTGCTTGGCGCGGTAGCGCTCCAGCAGCTTGTACTTGATCACCCAGTCGATCTCGGTGGCGACCCGGTCCAGGTCCTCCTCCTCGATCGCGTCCAGGGTGCGGCCCCACAGCTCCAGGACCTGCTCGACGACGCCGGTGCGGATGCCCCGCCGGTCGACGAACTCGCAGGCCTTCTCGTAGTACTCGCGCTGCACCTCGAGGGCCGATGCCTCCCGGCCGCTGGCCAGGCGCACCTTGCGGCGGCCGGTGAGGTCGTGGCTGACCTCGCGGATGGCCCGGATCGGGTTCTCCAGGGTGAGGTCCCGCATGACCGTGCCGGCCTCGATCATGCGCAGCACCAGGTCGGTGGCCCCGACCTTGAGCAGCATGGTCGTCTCCGACATGTTGGAGTCGCCGACGATCACGTGGAGCCGGCGGTAGCGCTCGGCGTCCGCGTGCGGCTCGTCACGGGTGTTGATGATGGGCCTCGAGCGGGTGGTCGCCGAGGAGACGCCCTCCCAGATGTGCTCGGCGCGCTGGCTGACGCAGTACACCGCGCCGCGCGGGGTCTGGAGGACCTTGCCCGCGCCGCAGAGCAGCTGCCGGGTGACCAGGAAGGGAATGAGGATGTCCGCCAGCCGGGAGAACTCGCCGTGCCGGGCCACCAGATAGTTCTCGTGGCAGCCGTACGAGTTGCCGGCCGAATCGGTGTTGTTCTTGAAGAGATAGACGTCGCCCGCGATTCCCTCCTCGTGCAGGCGGCGTTCCGCGTCGACGAGAAGTCCTTCGAGAATGCGCTCGCCGGCCTTGTCGTGGGTGACGAGCTCCGTCACGTTGTCGCATTCGGGTGTTGCGTATTCCGGATGCGAACCCACGTCGAGATAGAGGCGGGCGCCGTTTCGCAGAAACACGTTGCTGCTGCGGCCCCATGACACGACACGCCGGAAGAGGTACCGCGCCACCTCGTCAGGCGACAGACGGCGCTGTCCCCTGAACGTGCACGTGACGCCGTACTCGTTCTCCAGCCCGAAAATGCGGCGGTCCATGTCTGAACATTACGCCCGATCACCCGAGCTGAAACGGGGTTCGACGGTCCGATTCGGATCATTTTCCGATCCGGCGGCGACTCTCCCGAGATTTCGCGGCCTGGCGAGGACCCCGCGGGAGGCGAGCAGGACCACCAGCGACACCGTTCCGGCGGCGGCCGGGACGGCGAAACCGGCGCGGGTGCCCAGGCTCTCCAGGACCGGTCCGGCCACGCCGGTGCCGACCGAGGAGCCGACGGTGAAGGTGGTGACCAGCCAGGAGAACGCCTCGGTGACCGTGCCGCGCGGGGCGTGCCGGTCCACCAGGACGAAGGCGCAGGCGATGGTGGGCGCCAGGAACACGCCGGCCAGGGCGGCCAGCAGGGTCATCGGCGTGGGGCCGGGCATGGCGATCAGCGGGGCGTAGCCGAGGGCGAGGGCGGCCACCAGGCCCTTCAGGCGGCGCTCGGGGGCTCCGGCCCACTCGCGGGCCCCGTAGAGCCCGCCGCCGACCAGCGCGCCGAAGCCGAGGGCGGCGAGCAGGACGGCGTACACGGCGTCGCCGTCGGGGCCGGTGCGGTCGGCGTAGGCGGCCGCGGCGACGGTGATGGAGCCCAGGGCGATGCCGACGAAGAACAGCGCGCCCAGCAGGACCAGCAGGCCGCCCGAGCGCAGGGCGCCCAGCCAGTGCGCCTCGCGGGGCGCGGACCGCCAGGCGCGCGAGGGCGGTGAGAGGACCACGGACAGGGCGCCGAGCACGCCGATCGCGTTCAGCGCCAGCAGCGCGGCCATCGGCGACCAGACGGCCACGAAGAGGGAGACCAGCAGAGGGCCGACGGTGAACATCACCTCCTGGGCCACCGCGTCCATGGCGTAGGCGGTGTGGATCTGGTCGTCGCGGCGCAGCACGGAGGGCCACAGCGCGCGCAGCCCGCCCTCGAGCGGCGGGGTGAACAGGCCCGCGCCGGCCGTGGCCAGGTAGGCGACGGGCAGCGGGTCGAGGCCGGTGACGGCGAAGACGGCCATCGACGCGGCGGCCAGCACGGCGGCGGGCAGCTGCACCCGCGGCTGGCCGTGCAGGTCGACCAGGCGGCCCAGCACCGGCTGGCCGACCGCGTTGGCGAGGCCGTACACGGCGGCCAGCACGCCGGCCAGGCTGTAGGAGCCGCCCTCGGCCCGGACGAACAGGACGATGGCGATGGCCGAGGTGGCGTTGGGCAGCCGGCCCACCAGCGTTCCGGTCAGCAGACGCGCGGCATGCCGGGCCTTGAGGATCTCCAGGTACCGCGAAAACATGCAGCGCCCTCCGTTTTACGTATAACTTGAATGTCATACGTAGCATGTTCGACGTCCTGTAGTCCAGACCGGAGAAGTGCGCCGACGATGCCCTCACCTGGCAAGACCCGCCCGACGAGCCGGGACGTGGCCCGAGTCGCCGGCGTCTCGCAGGCCTCCGTCTCCCTCGTCCTGGGCGACAAGTGGCACGGCAGGATCTCCGCGCCCACCGCGGAGCGGGTCCGCGAGGCCGCCCGCACCCTCGGCTACCGGCCCAACCTGGCGGCACGGAACCTGCGCACCGGCAGCGCCCGGACGGTCCTGCTGGTGGTCCCGTCGCTGACCACGCACTTCTTCGCGGGGGTGCACACCGGCGCCGCCCGGGTGGCCGCCGCGCACGGGTTCTCCATCGTGCTGTACCCGTCCCCGGCCGGCGTGGGCCCGGCGCGCGACCCCTTCGCCTCGGCCCCGGCGGCGCTGGACGGCGTGCTGGCCTCCTCCATGGCCGCCCAGGCGCTCACCGTGCTGCGCGGCGACCGGCTGCCGCTGGTGATGCTGGACAGCGAGCCCGACGCGGCCCCCGGCACCGCGACGGTCAACCTGGACATCGCCGACGGCGTCCGCCAGGTGGCCGACCACCTGCTGGGCCTGGGCCACCGGCACATCCTGCACCTGCGGGCCGACGTGGCCTCCTGGACCTTCGCCCAGCGGGCCCGCGCGCTCCAGGAGCGGCTCGCCGCCGTGCCGGGCGCCACGCTGGTGACCGCGGCCTCCTCGATGACCGCCGACCACGGCCGCGCCGCCGTGGAGAGCGCGCTGACCGCCCCCGGGCCCCGGCCGACCGCGGTGGTCTGCGACGACGACATGCTCGCGGTGGGTGCCTACAAGGCGGCCCGGCGGCTGGGACTGCGGGTACCGCGGGACCTCTCGGTCACGGGGGTGGACGACCAGGTGCTCGCCATGGCGCTGGAACCGGAGCTCACCACCGTCCGGCTGGACGCGGAGCTGACCGGCGAGCGCGGCATGCAGGCCCTGCTGTCGGTGATCGAGGGCCGCGCCCCGGTGACCCACGACATCCCGGTGGAGCTGGTCGTCCGCGGCTCGACGGCGCCAGCGCCCCGGACATGACGGTGCCGCGCGGTCACGGCGCACAGCCGTCACCACGCGGCACGGTCACCTCCTCCGGCCGGGGCCACCCGGACCGGTTCACTCCTCGGAGGCGTCCTCCGCATCCTCGCTCTTCCCGGCGTCCGCCGCCGCGGCGCCGCCCTCGCCGCCGCCCGCGAGCAGCCGCTCCAGGCGCGGTCCGGTGATCCGGCGGAACTTCCTGCGCTGCGGGCGGGTGCGGTCCAGCACGGCCACCTCGAGGCGCTCGGCGGGGATCTCCCGCTCCGAGCCGCTGGTGTCCCGGGACAGGGCCTGCACGGCCAGCTTGAGGGCCTCGGCGAGGGTCATGCCCTCCCGGTGGCGCTGGTCCAGGTAGGAGCTGATCTGCTCGGCGTTGCCGCCGACCGCGACCGAGCCGTGCTCGTCCACGATCGAGCCGTCGTGCGGCAGCCGGTAGATCTGGTCGCCCTCGGGGACCTCCCCGACCTCGGCCACCACCAGCTCGACCTCGTAGGGCTTCTCCCCCGCGCTGGAGAAGATGGTGCCCAGCGTCTGCGCGTACACGTTGGCCAGGCCGCGCGCGGTCACGTCGCCCCGGTCGTAGGTGTAGCCGCGCAGGTCCGCGTAGCGGACGCCGCCGATGCGGAGGTTCTCGTACTCGTTGTACTTGCCCGCCGCGGCGAAACCGATCCGGTCGTAGATCTCGCTGAACTTGTGCAGCGCGCGGGACGGGTTCTCACCGACGAAGACGATGCCGTCGGCGTACTGCAGCACGACCAGACTGCGGCCGCGCGCGATGCCCTTGCGGGCGTACTCCGCCCGGTCCGCCATCGCCTGCTGGGGTGAGACATAGAACGGCGTCGACACCGGTTATCCGTCCCTTTCCGTCGATTCCGTCGAAGAGTCTGTAGGGGTCACAGGGCTCGTCCTGCTGGTCCGTGGGTTCACGACGGGCCGTCAGAGCAGCGCGGCGCGGGGGCCGTCGGGCTCCTCGAGCCGGCGGTCCAGGACCGCGCGGGCGATGCCCGAGGACTCCTGGTCCGTCAGACGGCGGAACCCGTCTTCGGTGATCACCGTGACGATCGGGAAGATCCGGCGGGCCATGTCGGGGCCGCCCGTCGCCGAGTCGTCGTCGGCCGCGTCGTACAGGGCCTGGACGACCAGGGTGGTGGCCTGTTCCTCCGTCAGGTCCTCGCGGTAGA
Organism: Streptomyces sp. CO7; assembly: GCF_053474865.1. NCBI lineage: Bacteria > Bacillati > Actinomycetota > Actinomycetes > Kitasatosporales > Streptomycetaceae > Streptomyces > Streptomyces sp. CO7. The sequence continues at coordinate 149,426 of NZ_JBRIOU010000007.1, forward strand.
GCTTCTTCATCGAGCCGCGGGCGAACAGCGAGCCGGAGCCGGTGGCCGCGAAGCCCGCCTGCTCGTCGGAGCGGCCGCCCGTGACGTCGTACGAGAAGATCCGGCCCTTGCGGCGGTCGAGGTCGTACCCCGCGAACAGCGGCACCACGGCCAGGCCCTGCATGGCCATGCCGAGGTTGGAACGGATCATCGTCGACAGCCGGTTGGCCTTGCCCTCCAGCGAGAGCTGGGCGCCCTCGACCTTCTCGAAGTGCTCCAGCTCCAGCTGGAACAGCTTCACCATCTCCACGGCGAGACCGGCGGTGCCGGCGATGCCCACCGCGGAGTACTCGTCGGCCGGGAACACCTTCTCGATGTCGCGCTGCGCGATCACGTTGCCCATGGTGGCGCGCCGGTCACCGGCCAGCACGACGCCGCCGGGGAACGTCGCGGCCACGATGGTGGTGCCGTGCGGCGCCTCGATCACGCCCTGGGTGGGCGGCAACTGCCGCATCCCGGGCAGCATGTCCGGCTGGTGTCCCGCCAGGAAGTCCATGAAGGAGGAGGATCCCGGAGTCAGGAAGGCGGCCGGCAGTCGCCCGGTGTCACGAGTGTTGGCTTCCACGCAATTCCTTCCGAAGAACACGGCTTCAGAACGCGGCTTCCGCGCCGCGGTCGCATCACACCTGCGCGGTCGGCAAGCTGAAGCACAGTTGTGTCACGGACCCTACCCGCACGGCGGCGATGATCCACCTCCGAACGGCGAAGCACGGGGGCCACCCAGGAGCAGTCCCCGTGCTTCGGCACTGTGCCTTCGCTTCGAAGGCCTGGCGGCCTTACTGGCCGCCCTTCTGGACGAACGAACGCACGAATTCCTCGGCATTGGACTCGAGCACGTCGTCGATCTCGTCGAGGACGGAGTCGACGTCGTCGCTCAGCGCCTCCTGCCGTTCCTTCAGGTCCTCGCTCGCCTGCGCATCCTGCGCCTGCTCGTCGACCTCCTCGGTCGATCGCGTGGCCTTCTGCTGTCCGCCGCCGGTGTCCTTGGTCGCCATAACCCTCACCCCGCTCGGTTCGACGTTCTCGATCAGACCCTACAAGCAGGGTCCGACATCGACCCCACAGTTCCCACACACGGAGAAACCATCCCGATGATTCCCCCTCCGGACCCGTCCCACCCCGAAAACGGGGGTGGAAGATCACTCAGTTGTTGCCGCTCAGCACCTTGACCAGGTCCTCGGCCGTCCGGCAGCGGTCCAGGAGCTCCTTGACGTGCGCCCGGGTGCCGCGCAGCGGCTCCAGGGTGGGGACCCGTTGCAGCGAGTCACGGCCCGGCAGGTCGAAGATCACCGAGTCCCAGGAGGCGGCCGCCACGTCGTCCGCGTACTGCTCCAGGCAGCGGCCGCGGAAGTAGGCCCGGGTGTCCTCAGGGGGCTGCGTGACGGCCCTGAGCACGTCCTGCTCGTCGAGCAGCCGCTTCATCCGCCCGCGGGCCACCAGACGGTTGTACAGGCCCTTGTCGGGCCGCACGTCGGCGTACTGCAGGTCGACCAGGTGGAGCCGGGGGGCGTCCCAGTCCAGGGAGTCCCGGCGGCGGTAGCCCTCCATGAGCTCCCGCTTGGCCACCCAGTCCAGCTCGCCGGCCAGGCTCATCGGGTCCCGCTCGAGCCGCCCCAGGACGTCCTCCCAGCGGGTGAGCACGTCCCTGGTCTGGTCGTCGGCGTCCGCCCCGAAGCGCTCCTCGACGTACTTGCGGGCCAGCTCGTAGTACTCCATCTGGAGCTGCACCGCGGTCAGCCTGCGCCCGCTGCGCAACTCGACCAGCCGCTTGAGCGAAGGGTCGTGCGAGACCTGGTGCAGGGTGCGCACCGGCTGGTCAACGGCCAGGTCGACGGCGATGAAGCCGTCCTCGATCATGGACAGGACCAGGGAGGTGGTGCCGAGCTTGAGGTAGGTGGAGATCTCGGACAGGTTGGCGTCGCCGATGATCACGTGCAGGCGGCGGTACCGCTCCGCGTCCGCGTGCGGCTCGTCGCGGGTGTTGATGATGGGCCGCTTGAGGGTGGTCTCCAGCCCCACCTCGACCTCGAAGTAGTCCGCCCGCTGGCTCAGCTGGAAGCCGTGCTCGTTGCCGTCCTGCCCGATGCCGACCCGGCCGGCGCCCGCGAAGACCTGGCGGGAGACGAAGAAGGGCGTCAGGTGGCGCACGATGTCCGAGAAGGCGGTCTCCCGCTTCATCAGGTAGTTCTCGTGCGTCCCGTAGGAGGCGCCCTTGTTGTCGGTGTTGTTCTTGTAGAGGTGGATGGGCTGCGCGCCGGGCAGCTGGGCGGCCCGCTCGGCCGCCTCGGCCATGATCCGCTCGCCGGCCTTGTCCCACAGCACCGCGTCCAGCGGGTTGGTGACCTCCGGGGAGCTGTACTCGGGGTGGGCGTGGTCCACGTAGAGCCGGGCGCCGTTGGTCAGGATCACGTTGGCGAGGCCGATGTCCTCGTCCGTGAGCTGGCTGGAGTCGGCGACCTCCCGCGCCAGGTCGAAGCCTCGCGCGTCCCGCAGCGGGTTCTCCTCCTCGAAGTCCCAGCGGGCCCGGCGGGCCCGGTGCATCGCCGCCGCGTAGGCGTTGACGATCTGGGACGAGGTGAGCATGGCATTGGCGTTGGGGTGGCCGGGAACGGAGATCCCGTACTCCGTCTCGATCCCCATCACTCGCCGTACGGTCATGCGGCCCTCCTTGCCCGGCGGCGCCCTCGGTCGGGGGCGGCCCTGAAGTACCACCCGTGCTCCGGCGCAGGTCGCGTTCCGGTCGGCCCGCTGCGGCGGAGCGGCGGTACCGGAAAGCCTAGAACGCCACCGCGCCGGCGGGGAGATCATTTGCCTCTTCGCCACGCCCGCCGCGCCCGGCCGGGCGAGTGCCCGGCAGGACGCGGCGGGAGTGAAAGGCGGCCGCGGACGCCCCTACGGGCACCCGCGGCCGCCCCCTTCTCGCTACAGGTACTGACCGGTGTTGGCCACCGTGTCGATGGACCGTCCGGTGTCCGCGCCCTGCTTCCCGGTGATCAGGGTGCGGATGTACACGATCCGCTCGCCCTTCTTGCCGGAGATCCGGGCCCAGTCGTCCGGGTTGGTCGTGTTGGGCAGGTCCTCGTTCTCCTTGAACTCGTCCACGCACGCCTGGAGGAGGTGGGAGACCCGAAGGCCCTTCTGGTTCTTGTCCAGGAAGTCCTTGATCGCCATCTTCTTGGCCCGGCCCACGATGTTCTCGATCATGGCGCCGGAGTTGAAGTCCTTGAAGTACAGGACCTCCTTGTCGCCGTTGGCGTAGGTGACCTCCAGGAAGCGGTTCTCCTCGGACTCCGCGTACATGTGCTCCACCGCGGACTGGATCATGGCCTGGACCGTGGCGGACTTGTCGCCGCCGTGCTCGGTCAGGTCGTCCCCGTGCAGCGGCAGGCGCTCGGTGAGGTACTTGCCGAAGATGTCCTTGGCCGCCTCGGCGTCCGGACGCTCGATCTTGATCTTCACGTCGAGCCGGCCGGGACGCAGGATGGCCGGGTCGATCATGTCCTCGCGGTTGGAGGCGCCGATCACGACCACGTTCTGCAGGCCCTCGACGCCGTCGATCTCGGCGAGGAGCTGCGGGACGATGGTGTTCTCCACGTCCGAACTGACGCCGGAGCCGCGGGTGCGGAAGAGGGACTCCATCTCGTCGAAGAAGACGATGACGGGCGTGCCCTCGCTGGCCTTCTCACGAGCCCGCTGGAAGACCAGGCGGATCTGCCGCTCGGTCTCGCCGACGTACTTGTTGAGCAGCTCGGGGCCCTTGATGTTGAGGAAGAAGCTCTTGCCCGCCGCCTGGCCGGTGACCTCGGCGACCTTCTTGGCCAGCGAGTTCGCCACCGCCTTGGCGATGAGCGTCTTGCCGCATCCGGGCGGGCCGTAGAGCAGGACGCCCTTGGGCGGGCGCAGCTCGTGCTCCTTGAACAGGTCGGGGTAGAGGTAGGGGAGCTCGACCGCGTCCCGGATCGCCTCGATCTGGCCGCCGAGGCCGCCGATCTGGTCGTAGCCGATGTCGGGGACCTCTTCGAGGACCAGCTCCTCGACCTCGCTCTTGGGCACGACCTCGTAGACGTACCCGGAGCGGGGCTCGAGCAGCAGGGCGTCGCCGGCCCGGATGGTGACGTCGAGCAGCGGTTCGGCGAGCCGGACCACCTTCTCCTCGTCGGTGTGCCCGATCACCAGGGCCCGCTCGCCGTCCTCCAGGACCTCCTTGAGGGTGACGATCTCGCCGACGCGCTCGAACTGCATGGCCTCGACCACGTTGAGCGCCTCGTTGAGCATCACCTCCTGGCCGCGCCGGAGTTCTTCGAGGTCGATGCTGGGACTGACGTTCACCCGGAGCTTGCGGCCGCCGGTGAAGATGTCGGCGGTGCCGTCCTCGTTCGCCGCGAGGAACACTCCGAACCCGGCCGGCGGCTGGGCGAGCCGGTCGACCTCCTCCTTGAGGGCCACGATCTGGTCGCGGGCCTCCCGGAGCGTGCCGGCCAGCCGCTCGTTCTGCGCGGACACGCCGGCCAGATTGGTCTGCAGCTCGACGATCCGCTCTTCGAGAAGCCTCGTGTGTCGCGGAGAGTCGGCGAGCTTGCGTCGCAGGACGGCGATCTCCTGCTCAAGGTAGGCGATCTGCCCGGCCGGGTCCTCGGACCCTCGACCCGGGCGGATGCCGCGGTTCATGTCGTCGTCGTGGGCTGCCACGGTCCTCACCTCCTCCAAGGGGAGCTGGACGCTTCCAGACCCTACCTGGGCGGGTGTCGATTGAAACCCTAGATCACAAACACCGTCGTAAGGTGTCCGATCTTCACCCTTGCGCTCTCCCTCACTGCCAGGGAGATACCCAAGGAACACGGATCGAAAGCAGTGAACATCAACGGCTGTGACCGGACGGCGGACCGGGAGGGCTCAGACCTGTTCGGTCGCCTCCGGCGACCCGCGGTGGAACGCGCCGTCGGCCCAGCGCCAGTTGACGTCCTCCTCGACGTCCGGGCAGCAACTGGGCACCTCCGCCGAGGAGTACCCGAGCACGGTGGCCTCGACCTGTCCGTCCCGCACCGTGAGGGCGGTGACCGTGCGGCGCTCCTTGTGCTCCACCAGCGTGGCGACCAGCCGCGGCTCGCCGGTGTCGGCCGCACGGGTGATGACGTAGACGGCGTCGGGCGGCGTCCCCATCGCGCTGTCGCAGTGCACCGCGGCGACGGTCTCCGGGCTGCCGTCGCCGTCGAGGTCGCCGGCCGCCTTCCGGGCCACCACGGGCTCGGCGACCTCGCCGCACTCGAGCGGGAAGGACACGGCGTCCGCGTCGGGCGCGGGGCGGGCCGGGGCGGCGGGCGCGGCGGCCACCGCCTTGCCGTCCCGGGGCTGGGCCGCGGTGGCGTGGCCGGGCTGCACCAGGGAGGACAGGGCCATCACGCCGGCTACGGCGGTGGCCGTGGCGAGCCAGTGGATGGG
>NZ_JBRIOU010000007.1:155003-157778 GCF_053474865.1 Streptomyces sp. CO7
TGGCGAGCCAGTGGATGGGGCGGGGGGAGGCGTGCGCGTGTGCCAGTTCCGGGACGTCGGGATGCTGCACGAGTGGGTGTCTCCCGTGGAGGGACGGTGCCGGTGGGATGCCCTGCATCGTGCCACACGTCACAGCCCCGCGGAACCGTGGGGTCGCCGTGTGCGCAGGTCTTCCACCCGGCGGGCACCCCGCGTCGACGTGCGGCGACGCGGGGGACGCCGGAAGAGGGTGCCGCCAACAGCAGGGCGCACCTGTCGGGTTGCCGTGCGGGGCGCGGCAACCCGACAGGTGCGCCGGGGAGTTGCGGGGGCGTACGGGCAGGGCCCGCACGCCGGGTGGGAGGTACGGCTAGCGGGAGCCGCCGTCGGCGTTGGGGCCGGCGTAGTCCTCGCCGTAGGCGCCCTTGGCGGGGCGGCGGCGGCGCATGGGCGGCTCGACGCCGTCCGCGAGGCGGCGGGCGGTGAGCAGGAAGCCGGTGTGGCCGATCATCCGGTGGTCCGGGCGGACCGCGAGGCCCTCGATGTGCCAGTTGCGGATCATCGACTCCCAGGCGGTCGGCTCGTTGAAGCAGCCGATCTCACGGATGGACTCGACGGTGCGGGCCAGCTGCGTGGTGGTGGCCACGTAGCAGCAGAGGATGCCGCCGGGGACGAGCGCCTTGGAGACGGCCTCCAGGCACTCCCAGGGGGCCAGCATGTCGAGGATGACCCGGTCGACCTCGGTGTCGCTGAGGTTGTCCTGGAGGTCGCCCACGGTGAGCTGCCAGGCGGGGTGCTCGCCTCCGAAGTAGCGCTCCACGTTCTGCTTCGCGATCTCGGCGAAGTCCTCGCGGCGCTCGTAGGAGTGGAGCATGCCCTGGTCGCCGATGGCGCGCAGCAGGAAGGAGCTGAGCGATCCCGAGCCGACGCCGGCCTCCACGACGCGGGCGCCGGGGAAGATGTCGGCGAAGGCGAGGATCTGCCCCGCGTCCTTGGGGTAGACCACGGCGGCGCCGCGGGGCATGGACAGGACGTAGTCGGGGAGCAGGGGGCGCAGCGCCAGATAGGCGACGTTCCCCGTGGTGCGGACAACGCTGCCCTCGGGGGCGCCGATCAGCTCGTCGTGCGGGAAGGAACCCTTGTGGGTGTGGAAGTTCTTTCCCGCTTCCAGCGTGAACGTGTAGTGGCGGCCCTTGGGGTCGGTCAGCTGAACCTGGTCCCCGACCTTGAAGGGCCCGCGCCTGCGGGCGGCACCGGTCGGTTCGGACATGTGACCAGCCTACCGGTCCGTGAAGGGTGTCCCGACCGGGCCGGTCGGCCGCGGCGGGCCGGGCCGCTCAGCCGCGACGGGCCATCGCCTTCACGAAGGCGTTCTCGACGTCGGCGGCCGACAGGACGCCGTAGATCGCGCCGGACTCCTCCACCACCAGGTACTCGGTGGCGGGGGCGGCCCGCAGGGTCTCCAGCAGCTCCTCGCCGCCCAGCTCGGCGGAGACCCGCATGCCCTCGGTGAGGTCGGTCGCCAGGGTGCTCACCGCGACCCAGGGGCGCCGGTGCTCGGGGACGCCGGCGATGCCGGTCTCGCGCACCAGGGACAGCGGCTCGCCCACCGCGTCCACCACGACCAGGGCCCGGGCGCCGGCCTCGTTGGCGCGGCGCAGCGCCTCGGAGACGGGGGTGTCCGGCTGCACCGGGACGGCCCGGCGGGTCAGGGTGCGGGCGCGCAGCTGGGGCAGGCGCTCGCGCAGCCGGGCCATGCGGAGGCTGTTGCCCGCGCCGGTCCACATGATCGCGGCGACGATGGCGGCGAGCAGCGCGTCCAGGACGGTGTCCATGCCGTCGGTCTCGGCCTGGCCGACCGCGCCGGAGCGGGTGAGCAGCGGGAAGCCGATGAGGACGGCGACGGCCAGCGCCCGGCCGGCCCACGCCGCGGCGACGGTACCGGCCATGGGCCTGCCGGTGATCTTCCAGACCACGGCGCGGAGCATCCGGCCGCCGTCCAGGGGCAGGCCGGGGAGCAGGTTGAAGGCGGCGACGATCAGGTTGGAGATCATCAGGCCGGCCAGCAGGACGCCGGGCACGGTGCCGGGCTCCACGGCGAACAGGGACAGGTAGAAGACGCCGGCCAGCACCAGGGAGAGCAGCGGGCCGACGAAGGCCAGCACGAATTCCCGGCCGGGGGTCTCGGACTCCTTGCCGATGTCGGAGTAGCCGCCGAAGAACTGGAGCTGGATGCGGCGCACCGGCAGCCGGAAGCGGAGGGCGGCGACGGTGTGCGCCAGCTCGTGCACCAGCACCGAGGCGTAGAGGGCGACGGCGAAGAACAGCGAGACCAGGTACCGGGCGGCGCCGAGGTCGGGGAGGATCCGCTCGAGCTGGTTGCCGAAGACCCAGGTGATCAGCGCGGCGACGAGGAACCAGCTGGGCGACACGTAGACGGGCACGCCGAAGGGGCGTCCCATCAGCAGCCCGCCGCGGGTCTCCTTCTCGTGGTCCTGCGGTCCGCCCGGCCGTCCGGCCCCCTTGGGGGCGGGACCGTGGCCCTGGGCGAGCGTGCGCCCCGAGGGGGTCACCGGAGCCTCCGTGGGCGGCTCCTGCGCCTTCGGCACCGCCCGCTCCTGCTCGCCGGACCGTTCCTTCCCCGCGGCGGTCGCGGACTCGGGCTCGACGTCGCGGGGCCGCGGGGGACCGGGTTCGGCGCCGGGGGCCTGCGCGGGCTCCGGCCGGGAGTCGCCGTGCTGCGCGGGCTCCGGCTCGGCGTCGTGCGCCCCGGTCGCCTCGGGCACGGGCCCGGAC
>NZ_JBRIOU010000007.1:157878-161693 GCF_053474865.1 Streptomyces sp. CO7
CCCCTGGCCCGCGCGGTCGCGCCGGCGTCGGGTTCCTCGGGCAGCGGCGCGGGGGCGGGCTTCGCGGGCGGGACGGGCGGCGTGGCGTCGCCCTCGGGCCGCGGATCCTCGCTCGCGCCGCTCTGCTCCACGCCGTCAGTCCCCTCGATCGAAAAGCGTCGCCCTCCACGCGCCCGCGTGCGGTGGAGCGGCTCGAGGTCGATGGTATGCGGCGGAGGCCGCTTCGCACGCCTTGGCACCCCCCTGAGCCTTTCCCCCTGTGACCGTGCCCATGTCCGTTCCGTGCCCCCGCTGTCCGCGCCGGGCCGTAAGGTCTAAGGCCATGGAGACCAGCACCGCCGACCCCGCCGGGACCCCGGACGACACCCCGGACGCCGCGACAGGGGCCGCGCCGGGGGCCGCCCCGGGCGTCCCGGCCGGCACCCGCGCCCCCGCACCGCCGCGGTCGCTGTCCCCCTCGCGCGCCGCGGACTTCATGCGGTGTCCGCTGCTCTACCGCTTCCGGGTGATCGACCGGCTGCCGGAGAGGCCCAGCGAGGCGGCCACCCGCGGCACGCTGGTGCACGCGGTGCTGGAGCGCCTCTTCGACGCGCCCGCCGCCGAGCGGACCGCGCCGCGCGCCCGTGACCTGCTTCCCGGTCAGTGGCAGCGCCTCCGCGAGAGCCGTCCCGAGGTCGCGGAGCTGTTCGCCGACGACCCCGACGGCGTCCGCCTCGCCCGCTGGCTGGAGGAGGCCGAGCGGCTGGTGGAGCGCTGGTTCACGCTGGAGGACCCGACCCGTCTGGAGCCGGTGGAGCGCGAGTTCACGGTGGAGACGGAGCTCGAGTCCGGCCTGCGGCTGCGCGGCATCATCGACCGGGTCGACGTGGCGCCCACCGGCGAGGTGCGGATCGTCGACTACAAGACCGGCAAGGCCCCCCGCCCGCAGTACGCGGAGGAGGCCCTGTTCCAGATGAAGTTCTACGCCCTGGTGGTGTGGCGGCTGAAGGGGGTGCTGCCGCGCCGGCTCCAGCTGGTCTACCTCGGCAGCGGCGACGTGGTGACGTACGACCCGGCCCCCGAGGATCTGCGGCGGGTCGAGCGCAAGCTGCTCGCCCTGTGGGAGGCGATCGCGCAGGCGACCGCGACCGGCGACTGGCGGCCGCGCCGCGGGAAGCTGTGCGACTGGTGCGACCACCAGGCGCACTGTCCCGAGTTCGGCGGCACTCCCCCGCCGTACCCGCTGCCGGTCTCCCTGCCCGCGCCCCGGGCGGGCACGGCAGAATGAGCCGGGCCGGCCGCCGGGGGACGCGCGCCGGGCGATGAACGAGGGAGATCTCAGGTGGCGATCCGTGTCCTGCTGGTGGACGACCAGCCTCTGCTGCGCACCGGCTTCCGGATGATCCTGGAGGCCGAACAGGACATCGCCGTCGTCGGCGAGGCCGGTGACGGCCGGCAGGCGGTGGAGCAGGTCCGGGCGCTGCAGCCGGACGTGGTGCTGATGGACATCCGGATGCCGCGGATGGACGGCGTGGAGGCGACCCGCCGCATCACCGGACCGGAGCGGGACGGACCGGCCAGGGTGCTGGTGCTGACCACCTTCGACCTGGACGAGTACGTGGTGGAGGCGCTGCGCGCGGGCGCCGGCGGTTTCCTGCTGAAGGACGCCCCGGCGCACGAACTGGTGCAGGCGATCCGCGTGGTGGCGGCCGGCGAGGCGATGCTGGCCCCCAGCGTCACCCGGCGGCTGCTCGACAAGTACGCCACCCACCTGCCGTCCGGCGAGGAGACCGTGCCGGACGCGCTGCGCACGCTGACCGAGCGTGAGGTGGAGGTGCTGAAGCTGGTGGCCCGCGGCCTGTCCAACGCGGAGATCGCCGCCGACCTGTTCGTCGGCGAGACCACGGTGAAGACCCACGTCGGGCACGTGCTGACCAAGCTGGGGCTGCGCGACCGGGTGCAGGCGGCGGTCTACGCGTACGAGAGCGGTCTGGTGCGCCCCGGCGGCCGCTGACCGGCCGCCGGCGCTCGCCGGCGACCCCGCCGGGGAACCGCCCGCGGGCCCCGCGCGACGCTCGACGCACGACGACGCACGACGACGCACGACGACGGCGCCCCCGCCGCCCGGGAGACCGGGTGGCGGGGGCGCCGTCGTGCCGCGTGGGATCAGCTGCCGTCCTTGCTGATCTCCCAGAACCGGAAGACCGTCGAGGCGTCCAGGCACTTCTCCAGGCCGTACACGCCGTCGCGGACGACCGCGTACTGCTTGGCCTGCCAGATCGGCAGGATCGGAAGCTCCTCGGCGACGATGTCCTGCAGCTCCCCGTAGTCGCGGGAGGTGGAGGCCCGCTCCCGCTGGGCGCCGGTCGCCGGGATCAGGTCCTCGGTGATGGTCTTGTTCTCGTAGTTGTTGCTGAGGACGTTGCCCTCGCCGAAGAACGGGGCGGTGAAGTTCTCCGGGTCCGGGTAGTCCGGCACCCAGCCCTTGACGTAGACGCCGTACTTGCCGTCGGCGATGTCCTTCTCGTACTTGTCGAACTTCACCGACTTCACGTCGGCCTGGAACAGTCCGCTGTCGTTGAGCTGCTTGGCGATCGCCTTGAACTCCTGGTCCGTGGACGGGCCGTAGCGGTCCGGGGTGGACCACAGCGTCAGCTTCACCTTGCTGGTGACGCCCGCCTCGGTCAGCGCCTGCTGCGCGGCGGCCTTGGAGGGCTTGCCGCCGTAGGTGTCGAAGAAGGCGGTGTTGTGGCCGTTGATGCCCGCCGGGACGATCGAGTAGAGCGGCGTGGCGGTCTGCTCGTAGACCTGGTCGATCAGGGCCTCGCGGTCGAGCAGGTAGGCGATGGCCTTGCGGACGCCCGGGTTGCCGACGACCGGGTCCTTGACGTTGAAGACCAGGTGCTGGACCTCGGCGCTGGAGCCCTCGAGGACCGATATCTCCTCGTGGCGGTCGGCGCTCTCCTCGATGTCCGCGATGTCGCCGGCGGACAGGCCTCGGTAGGCCACGTCCACCTCGCCCTTGGTCAGGGCGTCCTTCAGGTGCGTGCGGTCACCGTGGAAGAGCTTGAGGGTGACGCCCTCGTTGCGCGTCTGCGCGGTGCCCTTGTACCCCTCGTTGAGGGAGAAGACGGCCTGGTCGTCGTCGAAGGAGTCGAGCCGGTAGGGGCCCGAGCCGACGGCCTTGCCGTCCTCCCGCAGCTTGTCGGCCGGGTACTCGTTCCGCGGGACGATCGATCCGGCGCCCGAGGCTATCTTGCTGGGGAAGGTCGCGTCCGGGAACTTCAGGCGGAAGACGACCTTCGTCTCCTCCGGCGCCTCCACCTCGTCGAGCGAGGCGAACATGACGGCGGGGCCCGACGGGTCGTCGATCTTCAGCATGCGGTCGAAGGTGAACTTCACGTCCTCGGACGTGAACGGGTCGCCGTTGCTGAACTCCAGGCCCTCGCGCAGGGTGCACTGGAAGACCCGCGCCTTGTCGTCGGCGAAGTGACACTCCTCCGCCGCCTCCGGCTCCGGCTCGATGGCCCCGCGCGGGAAGGAGAGGAGCGACTGGAAGACGTTGTTGAACAACAGCCAGGAACCCGGGTCGTAGCCCGAGGCCGGGTCGGTGGCGAGCACGTCGTCCGTCATGCCGACGACGACCTCGGAGTCGGTGCTCTGCGCCGACTCCTCCCCCGTGCCGCAGCCCGCGAGCAGGACCGCCGCCAGTGCGGCCGACGCGGGCTTGAGCGGCCACCGATGATGTCTCTTCACGTGATGTGCCTTGTCGTGCGTTCGGAACGGAAACCGGGCTCGGCCGAGCCCGTCCGCGGTGCGGAGGGACGGCTCCCGCC
>NZ_JBRIOU010000007.1:161793-179554 GCF_053474865.1 Streptomyces sp. CO7
GGGACGGGCGGGAGGGTGGATCACTGGGAGCCGACGCCTCGGCTCAGCTCCCACAACTGGAGGTTGGAGGAACTGTTGAGCGCGTAGGCCGTGCCGGTGACACCGTCGCGGGCGGCGATGTACTGCTTGCCCTGCCACAGCGGCAGCACCGGGACGTCCTCGGCGACGATCTCCTGCATCTCGGTCAGGCTCAGCACGGCGTCGGCCCGGTCGCGCTCGCGGCGCGACTGCGGGATCAGCACCTGCTGGGCCTTGCGGTTGGAGTAGGGGGAACCGAGGAAGTTCTTCTTCTCGAGGAACGGGGCGAGGTAGTTGTCCGCGTCCGGGAAGTCGGGGAACCAGCCCATGCCCCAGACCTCGTACCGGCCCTTCATGGACGCCGGGCGGAACTCCTTCCACTGCGCGCCCTTGGGCTCGCCGACCTTGAACAGCCCGCTGTCACGGAGCTGTTCGGCCAGCACCTCGAACTCCTCGGCCGTGGCGGAGCCGTAGTGGTCCACCGTGTAGTGGAGGTCGATCGGCACCGGGGTGCTGATGCCGGCCTCGGCGAGGATCTTGGCGGCCTTGGCGGCGCTGGGCTCGCCATACTTGTTGAAGAAGCTGTTGGAGTGCCCGGTGAGGGTGGCCGGCACCAGCGAGTAGAGCGGCTCGGCCTGCGCGCCGTACACCCGGGCGACCAGCTCGCTGCGGTCCACGACCTGCGCGACCGCCTGGCGGACCGCCTTGTTCTGGACGGCCGGGGCGTCGGTGTCGAAGGCCAGGTAGCGGATGTCGAGCCCGGACATCTCGACGAGCTCGATGCCGTCGTCCTTGGCCGCGTCCAGCTTCGTGACCTGCCCGGGCGTCAGGGTGCGGGACATGACGTCGATCTCGCCGTCCGCCATCGCCGCGTCCATCGCCTCGGCGTCGGCGAAGGCGACCAGCTCCGCCTCCTCGTTGGCCACCTCGAGGGAGCCCCGGTAGTCCGGGTTGCGGGTGAAGACCGCCTTCGCCAGCGCGCCGTCCTCGACCTCCGACTCCAGGGTGTACGGGCCGGAGCCGCTGACGCCGAAGCCCTCGCGGAGCTCGGAGGCGGGGTACTCGTCCGGGTCGACGATGGAGGCGACCGGCGTGGAGAGCTTGTACGGGAAGGTGGCGTCGGCGGCCTTCAGGTGGAAGATCACCTCGCGGTCGCCCCGGGTCTCCACGGCGTCCACGCCGTTCAGCAGACCGGCCACGCCGCTGTCCGAGTCGATCCGCAGCACCCGCTCGACGGAGTACTTCACGTCCTCGGCGGTGACGGCGTCGCCGCCGGCGAACCGCAGGCCCTTGCGCAGGGTGCAGGAGTAGCGCTCGTTGCCGGTGTCGGTGAAGCGGCAGTTCTCGGCGGCCTCGGGCTGCGGGTCGCCGCCGCCCCTCGGCTGCACCAGGAGGGTCTGCAGCGACTGGCGCAGGACGTTCCAGGAGCCGACGTCGTAGGCGTAGGCGGGGTCGAGCGGTGCGGGGGCGTCCGTCGAGGAGGTGACCTGGTCCGTGGTGCCGACTCTGACCGGCGCGCCGTCCGAACCGCTGTCGGACCCGCCGCAGGCGGCCATCAGCGGAGCGACCAGACCGATCACGGCCGGCAGCACCAGAGTCTTGCGGTTCATGCTCGGACGTCTCCAGGCTGTCTGTTTCCGCGGGTCCCGTCGGCCGGGGGTGTGGCGCGTCGGGCCGCGGGAGTGGGGGAATGTTTCTCGCGGCCGACATTAGCCGCCACTGCCCGGGCCCTTCGAAGCGACCGGTTCCGAATTGCCGTCACGCTTCGGAAGCGACCGCGGACGCTGCGGCAAGGGCCTCGGGGAAGGATTCGTGCGGCAGTTCCCCAAATCGGGCGCGAACGCCCCGCCCGGGCAGGCGTATCGAGCCCATCTGTCCGGATCACCGCAGGTGCCGGACCATCCCGACGTGGCGAAGGTCACAGGAATGAACGGCGGAAAAGAGGGCCTTCCGCGAAGGCGTCACCGCTTTCCGGTATTCCGCGGAAGCGACGCCCGTCATTGCCCGCCGAAGGAGGGTGAACAATTGGTGGACGGGCTGCGCCTATTCCGTGGGAGCGGTCCTTCAGCAGGGGCGGATCAGCGAGCGCAGGAATCCCAGGTCGACTTCTTCCAGCGACTTCACGACGGTGCGCCGCGGTCCGGGGCGCATCGGGGCGACGGAGGGCACCGCGACCACCCGGCAGCCCGCCGCCTCGGCGGCGGCGACCCCGGTGGCGGTGTCCTCGACGACCGCGCAGCGGGCCGGATCGGCGCCCAGTCCGGCCGCGGCCCGCAGGTAGGGATCGGGGTGCGGCTTGGTGCGCGGCACCTCGTCGCCGGCCACGGTGAGGCGGAAGTGGTGGGCGCCCAGCGCGGTGAGGACCCGGTCGATGACGCGGCGGTGGGAGGCGGAGACCAGCGCGGTCGGGACGTCGTGGGCGTGCAGTTCGGCGAGCAGGCGGGCAGCGCCCGGCATCAGCGGCAGGTGCTCCTCGATGCGCGCCTCGAAGCCCTGGTTGAGCAGCACGGACAGCTCCTCCAGCCCGATGGCCGCGCCGGTGGCCTCGATGAGGAAGCCGGCGCTGCGGCTCATCGGCCCGCCGACCACCACCTCACGCCAGGACTCGTCCAGCCGGTGCCCCAGCGCTCCGAAGACCTCCCTCTCCACGTCCCACCAGAAACCCTCCGTGTCGACGAGGGTGCCGTCCATGTCGAGCAGTACCGCCTGGAGGCCCGACTCCTCGGCCGTCCGGGTCGTGGTGGCGGGGACCGTACTCGTCATCCGTGGGGACCTCCTCGCGAAAGAGCCTGCTGCGGGCGGGGGGCCGACAGGCCGGCCGCCCTCCCCGAGCGGGGAGAGGCGACCGGCCTGCGGCGGATCGACCAGTGTACGACCGGTTCGCGCCGATCGCCTGCCGGAAACGGCGGCGCGACGGCGCGAGCGGCTCAGCGGGCGTTGAAGTACTTCGCCTCGGGGTGGTGGATGACGATGGCGTCGGTGGACTGCTCCGGGTGGAGCTGGAACTCCTCGGAGAGGTGGACGCCGATGCGCTCCGGCTTCAGCAGCTCCGCGATCTTGGCCCGGTCCTCCAGGTCGGGGCAGGCCCCGTAGCCCAGGGAGAAGCGGGCGCCGCGGTACTTCAGCTCGAACATGCCGCTCATCTCGTCCGGGTCCTCGCCGGCGTAGCCGAGCTCGGAGCGGACCCGGGCGTGCCAGTACTCGGCGAGCGCCTCGGCGAGCTGCACGGACAGACCGTGCAGCTCCAGGTACTCGCGGTAGGAGTCGGCGGCGAACAGCCGGGCGGTCTCCTCGCCGATCCGCGAGCCGACGGTGACGACCTGCAGGCCGACCACGTCCGTCTCGCCGGACTCCTGGGGGCGGAAGAAGTCCGCCAGGCAGAGCCGGCGGCCACGGCGCTGGCGGGGGAAGGTGAAGCGGGTGCGCTCGCCGCCGTCCTCGTCCAGCAGGATCAGGTCGTCGCCCTTGGAGACGCAGGGGAAGTAGCCGTACACGACGGCCGCCTCCAGCAGGTTCTCCGTCTGCAGCCGGTCGAGCAGGCCGCGCAGCCGCGGCCGGCCCTCGGTCTCGACGAGCTCCTCGTAGGAGGGTCCGTCGCCGGTGCGGGCCTGCTTCAGACCCCACTGGCCCTTGAACAGCGCGCCCTCGTCGAGCCAGGAGGCGTACTCCTTGAGCTGGATGCCCTTGACCACGCGGGTGCCCCAGAAGGGCGGGGTGGGCACCGGGTTGTCGGTGGCCACGTCGGAGCGCACCGGCCCCTCGTCCTGGCGCTCCTCCACCTGGACGGCGGGGGCCGCCTTCACCCGGCGCTGGCGCAGCTCGGGCAGCTTGGCGCCGGGCACGCCGCGCTTGATCCCGATCAGGGCGTCCATCAGGCGCAGGCCCTCGAAGGCGTCCCGGGCGTAGCGGACCTCGCCCTGGTAGATCTCGTGCAGGTCCTGCTCGACGTACGCGCGGGTGAGTGCGGCGCCGCCGAGGATCACCGGGAAGCGGGCGGCCAGCTCGCGCTGGTTCAGCTCCTCCAGGTTCTCCTTCATGATCACCGTGGACTTCACCAGCAGGCCCGACATGCCGATGACGTCGGCCTTGTGCTCCTCGGCCGCGTCCAGGATCGCCTGGACCGGCTGCTTGATGCCGAGGTTGACGACGTTGTAGCCGTTGTTGGAGAGGATGATGTCGACCAGGTTCTTGCCGATGTCGTGCACGTCGCCGCGGACGGTGGCCAGCACGATGGTGCCCTTGCCGGCCTCATCCGTCTTCTCCATGTGCGGCTCCAGGTGCGCCACCGCGGTCTTCATGACCTCGGCGGACTGGAGGACGAACGGCAGCTGCATCTGGCCGGAGCCGAACAGCTCGCCGACCACCTTCATGCCGTCCAGCAGGGTGTCGTTGACGATGTCGAGGGCCTTGCGGGTGGTCAGCGCCTCGTCGAGGTCGGCCTCCAGGCCGTTCTTCTCGCCGTCGATGATCCGCCGCTTGAGCCGCTCGTCCAGCGGCAGCGCGGCCAGTTCCTCGGCCCGGCCGGCCTTGAGGGACTTGGCGGTGGCGCCCTCGAAGAGCTGCATCAGCTTCTGCAGCGGGTCGTAGCCCTCGCTGCGGCGGTCGTACACCAGGTCCAGCGCGGTGGCGACCTCCTCCTCGCTGAACCGGGCGATGGGGAGGATCTTGCTGGCGTGCACGATCGCCGAGTCCAGGCCCGCCTTGACGCACTCGTCGAGGAAGACGGAGTTCAGCAGGATGCGGGCGGCCGGGTTGAGGCCGAAGGAGATGTTGGACAGGCCGAGGGTGGTCTGCACGTCCGGGCGGCGGCGCTTGAGCTCGCGGATCGCCTCGATGGTGGCGACGCCGTCCTTGCGGGACTCCTCCTGGCCGGTACAGATGGTGAAGGTCAGGCAGTCGACCAGGATGTCCGACTCGTGGATGCCGTAGTGGGCGGTCAGGTCGTCGATCAGCCGCTCGGCGATCTCGACCTTCTTCTCCACGGTGCGGGCCTGGCCCTCCTCGTCGATGGTCAGCGCGATCAGTGCGGCGCCGTGCTCCCGGGCGAGCTCGGTGACCTTGGCGAACCGCGACTCGGGCCCGGCCCCGTCCTCGTAGTTGACGGAGTTCAGCACCGCGCGGCCGCCGAGCTTCTCCAGACCGGCCCGCAGCACGTCCACCTCGGTGGAGTCCAGCACGATCGGCAGGGTGGAGGCGGTCGCGAACCGGCCGGCCAGCTCGGCCATGTCGGCGACGCCGTCCCGGCCCACGTAGTCGACGCACAGGTCGAGCATGTGCGCGCCCTCGCGGATCTGCTCGCGGGCCATCTCGACGCAGTCGTCCCAGCGGCCTTCCAGCATGGCCTCGCGGAACTTCTTGGAGCCGTTGGCGTTGGTGCGCTCGCCGATGGCGAGGTACGAGGTGTCCTGGCGGAACGGCACCGTCTGGTAGAGCGAGGCGGCGCCGGGCTCGGGGCGCGGGTCGCGCTCGACCGGGGAGGCGCCCTGGACGCGCTCGACCAGCTGCCGCAGGTGTTCCGGGGTGGTGCCGCAGCAGCCGCCGACCAGGGAGAGGCCGTAGTCGCGGACGAAGTCCTGCTGGGCGTCGGCGAGGCCCTCGGCGTCGAGCGGGAAGTGCGCGCCGTCCTTGGTGAGGACGGGCAGGCCGGCGTTGGGCATGCACAGCAGCGGGATGCGGGAGTGGCGGGCCAGGTAACGCAGGTGCTCGGTCATCTCGGCGGGGCCGGTCGAGCAGTTCAGGCCGATCATGTCGATGCCGAGCGGCTCGAGCGCGGTGAGCGCGGCGCCGATCTCGGAGCCGAGCAGCATGGTGCCGGTTGTCTCGAACGCCATCGACACCATCAGCGGCACCTGGACGCCGGTGGCCTCCATCGCGCGGCGGGCGCCCACGACGGCGGCCTTGGTCTGCAGCAGGTCCTGGGTGGTCTCCACGATCAGCGCGTCGGCGCCGCCGCCGAGCAGGCCCTCGGCGTTGGCCTGGAAGCCGTCACGGACGACGCCGTAGCCGATGTGGCCGAGGGTGGGCAGCTTGGTGCCGGGGCCCATGGAGCCCAGCACCCAGCGCTGCCGGCCGGTGCGCGCGGTGAAGTCGTCGGCCGCCTCGCGGGCGATGCGGGCGCCCGCCTCCGACAGCTCGTGGATCCGGTCGGCGATCTCGTACTCGGCGGCGGCCGAGTGGTTGGCGCCGAAGGTGTTGGTCTCGACGCAGTCGACGCCCACCTCGAGGTAGGCGTCGTGGACCGAACGGACGATGTCGGGGCGGGTGACGTTCAGGATCTCGTTGCAGCCCTCGAGGTCCTGGAAGTCCGCCAGGGTCGGGTCCTGCGCCTGGAGCATCGTGCCCATCGCCCCGTCGGCGACCACCACGCGGGTGGCCAGGGCCTCTCGGAGGGCGGACACGCGGGCGCGGGCGTCTGCTGCGGACGGGGACGGCGACGAGGCCATGGAGGAGCTCCCTGGGATGCGACGGCTGTCGGCTTTGCGCGGTCGCGGACCGTTTCCGCGGGGTGCGCACCAGATCAGCGTAGCCGGGGTGTCCGCACGGTGGCGGTCCGGTCCACTGTGCGGACGCCGCCGGACGGCCGTACGGCGGACCGGCGAGGGGCCGCCGAAGGGTGCGATCTTGGCGTAATCACGCCATCACACTCCGGTATCGCCCCTCGGGTCTCGTCGTTACCATGCGAAGGATGACGAGCTCCCAGATCTTCATCGGCGAGACAGTAGGGACGGCTCTTCTCATCCTCCTCGGCGGCGGCGTGTGCGCCGCCGTCACACTCAAGGCGTCCAAGGCCCGCAACGCCGGATGGCTCTCCATCGCCTTCGGCTGGGGCCTGGCCGTGATGGTCGCGGTCTACGCCACGGGACCCGTGTCCGGGGCCCACCTCAATCCGGCGGTCACCCTGGCCCTGGCCCTGAACGGCGGCACCGCCTGGGCGGACCTGCCGCTGTACTGGGCCGGGCAGATGCTCGGCGCGATGATCGGCGCGGCCCTCGTCTGGGTCGCCTACTACGGGCAGTTCCACGCCCATCTGACCGACCACGAGATCGTCGGCGGCCCCGGCGCGCAGAAGACGCCGACCGCCGAGGGCAAGGCGGTCGAGGCGCGGGAACCGGCCGCCGGACCGGTGCTGGGCATCTTCTCCACCGGCCCGGAGATCCGCAAACCGCTGCAGAACCTGCTGACCGAGATCATCGGCACGGTGGTGCTGCTGCTCGGCGTGCTCACCCAGGGCCTCAACGCCGACGGCGACGGCCTGGGCCCGCTGGGCGGTCTGGTCACCGCCCTGCTCGTGGTCGCGATCGGTCTGTCGCTGGGCGGCCCGACCGGCTACGCCATCAACCCGGCCCGCGACCTGGGTCCCCGGCTGACGCACGCGCTCCTGCCCCTGCCGAACAAGGGCGGCTCCGACTGGGGATACGCCTGGGTGCCGGTCGCCGGTCCCCTGATCGGCGCGGTGGTCGCGGCGGGTCTCTACCGGTGGCTGTTCCCCTGAGAGACCATGCGCAGGCCGCGGTGGAGCAGACGCGTCGACCCGCACGTACCACGTCCGCAGACCTCGAAGGGTGACCAGTGACCGACCAGCAGCCAGTGACCGAAGGACGCAGCGCAGGCCCGTTCATCGCGGCCATCGACCAGGGCACCACGTCGACCCGCTGCATCGTCTTCGACCGGGACGGCCGGATCGTCGCGGTGGACCAGAAGGAGCACGAACAGATCCTCCCGAAGCCGGGCTGGGTCGAGCACGACGCCATGGAGATCTGGGCCAACCTGGAGGAGGTGGTCGCCGGGGCGATCACCGCCGCGGGCGTCACCCGGGACGACATCGTGGCCATCGGCATCACCAACCAGCGCGAGACGACCGTGCTGTGGGACCGGCACACCGGCCGGCCGGTGCACAACGCGATCGTCTGGCAGGACACCCGCACCGACGCGCTCTGCCGCGAACTGGGCCGCAACGTGGGCCAGGACCGCTTCCGCCGGGAGACCGGCCTGCCGCTGGCGTCCTACTTCGCCGGGCCCAAGGCGCGCTGGCTGCTGGACCAGGTGGACGGCCTGCGCGAGCGGGCGGAGGCCGGGGACATCCTCTTCGGCACGATGGACAGCTGGGTGATCTGGAACCTGACGGGCGGCGTGGACGGCGGCCGGCACGTCACCGACGTCACCAACGCCTCCCGCACCCTGCTGATGAACCTGCGCACCCTCGACTGGGACGAGCGGATCTGCGAGTCGATCGGCGTCCCCACCGCGATGCTCCCGGAGATCCGCTCCTCCGCCGAGGAGTACGGGAAGATCCGGGGCGGGCGGCTGGGCGACCTGCTGGGCGGCATCCCGGTCGCCTCGGCGCTGGGCGACCAGCAGGCCGCGCTGTTCGGCCAGACCTGCTTCGCCGAGGGCGAGGGCAAGTCGACCTACGGCACCGGCACCTTCCTGCTGATGAACACCGGCGAGAAGATCATCAACTCCTACAGCGGCCTGATCACCACGGTCGGCTACCGGATCGGCGGGCAGAAGCCGGTCTACGCGCTGGAGGGGTCGATCGCGGTCACCGGTTCGCTGGTGCAGTGGATGCGCGACCAGATGGGGATGATCTCCAGCGCGGCCGAGATCGAGCCGCTGGCCGCCTCGGTGGAGGACAACGGCGGCGCGTACTTCGTGCCGGCGTTCTCCGGCCTGTTCGCCCCCTACTGGCGTTCCGACGCCCGGGGGGTGATCGCCGGGCTCACCCGGTACGTCACCAAGGCCCACCTGGCGCGCGCGGTGCTGGAGGCCACGGCCTGGCAGACCCGGGAGATCACCGACGCCATGGCCAAGGACTCCGGGGTCCAGCTGGCGACGCTGCGGGTGGACGGCGGCATGACCGCCAACGACCTGCTGATGCAGATCCTCGCGGACTGCCTGGACGCGCCGGTGGTGCGGCCCGAGGTGTCCGAGACGACCTGTCTGGGCGCGGCCTACGCGGCGGGCCTGGCGGTCGGCTTCTGGAAGAGCGTGGACGAGCTGCGCGCCAACTGGCGCCAGGACGCCGAGTGGACTCCCCGGATGGACCCGGCGGTCCGCGACAGCGAGTACCACAACTGGCACAAGGCGGTCCGGCGGACGATGGACTGGGTCGAGGACTGAGCCGGTGACGCCCCGGCGGCCCCGGCGCGCGGGAGAACGGTCCGCGCCCGGGGCCGCCGGGGCGTGTGTGCACCCCTTCCCCACGGGGCAGTGATCGCTCACGGGCCGTTCGAGGGGGCTGCGGGCAGTGCCCCCGAACGCCGTAAGGTTGTGGCGTACACGAGGACTCGTCGGAAGGAGGCGCTGGGTGATCGAGCTCGAGGGGGTTCCCGAGCTGATCGACCCGGTCATGGTGGCCGCGTTCGAAGGCTGGAACGATGCCGGTGACGCCGCCTCCGCCGCGGTCGCGCATCTCGAGAAGGAGTGGAAGGGCGAGGTGTTCGCGGCGCTGGACGCCGAGGACTACTACGACTTCCAGGTCAACCGGCCCACCGTGTGGCTGGACAACGGGGTCCGCAAGATCACCTGGCCGACGACCCGGCTCTCGGTGGTGCGCGTGGGCGGCGACAAGCCGCGCGACCTGGTGCTGGTCCGCGGCATCGAGCCGTCGATGCGCTGGCGCACGTTCTGCAACGAGCTGCTCGGTTTCGCCCACGAGCTGGGCGTGGAGCTGGTGGTGATCCTGGGCGCGCTGCTCGGCGACACCCCGCACACCCGGCCGGTGCCGATCAGCGGGACCACCTCCGACGCCGACCTGGCCCGGCGGATGGACCTGGAGGAGACCAAGTACGAGGGCCCGACCGGCATCGTGGGCGTGCTCCAGGAGGCGTGCACGCACGCCGGGGTGCCGGCGGTGAGCCTGTGGGCGGCGGTGCCGCACTACGTGTCGCAGCCGCCGAACCCGAAGGCCACGCTGGCGCTGCTGAACCGGCTGGAGGACCTGATCGACATCCGCGTCCCGCTGGGCGAGCTCGCGGAGGACGCGCGCGCCTGGCAGGTGGGCGTGGACCAGTTGGCCGCCGAGGACAGCGAGGTCGCCGAGTACGTGCAGACCCTGGAGGAGGCGCGGGACACCGCGGACCTCCCGGAGGCCTCCGGCGAGGCGATCGCGCGCGAGTTCGAGCGGTACCTGCGCCGCCGGGACAGCCCGGGCGGCCGCTCCCGCCCCGGGAAGCCGCCGCGGGCCGGCGACGACGACGATCCGCCGCAGGGCCCCGGTGCGGGGCCGGGTCCCGGCCCGGGCGCGGGCTCGGAGGACTGACCGGATCGCGGCCGTGCGGACACACGAACGAGGGGAGGGCCCCACGCCTGACGGCGTGGGGCCCTCCCCTCGTTCGTGTGTCCGCCGGTCCCTACAGCGCGACGCCGAGCAGGGCGTCGACCGCGCGGGTGACCACGCCGGGGGCGCCGATGTCCTGACCGCCGGTGCTCTGCTGGACGGCGGCCCAGCGGTCCACCGCGGCCAGCGCGGCGGGCGCGTCGAGGTCGTCGGCGAGGGCGTCGCGGATCTCCTCGACCAGCGCGTCGGCGGGCGGGCCGTCCGGCCGGGAGACGGCGGCGCGCCAGCGGTTCAGGCGCTCGACGGCGTCCCGCAGGACCTGGTCGGTCCACTCCCAGTCGCTGCGGTAGTGGTGGGCGAGCAGGGCCAGCCGTATGGCGGCCGGGTCGACGCCGTCCTGGCGCAGCCGGGAGACGAAGACCAGGTTGCCCCTGGACTTCGACATCTTCTCGCCGTCCAGGCCGACCATGCCGGCGTGGACGTACGCCTTGGCCATCGGGTACTCGCCGGTCAGCACCTGGGCGTGCGAGGCGCCCATCTCGTGGTGCGGGAAGGCGAGGTCGGAGCCGCCGCCCTGCACGTCGAAGCCCATGCCGAGGTGGTCCAGGGCGATGGCGACGCACTCGATGTGCCAGCCCGGGCGGCCGCGGCCGAGGCTGCCGCCGTCCCAGCTGGGCTCTCCCTCACGGGCGGCCATCCACAGCATCGGGTCGAGGGGGTTCTTCTTGCCGGGGCGCTCCGGGTCGCCACCGCGCTCGGCGGACAGCAGCCGCATCGCGGCCGCGTCCAGGTTCGACACCTGGCCGAAGTGCGGGTCGGACTCGACGGAGAAGTAGACGTCGCCCTCGAGCTCATAGGCCGCGCCGGCCGCGAGCAGGCGCTCCACCAGCGGGACGATGCCGGGGATGGCCTCCACGGCGCCGATGTAGTGCTTCGGCGGCAGCATCCGCAGGGCGGTCATGTCCTCGCGGAACAGGGCCGTCTCGCGCTCGGCGAGGGCCACCCAGTCGACGTCGTCGCGCTGGGCGCGCTCGAGCAGGGGGTCGTCCACGTCGGTGACGTTCTGGACGTAGTGGACCTGGCGCTTGGTGTCCAGCCAGACGCGCTGGACGAGGTCGAACGCGTTGTAGGTCGCCGCGTGACCCATATGGGTGGCGTCGTAGGGCGTGATGCCGCAGACGTAGATGCGGGCGACGGGGCCGGGGGTGAGGGTGACGCGACCGCCGGTCGCGGTGTCGTGGATCCTCAGGTCGCGGCCCTGACCGGGCAGGGCGGGGACGTCGGAAGCGGGCCAGGCATGCATGTCATGAGCCTAACCGGACAGGTGTTCCGGCCACGAACCGGTCCGCGCCACACGGCCCGGACGTGACCGAACAGGCACTCTTGCGCGATCACACGCACCGTGCAGCGATCGCCCGCGCCCGGCCGTCGCGCGGCCCGGCCCGCGCCCTCGCACCGTCAGATCGGGGGCCACGGCAGGGCGGGCCACTCGCCGCCCGGCTGCGGATGCTTCCCGCTCTCCAGGAGTGCGGCGGTCCGCGCCCGGGTGGCGTCCAGCTCCGCCGCGGTGATCAGGGGGGCCAGGCGGCCGGTGAGGGGGCCGTCGTCGGCCAGCGCGGCCGTCAGGCGGCGCAGGGCCTCCACGGCCTCCTGCGGGAGCGGCTCGCCGGCCCAGCCCCACAGCAGCGTGCGCAGCTTGTCCTCGGTGTGGAAGGTGACCCCGTGGTCGATGCCGTACAGCCGCCCGCCCGGCGCGGTCAGCAGGTGGCCGCCCTTGCGGTCGGCGTTGTTGATCACCGCGTCCAGCACGGCGAGGCGACGCAGCCGCGCGTCGTCGGCGTGCACGAGCAGGGCGGTGCGCCCCTCCCCCACCTCGGCGAGGCCGATCTCCTTCCAGCCGGCGCCGGGGTTCTCCGGGTCGACCAGGGCGAGCAGCTCGCCGCCCGGCTCGGGCTCGGCCGGCTGCTCGATCCACAGCTGGCACATGCCCTCGCCGTAGGGCCCCTCCCGCAGCACGGTGGGCGGTACCAGGCCCCAGCCGGTCGCCTCGGACACCTCGTAGGCGGCCACCTCGCGGCGGGCGAGGTTGCCGTCGGGGAAGTCCCACAGCGGGCGCTCCCCCGCCACCGGCTTGTAGACGCACGCCGCCTCCTGCCCGTCCAGCGCGACGGTGCAGTACAGCGCGGCGTTCGACGCCTCCGGGATCCGGCCGCGCACGGTGAGCTCACCGCGGGCCAGCAGTTCGGCGGGCGGCAGGCTCAGCGCCGGTATCCGTTCTGGCGCGGACATACGTGTCCCTCCGGGTCGAGCGGCAGGCTGCACAGGGGGCACGGCGGGCGCCCCGCGTCGACGACCTCCATGGCGCGCTTGGCGAACGATCTCGCCTGCGCCCCGGTGAGCCGCACGCGCAGCACGGGCGGGCCGTTCTCCTCGTCCTGGAGCATCTGCTCCTCCGCGGCGGCCAGGTCCTCGTCGGTCTCCGCCTCCAGCTCGACCAGGGCCTGCGCCTCGACGATCATGCGCTGGTCGGAGCCGTCCCAGGCCAGGGCCATGGTGCCGACCCGGAACTCCTCGTCCACCGGCGTCTGCAGGGGCGCGGTGTCCAGCACGTCGGCGGGGGTCACCGCGGGCACGGAGGCGCTGCCGCCACTGCGGCGCACCACCTCGTCCAGCAGCTCGTCCATCCGTTCGGCGAGCGCGGCGACCTGGGTCTTCTCCAGCGCGACGCTGGTCACCCGGGCGCCGGCGCTGGCCTGGAGGTAGAACGTACGGCGCCCGGGCAGCCCGACCGTGCCGGCCACGAAGCGGTCCGGCGGATCGTAGAGGAACACCTGACGTGACACGTCCTGTCTCCTGGGAGTCGTCGTCGGGGTACGGGCTGACGCGCTTCACCCTACTGCGGGGACGATCACGGTGCCCCGGCGCCGCCCCCGACCGTGGCGTCGCCGCCGGACCCCTCCGGAACCCGGTCGGGACGCGGGATCAGCGAGGCGAGGTCGCCGGTGTCGCCGAGGCGCAGCAGGAAGGGCCGGGTGCGGGTGTAGCGCACCACGGTGACCGAGCAGGGCTCGACCTGGAGGCGCTGGAACTGGTCGAGGTGCAGCCCCAGGGCGTCGGCGGCCAGCGACTTGATGATGTCGCCGTGGGAGCACATCAGGTAGACCGCGTCGGCCCCGTGCTCCTTCTCGATCCGCAGGTTCCACTCCCGGACCGCCTCGGCGGCCCGGTGCTGCATGGTGCGCATCGACTCGCCGCCGGGGAAGGCGGCGGCGGTGGGGTGGGCCTGCACGACCTCCATCAGCGGCTCGCCGGACAGCTCGTCCAGCTTGCGGCCGGTCCAGTCGCCGTAGTCGCACTCGGTGATGCCGTCCTCGGTGTGGACGGGCAGCCCCGGGCGGGCCGCCAGCAGCGGCTGGACCGTCTCCCGGCAGCGGCGCAGCGGGCTGGTGACGACCTCGGCGAGCGGGATCCCCTCCAGCCGGGCCGGGAGGGCGGCGGCCTGCGCGGCGCCGCGTTCGTCGAGCGTCACACCGGGCATGCGTCCGGCGAGCAGTCCCGCGGTGTTGGCGGTGGAACGTCCGTGCCGGACCAGGATGAGCGTGGGCATGTCGCCCAGGGTAGGGGTACCAGGGACTGCGGGACCTCACCGTGGGGTCCGTCGGGACGAGGGAGAACGCACCACGTGATCGTCGACTGCGCCGTGTACCGGAACGGGAAGAGGGTCCCGGCCGAGGAGGACTACTCCGACGCCCTGGCCCAGGCGCGCGCCGCGGCAACCGACTCGTCGTTCGTCTGGATCGGGCTCCACCAGCCCACCCCGGAGGAGTTCGACCTGGTCGCCAGCGAGTTCGGGCTCCACCCGCTGGCCGTCGAGGACGCCCTGAAGGCGCACCAGCGGCCGAAGCTGGAGGTCTACGACGACTCGCTGTTCGTGGTCCTCAAGCCGGTGATCTACGAACCGCGCAGCGACGAGGTCTCCACCGGCGAGATCATGATCTTCCTGGGCGACGCCTTCGTGGTCACCGTCCGGCACGGCGACACGCCGCTGCACGCGGTGCGCGACCGGCTGGAGCGGGAGCCGGAGACCCTGGTGCGCGGTCCGACGGCGGTGCTGTACGCCATCGCCGACACCGTGGTCGACCACTACCTGGAGGTGGGGCGCGAGCTGCACACCGACCTGGAGGAGGTCGAGGCGGAGGTCTTCTCGCCGTCCGCGGGCGGCACCCGGAACACCGCGGAGCGGATCTACACGTTCAAGCGGCAGGTCCTGGAGTTCCGCCGGGCCACCGGCCCGCTGACCGCTCCCATGCTGCGGCTCGCGGAGAACGGCCGCGGCGGCAGCAGGGTGCCGTTCGTCGACGACGAGGCCCGGCCGTTCTTCCGTGACGTCGGCGACCACCTGATGCGGGTCAACGAGTCCGTGGAGGGGCTGGACCGCCTGATCTCCGACATCCTCTCGGCGCACCTGGCGCAGATGAGCGTCCGGCAGAACGACGACATGCGGAAGATCTCCGCCTGGGCGGCCATGGCGGCGGTGCCGACGATGATCGCCGGCATCTACGGGATGAACTTCGAGCACATGCCGGAGCTGACCTGGACCTGGTCGTATCCCACGGTGATCGCGGTGATGGCGGTCCTGGAGTACTTCCTGTTCCGGCTCTTCAAGAACCGCGACTGGCTCTGACCGCCCCCTCACGCCCTTCGCGGCGGGATGCGACGACGCCGAAGGGCCGCGGTCGACGACCGCGGCCCTTCGTGTGGTGTCCGAGGGGGGACTTGAACCCCCACGCCCGATAAAGGGCACTAGCACCTCAAGCTAGCGCGTCTGCCATTCCGCCACCCGGACAAGGTGTCTGTCGCTGCTGAGGGATTTCTCTGTTCCCCTCGCGGCGACAGGAGAAACATTACCAGGCTTTCCGGGGTGCCCGATCACGCCCCCTCTCGTCCGTGCGGACCGTGAGGAGGAGGATGTGACAGGACCACAGCAGGACCACATCCGGACGACAGCGGGAGGTAGCGCGTGAGCGAGAAGGTCACCGGGGAGGAAGAGGTCGTCGACCTCTGCCGGGAGCTGATCCGGATCGACACCAGCAACTACGGCGACGGTTCCGGGCCGGGCGAGCGCAAGGCCGCCGAGTACGTGGCCGAGAAGCTCGCCGAGGTGGGCCTGGACCCGAGGATCATCGAGTCGCGTCCCGGGCGGGCCTCCACCGTGGCGCGCATCGAGGGCGAGGACCCCTCCCGGCCCGCGCTGCTCATCCACGGCCACACCGACGTCGTCCCCGCCAACGCCGACGACTGGACGCACCACCCCTTCGCCGGCGAGATCGCCGACGGCTGTGTCTGGGGACGCGGCGCGGTCGACATGCAGGACATGAACGCCATGACCCTGGCCGTGGTCCGCGAGCGCCTGCGCACCGGCCGCAAGCCCCCGCGGGACGTCGTGCTGGCGTTCCTGGCCGACGAGGAGGCCGGCGGCACCTACGGCGCCCGTCACCTCGTGGACAACCACCGCGACCTCTTCGAGGGCGTCACGGAGGCCATCGGCGAGGTCGGCGGCTTCTCCTTCACGGTCAACGAGAACCTGCGGCTCTACCTGGTCGAGACGGCCCAGAAGGGCATGCACTGGATGCGGCTGACCGTGGACGGCACGGCCGGCCACGGCTCGATGACCAACCACGACAACGCGGTCACCGAACTGTGCGAGGCGGTCGGGCGGCTCGGCCGGCACACCTGGCCGGTGCGGGTGACCAAGACGGTCCGCTCCTTCCTGGACGAGCTCTCGGACGCCCTGGGCACCGAACTGGACCCGGAGAACATGGAGGAGACGCTGGCCAAGCTGGGCGGCATCGCCAAGATGGTCGGCGCCACCCTGCGCAACTCGGCCGCGCCCACCATGCTCGGCGCGGGCTACAAGGTGAACGTCATCCCCGGCCAGGCCACCGCCCACGTCGACGGCCGCTTCCTGCCGGGCTACGAGGAGGAGTTCCTCGCCGACCTGGACCGCCTGCTCGGCCCCCGGGTGCGCCGGGAGGACGTGCACGCGGACAAGGCCCTGGAGACGGACTTCGACGGCCGGCTGGTCGACGCCATGCAGACCTCGCTGGTGGCGGAGGACCCCATCGCCCGGGCGGTGCCGTACATGCTCTCCGGCGGCACCGACGCCAAGTCCTTCGACGACCTCGGCATCCGCTGCTTCGGCTTCGCGCCGCTGAAGCTGCCCCCGGAGCTGGACTTCGCCGGGATGTTCCACGGCGTGGACGAGCGTGTGCCGGTCGACGGCCTGAAGTTCGGGGTGCGGGTACTGGACCGCTTCCTCGACGCCTGCTGACCGGTTAATCGCTCAGGCGTCCAGCAGCCTCCCGGGACGAGTGAATGCGCTCATAGGCTCGTAGCCCTATTAGCCCGTCCTCGTTACAGGTGATGCGACCGCAACTGGGTCGCGTTTGCCTTTCCAGGAGGAATCATGATCAAGAAGATCGTCGCCGCCGCTGCTGCCACCGGTGGACTTGTGCTGGCCGGCGCGGGCATGGCCGCCGCCGACGCGGGAGCCGAGGGCGCCGCCGTCGGCTCCCCCGGTGTCGTCTCCGGCAACGTCATCCAGGTGCCCGTTCACGTGCCGGTGAACGTCTGCGGCAACACGATCAGCGTCATCGGCCTGCTGAACCCGGCCTTCGGCAACGCCTGCGTCAACGGCTGACACTCGCTCCGTTCCACACGGCGCCGAGACGGCCGGCCCCGGGTTTCCCCCGGGGCCGGCCCGTCGGCCGCCCCTCTCAGGTACCAGACAAGGTCGAAGGCAGGAAGTTCTCAGAATGCGACACGTCACCCGCAAGGGCCTGATGACCGTGGCGGCGGCGACCGGTGTCATCGCCGCGGCCGGAGGTCAGGCTCACGCCGACGCCCACGCCGGCGGCTCCACGGCCAACTCCCCCGGCGTGCTGTCGGGGAACACCATCCAGGTGCCGGTGAACATCGGCGTCGACGTCTGCGGCAACACCGTGAACGTCGTGGGTCTGCTCAACCCCGCGGCCGGCAACGGCTGCGCGATCGGCGGCGGCAGCCACGGCTCCGGGAAGCACGGCGGCGGAAAGCACGACGGCAAGCCCGGTGGCCGGCAGGGCGGCGGCAAGCACCGCGGCGGCCACGACGGCCACGGCGGCGCGCACGCCGACGGCCGGAGCACCGGCTCGCCCGGCGTGGGGTCGGGCAACACCGTCCAGGTGCCGGTGGACGTTCCGGTGAACGTCTGCGGCAACAGCGTGAACGTGGTCGGCCTCGGCAACGCCGCCGTGGGCAACGACTGCGTCAACGAGGGCACCGGCCGTCACCGCAAGCCCCCGGCCACTCCGGAGCGTCCCGACGAGCCGGGCGAGCCCGGGAAGCCGGACACCCCCGACACCCCCGACACGCCGGGCAAGCCCGGGAAGCCGGAGACCCCGGACCGGCCCGACACGCCCGGCA
>NZ_JBRIOU010000007.1:179654-182627 GCF_053474865.1 Streptomyces sp. CO7
CCCCGCACGGCGGCACCCCGCCGCAGCTCGCCGAGACCGGCGCGGGCGTCCCGGCCGGAGCGGTGCTGCCGATCGGCGCGGGCGCGCTGCTGGCCGGCGTGATGCTCTTCCGCCGGGCTCGCTCCGCGGCGTGAGACAACTCTCCCCCCGGGAGACGTCCGAAGACGGGTGAAGCGGGCTCCGCCGAGGCGGGGCCCGCTTCACCCGTTCACCATGTCGCGCGTACCTGTCGGATGATCCGTCTGCGGAGCCGCACCCTGCGGCTGCCGTCGCGCATCAGGCTGAGGCGGTACAACTCCCAGTGCCCGTACTCCGCGTGGTCCGTCAGCAGGCGTGCCGTGTCCTTGCGTGAGACCCCGCGCGGTACGTACACGTCGACAAATTCGTATTCGGCCATCGCATCCATTGTGCGGGCACCCGCCCGGTACGGATAGCGTCTGCACCATGTCTGATGCTGCGCAGCCCACCGCTGCCGAGGTCCGTGCCGCCGTCGAGGCGGTCAAGGTCGCGCTCGACCGTCACCTTGCGGCGGTCGAACGGCGGTCGGGGGAGGACGACCCGGCCGTCCACGAGGCGTTCAACCAGCTGGCCGCGGCGGCCGAGGTCTACGACGAGTTGCTGTACACGGTGCACGACGAGGTGACGCCGTTCGAGATCCCGGGGATCGAGGAGTCCCTCCCGCCGTACGAGGGACCGGCCGAGCCGCAGGCGGTCGGCGTGCTGATCCGGCGGGACTACACCGTCACGGAGCCGCAGCGGCTGCTGGCCGCCGCGCGCCGGATCGAGGAGGCGGACGAGGACGTGACCGACGACCTCGGCGACGACGCGTTCTCCCGGACGACGCACGGTGCGCTGGGGCTGCTGTTCGGCGAGTACGAGCCGGACGAGATCGCCTCCCGGCACCGGGAGTTCGGCCTGGAGGAGGGCGACTCCACGCTCTGGGTGACGGCGCAGGAGGAGCCCGCCGAGCCGGGTGAGTGGCTCGCCGCCCCCTTCGAGGGCGCGGATCCCGCCCAGGTCGTCTGCCGCTTCGACGTCTCCGCGGTGTTCGACGACGACTCCGACGACGACCTGGGCTGACGGGACCGCCGCGCCCGCCCCGCACGGTGCCCGCGCGGGGCGGGCACCGCGCGCGTCGGCGGCATCGCGGGCGTCGCCCCTCACCTGCGCACCACAGGACCCCACGGACCCCGTGGGCGACCCGGACCGGCCGGGCCGCCCACGGGGTCTCCGCTTGCGTCAGGCCTGGCGGGCTGCCCGCAGGAGGGCCGGGAGGCGGGTGGTGCGGGGCCTGGGCGCACCGGAGGCGACCGCCTCGGCCAGGGCCGGGCCGACGCCCTGGACGACGGACAGGTGCCGCTCCGCCCGGCCGAAGGCGGTGTACACCCACGCCCGGTCGAGCGCGGCCCCGGCGTCCCCGGGCAGCACGGCGACGACGGCGGGCCAGCGCTGCCCGACCGCCTGGTGGGCCGTCACCGCCCAGCCGTGGCGCAGGGTGCGCTCGACGGCGTCCGGCGGCACCACGACCGT
This sequence comes from Streptomyces sp. CO7, assembly GCF_053474865.1. Lineage (NCBI taxonomy): Bacteria > Bacillati > Actinomycetota > Actinomycetes > Kitasatosporales > Streptomycetaceae > Streptomyces > Streptomyces sp. CO7. Next base: position 181,185 of record NZ_JBRIOU010000007.1, read on the forward strand.
CGCGCCGGCCAGGTCGAGGTGCAGTCCCTCGGCGTCCCCCTTGGCGACGCGCCCCAGGACCGTGCGCCCGGGCTCCGGCGACCAGGCGACCCGGTCCCCGGGGTCGAAGCCGCCGAAGCGGCCGGGGCCGGGGTTGAACCGCTCCTTGAGCGCGGCGTTCAGCACCCGGGTGCCGACCGCGCCGCCGTGGCCGGGGGTGAGGACCTGGGTCTGCTCGGGCGGCACGCCGATGGCCCGGGGCACCGAGTCAGCGATCAGCTGCACCGTCCGGTGCACCGCCTCGCGGGGGTCCCGGACGGGCACGACGGCGACCTCGTGACCGGGCGACTCGACGGTGATCAGCTCGCCCACCCCGATGGCGGAGACCAGTTCCCCGACCGGCCCGGGGTCGGGCGTCCGGGAGGCGATCTGCGGGCAGACCTTGGCGGCCAGCAGGTCGGCGAAGACCCGGCCCGGCCCCGCCGACCACAGCACCCCGGGGTCGCCGCCGAGCACCAGCCGGGCGCCGTCGGGCAGCGACTCCACCAGCACGGCGGCGCTCTCCACGCCGAGCTGGGGCGCGTCGAGGACCACCAGCAGGTCCAGGCCGAGCGCCCCGTCGGCGTCCCGGGCCGGGCCCTGGGCCCCCGACAGCAGCCCGGCGGTGGTGACGACGGCCCGCTCGTCCACGGGACCGCCGGCCAGCGCGGCGCGGAGCCGGCGGCGGCCGTCCGCGGTGTGGGTGACGGCGCACACCCGCAGCCCCAGGGAGGCCGCGGCGGCGAGCAGGGCGGCGGGTTCGGCGCGGGCCGCCTCGCCGCCGGTGTGCAGCACCAGCGCGTGGCCGGCGACGGCGCGGACCAGGTCGGCGGCGGAGCCGCGCAGCCGCGCGGCGGCCGCCTCCCAGTCCTCCGCCGAGCCAGAGGGCGTGGTGTTGACCAAACGGGCCAGGCCGTCGGCGAGGCTCTCCTCGGCCAGGGCGTACCGCTCGAGTCCGACGAGCACCCGCACGGGGCGCTCCTCCTCGGCCTCGTCGCCCTCGTCGCCCTCCTCCGCGGACGCGGCCGGCGCGGGGGCGGGGGCCGCGGCGGGGACGTCGTCCAGCGCGTCCTGGAACACCAGCACGTCGCCCTCGGCCACCGCGCTCTGCACGGCGGCGTCCGGGTCGGGCACGCCCTGTGCGCCGAGGGCGGCCGCGAGGGCGGGCGCCTCCAGCGCGGTGTGCCCGGACAGCGCCGCCCGCTCCAGCGCCCGGACGGTGAGGGCGCGGCCGCGGCGCTCGTCGTCGGGGCGGACCTCGGGGCCCAGCAGGGCGCGGGCGAAGGCGTCCGCGTGCTCCGGCCGGACGCCCTCGACCCGCAGCAGCTGCCAGGGGTCCTCACGCAGCAGCACGTCGGCGCCCTCGCCGAGCACGGCGGCGGCGGAGGGCGCGAGGGCCTCGGGGGCTCCACCGGCCGCCAGGAC
>NZ_JBRIOU010000007.1:182727-186504 GCF_053474865.1 Streptomyces sp. CO7
CGCTGCCGGCGGGCTTCTCGCCCTTCTCGACGGCGCGCACCGCGGCGAGCAGTTCGGCGGCGGTGCCGGACAGCTTCCCGCCGGCCTCCACCGGGCCCTGCTTGGCCGCCTTGCGGCGCTCGATCCGCTCCCGCTCCCGCTTCTGCGCCAGCAGCTCCGCCTCCGCCTCGGACATCTCCGCCGCGGCGGCCTTCTCGTCCTCGGCGGAAGCCTCGGCGGAAGCCTCGCCGTCGGCCTCCTCGTCCCCGTTCGTCCCGCCGTCGGTCTCCCCGGCCGCGCGCTCGTCGCCGTCGGCCTCCGCAGCCGCGGGTTCGTCGCCGTGGTCCTCCGCGGGCTCGGTCCCGGCGGCGTCGCCGGCGCTCTCCCCGGCGGCGTCCACGGGGGTCTCCCCGGCGGCTGCGGCGACCTCGTCGGCGGGCCCGGCGGGCTGCCGGTCGGCAGCGGTCCGGTCGGCGCCCTCGTCCCGCGGCCCCGGCTCGGGTTGCTCCGTGGTCTCGGGGTCCGTCGTCACAGCGTGCTCCAGTCGTGATCGGGATAGCGGTGCTCGGGCGCCGACACGTCGTCGAGAGCCCTGCAGATCTCGTCCGGAAGCGTAAGCGTCTCCACCGACAGTGCCGCCTCCAGCTGCTGCGGCGTGCGCGCCCCGACGACCGGGGCGGTGACCCCGGGCCGGTCGCGGATCCAGGCCAGCGACACCTGGAGCGGCGTGACGGCCAGCCCGTCGGCGGCGGTGGCCACCGCGTCGACGATGCGCGCGGCGGCGTCGTCGAGGTAGGGGGCGACGAAGGGGGCGAGGTGCTCGGAGCCGCCGCGCGAGTCGGAGGGGGTGCCCGTGCGGTACTTGCCGGTGAGCACGCCGCGCCCCAGCGGCGAGGACGGCAGCAGGCCGACGCCCAGCTCGCGCGCGGCGGGCAGCACCTCGCGCTCGACGCCGCGCTGGAGCAGCGAGTACTCCATCTGGGTGCCGGCCAGCGCGGTCCGCGCGCCCGGCACGGCGAGCTGCCAGGTCGCCGCACGGGCGAGCTGCCAGCCGCAGAAGTTGGAGACCCCGACGTAGCGGGCGCGGCCGCTGGTCACGGCGATGTCGAGGGCCTGCAGCGTCTCCTCGAGCGGGGTGCGGTCGTCGTACGCGTGCACCTGCCACAGGTCGACGTGGTCGGTGCCGAGGCGGGCGAGCGAGGCGTCGAGGGCGGCCAGCAGGTGGCCGCGCGAGCCGTCGACGCGGCGCTCGGGGTCGGGGACGCTGCCCGCCTTGGTGGAGATGACCAGGTCCTCGCGCGGCACCAGGTCGGCGATCAGCCTGCCGAGCAGGTACTCGGCCTCGCCTCCGCCGTATATGTCGGCGGTGTCGACGAGGGTGCCGCCGGCCTCCCAGAACGTCCGCAACAGGTCGGCGGCCTCGTGCTCCTCGGTGTCCCGGCCCCAGGTGAGGGTGCCGAGCCCGATGCGGGACACGCGCAGGCCGGTCCGGCCGAGATGCCTCTGCTTCATGGACGCGCACATTACTGGCCGGATTCGTGTCCCGGGGAACCCTGTGGACAACCCGGGCCGGGCCCTTACCGCCAGTCACCCTTCGACGTGACCCGCGTCGCCCCCTCCCCCGCTCCCCACCGGGCCCTTCGCGCGCTAGGGTCCTGCTGGACAGGGACGTTACTGATCGGTAAGGGGTGCGGTATGCGGCTCGGGATCAACCTCGGCTACTGGGGCGCCGGAATGGACTCGGACAACCTGGAGGTGGCCAAGGAGGCCGACCGCCTGGGGTACTCCGTCTGCTGGGCCGCGGAGGCCTACGGCTCCGACGCCGCCACGGTGCTCAGCTGGGTCGCGGCCCAGACGGAGCGCATCGACGTCGGTTCGGCGATCTTCCAGATCCCGGCCCGTCAGCCCGCGATGACGGCGATGACCGCGGCCACCCTGGACTCCCTCTCCGGCGGCCGTTTCCGCCTGGGTCTGGGCGTCTCGGGCCCGCAGGTCTCCGAGGGCTGGTACGGCGTCAAGTTCGACAAGCCGCTCGCCCGTACGCGTGAGTACGTGGAGATCATCCGCAAGGCGATGACCCGCGAGCGCCTGTCGTACGAGGGCCAGCACTGGACGCTGCCGCTGCCGGGCGGCCCGGGCAAGCCGCTGAAGCTGACCGTGCACCCGGAGCGCGAGCACATCCCGGTCTACATCGCGGCGATCGGCCCGAAGAACCTGGAGCAGACCGGCGAGATCGCGGACGGCGCCCTGCTGATCTTCCCGTCGGCCGACCACCTCGAGGAGACCGCGGTCCGGCACATCCGCGCGGGCCGCGAGAAGGTGGGCAGGACGCTGGAGGGCTTCGACATCGTCCCCACGCTGCCGCTGGCCGTGGGCGAGGACAAGGACGTCCCGGCGCTGGCCGACGCCTTCCGCCCCTACACCGCGCTGTACGTGGGCGGCATGGGCAGCCGGAAGCAGAACTTCTACAACCAGCTCGCCCAGCGCATGGGCTACGAGCAGGCCGCCGCCGAGATCCAGGACAAGTACCTGGCCGGCGACAAGGACGGCGCGGCCGCCGCGGTCCCGCAGGACCTGATCGACAGCACCACCCTGCTGGGCTCCGTGGACCGGATCGCCGACCGGATGAAGGCCTATGCCGCCGCCGGCGTCACCACCCTGACGCTGGCCCCGGCCGGCTTCACGCTCGAGGAGCGGATCACCGCGCTGCGGGCCGGCATGAAGGCCCTGGAGCGCGCCGACCTCGCCTGAGGCCTGGTGCCGGAAGCCCGGCGCGCCAGGAAGCTCTGCGGCCGTGGTGGGGGCTCGGGGGTCCTCCCCGCCACGGCCGTCACGGGGAACAACGCGCCGGCGGCGCGCCGGTTACGTGCCCGCGCCGTCCGGCGGTCCTCCGATCGGCCCATCGGCCGCCCGGAGCTGTTGCGCCTCCCGGGGCACGGCCGTTGACTCGGTCTCCGGAGATCCGCGTCCGTGTCCTCGGAAGAGGGGTGCCCCATGCTTTCCGCCAGGAGTCTGTTCCAGGAGATCTTCGACAACGACGAGGCGTTCCGCCTGTTCTGCTCCGTCGCCGCCGGCGGTGAGGCGCAGGGCGGCTGGGAGAACGCCCGGATCGCGGCGCTGGTGCCGGCCGAGGAGCGCGAGATGGGGCCGCGGATCGCCCGCCACGGCGCGGACGAGGACAAGCACGGGCGCATCTTCACCGCGCTGATGCGCAAGCGCGGGCTCGAGCCGGTGGAGGTTCCGACGGACGTCGACTACACGATGCTGCTGGAGCGCGACGGCATCGGGCTCCCGCACCACAAGCTGCGCCGCGAGGAGCAGCTGAGCGTCCGCGACCTCGTCGTGTACCTCGCGCACAGCCGGGTCACCGAGCAGCGGGCGTCGGAGCAGATGCGGCTGCTGTGCGCCGTCTTCGGCGACCACCCGGACGTCGGGCGCGCGGTACGGATGATCTCCTCCGACGAGGACCACCACCTGGCCTACTGCCACGAGGAGCTGCTGCGGCTCTCGGCGGCCGGGTACGGGCGGCTGATCCGGCGGACGCTGCGCGGGACGGCGCTGGCCGAGATCGCGGTCTACCGGGACGTCAGCATCGCGGTGATGGCCCGCATGGGCCGGATCCTCGGCTGGCCCGCGCCGAAGCGTGCCGCGCTGGCCGCGGGCATCCACGCGATGTACGCCGTCGAGCGCGCGGGCGGCTGGCGGCGCATGGTCACCCTGCGGATGCCGGAGCCGGCGCTGCGCGACGCCCTGGGCGGCCCCGCCGTCCCGGCCCCCGAGTTCGCCTGAGCCCACGCC
>NZ_JBRIOU010000007.1:186604-189935 GCF_053474865.1 Streptomyces sp. CO7
CTCCAGGTCCCGTGCGATCGGGCAGCGGGGGGACACCGGGGCCCGCGGCTCCCCCTGGGGCGGGCAGAATGGGCGCATGTCCACCGCGCGTTCCTGCCCCTGCGGGCTGCCCCGGCCGTACGACGCCTGCTGCGGGCGGTTCCACTCCGGTTCCGCCGTCGCGGCCACCGCCGAGCAGCTGATGCGCTCCCGGTACAGCGCCTTCGTGAAGCTGGAGGCGGGGTACCTGCTGCGCACCTGGCACCCGCGGACCCGTCCGGCGGAGCTCGACCTGGACCCCGGCACCCGCTGGACGGGGCTGGAGATCCTGGCCACCGAGGGCGGGACCGCCTTCCACTCCACCGGCACGGTCACCTTCCGCGCCTCCTACCGCGGCGGCGCGATGACCGAGCACAGCCGCTTCGAGCGGGAACAGGGCGGCGCCGGGGCCTGGCTGTACGTGGACGGCGACGTCTCGGGCTGAGCGCGGCCAGGGCGCGGGCTCAGGCACGCCCGCTCAGGCGCCCCCGCGGAGCTCCCTCAGCCGGTGGTAGGCGGCCAGGCCGTCCGGCACCCACTCCCAGGTGTCGATGCGGGCCGCCAGCTCCTCCTCCGTGAGGAAGGCGTGCCAGGCGACCTCCTCCGGCTGGGGCCGCACCGGCTGCCCGCAGCGGACCTGGTGGACGGCCGACCACCAGCTGTGGCCGGCGCCGTCGTCGTAGAGGAACTTGTCCAGGAACTCCGGCTGCGGCAGCCCGCTCACCCCCAGCTCCTCCTCGGCCTCGCGCAGGGCGGCCGCCTCGTAGGACTCCCCCGAGCCGACCACCCCGCCCACGAACATGTCGTACAGGGACGGGTACACCAGCTTGGTGGCCGTCCTGCGGTGGACGAAGACGCGGCCCTCGGTGTCCCGCGCCTCGACGAAGACGCAGCGGTGCCGCAACCCCCGCGCGTACACCTCCCCGCGCGGCCGCCGGCCGACGACCCGGTCGTGCTCGTCGACGACGTCGAGGATCTCCTCCGCCGAACGTGCGGCGTGCGCGGCCAGGAAGTCCGCGTCGGGCTCGGAACCGGTCATGCCGACATCCAACCGCACCCGCCGCCGGGCGACCCGCTCCCGCGGTCAGTCCACGAGGCCGAACCCACCGGTCCAGGCGATCTTCTCCCGCGCGGCGAGGGTGAGCTGGAGGAAGCCGAGCGCCTCCAGCTCGCGGGCACGCTCGAGGGATCCGGCGTCGACGGCGCGCAGGCCGCCGGCGGTGACCACGCCGGCGAGCAGCGCCTTGGAGTCGGCGTCGTCGCCGGCGACGAGGATGGTGGTGGGGAGCTCGCCGACGGTTCCGGACGCCAGCGTGGCGGCGAAGGTCGTGTTGAAGGCCTTCAGCACCTTCGACCGCGGCAGCGCGGCGGCGATTGCGGCCGCGGCGGAGCTGTCGGCGGGGACGACGAGGGAGTCGAAGGTCGAGAAGTCCAGCGGGTTGGTGATGTCCACGACGACCTTGCCGGCCAGCTGCTCGCCGCGCGCGTCGAGGACGGCGTCGACGGCGGGGTAGGGCACGGCGAGGACGACGATGTCGCCGGTGAGGGACTTGTCGGCGTCGGCCCTGCCGAGCAGCTCGACGGTACTGCCGCCCCGGGTGGCGACGCCGGCGATCGCCTGGCCCATGGTGCCGGTGCCGATGATGCTGAGATGTGCCACGAGGCGCTCCTTGGGACGGGGACCTGGGAGGTTGTCGCTCCCACTGTCACCTCGGGCGCGGCCCCGGCCCGCTCCTCACCCGGCCGTGACGCCCTCCGACCACCCGAACGCACCGAGACGCCCGGGCGGCTGCCGCCGCGCCGGGCGCACGTGGCCCGCGACCGTGACCGGTGCGAAGCGGACCGGCCGCTCCACCCCGGTCACGGCCGCAGGCCCTAGACGAAGACCGACAGCAGCAGCACCGTCGCCCCGCCGACCACCGAGATCAGCGTCTCCATCACCGACCAGGTCTTGATCGTCTGGCCGACGGAGAGCCCGAAGTACTCCTTGACCAGCCAGAACCCGGCGTCGTTGACGTGGCTGAAGAAGACCGATCCGGCGCCGACGGCCAGGACCAGCAGCGCCGTCTGAGCCGGGGACATGCCCGCCGCGAGCGGGGCGACCAGGCCGGCCGCCGAGATGGTGGCGACCGTGGCCGAGCCGGTGGCCAGGCGGATCACCACGGCGATCAGCCAGGCGAGCAGCAGCGCGGGGATCGACCAGTTCTCGGATATCTCGAGGATCATCTGCCCGACGCCCGAGTCGATCAGGGTCTGCTTGAAGCCGCCGCCCGCGCCGACGATCAGCAGGATGCCGGCGATCGGGGCGAGGGACTTCTCGACGGTGGTGGAAAGACGCTCCTTGGTGAAGCCGGCGGCGCGGCCCAGCGTGAACAGGCCCACCAGCACGGCGGCGAGCAGGGCGATCATCGGGGAGCCGACGACGTCGAAGACGCGCTGGACGGAGTTCTCCGGGTCGTCCACGACGATGTCGACGAGCGCCTTGGCCAGCATCAGCACGACCGGCAGCAGCATGGTGGCGAGGGTCGGGGCGAAGCCGGGGCGCTTGGCCGGGTCCTGGTCCTCGTCGACGACGGGGACCATCCGCTCCGGCGCGGGCACGTCCACCCAGCGGGCGGCGTAGCGGGAGAAGAGCGGACCGGCGACGATCACCGTGGGGATCGCGACGACCAGGCCCAGCGCCAGCGTGAGGCCGAGGTCGGCGTCCACCGCGTCGATGGCGGCCAGCGGGCCGGGGTGCGGCGGGATCAGGCCGTGCATCACGGAGAGGCCGGCCAGGGCGGGGATGCCGATCCGCATCAGGGAGAAGTTGCCGCGGCGGGCCACCATCAGCACCACCGGGATCAGCAGGACCACGCCGACCTCGAAGAACAACGGCAGGCCGATCACCGAGGCGATCAGCACCATCGCCCACGGCATGGCCCGGCCGTTCGCCTTGGCCAGGATGGTGTCGACGATCCGGTCGGCGCCGCCGGAGTCGGCGAGCAGCTTGCCGAGGACGGCGCCCAGCGCGATCAGCACGCCGACGCCCGAGACGGTGGAGCCCAGCCCCGTGGTGAAGCTGGCGATGGTCTTGTCCAGCGGGGCGCCGGCGAAGGCGCCGAGGGCCAGCGAGCCGACAGTCAGCGCCAGGAAGGCGTGCAGCTTGAACTTGGTGATGAGCACGACGATGACGGCGATGCCCGCGAGCACGGCGATGCCCAGGTGGGCATGGCCGGCCGAGGTGATCGGCTCGACGGCGTCCGCCGCCAGAGTCTCGACGCTGAGTCTGGTCACGGTGGTTCCTTGCGAGGGGGATGCGTGGGGGCCTGGG
>NZ_JBRIOU010000007.1:190035-191060 GCF_053474865.1 Streptomyces sp. CO7
GCCGTGGGGACCCGCGGAGGGAAGGAAGGCGAGGGTGGGCGGCGGTCAGGCGGCGGCGCGCACGGCGGCCTCGGCCGCCCGGGCGATCTCCTCCGGCTGCGCCGCGAGGTCGACGACGACGCCGGCCTCGTCCCGCTGGAGCGGCTCGAGGGTGGCGAACTGGGAGTCCAGCAGCGAGCGGGGCATGAAGTGGCCCTTGCGGCCGGCCATCCGCCGCTCCACGAGGGCGCGGTCGCCGCTGAGGTGGACGAAGAACAGGCCGGGGCCCGCGGCCCGCAGACGGTCGCGGTAGGCCCGCTTGAGGGCCGAGCAGCTGACCACGCCGCCGGTGCCGCGGCGCTCGTGCGCCCAGGCGCCGATCAGGTCCAGCCAGGGGGCCCGGTCCTCGTCGTCCAGCGGGGTGCCGGCCGTCATCTTGGCGATGTTGGCGGGCGGGTGGAACTCGTCGCCCTCGGCGAAGGGGACGTCGAGGAGCTCGGCGAGCCGGCGGCCGATCGTGGTCTTGCCGGTGCCGGCGACCCCCATGACCACCACGACCGGTGGAACGGGCTGGGCGGGTTCAGGGGCCATGGTCTTCTCGCAGTCCTCGTCGACTCTCGTCTGCCGGGGGACACTGAAACCCATGTGATGTGACAAATTCAAGACCGCGAACCTAAAAAGTCTGACTTTTGAGGTGTGCGACATCCCATACCCTGATGCCATGACCGTCCAGGCCCGAGGGCTGCACGCACAGGTACTCGACCGCCTGGGGCCCGCGATCACCGCGGGGGAGCACCCGCCCGGCAGCGTGCTGCGCACCGACGAGCTCGCCCAGCAGTACGGGGTGTCGCGGTCCGTGATGCGCGAGGCGGTGCGGGTCCTGGAGTCGATGCAGCTGGTCGCCTCCCGCCGCCGGGTCGGCGTGACAGTGCGGCCGGTGGAGGAGTGGAACGTCTACGACCCGCAGGTCATCCGCTGGCGGCTGGCCGGCGCCGACCGTGCCCGCCAGCTGCGTTCGCTCACCGTCCTGCGCTGCGCCGTCGAGC
>NZ_JBRIOU010000007.1:191160-199306 GCF_053474865.1 Streptomyces sp. CO7
GACGTGGCCTTCCACCGGGTGATCCTGAGCGCCTCGGGCAACGAGATGTTCGCCCGCCTCGGTGACGTGGTGGCCGAGGTCCTCGGCGGACGCACCCGCCACGAGGTGATGTTCGAGGACCCGGACCCGGCCGCCGTGACGCTCCACGTCCGGGTGGCGGAGGCGGTCCGCGAGGGCGACGCGGCGGAGGCGGAGCGTCTGACCCGGGAGATCACCGTGGGCGCGCTGCGCGAGCTGGACATCCTGGCGCCCTGACCGCCCCGCCGCGGGAGCCCTCCGGAGATTCCGCGCCGGTCACGCGGGGCAAGGTTGTTCCCGTCACGTTAGGTTCCGGCTATGGACTGCATACCGACCGGTCGGCATCATGATCTGGTGTCTTCGTCGTCGCCCGAAGGAGCTCGAGAATGAGCCGCCCCGACCATCCGCCAGGCCTCGATCCGGTCCGGCTGCGCGAACTGCTCGAGCGCGAGCGGCCCGGCCTGCTGCAGGGTGAGCTGTCCGCCCGCCTCATCGAGGGCGGCCGGTCGAACCTCACCTACCACGTCACCGACGGCGTCGGCCGCTGGGTGGTCCGCCGTCCGCCGCTGGGACACGTGCTGGCCACCGCGCACGACATGCGCCGCGAGCACCGGGTGATCAGCGCCCTGCACCCGACGGCGGTGCCGGTGCCCGCCCCGGTCCTGTTCTGCGAGGACGAGGAGGTGCTGGGCGCGCCGTTCTACGTGATGGAGTTCGTGGCCGGCACGCCCTACCGCACCGCGGAGCAGCTCGCCCCGCTCGGCCCGGAGCGCACCCGTGACGCGGTGCTGGGACTGGTCGACACCCTCGTGGAGCTGCACGCGCTGGACCCGGAGGCGGTCGGGCTGGGCGACTTCGGCCGCCCCGAGGGCTTCCTGGAGCGCCAGCTGCGCCGCTGGGGCAAGCAGCTGGCCGCCTCCCGCAGCCGCGAGCTGCCGGGCATCGACGAGCTGCACGCCGCTCTGGGCGCCCGGCTGCCGGACTCCCCCGCACCCGCCGTGGTGCACGGCGACTACCGCCTGGACAACGTGCTGGTCGGCGAGGACGACCGGATCAAGGCCGTCCTGGACTGGGAGATGTCCACCCTGGGCGACCCGCTGACCGACCTCGGCCTGCTGGTCATGTACAGCACGCCGCACGGGCTGCCCGGCTCCCCCGTCTCCACCACCGCCGAGGCCGCGGGCCACCCCGCCCCGGCCGAACTGGTCGAGCGGTACGCGGCGCTGTCCGGCCGCGACGTCTCGGCCGTCTCCTGGTACACCGCCTTCGCCTGGTTCAAGCTCGCGGTGATCCTCGAGGGCATCCACTACCGGTACACGCTCGGCCAGACCGTCGGCGGCGGCTTCGACCGCATCGGCGACCTGGTGCCCTACTTCATCGAGCACGGCCTCACCACTCTGCAGGAAGGCTGATCATGGACTTCGCGTTCGACGCGCGCACCGAGGAGCTGCGCACCGAACTCCTCGCGTTCATGGAGGAGTTCGTCCACCCGGCAGAGGCGGTGGCTCGCGAGCAGCGCGCCGCGCTCGCCGACCCGTGGGAGCACGTGCCGGTGCTGCACGACCTGCAGGAGGAGGCACGCCGCCGCGGGCTGTGGAACCTGTTCCTGCCGGACGCCGAGTACGGCGCGGGGCTGACCAACCTGCAGTACGCCCCGCTCGCCGAGATCACCGGCCGCTCCCCGCAGCTGGCCCCGGACGCCCTCAACTGCGCGGCGCCGGACACCGGCAACATGGAGCTGCTGAACCAGTTCGCCACCGACGAGCAGAAGAAGCAGTGGCTGGAGCCGCTGCTGGCCGGCGAGATCCGCTCGGCCTTCGCGATGACCGAGCCGGAGGTGGCCTCCTCGGACGCCACCAACATCACCACCCGCATCGAGCGGGTCGGCGACGAGTACGTGATCAACGGCCGCAAGTGGTACATCTCCGGGGCGATGAACCCGGCGTGCCAGATCTTCATCGTGATGGGCAAGACCGACCCGGACGGCGCGGACATCCGCCGTCAGCAGTCGATGGTCCTGGTCCCGCGCGACACCCCGGGCCTGCGGGTGGAGCGGGCGATGACGGTCTTCGGGTACGGCGACGAGTACCACGGCGGGCACGCCGAGGTGGTCTTCGAGGACGTCCGGGTGCCGGTGTCGAACCTGGTCGGCGAGGAGGGCGGCGGCTTCGCCATCGCCCAGGCGCGGCTCGGTCCGGGCCGCATCCACCACTGCATGCGGCTGATCGGCATGGCGGAGCGGGCGATCGAGCTGATGTGCCGCCGGGCGGTGTCGCGCAACGCCTTCGGCAAGCCGCTGGCGCAGCAGGGCGTGGTGCAGAACTGGATCGCCGACGCACGGGTCGCGGTGGAGCAGCTGCGCCTGCTCGTGCTGAAGACGGCCTGGATGATGGACACGGTGGGCAACAAGGGGGCGCACACCGAGATCCAGGCCATCAAGATCGCCACCCCGCGGACGGTGTGCGGCATCCTCGACCAGGCCATCCAGCTGTACGGCGCGGGCGGGGTCTCGCAGGACTTCCCGCTGGCGGAGCTGTACGCCGGGGCGCGGACGCTGCGGCTGGCCGACGGGCCGGACGAGGTGCACCAGCGGTCGCTGGCCCGGCGTGAGCTGAAGAAGTACCTCTAGGCGCACGAAGGCGCGGGGTGGGGACGAGCTCGGCTCGTCCCCACCCCGCGCCTTTCGCCGCGCCCGGCGCGCCGGGCGCGGTCGCCGTCGTCGTCAGGGCCGCAGCGCGCGCAGCAGCAGGTCCGCCAGGTGGTCGGCCACCTCGCGGGGGCCCAGCGGGCCGTTGGGGCGGTACCACGTCGACAGGTGGTGGATGGAACCGAAGTGGTAGTCGACCACCAGGCTGGCCGGGGTGGCGCGGGAGAAGACGCCCGCCTCCTGGCCCTCCTCGATGAGCCCCTTGAACTGCTCGTGGTAGCGCCGCCGCTCGGCCCGCACCTGCTTGTTCTTCTCCGGGCTGAGGTGGTGGATCGACTGGAAGAAGATCGACGCGTCGTCGAGGTTCTCGATGGTCGTCACCACCACGTCGGCGGCCGCCTCGCGCAGCCGCCGCTCCACCGGGGCGTCCAGCCGCGCGAAGTGGTCCAGCCGCTCCTGCTGGAGCCGCAGGACCCGGGCGTAGACCTCGTGGAGGAGGTCCTCCTTGGAGCCGAAGTAGTGGTACAGCGCGCCCTTGGTGACGCCGGCCGCCTCCACGATCTCCTGCACGGAGGTGCGGTCGTAGCCGCGCTCCGCGAAGAGACGGGTGGCGGCGGCCAGCAGCCGCTGGGGAACGGGCGTGCCGTCTCCGTCCGTCGTCCTGGCCATCGTGCCGCCACCTGTCCTTCCGGTTCCTTCGTCGTCCTCGTGTGCGGGAACTACTTCGTCGCGCGCAGTTCCCTGCGCAGGATCTTGCCAGTCGCCGTCTTCGGCAGGTCGGGCAGGATCTCGACCAGCCGCGGGTACTTGTACGCGGCCAGGCGCTCCTTGCAGTATGCGGCGAGGTCGTCGCCGGTGACCTCGGCCCCCGGGCGCAGCGAGATGTACGCCTTCACCGTCTCGCCGCGGTAGCCGTCGGGGACGCCGACCACGGCCGCCTCGCGGACCGCCGGGTGGGTGTAGAGCACGTCCTCGACCTCGCGGGGCCAGACCTTGAAGCCGGACGCGTTGATCATGTCCTTCTTGCGGTCGACGACGTACAGCCAGCCCCGCTCGTCCATGAAGCCGATGTCCCCGGTGCGCAGCTCGCCGTCGGGGAAGGTCTCGGCGGTGGCCTCCGGGCGGCGCCAGTAGCCGGGCACGACCTGCGGGCCCTTGACGACGATCTCGCCCTGCTCGCCGAACGGGACCTCCTCGCCCCGGTCGTCCAGGATGCGCACCACGGTGTCGGCGCCGGGGACGCCGACGGCCAGGGTGCCGGAGACCGGGTCGACGGGGGCGCGCAGGCCGCCGATGACCGAGGCGCAGGGGGCGCTGCACTCGGTGAGCCCGTAGCCGTTCTGGATGTACGGGCCGAAGGCGGCCTCGAAGGAGTCCACCAGCGCGGGCGGCAGCGGGGCGCCGCCGGAGGAGATCTGGGCGAAGGAGGTGAAGTGGTCGCGGCCGGCGGACGGGTGGGCGGCCAGTGCCATGAAGGCGGTGGACGGGCCGACGGTGTAGGCCGGGCGGTGCTCGGTGAAGGCGTCGAGGACCACGCCGGCCTCGAAGCGGTAGGCGAGCACCAGGCTGCCGGCGCTGTTCAGGGCGGCCAGGAACTGGCAGACCATACCGGTGATGTGGAACAGCGGGGCGAGCGCGAAGTACGTGGCGTGTTCGGGCAGTCCGAGGCCGGTGGCCTGCCGCTCGGCGTTGTACATCAGGTTGCCGTGGGTGTTGGTGGCGCCCTTGGGGGTGCCGCTGGTGCCCGAGGTGTAGCTGATCAGCGCGATGTCGTCGGGGCCCACCTCGCGGCCCTCGGGCGCGGGGTGGCCGGCCCGGGCGGCCTCGGTGAGGTCCTCGGCGTCGGCGGCCACCGGCAGCCGCTCGAAGTCGAGGACGCGCTTGTCGTCGCGGCTCTGGAAGTCCAGCTCGCAGGCGGTGAGGGCGAACTCGACCGGGGTGCCGTCGGCGGCGTCGCGCAGGTAGGCCTCCCAGGCGCGGTCGGAGCAGATCAGCGCCCGGACCTCGCCGTCGGTGAGGACGTGCTTGACCTCGCCGGTCTTGTACATGGGGTTGACCGGCAGCACGATCGCGCCCGCCTTCCAGGCGCCCAGGACGGCGAGCACGAAGGCCGGGGAGTTCTGCAGCAGCACGGCGACCCGGTCGCCCTTGGCGACGCCGCGGGCGGCGAGCCGGCCGGCCACCGAGTCGGTGAGCGCGGCGACCTCGCGGTAGGTGAGACGGCCGTCGAAGTAGGCGAGGAAGGTCTCGTCCGCCCGGGCGGCCAGGGCGCGCTCCAGGGCGTGCACGGCGCCGGCCGGCGGGGCGAGGGGGGCCTTCTGCGCGTCGGTCAGCAGGGCCAGCCAGGGCTTCGCCGCGTACCGGGATTCGGTCGTCATCGGATGCTCTCCCACTTCTGGTGCAGACGGTTCATGTGCGTCAGCCAGCGCTCCGGGTCGGCCGCCCTGGCCGCGTAGTACTCGGCGACCTCCGGGTGCGGGAGGATCAGGAAGCGGTCCTCGGCGATGCCCTTGAAGAGGGCGTCGGCCACGTCCTCGGGCTCGATCGCGGTGGGGGCGAGGACCAGGTCGCCCGCGCTGCCGGAGCCGGCCAGCATGTCGGTGCGCACGCCCTGCGGGCAGATCGCGTGCACCTTGATCCCGCGGTGGCGGTAGGTGAGCGCGAGCCATTCCGCGTGGGCGTAGGCGGCGTGCTTGGTGGCGCTGTAGGGGGCCGCGCCGATCATGGTGAGCAGCCCGGCCGCGGAGACGGTGGCCACGAAGCGGCCCTGGCCGCGCTCCAGCCACTCGGGCACCAGGGCGCGGGCGGCGCGCACGTGCGCCATCACGTTGACGTCCCAGGCGCGCTCCCAGGCCTCGTCGTCGGGGGCGAGGCTGCCGTCGCTGCCGGCGATGCCGGCGTTGGCGCAGAAGACGTCGATCCCCCCGCCCAGGGCCTCGCGGGCGGGCTCCAGCACCGCCGAGGCGTCCCCCGCGACGGCGGTCGCGCCGATCTCCCGCGCCACCGCCTCCGCCTTGTCCGCGTCCAGGTCGTTGACCACGACCCTGGCCCCCTCTGCGACGAAGCGCCTGGCCATCGCGGCTCCGATGCCGCCTCCCGCCCCGGTGACGACGACACGGGCATCTCGCACGGCTTCCACCATCGGTCTCCTCCGACACGACGTGACACGGCACTGTCGCCGCTGCACTGGCGGCGTCAGACTAACCGGTCGGTATGTTGCACGGAAGGGGTAGCGCAGGGCCGTTCGGGGACATCGGGGACGCGCGGGGGGTGGACCAACACCCGCGTGGGCATGACACTCGGCACCGGCCGCCCCACGAGGGCGCCGCAGCACCATCCGTCAGTGAGGAAGAGCCGGGCACCACCCCACGATCCACGGAGGTCACGCACCATGAGACTGTCCAGACGAGGTCTGCTCACCGCCGCCACGGCAGCCCTGTCCGCCACCGCGGCCGGCGCCGCGCAGGCGGCCGAGCCCTCCGGACCGCCGGTCGGCGACACCCCGCCCTCGGGCGGACGACCGCTGCGCACCGGGTTCGAGCGCCTCGTCGCGGACGGGTACGCGCCGCTCGCCGGCCGGAAGGTCGGCATCGTCACCAACCCGACGGGCATCACCCGCGATGCCACGCACATCGTCGACGTGATGCACGCCGACGACCGGGTGGACCTGACGGCGGTCTTCGGGCCGGAGCACGGCTTCCGCGGCACCGCCCAGGCCGGCGGCTCCGAGGGCTTCTACGAGGATCCCGCCACCGGGCTCCCGGTGTACGACACCTACCTCAAGAGCGGCCAGGCGCTGGCGAACGTCTTCACCGCCTCGGGCGTGGACACCGTGGTCTTCGACATCCAGGACGCGGGCGCCCGCTTCTACACCTACATCTGGACGCTCTACGACTGCATGGAGGCCGCCGCACTGGCCGGCAAGCGGTTCATGGTGCTGGACCGGCCCAACCCGGTCTCCGGCCGCTCGGCCGAAGGACCGGTGATGCACCCGCAGTTCGCCACCTTCGTCGGCCGCAAGCCGATCTCCCAGCAGCACGGCATGACGGTGGCGGAGCTCGCCCTGCTCTTCAACGGGGAGTTCCTGACCACCCCGGTGGAGCTGGAGACCGTCCGGATGACCGGGTGGCGGCGCGACGAGTTCTACGACGCCTCCGGGCTGCCCTGGGTGCCGCCGAGCCCCAACATGCCGACCCCGGACACCGCGCTGGTGTACCCGGGCACCTGCCTCTTCGAGGGCACCAACCTCTCCGAGGGCCGCGGCACCACCCGCCCCTTCGAACTGCTGGGCGCGCCCGGCGTCGACGGGGCGTGGGCGGCGGCAGCCAACGAACTGGGCCTGCCCGGCGTGCGGTTCAGGGAGGCGTACTTCCAGCCGACCTTCAACAAGTACTCCGGCCAGACGGCCGGCGGCGTGCAGGTCCACGTCACCGACCGCGCGGCGTTCGAACCGGTGCGCACCGGCATCGGCCTGCTGATCACCGCCAAGGAGAGCTGGAGCGGATTCGCCTGGCGCGCGGACAACTGGATCGACAAGCTCACCGGCTCCACCGGGGTCCGCGACCGGATCGACGCCGGCGCGGGTCTCGACGAGGTGGTGGCCGGCTGGCAGGACGAACTGGCCGCCTTCCGCGCCACCCGGAAGCGGTATCTCCAGTACCGCTGACCAGGGTTGACGACACGGGCGGGCCGCGTTGCTGCGCGGCCCGCCCGTTCTGTTCGCTCTTGTCGCGCATAGTCCCGCCGTCAACAGGAACCCGCATGGTGTGTCGTCCGGCTTATGGCAGACCTCGGCCGAACCGATGGAGCCGGTTGGGCGGCCGGCACGTCCGATGGGCGAAGGCCTTGCGGCAGAGCCGAGTTGGACGACGTGGGACAGCAGTCGAGGGCACGTGCGACGGAGGTACGGTCGATGGCGGGATTCCGGAGTCTGGCGAGACAAGTACGTGACCAGCGGTGCGACCTGGCGTTGCGGCGGTACTCGCTGCGCAAGTGTCTGGAGAGGTTCGCGCCCTACGGCCACCGGGCGACCTGGGACCACCTCTGCGTCACCTGGGGGTTCGGCCCGGAGGACCGGTCCCCCGATCCGCGCCGCCTGGTGGGCGCGGTGGCGGAACTGGAGCAGGCCCGGGAGATCTGGCTCCGCTACGAGGTGGCCTTCGCGCAGCGGCGGCGCCAGGAGAAGCACGACGGGCTGCGCCGGCCCGGCTCGGTGGACGACTGGCACCGCAGGACCTGGGGCGGGTTCGGGATCGCCTGGTGCGACGATCCCCGCGTCCACCCCGCGGACCCGCTGCCGGAGGTGCTGCGCCGGCTCATCGGGGCGCTGGAGCGGGAGCCGGGGAGGAGCTGCCCGGTCTGCGGCGACGAGGACCTGGCCTGGCGCCACGGCATGAACCACGAACCGTCCAGCGGCCCTGTGTGCGTCGGGTGCGGGATCCTCGTCCCGCTGCCGGTGCTCACGCCGGAGGCCGTGGAGAC
>NZ_JBRIOU010000007.1:199406-208439 GCF_053474865.1 Streptomyces sp. CO7
GGGGCGGATAGCCGTAGCCGGGCCCCTGCGGACCGGGCGGGGGCTGGTGGCCCTTGGGTCCGTCCTGCGGGTACGGAGGCTGCTGGGGCTGGTCGGTCACGGGGTGGTGCTCCTGCGGGGAAGAGGGCTGCGGAAGGCCGCGGACAAGGGCAGTCGGGCGATCATCATCGTGCAGGAACAAACCGGCCCGGTACAGAGGGATCGGGAAATGGGAGCCAGGGCTCCGCGCGGGCGCGCGGGCCCGCTCACCCCTTCCCCGCCTCGGGGGCCAGCCGGGAGCCGGTCAGTCCGGCGCCGATGGTGTCGTCCGGGTTGGACAGGGCGCAGGTGCGCATCGACAGGCACCCGCAGCCGATGCAGTCGGTGAGGTGGTCCCGCAGCCGCTCCAGGCGGCTGATGCGCTCGTCCAGCTCGGCGCGCCACAGCTCGGAGAGGCGGGCCCAGTCCTCGGGGGTGGGCGTGCGGCCGTCGGGGAGCTCGGCCAAGGCGTCGCGGATGGCGGTCAGCGGCATCCCCACCCGCTGGGAGGCCCGCACGAAGGCGACGCGGCGCAGGGTGTCGCGGGTGTAGCGGCGCTGGTTCCCAGGGGTGCGGCGGCTGGTGATCAGCCCCTTGGCCTCGTAGAAGTGCAGCGCCGACACCGCCACGCCGCTGCGCGCCGCGAGCTGACCGACGGTGAGTTCCTGGACCTTGGCGGGGATCTGGGGCACGGGCCGACCCTACCCAGCGCGCCCGGGACACCGGCGTCCGGCATTGACAGGAGCGCGGACCGGAACCATGCTAAGCAGTCGCTTAGCATCAGCGCTCAGTTCACCGCAGACGCGAGAGGCCAGGGACAGCGACATGGCAGAGCCGAGGATCTTCACCTCCCCCGACGAGCTGAAGGCCGCCGTGGGCGAGCAGCTCGGGCACACCGACTGGGTCGAGGTCGACCAGAAGCGGATCGACCTGTTCGCGGAGGCCACCGGCGACCACCAGTGGATCCACGTCGACCCGGAGAAGGCCGCCCGGGGCCCCTTCGGCACCACGATCGCGCACGGCTACCTGACCCTGTCGCTGCTGCCCCTCTTCGGCCCGCAGCTGATCGCGGTCGAGGGCGTGAAGATGGGCGTGAACTACGGCACCAACAAGGTCCGCTTCCCCTCCCCCGTCCCGGTGGGCTCCCGGCTGCGCGCCACGGCGACCATCACGAACGTCGAGGACGTGCCCGGCGGCGTGCAGCTCTCGCTGGCCTTCACCGTCGAGCGTGAGGGCGGCGACAAGCCGGTCTGCGTCGCCGAGTCGGTGTCGCGCTACTACCTCTAGCCCTCCGGCCCCGCGCGGCGCCTCGGCACCAGGCCGCCACCGCGCGACCGGCCCCGAGCGACCGGACCCGAGCGGCGGATCGGCGCGGCGGATCAGCGCTTGGCGCCCACCATGTTGAGCACGAGGTCGGCGTACAGCACGCCGACCTCGTCGGGCGTCCAGCGGCCGTCCACCCGGAACCACCGGGCCACGTCGATGCACAGCGACATGATCGCCAGCGTGGCGCCCTGGACGTCCGGCACGTCGAACTCCCCTGCCGTGACACCGTCCTTGATGATCCGCCGCACCTGCGCGTCCACCTCCTTGCGCAGCGCCACGATCTCGTCGCGCGAGTCCTCGCCGAGCGCCTCGAGCTCGTACTGCACCACCCGCGCGGTGGTGTGCTGGGCGGCGTGCCACCGCACGAAGGAGCCGACCGCCTCGGCGAGCCGCTCGGCGGCCGTGCCCTCGCCGTCCGCGGCGGTGCGCAGGATGGCGAGGGCCTTCTCGTGACCGATCCGGCTGATCCGGGCGAGCAGCTCTTCCTTGGTCTTGTAGTGGATGTAGAGCGCGGCCGGGCTCATGCCCGCGCGGCCCGCGATGTCACGGGTCGTGGTGGCGTGGTAGCCCCGCTCGGCGAACGCGTCGACCGCGGCCACCAGCAGGCGCCGGGCGGCCTCGGGTGTGACCTCGGCCCAGGGCTGCTGCTCGCCGCCGCCGGACGTCGTCTCCTCCGCCGTACTCATCGCTCGCCTCGCCTCTCTCGCTCCCCGTCCCGATCACCCTGGACGAAGACCCTCCGGACCGCACGCCGTACGTGCGGGGGACCACCATACCGCCGGAGTCTGAGCGGGCGCTTAGGGCCTGTCCGGCGGATGATGCACGTGGGTCGCGGGGCCTGGCACGCACGTCTGCGGCGTTGTCGTCGGTCGACGACGCTCCGCGTCGCCTCCCTCCTCCGCCTTGCAGCCGCACGCACCAGACCCCGCTCAGGCCCGCTGACATGCGAACCGGCAGCAAGAACGGCATGATCCGCCGGACAGGCCCTAGACGAGCGGGGCCGAGGTCCGGCCGGAGGGCCGCCGGAGCTCGCGAAGGGGCGTCAGAGCTTGTGGAAGGGGTCGTGCTCGGCGAGGAGCTTCTCCAGGCGGGCCTGGTCCACCCGGCTGACGATGGCGCCCGCCTCCTGACGGTCGCGGATCACCTTGGCCAGCGTGAAGGCCGAGGTGACCAGGTAGAGGACGGCCACCGCGAAGAAGCCGCGCACCCAGGCACTGGCCTCCATCTTCACGATGCCGATGCAGGTCGCGCTCAGCGCGACGAGGAACGATGCCACCGCCTGGCCGTAGAAGGCCGCGGTGCTCTGCTGCTTGACGGGTGTCTCGGTCATGGAAGAAGCATCGGGCGGACGCGCCCCTGGCACATCCGCCCGCGTACTCAGTCGCCGGTGGTCCGGCGTACTCACTCGGCCGTCAGAAGGCCGAGACGCCCGTCAGGTCGCGGCCGATCAGCAGCTTCTGGATCTGGCTGGTGCCCTCGTAGAGGGTCATCACCCGGGCGTCGCGCAGCAGCTTGCCGGCCGGGTACTCGTCGATGAAGCCGTACCCGCCGAAGACCTGCAGCGCGTTGTTGGCGCAGCGCACCGCCGCCTCGGAGGCGAACAGCTTGGCCTTGGACGCCTCGACGGTGAACGGCAGCCCGCGGTCGATCAGGTCGGCCACCCGCCACACCAGCAGCCGGGCGGCGTCCACGTCGAGCGCGATGTCGGCGAGCAGTTCCTGCACCAGCTGGTGGTGGGCGATGGTCTTCCCGAACTGCTCGCGCTGGCCCGCGTACTCCAGGGCGCAGTCCAGCGCGGCCTGGGCGATGCCGACGCAGCCGGCGGCGACCGACATCCGGCCCTTGGCCAGGGTGGACATCGCGACGGTGAAGCCCTTGCCCTCCGGGCCGAGCAGCGCGGAGGCGGGCACCCGCACGTCCTCCAGCACCAGCTCGGCGGTGGCCTGACCGCGCAGGCCGAGCTTGCCGTGGATGGTGTTGCGGGTCAGGCCGGGGGTGTCGGTGGGCACCAGGAAGGCGGACACGCCCTTGTGGCCGGGGGCGTCGGTGGAGCGCGCGAAGACGATCGCCACGTCCGCCCAGGTGCCGTTGGTGATGAACATCTTGGTGCCGTTGATGACGTAGTCGTCGCCGTCGCGCACCGCGCGGGTGGTGAGGTTGCCGGCGTCGGAGCCGGTCCCCGGCTCGGTGAGGCCGAAGCAGCCCAGCGCCTCGCCCGCGGTCAGCCGCGGCAGCCACTCCCGCTTCTGCTCCTCGGTGCCCCAGCTCTGGATGGTCTTGGTGACCAGGCCGAGCGAGACCGAGACGATGCCGCGCACCGAGGAGTCGCCGCGGCCGAGCTCCTCGGTGACCAGGCAGTAGGCCAGGTGGTCGCCTCCGGAGCCGCCGTACTCCTCGTCGATGGTCAGGCCCAGGAAGCCGACCTCGCCCAGCTTCTTCACGATCGAGCGGTCCACCTGCTCGGCGCGGTCCCAGGCGACCACGTGCGGGGCGATCTCCCGTGCCACGAAGTCCCGGGCGAGCTCCTGAACCGCCGTCTGTTCCTCGCTGAGCCCCAGATTCACGGTGCGCCACCCCACGGTCGAGTCGGTGTTCCTGTTCCGCGTTAAATTAGCACTGCTAGTTTAATCGGTCGAGACTCTACGATGTGCGTCATGCCACGTCCCCGCACGCCGCTGCTGTCCACCGGCCGGATCGTCGAGACGGCCCTGGCCCTGGTCGACGCCGAGGGTCTGGCCGCCCTCTCCACGCGGCGGCTCGCGGCGGAGCTGGGGGTGAGCGGGCCCTCGCTGTACAACCACTTCCACAGCCGGGACCAGATCCTGGAGGCGGCGGCGGACGCGGTGAGCGCGCAGGTCGACCTGTTGATGTTCGAGAACGGCACGCCGTGGCGACAGGCCCTGCGGGAGTGGGCGGCCTCCTACCGGGCCGCGCTGCGCCGGCACCCCAACATCGTGCCGGTGCTGGCGCGGGGGCCGGGGCGCCGCCCGGCGGCGCTGCGGCTGGCGGACGCGGTGTACGGGGCGATGGTCGAGGCGGGCTGGCCGCCGGCCCACGCCACCTCCGTCGGCGCGCTGATGCGGTACTTCATCATGGGCTCCGCGCTGGGCTCGTTCGCGGGCGGCTTCGTCGGGGACGAGACGGCCTACGACCCGGCGGACTATCCGCACCTCGGCCAGGCGCACCTGCTGGCCGGGCGGCAGGAGGAGATCGACGAGCGCGCCTTCGACACGGGGCTGCGGGCGCTGCTGGACGGGCTGGAGCGGCAGTACGAGGAAGTGCGCGACACGCGATGAGCGGGCCCCGCGGGAGGGCCGGCCCGGGCCCCCCGTGACGGCGGGCCCGGGCGCGGTGAAGCGGTGGAGCGGTGGAGCGGTGGGCTAGAAGACGACGAGCGCGCGGCCGCCCTTGCCCGCGGTCATGTTGTCGAAGGCGGAGGGGATGTCCGCGAGACCGATGCGGTCGGTGACCAGCATGCCGAGGTCCAGCCGCCCCGCGCGGACGTGCTCCGCCAGCACCGGGAGGTCCCGCGCCGGGTCGGAGTTGCCGTACACGCAGCCGGCCAGGGTGCGGCCCCAGTGGAAGATCTCCAACGCGTTGAACGTGACCTGCTGGTCCTTGCCCCCGATGCCGACCACCGTCGTGCGGCCGCCGCGGCGCGTGGACTCCCAGGCCGTGCGGATGGTGACCGCACGCCCCACGCACTCCACCGCCACGTCGACGCCCTGCTTGCCGGTGAGGGCGCGGATCTCCCGCGCCGTCTGCTCCGAGGCGACGACGTAGTCCGTCGCGCCGGCCGCCCGCGCCAGTTCCTCCTTGGCCGGGGAGACGTCCACCGCGATCACCTTGGACGCCCCGGCGATGCGCGCCGCCTGGACCGTGGCGAGGCCCACGCCGCCCACGCCGTAGACGGCGACCGTCTCGCCCTCCCGCACCCGCGCCGCGTGGTGCACGGCGCCGTAGCCGGTGAGGACGGCGCAGCCCAGCAGCGCCGCGTCGGTCAGCGGGATGCCCTCCGGCAGCGGCAGCACCGTGTTGGCGGCGACCACCGCCTCCTCGGCGAAGGCGGCCACGTTCAGCCCGGGGTACAGCTCCAGGCCGTCCGACGCCCGGCGGGCGTAGGGGGCGGAGGCCCCGTCCAGCGAGCGGGCGCACAGCCAGACCTCGCCCAGTGCGCAGGACGGGCAGCTGCCGCAGGACGGCGACCAGTTGAGCACCACCTGGTCGCCCACCGCCACGTGGGTGACGCCCTCCCCCACCTCCGTCACGGTGCCCGCGCCCTCGTGCCCGAGGACGGCCGGCAGCGGCACCCGCATGGTGCCGTTGGCGATGGAGAGGTCGGAGTGGCACACCCCGGCCGCGGCGAGCCGGATCCGGACCCGGCCGGGGCCGGTCTCCGGCAGCTCGATCTCGGTGACTTCCAGCGGGGCGCCGATCGCGGGCGCCACGGCGGCGAGAACCATGGGAGGAACGCTCCTAGACGTGAGGGACTCGGACGTGCGGGACGCAGAGCTGCGGGGACGCGCAGGTGCGGGGACGCGAGGTGCGGGACTCAGAACTGGAGGGACTTGGTCTGCAGGAATTCCGCGAGCCCGTGCGCGCCGAGTTCCCGGCCCACGCCGGAGTGCTTGTAGCCGCCGAAGGGGGCGAGCGGGTTGAAGCGCCCGCCGTTGATGTCGACCTGCCCGGTGTCCAGGCGGCGCGCGAAGGCGGCGGCCTCTGTCTCGTCGGCGGCCCAGACCGCGCCGGCCAGCCCGTAGACGGTGCCGTTGGCGATGCGCACGGCGTCGTCCTCGTCCCGGTACTTCAGGACGGACAGCACCGGGCCGAAGATCTCCTCCTGGGCGATCGTCATCTCGGGAGTGACGTCGGCGAAGACGGTGGGGGCGACGCGGAAACCCTTGTCCGCGGGCGCCTCGGGGCCGCCGGCCACCAGGCGGGCGCCCTCGGCGACGCCCTTCTCGATGTAGCCGCGCACCCGCGCCTGCTGCTTGGCGTTGACCAGCGGCCCGATGCGGTCGCCGTACTTGGCGGCGGCCTGGGCGGCGAGCTCCACGGCCTCCTCGTAGCGGTCCTCGTGCACCAGCATCCGGGTCCAGGCGCTGCAGGTCTGGCCGGAGTTGGCCATGACGTTGGCGACGCCGACGGCGACCGCCCTGCCGAGGTCGGCGCTCGGCAGGATCACGTTGGCGGACTTGCCGCCGAGCTCGAGGGCGACCTTCTTCAGCCCGGCCCCGGCGGTCGCGGCGATGGAGCGGCCGACGGCGGTGGAGCCGGTGAAGGAGACCATGTCGACGCCGTCGTGCTCGGCGAGCGCCTGTCCGGCGACCGGGCCGAGGCCGGTGACCAGGTTGAAGACGCCGGCCGGGACCCCGGCCTCGTGGACCGCCTCGGCGAAGAGCTGGGCGGTCAGCGGGGTGTCCTCGGCCGGCTTGAGGACGACCGTGCAGCCGGCGGCCAGCGCGGGGGCGACCTTGGCGACGACCTGGTGCAGCGGGTAGTTCCAGGGGGTGATCGCGGCGACCACGCCGATCGGCTCCTGGTACACGGTGGAGTTGCCGACCTTCTCCTCGAACGGGAAGGAGGCGGCCAGCTCGGCGTAGGAGCCGCAGACCGCGATCGGCGAGGCGGCGTGCACCTTCTGCGAGAACGGCAGCGGGGAGCCCAGTTCGGCGGTGACCGTCTCGGCGATCTCGTCCTTGCGGGCCGCCAGCACGTCCCTCAGGGCGGCCAGCCGGGCGGCGCGCTCGGCGGGCGGGGTGGCCGCCCAGCCCGGCAGCGCGGCGCGCGCGGCCCGTACCGCGGCGTCCACGTCCTCCGCCGATCCGGCGGGCACCTGGGCGATGACCTGCTCGTCGGCGGGGTTCAGGACGGCGATGGTGTCCGGCCCGACGGCCGCCCTCCAGGCTCCGTCGATGTACATGCCGTCGTGTGCCTTCATCAGTGCGTCCTCCGGGCGGGATGGGGTTCCCCCTGCCGACGGCGGTTCTCCCGCCCGGTCGAGGCCGGGAGCGGGAGGAAGGAGCCGGGAGCCGGGGGGCGTCGTCCGCCGCTCAAGTTAGCGAGCGCTTGCTTTGACGGCCAGAGCGGGCGGGGCCGGTCTGGGAGGAGAGACAAGGTTCACACGGTGATCGGCGGCGTCCGCACAGCGTCCGGACGCAGCACGAGGCCGGCCCTCCGCTGCGAGCCGTGGGGACGGCGGGAGTGTCTGCGCGCAGCGGAGAACCGGCGGTGTGGAGCGGTGGGGGTCAGCGACCCCCGAAGAGCGAGCGGGTGAGCCGGCGCAGCGGCGCGAAGAGCGACACGCGCTGGACGCGGTGCACCCTGCTCCGCTCCCGCGGCACGTCACGTGCCGTGAGCTCACGCATCAGCGTGGTGGCCTCCAGCGTCTCGCGCTGCGGTACGGCGGGACCCGACAGCACCGAGAGGTGGCGGTCGAGGCGCGAACTGGTCGCACTGCTTCCGCAGGTGATCGCAGGGACACGCGCCCTGCTACGCATCGTTATCTGATCCATGACACTCCCCACCCGTACGAGTCCACCCGGCCCGGGCAGGGCAACCTTATCGTCCTTGGTGGGGGATGGCGCATCTCGATCACAGAATTCACCTTTTCCGCAAGACGGTTGACAACTCCTCACCCGATGCATGAAGTTTCAGGGCGAGTTGGACAACCGGCACAGCAGCCGTCCGGTCCTCGGCACCAGGATCGCAGGTCACCGCGGGTGACGCCCGTCGCGCATCGCCGACGCCGTCGGCGGGCAGAACACCGGGGAGGTTACGCCCCGGCAGACCCCGTACCCCGGGAAAGCGTTCCGAAAAGCGTTCCCGTGGTGAACCGGCGCACCGGTCCTCACCGGTCCTGGAGAAAGAGGTGACCCTTGACTGAGGAACCGGACGCGGACCGCCTCGTCTCCGGCCGCTACCGCCTGCTGTCCACCCTCGGCAGCGGCGGCATGGGCACGGTGTGGCGGGCCCGGGACGAGGTCCTGCGCCGCGAGGTCGCCGTCAAGGAGGTCCGCGCCCCGGCCGGACTGCCGGACGACGAGGTGAGCCGTCTGTACGCCCGCCTGGAGCGCGAGGCCTGGGCCGCGGCCCGCGTCTCGCACCGCTCGGTGGTCACCGTGTACGACGTGGTCACCGACGGCGGACGCCCCTGGATCGTGATGGAGCTGGTCCGCGGCCTGTCCCTGTCCGACGTGCTGGAGGCCGAGGGCGCCCTGACGCCGGCCCGGGCGGCGGCGATCGGAGCGGACGTGCTGGCCGCGCTGCGGGCCGCGCACGAGGTGGGGGTGCTCCACCGGGACGTGAAACCGGCCAATGTGCTCATCGGCAACGACGGCCGGGTGGTCCTCACCGACTTCGGCATCGCCACGCTGGCCGGCGACACGGCGCTGACCCGGACCGGCGAGGTGATCGGCTCGCCCGAGTACCTGGCCCCGGAGCGCGCGCTGGGGCGCCCCTCGGGGCCCGAGGCCGACCTGTGGTCGCTGGGCGTGCTGCTCTACGCGGCGGTGGAGGGCAGCTCCCCCTTCCGCCAGGACACCCCGCTGACCACGCTGCGCGCGGTGGTCGACGAGCCGCCGGCCCCGCCGCGCTGGGCGGGCCCGCTCGCCGTGGTGATCGACGGGCTGCTGCGCAAGGACCCGGCGGCTCGTCGACCACCGCGCGCAGCGTGGTCAGCGGGGTGTC
>NZ_JBRIOU010000007.1:208539-210342 GCF_053474865.1 Streptomyces sp. CO7
CGCCCCCGCCTCCCCCGCGGCCCTTCGACGACGAACGGCGTCCGGACGAGCGGGACGGGGGCGACCGGGCGAGGACCGCGCTGGTGATCGGCATCCTGGTCCTGGCCCTGCTGGTGGCCGGGCTGGCCTGGCGGCTGGCGAACCCGGACGACAAGGAGGGCGCCAAGGACTCCACCGCCACCTCCGACACCGGCACCCCCGACGACGAGCCCACCCGGGAGCGGAGCAGGACGCCCAGCCCGTCCGCCACCGGGACCTCCGCGAGCCCCAGCCCGTCGAAGTCGCCGGAGCCTGCCCAGACGGTGGAGGTCTCCGTCACCGGCTCGCACACCGACCGCACCGGCCCCTGCCCGGCGCCGGAGGGCGAACGGCCCTCCCTCACTGCCTCGTTCACCCTGGGACGCCCGCCCGCGGAGGTCCGCTACCGCTGGGTGAGCGACCTGGCCGACGGCGTGGTCGACGAGAGCTGGCGGACGCTCTCCTTCGCCAAGGGCACGACGACCCACGAGGTGTCCGTCCCCCTGTCGCTGGACGGGGTGGAAGGGGCCGTGGAGGGCTCCGTCCACGTCGAGGTCGACAAGCCGGTGGAGGCCGCGTCCGAGCCCGTGTCCGTCGCGCTCGTGTGCGAGGCGCCGGAGGAGCCGGAACCCGACCCGTCCGCCGAGGGCGAGGACTGAGCCCGGCCCCGACAGCACGACGTCCCCCGTTGCCTGGTCAGGGCACGGGGGACGCGGCGTTTTGACGCGTGGGGCGCGTGGATCAGTCGTTGGCGTTCAGCACCGGCAGGTAGCCGCCCGACTGGCCGGCCGCCTTCGGGTGGTAGGACTCGCCGATGGAGATGTTGACGCTGTGCAGCCACGAACTGCCGGAGCAGATCTCGTGTCCGGTGAACGGAGGCCGGACGTCGCCGAAGCGGAACCCGTAGGCCGCCGCGCGCTGCGAGGTGACCGAGTTCAGCAGGTCGGCCGCCGCGTTGATCGCGGAGCGCTTGGTGTCGGAGAGACCGGCGCAGACCGCCTCCACGTCGTAGAACTTGGGGTACCCGATCACTACGACCCGGGCGTTGGGCGCGCGGTTCCTGATGTCGGCGTAGAGGGCGTTGAGGTTCCCCGGCAGCGTGGAGCTGATGTAGCTGCGCGCGGTGTTGATCCGGTTGAGGCACGTGGTGTCGGTGCTGAGCACGCAGGTCTGCATGACGTCCGCGAAGCCCGCGTCGTTGCCGCCGGCGGTCACCGAGACCAGCTGGGTGTTGGCGCTGAGCGGAGCCATCTGGGTGCTGCGGACCGAGCTCGTGGTCGCTCCGGAGCAGGCCATGAAGGAGAAGGACGAGGGCGCGTTCGCGTTGGCCCACAGCTGCGGGTAGGCGAGGGAGCTGCGCTTGCAGTCCCCGCTGGAGGAGATGTAGCTGCCGGCGCCGACTCCCGAGGAGTAGGAGTCGCCGAGCGCGACGTAGGAGCTCGCGGCGGCCTGCGCCTGGGTCGCGCCGGTGAAGGCGAGGGTCAGCGCGAGCAGGAACGAACTCACGAGGGACGACGTACGGACACGTCTCATGGTGGGGGTCTCCATGGTCGGCGGGTTTGACGGAGGAACTGTGACAGCTGCGCGCGTTGACTGGAAGTGCTCATGCCAAGAAATCCATGCAGCGCAGCCGCTTTTTTTGCGCGCCGGAGCGACAGGTCCCGGCCACGGTGAGCAATTCGCGCCAATCTCCCGCGAAGCGGCGAACGGCGCGCCCGCGACGGACGTGAACGACCCATCCCCGCACCCTCTTCGGGTGCGGGGGGGCGCCGCGCGGGGAGGGAG
>NZ_JBRIOU010000007.1:210442-213591 GCF_053474865.1 Streptomyces sp. CO7
GCGCGGGGAGGGAGGGGAGGGTCAGTCGTTGGCGTTCAGAACAGGGAGGTAGCCGCCCGACTGACCGGCGGCCTTGGGGTGGTAGGACTCGCCGATGTTGGTCCAGTTCACGCTGTGCAGCCAGGCGCTGCCGGAGCAGAGCTCGTGCCCGGCGAAGGTGGTGCGGACGTCGCCGAACGCGAAGCCGTGGGCCGCCGCGCGCTGCGACATGACCGAGTTCAGCAGGTCCGAGGCGGCGTTGATCGCGGTCCGCTTGGTGTCGGAGAGCCCGACGCAGATGGCCTGCACGTTGTAGAACTTCGGGTAGCCCAGCACGACGACGCGGGCGTTGGGCGCGCGGTTCCTGATGTCGGTGTACAGGGTGTTGAGGTTCCCCGGCAGCGTCGAGGAGATGTACGACCGGGCGGTGTTGATCCGGTTGAGGCACGTCGTGTCACTGCTGATCACACAGGTGGTCATGACGTCCGCGAAGCCGGCGTCGTTCCCGCCCGCCGTCACCGAGACCAGCGCGGTGGAGGCGTTCAGCGGCCCCATCTGGCTGCTGCGGACCGAGCTCGTGGTGGCGCCGCCGCAGGCCACGAAGGCGAACGACGAGGGTGAGTTGGCGTTGGCCCACAACTGCGGGTACGCGTTCGTGCTGCGCTTGCAGCTGCCGCTCTCGGCGGTGTAGCTGCCGGCCCCGACGCCGGAGGAGTACGAGTCGCCGAGGGCGACGTACGCGCCGGCCGCCTGGGCGGAGGCCTGTGCCGCGGCCGCCCCGGTGAAGGCGAGTCCTACGGACAGAAGGAACGAGCTCACGACGGCGGACGTACGGAAACGTCTCATGGTGGAGCCTCCCTGTTCTGCAGTTGTTTCTGCACCAACTGTGGTACCAGCTACACGCGTTGACAGGAAGTGTTCATGTCAACAAATCAATGGAGCGGTACGCGTCCTGGCCATGATGGCCTACGCAATACCCGATGAATCAGCAATTAACGCGTGTCACACGCGAATTCGGCATCTTGACGGCATACCGCCATTGCGTCAGATTGACCCCGACCACCATCTCTTGGGTCGGTAAGCGGATGGAACGCCTCAACCCGGCAAAACGTCCGATCACCTTTCAGCTCTTGCGATTGCCGACCAATTACCCATATCGTCATACATCTCTTACGCACCGGTCCGTCGTCCTGCGGTTCAGGGGAGGGCTCGGAAACCAGGACGGACCGGGGCGGACGCGCGGTAGGGGGGTGCTCGATGACGCGACCGGTCGTCGGGTCGTGCCGCGCGCCCGGGTTCCGGCCCACGGATCCCGGACA
This sequence comes from Streptomyces sp. CO7, assembly GCF_053474865.1. NCBI lineage: Bacteria > Bacillati > Actinomycetota > Actinomycetes > Kitasatosporales > Streptomycetaceae > Streptomyces > Streptomyces sp. CO7. The sequence goes on from NZ_JBRIOU010000007.1 coordinate 211,741, forward strand.
GTTCCACCGGCTCACCCGGCGCGCGCGGAGATCCCTTCCTGCGTGCCGGAGGTGAGAACCCCCCTTTCGCACCGGACTCACAGCGGCCGCCCGAGCGTGGGCGGTCCGCCGGACGAGAGGGACCAGAGACATGAGCGCAGTGCTGCCCCCGGTCACGCCGGGGCCCGACCTCGACGCGGCCGCCGAGCGGTACCGGCCCATCACCACCCATCTGGCCATCGCTCCACCGGTCAGCGTGGTGATCCCCGCCATGAACGAGGCGGAGAACCTTCCGTACGTCTTCAAGACGCTGCCGGACTGGATCCACGAGGTGGTCCTGGTCGACGGCGACTCCACCGACGACACCGTGGCGGTGGCCCGCGAACTGCGGCCGGACGTCAAGGTGGTGCGGCAGACCGGCAAGGGCAAGGGGGACGCCCTGATCGCCGGCTTCGCGGCCTGCACCGGCGACATCGTCGTCATGGTCGACGCCGACGGTTCGGCCGACGGCAACGAGATCGTCAGCTACGTCTCGGCCCTGGTCTCCGGGGCCGACTTCGCCAAGGGGTCGCGGTTCGCCAACGGCGGCGGCACCGACGACATGACCTTCGTCCGCAAGCTGGGCAACCGCCTGCTGTGCGCCGCCGTCAACCGGAAGTTCGGCGCTCGCTACACCGACCTCTGCTACGGCTACAACGCCTTCTGGCGTCACTGCCTGGACAGGATCGACCTGGACTGCACCGGTTTCGAGGTGGAGACGCTGATGAACATCCGCGTCGTCACGGCCGGGCTCAAGGTGCAGGAGATCCCCAGTCACGAGTACCTGCGCATCCACGGCGTCAGCAACCTGCGGGCGGTCCGCGACGGCCTGCGGGTGCTGCGGGTGATCCTCGCCGAGCGCTCCAACCGGCGGGCGCTGCGCGGCCGTCCGCGCAGGTCGCCGTGGACGGCCACGACCTCCGGCGAGGTGTCGTGACGGGGCCCGCAGCGCACGACCGGAGCGGGCTGCCGGCCGGCCCGGCCGTGCCGGAGATCTCGGTGGTGGTCTGCGTCCACACCGAGGACCGCTGGACGGACATCCTGGCGGCGGTGGCCTCCGTGCGGGCGCAGTCCCGGCCCGCGCTGGAGACCCTGCTGGTCGTCGACCACCATCCGGTCCTGCGGGAGCGGCTGGAGCGGGAGTTCGGGGACGCGCCCTCGGTGCGGGTGCTCGCCAACGCCGGCCCGCGCGGCCTGTCGGCCGGGCGCAACACCGGGATCGCCCACGCCCGGGGCGAGGTCGTCGCTTTCCTCGACGACGACGCGGTGGCCGAGCGGGAGTGGCTGCGGCACTTCGCGGAGGCGTACGACGACCCGCGGGTGATGGCGGTGGGCGGGCGCACCGAGCCCGTCTGGGCGTCCGGCCGCCGGCCCGCCTGGTTCCCCGAGGAGTTCGACTGGGTGGTGGGCTGCACGTACCGCGGCCTGCCGCCCGGGCGGGTGCGGGTGCGCAACGTGCTGGGCGGCAACGCCTCGTTCCGGCGCACCGCCTTCGAGGCCGCGGGCGGCTTCGCCACCGGCATCGGGCGGGACGGCGACCGGCGGCCGCTGGGCTGCGAGGAGACCGAGCTGTGCATCCGCCTCGGCCGTGCGCTGCCGGGGGCGGTGCTGCTGGTCGACGACCGCGCCGTGATCCACCACCGGGTGCCCGCGGCCAGGGAGCGGTTCGGGTACTTCCGCACCCGGACCTACGCGGAGGGGCTGTCCAAGGCGCTGGTCGCCCGGAGCGTGGGCGCGGACAAGGGACTGGAGTCGGAGCGCCGGTACGTCGCCCGGGTGCTGCCCGCGGGGGTGCTCCGCGGTCTCGGGGACGCGGTGCGCGGCAGGCCCGGC
>NZ_JBRIOU010000007.1:213691-220389 GCF_053474865.1 Streptomyces sp. CO7
CGTGCTGATCACCTTCGACGACGGCTACGAGGGCGTCCACCGGCACGCATTGCCGGAGCTGGCCCGGCACGGCTTCCCGGCCACCGTCTTCGTCACCACCGGCTGGCTGCGCGGGGCGTACGACACCCGCCCTCCCCCACCGCGGCGGGGAGGGCGCCCGGCCATGCCTGAGCACGAGGTGCACCCGGACGGGGCGGCGCACGGGGAACGCGGACCGGCGCCCACGTACCCGGGCCTGGCGGTCCCGGTGCTGATGTACCACGCGGTCGCCCAGGACCCGGACCCGGCGACGCGGGGGCTGTCGGTCACCCCGGCGGCGTTCGCCGGCCAGCTGGCGGTGATCGCGGCGGAGGGCTTCACCCCGGTGGGGACCGCCGCCCTGGCCGCCGCCTGGCGCCTGGGCAAGCCGCTCCCGCGGCGGCCCGTGCTGATCACCTTCGACGACGGCTACGAGGGCGTCCACCGGCACGCATTGCCGGAGCTGGCCCGGCACGGCTTCCCGGCCACCGTCTTCGTCACCACCGGCTGGCTGCGCGGGGCGTACGACACCGGGGGCGCCCCCGACGCCATGCTGGACTGGGACCAGGTCCGCGAACTCGCCGCCCACGGGGTGGAGATCGGGGGGCACAGCCACACCCATCCCCCGCTCGACCTGGTCGGCGAGGGAGCGCTGCGCCGTGAGCTGGGGCTGTGCCGGGAGATCGTCGCCGCCGAACTGGGCGTCCCGCCCGCCTCGTTCGCCCACCCCTACGGGCACTCCACCCGCCGGGTCCGGCAGGCGGTGCGGGACGCCGGCTTCGCCCAGGCCCTCGCCGTCGGCAACGGCCTGGCCCGGCGCCGGCAGGGCCCCTACGCCCTGCGCCGGGTGACGGTGCGGCGGCGGACCGGGGCCGAGGAGTTCCTGCGGCTGCTGCACGGGCGCGAGCTGGCCCGGAACTTCGCCGTGGACCGCTGTCTCACCCGGGGGTACGCGGCGGTCCGCGCGGCTCGGCGGCTCGTGCCGCGCACGGGCTGACGGGGAGGTGCGCGGGGCGCCCGGAGTGCGTCCCGCGCGCCGCCGCGACGCGGGCGAGCTGTGGCGATGCGGGCCGGCAATACAGGAATTGCCGTGCGCTCGCAGCCGATCCCACGGATCATGAGCCCATGGCCGAAGACCCTCACGCCCTTGTGCCCATCCGGCTCGCCCTGGACGACGGCGACTCCCCGATCGACGTCATCGACGCCCTGTTCCTGCAGCGTTTCACCACCGGCGAGCAGCCGTACTCCCGGACGGTGAGCCTCGACCGGGTCCGCCCCGGGGCCCAGCTGGTGCCCTCCGAGGCCCGCGTCGTGCGGCAGGCCAGCAGCGACAAGCAGCGCTCCACCCTGGCCGAGGGCGACGGCTGGACCCTGCGGGTCTCCACCGCCCAGTGGGGCACCGGCACCCACGTCTCGGTGACGGCGGTCAGCGAGGAACTGGCGCACTCGGTGATCCACCGCTGCACCGACGGCGTGGAGATGGAGCCGGAACCGGTCCCCGAGGAGGTGACCATGGGGTTCTGGCACCTCTCCCCGCGCCGCGGGCCGCTGCGCATCACCCGGCAGATCTCCGCCGCCACCTGGGACGAGGTCCGCGTCAACTACACCGCTCCGGTGGCCGGGGCGATGGACTCGCTGATGAAGACCACCCCCGAGGACATCTCCGGGCGTCTCCTGCTGCTGCACGGCCCGCCCGGCACCGGCAAGACCACGGCGCTGCGCACCCTGGCCCGCTCCTGGCGGGACTGGTGCCAGGTGGACTGCGTGCTCGACCCGGAGCTGCTGTTCTCCGACGCCGGCTACCTGATGAACATCGCCATCGGCGACGACGACGATGACGAGGACGGCGAGGGCCGCTGGCGGCTGCTCCTGCTGGAGGACTGCGACGAGCTGGTCCGCGGCGAGGCCAAGCACGTGGCGGGCCAGGCGCTGTCCCGGCTGCTGAACCTGACGGACGGTCTGCTCGGGCAGGGCCGCAAGGTGCTGGTCGGCATCACCACCAACGAGGACCTGGAGCGCCTGCACCCGGCCGTGGTGCGTCCCGGCCGCTGCCTGGCGCGGATCGAGGTCGGCCCGCTGACCCGGCGGGAGTCGGTGGAGTGGCTCGGCACCGAGGAGGGCATCGGCCGCGACGGGGCCACCCTGGCCGAGCTGTACGCGCTGCGGCGCGGCACCTCGCCGACGGCTCTGCCCGAGCCGCGGGCCGGGGAGGACGCGGGGCTCTACCTGTAGTGCTTTGATGGCGGTATGACCGTCTTCGTTGGCACCTCCGGGTGGCAGTACAAGGACTGGCGCGGCGTGCTCTACCCGGAGGGCACGCCGATGCGCCGGTGGCTGGAGGAGTACGCCGCCCGGTTCGCCACGGTGGAGAGCAACAACGCCTTCTACAGGCTGCCGTCCCGCGAGACCTTCGCCGGCTGGCGGGAGCGGACGCCGGCGGACTTCACGGTCGCGGTGAAGGCGAGCCGCTTCCTCACCCACGTGAAGCGGCTCAAGGACCCCGCGGAGCCGGTGGAACGCTTGCTGTCCCACGCGGACGGCCTCGGGGAGCGGCTCGGTCCGGTGCTCCTGCAGCTCCCGCCGACCCTGCGCGCCGATGCGCCGCTGCTCGAGGACTGCCTGGCCCGCTTCCCCTCCGGGGTGCGGGTGGCGGTGGAGCCGCGGCACGACTCGTGGTGGACGGACCGGGTGCGGTCGGTGCTGGAGGCCCACGGCGCGGCCCTGTGCTGGGCGGACCGCGGCTCCCGTCCGGTGACCCCGCTGTGGCGGACCGCGGACTGGGGCTACCTGCGGCTCCACGAGGGCCGCGCCCGCCCGTGGCCGCGGTACGGCGCCCGTGCCCTGCGCACCTGGGCCGAGCGCTCCGCCGCCACCTGGCCCGCGGGCGACCTGTACGCCTACTTCAACAACGACCCCGGCGGAGCCGCCGTCCACGACGCCGTCCGCTTCGCCCGCGCGGCCCGCTCGGAGGGCCTGGACGTGACGCGTACGCCGCGCTGAAGTCTTCGTCCGGCTACGCGGCGGGCCCCTCGTACACCGCCCGGACCGCGTCCGCGGCGGCCCGGTGCGCGGCGTCGGCGTCCAGCCCGAGCCGGCGCGCCGTCCGGGCGAACTCCCGGGCGGCGGCGGCCACCGCGCGCTCGGCCGCAGCTCCCGCTGCGGCCACGAAGGTGCCGTTGCGGCCGCGGGTCTCGATCACCCCGTCCGCCTCCAGCGCCCGGTAGGCCTTGGCCACGGTGTTGGCGGCCAGCCCGAGCGTCTCGGCGAGCCCCCGCACGGTCGGCAGCCGGTGTCCCACGGGGAGGGCGCCGGACCGCGCCTGTTCGGAGATCTGCGCCCGCACCTGCTCGTAGGGCGGCAGGCTGCCGGCTCGGTCGTCGATGCGGATCCTCAGGCTGCTCACACCCGGATTCTGCACCACCGGGCCACGCCCGGAAAATGAAGGGCGGCCCCCGGGCCCCTCGCGTACCGTCCCCGCCATGACCGTATCGGTACGCGCCCTCAGGCCGGGGAACCGCGGCGACGCCGAGGCCTTCGCCCGGATCCGGATGCTGGCCCTCCCCTATGTCTTCTTCACCGCTGACTCCGTCGAGCACGTGCTGGCCCGTCTCCATCCGGACGCGCACCACACCGCCCTCCTGGCGGAGGAGGACGGCGAGCCGATCGGCACCGCCCAGCTCTCCCTGGCGCACGACAGCCCGGAGCCCGGGCAGGCGCTGCTCAACGTCTACGTCCGCCCGGACCGCACCGGGCGTGGCGCGGGCACCGCCCTGGTGCAGGCCGGCGAGGAGCGGCTCGCCGCCCTGGGCGCGCACCAGGTGTTCACCTGGGTCCTGGACGAGCCCGCCGACCGCGTCTTCGCGGAGCGCCGAGGCTACCGCCCCGGCAGCACCGCCCAGTTCCTGCGCCTGGACCTGGCCAAGGCGGAACTTGCCCCGGTGCCCGCACCGCCCCCGGGCGTCGAGCTGCGCACCGCCGCCGACTTCGCCGACGATCCGCGGCCCCTCTTCGCGCTGGACGCCGAGTGCACCGCCGACGAACCCGGCGACGTGAACCACCTGCTCGACGACTACGGGACCTGGCTCGACGAGACCTGGCGCCATCCGCTCCTGCGCCACGACCTGACCACCGTCGCCGTCGCGGACGGCCGCCCGGTGGCGTTCACCGCGGTCCGCACGGACGGCGGCACCCGTTACGGCACGGGTATGACCGGCACGGCCCGCGCCCATCGCGGCCGGGGGCTGGCGAAGCTGGTGAAGGCCGACTCGCTGCACCGCGCGCGGGCGGCCGGTTTCACCGAGGCCCACACCGGCAACGACGCCGGGAACGACGCCATGCTCGCGGTCAACCGGTGGCTGGGGTACGAGGTCTGCGCACAGGAGGTGCACCATGTCCGCGAACTCGGCTGAGGACGGGGCGGGTCCGCAGCAGGTCGAGGTGGTGCTGCGCAAGGCGGGCCGCCTGAAGATCAGTTACCCCGCGGACCTGCTCTCCGACGACGGCGTGCGGATCGCCGTCCGCGCGGAGTGGGCCGGCGAGGGCGTCCGCGACTTCGGCTTCGTGCGGTTCGAGCCGCACGACGTGTTCACCGAGTGGTACTGGCGGGACCGCTGGTACTCGGTGAAGGAGGTCCGCGACCCCTCCGGCGTCCTCAAGGGCTGGTACTGCGACGTGACCCGCCCCGCGGAGCGGGCCGGCGGCGAGGTGGTCGTGGAGGACCTCGACCTGGACCTGTGGGTGTCCGGCGACGGGGCGAGGGTGCTGCGGCTGGACGAGGACGAGTTCGCCGCGAGCGGTCTGCGTGAGCGCGACCCGCACGCCGCCGCCGAGGCCGAGGCCGCCCTGGACGAACTGGAGCGGCTGGCCCGGGCGGGCGGCCTGGAGGCCCTGCTGGCCTAGGGCCTGTCCGGCGGATCTTGCCGTTCTTGCTGCCGGTTCGCTCGTCAGCCGCCCTGAGCGGGGTCTGGTGCGTGCGGCTGCAAGGCGGAGGAGGGAGGCGACGCGGAGCGTCGTCGACCGACGACAACGCCGCAGACGTGCGTGCCAGACCCCGCGACCCACGTGCAAGATCCGCCGGACAGGCCCTAGGGCCCGTGCGGCGGTCCGCCCCGGACCGAGGCCGCCCCCGGCGAGCCGTGCTGCTCGCTCGCGGGGGCGGCCCGGGAACCTCACGGTTCCGGTTCAGGCGCTGGTCAGTTGACCGACACCGCTCCGCCCGGTCCGGTGACCGGGGCGTACTTGGCGGTGAAGTAGCTGCTGGACGGGCAGGTGGTCGACCCGCTCGTCTTGGTGAGCAGCTGGTTGCTGAAGTTGATCGAGTCGTCGGCGTTGTTCGTGGTCCCGCTGATCGAGGCGGCGGAGTACACGCAGTTGACGTTGCCGAAGACGCTCTTCAGCACCGCGGTGGCGGTGATCGGGCCGTTCACCGTGAGCACCCCGGCGGAGGTGACCGAGGCGGTCAGCAGCGGCGAGATGGTGATGGAGTTGACGCCGGTGGTGCCGAAGATGTTCGACGTGCACGTGGCGGCGTTGAAGGTCTGCTTCACGTTGTTCTCGGTGGCCGTGCCCGGCGCTGTCGGGTTGGTCGCGACGGTGGCCTCGATGGCGGAGCCGCTGCAGGTGACGCCGGTGCTGCCGCTCGCCGTGGTGGTGAGCTTGGCCGTGGTGCCGGCGGCCAGGGACGCGGTCAGCTTGGCTCCGACCGGGACGTTGGTGCCGGTGGCGTCGTACGTCAGGACCGAGGTGGCTGTCGGCGCGGCGGTCGCGGTCGCGGAGACGCCGCAGAGCGAGGCGGCGCCGGCGAGGGCGGCGGTGGCGAGTAAGGCGGTACGACGATTGCGCATGACGGATTCCTTCCATGGGGGATGGATATCGGGGGGTGCGCACGGCGGTGACGCGGGTGCCGCCCCGTCACCGCCGTCTGCTCACACGCGGTGTGGGACCGGGCCCGCGGTGAGAGTTCGGTGGCGTCGTTCGCTGCGGGCCTTCCACCCCGCCGAGGACGGGGCGGGAGAAGTCGACCGCATTCTTCCCTAGGTTTTGTAACCGTGGCGCTACGGGCGGTCAAGAGGTCCGCCGGGTTTTTGTTACCCGGGGTAATCCCAGTTCATGCGTGGAGTGTGGACGTGTCGTCGGGTGATCTCCGGACGCTCGGCCCGCACGTCGGGCAGGGCGGAGCGCCCGTCGGGGCAGGGGCACACGGCCCCGCCCCGACGGGTCTCCGTCCGGTCGTCAGCCGCGGGCGTCGTTCAGTGCCGCGGTGAGCGAGGCCAGGCTGTCGTCGATGGCGATCGTGGTGTCGACGCCGGTGAAGGTGACCGCGTTCTTCCCGCCCTCGGCCGGCAGGTCGAAGAGCGAGTTCACGATCCAGTTGCTCTCCCCCAGCCCCAGCAGGCCGCAGCGGCTGGCGCCGGGAATGGCCACCGAGGAGTCGGTGAGGGTGCCGTTGCTGACCTTGAGCACCATGGTCGGGTGCCCGTTGGGGTCGCCCTCGAAGGAGAGCTCCGGGGCGCCGGGCGAGGAGGCCCGCAGCACGATGGGCTTGGCGTCGGAGCCCACGTAGCAACGCGATCCGAGCAGCGGGTGGATCACCTTCAGCTTGATCGGCATCTCGAACAGCGGGTGGTCGCTGCCGACGGCCAGCGGCACGAAGTTCTTGATCGGACCGGCCGGCTCGACCT
>NZ_JBRIOU010000008.1:0-7602 GCF_053474865.1 Streptomyces sp. CO7
CGCCAGCGTTCGTCCTGAGCCAGGATCAAACTCTCCGTGAATGTTTACCCGTAATCGGGTGACACCACGATGAGCGGAACCGCGAGCGGAATAAGCTCGACGGTTCACAGCGTCCTCGCTGTGTTTTCTTCAAAGGAACCTCGTCTCCGAAGGAGACGGGGTATCAACATATCTGGCGTTGACTTTTGGCACGCTGTTGAGTTCTCAAGGTGCGGACGCTTCCTTTGTACTAACCCTCTCGGGCCTTCCTCCGGGCGCTTCCTTCGTTTCCGACTCTATCAGACCGTTTCCGTTCCGATTTCCTCGGCGCTTTCCAGGTCCTTCGCCTTTCGGCGTTTTCCCTTTCCGGCGTTTCCGACTCTATCAGAACCTTTCGGCGCCTGATTCCCAGTCAGAGGGGGTTGTCTTCCCGGCCGTTGGGCCGTTCCGACGCCTCAAACCTTAGCGGATCTTTCCCGCGGTTCCCAATCGGCCCTTTTCGGAGCCGGCCCGGAGACCTCGAGATCCGCGTGAATTGCATTCCGGGCATGCCGAAAAGAATCCCGCGGGGGTGATCGTGCTGGTGTGAGGTGCCGCTGAGAGCGGCGGACGGTTGCCGGGGAACCGTGATGGCTCGGCGGCAACTCGAAGAACCTTACGGACCGGTGGGGGCCGTGTCAAGAGACCCGGCCGGCGCGGTCAGTCCAGGTCGGTCAGGCGACCGCCGGCGTCCGGCTGGGCGTGCTCGACGCGGATGAGCAGCCGGTTGAGCAGCTCGCCCAGGGTGGCGCGCTCGTCGGAGGAGAGGTCCTGGAGGAGGTCCTCCTCGAAGACGCTCGCCAGGCGCATGGCGTCCAGCCACCGCTCGCGCCCGAGCGGGGTGAGCTCGACGATGACCCGGACGCGGTTGGACTCGTCGCGCTCGCGGGTCACCAGGCTTTCGGTGACCATGCGGTCGATCCGGTGGGTCATGGCGGCCGGGGTGAGGCCGAGGCGCTTGGCCAGCTCGCCCGGGCCCATCCGGTAGGGGGCTCCGGAGAGGACCAGGGCCTTCAGCACCTCCCACTCGGCGTTGCTGATGCCGAGCTCCGAGGTCTGGCGGCTGTAGGCGACGTTCATGCGCCGGTTGAGCCGGGACAGCGCGGAGACGACCTTCTCGACCTGGGGGTCGAGGTCCTGGAACTCCCGCTGGTAGGCCGCGATCTGCTCCTCGAGCGTCGGCTCGTCGAGAGCCGCTGCGGTCGGGTCTGCGGAGTTGTCGGCCATGTGTGGAGTATCGCATGCACAGACTTGGCATCTGAAGACCTTGGGTGTGTAGTCTTTAGCTTCGAACTTTAGGTTCGAAGTGTTCAGGGTTAACGACTAGTAGCGAGGCAGGTGACAGTGAGCAAGGCGATGCGGCGGATCCAGGTGGGCAGCGCGCTCAGCGCGTTCGGTCTGGGGTTCACCGTTCCGTATCTGTACGTCTATGTGGCACAGGTGCGGGGGCTGGGCGCCGTGACAGCGGGGCTGGTCCTCGCGGTGTTCGCGGTGGCCGCCCTGATCGTGCTCCCGTTCGCCGGACGGGCCATCGTGTCGCGGGGAGCCCTTCCCGTGCTGGTGGCCTCGCTGGTGACGGCGGCGGCGGGCTCCCTGGCCCTGGGTCTGTCCGCCGACGCCACCACGGTGCTGCTGTCGGCGGCGCTGCTCGGCGCGGGCCAGGCCGTGATGCAGCCGGCGCTGGCCACCCTGGTCGTCGACTGCTCCTCCACCCTCTCGCGTACCCGGGCGTTCGCCACGCAGTTCTTCCTGCAGAACCTCGGTCTGGGCGTCGGCGGTCTGATCGGCGGCCACCTGGTGGACCCGTCGCGCCCCGGCTCGTTCGTCCTGCTGTTCTCCATCCAGGCGGCGATGTTCGTCCTGCTCACGGGTGTGATGGCGACGACGCGGCTGCCCAGGGCGGCGCTGCCCGAGGACGGCGGTCCGGAGCAGGTGCCCGCGGTCAAGGCCGACTGGCGCGCACTGTTCCGCAACCGGGCGATGGTCTGGCTCTGCGTCCTGGGCTTCGTGCTGTTCTTCGCCTGCTACGGGCAGTTCGAGTCGGGTCTGAGCGCCTACGGCGTGGAGGCGGCGGGCATCTCGACGTCCACGCTGGGCACCGCGCTGGCCGCGAACACGGCGATGATCGTGCTGGCCCAGTTCCTGGTGCTGCGGTTCGTGGAGCGGCGGCGGCGTTCCCGGGTGATCGCGGGCGTGGGTCTGCTGTGGGCCGTCGCCTGGGCGGTCGCCGGGTTCTCCGGGCTGGCCGACGTGAGCCAGGCCGTCGCCACCGTCTCGTTCATCTCGGTGTACGCGCTGTTCGGGCTGGGTGAGGCGTTGCTGTCGCCGACGCTGGCGCCGCTGGTCGCCGATCTCGCGCCCAGCGGGCTGGCCGGTCAGTACAACTCGGCCTTCGCCCTGGTCAAGCAGCTGGCGCTGGCGATCGGTCCCGCTGTGGGCGGGCCGATGGGCGCCGCGCTGCACGGGCCCTACATCGTGCTGATGCTGTTGTTCTGCCTCGGCCTGGCAGGGCTCGCGATGGTGCTGGAGCGGCAGCTCACCACCGCGCAGAACCACCCCTACGCCACGCGCGCCCGGGTGGTGGCGCAGTCGGCGCCCGCCTCGCCGCCGGCCGCGCCGGTGGGTGCGGACGCGTAAGCACGCGGCTCCCGCACCCGGGAGCGCCGATCACTCCGAGCGCGTCGGCCCCTCGGGCCGGCGCGCTCATCGCAGCGCGAACTCGCACCAGACCGCCTTGCCGCCGCCCGGTGTGCGCCGGCAGCCCCAGCTGGAGCTGATGGTCGCGACGATCGCGATGCCCCGGCCCGACTCGTCGCCCGGCTCCGCCCGGCGGCGGCGCGGCAGGTGGTCGTCCGCGTCGGTGACCTCCACGATCAGCCGGCGGTCGGTGCGGCGCAGCCGCAGCCGCATCGGCGGCACCCCGTGCTGGAGCGAGTTGGCGACCAGTTCGCTGGCGGCCAGGACACCCAGGTCGCAGAGGTCCGCGGGGAACCGCCAGCTGGCGAGCACCCCGGAGGTGAACGCGCGGGCGTGCGGGGCGGCCTCGGCGCCGCCGAGCAGTTCCAGCTCGGCGTGGCGGAAGAGGTCCGCCGCGGCGCCGGTGCGCTCGGGATGCTGGACCACCAGCACGGCGACGTCGTCGTCGTGGTCGGCGGTGACCCCGGCGGAGCGCATCAGGCGGTCGCAGATCACCTGGGGGTTGCCGCCCGCGCCGGCCAGCGCCCGCTCCAGCGCGGTGATCCCCTCGTCGAGGTCCTTGTCGCGGCGCTCGACCAGGCCGTCCGTGTAGAGGACGGCCGTCGACCCGGGGGTCAGCGGCACGGAGGCGGAGGCGTGCACCCAGCCGCCGGCGCCGAGCGGCGGGCCGGTGGGCTCCTCGGTGCGGACGACCTCGCCCTCGGCGTCGCGGACCAGGATCGGCAGGTGGCCCGCCGAGGCGTAGACCAGGCGGCCCTCGTTGGGGTCGTGCACCGCGTAGACGCAGGTGGCGATCTGGTTGGCGTCGATCTCGGACGCCAGGCCGTCCAGCAGCTGGAGCACCTCGTGCGGCGGGAGGTCCAAGCGGGCGTAGGCACGCACGGCGGTGCGCAGCTGCCCCATCACGGCGGCGGCGCGCACCCCGCGCCCCATCACGTCGCCGATGACCAGCGCGGTGCGGCCGCCGCCGAGGGTGATGACGTCGTACCAGTCGCCGCCCACCGCCGCCTCGGTCCCGCCGGGGTGGTAGGTGGCGGCGATGCGCAGGTCGTCGGGCTGCTCGAGCTCCTGCGGGAGCAGGGAGCGCTGGAGGGTCACCGCGGTCTCGCGCTGACGGCGCTCGCTGGCGCGCAGCCGCTCGGCCGCCTCGGCGTGGTCGGTGACGTCGGCGGCGAAGACCAGCACGCCACCATGTCGCTCCCCCTCCACCGCCACGGGGGTGCAGGTGAAGGTGTAGCAGCGGCCGTCGGAGGCCTTGCGGGACTTCAGCGTGCGCGGGCGGGCGCTGCGCAGGACCTGGTCGAGGAGCGGGAGCAGGCCGGTCCCGACCAGTTCCGGGAGCTGGTCGCGGGCCGCTCCGCCCGGGGTGCGGGGGCCGAACGCGGCGGTGTAGGCGGCGTTGACGTAGGCGACGCGGTGGTCCGTGCCGTGGACCAGGGCGACCAGGGCGGGGACGCGGTCCAGCACCTCGTGGACCGCCAGGTCGTCGAGGGCCGCGGCGCCGGGGCGGGATCTGCCGCCCGGCTGCTCGGCGCGGGCGGCGGGGACGGAGCCGTCGGTCCGGCGCTCCTGGGCCTCCCGGCCCGGGGTCGCTCCGTCCGGGGAGGGCACCGTTCCCGCTCGCGCTGCGGCGCGGCGCTGCGTTCCGGGGAGCCGGGCGCTCCAGCGCGTGAAGTTCACGAATCCTTGCCTCGGGTTGTGGTCTCCGGCCTGATCCGGAATGCGGCCGGGTCGGGCGGCCGCCGCGGACGGTGGACCAGTGTGGCAGCCCCGGAGCGGTCCGGGGCGGTTTGCACCGACATCCGTTGGACGCCTGGCGCGTTTGCGGAGTTCCTTCGTCCGCTCAGGTGGACCCGTTCGGGTCGGGGTGAGGGCCGTCGGGATGCATTCCCCCGGCAGCGCGTTCGAACTCCGCACGCGGGTGCTCCATCGAGCCGAGCGAGACGATCTCCCGCGCGAACAGACCGGCCAGCGTCCATTCGGCGAGCACCCGCGCCTTGCGGTTGAGGGTGGGCAGGCGGCCCAGGTGGTAGGCGCGGTGGAGCAGCCAGGCGGCGCGGCCGGTGAGCCGGCGCCCGCGGATCTGGGCGACGCCTTTGCGCAGGCCGAGGGAGGCGACCGCGCCGAGGTGGGCGTGGGCGTAACGCTCCGGCGGCTCCCCCCGCAGGGAGCGCACGAGGTTGTCGGCGAGGACCCGGGCCTGGCGCACCGCGTGCTGGGCGTTGGGGGCCACGGTGGTGCCGGGCGCGTCGACGGCGAGGTCGGGGACGGCGGCCGCGTCGCCGGCCGCCCAGGCGTGCGGGACGCCCTCGACGGCGAGGTGTCCGGTGCACCGCAGCCGCCCCTGGGGGTCCAGCGGCAGACCCGTGGCGGCGAGCATCGGGGATGGCCGAACCCCGGCGGTCCACACGAGGGTGCGCGCGGGAAGCCGTGCGCCGTCGTCGAGCACCACGACCCGGTCGGTGCAGGAGCGCAACCGGGTGGACAGCCGGACGTCGACGTTGCGGCGGCGCAGCTGGGTGAGTGCGTAGCGGGCGAGCTGCTCGTCGACCTCGGGGAGGATGCGGTCGGACGCCTCGACCAGGAGCCAGCGCAGGTCCTCGGGGGCGATGGTGTTGTAGTGCCGGACCGCGTACCGGGATATGTCCTCCAGTTCGGCGATCGCCTCGACCCCCGCGTAGCCGGCGCCGACGAAGACGAAGGTGAGTGCGGCCTCGCGGACCGCGGGGTCGCGGGTGGAGGCGGCGATGTCCAGCTGCTCGAGGACGTGGTTGCGCAGCCCGATGGCCTCCTCCACGGTGCGGAAGCCGATGCCGTGGTCGGCCAGGCCGGGCACCGGGAGGGTGCGCGAGACGGAGCCGGGGGCCAGCACGATCTCGTCGTAGCCGATCGACTCGCCGCGGGGCGCGGAGGGGTTGCGGGCGGCGCGTTCCCCGGAGGCGGCGGTGGTGTACCGGGCGAGGCGCCGGGAATGCTCGACGCCGGTCACCTCTCCGACGATCACCCGGCAGCCGTCGAGGACACGGCGCAGCGGCACCACCACGTGCCGCGGGGAGATCGATCCGGCGGCGGCCTCGGGGAGGAACGGCTGGTACGTCATGTACGGGTCGGCCGTGATCAGGACGATCTCCACGGCGCCGGCGCGGAGCTCGGCGCGCAGGCGGCGTTGCAGCCGCAGAGCCGTGTTCATCCCGACGCAGCCGCCGCCCACCACCAGTACCCGGGTGCGCTCCTTCACCATCACACACCCCATGACGCACCTCGCTCAGGACTTTGTCCACAGCCTTGGCAATTCATGTGACCGGCGGCGGATCGCGGGAGCGTGGCGGTGGCGTCGGGGCGCGCGGCGGAATCCGCAGGTCGCGGGGGAATCGAGGGCTCCCGGCGGGGGCGCGGCGCGGACTTGTGCGCCGTGTACTCCTTTCGAGGGCCCACCCACGCGGAACGGGACCCTTCTGAATTGACGCCCTCTCAACTATGTTCGTTGTGCGTCGGGGTGTGGGGGGATGCGCGGTTCGTGTCCGCGTCGGGCGGGTTTCTTGTCATCCGTCCTCTCCTCGTGGCCCGGCCGTCCAAGGTGGGGAGTCTCCGGGGGGAGACGCAAGAACCGGGGGGTTACACATGCAGACTCAGGAATCTCATTGGCCGTCCACGGCCGTCGCGCGGTCCGCTTCGGCGCCGGTCGCGGCGACGGTGGGCGCCACCGGCACCGGCCTCGCCCATGCCGCGGCCCGCAGGTTGCGCACGACGCCGCTGCGGGTGGACGCGCAGCGGAATCTGGAGCACGTGCTGCGCGCGGCCCGCGAGGTGTTCGGCGAGCTGGGCTACGGGGCTCCGATGGAGGACGTCGCCCGGCGTGCCCGGGTGGGCGTGGGCACGGTCTACCGGCGCTTCCCGAGCAAGGACGTGCTGGTGCGGCGGATAGCCGAGGAGGAGACGGCCCGTCTGACGGACCAGGCGAGGGCCGCGCTGGGCCAGGAGGACGAGCCGTGGTCGGCTCTCTCCCGGTTCCTGCGCACCTCGGTCGCCTCGGGCGCCGGGCGGCTGCTGCCACCGCAGGTGCTGCGGGTCGGCGTGGCCGACGACGCCCGGGTGCCGCAGCAGCGGAGCGTCCCGGCGGACTCCGGTGAGTCCGGTCTGCCGGGCGACGACGCCGGAGCGGCGGCGCTGCTCGACGTGGTCGGCCGGCTGGTCGACCGGGCGCGGGCGGCGGGCGAGCTGCGGACGGACGTGTCGGTGGCGGACGTGCTGCTGGTCATCGCGACCGCCGCGCCCTCGCTGCCGGACCCGGCGCAGCAGGCGGCTGCCTCCTCGCGGCTGCTGGACATCCTGCTGGAGGGGCTGCGTTCGCGGCCGTCCTGACGCGGACCCCGCCCGGTGACGGGCGGTGTGCGGCCGGGGCCGTCCAGGTGCTCGATGTGCTCGATCCGGGGCCGCGTGCGGGGTTGGTCCTCGTGCGCGGCCCCGGATTGTGCCGTGTGAGGGTGCCCGGCTGGAACCCCTGATCGGGCGAAACCCCACGGACGAGTGGTAGTTGTGTCGGTCCGCTCGACGTCGTGTCCCACTGTGCCACGCTGGCCGCGACATGACGGACCGGCGTGCGGGGGCCAGCCGAGATATGGGCGCGGACGAGCGGAACGACAAGGGCGCCAGGGCCGGCGAGGGCGCGGCGGGCGCGGGTTCGGGGGGTGCGTGCGGGAGTGCGTCACGGCCCGCCGGCGCCGCCGGGAGGATTCCCGAGCAGGCCGGGCCCGGCGCGGGATCACGGGGGCCCGAGGCCGGATCGCGTGAGACCGGGAGCGGGTCGCGTGTGGCCGGGAGCGGGTCGCGTGACGCCAGGCCCCGTGAGACCGCGGGCAGGTCGCGTGAGGCCGGGGCGTCAGCGGG
>NZ_JBRIOU010000008.1:7702-8606 GCF_053474865.1 Streptomyces sp. CO7
GGGCGGGGGTCCTTCTTCCCCGCGCAGCGGGAGGCGGGCAGCGGCCGGGAGGCTGTCGCGGACCCTCCGCCGGGGTCCGACGCCGAGCTGATCGTGCGGATGCGGGCCGGGGACGACTCCGCCTACGAGGCGCTCTACCGCCGGCACGCCGACGCCGTGCGCCGGTACGCCCGCACCTGCTGCCGGGACGCGCACACCGCGGACGACCTCACCGCGGAGGTGTTCGCCGGCATGCTCCAGGCGGTGCGCGGCGGAGCCGGTCCGCGGCACGCCGTGCGCGCCTACCTGCTGACCACCGTCCGCCGCACCGCCGCGGGGTGGATCAGGTCGACCCGGAGTGAGCAACTGGTCGACGACTTCGCGGTGTTCGTCGAGCAGTCGATCCGCGGCACCGACCGGTTGGACGACGACACGCTCGAACTCGGCGCCGACGTGCGGGCGATGCACGAGGCCGATCAGTCACTGGCGATGCGGGCGTTCCGCTCGCTGCCCGAGCGGTGGCAGGCGGTGCTCTGGCACACCGAGGTCGAGGACGAGTCGCCGGGCGAGGTCGCCACGCTGTTCGGGCTGGACGCCAACGGCACGCGGGTGCTCGCCAGCCGGGCCCGTGAAGGCCTCAAGCAGGCCTATCTGCAGGCGCACGTCAGCGCGACGCTCACCGCCGACGCGGAGTGCGCCCGGTACGCGGACCGGCTGGGCGCGTTCGCCCGGGGCGGGCTGCGGATCCGCGCCGAACGGGGGCTGCGCAAGCACCTCGAGGAGTGCGCGCGGTGCCGGATGGCGGCGGGGCAGATCAAGGAGGTCGCGCAGGGCATTCCGGCGGTGGTGCCGGTGGCCGTCATCGGGTGGTTCGCCGCGGCAGGGTACGCCAAGGTGGCGGGGCTCGTCGCGGGCGGCACCGGGG
>NZ_JBRIOU010000008.1:8706-9614 GCF_053474865.1 Streptomyces sp. CO7
GGTGGCGCTCGCGCTGATCGGGAGCGACCGCCCCGCGCCGTCGACACCGCCGGTGGCCGGTCCTCCGCCGGTGTCGGCGCCGGCCGCCGCGCCCGAGGACGCGCCGCCGTCGCCCGGGGCGGAGCGGCCGGCGCGGCCGGTGGAAGCGGGGGCGGCGGCGTCCGTCCCGCGGGAGCCCGAGCCGTCCGCCGAGGCGCCCGCGCCGTCCGCCGAGCCCTCACCCTCGCCCTCCCCCGCCCCTTCGCCGGAACCGGAGCCCGAGCCGGTCGAGGAACCGCCGCCGCCCGCGCCCGTGGTGCCGGCCGAGTACCGGTGGAGCGGCCTGCCGTACGGCATCGCCGGTGACGGCAGCGGGCCGGAGATGCGGCTCGCGCAGAGCACCTGGGTCTGGCAGCGGAGGTCCCTCACCGTCGCCGGGGTGACCTACCCCGAGGGGGTGACGGTCAACGGGCGGTCCTCCGTGGTGATCGACCTGAACCGGTCGTGCACCTCGTACCGGGCGATGGCGGGGATCGACGACATGTCGCTGGGGCTGGGATCCGCGGTGTTCTCGGTGCACGCCGACGGGGTGCGGTTGTGGCAGTCCGGGGTGGTGCGGGCGGGGGATCCGGCGGTGCCGGTGTCCGTCGCCCTGTCCGGGCGGCGGACGGTCCGTCTCGTCGTCGAGCCGCGTGGCGGCGCTCTCGCCGTTCCCGCCGACTGGGCCACGTCCCGCTTCCTCTGCGGGTGACCTGACGGCGGGGCGTCGCCTCGCGCAGGGGTGGGGCACGCCGTCCGCACTCCGTCCACTGGGTGGTGGAAGCAGCGCGAAGGGGAGCGGAGCGGCTGGGTGGTGGAAGCGGCGCGGGGGAAGGGCCGGCCCCCGTCACCGGCCCGTGGTGTCGAGGGCCTTGCGGCGGGGTGGGGTG
>NZ_JBRIOU010000008.1:9714-13840 GCF_053474865.1 Streptomyces sp. CO7
CCGCCCCCGCCCGAAATGCCTCCCGCACCACCCGCGCCTCGACCAGCCCCGCCTCCGCCAGGAACGGTGAGGCGAACAGGTCTCCCAGCACCTCCCCCGCGGCCCGCAGCCCCGCCCGGTCCGCGGCCTCCGCCGTGGCATGGCTGGGCGCTCCCCAGCCGGGCGGCAGGTCGCCGACGCCCGCGCCCTCGAGGACCGAGCGCAGGATCGCCGCCCGCGCCCCGGGCCGCACCCGCAGCGTCTCCGGCAGGGCACGCCCCGCCCGCACCACCTGGTTGTCGAGGAACGGCGCGTGCAGCCGCTGCGCGCGGACCTCCGCCGCCTGCTCCAGGACCCGTACGTCCGCCGCGTAGCGGGCCAGCGCGGCCCGGGCGCGGAAGTCGCCGGGCCGCTGCCCGGGGCCCATGGCCGCCGCGCGCAGCGTCGCCGCCTGCAGCCGCCCCGAGACGTCGGCCAGCGCCTCGCCGGTCAGCCACCGGGCGGCCGGACCGGGGGTGGCCCACACCAGTGAGGCCAGCGAGGCCTCCACCGCTCCGGCCACGGCGGAGCCGTCGTCGAACCGGCGGTGCCGCAGCCGCTCCGCCAAATCGTTCATGCCGGCCGGGTAGGAGGTGCGGGCCAGCTTGCGGGCCGCGCCGTAGACCCGGGCCGGGACCAGCACCGAGCCGTCCGCCCGGGCGAGGGCCATGGTGGGCCGGACCAGGTGGCGGCGCTTGCGGTCCATCAGCAGGTCGGCCAGGCGCGCCGGGTGGGCGTCCAGGACCTCGCGGGCGCCGTGCCCGGTGAAGTGGTCGGCGCTGCCGGCCGCGAACCGGGCGCGGTGCCGGGCCGCGGAGACCAGCGAGCGGCCGGGCTCGTCGGTGAGCGGGCCGTCGAGGTCGGCGTAGGGCAGCGCCTCCACGCCGCCCGCGACCACCACGTGCCGCAGCCGGGGGTTGGCGGCCAGGGTGCCCGCCCGCTCCAGTTCCGCCTCGCGGCCGCGGACCGCCAGGTCGTTGAAGGTGACCGCGAGCAGCCGCTCCCCCGCGCCCGCGCCGTGACCGAGCACGGTGCCGGGGCGGCCGGGCAGGCCGGCGGCGAGCAGGGCCAGGGTGCCGGAGCCGGGGCCGCCGGACAGGTCGGCGCCGATGCCGGGCACCGGCATCCGGTCGGCGCGGCGGTCGGCGGGCCCCATGCCGGGCACCGGGCCGGGGTCCGTCCCGGCGCCGGGCATGTGCCGGGGAGCCGCCAGCCGGGTGCGGACCGCCTCCACCAGCGCCTCGCGCAGCGCGTCCACGGCGCTGTGCGGGTCGGCGGAGGGCGCGGCCACGGCGAGCGAGGCGACCGGCTCGTACCCGGCGACCTCACGCGCTCCGGCGCGCAGGATCAGGGCGTGTCCTGGCGGGATGCGCCGCACCCCTTCGTAGGGGGTCGAGTCCTGCACCGCGGCCGGGACCTCCGGCGCGGCGAGCAGGGCGGCCAGGTGCCCGAAGTCGAGGTTGGCGCCGACCAGGTCGGCGAGCGGCAGCGCCGCGGTGGCGTAGGCGGTGCCGCCCCGCCACGGGGTGTGGAAGACGGGGCGGGCGCCGGCCAGGTCGCCGCAGACCGTGGTGCGCCGGTCGACCTGGACCACGACGGTGTAGCTGCCGGGCCAGGCGGTGAGGTGGCGCAGCGCGCCGCCGCGGGCCGCGAAGAGGCCGGCCAGCAGCTGGTCGTCGGTGGCCCCGCACAGCCCCACCACCGCTATCCGGGTGCGGGCGTCGGCGATCAGGACGCGGGTCTCGTCGGGCCGCCAGTCGCCCACCGCCCACAACGGGTCGACGCCGCCCCACAGCAGCTGCGCGCCCACCGGCTCGGGGATGTCCTCCCCGAACTCGTCGCTGCAGCCGTCGGGTTCGCCGTAGGCGCCGAAGAGGTCGGAGCCTGGCGGCCGATGGCCCGCGGCGGTGCTGCTCCATCCCACCAACCACCGCATCGACGCCTCCACAGGCTGTGGACAATCAGTGCACGAGCGAACCTGTGCACCATGCTGCCACGAAGGGAGTGTCACGGAGGCATGCCGACGCGCCCTCCGTGCCGGCCGCGCGAAGGCCCGGTCAAGTGGCGTTCCACCGGGGCGACTTGAATGCGCCCCCTGGCGCGCCCCCGGTGACCACCCGGTGCGCCTGCGTTCACCTGGCGGGAGGGCCCTGACGACCTCTCGGCGCGGGGCATATTTTCAGCCAAATACGCCGACTGTGTGCGACCTGCGGAGCCCCGCGCACACTCTCCGTACATACGGAGGAGTACGTACGGTCCGGGAGGCGGGCTGCGCCTCCCGGACCGGTCCGCCGCCCGCGGGGATGTGGCGGCGGTGTCCCCCAGCCCGCTGGATCCAGTACAGCGGGCCGACCCACGCACCACCCATGGAACAGTCCTGGCCGCCGGCGACGTAGAGCGCACGGCCGGGCGCACGGCCACACAACGGGAGCACGTGGACACACTCCGTACTCCCGCCCGGGCAGCAATCTCGCCATACGGAACTTTGCCCCTTAACGCATGGGATTCGGAGAACTACGCTGGGTTTACGAATGCCGCGGGTTTATGCCAGTCGCGGCAGCCGTCTCTGCCGAGGGGGAACCGGATGTCCAGGGAGCAACGCGGGCCGAACGAGAAGCTCGGCGCCGTTCTCGCCCTCGCGGGCATCAGCAACGCGGGGCTGGCGCGGCGGGTGAACGACCTGGGGGCGCAGCGCGGTCTGACGCTTCGTTACGACAAGACGTCGGTGGCGCGCTGGGTGTCCAAGGGCATGGTGCCGCAGGGCGCGGCTCCCCATCTGATCGCGGCCGCCATCGGGCAGAAGCTCGGCCGGCCGGTCCCGCTGCACGAGATCGGGCTGGCGGACGCCGATCCGACGCCCGAGGTCGGTCTGGCCTTCCCGCGCGACGTCGGCCAGGCGGTGCGGTCGGCCACCGAGCTGTACCGGCTCGACCTGGCCGGCCGGCGGGCGGGCTCGGGCGGCATCTGGCAGTCGCTGGCCGGTTCCTTCGCCGTCTCCGCCTACGCGACGCCCGCCTCGCGGTGGCTGATATCCCCGGCCGACACCTCGGTGGCGCGCGAGGCCGGCGCCACGGAGGGGTCTTCGCCGCTGAAGGTGGGTCACAGCGACGTCCGCAAACTGCGCGAGGCGGCGGAGGACGCGCGGCGGTGGGACTCCAAGTACGGCGGCGGGGACTGGCGGTCCTCGATGGTGCCCGAGTGCCTGCGGGTCGAGGCGGCGCCGCTGCTGCTCGGCTCGTACTCCGACGACGTCGGGCGGGCCCTGTTCGGGGCGAGCGCCGAGCTGACCCGGCTGGCGGGCTGGATGGCCTTCGACACCGGGCAGCAGGAGGCCGCGCAGCGCTACTACATCCAGGCCCTGCGGCTCGCCCGGGCGGCGGCGGACGTGCCGCTGGGCGGTTACGTCCTGGCGTCCATGTCCCTCCAGGCCACCTACCGGGGCTTCGGCGACGAGGGCGTGGACCTCGCCCAGGCCGCGGTGGAGCGCAACAGAGGGCTGGCCACGGCCCGCACCATGAGCTTCTTCCGTCTGGTCGAGGCGCGGGCCCACGCCAGGGCGGGGGACGCGGCCGCGGCGGGGACGGCGCTGAAGGCCTCCGAGAGCTGGCTGGAGCGTTCCCGCGAGGGGGACAACGACCCGACCTGGCTCGGCTTCTACGGCTACGACCGGTTCTGCGCCGACGCCGCCGAGTGCTACCGCGACCTGAAGGCGCCCGGGCAGGTACGGCGGTTCACCGAGCAGGCGCTGTCCAAGCCCACCGAGGAGTTCGTGCGCTCGCACGGGCTGCGGCTGGTGGTCTCGGCGGTGGCCGAGCTGGAGTCCGGCAACCTGGACGCGGCCTGCGAGCAGGGCGTCCGCGCGGTGGAGGTGGCCGGGCGGATCTCGTCCGCCCGCACCACGGAGTACGTCAAGGACCTGCTCACCCGGCTCGAGCCGTACGGCGACGAACCGCGGGTCGTGGAGTTACGCGAACGCGCCCGCCCGCTCCTCGGCACCCCGGCCTGACCTCGCCCTCCGGCACGGCGGCCGCCCGCGCCGGGGGTGGTGAGCGCGGGGGGAGGGAACGGTGCGCCGTAGAATCGGGGCATTGTGTCTGACGCCCCGAAC
>NZ_JBRIOU010000008.1:13940-22575 GCF_053474865.1 Streptomyces sp. CO7
CCCGGACGGACCGCAGCCCGATCCGGCCGGCTCCCACCACGAGCGCCGCATCCGCAGCTTCCAGCCCCGCCGCAGCCGGGTGACCACCGGCCAGGCCGACGCCATCGAGCGGCTCTGGGCCCGGTGGGGCCTGGACATCGACGGCCGCCGCACCCTGGACCTCGCCGGACTCTTCGGTGACGACCACCCCGTCGTGCTGGAGATCGGCTTCGGCATGGGCGAGGCCACCGCCCAGATGGCCGCCGACGACCCGGCGACCAACATCCTCGCGGTGGACGTGCACACCCCGGGCCAGGGCAACCTCCTGAGCCTCGCCGAGAGGAGCGGGCTCGGCAACGTCCGCGTGGCCAACGGCGACGCGATCATCCTGCTCCGCGAGATGCTCACGCCCGACGCGCTGGCCGGGCTGCGCGTCTACTTCCCCGACCCCTGGCCCAAGAAGCGGCACCACAAGCGGCGGCTGATCCAGCCCGAGTTCCTGAACCTGGCCGCCGACCGGCTCCGCCGGGGCGCGGTGCTGCACTGCGCCACGGACTGGGAGCCGTACGCGGAGCAGATGATGGAGGTGCTGACCGCGCACCCCCGTTTCGCGAACACGCAGCCCGACGGGCACTTCGCGCCCCGGCCGGAGTTCCGTCCCCTCACCCGGTTCGAGGGTCAGGGACTGGACAAGGGACACGTCGTGCGCGACCTGCTCTTCCACCGGGTCTGAGGAACCGGCGGCGGGGCGGATCAGCCGGAGGCGGCGTCCAGCCGGGCCGTCTCCTCGTCGGTGAGCCGCAGGCCGGCGACCGCCGTGAGGGCGGGCAGCTGGTCCACCGTGCGGGCGGAGGCGATCGGCGCGACCACCGTCGGGCGGGCGGCCAGCCAGGCCAGGGCCACCGTGGCCGGGGACGCTCCGTGCGCCTCGGCGATCCCGTCGAGGGCGGCCAGGACGCGCCGGCCGCGTTCGCTCTCCAGGTGCCGGGCCGCTCCGGTCGCCCGGGGGCTGTCCACCGTCGTCCCCGGGCGGTACTTGCCGGTCAGGAAGCCGGACGCCAGCGCGTAGTACGGCACGGCGGCCAGGCCCGCCCGCTCGGCGACGTCGCGCAGGGGGCCTTCGTAGGTGTCGCGGGAGACCAGGTTGTAGTGCGGCTGGACGACCGTGTAGCGGGCGAAGCCCTCGCGCTCGGAGAAGTCCAGCGACTCCTGCAGCCGTTCGGCGGTGATGTTGGAGGCGCCGATCGCCCGCACCTTGCCCTCGCGGACCAGTTGGTCGAGGGCGAGCAGGATCTCCTCGACCGGCGTCCCGGGCTGGTCGAAGTGCGTGTAGTACAGGTCGATGTGGTCGGTGTCCAGCCGGCGCAGCGACGCCTCCGCCGCCGCCCTGATGTTGGCGGCCGACAGCCCGCGGTACTGCGGGTGCTGGCTCACCTTGGTGGCGATCACGACCTCGGAGCGGTTGCCGCGGGCCTTGAGCCACCTGCCGATGACGGTCTCCGACTCGCCGCCCTCGTTGCCCTCCACCCAGGCGGAGTAGGAGTCGGCGGTGTCGACGAAGTTGCCGCCCACCGCGGTGTACGCGTCGAGGACGGCGAAGGACTCCCGCTCGTCGGCGGTCCATCCGAAGACGTTGCCGCCGAGGGCGAGCGGGAACACCTCGAGGCCGGACGTACCCAGCTTGCGCAGTTCACTCATGACGGTGACCAACGCGTCCGGCCGGCCGCGCATTCCGGGGCGCAGCCGGCCGACCGCAGCGGTTCGAAGGTGTCGGGGATCGCAGGGCTACGGAGACGAGGAGAGGAACCCGCGGCCGAAGGGACCGGCGCCGGTCAGAGGTTGACGCCGCGTGCGGCCAACCAGGCCATCGGGTCGACGCCGTCGCCGCCGCCCGGGTGCACCTCGAGGTGCAGGTGCGGGCCGGTGACGTTGCCGGTCGCGCCCACCCGGCCGATGACATCGCCGGTGGACACCTTCTGGCCGACGCTGACGTTGATCGAGGACTGGTGGCAGTACCAGAGCTCGGTGCCGTCCTCGAGGGTGAGGATGGTCCGGTAGCCGTACGAGCCGGCCCAGCCGGCCTCGGTGACGGTGCCGGTGTGGACGGCCTTCAGCAGCGTGCCGGTGGGGGCCGCGAGGTCCAGGCCCGTGTGGTAGCCGGAGGACCACATGGAGCCGGCCTGCATGTAGGTGGAGGTGATCGTGTAGGAGGACGCCGGCGAGACGAAGCTGGCCGCCAGCTTGGCGATGCGCTCGGCCTCGGCCTTGGCCTTGGCCTCCTCCTCCGCCTTCTCGGCGGCGGCCTCGCGGGCCTGTGCCTCCGCCTTCTCCTTGGCCGCCTTCTCGGCGGCGGCCTGGGCGGCGGCCTCCTGGGCCTCCAGTACGGCCTGCGTCTCGGCCTCCTGCTCCTGCTGGGCGGCCTGCGCCATGATGCGGGTGCGCAGCGCCTCGCCGGCGTCGGCGGGGGAGGCGGTCTCGGCCGGGGCGACGCCCATCTCGCCGAGGACGCTGGGGGCCTGCTCCGCGGCCGCGGTTTCGGTCTCGTCGCCGCCGGGAAGCAGGGAGGTGACCGGGTCCAGCGAGGGCATCTGCGGCATGGTGATGTGCACCGGAGCCTTGCCGGGCGCGGCGGTGGCCATGCCACCCGCACCGACGGCGGCGATCACACCGACGCCGAGGACGGTGGAACTGCGGGCCAGGCCCCGCTGCTTGGCCACCCGGTGACGGCCTCTGGAGACCGTCCCCTCGCTGGGGTTCCACTCCTCGAAGGAGCCCTCGCCGGCGAACCCGGCGGGACCGTACGCGTCGGCGGCCACACGCTGGCTCGGCACGAAGGGCAGTTCAGGGGCAGGGGGGTTGGACGCCACGGGGGCGCGCTCCTTTCCTTCCGTCTCGCCTACCGGGTTAGCTGACGGGTTCGGAGCGGGAAGGTCTCCTACGCGCGTATACGGAGATACGCCCGATTCACCCCGGAAAGTGGTTCCCCGGTTCCCTCGCGGGATTCGGCAGAGCGCACGGAGCCGTCGCTTGTGACGGCTGGGACAGCCGCGCGCTGCGTTATCGAACGTTAATAGAAGCGGTGGCTCAATTCCAAGCCGTTCCTTCACATCGTCCGACCCTGTGGACTGAACCTATGGAGGTTCATCAGGGCGAAACGGACATGGCTTCGGTCACACGCCCACCGCCGCCTTGGCTTGATCGTTCCGCAGCGTTCCGCAGCGTCCCCGGCGGTCCCGGGTGCCGCTGGCGCGTCCGGGCCGGTCACAGGGTCCGTACGGCGAGCAGGGCCATGTCGTCCTCGACGTCTCCTCCTGAGTGCAGGGCCACGTCCTCGGACAGGAACCGCAGGAGGTCCTCCGGCTCCCGGAAGACCCGACCGTCCAGCCGCGCGACCGGGTCGTAGAACACCCCGTCCTCGTCCCGCGCCTCGGTCAGACCGTCGGTGTAGAAGAGCACCGTGGCGCCCGGCCGCAGCGGCACGGGCGGTCCGGGCCTGGGCGGCCCCGCGAGTTCCGAGAGGGCGAGCGGACTGCCGGACTCCCCCGGGTCCAGCAGCCGCGGCGGCGCACCGGGCTCCAGCAGCAGCGGCGGCGGATGACCGTGATTGACGATCGACACGCTCCGGCCGTCCCGGGAGAACTCGGCGAACACCGCCGTCACGAAGCCTTCCTGCTGCTCCAGCTCCACCGCCCGTCGGTCCCGCTCGCGCACCACCGCCTGCTCCATGTGCTCCGCGGCCTGCTCGATGGTGTCGGCCCGTTCCGCCACCTCGCGGAAGGCGCCGACGACGACCGCGACCGCGGCCACGGCCTCCATCCCCTTGCCGCGCACGTCCCCCAGCACCATCCGCACGCCGTGCGGGGTGTCGTGCACGGCGTAGAGATCGCCGCCGATGTTCGCCTCCTGCAGGGCGGCCTCGTACCGGGAGGCGATCCGCAGGGAGCCGATCCGCCGCTGCGGCGGCGGCATCACGGCCCGCATCGCCGCCTCGGCCATCTGCCGGGCGGACGCGAGGCGCAGGTCGACCCGGTGCACCGCGGTGTTCATGACGCAGGACAGCACCGAGACGATGACGACGGTGAAGAGCTCGGTGATCATCAGGGCGGGAGAGTCCGCGTCCCTTGTCAGCCGCACGTAGAGGGTGAGACCCGTCGACAGCAGTCCGATGCCCACCGTGGCGCGCAGGGTGTAAAGGGGGGCGGCGATCAACGGGGCGGCGGCGAAGAACGGTACGGCGGTCACGTCCCGCGGCGTCACACTGTCGTAGGCGAGGCCGAGGACCAGGGCCAGGAAGGGCAGCACCCGAAGCACCAGACGGGCGTAATGGATCCACCGCCGGCCCGGCCCGAGGGGCTCCTCGACCTCCGGATCCACCGGCCCGCCTCGCCTCAGCATGGAATCCATGGTCCCGTGCCGGGCCGGAAGCGGCGACCGCTGACCTCCGCCCGGATGAAGGCGGACGGACGGGCGCCTGAGCATGCGGACGCAAACACTCAGGGCCGGAATCCTTGAAGGATTCCGGCCCTGAGTCTTCAGTAGCGGGGACAGGATTTGAACCTGCGACCTCTGGGTTATGAGCCCAGCGAGCTACCGAGCTGCTCCACCCCGCGTCGTTGTGTCTTCACTGTACGACATGGCGCGGGGGAAAAGCGAATCGGTTCACGTCGCCCCGCCGAGCAGGTGGTGGTTGGGCCGCACGGCGCGCTCCTCGTACTCGGGCAGCAGCACCACCCGGACGCCGCCCGCCGCCAGTACCCCGCTGCCGTCCGCGGCCGCCACGAAGGTGTCGGGCTCCCGCCAGGCGGTGACCACCCGCCGCACCCCCGCGTCGAGGATCAGCCGCGCGCACGGGGCCGGCCGGGAGGCACGACGGGCACAGGGCTCCAGGCTGCTGTAGACGGTGGCCCCGGGCAGCCGCGGGTCGGCCGGGTCGATCTTGGCGAGCGCCGCCTCCTCCGCGTGGACCACCGGGTCGCCGCCCTCCCCGGAGTGGCCGCGGGCCAGCTCGGTCCCGTCCTCGGCCACCACCACCGCGCCCACGCTGAACGCGGTGCGCGACGGCGGGCACTCCCCGGCCAGGTCGCAGGCGAGGCCCAGCCAGTACCGGTCGGCTGCGGAGGCCGACGAACCCTCGCCCGGGGCGACCGGCCGGTAGTGGGCGAGCACCACGTCGCCCACCGGCCGGGTCTCCTCCAGCCGCAGCCGGCCCGGCGGGTAGCCGCCCGGACCGAAGAGCCGCGGCGCGCCCGGCTCACCGACCAGCAGCGGGGCCAGCGCCAGCTGGAGCTCGTCGGCGAGTCCGAGCCGCAGCAGCTGGGTGTGGACGCTGCCGCCTCCCTCCACCATCAGCCGCCGCACCCGGTACGCGGCGTGGAGGTGCTCCAGGACGGCCCGCCAGTCCAGTTCCGGTCCCACCGGGACCACCTCGGCGTCCTTTTGGCCACGCAGCGCCTCCTGCGCCCGCGATGCGCCCCCGTCGGTGGTGTAGACGGCCTTGCGGCCGCCGGTGCGCCAGAAGCGGGCCGCCGGGTCCAGTTCACCCGAACCGGTGACGAGCACCTTGAGCGGGAACTCCGGGAGCCCGGCGGCGGTGCGCGCGGCCCGCCGTTCGGGCGAGCGGACCACCAGCCGCGGGTCGTCGGCGCGCAGGGTGCCGGCCCCGATGAGGATCGCGTCGCTCGCGGCCCGCACCTCGTCGACCCGGTCGAAGTCCTCGGGGCCCGAGAGCAGCAGCCGCTCCGGGCCGGTGTCGTCGAGGCAGCCGTCGAGCGAGACGGCGGCGGAGAGCAGGACGTAGGGGTGCGGCATGGGGCGGCTCCGGGACGTGACGCGGCGCATGCTCCGGCCGGGGTCGGCCGGGCGCATGCGCCGCGTCAGAAGTAGGCCCTGTGGGACTCGAACCCACAACCAATGGATTAAAAGTCCACTGCTCTGCCAATTGAGCTAAGGGCCCATGGTGATGTTGCTGCCCCGAGCATAGCGGGAGGGGGCCTCCCGTCCGAGCGGGTATCCGGGGCCGGCGGCGCGCGGGAAGCGCGGAGGGCCCGCACGACGGGGGTCGTGCGGGCCCTCACAGGCGGTGTGCGCGGGCGCGTCAGCCGTTGCGCTTCCAGCGCGGCTTCTCGTCACGGCGGCCGAAGGAGCCACCGCGGTGGTCGTCACGACGGTCGTCGCGGCGGCCGAACGGACGGTCCGAGGTGCCGCCGGCGCGGAAGCCCGGGCGGTCGTCGCGGCGGTCGCGGTTGAACGGACGGTCGTTGCCGCGGAAGCCACCGCGGTCGTCACGACGCTCGAAGGAACGGCCGCCACGGTCGCCGCCGCGGTCGTCACGGTTGAACGGACGGTCACCACGGTCGTTGCCGCGGAACCCACCACGGTCGTCACGACGCTCGAACGAACGGCCACCACGGTCACCACCGCGGTCGTCACGACGCTCGAACGAACGGCCGCCACGGTCACCGCCACGGTCGTCACGGTTGAACGGACGGTCGCCACGGTCGTTGCCGCGGAACCCACCGCGGTCGTCACGACGCTCGAACGAACGGCCGCCACGGTCACCACCGCGGTCGTCACGACGCTCGAAGGGACGGCCGCCACGGTCGTCACGACGCTCGAAGGAACGGCCGCCACGGTCACCACCGCGGTCGTCACGACGCTCGAAGGAGCGGCCACCACGGTCGTCACGGTTGAACGGACGGTCGTCGCGACGCTCGGCGCGGTCGTCGCGGCGCTGCGGGCGGTCCTCACGCTCGGTGCGGTCGACCTGCTGGGCGCTCGGCTGCTCCGGCACGGAGACGGCGGCGGCCTCGGTGGCCTCCGCGGCCTCACGGACGACGGCGGCCTCGGCCAGCGCGGCCTCCGGGTCGTCCCCGCGCTCGCGGGCGGCCCGCGCGGTGAGGCGGTCGGCCTCGTCGCGCAGCTCGGCGGCGCGGCGCTGCAGACGCTCCAGCTCCTTGGTGAGCTGGGCGACCTCACGCTCGGCCTGGACGGCGGCGCCGGCCACCGACTCGGCCTGGAGCTCGGTCATCGAGCGGGCGCCGGTGATCTCGGCGACCTCGGGCTCGAAGGCGTTGCCGCTCTGGATGATGTGACGCGAGGCGTCGATGCCCGCGTCCTCCATCAGCCGGAAGATCTGGCGGCGCTGGTGCGGCAGCGACAGGGAGACCACGGTGCCGGTGCGGCCGGCACGGGCGGTGCGGCCGGCACGGTGCAGGTAGTCCTTGTGGTCGCCGGCCGGGTCCACGTTGAGGACCAGGTCGATGCCGTCGACGTGGATGCCGCGGGCGGCGACGTCGGTGGCGACCAGGACGTTGACGTAACCGTCCTTGAAGTCCGCCAGGGTGCGGGTGCGCGCGCCCTGGGTCATGCCGCCGTGCAGGGCGTCCGCCTTCACGCCGGAGTCGCGCAGCTGCTCGGCGATGCGGTCGGCGCCCAACTGGGTGCGGACGAAGATGATCGTGCGGCCCTTGCGGGAGGCGATCGCCGCGGTGACCGGAGCCTTGTCCTTCGGCTTCACGATCAGGATGTGGTGCGACATCGTGGTGACGGCGCCCTGGGCTGCGTCGACCTCGTGACTGACCGGGTTCTCCAGGTAGCGGTCGACCAGGGTCTTGATCTCGTTCTCCATGGTGGCGGAGAAGAGCATCCGCTGGCCGCCGGCCGGGATCTGGTCGAGCAGCTCGGTGACCTCGGGCATGAAGCCCAGGTCGGACATCTGGTCGGCCTCGTCGAGGACCGCGACCTGGACGTCGCCCAGCGAGCAGGCGCCGCGGCCGATGATGTCGCGCAGACGGCCCGGGGTGGCGACGAGGACGTCGACGCCGCGCTCCAGGGCGTAGATCTGGTTGCTCATCGAGGTGCCGCCGCAGACGACCTTCATCTTGAGGCCGAGCACGTCGCCGTAGGGCTGCAGCGCGTCGGCCACCTGCATGGCCAGCTCACGGGTCGGGGTGAGGATGACGGCGCGCGGGCGCTTCTTCTCGGTGCGGCCGCCGGCCAGGCGGGCCAGGGCCGGCAGACCGAAGGAGAGGGTCTTGCCGGAGCCGGTACGGCCACGGCCCAGGATGTCCTTGCCGGCCAGGGCGTCCGGGATGGTCGCGGCCTGGATCGGGAAGGGCGTGGTCACGCCGTTCTGCGCGAGCTTGCGCACGACGCCCTCGGGGAGGCCGAGGTCGGCGAAGGTCGGCCCCGTCTCCTCGGGAGCCTGCTCCTCGGCGGCGTCCGCGGCCTCGGGGGCCTCGACGGCGTCCTGGGCCTCGACCGCGTCGGTGGTCTCGTCGAGCTCGGCCGCCGTCTCGTTCTCGGCG
The DNA here is from genome assembly GCF_053474865.1 of Streptomyces sp. CO7. Classification (NCBI taxonomy): domain Bacteria; kingdom Bacillati; phylum Actinomycetota; class Actinomycetes; order Kitasatosporales; family Streptomycetaceae; genus Streptomyces; species Streptomyces sp. CO7. The sequence continues at coordinate 22,226 of NZ_JBRIOU010000008.1, forward strand.
ACGACGAACTGATCAGTACTGGAAATGGACATGCTTATGCGAAACCTTCCGGAGTCTCGTCGGCACGCGCCCGTCAACTCCGTGTTTCGCGAGGAACCGCCTCGATGCGGTCAGCCACGGCAAGGGAGAGAACGCGCCACACGGCGCGCTCTTTTTCGCTGCGCCGGGCAAATGGGATCAAACGATCTACCACCATACGCACCTCACGCCCATCCGCGCAAACGAGAACGCCGAACGCGAGCCACGCCACACTCCTGAGCGCCTACACAGCCACCGGCGCCTCGCCCGCGGAGGGCTGCGACGGGGGCAGCGCGGAGGACGGCTGGACCGGGGTGGGGTCGGGCGAGGGC
>NZ_JBRIOU010000008.1:22675-23094 GCF_053474865.1 Streptomyces sp. CO7
GTCCTCGGCCTTTCCGGGGCGCTCGCCCTTCTTCCGGTCCGCCGGACGTCGCTCGTCCTTGCCGGACCCGCCGGGCCGCCGGGAGCCGCCGGAGTCCGGGCGGGCGCCCTCGCCGGTCACCCGGGGGTCGAAGGCGCCGCCGCCGGGAGCTCCCGGCCCCGCCCCGCCGTCCTCGGCGCCGCCGCTCTCCGCGGACCGCGCCGGCCGGGCCCGGTCACCGTCCTCGCCCGGGAGATCCACGCAGCCGGTCGCCAGGGCGGAGACGGCGACGACCGCGGCGGCCATACGAACGGGGACGTACACACGGCGCACGGGAGCCACCTCCGAGGGCGGGGGGAGAGTCACCCTGCCCAACTCCCGCCGGGCGCAGGAGGACACGCCCGCGCGCCGCCCAATCACCACCGCCCGCCGCACCGCAC
>NZ_JBRIOU010000008.1:23194-31745 GCF_053474865.1 Streptomyces sp. CO7
CAGCCGTAGCCGAGGTCGTGCAGGCGCGCGTCGTCGATGCCGAAGTGGTGGGCGATCTCGTGAACGACCGTCACCTCCGTCTCGGCGACCGCGTCCTCCCGGGTGTCGCAGAGCCGCAGGGTCGGGTTCCGGTAGATGGTGATCCGGTCCGGCAGCACCCCCGCGTACCACTCGCCCCGTTCGGTGAGCGGCGTCCCCTCGTAGAGCCCCAGCAGCTCCGGGTCGTCCGCCGGCGGCTCGTCCTCGACGAACACGGCGACGTTGTCCATCAGCCGTGTCAGCTCGGGCGGGATCCGGTCGAGCGCCTCCGCCACCGTTTCCTCGAACTCCTCGCGCGTCATCTCCAGCACACCGCCATTCTGTGCCACAACGCCCGTCCGCACACCCGCCCGGGCGCCTCCGGCGCCACCTCCCGGAACCGCGTATCCCGCCGGAGACCTGGGCATACGGTCCCAATGCCCCGCTTCGACGTCCGCCTGCCCGCCGTGCCACACCGCATACGCACCCTGCTGAGGGGCAGGTCCGCCCCGGGCGTCCGGCCCGAACTGGGCCGCCGCGCGCACCCCGTGGCGCGGGGCGCGGGGCTGGTCGCGGTGGTGCTGGCCGGCGCCTGGCTGGGCCTGCTGACCGTCGGGGTGGTCCGCGCCCCGGTCGGCCCGGTGAACACCACCATGGGTCTGCACCCCTCGGTGGACGGCGGCACCGAGATCCGCATACCGCCGCTGGGCGCGCTGTCCCTGGACACCCACACCGCGCCCTTCCGGCTCCAGGTCGAGGTCGACCAGCTGGACGCGGAGCGCTCGCGCGACCTGGTCGACCACCCCGAGCGCATCACCGGCCTCCAGGACGCCATCGCCGAGGACGTCGGCGACGGCATCCTCACCCTCGCGGTCCGCTCCGGCGCCGCCGTGGTGGTGGGAGCGACGGCACTGGGGCTGATCGTCTACCGCCGCCCGCGCCGCGCCCTGGCCGCCGGCGGCCTCGCCCTCGCGCTGCTCGGCGCCTCCGGTGCCACCGCCTGGGCCACCTGGAACCCCAACTCGGTGCTCGAGCCCCGGTTCTCCGGCCTGCTCTCCTCGGCCCCCTCGGTGGTGGGCAACGCGCGCAGCATCGTCTCGGACTTCGACGTCTACCAGCAGGAGCTGGCCCGCCTGGTCACCAACGTCACCAAGCTCTACGACGCCACCAGCACCCTCCCGGCCTACCAGCCGGACCCGACCACCATCCGGGTCCTGCACGTCTCCGACATCCACCTCAACCCGGCCAGCTGGGAGATCGTCGCCTCCCTGGTCGACCAGTACGAGATCGACGTGATCGTGGACTCCGGCGACACCATGGACCACGGCACCAAGGCCGAGAACCGCTTCCTGGACCCGATCCCGGACCTGGGCGCGCCCTACATCTGGGTACGCGGCAACCACGACTCCCGGGACACGCAGCAGTACGTCTCCGGTCTGGACGACGTGCACGTACTGGACGAGGGCGGGGCGGTCGACGTCGCGGGGCTGCGGTTCGCGGGGATCGGCGACCCCCAGTTCACGCCCGACCGGAGCAAGCCGCAGGGCGGGAAGGCCGCCGCGGAGCGGGCCGGGGTCCAGCTGGCCGCGGAGATCCGCGACCACCGGCGCGCCGGGAAGCCCGTGGACGTCGCCGTCGTCCACGACCCGCAGGCGGCGCGGAAGGTGGACGGCGTGGTCCCGCTGGTGCTGTCCGGCCACATCCACAAGCAGCGGACCTGGCTGATGAAGCTGGGCACCCGGCTGCGCACCGAGGGCTCCACCGGCGGCGGCGGACTGCGGGCGCTGGAGGGGAAGAAGCCGGACCCGATCGAGACGTCGGTCCTCTACTTCGACCGGGACAGCCGCCGGCTCCAGGCCTGGGACGAGATCCGGCTGGGCGGTCTGGGCCTCACGACCGCCGAGGTGAGCCGCCATCTGGTGGAGGAGAACCAGCCGGGCGGAGCCTCCCCTTCCCCCTCCGGTTCCGGCTCCGGATCGCCCGCCGTCCCGTCCAGCACGGAGTCGTCGCCACGACGGTCCGGCGGCGAGCGCTAAACGTTTTGGCGATACCCCTCGGCATCACCTATGCTTCTCACGTCCCCGACGCGCTGAGAAGCGCCCAGGCGGGCCGTATAGCCCTCATCGTCTAGCGGCCTAGGACGCCGCCCTTTCAAGGCGGTAGCACGGGTTCGAATCCCGTTGGGGGCACGCAAGATCGTGTGCGACACTGTTAACGCAAGACGCACACAACGCTTGGTCCTGTGGAGCAGTTTGGAGTGCTCGCCACCCTGTCAAGGTGGAGGCCGCGGGTTCAAATCCCGTCAGGACCGCTGAGGTTTCACGTGAAACCTCGTGGCTGGGTAGCTCAGCTGGTACGAGCGTCCGCCTGAAAAGCGGAAGGTCCCCGGTTCGACCCCGGGCCCAGCCACCACCAGGAAGACCCCCTTCGGTTGCCGAAGGGGGTCTTCCGCTGTGCCGTCCTCGCTCATGCCGGGGCCCGCCCCCGGTTAATGCGCTCGCCACCCCGTTCGGGAAGGTGCGATCCTGGAATGCGTATGTCTACGCAGCCTGCCTCCGCCCCCGCCGCGCCCGCCTTCGGCGACATCGCCCACCGCCTGGCCCAGCTCTCCCTGCGGGAGGCCCACCGGCTGGGGCGGAGGCTCGAGGGCGCCCGGAAGATCCGCAAGCCCGAGGCCCGGGCCGCCGTGCTCGCCGAGATCACGGCGGAGGTGGAGAAGGCCGAGGCCCGGCTGGCCGAGCGCGCCTCCCGGGTGCCGGCCATCACCTATCCGCAGGCCCTCCCGGTCAGCCAGAAGAAGGACGACATCGCCGAGGCGATCCGCGACCACCAGGTCGTGATCGTCGCGGGTGAGACCGGCTCCGGCAAGACCACCCAGATCCCCAAGATCTGCATGGAGCTGGGCCGCGGCGTCCGCGGGATGATCGGCCACACCCAGCCCCGCCGGATCGCCGCCCGCACGGTGGCCGAGCGCGTGGCCGAGGAGCTGAACACCCCGCTGGGCGAAGCCGTCGGCTGGAAGGTCCGGTTCACCGACCAGGTCGGCCAGAACACCTTCGTCAAGCTGATGACCGACGGCATCCTGCTGGCCGAGATCCAGACCGACCGCGACCTGCGCGCCTACGACACGATCATCATCGACGAGGCGCACGAGCGGTCCCTCAACATCGACTTCCTGCTGGGCTACCTGGCCCAGCTGCTCCCCCGCCGCCCCGACCTCAAGGTCGTCATCACCTCGGCGACCATCGACCCGGAGCGTTTCTCCCGGCACTTCGGCGACGCCCCCATCATCGAGGTCAGCGGCCGCACCTACCCGGTGGAGGTCCGGTACCGCCCGCTCCTCGAGGAGGACTCCGAGGAGGCGGACCGCGACCAGATCACCGCGATCACCGACGCCTGCGAGGAACTGATGGCGGAGGGGCCGGGCGACATCCTGGTCTTCCTCTCCGGCGAACGGGAGATCCGCGACACCGCGGACGCGCTCACCAAGAAACGCTTCCGGTCCACCGAGATCCTCCCGCTCTACGCCCGGCTCTCCCACGCCGAGCAGCACCGGGTCTTCCAGCAGCACTCCGGCCGCCGGATCGTGCTGGCCACCAACGTGGCCGAGACCTCGCTGACGGTGCCGGGCATCAAGTACGTGATCGACCCCGGCTTCGCCCGGATCTCCCGGTACAGCCACCGCACCAAGGTGCAGCGGCTGCCGATCGAGCCGGTCTCGCAGGCCAGCGCCAATCAGCGCAAGGGTCGCTGCGGCCGTACCAGCGACGGCATCTGCATCCGCCTGTACTCCGAGGACGACTTCGCGGCGCGCCCGGAGTTCACCGACGCGGAGATCCTGCGCACCAACCTCGCCTCGGTCATCCTCCAGATGACCGCCGCCGGCCTCGGCGACATCGAGAAGTTCCCCTTCATCGACCCGCCGGACCACCGCAACATCCGCGACGGCGTCCAGCTGCTGCAGGAACTCGGCGCGCTGGACCCGGCGGAGAAGGACCCGCGCAAGCGCCTCACCGACACGGGCCGCAAGCTCGCCCAGCTGCCGGTGGACCCCCGGCTGGCACGGATGGTCCTGGAGGCCGACCGCAACGGCTGCGTCCGCGAGGTCATGGTGATCGCCTCCGCCCTCTCCATCCAGGACCCGCGCGAGCGGCCCGCCGAGAAGCAGGCGCAGGCCGACCAGCAGCACGCCCGGTTCAAGGACGAGTCCAGCGACTTCCTGACCTTCCTCAACCTGTGGCGCTACGTCCGCGAGCAGCAGAAGGAGCGCGGCTCGTCCGCGTTCCGCCGGATGTGCAAGCAGGAGTACCTGAACTTCCTGCGGATCCGCGAGTGGCAGGACATCTACAGCCAGCTCCGGTCCGTGGCGCAGCAGATGGGGATACGCCTCAATGAGGAGGACGCCCCCGAGCAGTCCGTGCACGTCTCGCTGCTGGCCGGTCTGCTCTCGCACATCGGCATGAAGGACGTGAAGGAGTCCGCGAGCAACTCCGGGGGCAAGGAGCCCGCGAAGGGCGCCTCGCGGAACGAGTACCTCGGCGCGCGAGGCGCCAAGTTCGCGATCTTCCCCGGCTCGGCGCTCTTCCGGAAGCCGCCGAGGTTCGTGATGTCCGCCGAGCTGGTGGAGACCTCCCGCCTGTGGGCGCGGGTCAACGCGAAGATCGAGCCCGAGTGGGTGGAGCCGCTCGCCGGTCACCTGCTCAAGCGGACCTACAGCGAGCCGCACTGGGAGAAGGACCAGGCCGCGGTGATGGCGTACGAGAAGGTGACGCTCTACGGCGTCCCGATCGTCGCCCAGCGCAAGGTGAACTACGGGCGCATCGACCCCGAGGTCTCCCGCGAACTCTTTATCCGCAACGCCCTGGTGGAGGGCGACTGGCGCACCCACCACAAGTTCTACGCGGACAACCGCAAGCTGCTCACCGAGGTCGAGGAGCTCGAGCACCGGGCCCGGCGCCGGGACATCCTGGTCGACGACGAGACCCTCTACGACTTCTACGACCAGCGGATCCCCGAGCACGTCGTCTCCGGGGCGCACTTCGACTCGTGGTGGAAGCACAAGCGCCAGGAGGAGCCGGACCTGCTCGACTTCGAGCGGTCCATGCTCATCAACGAGAAGGCCGGCCAGGTCACCAAGGACGACTACCCGGACTCCTGGCGGCAGGGCCGGCTCACCTTCCGCGTCACCTACCAGTTCGAGCCCGGCGCGGACGCGGACGGCGTGACCGTGCACATCCCGCTGCAGGTGCTCAACCAGGTGACCGACGAGGGCTTCGACTGGCAGATCCCGGGGCTGCGCGAGGAACTGGTCACCGAGATGATCCGCTCGCTGCCCAAGCCGATCCGCCGCAACTACGTCCCGGCGCCCAACTTCGCGCAGCGGTTCCTCGACGTGGCGGTGCCGGGCCAGGAGCCGCTGGACGTGGCGATGGCGCGGGAGCTGCACCGCATGGTGGGGGTGCGCCTGGAGCCGGGCGACTTCGACCGGTCGAAGGTGCCGGACCACCTCGAGGTCACCTTCCGGATCGTCGACGAGCGGCGCCGCAAGCTGGCCGAGGACAAGGACCTCGAGGCGCTGAAGCTGCGGCTGCGCCCCAAGGCGCGCCAGGCCATCTCCAAGGCCGCCGCGGCGACCGCGGAGCGCTCGGGCGGCCCCTCGCTGGAGCAGACGGGGCTGACGGACTGGACGATCGGCACGCTGATCCGGGTCTTCGAGACCAAGCGGGCCGGCCAGCCGGTGAAGGCCTTCCCCGCGCTGGTGGACGACGGCGACACGGTCTCGGTGCGGCTGTTCGACAGCGAGGCCGAGCAGGCCGAGGCCATGTGGCGGGGCACCCGGCGGCTGATCGTGCGCAACATCCCGGTCAACCCGGCGAAGTTCGCGCTGGACCGGCTCTCCAACGCGCAGAAGCTGGCGCTGTCGGCCACCCCGCACGGTTCCGTGCAGGCGCTGTTCGACGACTGCGCGCTCGCGGCGGCGGACAAACTGATCGCGGACTTCGGGGGTCCGGCCTGGGACGAGGAGTCCTACCGGAAGCTCTACGACAAGGTGCGGGCCGAGATCGTGGACACCACGGTGCGCGCGGTCGGCCAGGTGCAGCAGGTGCTGGCCGCCTGGCAGGCGTGCGAGCGGCGGCTGAAGTCGGTGAGGAGTCCGGCCCTGCTGGCCAACCTCAGGGACGTCCGTGGCCAGTTGGACGGCCTCGTGAAGCCGGGCTTCGTCACCGAGGCCGGCCTGGCGCGGCTGCCGCACCTGATGCGGTACCTGGTCGCGGCGGACCGGCGGCTGCAGCAGATGGCCACCAACGTCCAGCGGGACACCACCCGCATGGAGAAGGTGCACGAGATGCAGGACGAGTACGCCTGGCTCCTGGAGCAGATGCCGCAGGGCCGCCCGGTGCCGCAGGCGGTGCGGGAGGTCCGGTGGATGCTCGAGGAGCTGCGGGTCAGCTACTTCGCGCACGCCCTGGGGACGGCCTACCCGGTCTCGGACAAACGGATCGTGAAGACCATCGACGGGCTGGCTCCCTGAGCGGCCCGAACGGGTGACGAAGGGCTGACCCACAGTGAGTTCGACCAGGCGGCCGCACTCCTGTAGAGTCCTTCTCGCAGCACAGCGCAGGGGACCGAACAGGAAACCCACGGTGTGAAGCGCCTGGTCCTGTGGAGCAGTTTGGAGTGCTCGCCACCCTGTCAAGGTGGAGGCCGCGGGTTCAAATCCCGTCAGGACCGCACTTCTTCGAAGGCCCGCACCTCATCGGTGCGGGCCTTCGTCGTGTGCCCGAACGGGATTCCGCCGAGCTCACCGGGGCCGCCGGCGGCCCCGCGCGGTCCGGCCGGCGCCCGGGGCCGGCCAGGGGCCGGGTGTGGGGAAGGCCCGGCGGGGCATGCGGGTCCGGGAGGACGTCCCCGAAAGAGCGTCAGAAACCGACCACAGCCCCCGAAAGGCCCCTCCGGTCCTCCCGCGCCCCGGCGCGCCCCGCAGGGCCTCACGCGCCCTTCGAGGGCCCCTCACTCCGGCGGCACGGGGCGTACGGGGAGCCCGCCGCACCGACGGGCGCCGGCGGCCGCATATGCCGCTGTCCCGCCCAATAGCGCACGGGTCACACCGGCAACAAGCCGTCGTCGGTGTGAAAGGTGTCACCCCAACAGTTTTTGAAAGGGGTGTAGTTAACCCCCGCTTACATCATGTCAATTTTATATGTGCAATTGCACTCTCTCGCGAGCCGCCCCCGGACTCCCGTCGGCGCCCTGACCGCCGCTCTGATCTGCGCTGACGCACAGGGGGTGGAGATCCGCCGGAGGTCCCGCGAAGAGGCGCTGAAGAGGCCGTCAGTCACCGTCGTGAGGGCAAAAAAAGATCGCGCTGGACCCGGCGGAGTCCAGCGCGATCGACGACGCGTCAACGTGCAAGGGAATGTCCGAGGAGCCCGGAGGCCCTGGACCAGGTCCTGTTGGGGCAGGACCGGCGTCGTGTGGAGCTGAGTGACGGACGTCTCGGCGGCTGGGGGACCGCCTCGCGCGTCCTGCTATTCAATTGTGGGCACCGTGATCGCCACGGGCCTTCGAATCAATGGCTGTCAGGCCTCGCTACGCTGCTGGGGGATGCCCGCCAGCAGTGCGCGGACCTCGGCCTCGCGGTAGCGCCGGTGCCCGCCGAGCGTGCGGATCGACGTGAGCTTGCCGGCCTTCGCCCACCGCGTCACCGTCTTGGGGTCGACGCGGAACATGGTGGCGACCTCAGCCGGGGTCAGCAGCGGCTCGGCATCAGGGGTGCGAGCGGTCATGAGCGGCCTCCTCGGGAGAACCGACGTTCTCGGTTCTTTCCTCTAAATTCTGCACCTTGACCCGCGTTGCCCGAAATGGCGGACGCGAGTCGAGTCGGTTATAGGACGAACGGCTTGTCCTCGGCACTACAACTACACCATCTGTCCAGCCGCGTCGGCCAAACCGATGGAATTGCCCTCCCAGGTGTTCATCAGCGACGGAAGCCGATGGACCGTGCCATAACGGACAGTCACTCCGCTGTGACGATCAGTCACAGAGTCCACAGAGGCCATCAGACCCCCCAGGCGTTCAGCGCCGATGCCCGCCCAGGCGGACAGCAGGAGCCCTCCCCGGGCTCCTTGTCCTATTTTGGCATGAGGGGTGGCAAGATACGCAAGGGCCGGGTACGTGCACTCCGTCACGCTTAGGGATATGTGTCCGTTTCGTGACGGGCGTGCATCCGGGTCCGGCGCGCTCCCGGGCTCACCACCGTACGCGCCGGGCCTCAGCTGGCCAGCCCCCGCTGCCGGACCGCCCGCCACCGGTCCACCAGACGCTCGTACGCCTCGCCGGCCGCTTCACCGTCGCCGTCGCGCAGCGCCGCCAGGGCCTCGGCCGCGTCCGCCGCCGAGTGGTCCTCGGCGAGGTCGCCGGCCGGGAGGGCGTGCACCAGCCCCCCGTAGTCCAGCTCCACCAGGGAACGGGGGTGGAACTCCTCCAGCCACCGGCCCACCCCGACCAGCGCCTCGGTCATCGCCCCCTCCCC
>NZ_JBRIOU010000008.1:31845-49253 GCF_053474865.1 Streptomyces sp. CO7
CTCGCGCACCGTGCGCAGGCCGCGCGCCAGGCGCCGCCGGGCGTCGACCATGCGGGTCCGGTAGCGGAGCACCGGCACTCCGCCGTCCGTGCCGGGGCGCCACTCCCGTTCGTCGTCGGCGACCAGCACGAACCAGTGCCCCGGCACGTGCCAGGTGGCGCTGCGGATCCAGGGCCGGGCGTCCGGATGGCGGGTCAGCCACCGCTCGTAGTCGCGGCCGGCCTCCTCGCGCACCACCGGCGGCAGCACGGCGTCCAGGACGGTCGGCGGAAGGTCCGTCCCGAAGTCCCGCAGGGCCTGCCAGCCGCGCAGCCGGGTCCGCCAGGGGCACACGCAGACCACGCCGTCCACCTCCGTGACGAACGCGTCCCCGCTCTCGTGCACCGGCACCGGCGACGGCGGGGTGGCCAGCAGGTCGGCGAGCGAACGCCGCAGCTCGTCCTGGCAAGTGGGCCGTCCCGGGCGGGCCGCGTAACGCTCCCAGTGGGCGCGCTCATCCCGCGGGAAGGCCGCCAGTGGCTCGTAGACCCGCAGATAGGCCGGATAGGGAACGATCACCGAGGTCACCTTGGGCACCCCTCCACCCTCCCCGAGGGCCGACGTCCGAAACCCGTCCCACCAGGATCCGAAGTGGGCGCAATGCTGGGAAAAGCAGCCAGAACCGTCTAGGCCCGGACCGGCGCGTACTCCTCGCGTGGATGATCCTGTGTGGAGGCGGTCAGGGCGGCTCTCCAGGCTCTACCCTCGTGCCACGGTTCCCGCCACCCGTACGGGGACCGCCGTAACCGCCGCTTCTCATCCAGGAGTCACCACCGTGACCGAAATGACCGACGGCGTCCTGCACACCCTGTTCCAGTCGGAGCAAGGGGGGCATGAGCAGGTCGTGCTCTGCCAGGACCGCGCCAGCGGACTGAAGGCCGTGATCGCCATCCACTCCACCGCCCTGGGCCCCGCCCTCGGCGGGACGCGCTTCCACCCCTACGCCACGGAGGCCGAGGCCGTCGCCGACGCCCTCAACCTGGCCCGCGGGATGTCGTACAAGAACGCCATGGCAGGCCTCGAGCACGGCGGCGGCAAGGCGGTGATCATAGGGGACCCGCAGAAGCACAAGACCGAGGAACTCCTGCGCGCCTACGGCCGGTTCGTCGCCTCGCTGGGCGGCCGGTACGTCACGGCCTGCGACGTCGGCACCTACGTCGCGGACATGGACGTGGTGGCCCAGGAGTGCCGCTGGACCACCGGCCGGTCCCCGCAGAACGGCGGGGCGGGTGACTCCTCGGTGCTCACCTCGTTCGGCGTCTTCCAGGGCATGCGGGCCTCCGCCCAGCACCTGTGGGGCGACCCCACGCTGCGCGGCCGCACCGTGGGCATCGCCGGCGTCGGCAAGGTCGGGCGCCACCTGGTGGAGCACCTGCTGTCGGACGGCGCCGAGGTGATCGTCACCGACGTGCGCGAGGAGGCCGTACGGGCACTGCTCGCGCAGCACCCGTCGGTGCGGGTCGCGGCGGACGCGGAGGAACTGGTCCGCACGCCGGGCCTGGACATCTACGCCCCGTGCGCCCTCGGCGGCGCGCTCGACGACGCCACCGTGGCGGCGCTCACCGCGACGGTGGTGTGCGGCGCGGCCAACAACCAGCTGGCCCACCCCGGCATCGAGAAGGACCTCGCCGACCGGGGCATCCTCTACGCGCCGGACTACGTGGTGAACGCCGGCGGCGTGATCCAGGTGGCCGACGAGCTCCTCGGTTTCGACTTCGACCGGGCCAGGGCCAAGGCGACGAAGATCTTCGACACCACCCTGGAGCTGTTCGCCCGGGCGAAGGCGGACGGCATCCCGCCGGCCGCCGCGGCCGACCGGATCGCCGAGCAAAGGATGGCCGAATCCCGTCGGTCGGGTCGATGACCCGGTCCGCCTGACACGGCGGCACCCTCGCGCACGAGACCGGCGCGTCAACTTCTCGCCCGACCTTTCGCCCTCCGGAGTGAAGAATCGTGTCGGTGACGGGGCGGTGACGCGCCGATTTCGTGCGGATGATCGCCTCGCGGTACCGGTGTTCGGAGGTCAGAGGCCCGGACAGCGGGAGACAACGGTCACTTGTCCGGGCGGGTCTTCCGGGCGGAAGTGGTTAAAATCGGCACTGACCAGCGGGGACAGGGCACCTCGCGGGTACTGGGCACACACGCTTGGTGCGGGCGACGTACCGTATGGGCGTGGGCTCAGGTACCGTGGAAGCCCTACAGACCGGTCTCTCTGCGGAGAGTCCGTTCTGGATCATGAACGCGTCAAGACTCTGGGGCCGTCGCGCCCCGTCGTTGAGGGGGTCGAGCCATGGGGCGCGGCCGGGCCAAGGCCAAGCAGACGAAGGTCGCCCGCCAGCTGAAGTACAACAGCGGCGGGACGGATCTCTCACGCCTGGCCGAGGAGCTGGGCGCATCGACGTCGAATCCGACGCCTAACGGCGAGCGGTTCGAGGACGATGAGCAGGACGACGACCTGTATTCGCGGTACGCCGAGCTCTACGGGGCCGACGACGAGGACGAGGACGAAGAGTCCTCTCACCGTCGCGGCGCCTGACAGCGTTCACCGCTCATACCGATCTGGACCCGGTTCGGTGCTTCGGCACCGAGCCGGGTTCAGTGTTGCCCCGGACCGGCCGGCGCCGCCACCGCGGTGCCTCCGGTCCCGGCGGACGACGCGCCCGCCGGGACCGAAGGTGTGATCACGCGGCGTAGTCGCCGGTCAGCTCCGCGCCCGTGGCGTGCTCGCTCCGGGCGACGATCTCGCCGGCCACCCAGGACTCGACTCCGCGGTCGGCCAGCGTGGACAGCGCGACCTCGACGGACTCCTGCGGGACGACGGCCATCATGCCGACGCCCATGTTGAGGGTCTTCTCCAGCTCCAGCCGCTCGACCCCGCCGGTCCGGCCGACCAGCGAGAAGATCGGGTCCGGCGTCCAGGTGGACCGGTCGACCACGGCGTGCAGACCGTCCGGGATCACCCGGGCCAGGTTGGCCGCCAGGCCGCCGCCGGTGATGTGGCTGAAGGCGTGCACCTCGCAGGTGCGCATCAGGGCCAGGCAGTCCAGCGAGTAGATCTTGGTCGGCTCCAGCAGCTCCTCGCCGAGGGTGCGGCCCAGCTCCTCGACGTGCGCGTCGAGCGCCATGCCGGCGCGCTCGAGCAGCACGTGGCGCACCAGCGAGTAGCCGTTGGAGTGCAGACCGGAGGAGGCCATCGCGATCACCGCGTCGCCCTCCCGGATCCGGTCCGGGCCGAGCAGCGCGTCGGCCTCGACCACGCCCGTGCCGGCGCCGGCCACGTCGAAGTCGTCGGCCCCGAGCAGGCCCGGGTGCTCCGCCGTCTCGCCGCCGACCAGGGCGCAGCCGGCCAGGACGCAGCCCTCGGCGATGCCCTTGACGATCGCGGCCACCCGCTCCGGATGGACCTTGCCCACGCAGATGTAGTCGGTCATGAAGAGCGGCTCGGCGCCGCAGACCACGATGTCGTCCATGACCATGGCGACCAGGTCGTGGCCGATGGCGTCGTAGACGCCCATCTGCCGGGCGATGTCGACCTTGGTGCCGACGCCGTCGGTGGCCGAGGCGAGCAGCGGGCGCTCGTAGTTCTTGAGGGCGGAGGCGTCGAAGAGGCCGGCGAAACCGCCGAGGCCGCCGAGCACCTCGGGGCGCTGCGTCTTCTTCACCCATTCCTTCATGAGCTCGACGGCGCGGTCGCCCGCCTCGATGTCGACGCCTGCAGCCGCGTAGCTGGCACCTGTCTCAGTGGACATGACTGTGTGAGCTTTCTGTCGGGTGTACAGCTGGAGCGCTGCGAGGGATCTGCGAGGGGCCGGAGGCCGTCGCCGGGCCCCGCGAGGGACCCGGCGACGCGCGTCGGCGGGCTACGGACGCCGGATGGCGGCGCTGGCGGCGGTCTCCACCGGCGCGGCCAGCTCCGTCTCGAGCAGCTGCTTGCCGAGCAGCTCGGGGTCGGGCAGGTCCATCGGGTACTCGCCGTCGAAGCAGGCACGGCAGAGGTTCGGCTTGGCGATGGTGGTCGCCTCGATCATGCCGTCGATGGAGATGTAGGCGAGCGAGTCGGCGCCCAGCGAGGTGCCGATCTCGTCGATGCTCATGCCGTTGGCGATCAGCTCCGCGCGGGTGGCGAAGTCGATGCCGAAGAAGCAGGGCCACTTCACCGGAGGCGAGGAGATCCGGATGTGGACCTCGGCCGCGCCGGCCTCGCGGAGCATCCGGACCAGTGCGCGCTGGGTGTTGCCGCGGACGATGGAGTCGTCCACCACGACCAGGCGCTTGCCCTTGATGACTTCCTTGAGCGGGTTCAGCTTCAGCCGGATGCCCAGCTGGCGGATGGTCTGCGAGGGCTGGATGAAGGTCCGGCCGACGTAGGCGTTCTTGACCAGGCCGGCGCCGAACGGGATGCCGGAGGCCTCCGCGTAGCCGATCGCGGCGGGGGTGCCGGACTCGGGCGTCGCTATGACCAGGTCGGCCTCGGCGGGCGCCTCGGCGGCGAGGCGGCGGCCCATCTCCACGCGGGAGAGGTACACGTTCCGGCCGGCGATGTCGGTGTCCGGGCGGGCCAGGTACACGTACTCGAAGACGCAGCCCTTGGGGCGGGCCTCGGCGAAGCGGGAGGAGCGCAGGCCGTTCTCGTCTATCGCGACGAACTCGCCGGGCTCGATCTCGCGCACGTAGCTGGCGCCGCAGATGTCCAGCGCCGCCGACTCGGAGGCGATCACCCAGCCGCGCTCCAGACGCCCCAGGACCAGCGGGCGGATGCCCTGCGGGTCACGGGCGGCGTAGAGCGTGTGCTCGTCCATGAAGACCAGGGAGAAGGCTCCGCGGACCTTCGGGAGGATGCGGGCGGCGGCCGCCTCGATGGACAGCGGCTTGCCGTCCTCGTCCGTCTGGCCGGCCAGCAGGGCCGTCACCAGGTCGGTGTCGTTGGTCGCGGCGGGGGCGGAGCCGTTGTTCCGCTCGGGCAGCTCGGCGACCAGGCCGGCGAGTTCCGCCGTGTTGACCAGGTTGCCGTTGTGGGCGAGGGCGATGGATCCCTGCGCGGTCGCCCGGAAGGTCGGCTGGGCGTTCTCCCAGACGGAGGCGCCGGTGGTCGAGTAGCGGGCGTGTCCGACCGCGATGTGACCCTGCAGGGAGCTGAGAGAGGTCTCGTCGAAGACCTGGGACACGAGGCCCATGTCCTTGAAGACGAGGATCTGGGAGCCGTTGCTGACCGCGATTCCCGCGGATTCCTGACCCCGATGCTGGAGGGCGTAGAGCCCGAAGTACGAGAGCTTGGCGACCTCTTCACCCGGAGCCCAGACACCGAAGACGCCGCAAGCGTCCTGGGGGCCCTTTTCGCCGGGAAGAAGGTCGTGATTGAGGAGACCGTCACCACGAGGCACGTCTTCGAGTGTAGGGGAGGACGGCCGTTGCGCCGAATGGAGCAGTACGGGAACGAATGCCGAAGACACCGTGCCGACCGGCCGGGCGGGACCTTGTTTCCGCAGGTCAGAGGCGGTGTTCGGACGCGTTGACAGGCTCGCTGCGGGCGGTGGCGCCGACGGGCGGGGACTTCCGGCGGCCTCACGAGTGAGACGACGCACACCCCCCCGTCCACGGAGCGGACAGCCTCGTCCACGGACCGTGACCCGCGGCCCCCGGGCCGGCGCCGTTCGCGTGGTCAGCCGATCACGGGCAGCCACGGGGAGAGGTCGGCGCGCTCGCCGCTAGCGGACACCGAGCCCGCCTCCCGGGCCTGCTCCCAGCCGAGCCGGCCCGAGGCGAGACGGAGCCAGGTCAGCGGGTCGGTCTCGACCACGTTCGGCGGCGTGCCCCGGGTGTGCCGCAGGCCCTCCACGCACTGCACGACGGCGAACGGCGGCACCCGGACCTCGGTGGAGCCGCCCGGCGCGGCGTACGCGAGGGCGTCGGCGAGGACCCGGACGGCCGCGGCGAGAGCCTGCCGGTCCTGGGTCGTCTGCGGGCCCCCCACGGCGGCCAGGGCGGCGTTCAGGTCGTCGGTGTGGACGGCGAGTTCGACGCAGCGGGTGGCCAGGTAATCGGTGAGGGTCAGGGCGCCGGTCCTGGCAGCGAGGAGGCGGCGGCCGGGGTGGGCCTCCAGGTCCCCGGCGAGCCGCTCGGCGGTCTCGGCGTAGAGGGCGTCCAGGTCCGGGCGCGCCTCGGCGAGGTCCCGGGCGGACGCGGCGACGCTCTCGGCGTGCCGGGCGGCGGTGCCCGTCCAGGTGGCGGGGATCAGCTCGGCCTTCGGCGGCTCGGGGAGCTCGAGCAGGCGGCTGGTACTGGCGACGCCGAAGGCGATGTGGGCGACAAGGTCACGGACCGTCCAGTCGCCCATCTGGGCGGGGGCGGCGAGCTGCTCGGGCGTCAGATCCCCGACCGTCCGGCGCAGGTTGGCGAACTGGGCCAGCACCGCGGTGCGGGTGCGGAGCGGGTCGTAGGTGCGGGGCTTCTTCCGCGTGCCGGGTGCCATGCGGGCGAGCGTAACGGGTCCTCACCCGGAGCCGGACGGACCGTCACCCGGGGGGCCGGACCGAGCCCGAACGCCCCGGGCACCGTGGCCGTGGCGCGGGTCTCCCGGGGCCGGACGGGCGAACGGCCGCGACCGGACGCGAAGGCACCCGGCGCCGCACGGGGCGGGGCCGGGTGCCTCGGAGCGGGCCGGGTCAGGCGAGCAGACCCTCGATCACGCCCTCGTGGGCGGAGCGCAGTTCGGCCAGGGGGAGCGTGAACTCGCCCTGAACCTCGACGGCGTCGCCGTCGACCACGCCGATCCGGGTGGCCGGCAGGCCCCGCGCGCCGCACATGTCGGTGAAGCGCAGTTCCTCGGAGCGCGGCACCGACACGATCGCGCGGCCCGCGGACTCGGAGAACAGGAAGGTGAACGCGTCCAGAGCGTCCGGCACGACCAGCCGCGCGCCCTTCCCGCCCTCGAGGGCGGACTCGACCACGGCCTGGATCAGACCGCCGTCGGACAGGTCGTGGGCGGCGTCGACCATGCCGTCACGGGAGGCGGAGATCAGGATCTCGCCGAGCAGCCGCTCCCGCTCCAGGTCCACCTTGGGCGGCAGGCCGCCGAGGTGGTCGTGGATCACCTGCGACCAGGCGGAACCGCCGAACTCCGGCTCGGTGTCGCCGAGCAGGTAGATCAGCTGGCCCTCCTCGCGGAAGGCGGCCGGGGTACGGCGGGCCACGTCGTCGATCACGCCGAGCACGGCGACGACCGGCGTCGGGTGGATGGCCGCCTCGCCCGTCTGGTTGTAGAGCGAGACGTTGCCGCCGGTGACCGGGGTGCCGAGCTGGAGGCAGCCGTCGGCCAGACCGCGCACGGCCTCCACGAACTGCCACATCACCGCCGGGTCCTCGGGGGAGCCGAAGTTGAGGCAGTCCGAGACGGCCAGCGGCTTGGCGCCGGTGGCGGCCACGTTGCGGTAGGCCTCGGCCAGCGCCAGCTGCGCGCCCGTGTACGGGTCGAGCTTGGCGTAGCGGCCGTTGCCGTCGGTGGCGATGGCGACGCCGAGGCCGGTCTCCTCGTCGACGCGGATCATGCCCGAGTCGCCCTCGGTGCGGGCGAGGACCGTGTTGCCCTGCACGAGGTGGTCGTACTGGGAGGTGATCCACGCCTTGGAGGCCTGGTTCGGGGAACCGACCAGCTTCAGGACCTGGGCCCGCAGCTCGTCGGAGCTCTCCGGACGGGGCAGCTTGGCGGCGTCGTCGGCCTGCAGCGCGTCCTGCCAGTCGGGGCGCGCGTACGGGCGGTCGTAGACCGGGCCCTCGTGGGCGACGGTCCGAGCGTCTACGTCGACGATCTTGCCGCCGTGCCAGTAGATCTCCAGGCGGTCGCCGTCGGTGACCTCGCCGATGACGGTGGCGATGACGTCCCACTTCTCGCAGATCTCGAGGAAGCGGTCGACCTTCGCCGGCTCGACCACGGCGCACATGCGCTCCTGCGACTCGCTCATGAGGATTTCCTCGGGCGAGAGCGTGGAGTCGCGCAGCGGCACGTCGTCGAGCTCGACGCGCATGCCGCCGGAGCCGTTGGAGGCGAGCTCGGAGGTGGCGCAGGACAGACCGGCCGCGCCGAGGTCCTGGATGCCGACGACGAGCTTCTCCCGGAAGGCCTCCAGGGTGCACTCGATGAGGAGCTTCTCCTGGAAGGGGTCGCCCACCTGGACGGCCGGGCGCTTGGAGGGCTTGGCGTCGTCGAAGGTCTCGGAGGCGAGGATGGACGCGCCGCCGATGCCGTCGCCGCCGGTGCGGGCGCCGTAGAGGATGACCTTGTTGCCGGCGCCGGACGCCTTGGCCAGGTGGATGTCCTCGTGGCGCATCACGCCGATGGCGCCGGCGTTGACCAGCGGGTTGCCCTGGTAGCAGGCGTCGAAGACGACCTCGCCGCCGATGTTGGGCAGGCCCAGGCAGTTGCCGTAGCCGCTGATGCCCGCGACCACGCCGGGCAGCACGCGCCGGGTGTCGGGGTGGTCGGCCGCGCCGAAGCGCAGCGGGTCGACCACGGCGACCGGGCGGGCGCCCATCGCGATGATGTCGCGCACGATGCCGCCGACGCCGGTCGCGGCGCCCTGGTAGGGCTCCACGTACGACGGGTGGTTGTGCGACTCCACCTTGAAGGTGACCGCGTAGCCCTGGCCGACGTCGACCACGCCGGCGTTCTCGCCGATGCCGACCAGCATCGCCTCGGACTGCGGGGCCTTCTCGCCGAACTGGCGCAGGTGGACCTTGGAGGACTTGTAGGAGCAGTGCTCGGACCACATCACCGAGTACATGGCGAGCTCGGCGCCGGTCGGGCGGCGGCCGAGGATCTCGCGGATGCGCGCGTACTCGTCCTTGTTCAGGCCGAGTTCGGCCCAGGGCTGCTCCACGTCGGGGGTCGCGGCCGCGTGCTCGACCGTGTCCAGAGGGGTGCGGCTCATGCGGTGACCAGCTTCTTGAGGATCGAGGTGAAGAACGGCAGGCCGTCGGTGCCGCCGCCGGTGAGGGACTCCACGGCGTGCTCCGGGTGCGGCATCAGGCCGACGACGTTCCCGGCCTCGTTGGTGATGCCGGCGATGTCGCGCAGCGAGCCGTTGGGGTTGCCGTAGCCGTCCGCGTCCGCGCCGTCGGTCAGGTAGCGGAAGGCCACCCGCCCCTCGGCCTCCAGCTTGTCGAGCGTGTACTCGTCCGCGGTGTAGCGGCCGTCGGCGTTCTTCAGCGGGATCAGGATCTCCTGGCCCGCCTCGTAGTCCGAGGTCCAGGCGGTGTCCGCGTTCTCCACCCGCAGCTTCTGGTCACGGCAGATGAAGTGCAGGTGGTTGTTGCGCAGCATCGCGCCGGGCAGCAGGTGCGTCTCGG
This sequence comes from Streptomyces sp. CO7, assembly GCF_053474865.1. NCBI lineage: Bacteria > Bacillati > Actinomycetota > Actinomycetes > Kitasatosporales > Streptomycetaceae > Streptomyces > Streptomyces sp. CO7. The sequence goes on from NZ_JBRIOU010000008.1 coordinate 41,227, forward strand.
CGAGGATCTGGAAGCCGTTGCAGATGCCGAGGACGGGAAGCCCGGCCCTGGCCTGCTCGATGAGCGTCTCCATCACCGGCGAGAAGCGGGAGATGGCGCCGGCCCGCAGGTAGTCGCCGTAGGAGAACCCGCCCGGCAGGACGACGGCGTCGACCTGCTTGAGGTCCTTGTCCTTGTGCCAAAGGGCGACGGGCTCGGCCCCGGCGATCCGGATCGCGCGCTGCGCGTCACGGTCGTCGAGGCTTCCGGGGAAAGTGACGACGCCGATACGGGTGGTCACTTCGCCGCCTCCGCGACTTCCTCCACCTTGACGGTGAAGTCCTCGATCACGGTGTTCGCGAGGAAGGATTCGGCGAGCTCGTGGATACGGGCGAGGGCCGCATCGTCGACAGGACCGTCGACCTCGAGCTCGAAACGCTTTCCCTGACGGACGTCGGAGATGCCCTCGAAACCGAGGCGCGGCAGCGCGCGCTGGACCGCCTGGCCCTGGGGGTCGAGGATCTCCGGCTTGAGCATGACGTCGACTACGACGCGTGCCACTGGCACTCCCGATGTTGGTGCTGAGCAGGTTCCTTCAGACTACCCGGACAAAATTTCTACGCGAGTAGATTAGTAGGAAACTACGTGTTCCGCATCACTTCAGGATGAGTCTTTCCTTGATCCCCCGGGCATTGCCGTACATGATCGCCGAGCCGCCGGAAAAGGAGGAGACGATTCTCCTGGATTTCGTGCCGCAACCCGCGAAACGATTTCCCCGCACTTCCCCTTATGACGACCGGCCCTGTACAAAGTAATTGTCGGCCGGAGGACATTCGGCCGGCACAACCGGACGGCCCGGTGGTCCACGGCGCGTCCCGGAGGACGTTTCGGCACGTCACGCCGTTCGGCGGCATCCGGGAACCGACGGGGTCCCGCAGGAAAGGACCGATATTCGTGGCTCAGCGTGTCGTGGTCACCCTCTCCGACGACATCGACGGCTCACAGGCGGCGGAAACGGTCGCTTTCGGCCTCGACGGCCGGACGTACGAGATCGACCTGAACGAAACGAATGCCGGGAAGCTGCGCGAAGCGCTCGCCCCGTACGTCGAGGCGGGCCGTAAGCGCGCGCGTTCCGGAAAGGTCTACCGGCAGACCGAGGTCGCTCCCGACCCGGCGGCCGTACGCGCCTGGGCCCAGGCGCACAGCATGGAGGTGCCGGCCCGCGGCCGCATCCCCAAGCGGGTCTACGAGGCGTTCGCGGCGGCGCGGGGCTGACGGGCCGGACGACTTCCGCGCCCCTCCGGCGAATGGACTTGCGCAGCACCCCGGGTGATCAGTTAGAGTTCAGGCACGCCGAGGGGCGAGGCCGGAAGGCCGGAACCCCGAACCGTGCGGGTGTAGTTCAGTAGTAGAACACCCCCCTTCCAGGGGGGAGGCGCAGTGTGCGATCCCTGTCACCCGCTCTTCATCGGCCGATCCGGTCCGGAGTACCCCTCCGCATCCGGTAGGCTGGTGCTCGCACCGATCGGTGAAAGCCGGTCGGAGGCTATGCGGACGTAGCTCAGTTGGTAGAGCGCAACCTTGCCAAGGTTGAGGTCGCGAGTTCGAGCCTCGTCGTCCGCTCCAGTTCCGAAGGCCCCGGTCATCAGACCGGGGCCTTCGGCGTTTCCCCGGTCCGGAGTTCGCTGCTGACATTTGTCATACGAGCCGATGACAGCAGGCACTGTCGCGGGTCCTCGCCCGGCGGAATGCTGAGGCCATGGACATCAGCGAACGCGAGCAGGTGATCGAGGTCACCGACCTGCGCCGCGTCTACCAGGGCGGCTACGAGGCGGTACGGGGCATCTCCTTCTCGGTGGGCCGGGGCGAGATCTTCGCGCTGCTCGGCACCAACGGGGCGGGCAAGACCTCGACGGTGGAACTGCTGGAGGGCATGGACCGCCCGGCCGGCGGCCGGATCCGGGTCCTCGGCCACGACCCGTACGCGGAGCGCGCGGCCGTGCGGCCCCGGACCGGCGTGATGCTCCAGGAGGGCGGCTTCCCCTCCGAGCTGACGGTCGCGGAGACGGCGCGGATGTGGGCCGGCTGCACCAGCGGCGCCCGGCCGGAGGGCGAGGTGCTCCAGCTGGTCGGCCTGCGCGGCCGTGCGGACGTGAAGGTCAAGCAGCTCTCCGGGGGCGAGCGCCGCCGCCTGGACCTGGCGCTGGCCCTGCTGGGCGACCCCGAGGTGCTGTTCCTCGACGAGCCCACCACCGGGCTGGACGCGGAGGGCCGCCGGGAGACCTGGGACCTGGTGCGCGCCCTGCGCGACCAGGGCACCACCGTGCTGCTGACCACGCACTACCTGGAGGAGGCCGAGGACCTCGCCGACCGGCTGGCCATCCTGCACGACGGCCGGATCGCCGTCGCCGGGACGCCCGCCGAGGTGACCGCCACCCGGCCCTCCCGGATCTCCTTCGAGCTGCCCTCGGGGCTCCTGCCGGGCGACCTGCCGCCGCTCGCCCCGATGGGCGTCCTCGACCACCACACCGAGGGTTCGCTGCTGCGCCTGCACACCCGTGAACTCCAGCGCACCGCCACCGCGCTGCTGACCTGGGCCGCCGCCGAGGGCGTCGAGCTGCGCCGCCTCGAACTGCGCTCCGCCTCCCTGGAGGAGGCGTTCCTCGACATCGCCCGCCAGGCCGGCGGTCGCCGCGACCCCGCGGGCGCGGTCACCGAGTCCGCCCTGGAGCAGGGCACCGCCACGGGGCGGACCACCGCCCGGGAGACGGAGAAGACCGCATGAGCACTCCCACGACCGCCGCCGGCTCCGCCCGCCGGGGCGCGACCACCCCCGCCGGACGCCTGCGGGCCCTGGCCCGGGCCGAGTTCACGCTGCTGCTCCGCAACCGCAGCGCGGTGATCACGGCGATGGTGGTTCCGCTGCTGCTGCCGTTCAGCGTCCAGCAGGGCATGCGCGAGATCGACCTGGCGGCCCACGGACTCAGCCTGGGCGTGATGATGCTGTCCGCCGGCATCGGCTTCTCGATGCTCTTCGCCGTCTACGCCACCCTGGTGTCCACCTACGTCTCCCGCCGCGAGGAGCTGGTGCTCAAGCGGCTGCGCACGGGTGAGGCCTCCGACGTGGAGATCCTCGGCGGGACCGCCGCCCCGGTGCTCGCCGTCAGCATGGTCCAGTCGCTGCTGCTGGGCGTCGCCTGCGCCGTGCTGCTGGACATCGGCGCCCCGCGCGCCCCGCACCTGCTGGTGCTCGGCGTCGTCCTGGGCGCCCTGCTGTGCGCGGCGCTGGGCGCGGCCACGGCGGGGCTCACCAGGACGGTGGAGAGCAGCCAGGTCACCTCGCTGCCGTTCCTCTTCCTGACGGCCGTCACGTCCGGCATGACCTTCCCGACCGAGATCATGCCCGACCGGGTCGCCGCGGTGCTCGACCTGCTGCCGCTGTCCCCGGTGGTCCGTCTGATCCGCGAGGGCTGGCTCGGCACGATGACCGCCGGCGAGGCGCTGACCGCCGTGGCCACGGCCCTGGCGTGGATCGTGCTCGGGGTCTTCGCCGTGCGACGCTGGTTCCGCTGGGACCCGCGGCGCTGAGAGGCACGGGCCCGAGGGCCGACCGGAGAGGGGAACAGCGCGTGCGGCAGTGGTGGGGGAGCAAGAGCACTCCGGCGAAGGTGGAGACCTACACGCGGTGGTCGTTCCACGGCTTCGCGCTGACCGAGACCGCGGTCGCGGTGCCGCTGGCCGCGCCCCTCGGGTTCCCCGACGCGGTGCCGGTCGCCCTGGTCGTCGTCACACACGCGCTGCTGTGCGCCGTGACCGCGTCCCGCGCCCTGGACTGGACCCGCGGCACGCGGGAGCGGCCGGGCCGGCTACTGCTGGCCCTCGGGCTCGTGACCGGCGCGGTGGCCGTGGCGGCCCTGCTGCTGGCGGGGAGGACCGAGGACCACGCCCTGCAGGAGGCGGCGGGCGCGGTGTTCGCGATGGTGCTGGCCTTCGGCGGCGGCATCCTGGTGCTCGGCGTCCGCAACCGGGCCCGGGTCCCGGCGGCGGTCTGCGGGTTCGGCGTGGGCACGGGCGTGGTGGCCCTGGCGGGCGGATCGCCGGTCGCCGTCGCGCTGTTCCTCACCCTCGTCATGGTGGCCGTCACCGGCTTCACGGCCTTCACCTCCGTCTTCACCGTGTGGCTGCTCGACGCCGTCTACGAGCTCGACGAGGCGCGGGAGAACCGGGCCCGGCTGGCCGTGGCGGAGGAGCGGCTGCGGTTCGGCCGGGACCTGCACGACGTGCTGGGGCGCAACCTCGCGGTGATCGCGCTCAAGGCCGAGCTGGCCGTTGAGCTGGCGCGGCGCGGACGGCCGGAGGCCGTGGACCAGATGACCGAGGTGGAGCGGATCGCTCAGGAGTCGCAGCGCGAGGTGCGCGCGGTGGTGCGCGGCTACCGCCGGGCCGACCTCGGGACCGAGATCGCCGGCGCGCAGGGCGTGCTGGAGGCGGCCGGGATCCGGTGCGAGGTCTCCGTGGCCAGCATGGACCTGCCCGCCGAGGTGCAGTCGGCGCTGGCCTGGGTGGTGCGGGAGGCGACGACCAACGTGCTGCGGCACGGGAACGCCCAGTGGTGCGCGGTGACCGCCACGACGAAGGACGGACGGGTGAGGCTGGTGGTGGAGAACGACGGCGCCGAGCGCGTCGCGAGCACGGGCGGCTCGGGGCTGGCCGGGCTGCGCGAACGCCTCGCCGAGGTGGGCGGGACGCTCACCGCCGGGCGGGGCGGATGCGGGGACGAGGGCGGATGCGGGGACGAGGGCGGCGAAGGTGACGTGAGCGAGGGCGGCGACGCCGGCAAGGGCGGGCACGGCGGCAAGGGCGGGGACGGCGGGACGTTCCGGCTGGTCGCCGAGGTTCCGGCCCGTGCGCCCGGCACCGGAGCCCGGCCCGAACCCGTGCTGGAGGCGGCCCCGTGAACGCGCCGGTACGTCTGCTGCTCGCCGACGACGAGCACTTGATCCGCGGCGCCCTCGCCGCGCTGCTCGCCCTGGAGGAGGACCTGGTGGTGGTCGCCGAGGCCGCCACCGGCCCGGAGGCGCTGGCCATGGCCCGGGCGCACCGGCCCGACGTGGCCGTCCTCGACCTGCAGATGCCGGGGGCGGACGGTGTGAAGGTGGCCACAGCGCTGCGCGCCGAACTGCCGGAGTGCCGGGTCCTGGTGGTGACCAGCCACGGGCAGCCCGGTCACCTCAAGCGGGCGCTGGCGGCGGGGGTGCGCGGGTTCGTGCCGAAGACGGTGAGCGCGCGCCGCCTGGCCGAGATCATCCGTACCGTGCACGCGGGGAACCGTTACGTCGACCCGGAGTTGGCGGCGGACGCGATCTCCGCCGGGGACTCGCCGCTGACCGCGCGGGAGGCCGAGGTGCTGGACCTGGCCTCGGACGGGGCGCCCGTCACCGAGATCGCGGAGCGGGCCGGGCTCTCCCCCGGGACGGTCCGCAACTACCTGTCCTCGGCCGTCTCCAAGCTGGGGGCGGAGAACCGTCACACAGCGGCGCGTACCGCTCGTGAGCGAGGTTGGGTATAGTTGCTCTCGCGCCACGGCGCAAGGCGGACGTAGCTCAGTTGGTAGAGCGCAACCTTGCCAAGGTTGAGGTCGCGAGTTCGAGCCTCGTCGTCCGCTCCAGTTCCGAAGGCCCCGGTCATCAGACCGGGGCCTTCGGCGTTCCGGGGCCTCAGCTCCAGGCGAGGCCGGTCAGGCGCTCGTAGGCCTCGAGGTACTTGGCGCGGGTCGCGTCGACGATCTCCTGCGGGAGGGCCGGCGGCGGCTGCTCGCCGTGGCGGTCCCAGCCGGAGGCGTCCGAGGTCAGCCAGTCGCGGACGAACTGCTTGTCGTAGGAGGGCTGGGCGTGGCCCGGCTCCCAGACGTCGGCGGGCCAGAAGCGGGAGGAGTCCGGGGTGAGCACCTCGTCGGCGATGATCAGTCGGTCGCCTGCGAAGCCGAACTCGAACTTGGTGTCGGCCAGGATGATCCCGCGGTCGCGGGCGATGTCACGGGCGCGGCCGTAGACGGCGAGCGTGGTCTGGCGCAGCAGCGCGGCGACCTCGGCGCCGACCTTGCGGGCGACCTCCTCGTAGGCGACGTTCTCGTCGTGCTCGCCGACCTCGGCCTTGGTGGCCGGGGTGAAGATGGGGGCGGGCAGTTCGGAGCCGTCCACCAGGCCCTCGGGCAGGGCGAGTCCGCAGACCGTGCGGGACTGCCGGTACTCGGCCAGGCCGGAGCCGGTCAGGTAGCCGCGCGCGACGCACTCGACCGGCACCATCTCGAGGTTCCTGCAGATCGTGGTGCGGCCCGCCCAGTCGGCGGGCGCGCCGGCCGGTACCTCGGTGCTCAGCACGTGGTGGGGCACCAGGTCGGCGAGCTGGTCGAACCACCACAGGGAGAGCTGGGTGAGCACGCGCCCCTTGTCGGGGATCTCGGTGGGCAGCACCCAGTCGTAGGCGGAGATGCGGTCGCTGGCGACCATCACGAGGTCGCCCGCCTCGTTGCGGTACAGGTCGCGCACCTTGCCGGTGTGCAGATGCACCAGGCCCGGCACCTGCACCGGCTCGGGCTTTTCGACGAATCCGGACACGGTTCCTCCCCGTGGTTTGGTCCAATGCCCCCGATTCTCCCGTACCGGGAGATCCGAGGCAGTCCGGGGGGCCTCGGGCGGTGCCCGTCCGTCCGTCGCCGGTCTGGGGCGGGCCGCGGCCGTCCGTCGCCGGCCGGGTCACCGGCACCGCGGGAGGGGAACCGTTCAGTCCCGTTTGCAGATGCGGTCCAGCAGGTTGGCGGTCACCTTCTGGATCCGCGGGTCGACATGGCCGGGCCGGTCGAGGGCCGGGGACCAGGCGAAGGTTCCGGAGGCGAAGACCAGCGCGCCGGAGGGCGCCCGGTACAGCGACGTCTCCTGGTGGCGCCGCACGCCCGCGGCGTCCGGGTACGGCGAGTGGGCGAGCAGCACCCGCTCGTCGTGGGCGGGCAGCGGGGCGCGCGGGAAGTAGCGGTCGGCCTCGCCGGCGACCAGCCCGGGGATCTCCTCGCCGTCGGCGACCCCGGCGCCCTCCCACAGCCAGTGGCCGGCGTTGCGGACGATCAGCGGGGCGGGCTCGGGCACCGGGCCGCCGTACTGGATGCCGAGGAGTTCCTGCTCGGGCCGGTCGACCTCCCGCCAGAGCACCGGGCGGCCCGGTCCCCGGCGCTTGCGGCAGGTGAGCAGCCGGTCCGGCTCCCCGGGGGCGGAGGGGCCCAGCTCCACCTGCCAGTACAGGGTGTTGGCCGACAGGAAGACCAGCGAGGTGCCCTGGTCGCGGGCGAGTTCCACGGTCCGGCGCATCGGCCGGGACCAGTACTCGTCGTGTCCGGGGAACACCAGGCCCCGGTAGCGGCCCGGGTCGACGCGGCCGGCGTGCAGGTCGCGGGCGTCGGCGTAGGCGAGGTCGTAGCCGTAGCGCTCGGCCCAGCGGATCACGTCGTAGGCGTGGCCGACGTGCAGGGGGAGTCCGGCACCCGCGTAGGGGCGGTCGAAGGAGACCGTGGTGGCCGCACCGGACTCGCCGAGCAGCCGGCCCTCGTCGTCCCAGGCGTGGTAGAGGCTGGCGCCGGTGACGCCGTCCTCCGGGTACAGGTTGTACGCCTGCCAGGTGATGTCGGGCAGCAGGAGCAGCAGGTCGGCGGGGCGGTTGTCGCGGACCGTGAACGGGACGTGGGAGCGGTGGCCGTCGGCGGTGGTCAGCACGGCGACGTACGCGCCGAGCTGCCAGTCGGCGGGCACGGTGAGCCGCCAGGACAGCCACCAGTGGTGGCAGGAGACGGTCCGTTCGGCGACCAGCGGCGGGGGCTGCACCAGGCCGGCCAGCCGGGGACTGCTGGTCACCTTGGTCGCGCCGTCGCCGCCGTAGTGGCCGATCCGGTAGACGTCGATGCCGAACTCCTGTGGCGGCTCGACGGTGACGCGGAAGTCGATCGGTTCCCCGGGGGCGACGGCGCCGGGTGAGGCGAAGCCCTTGATCTGGCGGCGTAC
>NZ_JBRIOU010000008.1:49353-50257 GCF_053474865.1 Streptomyces sp. CO7
CCTCCGGGGCGCGGGCCCGGCTCGTCGACGTACCAGGGGACCACCTGGCCGGTGTCGTCGAAGTACGTCTCGCCGCCGCGCAGCCACGGTAACGGCCCGAGGCCGAACGGGTCCGTCACGCCGTGCGCCAGCGCCCCCGACTCCCAGCGGCGGATCCGCTCCGGGCCCATGTACCGCTCCCCCTCCCTCGTGTTCGTCGTGCGTCCCGCTCCCCCGCCGGGCGGCGTCGTCCCGTCCCCGGCGGGCAGTGCGGTCCCTCACCCCGCGGGGCCGTCCTGCCCCTTCCCCCGGCGGGGGGTGCCTTGCCCTTTTCTTGCGGGCGGTGCCGCGTCTTCCTCTCGCGGGTTGTCCCGCGTCTTCCCCTCGCGGGTTGTCCCGCGTCTTCCTCCAGCGGGTTGTCCCGCGTCTTCCGTCTGCGGGCGGTGCCGCGCCCCCCGGCGCGGTCACCCCAGCCGTACCGGTTTCTCCACACGGACGCCCAGGTCGCGCAGCCAGGCGCGCAGGGGCACGGCGTCCCCCTCCTCGACCAGGCTCAGCACCCGCGCGCCCAGGTCGCCGACGCGCTCGCCGCGCACCAGGAGGGCGGGGCCGTCCAGCCAGTCGAGGCCCGGCGCGGCTCCCGCTGTGTCCACGGCGGCGCAGCAGACCATGGCGGTGACGTGGTCGGCGAGCAGGTCCCGGCCGGAGCGGGGCGGTGGGGGCGGCAGCAGCGGGAGCCGCCCGTCGTCCCACCAGGTCGACCCGGCGCCCGGACCGCCCGGAACCCCGGCCGCGGCCGGCCCGCCACCGCCCTCGCGCGCGGAGTGGGCCTCCTCGCGGGCCAGCTCGGCGGTGATGCCGGCGGCGAGCGCGGCGGCGCGTTCGTTGTCCTGCAGCGGGTCGCCGCCGTCGGGGTCGTCGAGCT
>NZ_JBRIOU010000008.1:50357-53759 GCF_053474865.1 Streptomyces sp. CO7
GGACAGCTCGGTGAGCGCGGCGACCACGCCGACGTCCAGCCGGGCCGGCCAGCGCCGCATCCGCCAGGCCGGCTGCGCGACCCGGGTGAGCAGCCGGTCCCAGCCCGCGTAGGCGAGCCCCACCTGCTCCTGGGCGACGATCCGCAGCCCGTGGTCCACAGCCTGTGCACGCTCCGCGGCGGCCGCGGCCACCCCGCGCTCCATCTCCGCGGCGTGCGGCGCGCAGCCGCGCAGCATCAGCCGCACCACCCGGGCCACCCCGCCCAGCACCAGCCGGGCGGGCCCGCTGCGCTGCGGGTCCGCGGTCACGGCCATCGCGGCGTCCAGACCACGCACGAAGCGGCGGGCCGCGGCTATGTCCGGGTGGGCTGAGGGGCCGGTGCCTGCCACCACGGGGGCGAGCACCGCGCGCAGTTCGCCCACCCGCATCCACCACAGGAAGGGCGAGCCGATCACCAGCACCGGTGCCGTCCGGTCGCGCCGGTGCGGTTCGGCCAGCCTGCGCAGCAGTGACGTCCGGCGGCCGGAGGCGGCCTCGTGCGCCGGATGCGAGCGGTCCTCCAGCCAGCTGTCGCAGTCCGGGGTCAGCTCTATGGAGGAGGGCGCCGGGACGCCCAGCCGGTCGGCGAGGTCACGGACCAGCCGGTAGAGGTCGGGGGCCGAGCGCTCGGGGATCGGCACCGTCGGGCTGGTGGCCGGGCGGGAGCGGGCGACGACCAGCGAGACGACGGCCGCGGCGGCCAGCGCCAACAGGGCCAGGACGCCGGTCACCAGGCGCACGACGTCCCAGGCGGGCCCGGTGAACCGCCCGGTGGCGTCCCCGGTCAGCAGCACCACGCACACCCCGGCGGGCAGCAGCGCCGCCGCCAGTGCCCAGCCCCGCACGCGCAGCACGGCGAGCGCCCGTGAGCGCGCGCCCGGTGCGCCGGTCTCCGTACCCGTACCGGTCACGACCGGACCTCACCCCCTCACGTGTGCGTCGCCTGTCCGTCGCCTGGCCACGTCGTCCATGCCCCCACTGTGGCACCGGGCCAGGACAGCGCAATGCCTGTGGGCCAAGTGCCGGAACGCTCGCGGGGCACACTAGTCACGGCGCGGACCCCAGTCAGCCATACCGACCATCGCTCACCCGATGGAATGGCTTTGGGGAAAGGTGGATGACGCAGCGCAAAGATCAGGCCCCGGATTCCGGTGCCTGGAGGAGGCGGGGAATCCGGGGCCCTGGGGCTCCCGCGAGGCGGTGGATCAGGCGTCCATGGCCGCCTTGAGCGCGATGTCGGTGCGGTGCTGGGACCCGTCGAGGTTGATCCGGGCCACCGCCGTGTAGGCGCGGTCGCGGGCCTCGGTGAGGTCGGAGCCGGTCGCGGTGACCGAGAGCACCCGGCCGCCGGCGCTGACCACCGCGTCGCCCTCACGCCGGGTGCCGGCGTGCAGCACGTAGGCGTGCGGGGCGTCCTTCTCGGCGACCTCCTCCAGACCGGTGATCGGGTCCCCGGTGCGGGGGGTGCCGGGGTAGTTGTGCGAGGCGACGACCACGGTGACCGCGGCCTCCTCGCTCCAGCGCAGCGGCTCCAGGTCGCCCAGGTTCTCCGTGGCGGCGGCCATCAGCACGCCGGCCAGCGGGGTCCGCAGCCGGGCCAGGACCACCTGGGTCTCCGGGTCGCCGAAGCGGGCGTTGAACTCGATCACCCGCACGCCGCGCGAGGTGATCGCCAGGCCCGCGTAGAGCAGGCCGGAGAACGGGGTGCCGCGGCGGCGCATCTCGTCGACGGTCGGCTGGAGCACCGACGCCATGACCTCGTCCACCAGGGCCGGGTCGGCCCAGGGCAGCGGGGAGTAGGCGCCCATGCCGCCGGTGTTGGGGCCCTGGTCGTCGTTGAGCGCGCGCTTGAAGTCCTGCGCGGGCTGCAGCGGGACCACGGTGGTGCCGTCGGTGATGGCGAAGAGGGAGACCTCGGGTCCGTCCAGGTACTCCTCGACGACCACGCGCTCGCAGGCGGCGGCATGCTCCCTGGCGGCCTGGAGGTCGTCGGTGACCACCACGCCCTTGCCGGCGGCGAGGCCGTCGTCCTTGACGACGTAGGGCGCGCCGAACGCGTCCAGCGCGGTGGCGGCCTCCTCGTCGGTGACGCACACGTAGGAGCGGGCGGTGGGGACGCCGGCGGCGGCCATCACGTCCTTGGCGAACGCCTTGGAGCCCTCCAGCTGCGCGGCCTCTCCGGACGGACCGAAGACCGGGATGCCGGCCTCGCGGACGGCGTCGGCGACGCCGGCCACCAGCGGGGCCTCGGGACCGACCACCACCAGTTCGGCTTCGAGCCGCCGGGCGAGCTCGGTGACGGACGCGCCGTCGTTGGCGTCGACCGCGTGCAGCTCCGCCACCTCGGCGATGCCTGCGTTGCCGGGGGCGCAGTACAGCGCGGTGACGGCGGGATCGAGGGACAGGGAGCGGCACAGGGCGTGTTCGCGGGCACCGCTGCCGATGACGAGGACCTTCACGTGCTCAGCCTAACGGGCGAACCGCCCGCCTCTTGTAGGCCCCGCCCAGCGTGGACGGCCGTCGCCGTCGGAGCTTCCTCCAACCCGGCGGGGCCTCCACCCACCCGGCGCGGCTTCAGCTCGCGGCGGGCCCGGCCGCTACTCGTGCACGACCTCCTCGACGACCGTCGCGCCGAGTTCCCGCACGATCAGCTCGTGACCGGAGAGGGCCGACTCGTCGAGGTCCGGGTCGTCCGGGGCCGGCATGTCGTCCTCGGGCGCGACGTGTCTTCGCGGCTCGGGGGCCGGAGCGGGCGCCTGCTGCGGTGGCCCGGCCGGGCGGTCCTGCCGGGGGGCGGGGGCCTGCTGCTGCACCTGCGCGGACGACGGGGCGGACGCCTGCTGCGGCGGCGCGGGGCGCTGGTACGCCGTGGCTCCGCCGCCCGCCGGGGCGCCTCCGGCGAAGCCGCCGTCCGGACCGGCGCCGGGCTGACCGCCGCCCGGGCCGCCTCCGGGCTGTCCGCCGCCGAAGCCGGAGCCGCCGCCTGGGAGGCCGCCGCCTCCGTAGGCTCCGCCGCCGCCGAGACCGCCGCCGCCCCCGGCCGGCGGCGCGGAGCCGCCGCTGGGGTCGATCACGGCGTCGATCTTCCACTGGACGTTGAACTCCTCGGCCAGCGCCGCCTTCAGGACGTCCTCACTGCCGCTGCCGGAGAAGTTGTCCCGGGCGCCGGCGTTGACGAAGCCGATCTGGAGCGTGGTGCCGTCGAAGCCCGCCACGTGCGCGTTCTGGCTGAGCAGGATCCAGGTGAACCGGCGGCGGTTCTTCACCGCCTCGAGGATGTTGGGCCACAGGGTGCGCGGGTCCAGCCCGCCCGCGGGCGGCGCCTGCGGGGGCGCGGCGGCGGGCGCGGGCGGGGGCGCGCC
>NZ_JBRIOU010000008.1:53859-57589 GCF_053474865.1 Streptomyces sp. CO7
GCCGCGGGCCCGTGCGCCTCGGGTCCCGGCGCGTACCCCATGGCCGGCGCTCCCGCGCCCGCCGAGAAGTTGATGCCCCGCTCCATCCGGTCGAGCCGCGCCATCAGCGACCGCTCGTCCCCGTACGCGGCGGGCAGCAGCACCCGGGCGCAGATCAGCTCGAGCTGCAGGCGCGGCGAGGCCGTGCCCCGCATCTCGCCGAGACCCTCGTTGACGATGTCCGCCGCACGGCTCAGCTCGGCCGGGCCGAACACCGACGCCTGTGCAGCCATCCGCTCCAGCACGTCGGCCGGGGCGTCGATCAGCCCCTTGTCCGCGGCGTCCGGGACCGCCGCCAGGATCACCAGGTCACGCAGCCGCTCGAGCAGGTCCGCCACGAAGCGCCGCGGGTCGTTGCCGCCCTCGATGATGCGGTCGACCACCTCGAAGGCCGCCGCACCGTCACCGGTGGCGAACGCCTCGACGACGGAGTCCAGCAGGGAGGCGTCGGTGTAGCCGAGCAGCGAGGTGGCCATGGCGTACGTCACGCCGTCCTCCCCCGCGCCGGCCAGGAGCTGGTCCATCACCGACATCGAGTCACGGACCGAGCCGGCGCCCGCGCGGACCACCAGCGGCAGCACGCCCTCCTCGACCGGGATCTGCTCCTTGCCGCAGACCTCGCCGAGGTAGTCGCGCAGCGTGCCCGGCGGGACCAGGCGGAAGGGGTAGTGGTGCGTCCGGGAGCGGATGGTGCCGATGACCTTCTCGGGCTCCGTGGTCGCGAAGATGAACTTGAGGTGCTCCGGGGGCTCCTCGACCACCTTCAGCAGGGCGTTGAAGCCCTGCGGGGTGACCATGTGCGCCTCGTCGATGATGTAGATCTTGTAGCGGCTGGACGCCGGGCCGAAGAACGCCTTCTCCCGCAGCTCACGGGCGTCGTCCACACCACCGTGCGAGGCGGCGTCGATCTCGATGACGTCGATGGAGCCCGGGCCGTTGCGCGCCAGGTCCTGGCAGGACTGGCACTCGCCGCACGGCGTCGGGGTGGGGCCCTGCTCGCAGTTCAGGCAGCGGGCCAGGATGCGGGCGCTGGTCGTCTTGCCGCAGCCGCGCGGGCCGCTGAACAGGTACGCGTGATTGACCCGGTTGTTCCGCAGCGCCTGCTGCAGCGGGTCGGTGACATGCTCCTGCCCGATGACCTCGGCGAAGGACTCGGGACGGTAGCGGCGGTACAGCGCGAGAGACGACACGCCTACGAGGTTATAGGCGAGCGCCGACATACCGGAGGGCCTGTGGACAGCCCCACAGCGACCGCCGCGGACCCCGGGAACGCAAGCGCCCCCCACGCACCCGCCAGAGCCGACCTACCCTTGCTGCCTTCCGGCCCTGGGGGAGTTCAGTCAGATAGCGCCACGTGAGGGGCTCCGCACAGGGTACCCGATCCGGCCGGGGAGAACGAGTTCGCGACCACTGTCTCGAGTCATGTAATGTTCTTCCCGGAGGATTCGCCTAGAGGCCTAGGGCGCACGCTTGGAAAGCGTGTTGGGGGCAACCCCTCACGAGTTCGAATCTCGTATCCTCCGCCAGTGCCTCACCGGGCACGATGTCGAAGGGCCCCACCGTTCGCGGTGGGGCCCTTCGGCGTTGCCCTAAGGACCCGCCGACCGCCTCCAGGCGGTCCGGGCGGGAGCGGAGAAACGGGCCGGCCCGGACCGCTGAAGCGGTCCGGGCCGGAAGACACCGGGTCGGGCAGGGGTTCGTCGCCCCGCCGACCCGCTGCGGTCAGTCAGGTCGGGGTTCAGCGCACGTCGACGCAGTCACCGGTGGCGGTGACCGGCGGCGTGGTGGTGGTGCCCTCGAACTTGTAGCGGTAGCAGCGGTCGGCGGTGGCGGTGCGCGTCTGCGTCTCGACGCCCGCCAGGCTGCCGGTGCCGGTGCTGTGGCTGCTGGTGGTGGCGTACGAGCCGGTCATCGAGCGCTCCTGGAGGCGCACGGTCTGCTGGGTGTAGCCCGCGTACTTGTGGGTGTCCCAGTTGGCGCGCTCGAGCTTGCCGGTGATCGTGATCGTCTTGCCCTTGGCGACGGGCTCGGGGGCCGCGTTGGTGCTCAGCCGGGACAAGCGCTTGAGGTACCAGGTCTTGGCGTTGTCGGTGTCCACGGAGGTATCCGCGTCGGTGATCGCGTAGAGGGAGATCTTCCAGGCTCCGGCGTCCGCGTTCGTCAGGTCGTACTGAGGGTCGATCTTGTAGGTGGTCGTGCACGTGAACGTGGTGGCGCCGGACTGGACGCAGGGGTCGGTGTCCGCGCCGAACTCCTCGGACAGCAGGAACTGCTCCAGCCCGTCCTCGAGGTCGGTGCCACGCCAGAGCGCCGCGTCGCTGCCGTAGAGCGTCGACCCGCCGTTGACCGTCCACTTCACGGTGATCGTCTGCGTGTTCGTCGTCCCGACACCGGCGCTGTTGCCGCCGTTGACGGTGACTCCGGAGACGGTGGTGGAGGCGGCGGTGCCGCTCGCGGACAGGGCCTTGGGCGCGGCGGCCTTCGCCGCCGACGCGTCGGCGGCCGCGGCCCTGCTCCGCTCCAGCGCTCCGGCCGGTCCGGTCTCGCCCGCCATCGCGGACGGTGCGCCGAGCAGGCCGAGGGCGAGCCCGGAGGCGGCCAGGGCGCTGACGCCCAGGGTCACCTTCTTGCCGGACGTCATCTTCCTGCGGGCGTAATGGGACATGAGGCGGCTCCGTTGTCGACTGTCGACGGGCGGATGCGGGCGGCGGACGGCCGGACCCGCATCGCGCACGGCCACTGCGGCCGCACAGTCTTGATCGCCGGCGAGGTGAAAGGGTTGTACGCGTGCGGCAGTTGGGGCCTGTGAGGTGCGTCACCCGGCGGTGTCACGTCGTCCAGGAGCAGACCCTCAGGCCGTGCGTCGCACCGCGCGCAGCACGACGTCGCTGACGTGATGGGTACTGGCCGCACCCGGGGGGCGGCGGCGGGTCTCGTGGGCCTCGACGTGCCAGGTGCCGGGGTCCGCGGCGAGCGCGGCGGCGATCTCGTCGACGCCGACGAACGCCTCCGGGTCGTACATCCGGGTCCGGGCCGTCACGTCCACCGGTTCGCGCATCGACGTGAGGTCGTGGTGCACGACCAGGAGCGTGCCGCCGGGGGCGACGGCGGCGAGCAGGTTGCGCAGGCCACGCCGGTCGGGGGTGCGCTTGAACGAGCCGTACTGCAGGGAGACGAGGTCGAAGGTCTCGGCGCCGAGGGGCGCGGGATCGTTGACGTCGCCGCGGACGAGGGTGACGGCGAGCCCGCGGTGTTCGGCCTCGGCGCGGACCCGCGCGAGCGCGTTGCCGGAGATGTCGGTGGCCGTCACCTTCCAGCCGCGCTCGGCCAGCCAGAGGGCGTCGGCGCCCTCACCGGCGCCGACGTCGAGCGCGCTGCCCGGGGTCAGGGGGGTGGCCTCGTGGACGAGAGTGCCGTTGGGGTTGCCGCTCCAGGCCCGGTCGGGACCCCCGTAGCGGTGGTCCCAGTCGGCCTCCTCGCCCGAGTGCCGGACGGCGGCGCGCAGATCCTCGTCGGCGAGGCTGAAGGCGATCATGGCGCCGACCTGGCTGCCCTGGGCGGCCGACGGCAGCACCTGCAGGCTCGGGTCGGTGACGTTGCCGGCCGCGTAGACGCCCGGTACGGCGGTCTCGCCGCGCGCGTCGACGGCGAGGACGTCGCCGGCGCCGGTGGGGTGCGGGGTGGTGGTGAG
>NZ_JBRIOU010000008.1:57689-58156 GCF_053474865.1 Streptomyces sp. CO7
GTGCGGGGTGGTGGTGAGTCCGCATCCGGCCAGCACGTCGGCGCGTGCCCGGAAACGCGAGCCGACCACGACGGCGTCGGCCGCCAGGACGCGGCCGTCACCCAGCTCGACCCCGGACACCTCGCCGTCCGGCCCGGTGAGGACCCGGCTCACCTCGCCGCGCTCGACGGTGACGCCGGAGGCGGCGAGGGCCTCGACGGCGCCCTCGTCGAGCCCCGCGGGGTCGTGCAGCACGACGGTCAGCCGGTCGGTCAGGTGCCGGAAGAGCGGGGTCGGGTGGAGCCCCAGGGGGTGCGTGACGATCTGCACCAGGCGCTGGTCGCGCACCTCGAAGCCGTGGCAGAACGGGCAGTGGATCACGCCGCGACCCCACCCTTCGGCGACGCCGTCGATCGCCGGGAGTTCGTCGGACAGGCCGGTCGCGGCGAGGACGCGACGGGCCACCAGGGTGTGCCCGCCGGTGAGGT
>NZ_JBRIOU010000008.1:58256-62016 GCF_053474865.1 Streptomyces sp. CO7
GCCGACCCCCCCCCCGCCGTGGGCGCGCACCTCCGCGCGTCCGATCTCCATCAGCTCGCCGGGCGCGGCGCCCTCGTGCCCCAGGTAGCCGTGCATGTGTGCGGCCGGGGCGTTGCGCGGGGTGCCGTCGTCGACCACGACCACTCCGCGCCGCTGGCGGGAGAGTTGCAGGGCGGCGGCGAGACCGGCGGCCGAGCCGCCGATCACGGCGACGTCGCAGTGTCGCTCCATGGTGGGGTGCTGGGTGTGACCGGCCTGTCCGGTGGGCGCGGACGGGGCCTGGTCCTGACCGTGGGTGGGGTGCTCGCTCATGCAGTCGACGGTACTGCTCCCGGCGGTTCCCGCAAACCGACTTGCATAATCCGCAAGATGCTCCACGATGGACCCATGAACGGAGTCAACGACATCGAAGCCCTGGCCCGGTCGCGCCTGCGGAGCATGCGCACCACCCTGGGGTACTCCCTGGACGAGCTGGCCGAGCGCACGAACCTCAGCGCGTCGACCATCAGCCGCGTCGAGACGGGCAAGCGGACGCTGAGTCTCGATGTGCTGGTGCCGCTGGCCAACGCCCTGCAGATGAGTCTGGACGTGCTCTTCGAGGCGCCCACGGACGACGACGTCGTCATCCGTCCGGTCGCGCACAGCAGCGGAACGCGGACGACATGGGCGCTGAGCCGTCCGGACGGGCGCACGGTCGCGGTGAAGATGCGCCTCGAGCCGTCCGACACCGCGCCGTCCCAGAGGGTGCATCCGGGCCACGACTGGTTGCTCGTGCTGGAGGGACGCGTGCGTCTGTGGCTGGGCGAGCGGCAGATCGACGTCGGCACGGGCGAGGCGGCGGAATTCGCGACGATGGTCCCGCACGCGTTCACCGCCCTGGGCGGTCCCGCCGAGTTGCTCATGGTCTTCGACCGGGACGGACAGCGCGCGCACGTGCACCAGTGAGCTCGCCGCGGCTCGGGGACCGCCTCACGGGCGGGCGTCGCGGCGCCTCCGCCGGCGGTTCAGGCGAGGGCCTTCAGGTGACGCGGAGGGCCGTCGAGGAGCCGGGCCACGGCGGTCGCCGTGGCTTCGTCCGCCGGGAGGTGGACGGTGAGCTGCTGGGCGTCGTCGGCCAGTTCCAGGGTCTCGCGGGTGAGGTGGAGCAGCGGACCCGAGGGGTGGGCGATCCGCAGCACGCCACGGTCCGGCACCAGATGGCGGTTCAGGCGGCGGGTGAACTCCGGACCGGCGGCGGCCGCGAGGTCCGAGGTGAACCAGGCGGCGGTCTCGACGGACGGGCCGAGCCACAGGTCGAAGGCCTGCTCGTCGGCGACGAGGCCCCAGTCGGGGAAGAACTCCCGGGCCCGGGGGTCGGTGAAGACGTAGCGGGTGAGGTTCGGCTCGTCCGCGTCCAGCAGGCCGCCCGCGCCGAGGACCGCCGCGTAAGCGGGGGTGTGGGCGAGGACGTCGCCGAGGCGGTTGGTGACCGCGGCGACGGCGGGTTCGAGGAGGCCGAGCGTCTCCAGGACGGCCGGGCGGACACCGCGGCTCACGGGCGCCGGCCGGGTGTGGGCCGCGCACTCGCCGCCGGTGATCTTCGTCAGGTACCGCAGGTGGTTGCGTTCCGCCGGGTCGAGGCTGAGGGCGTCGGCCAGCGCGTTCACCACCGCCGGCGAGGGGTGGCGGTCGCGGCCCTGCTCGATGCGAGTGAGGTACTCGACGCTGATGCCGGCCCGCACCGCGACGTCGGCGCGGCGCAGGCCGGGCGACCGGCGGCGGCCGTGGTCGGGCAGTCCGAGCGACTCGGGCTGGATGCTGTCGCGCTTGGCGCGCAGGAAGTCCCCCAACGGTGTCCCCATAAAAGGGAGCTTAGGGCGGCGCCCGGTGCCCGTGGAGGGCTCAGGGTGGCCCTGCGGGGGCCAGCCTCGGCACGGCCTGGCTGCCCCCGGGCAGCGGGACGATCGTGAAGGGCATGGAGACCACGGAGAACACGCAGAGCACGCAGAGCACGCAGAGCACTCGGCAGATGGGGAAGCACCGGCTGGTCGTCGTCGTGGGGAGCGTCCGGGAGGGGCGGTTCGGGCCGGTCGTCGCCTCGTGGGTGGCCGAACAGGCCCGCGAGCACGACGGGTTCGAGGTGGAGGTGGTCGACCTGGCCGACGTCGAGCTGCCGGTGGAACTGCCCGCCGCCTCGCCGAAGCTCGCCGGTGACTCCTACCCCCGCCCGGCCGGGATGGCACCGCTGACCGACGCCCTGGAGAGCGCGGACGCCTTCGTCCTCGTCACCCCCGAGTACAACCACAGCTACCCGGCCTCGCTGAAGGCCGCGATCGACTGGCACTTCACCCAGTGGACGGCGAAGCCGGTGGCCTTCGTGAGCTACGGAGGCGCCTCGGGCGGGCGGCACGCGGTGCTGCACCTGGAGAACGTGCTGACCGAGTTGCACGCGCTGTCCGTCCGGGACCGGCTGGCCTTCCCGAACTACTGGGCGGAGTGGCAGGACGGCCGGCCGCTCGACACCGAAACCGCCGGTTACGCGAAGACCATGCTCGACCAGCTGCACTGGTGGGCGGGCGCGCTGCGATCGGCGCGCGAGGCGGCGCCGTTCCCGGCGTGACCGGGGCGCGACGGGGGCGGATGATCGGATCGGTCCACAGCGGTCGGGTGCGGGACGCCCGGCCCCTGCGAGGGTCGTGACGGAAGGAGGCCTCGTGATCGCGGCGCTCAACAAGCTGGTCGACCTGGTCGAGGAGCACCTCGCGGAGGAGCTCGACGTCCACGCGCTGGCCCGGCGGTCCGGCACCACGGAGTACCACCTGCGGCGGATGTTCTCGTCGCTGGCCGGCATGCCGCTGTCGGAGTACGTGCGCCGGCGGCGCATGACGGTCGCCGCGGCGGACGTCGTCCGGGGCGGGGAGGACCTGCTGGGCATCGCGGTGCGGCACGGGTACGGGTCGGCCGAGGCGTTCGGCCGGGCGTTCCGCGCCGTGCACGGAGCGGCGCCCGGTGAAGTGCGCCGCGACGGAGGCCCCCTTCGGACACAACCGCAGCTCAGGTTCCGCCTGAGCGTCGAAGGGAGCACACCCATGGACACCCGCATCACCGACCGTCCCGCGTTCCGGCTCATCGGTCACGCCGCCCGCGTGCCGCTGATCCACGAGGGCGTCAACCCGCACATCCAGCAGCACGTCGCCTCCTTGCCGATGGAGGAGCACGGGCGGCTCAAGGCGCTGAGCGCCACGGAACCGGGGGGCCTGCTCCAGGTCACCGACGACGTGGCCCAGGACGCCGCGGAGGGCAGTGAGCTGACGTACCTGCACGGGGTCGCCGTGCCCGGGGACGCCCCGGTGCCCGAGGACCTCGACGTCGTCGAGGCGCCGGCCGGCACGTGGGCGGTGTTCCGCAGCGCGGGTCCGCACCCGCAGGCGCTGCAGAGCACCTGGGCGGCGACGGCGACCGAGTGGTTCCCGTCCAACCCGTGGCGGCTGCGGCCGGGGCCTTCGGTCGTCGCCGTCCTGGAGCGGGCGGACGACTTCTCCACCGCGACCTGCGAGCTCTGGCTGCCGGTCGAGCCCGCGTGACGGTGACCCGCATGACGGTGACCGGCATGACGGTGAGGTGACGCGAACGGTGGTGCGGTGAGGGGCCGCGGTACAACCATCCGGGGGCGACGGAGGTCGAAGGGGCGGTAGGACACCCCTTCGTTCCCGCTCAGACACTGGAGCCCCGTTGCGCCCCACTCGCACCGCCGCCGCCGCGGCGGCGGCGGTGCGAGTGG
>NZ_JBRIOU010000008.1:62116-66428 GCF_053474865.1 Streptomyces sp. CO7
CCGGGCCGCTGCTCGCCGCCGTCCCCGCCTCGGCGGCGCCCGCCGAACTAGCCGACGACTTCAACGGGGACGGCTACCGGGACCTCGTCCTGGCCGGCGGCACCTACGGCCAGGACGGCCGGGTCACGGTCGTGTACGGCACCTCGGCCGGACCGGGCACCCGGGTGCAGACGATCCACCAGAACTCGGCCGGCATACCCGGCACGGTGGAGGCGGGGGACGGCTGGGGCATCGGCACCACCACCGCGGACCTCGACCGGGACGGGTACGCGGACCTCGTCGTCTCCTCGCCGGGCGAGAAGGTCGGCGACGTGGAGATGGCCGGCGGCCTCACCGTCGTCTGGGGCGGCTCCGGCGGCCTCGGCTCCGGCACCGTGTTCCACTCGCCGATCGCCCAGGAGTACCCCGGCTCCGGCGACTCCTTCGGCGAGCAGGTCGTGACCGGTGACTTCGACGGCGACGGGGACGCCGACCTGGCGGCGTACAGCAACAGCCAGGCGGGCGGCGTCGTGCTGCTGAAGGGCCCGTTCACCCGGGCAGGCGGCCACGGCGGCCACCAGTCGCTGGGCGGAAGCTACGGCTACCTGAACTCCTGGTGCCTCGTGGCGGGCGACGTGGACGCGGGCGGCGCGACGGACCTGTACATCCTGGGTCTGGACCTCACCGCGTCCGACGTCAACCTGCGGGCGTTCTACCACCGCGGCGGCAGCGACTTCGCCACCCGGACGGCGTCCGTGGTGGTCCCCGACGCCACCCCCGACAACGGTCCCGGCCCTCTCACCGCGGCGATCGGCGACTTCGACAAGGACGGATACGGCGACCTGGCGGTCGGCCGCGGCGGGGAGAACCCGGACCTCAACCGCGGTTACGTGGCCGTGCATTACGGCGGCGCGAACGGGCCGAACACCGCGCGCAAGCCGGTGAAGTTCACCCAGGACACCACCGGCGTGCCCGGTGCAAGGGAGGACGACGACCTGTTCGGCTACGCGGTGGCGGCCGGCGACGTCAACGGCGACGGGTACGCGGACCTCGCGGTCGGCAGCCCTGGTGAGGACCTGGCGGGCAAGCGCGACGGCGGCGCGGTCACCGTGCTGCTCGGCCGGGCCGGCGGTCTCTCCGGCACCGGGGCGAAGGCCTACGACCAGGGCACCTCAGGGGTCGCGGGCTCGATCGAGACCGACGACAACTTCGGCAACACGCTGAAGCTCACCGACTACACCCGTGACGGCCGTGCCGACCTGATGGTGGGAACGGACGACTGGGTGGGTGAGACCGTCGGCATGGCGCACCTGTTGAAGGGGTCCTCCACCGGCATCACCGGCACCGGCTCGAAGTCGTTCACGGTGGCCTCCCTGGGCCTCTCCTACGGCGACCTCGGCACCTGGTTCTCCGGCTGACCCGTACCGCCCACCGGGCTCACCCGTGACCGGCGCCGGCCGCCGGTCACGGGTGAGCCGGAGTCCGGACACCCCGACGACCAGCAGCCCCAGCAGCGTCGCGACCAGCGCGCGGGCGGGGCCGGAGGACCGGCGCACCGCGTCGCCGCCGGTCAGCAGCACCACGGCGGCGACGAGCGCGACGCCGGGCACCGAGAGGATCGCGGAGCGGCCGCGCCGCAGGTCGTCCTCGGCCGGCGTGCCCGGCACGCCGACGCCGAGCGCGAGCGCCCGGACCCCGAGGGCCTGGGCGTCGGCCCGGTTCACCTGCCGGGGCACGAAGCCGCCCCAGTGGCCGGGCAGGAACAGCAGCCCCGTGCCGATGCCGAACCAGGAGGAGCCGAGCACGGCGAGGGCCGGCTCGGACCAGGCCGGCAGCGGCAGGCGTCCGACGTCGGGGAGGGTGCGCGGGCGCCGGGGGATGCGGCAGGGCGGCGGCGAGCGCCCACAGGGCCGGCGCGGTGACCACCACGACCCAGCCCGGGGAGTTGAGGAAGCTGACGACCCCGCCGCCGTGGACCGTCACCAAGGGCGTCCCGGTCGAGGAACGTCACCGCGCTCGGCCCGGCCGGCGCGACCGCCGTCGGCCACATCATGGTGCGGGCCACCTCATGGTGCGGGCCACCTCCCACCGGTGGCAGCGGGCGAGGGCGAACAGGCCCGGCGTGGTGCCGGGCATCGCCGCGCCCACCATGGCCTGGCCCAGCGGTTCGGAGGAGTGCCACGCCGCCGCCGGTCGGTGACGGAGGCCACCTCCGCCCGTTCCCGACCTCGCATCCGAGGTCGCCTACTGTGGCGGGGCGGGCTTTACCTGCGCATTACACATACCGCCCGGTACGAATCAGGGCGAATCACAGCGAAAGGGACTGCGGTGGGAATTCCACGGCTCAGCAGCACCCCCCTGCCGGGGATCGGCGTGAGGTACGACATGACGACGCGCGAACGCCGGTGCCTCTCGGTGGTGGCCCAGCGCGACGGCAGCCGCACGATCACCGCCTACTGCCAGGACGACCCGGACGCCGCCGAACTGTCGGTGCATCTCACCGCCGGGGAGTCGCAGGCCCTGGTCGACGCGCTGGCGCCCGACCACCACAGCCCCAGCCTGCTGTCCGCCGGCGACCTGGGCCTGGTCGCCGAGCGCATCGAACTCTCCGCGACCGCCCGCTGGAACGGCCGGCTGCTCGGCGACACGCAGATCCGGACGCACACCGGCGCGTCCATCGTCGCGGTGATGCGCCGCGCCGAGGCGATCCCCTCGCCGACCCCGGCCTTCCGCCTCGCGGGCGGCGACATCCTCATCGTGATCGGCACCCGCGAGGGCGTGGAAGCCGCCGCGGCGATACTCGAACAGGACTGATGCGTGCATTCGACCGCGACGTTCCTCATCGAATTCGGCGCCATCATCCTCGGTCTCGGCCTTCTCGGCCGCTTCGCCGGGCGCTTCCAGTTCTCCCCGATCCCCCTCTACCTGCTGGCCGGGCTCGCCTTCGGCGAAGGCGGGCTGCTGCCGCTGGGCGCCAGCGAGGAGTTCGTGGCGATCGGGGCGGAGATCGGCGTCATCCTGCTCCTGCTGATGCTGGGGCTCGAGTACACCGCCTCCGACCTGGTCTCCAACCTGAAGACGCAGTACCCGGCCGGCCTGGTCGACATGGCGCTCAACGCGCTCCCGGGCGCGGCGATGGCGCTGCTGCTGGGCTGGGGCCCGGTGGCCGCCGTCGTCCTGGCGGGCGTCACCTGGATCTCGTCCTCCGGCGTCATCGCCAAGGTGCTGAACGACCTGGGACGGGTCGGCAACCGGGAGACCCCGGTGATCCTCAGCATCCTGGTCCTCGAGGACCTCTCGATGGCCGTCTACCTGCCGATCATCACCGCCCTGCTGGCCGGCACCGGCCTCGCCGCCGGCAGCGTGACGCTGGCGATCGCGCTGGGCGTCGCCGGGCTGGTGCTGTTCCTCGCGGTCCGGTTCGGGCGGCACATCTCCCGGTTCGTCTCGCACCAGGACCCGGAGAAGCTGCTCCTGGTGGTCCTGGGGCTGACCCTGCTGGTCGCGGGCATCGCCCAGCAGCTCCAGGTGTCGGCGGCGGTCGGCGCGTTCCTGGTGGGCATCGCCCTGTCCGGCGAGGTCGCGGAGGGCGCGCACCACCTGCTGTCGCCGCTGCGGGACCTGTTCGCCGCCGTGTTCTTCGTCTTCTTCGGCCTGCACACCGACCCGGCCGCGATTCCGCCGGTGCTGCTGCC
This sequence comes from Streptomyces sp. CO7, assembly GCF_053474865.1. NCBI lineage: Bacteria > Bacillati > Actinomycetota > Actinomycetes > Kitasatosporales > Streptomycetaceae > Streptomyces > Streptomyces sp. CO7. The sequence continues at coordinate 65,791 of NZ_JBRIOU010000008.1, forward strand.
GGCGCTGGCGCTGGCCGTGGTCACCGCGCTCAGCAAGATCGCCACCGGTTACTGGGCGGCCCGGCGCGCGGGCATCTCGGTCAACGGGCGCTGGCGGGCCGGCGGCACGCTGGTGGCGCGCGGCGAGTTCTCCATCGTGATCGCGGGGCTGGCGGTCACCTCGGGCATCGAGCCGCGGCTGGGACCGCTGGCCACGGCGTACGTGCTGATCCTGGTGATCGTGGGACCGCTCACCGCGCGGTACACCCAGCCGGTGGCGCTCGCCCTCACCCGGGCGACGGCCCGGCGCCGTGCGGCCTCCACGGGGACGGCCGTCCCGTCCGCCGCGGACGCGTCCGCCGTGGAGGCGCGGGAGACGGAACCGGCCGAGAGGTCCTGACGCCGGTCACCGGGCTCGGTGCCGGGCTGGCGTCCCGCCCGGCGCCTCCGGGTGCTCCGGCCCGACCGCGCCTGGGGCTCTGCCCCGAGGCCTGCTGCCCCCGCCGCGGGGCGCCAGGCCTCACCCGGCGAGCGGGGCCCCGGCCCGGACACCGGCGCCCCCCAGCCGATACCGGACCCCGCCGAGCTCCCGGGCGACGACTCGTACTACACGGATCTCCCGCAGCTGAAGTCCCCGGCCGGAGGCAAGGCCGAGTCCG
>NZ_JBRIOU010000008.1:66528-70051 GCF_053474865.1 Streptomyces sp. CO7
GAGCGGGACGACGGAGGGCGCGGGATCATCGGGGGCATGGACGTCACCCTCCACCTCGCCCAGGACCCCCCGGCCGACGAGCTGCTCGGCCGCAGCCCCCTCGCCGCGCTGGTCGGCATGCTGCTGGACCAGCAGGTGCCGATGGAGTGGGCGTTCAAGGGACCCCGCACCATCGCCGACCGGATGGGCGCGCAGGACCTGGACGCTCACGAGATCGCCGCGCACGACCCGGAGGCCTTCGCCGCGCTGCTCTCCGAGAAGCCGGCCGTGCACCGCTACCCCGGTTCGATGGCCGGGCGCATCCAGCAGCTCTGCCAGTACCTGGTGGAGCAGTACGACGGGGACGCCGAGGCGGTCTGGCGGGACGTGACGGACGGCAGGGAGCTGCTCAAGCGGCTCAAGGAGCTGCCGGGCTTCGGCGCGCAGAAGGCGCAGATCTTCCTGGCCCTGCTGGGCAAGCAGCTGGGGGTTCACCCCGAGGGGTGGCGCGAGGCGGCGGGCTCGTACGGGGAGGAGGGCTCCTTCCGCTCGGTGGCCGACATCACCGGCCCCGACTCCCTGGTGAAGGTCCGCGCCCACAAGCAGGAGATGAAAGCGGCGGCGAAGGCGGCGAAGGCCGCCAAGGCGAAGTAACCCACCCGAGCGACCCGCGGCGCGCGGCCCGGCGGACCCGGCGGGGAGCGGCGGCGCGGGCGCCCGGGTCGCGGCGCAGGTAGCCCAGCCACCCGACCGGGCCCGGCGGCACAGCGCCACCGCGCGGGACCTCAGCTGCGCGGAAGAGGCCACGGGCGGGGCGCCGGCATCGCCGTTCACCCCAGGGGCGGGTACAGCTGCGCAGGGGCAAGCCCAGCCGCCCCACCGGGCCCGGCAGCAAGCGCCACCCGGCCAGGACCGCAGGCCAACCGCACGGGCAGCACACGGAAGATGTCGCGGGACCCTGGCATCGCGGTTGACTCCACGGGCGGGCACAGCTGCGGCAGCGCAGCGCCTCCGGGCCGAACCGCAGGCCGGCCGCACGAGCAGCGACGTGGAAGGGCCACGGGCGCCGGGCGGCACGGTCTCTCCACAGGCGGGCACAGCAGCGCAGGGCAGGCCCAGCCGCCCGACCGGGCCCCGCAGCACAGCACCCACCCGACCGGACCGCAGGCCGGCCGCACGAGCAGCGACGCGGAAGATGTCGCGAGGCGCCGGGCGGCACGGTCTCCCCCACGGGCGGCACGGCGGCACCACCCCGTGCCCCCCGGCACAGCCTCGGCGGTGGGCGGGCCGGAAGCGCCGCGGGGTGCCGCAGGCGGGTACCGCGCCCGCGGCGGAGACGCCGCGGGCGCGGCGATGTCGCGGGGTGTGCACGGGGTGGCCGGTTCGGGTTACGTGGCTGCGCCGAGCGCACCATCCCCGGTAGGCTTTCCGTGTGATCTTCAAGCGCATCGGAAACGGCCGGCCGTACCCCGATCACGGCCGGGAAAGCACCCGGCAGTGGGCGGACGTCGCGCCGCGCCCGGTCCGCCTCGATCAGCTCGTGACGACCAAGGGCCAGCTGGACCTCGAGACCCTGCTCGCCGAGGACTCCACCTTCTACGGCGATCTCTTCGCGCACGTCGTGAAGTGGCGGGGCGACCTCTATCTGGAGGACGGCCTGCACCGCGCGGTCCGCGCCGCGCTCCAGCAGCGTCAGATCCTGCACGCCCGCGTGCTCGAAATGGACTGACCGGCGCAGCCTGTTGACCCTTTCGGGTTGTCTCCCGCCAGGATGATGATCGTCTTGTAGGCATCCTCGGCCGGGCGCACTACGCTGCGCTCATGAGCATGCTGACCCCACCCGGCATGGGCGGCCGGTACCGCGTGACGGGGAAGACCTACCCCCGCATGCGCCGGCCGAAGAAGCGCCGCAGAATCGTCGCGCTGACCGCGCTCCCCGTGGCCCTGCTGGGGCTCCTCGGCTGGGGCACGCTGCAGCTCATCGACGTCTTCACCGGCGGTGACCAGGCCTCCGCGGCCGGCGCGGGCGCGCGGTGCGCCACCCGCCCGTCCGCTTCGCCGACCCCCGCGAAGGTCTACCCGCGGCCCGACGGCATCACCGTCAACGTCCTCAACGCCACCACCCGCGAGGGTCTGGCCAAGAAGACCGCCGACGAGCTGAAGAAGCGCGGCTTCAAGATCGGCGAGGTGGGCAACGCGCCGAAGGAGTACGACAAGAAGGTGAAGGCCGCAGGGCTGCTGATGGGCGGCCCGGAGACGGCCGACACCGTGCTGCCGGTGCTGGGCACCCAGCTGGCCGGGGCCGAGGTCAGGCCGGACCCGGCGCGCAAGCCGGACGCGAAGGCGAAGACGCCGGTGGTCGACCTGATCATCGGCGACGCCTTCAAGGACCTGTCCGCGCCGGGCGCGGCCGACAAGGCGCTCACCACGCTCACCGCCCCCGCACCGGCCCCCGAGGCCACCCGCAAGGGCTGCTGAGCCCTCGCACCCGCTCCGCCGGCCCGCGCGGACTGCCACCTGCGCCTCCGCAACGTGAAAGACCTCGCCCCGAGGGGCGAGGTCTTCCGTCACGTGCGGGAGGCGTTACTCTGCGGCGCCGTACATGCGGTCGCCCGCGTCGCCGAGGCCCGGCACGATGTAGCCGTTCTCGTTGAGCCGCTCGTCGATGGAGGCGGTGACCACGGTGACCGGCACGTCCGCCAGGTCCCGCTCCATGATCTCCACGCCCTCCGGCGCGGCCAGCAGCACCACGGCCGTCACGTCGTCGGCGCCGCGCTCGATCAGCTCGCGGATGGCGGCGACCAGCGTGCCGCCGGTGGCCAGCATCGGGTCCAGCACGTACACCTGGCGGCCGGAGAGGTCCTCCGGCATCCGTGTGGCGTAGGTGGAGGCGGTCAGCGTCTCCTCGTTGCGCACCATGCCGAGGAAGCCCACCTCGGCGGTCGGCAGCAGCCGGACCATGCCGTCGAGCATGCCGAGGCCGGCCCGGAGGATCGGCACCACCAGCGGGCGCGGGTGGGACAGCCGGGTACCGGTGGTGGTGGCCACCGGGGTCTCGATCTCGACCTGCTCGGTACGCACGTCACGGGTGGCCTCGTAGGCCAGCAGGGTGACGAGCTCGTCGGCGAGCCGACGGAAGGTCGCGGAATCGGTGCGCCGGTCGCGCAGGGTCGAGAGCTTGTGGGCGACCAGCGGGTGGTCGACGACGTGGAGACGCATTGCTCCACAGTAACCGGGCGCGAGGACCCCACCCACCAGGCCGTCCGCTCCCCGGCGGGGGCGCGTGCGCCGCGTCCGGCCGGCATCGAACCCGCCGACCGAGGGAAGGTGGAGGGAACACGGACAGACCGGACCGGGGTGGTGACGCTGTGCCCGACCGCAGTCCCCGACAACAGGCGCCCCGACGGCAGCCGCCGCGGGACCAGGCGAAGAGGTCCCGGGCCGGCGAGCCCGGCTCCGGCGCCGCCTCCCCCTCCGAGTCCGGCACCCCCGAGCCCCGCACCGGGTCCCGGCCCGGCACCCGTGCCGCTTCCCGCGCCAAGGC
>NZ_JBRIOU010000008.1:70151-72688 GCF_053474865.1 Streptomyces sp. CO7
CCCCCGCCCCGTCCGGTGAGGCCCCCGGAGACGGACGAGGAGCGGCGCCGCCGTCGGGCCCAGTTCCTGCGCGACCTGGCCGAGGCGCGCGAGCTGCGCGCCCGCGTGCAGCCCCGCCGCGCCAAGGCGGCACGCCTGCGCCACGCCATGCGCATGCGCACCTTCCGCTGGTAGGCGCACCACGACGCGCCGGGCGCGCGAAGGGGTTCGGGGCAGATCCCGGGCAAAAGAGCCAGACACAGGCGGTCGAAGACATCCCCTGGGCGCGAGGTTTCTGCCACGATTCCGAGTGGGCGGAACCTCGGTTCCGCCCACGACCCCGCCGGGGGGACCCCCAACCGGCACACCTATGACCAGTGGGAGAGTCACGGTGTACTTCGCCGCACTGCTCGCGCGCACCGAAGACGGGTGGGAAGCGAGCGACACGGAGCTCGACGATGTGGAGACCCTGGCGGACCTGGCCGACCTGGCCCGCGAAGCCTCGCCCGACGACGACACGGTGCTGGTGCTGATCGAACAGGAGGACGCCTGGTTCGGCGTGGTGCGCGTGGACGGCGAGGACGACCCTCGCATCTACGTGTCCAACGCCGCGGCCGCCCGCCGCAGCTCCTACGGGGAGATCCTGCTCACCGACGACGTGCTCGGCCGCGATCCGGAGGAGGACGACACCACCGACCTGGACACACTGGACCTCGACGGCACCGAGGACGGTGAGCCGCTGGTGACGGCCGGCGCATCCGACGACAACGACGACGACGGCACGACCGGCCCCGGCGGCTCCGTGCCGCACGGACCGGTCGGCGACGCCGCGGTCCTGGACGACCTCGGCGTGAGCGAGAAGGAGCTCCGTTCCCTGGTGGCGGACGGCGCGCTCAACACCATCGCCGAGACCCTCGGCGCCTCCGAGGTCCTGGAGACGGTCCGCTAACGTCCCCGTGTGACCAACGACCCGACCGCCCCGCGCCCCCTTCCGGGTGCGGGGCGGAGCCGTACCGCCGGCCCCGGCCCCGATCCCGTGCGCGACCCCTGGCGGTCCGTCATGCGCCTCGCCCTGGACCAGGCGCGGGCCGCGCTGCCCGGGGGCGACGTCCCGGTGGGCGCCCTCGTGCTCGCCCCCGACGGCGTCACGGTGCTCTCCGCCGCCCACAACGAACGCGAGGCCACCGGCGACCCCACCGCCCACGCCGAGGTCCTGGCGCTGCGCCGCGCCGCGGCCGCGCGCGGCGAGTGGCGACTGCCCGGCTGCACGCTGGTGGTGACCCTGGAGCCGTGCGTGATGTGCGCGGGGGCGCTGGTGCAGTCCCGGGTCGACCGGGTCGTCTACGGCGCCCGCGACGAGAAGGCCGGCGCCGCCGGCTCCCTGTGGGACCTGGTCCGCGACCGCCGCCTCAACCACCGCCCCGAGGTGATCGAGGGCGTCCTCGCCGACGACTGCGCCCGCCTGCTCACGGACTTCTTCCGCGCCCGCTGAGCTCCCCCGACGCCGCCCGCGGGACTCCCGGGTCCCTCCGCGGCCCGGCCCGCGGAACCGATTTCTGCCAGCGCCCGCCGTGATGTAAAGTCTCCCTCGGTAGCGTGTCCGAGCGGCCGAAGGAGCTCGCCTCGAAAGCGAGTGTGGCGCAAGTCACCGAGGGTTCAAATCCCTCCGCTACCGCTTCTGAAGGGCTCCGCCGCAAGGCGGGGCCCTTCGTGCGTCTCACCTTGTGTGTCCCGTGGGGACACAGGAACTTGTGTGCGTCCGGGGCCGCACGGTTAGACTCCCCGCGGCAGTAGGCCGGATGGCTGACGGGGGAGGGACCGCGATGGCGGCGAACGCGAAGACGATAGGGCTGGGCATCGTCGTGGTGTTCGCGCTGTACGTGATCATCACCGATCCCCACACCGCTGCCGGCTATGTCGAGATGGGCTTCGAGGGCATCTCCGCGGCCGCCTCCGCCGTGGGCGACTTCATGACCTGGATCGCGCAGGGCGGCGGCAGCAGCTGACGGCGCGCCCCGAGGCCCCGTGCACCCGGGAGTTCGCGTGATCCGCCACCTGGTCCTCTTCAAGCTCAACGACGGCGTCGTGCGGGACGACCCGCGGGTCGTCGAGGGGGCGCGGATCTTCGCCTCCCTCGGGGAGAAGATCCCGGAGCTGCGCTTCTGGGAGTGCGGCTGGAACGTCAGCGACCGTCCCATCGCCTACGACTTCGCCATCAACTCCGCGGTCGAGGACGCCGAGGCGCTGCGCGCCTACGTCGAGCACCCGGAGCACCAGGCAGGCGTCGCGCTGTGGCGCGAGTTCGCCACCTGGGTGATCGCCGACTACGAATTCTGACCGTTTCGGATCGCTTCCGGAGCCCCTCGCCGAGCCCGGCGAGGGGCTCCTTCGCGTTCGGCACACGGCCTCCCGGCCCCCTCGGCGCCCCGCGCCGCCGCCAACACGGCAGGGGGGCAGGTGCTTGCGCCCTCTGTTCCGTCTTGTGATGCTATGACCGCTTTTGACGGATGAGTTGATCGATGACGAGGTGGAGTTGACCGTGCCGGCCAGTACTGCGC
>NZ_JBRIOU010000008.1:72788-79729 GCF_053474865.1 Streptomyces sp. CO7
CCCAGGAACCCGCCCCACACGCCGAGAGCACCGACCGCTCCGCGACCGTGGAGTGCCTGGAGCGCGCCGACCGCCCCACCGAGCACGTCACCGACCGCCCCACCGACCGCGTGACCGACCAGCCCGCCGACCGCGCCGCCGACCGCGTGGCCGAGCAGCCCGCCGACCGCACGGCCGAGCGCGTGACCGACCAGCCCGCCGACCGCACGGCCGAGCACGTGGCCGAGCAGCCCGCCGGCGGACCCGCGCGTACCGAGCGCCCCCGCGGCACCCGGGGCGCGGACACCAGGGCGCTCACGCAGGTCCTCTTCGGGCAGCTCAAGCAGCTCCAGCCGGGCACTCCCGAGCACGACCGGGTCCGCGGCGCCCTGATCGAGGCCAACCTCCCCCTGGTCCGCTACGCCGCCGCCCGTTTCCGCAGCCGCAACGAGCCGATGGAGGACGTCGTCCAGGTCGGCACCATCGGACTGATCAATGCGATCGACCGGTTCGACCCGGACCGCGGCGTGCAGTTCCCCACCTTCGCGATGCCCACGGTGGTCGGCGAGATCAAGCGGTACTTCCGCGACAACGTCCGCACCGTGCACGTCCCGCGCCGCCTGCACGAGCTGTGGGTGCAGGTGAACGCCGCCACCGAGGACCTCACCACCGCCTTCGGCCGCTCCCCGACCACCTCCGAGATCGCCGAACGGCTGCGGATCTCCGAGGAGGAGGTCCTCACCTGCATCGAGGCCGGCCGTTCCTACCACGCGACCTCGCTGGAGGCGGCCCAGGAGGGCGACGGCATGCCCGGCCTGCTGGACCGGCTCGGCTACGAGGACCCCGCGCTGGACGGCGTCGAGCACCGCGACCTGGTCCGCCACCTGCTGGTCCAGCTCCCCGAGCGGGAGCAGCGCATCCTGCTGCTGCGCTACTACAACAACCTCACGCAGTCGCAGATCAGCGCGGAACTGGGCGTCTCCCAGATGCACGTGTCGCGGTTGCTGGCCCGATCCTTCCAACGGCTGAGGTCCGCAAACAGGATCGAGGCATAATCCCCAGGAGGGATTCGACGGTGCGCCCCCCTGTGCCCCGTTGAGCCGTGACGTGTCGTCATACGGCCTCTGTGCTGCGCCTATTCGCCGGTCACATGTCGACAAGTCACTACAGCGCGTTGCCGACTTGTGACATTCTTCGGGAAGCGTGTTTGCCGGGACCCAGGCTCCGGTATTCAGGTGAGGGCTGCGCTCCCCGACGGAGCGCCGGCCGCGACCGTCCGCGACCCAAAAGGGGGTGGCATGTCCGCAGACCAGGGCAGCTCGAAGGTGCTCACGCTCACGAAGAGCGCGTCCGCGCCCGACGCGCTCGACAATGTCCCGGGCCTCGACGAGGCGCCGGTCCCGGCGCCCGCCGCCGCCCCGGCCGTCATCGACACCCGCACGCTGTCCCGCTCCCTTTTCCTGCGGCTCGCCTCGCTCGACGAGAACAGCCCGGAGCGCGCCTACGTCCGGGACACCCTGATCGAGCTCAACCTCCCCCTCGTGCGCTACGCCGCGGCCCGCTTCCGCAGCCGCAACGAGCCGATGGAGGACATCGTCCAGGTCGGCACCATCGGGCTGATCAAGGCGATCGACCGGTTCGACTGCGAGCGCGGCGTGGAGTTCCCGACCTTCGCGATGCCGACGGTCGTGGGCGAGATCAAGCGCTTCTTCCGTGACACCTCCTGGTCGGTGCGCGTCCCGCGCCGCCTGCAGGAGCTGCGCCTGGCGCTCACCAAGGCCGGCGACGAGCTCTCCCAGAAGCTGGACCGCTCGCCCACCGTCTCCGAGCTCGCCGCGGTCCTGGGCGTCTCCGAGGAGGACGTGGTCGACGGACTCGCGGTGGGCAACGCCTACACCGCCTCCTCGCTGGACTCCCCGGCCCCTGAGGACGACGGCGGCGAGGGGTCGCTGGCCGACCGCCTCGGCTACGAGGACACCGCGCTGGAGGGCGTCGAGTACCGGGAGTCGCTGAAGCCGCTGCTGGCCAAGCTGCCCCCGCGTGAGCGCCGGATCATCACGCTGCGCTTCTTCGCCAACATGACCCAGTCGCAGATCGGCGAGGAGGTCGGCATCTCCCAGATGCACGTCTCCCGGCTGCTGACCCGCACCCTGGCCCAGCTGCGCGAGGGCCTCATCGCGGACTGACCCGCCCACTCGCGGGACAGCCGCAGAACGACGGACGCCGGGCCGCCGGAACCATCGGGTTCCGGCGGCCCGGCGTCGTCCGTCCGCGCTCCGGGCAGGACCCGGGGCGCGTCGTGCGTGTCAGGCGAGCGCCAGCCACGCCACCGCGGCGACGACCGCCACGACGGCGACGATGCCGATGATCACGCCGATCCGGGGTCCCGCGGAAGCCGCCTGCTGCTGCTGACGCGCCTGCGGCGCCTCGTCGACGAACGCGCGGAACATCTGGGTGCTGCCGGCCGGGTCGTAATTGCCCTGGGGGCCCTGGGTGTTAGCCATGGCCAGGACCCTAGCGAATGGCGGGTGCCCGGCCCAAGTGCGGGCCGGAACCCGTGCCGAACCTGCCCGGAACCGCCCCGGAGCCTTCCCGGCGCGTTCCCTGCGCTTCCCCGCGGCACCCGCACAGCCTCCACGTGACGCCGCCGCCGCGCCCGCCCGACGCCCGCCCGACGCCCGCACAGCACCTGCCCGGCGCCCGCCGAGCGCCTACGCAGCGCTTCGGGAAAGCCTCCCTCCCCTTCCCCGGAACCCTCCCGGACCGGCCGTCCGGGCCCTGACCTGCACTCTTACCCAACCTTCACTTTCGCCAATACTTGCCTTTGCCAAGTTTTGATGTAGGCCACACCGTTTTCATTTGCCTACTGCAACCAACCTTCTTACGGTTGGTATACGCAACGATCGACGCGCGGCCCAGGGAGGCTCGATAGCCAGGCAGGCGCAGTTCGAGGAGCTGCTGCGGCAGCTCAGCGCCGTCGGCGCCGTCAAGCGGGAACTGGGCCGGCAGCTGCCGGCCGACTGCCCGCCCCCTGATCCTCCTGGAGCGTCACGGGGACATGCGCCTGAGCCGGCTCGCGGAGCTGCTCGCGGTGGACATCTCCGTGTGCAGCCGGCACGTCTCGCACGTCGCCGACCTGGGCTGGGTGGAACGACTGCCCGACCCGGACGACAAGCGCTCCCGCCTCCTGCGCCTCAGCGACGCGGGCCGGGACCGGTTGGCGGAGCTCTCGCAGCGCTCGACCGCGTTGCTCTCCGAACGGCTCGGGGACTGGAGCGACGAGGACGTCGCCCGCCTCACCGAGCTGATGACGCGCTTCCGGCAGAGCTTCGGCGACTGCCGTCGGAACACCACGGCCGTGCACCAGCACGACCGTTCAGCACAGACCACCCAGTAGACAAAGGGAAACGTATGGCAACCACCACACCAGCTGGTGTGCGGGCCAACACCGAGCTCGGGGGAGGGACCTCCGGCGGCGTCCAGATGACGCACCGGCAGATCTTGGAGGCCCTGTCGGGCCTCATGCTCGGCATGTTCGTGGCGATGATCTCGTCCACGATCGTGAGCAACGCGATGCCGCGGATCATCGCGGACCTGGGCGGCGGGCAGTCGGCCTACACCTGGGTGATCACGGCCTCACTGCTGTCGATGACGGCGTCCACCCCGCTGTGGGGCAAGCTCGCCGACCTCTTCAGCAAGAAGCTCCTGATCCAGATAGCCCTGATCATCTTCGTCGTGGCGTCCGCGGGTGCGGGCTTCTCGCAGAACCCCGAGACGCTGATCGTCTTCCGTGTCTTCCAGGGCATCGGCGGTGGCGGTCTGTCCGCCCTGTCCCAGGTCATCCTGGCCTCGATCATCGCTCCGCGTGAACGCGGCAAATACGCCGGTTACCTCGGCGCGGTGTTCGCTGTCGCAACCGTGGGTGGTCCGCTCCTGGGCGGCGTCATCACCGACACCGAGTCGCTGGGCTGGCGCTGGTGCTTCTACGTGGGCATCCCGTTCGCCGTGGTCGCCCTGATCGTGCTGCAGAAGACGCTGCGCATCCCGGTGGTCAAGCGGAAGGTCAAGGTCGACTGGCTGGGCGCCACCCTGGTGACCGCCGCGACCTGCCTGCTCCTGCTCTGGGTCACCTTCGCCGGTGACAAGTACGAGTGGAACTCCTGGCAGACCTACGCGATGGTCGGCGGCTCGATCGCCCTCGCGCTGCTCTTCGTCCTCGTCGAGTCCAAGGTCTCCGAGCCGATCATCCCGCTGCGGATGTTCCGCAACCGCACCGTCGCGCTCGCCTCGCTCGCGTCGCTCTTCGTGGGCATCGGCATGTTCGCCGGCACCATCTTCTTCGCCCAGTACTTCCAGCTGGCGCGGGGCGAGTCGCCGACCATGTCCGGCGTGCTGACCATCCCGATGATCGGTGGCCTGTTCGTCTCCTCCACCGTCTCCGGCAACCTCATCACCCGTACCGGCAAGTGGAAGGTCTGGCTGGTCTCCGGCGGCTTTCTGCTCGCCGCGGGTCTCGGCCTGCTGGGCACCATCCGCTACGACACCCCGTACTGGCACGTCGCGATCTTCATGGCCGTGATGGGCGTCGGCGTCGGCATGATGATGCAGAACCTGCTGCTCGCCGCGCAGAACCAGGTCGCCCCCAGCGACCTCGGCGCGGCCAGCTCGGTGGCGAACTTCTTCCGCTCGCTGGGCGGCACGGTGGGCGTCTCCGCCTTCGGCGCCGTCCTGGGCAACCGGATCACCGACTACGTCAAGCACGGCGTCGCCGACCTGCCCCCGAAGTACGCCAAGGCGATGGGCTCGGCGTCCGCGAGCGACTCCATCCCGGACCTCTCCTCGCTGCCCGGCCCGGTCCGTGAGCTCATGGAGAGCGCCTACGGCCACGGCATCGCCGACATCTTCCTGCTCGCCGCCCCGATCGCCCTGGTCGCGTTCTTCCTGACGCTCTTCATCAAGGAAGTTCCGCTGAAGCGTCACTCCGCGCTCGACGAGACCGCCGGCGCGACCCTGGCCGACGGGGCCGCCGATGGCGCCGATGGCGCCGATGGCGCCGACGAGGTCCCGGCCACGGCCGGCCCGAAGCACGCCGCCCCGTCCGCCGGTGCCGTCGCCGCCGCCACCGCCACCGCGGTGGCCGCCACGGCCACGGTGGAGCGCACCGGCCTCCCGGTGCACGGCCACGTCCGCAACGGCGAGGGCGCCCCGCTGCCGCACGCCGCGGTCACGCTGATCTCGCTGGAGGGGCGCCAGCTCGGCCGGGCCATCGCCCAGGCCGACGGCGCCTACGCGGTGGACGTCCCCGGCGTCGGCTCGTACGTGCTGATCGCCTCGGCCGACGGCTTCCAGCCGCAGGCCTCCACGGTCACCGTGAACGGCGAGCCGCTGGCGTACGACATCCTGCTGAGCGGCACCAGCGGTCTGACCGGCGTCGTCCGCGCGGCGGCCACCGGTGAGCCGGTGGTGGGCGCCATGGTGATCGTGACCGACGTGCGGGGCGACCTGATCGCCACCGGCGCCACCGACGAGGCGGGCGAGTTCGCCTTCACCGCGGTCGTCCCCGGCGACGTCACCGTCGCGGTCAACGCCGCCGGCTTCCGGCCCAGCGCCCTGCCGGTCCAGGTGGCCACCACCGGGGTCACCCGGGTGGAGGCCGTGCTGGAGGCGGGCTCGCAGCTCAGGGGCGTCGTGCGCTCGCCGTACGGCCCGCTGGCGGACGCCCGGGTCACGCTCCTGGACGCGGCCGGCAACGTGGTCTCCACCGCCACCACCGGTGAGGACGGCGTGTACGCCTTCGCCGACCTGGACAGCGGCGACTACACGGTGATCGCCACGGGCTACCCGCCGGTGGCCACCACCCTGGCCGTCCGGCAGGACGTCGAGGACCACGTCGTCGAGCTCTCCCACCCGGGCGAGTAGGCGATCGCGGCCGGTGGCAGGGCTTCCCGAGGGAGCCCTGCCACCGGCCGGTCCTTTTCCCACCACCGGCAGCCCTCTGCCTGCTGCCCGTACTTCGCCGCAGACGTTCTCTGCCTCTTCACGGCCAATTTGTAAGCCTTTTTAGGGAGATAAAGGGATGGCTTTGACCGCACGAGTCCGGACTCGGGACGGATGGGCCGTGTCGCACGCGGTCGTCACGCTGACCGACGCCTACGGCGTCCAGGCCCTGCGCGCCGAGGCCGACGCCGAGGGCGTGGTGCGGGACGCCTCCGCCCTGACGCCGGGCGCCTACACGGTGATCGTCACCGCCGTCGGCTACGCCCCCGTGGCCGCCAGCGCCCTCGTCACCGCCACCGGGCACGCCGAGGTCGGCACCGTCACCCTGGCCCGGCAGGGCGGGGAGGAGCTTCCGCCGCCCGGCCCCTGGACCGTCGACCCGGTGCACTCCACGGTCGGCGCGGTCGCCCAGCACCTGGGCATCTCCAGCGTGCGCGGCCGGTTCACCGAGTTCGCCGGCACCGTGGAGATCGCCGCCGACGACGTCGTCCACTCGCGGGTGGACGCCGTGATCGCCGCCGCCTCGATCGACACCGGCAACCGCATGCGCGACGAGCACCTGCGCTCCGAGGACTTCCTCTTCGTCGACAAGTACCCGGAGATCACCTACCGGTCGCACGGCCTGACCCCGTCCGGCACCGACCGCTGGACCGTGCACGGGGAGCTCACCATGCGCGGGCTGGTCCGCCCGGTCGACCTGAGCCTCAGCTACCTCGGTACCGGCGCCGACCCGTGGGGCGGCACCCGTGCCGCCTTCCGGGCCACCGCGGAGCTGCGGCGCGAGGACTTCGCGATGAACTACAACCAGATCGTCCAGGCCGGCATCGCCGCCATCGGCACCACGCTGCGGGTGGAACTGGACGTCCAGGCGGTGCGGGGCACCGAGCTGCCGGCCGCCTGACGGGCGCGCGCCGGCCCGCCGCTGGGACCGGCGGGCCGCGGCACCTCCGGCCCGTCCGGCCCCC
>NZ_JBRIOU010000008.1:79829-80475 GCF_053474865.1 Streptomyces sp. CO7
GCCTCGGGCCCGTCCGGCCCCTAGGCTGCGGGTCATGGCACCGAACATCGCGACCAACCTCTCCGTCTCCCTCGTGGAGCTGCTGGACTTCGTCCGTCCCCGCCACCGCGCGATCCTGCTCACCCGCCGCGGCGACGGCGGCCCTCAGGGCTCGCCGCTGACCTGCGGGGTCGACGACTCCGGGCGCATCGTGATCTCGACCTACCCGGAGCGGGCCAAGACCCGCAACGCCAAGCGCGACGAGCGGGTCTCGGTCCTCGTCCTCAGCGACGACTGGAACGGCCCGTGGGTGCAGATCGACGGCACCGCCGAGGTGATCGACGCGCCGGATTCGGTGGAGCCGCTGGTGGAGTACTACCGGAACATCGCGGGAGAGCACCCGGACTGGGACGAGTACCGGGCGGCGATGCTGAAGCAGGGGAAGTCGATCATCCGCGTCACCCCGGTCTCCTGGAGCCCGGTCGCCACCGGCGGCTTCCCGGCCCGGCTGGTGGCGGAGCAGGACTGAACCGTCCACCAGGCCGCCGCGGGGCAGGACCGGTCGGCCCGCCGGGCCGCAGCGGAGCACAGGACCGATCCGTCCGTCGGGTGGCCGCGGGCGGTCCGGGTCGCCCTGGGTCAGAAGAGGCCCGGCTGGGCCGGGGGG
>NZ_JBRIOU010000008.1:80575-87191 GCF_053474865.1 Streptomyces sp. CO7
GGGAGGGGGAGACCCGCGCCGTCCTCCGGGGCGGCGGTGAGCGGCCAGCCCGGCAGCAACCGGGTGTCCAGCACCACCACGCCCTGCCCGGTCCGCAGGTGGAGGTCGGGCCCGGCCGCGGCCAGCAGCGTCCCCTCCACCGCACCGCCGGGCACCAGTTCGCGCACCGTCCCGGCCGCCGGCGGCAGCCCTTCGAGCCCGAACACCGCCATGTGGTCCACCACCACCAGCGGCTCCCGCTCCAACGCCTCCGGCCAACCCGGCAGATCCGACGCCCGCGCGTGCAACGCGGCGACCTCCGCAGCCCGTTCACCGGGCGTCGGCGGCAGCGCCGCCCGCACCGCCCGCTTGGCGTCGTACGGGATCCGGTCCGGCACCCGCAGCGCCGCCCGCAGCAGCTCCTCCGTCCGGCGCGCCGCCATCAGCGGTCCGCGCCCCAGCCAGGTGAACGTCACCGCGCCCTGCTCCAGCAGCCGGTCGGGCCCGCGCCGCAGGGCGGTGATGCCCACCTTGGTCATGCCGGGGCCGAACCAGGCCAGGTAGACGTGGTACGGCTGCGGGTCGTCGGCCCGGGTGTCCGCCGCCACCGAGTGGGCCCGCTCCAGCCGCGCGCACTCCTCGCAACGCGCGGACCCCGACCGGCCGGGCACCTCCGCCGCCACCGGGCAGGCGTTGCCGCGGGCCCCGACACAGCGGCGGACCCCGTCCCCGGGCACCGCGAGGACCACCCGCTTCCCCGGCGGGAGCGCGCTCTCCCGGCCGCCCCGCCACCGCAGCAGCGGGCCCTCGGCCGTCCAGCGCAGCCCTTCGCTCCGCCAGCCCCGCGCGGTCAGGACGCCTGCCCCTCGTGCCCCTGCCCGCGCCCGCGCCCGTTCCCGTTCCCTGGGGTGGGGGCGGGGGCATCGCCGTCGGAGGCGTCGGCCCGGTCCCCCTCGAAACTGGCCCAGTACGCCGCGGCCATGTCCTGCCGCCCGCGCCCCTGCTCGACGACCCGGCGGAACCGCTCGGCGCTCGCGGCGGCGACGTCCAGCCGCACCCCGTGCCGCTCCCCGGCCTCCACGATCAGCCGCGCGTCCTTGGCCGCGGTCTCCGCCGCGAAGGAGGCCGGAGTCAGCCGGTCCTCCATGATCATCCCGGCCTTGAGCCGCAGGTAGGGCATGTCGAGCGGCCCGTCCGCGACGAGGTCCAGGAACGCCTTGGGATCGGCCCCCAGCCCCTCGGCCAGGGCCAGCGCCTCACCGGCCGCACCGGTCACCGCCAGCACCCAGCTGTTGGCCACCAGCTTCAGCCGCGTCGCACCGCCCTGCGCGCCGTCCTCCCCGGCCCACACCGTGCGCACGCCCACGGCCTCGAACACGGGCGTCACCCGGTCCCGTTCCGCGACCGGCCCCGCGGCGATCACCGTCAGCTTGCCCTGCTCGGCGGGCTGCCGGGTGCCGAGCACCGGCGCGTCGAAGAACACCAGACCGTGTTTCCCGGCGAACTCCGCCAGCTCCGGCAGCGCCTCCAGCCCCGCCGTGGTGGCCTGCACCCACGCGGCGCCGGCCCGTAGCCCGGGGGCCGCCTGCCGCATCACCTCCAGCGCGGCGGCGCCGTCGTAGAGCACGGTGACGACCACGTCCGCGCCCTCGACGGCCTCGGCCGGCGTCCCGGCGACGTGCGCCCCGTCCGCGGCCAGCGGTTCCGCCTTCTCCCGGCTGCGGTTCCACACCCGCAGGGCGTGCCCGGCCCGGGCGATGTTGCGGGCCATCGCGGCCCCCATGATCCCCGTGCCCAGCACGGCCACGGTGCGCGTTTCCGTCATGACGTCAGCTCCCAGTGCGGTGAACCTGTCCGGGGACCTGCTGCGGTACCCGTCCCCACTATGGCCCGGCCGCCGTCCTGGTCCGGTCCGACTTCGCCGAACCCGTTGACCCGCCCGCCCGGAGCCAGGACGATCAGCCGATGATCAGCGTCTCGGCATGGTCGACCACCGCCGTCGTCCTGAGCGTCCTGTGCGTCGCGGTGGCGGGGCTGGCCACGGCCGTCTTCGGCATCCACCTCTTCACCCGCTGGGGCTCCGCCCGCGCACGGGCCCGCCTGCGCCGGCGGCACCCCCTCGGCGACACCCCGACCGCCGCGCGTCGGGTCCGCCGGGCGGCGATCGGCTGGACCGCCCTGGGGACGCTCCTCTGCCTCGCCTGCGCCGTGGTCCTGGTCGTCACGTACGACCCGCAGAAGGCCCGCTTCGAGGCCAGGGACCCCTACCCGAGCTGCGGTGACGTCACCCTCGCCCAGGGCCAGGAGCTGAAGACCCGGGCGGCGCGGGAGATCGCCTGCCTCCGCCGCGCGCTGGACCGCGACAGGACCGCCGAACTGAAGGTCACCTCCCTCACCGTCGAGGGCGACCCGGTCCGCGAGTACTACCGCATCGCTCCGCACCGCACGCTCGAGATCTACACGGACAGCACCGACGACAAGTTCTCCGACGGCCTGTGGACCTCCTACGGCTGCGAAGACCCGGCCTGGACCCCCGAGCCGTCCTGCTCCCGGCGATGACCCGCCGGCCCCTCGGCCCGCCCGGATCACCAGCCCGACACCACCGGACCGACGTGTCGTCGATCCGGAGCGTCACTGGTCCGACGTGTCACCCGCGCGGCGGATCATGCTCGCGACCAGCCCCTGGTGTTCGGGCCGGACACCGAGCAGCACCGGTCCCGTGGAGGAGCCGCACTCGATCACCATCCCCCGCGGCGGCAGCCACAGCGACTCGCCGAAGGTCGCCGGGCGAATGCGGGGGTCCCGCAGACCCGCCGGCAGCTCCCGCAGCCGGGCCCACGGCCGGGTGGCCACCCACCGGAACGGCACACCGGTCCGCACCCGGCCCACGGTGAACCGGCCTCCCCGGTCGCCACGCCTGGCCATGACGAGGAGGGAGACCTCCTCCCCCGCCTCGGCCCGCTCCGCCACCCGCCGGGAATGCCGCGCCCGCAGCGCGAGACCGGCACAGGCGCCCACGGCCACGCAGACCATCTGAGAAATCATCCGCCCAGTCCACCAGTCGGCACGCCGCCCGCCAAGGGCGTGCGGTCGATCCACGCCACGACGAACGCCGCACCGGCTGAGCCCGCTGCTCTACGACAGCAACGCAAGAGGCCCCGGACTTTCGTCCGGGGCCTCTCACCTGTGTGCACTCGGCAGGATTCGAACCTGCAACCTTCTGATCCGTAGTCAGATGCTCTATCCGTTAAGCTACGAGTGCTTGTTTTGTTGTCGTCTCCGTTTCGGTTCCTTTCGGCCCGTCCCGGCGACAGGAAGAACATTACATGACTGCCGCCGACATGTGAAATCCATTCGGCGCACCCGGCCTGAGCTGCGGAAACGTCGAAACGCGCGCTACGGGGGCCGCCCTCTCGCGCCGATGGTCGAGCCGCTCGTCAAGGGGTGCGGACGGACGGAGCGCACCGGCCCGGGCCGGCCAAGGAGGGCACCGGGGGCTCGCCGAGGGTGAGTGTCCCGCAAGGACGCGGCGACGGGCGCGCCGACCGACCCGGGAAACACCTCGGGCCCCTGTTCGAGGAACGGGGGCCCGAGAGATGCGGAGGCGGAGGGATTTGAACCCTCGATGGACCGTAAAGCCCAAACCGCATTAGCAGTGCGGCGCCATAGACCGGACTAGGCGACGCCTCCAGCACAGCTCTCGCGCAAGCGCGAGTGGTGTGTGCAGATGATGACACAGACGAGCGCCCGGTCACCAATTGGCCCCCACGGTACTAGGCGCGTGGCCCGCAGGGCAAAGGGCTTACGGCGTGCCGGAGGAATCCGCGCGGCGCCGGTCTCGGACCCCTGTACGAGACCGCTACCGGGAGGCGCCCTTCCGCGTTGAGCAGGGCATGTCGCACGCCACCACGCGCCCCGTCGCCCGGCCGGCCAAGGCCGTCCTCTCCGCCGTCGCCGCCCTCGCGGCTCTCGCCGCCGCCCCGGCCCCGGCCGCCGGTTCCCCACTCGGGGACCACGAGCTGCGGGACCGGCTGACCGTCACCGTCCAGCACGCGGGGAAGGGCCTGGACAGCAGGTACCGGCTCGACTGCCATCCCCGCGGCGGCGACCACCCGCACGCGGCGGCAGCCTGCGCCCGGCTCGACGAACTGACCCGCACCGCCCGCCCGGTCACCGCGGGGCCCGGCGGCTTCGCGGGACCCGTCCTCGCCGCGGGCCCCGAGGGTCCGGCCGGCCCGCGGGACCCCTTCGCCCCGTCGGCGCCGGAGGCCTTCTGCACGATGGTGGACGGCGGCCCGGCCACCGCGCGGATCACCGGATGGTGGGACGGGCGCAGGGTGAACGCCGCGTACGACCGCCGCGACGGCTGCCGCACCGCGCGCTGGGACGCGATGGTGCCGGTCCTCCCGGAGATCCGGGCCGCGCGGTAGTCGCGGGGCTCCACCGAAGGCCCCGGAAGGCCCAGGAGGAGGGGGGTCGGGATCCACATTTCGCCCGCACCTCACGTCAACCTCTCGTGCGACCTCCCTCTCATCCGGGGCCGCCGGGGCGCGCGGTGCCCGTAGACTCTGCCCGTGACACGTGCCGGGGCGGTTGGCAAGATGGCCCACACGGTCAGCACGGAGCGGTAACAGGGAGGAATGCGTCTCGTGAGCAGCAGGCCATCCCGAGGCGCTGCTCGCCTCGCAGCCATACTGGACGCGCTTCCCGACGCGCTGGTCCTGGTCAACGCCAACGGCACCGTCGTCAACGCCAACACCATCGCCCTGGACGCCTTCGAGACGCCCGGCACCGCCCTGGTGGGCCGCGGACTGCTCGATCTGCTCCCGGAGTTCGACTCCCGGCTGATCCCCGGTTCGATGCGGCGGCCGGACGACTCCCTGCAGCCCGGCGTCCGGACGAAGCCCACCCGGATGATCGCCCGCCGCACCGACGGCAGCGAGTTCCCGGTCGAGGTCACCAGCGCGAACCTGGAGAACGGCGGCCAGGCCCACGACGGTCACAGCCCCGCCTACACCGGTGACGAGCTGCTGATGCTGGTCGTCCGCGACCTCACCGGCACCGTGGACACCGAGGCCGAACTCGCCCGCTCGCAGCGGCAGACCGAGATGATCCTGCGCGCCGCCGCCGAGGGCGTGGTGGGCACCGACACCGACGGCCGGGTCGTGCTGGTCAACCCGGCGGCCGCGCAGATCCTGGGCTACCGGGCCAGCGACCTCGGCGGCCGCGAGCTGCACGAGCTGATCCTGCACTCGCGCCCCGACGGCACCCCCTTCCCGTACGACGAGTCCCCGCTCGCCGACACCCTGCGCTCCGGGCGCAAGCACCGGGTGCGCGGGCAGGTGCTGTGGTCCCGCGGCGGCGACAAGGTGCCGGTCGACCTGACCACGGCGCCGGTGCGCGACGGCGACCAACTGGTCGGCGCGGTGATGACGTTCACCGACCGCAGGCCCTTCGACAACCTGGTCAAGGAGCGCGAGGACGCCGAGAAGCGGCACGAGGAGGAGCTGGAGAAGCTCTCCGAGGAGCACGCCTCCGAGCTGACCTCGCTGCGCCAGCAGCACGTCGGCCAGGTCGAGGAACTCACCGAGTCGCACGCCGAGGAGATCCGCAAGCTCACCGAGGCCCACGCGGAGGAGGTCCGCGAGCTGACCGGGACCGGCGCCGAGAAGGTCCGCGAGCTCACCGAGCGGCTCGAGGAGGCGACGGCCGACGCCGAGGAGCGTTACGCGTCGCTCGCCGAGCGGGAGAAGGACCGCTACGACGAACTGGCCGCCCGCCACGAGCAGCTGCTGATGCTCCTGGGCGGCTCGCTGCGCGGGCCGCTGGACGAGCTGCGCCGCGAGCTGTCCGTCCTCGCGGCGGACGACGCCGGCCAGCTGTGGCCGGAGGCCAACCAGGTGCTGCACCACCTGTCGGCCGGCTACTCACGGATCACCCAGCTGATCGACAACGTGCTCGGCTACCAGTCCCTGGCCGCGGGCGGCGAGGAGCTGCACCGCGCCAAGGTGATGCTGGACGCGGTCGTCGCGGCCGGCATCGACGGCGCGGTGGAGCTGATCGGCCCCGGCCGGGTGCAGTTCGCCGTGCACGCGCCGCCCATCGAGGCGGAGGTCGACCCCCAGCGCCTGGCCACCGCGCTGGCGCACCTGGTGGCGGACGTCGCCGGGGTCGACGCGACCGGCAACGCGCCCGTCTCCACGGGTGGTTACATGGACAACACGGTGGTCGTGGCGGCCGCCCAGCGCGGCGAGGTGGTGCGCATCGAGGTGCGCGGCCCCTACTCCGGCGGGGACCCGGTCCACGGCCCGGTCGTGCAAGGCATCGTCCGCGCCCACGGCGGCGTGCTGCAGACGCACGAGGTGCCGGGGATGAGCGGCAGCGCCTTCGTGCTGGAGGTACCGCTGGGGACCGGCGCGGGCGTCGTCGAGGCTCCGGCCCCGACGCCGGCGGCCGCGGCCCCGGAGGCGGCGCCGGCTGCCGAGGCGACCTCGGCCGGCGGTGGCGGGCGGCGGCGTGCGCGGCGTTCCTCGGTGGACTCCTTCCTCGACGACGCCCCCCGGCCGGACACGACCGCGGACACCCCCGCGGACGCGGCTTCCCCGGACGCGGCGGTTCCCGCCGCCGAGCAGGCTCC
>NZ_JBRIOU010000008.1:87291-88038 GCF_053474865.1 Streptomyces sp. CO7
GGGGCCGACGCCGGGCAGGACGCCCAGGCGCAGGCCGCGCAGCCGTCCGGGCGGCGCCGTCGGGCGATGGCCGCCGCCGAGGCGAGGGCCGCGGCCCAGGAGGCCGCGCCGCGCTCGCCGTTCGCGCTGCCGCCGGCCGACGCGGACCGCGCCACCGACGGCGCGGGGTCCGACCTGGCCGGTGCGAGCGGTGCGGGCGTGGCCGGTGCCGGTGCGGCCGGTGCGGGTGCGCCCGGTGCCGGTGCGGCGCAAGGGGTTGCTCAGCCGGGGCTGCAGGCGGTTCCGCAGCCTGGACTTCAGGCCGTTCCGCAGCCGGGGCCGCAGGCGGCTCCTTTGGGGGCGGCGCCTCAGGTCCCGCCTCAGGTTCCGCAGGGTGGTGCCCAGTCCGGGACGCAGCCCGTTCCGCAGCCTGGGACACAGCCGGTCCCCCAGCCCGGAATGCAGCCGGTGCCCCTGCCGGGAGCCGCGCCCCAGCCCGGTGCCGTGGCACAGCACGGTGTAGTGCCTCAGTCCGGTGTCGTGCCGCAGCCCCAGCCCGTGCCCGGGCAGCCCGG
This sequence comes from Streptomyces sp. CO7, assembly GCF_053474865.1. Lineage (NCBI taxonomy): Bacteria > Bacillati > Actinomycetota > Actinomycetes > Kitasatosporales > Streptomycetaceae > Streptomyces > Streptomyces sp. CO7. The sequence goes on from NZ_JBRIOU010000008.1 coordinate 87,846, forward strand.
GATGCAGCCCGTGCCGCAGCCCGGTGCCGCCCCGCAGGCGGTGCCCCTGGGGCTCCCGGCCGCCGGGCAGCAGGCGCCGGTGCCCGCGCAGGGGACCGCCCCCGCCGCGGCGGCCGCGCAGCCCGTCCCCGCGCAGCAGCCCGCGCCGGGGCAACCGGTCACCGTGCCGGCCCAGCAGCCGATCGCCGTGCAG
>NZ_JBRIOU010000008.1:88138-102627 GCF_053474865.1 Streptomyces sp. CO7
CCCCGACGCAGCCCCCCGCGTCCGCCGCACCCGTCGCGCCCGTCGCGCCCGTCGCGCCCGCCGTGACGCCCCCGGGCGACAGCACCAACAGCACGCAGGGCCGCGCGTTCAGCGTCCGCACCCTCGGTCAGGGCGTCCCGTTCGCCCGCCGACCGGGGCAGGGCCAGCAGACCCCGCCGCCGGTCAACCCGGCCTCCAACGGCCGTCGCCGCAAGCTGGGCACCCGTGCCGCCGAGGCCGAGCCCACCGCGACGCCGGCCCCGGGCACGCCGTCCGCCGCTCCCGGCTCCCCCGCGGGCGGCGTCCCGGCGCTGCCCCCGGTGCCGTCCGTCGGACTGCCCCGGCCGCCGGCCCCGGCTCCCCGGCCGGGCGCGCTGCCCGACAACAGCGTGGGCCGGTCCTACGCCATCGGCGCGCCGGACGCCGACGCCGCCGAGGGTCCCGAACCACTGGACGGTCCGGGCGGGGCCGTCGAGGTCTCGGACCAGCCGCAGCCGCGTCCGATGGACGACGAGCTGCCGCCGGAGCCCCTGGACAACCCGCGCCGTCTGCTGGTCTGGCCCGCTCCGGACCCGACCACCCGGCAGGCGCTCAGCGACCGCGGCTACCGCCCGGTGGTGGTCAACTCCCGCGAGGAGGTGGACGCGCAGATCGCCGCGTTCCCCGCCGCGCTCTTCGTCGACCCGCTGACCGGCCCGATCACCCGGACCGCCCTGCAGTCGCTGCGCGAGGCAGCGGTCGCCGCCGAGGTCCCGGTCATGGTGACCGCGGGGCTGGCGCACGCGCCCCGCGAGGAGGCGTACGGCGCCGACCCGGCCGTGCTCTTCAAGGCGCTGGCCCCCAGGGACAGCGACCAGCACCCGCCCCGGGTCCTGCTGATCGAGGGGCGCGACGAGGTCGCCCTGGCGATGACCGCCTCGCTGGAGCGGCGCGGCATGCAGGTCGGGCGGGCCGTGGACGACGGCCAGGCGGCGGCGGTGGCCGCGCAGATGCTGCCCAACCTGGTGGTGATGGACCTGATGCGGATGGACCGGCGCCGGGCCGGCATCCTCGACTGGCTCCGCGCCAGCGGCCGCCTCAGCCGCACCCCGCTGGTCGTCTACACGGCGCCGGTGGAGCCGCACGCGCTGCCGTCGCTGGCATCGGGAGAGTCGGTGCTGTTCCTGGCCGAGCGCTCCACCGAGGACGAGGTGCAGGACCGCCTGGTCGACCTGCTGGCGCGCATCGGCACCAACTGACGGCACGCGAAAGGGGCGCCCCGCGGCACGTGCCGTAGGGCGCCCCTTTCGCGTCGTGCGCCGGCGGGCGGGCCGACGCACCGGGACGTCAGATCGTGGTCACGTCCAGCTCGCCCTCCGCGTACTGCCGGCGGATGACCTTCTTGTCGAACTTGCCGACGCTCGTCTTGGGAACCGCCGCGACCCGCGTCCAGCGCTCCGGCAGCTGCCACTTGGCGATGCCGCCCTCCGCGCCGAGGAACTCGCGCAGCTCGCCGAACCCGGTCTCCGCGCCCTCCTTCAGGACCACCGCGGCCAGCGGGCGCTCGCCCCACTTGTCGTCCGGCACCGCCACCACCGCGGCCTCGGCGACCTGCGGGTGCCCCATCAGCGCGTTCTCCAGTTCCACGGAGGAGATCCACTCGCCACCGGACTTGATGACGTCCTTGGCCCGGTCCGTCAGGGTCAGGAAGCCGTCCGGGTCGATCACGCCGACGTCGCCCGTCTTCAGCCAGCCGTCCTCGCTGAACTTGTCCCCGGGGCGCAGCGGTTCGCCGTCCGGGCCGTTGTAGTAGGCGCCGGCGATCCACGGGCCGCGCACCTCCAGCTCGCCGGCCGACTCGCCGTCCCAGGGCAGGCGCTCACCGTTCGGGCCGGTCAGGCGGGCCTCGACGCCGGCGGGGAAGCGGCCCTGCGTGGTGCGGTAGGCGAACTCCTCCTCGGAGCCCGGCTCCACGTGGGCCGGCGGGCGGGCCACCGTGCCCAGCGGGGAGGTCTCGGTCATGCCCCAGGCGTGGACGACCCGCATGCCGAACTCGTCGAAGGCCTTCATCAGCGCGGGCGGGCAGGCCGCGCCGCCGATGGTGACCTGGGTGAGCGTGGAGACGTCGCGCGGCCTGGCCTTGAGCTCGGCAAGCAGGCCCTGCCAGATGGTGGGGACGGCGGCGGCGTGGGTGGGGCGGACCGTCTCGATCATCTCGGCGAGCGGGGCGGGCTGCAGGAAGCGGTCGGGCATCAGCATGTTGACGCCGGTCATGAAGGTGGCGTGCGGGATGCCCCAGGCGTTGACGTGGAACTGCGGGACGACGACCAGGGAGGTGTCGCTGTCCGTCAGCGCCATCGACTGGCTCATGTTGACCTGCATGGAGTGCAGGTAGATCGAGCGGTGGGAGTAGACGACGCCCTTGGGGTCGCCGGTGGTGCCCGAGGTGTAGCACATGGCGGCGGCCTGGCGTTCGTCCAGCCGCGGCCAGTCGTAGCTCTCCGGCTTCCCGGCGAGCAGCGCCTCGTACTCGTGGACCTGGGCGGCCGCCCCGTCCAGCAGGGAGAGGTCGCCGGGGCCGGACACCACGATGTGCTCGAGGGTGGGCAGCTGCGGCAGCAGCGGGGCGAGCAGCGGCAGCAGGGTGCCGTTGACGACGACCACCTTGTCGGCGGCGTGGTTGACGATCCAGGCCAGCTGCTCGGCGGGCAGGCGCAGGTTGAGGGTGTGCAGCACCGCGCCCATCGACGGGATGGCGAAGTAGGCCTCGACATGGGCACTGTTGTTCCACATCAGGGTGGCGACCCGGTCGTCGCCGCGGACCCCGAGGTCGTCGCGCAGGGCGTGGGCGAGCTGGGCGGCCCGGCGGCCCACCTCGGCGAAGGTGCGGCGCTCGGGCGCCCCCTCGCCCGTCCAGGTGATGACCTCCGAACGACCGTGGACGGTCGTGCCGTGGGCCAGAATTCGCGAGACCGTCAGCTCGACGTCCTGCATCGTGCTCTGCACCGGTGCCTCCCCGAGGAACGCGCGTCATTACGCGTCGGTAAGTTTCCGGTGATTCTGCACAGACTCAGGCTCTCCCGTCACTACCTGGCGAGAGGCAATTCGGGGTCTTCGCGCAGCTTGACCAGGGCGCGGGACAGCGCGGACTTCACCGTGCCCACCGAGACGCCGAGCAGTTCGGCGGTACGGGCCTCGCTGAGGTCCTCGTAGTAGCGGAGCACGACGATGGCGCGCTGACGGTCGGGGAGGCGCAGGACCGCGCGCCACAGGGCGTCGCGGGTGGCCTGCCGCTCGGCCGGATCGGCCGGCGCGGCGGCGTGCTCGCGGGGCTCGGGCAGGGTCTCGCTGGGGAGCTCCTCGACGCGGCGGCGGCGCCACTGGGAGGTGCGGGTGTTCACCAGGGCGCGGCGGACGTAGCCGTCGAGGGCGCCGTGGTCGGCGATCCGGTCCCAGTGGACGTAGGTGCGGGCGAGGGCGGTCTGGAGCAGGTCCTCCGCGTCCAAGGGGTCGTTGGTCAGCGAGCGGGCGGTGCGCAGCAGCACCGGCCGGCGGGCCTGGACGTACGACGCGAAGGAGGCGTAGGAGGTCGCACGCGGCGGTGGCGGTGACGTCCTGGCTGTCATGTCTCCCACGCTAGGAGCGGCGGGGCGTGGGCGGATCGGCCGCAGGGACCGGACGGGGTCCCCCGCAGGTCGGAGAGGGGAGACGCCCCCACCTCCTGGAGAGCGAGGCGACCTCGGGGTTTCCCCCTGGGGTGGCCCCGGGGTCGGCACCGGGGACGTCCCGCCTCCCTCGGCCGCCCGAACCCCGTCAACGCGCCGGAACGCATCGGGCACGCATCGGAACGCCGACCCACCGGACCGCATCGACGCGTCCCGGAACGCACCGGATCGACGCCGGAACGCACCCGTGCGCGTGCCGGCGTCAATCCGCCGTCACGCGCACGGGCATCCCCATGAAGCACGCTCCTTCCGCGACCGCCGGGCCCTAGCGCTCCGGCGGCCGCGGTCCGCTCACCACAGACCTCCCTGGTGGATCCGACTCCCGTGGGTGGGCCGCTCGCCCACCGGGGGACCGCCGCCGCGCGCCACCGCGCTGTGTACGCGGGTCGTGCGGATGGATGCCATCTGGTTCCTCCTTTGTGGGTGGGCCGACACGAACACCGAGTCACGAGAAGGGCTGTTTCCCTCCGGGCCGGCGAACCGGCCCTTCGGACGGGGCGGTTGACCGGACCGTCCCGCTGTTGCGTTCCTCGCCCCGAGACATGCCCACCCCACCCCGGGCAAACCGTCCCGCACCACCGGTTCCCCCTCAAGCGTGACGTCTTGTCGATAAACCCCCAAGCGGAGAAATCGTGACGAGCTCACCGGTACGGCGCCACGCCGGTACGCGAAGGCGCCCGGGACCATGGGGTCCCGGGCGCCTTGTGGAGGTAAGGGTGCAGCCCGTCAGGAGAGGGACTTGTAACCTGACCACCCGGTCGCGATCCGCGTACGGGAGCCGAACGACCCCTTGCCGTCGCCGTTGTTCCGGTAGACGTTCCCGGCGCTGTCGCGCTCGACGATGTCGGCCTTGCCGTCGCCGGTGATGTCACCGACGCCGACGACCACGTTGTACGAGCTGCCCCAGGCTCCGAACACCTTCACGCGGGGCTTGAACGCGCCGGTGCCGGTGCCCTCGTAGCGGTACAGGTCGTTGGTGCCGGACCGGTGGGCGAGGAGGTCGCCGATACCGTCGCCGTTCAGGTCGCCGACGCCGACGATCTTCTTGTACACGGACCAGTCCGACGACAGCTTCACGCGCGCGGCCAGGGTGCCCGAGCTCGTTCCCTTGTGGAGATGGACGGCCCCCGTGGAGGAGTTGCGGGTGATCAGGTCGGGGCGGCCGTCGCCGGAGATGTCACCGGGGGAGGTAAGCACGTTGTACTGGTCCCAGCCGGTGCCGAGGGAGGTGTAGGACGTCGAGGGGGTGACGGCCTTGCCGCAACCCGGCTTGTAGAGCCGCAGCGAACCGCTGCTCAGGCGCACCAGGACGTCGTTGCAGCGGTCCCCGCTGAGGTCGCCGAACGGCACGGCCTTCACGGAGGTGGCCCAGCCGCTGCCGCTCACCTTGCCGGAGAACGTCCCGGTGCTGCTCTTGCCGAGCTGGTACGTCAGGCCCCCCGAGGAGTTGAGGGTGAGCAGGTCCCCGGTGCCGTCCGGGGTGGCCGAGGCGCCGCCGAGGTCGCGGTACACGGCCGCACCGCCGGTGACGGTGAGCTTGCCGGAGGCCAGCTTCACCGCGGTCGTCCCGCCTTCCTGGGTGGCGCGCAGCGTCCAGGTGAGCGGACCGTTGGGGGCGTGCGTCCCGGCAGCGGTGCGGCCGTTCCAGCTCACCGCGGCCTTCGGTCCGTCGGCGGCGCCCGTGAGGGTCCGCACCGTCCTGCCGGCCGGGTCGGTCAGCGTCAGCGACCACGAGGAGACGGGCCGACTCAGCTGCCAGACCGGCGCCCAGGCCGAGCTGGAGGACGTGGTGCCCTTCAGGGCGGCGGTCGTCGGCACGGCGGACGAGGTGACGGCGAGCGCGGGCCAGACGGTCCGGGAGCCGTAGAGCCGGTCCACATCGCTGTCCGCCGCGGTGGCGGACCAGACGGCGGTTGCCTCGCCGTCCGGTCCGACGGAGATCCGGCCGCGGACGAAGGCGTTGGCAGAGCCGGGCACCTGTGCGGCGCTCGTCCAGCCCCCGTCGCTGCGGGCGGCCTCCAGGAGCACCCGCCCGTTCCCGTCGTCCTGGGTCCACAGCACGCGCACGGTTCCGTCGGCACCGATGGCGGCGTCGTACTGCTCGGACACGTAGCCGGTGGACAGGGTCCGCACGGCGGACCAGGTGCCGTCCGTGCCCCGGGTGCTGGTACGGGTGCCGAAGGTGTTCGTGTAGTCGACCCAGACGAGGGTCACCTCGCCGTCGGGCGCGATCAGCGGCTCGGGAGTCTCCACCAGGTCGTCCGTACCGGTCACCACCTGCGGCGCCGACCAGGCGCCGTCCGAGGCAGCGCGGGTGGCGGTGTAGATGCTCTGCGCCTCCGACCGGTCGGAGCCCTGCCAGGCGAGCGTCAGCGAGCCGTCGTCCGCAGCCGTGAGCTCGGGCAGGGAGACCGACAGGTAGGTGCCGGCCACCGCGGACGGCTCCGTCCAGGTGGTGGCTCCGGCCGCCCGCTCGACCGCGCGCAGGGACACGTCCTCGCCGTCCCGCTGGACGTACACGACCTCGGTCGTGCCGTCGGCGGCGACGGCCACTGTGGGGCTGCCGGCCATGCCGGTGCCGGCCCCCACGGGGGCACTGATCTGCTCGGGCTCGGACCAGACGCCGTCCCGACCGCGGGTGGCGGCGCTGATCTCGGCCTTGCCGGTCCCCGTCGGCCTGGTGCCCCAGACCGCGGTGAGCGTGCCGTCGGGGGCCTCGGTGAGGTCGATGCCGTGCTCGGTCCAGCCCTCACCGGCGCCCACGAGCTCGACGGGCGCGGACCACTCGGTGTGGTCGACCGACAGCACGGCGCTGCGGAGGCGGATGTCCAGTTCGCCCGAACCGGGCCCGGTCAGGTGCGGGAACTCGACCCACAGTGCGGTCACCGACCCGTCCGCGGAGGCGTGCAACTTCACGCCTCCCGGTTCGGCCGGCGTCTGCGCCAGCAGCGTCGGCGTACCCCAGGTGTCGCTGCCGGCCGGACGCACGGCTGCGTACAGCTTCCTTTCACCGCCGCCGAACCCGGCGAACTGGTTCCAGACGGCCACCGCCGAGCCGTCGGTCGCGGTGACGACCTCCATCACGCTGGAGCTGACGTCGGCGCCGGTGATCGCGGTCGGCGTCCCCCACGGGGCGAGTGACGCCGCGCTGCTCGGCGCCGCGGCGAGCAGCGGAAGCGTCACGCCTCCGCCGACGGCCAGCACCGCGGCGGTCGCGGCCGGGACCAGTCGGCTGCGTCTGAGGGCGGAAAGGCCCATGTGGTGTCCCCTCTCTGCGAGGAACGCGCGCCCCTCGAACAAGTGGCCGGATGCTACCAACGCGCCACGACACTCCTGGTTTCGGGCCGCTCCCGTCGCCGGTACCCACCGCCTCCGGGACGTCCGGAGACCGTCATGGGTGGGATCGGGTGCTCGCGCTGCGGGAGGCGCCGCACTGGAAAACGGTGTTCGGCGCCACTGCCCGGGCCGTGGACACGGCTTCCCAGGTCCTCGGGGAGTCGTGCTCAACCTGACAAGGACGAGGCTCGGACCCGTCCCACGCGGGGCGCCGCTCTCGGTCGACGGGCGGCGCCCCGCGCGCTTGACCCGCCCATCGAGACGCCACAGATCTTTCGCTGAAGTCGAGCGAGGCGACCGATGAGAAGCTGACGCAGCGTCCGTCCTGACGGGAGCAGCGACGAGGCGGCCAGGTGGTCGCTGAACAAGGGGACGAACATGATGGCGCGGTACTTGATCTCGTTCGACGACGGCTCGATGAACTTCCCCGAGGAGGATTTCCCAGCGGTCGCCGAGGCATCCCACCGGGTGGTCCAGGAGGCCAAGAAGGCAGGTGTCTGGATCTTCGGCGCCGGAATGGAGCGGCAGCAGGCGAGCATCGTGGCCACCGACGGCACTGTCACGGACGGACCCTTCCCCGAGACCAAGGCGGTCGTCGGCGGCTTCTCGATCATCGAGGTTCCGGCGCGTGAGGACGCGCTGAAGTGGGCTGCGAAGATCGCCGAGGCGTGCCGGTGCGCACAGGAGGTACGCGAGATCATGTACGACCCCGAAAGCTGAGCCACCGATCCGGACCAACAGGTCGTGCCCCGTCTGTGCCCCACCTGCCGGGGACCTGCGGTGAGTACCGGTGCTGAGCGGGGACCTCGCAATACAGCGGCCCCTGACCGAATGACCTGGTCAGGGGCCGCTTGTGTGCGGAGGCGGTGGGATTTGAACCCACGGTGACATCGCTGCCACGACGGTTTTCAAGACCGTTCCCTTCGGCCGCTCGGGCACGCCTCCCCGCGTCGGGCGAGCCCGGCGCGGGGACAAGAGTAACGGGTCTGCGAGGGGGGTTGTCAGGTCAGTTGTCGCCGGTGCGGGAGCCGAGGGTCAGTTCGACCGTGCGCTCCTTGCCGTCGCGCTCGAAGGTGAGCTTCACCGTGTCGCCCGGCTTGTGGGTCCAGATCTCGCCGATCAGGGCCGGGCCGCTGTCGATGGCCTTGTCGTCGAAGCGGGTGATCAGGTCGCCCGGCTCCAGGCCCGCCTTGTCGGCCGGGCCGCCCCGCTCGACGGCGGTGCCGCTGTCGCCGATGATGCGGGCGCCGCCCTCGCCCTCCGACATGGTGACCGAGGCGCCGATCTTGGCGTACACCGGCTTGCCGGTCTTGATGAGTTCCTGGGCGACGAACTTGGCCTGGTTGATCGGGATGGCGAAGCCGAGGCCGATGGAGCCGGCCTGGCCGGTGCCGAAGCCGTCGCCGGCGGACTGGATCGCGGAGTTGATGCCGATCACGGCGCCGTCCGCGTTCAGCAGCGGGCCGCCGGAGTTGCCCGGGTTGATGGAGGCGTCGGTCTGCAGGGCGCTCATGTAGGAGGCCTTGCTGCCCGCGCCGCCGTCGCTGGAGGCCACCGGGCGGTTCTTGGCGCTGATGATGCCGGTGGTGACGGTGTTGGAGAGGCCGAACGGGGCGCCGATGGCGATGGTCGGGTCGCCGACCGCCACCTTCTCGGAGTCGCCCAGCGGCAGCGGCTTCAGGTTGTCCGGGGCGTTCTTCAGCTTGATGACCGCGACGTCGTAGCCCTGGGCGTGGCCGACCACCTCGGCGTCGTACTTCTTGCCGTCCGGGAAGGTCGCGGTGACCTTGCCGCTGTCGACGGCCTCGGCGACGACGTGGTTGTTGGTGACGATGTGGCCCTCGGTGTCGAAGACGAAGCCGGTGCCGGTGCCGCCCTCGCCGCCGGAGTTCTGGGCGTCGATGGTGACGGTGCTGGGCAGCGCGGAGGCGGCCACGCCGGCCACCGAGTCGGGAGCGCGCTGGACGCTGCCGCCGCCCGCGGAGACCACGGTCGAGCTGCCCGGGCCGCCGGAGGAGTCGGCGAGGCTGAAGCCGATGCCGCCGCCCACGCCGCCGGCCACCAGGGCCGCCACGATCACCGCGGTGATCAGGCCACGTCCGCCCCGGCGGGGCTTCGGGGCCGGCTGCTGCAGGGGCGCGCCCCACACGTCGGTGCCGTGACCGCCCGGGGCACCGGGAGCGCCGGGGGCCGCGGGCGGCGGCCAGGCGCCGACCGGCTCCGCCCCGGGCGCACCGGACTGCGCGGCCGCCGCGTACGGCTGCTGATGCTGGGCGTGGGCGTGGGCGTGGGCGTGGGCGTGGGCGTGGGGCGGCTGCGGCGGGGACTGCTGCGGCTGCGCGTAACCGGAACCGGAGGCGGCGGCCGGGTGCGGCTGTGCCGCCTGGCCGGCCTGCTCCTGCGGCGCGGGGTACGCGTCCCGGCCCGCGTCCACCACGGTGGGGGCCTCGCCGGCCCCCGTGTCCGGGGCGGTGTGCGCGTGGGCCGGGGCGTGCGGCTGCTCGGCCGGCACCGGCGGCAGCTGCTCGGTCGGGGCGCTCGCCGCGGGCGGCGCCGGCGGCACGGACGGGACGGGCGGCGCGGCTGCCGGAGGAGCAGCGGGAGTCTCCCCCGTCGCCGGCGGGGCGGACGGAACCGGCGGAACCGCAGTGCCCTCGTTCTCGCTGCTCACAGCTCTTCTCCTCGATCCAGGCTGGTGTACGGGCTGGTGTACGGGCGGGATGGGTGGCATCCGTCCATCAGCTTTTCCCACAGGGCGTCAGAGCACGATAAGCCGTACGCCGTCCTGCCCGGACATTGTTTACTACGGACAATCCACCCAAATCCGTCACGCGTACCAAATGGCCTCCCAGGACGCTCCGTTACCAGGTTCGCGGCCGCCCTCCCCACCGGCTCCCCGACCGGACGCCCGGGGTGGCACCATGTCGCGGTGACGAACGCAACGCAGCGGGCCATCCAGGTCGTCGCCCATCGCGGCGCCTCCGAGGACGCACCCGAACACACCCTCGCCGCGTACCGGAAGGCCATCGAGGACGGAGCCGACGCGCTCGAGTGCGACGTGCGTCTCACCGCCGACGGCCATCTGGTCTGTGTCCACGACCGCCGCGTCAACCGCACCTCCAACGGCCGCGGAGCCGTCTCGGCGCTGGAACTGGCCGACCTCGCCGCCCTGGACTTCGGCTCCTGGAAGAACCCGGAGCAGTGGCACGGCCGCCCGGAGGCCCCCGAGTGGGAGCACCGGCCGGAGGACCGCGAGGCCACCTCGGTGCTCACCCTGGAGCGCCTGCTGGAGCTGGTCAGCGACGCCGGGCGGCGCGTGGAGCTGGCCGTGGAGACCAAGCACCCCACCCGCTGGGCGGGGCAGGTCGAGGAACGGCTGCTGATGCTCCTCAAGCGCTTCGGCCTGGACGCCCCGGAGGCCCCCGAGGAGTCCCCGGTGCGGGTCATGAGCTTCTCGGCCCGGTCGTTGCACCGGATCCACGCCGCCTCGCCCGCCCTGCCGACCGTCTACCTGATGCAGTTCGTCTCCCCCCGGCTCCGTGACGGGCGGCTGCCGGCCGGCGTGGGCATCGCCGGGCCCTCGATCCGCATCGTGCGCTCCCACCCTTCGTACATCGAGCGGCTGCGGCGGGCCGGCCACCGGGTGCACGTCTGGACCGTCGACGATCCCTCGGACGTGGAGCTCTGCGCCCGGCTCGGGGTGGACGCCGTGATCACGAACCGGCCGCACGCGGTCCTGCGCCAGCTCGGCCGCTGACCCGTCGGAGGCCCGTCGGCCCTGCTGCCGGGCGTTTTCCGGGAGTGCACCGGCGCATCCGGCGTGTCGCCGGTGGGGGTGAATGCGTCCCGCCGGGCCGCCCCGGCGGTTTCCGCCGCAGATCAAGGGGGCATTCACACCCTGGCGTGGGGCGAAGGAGGTCTCGGGGGTGGCGTTGATGGTGGCACAGGAGGTGCCCACGTCGTCGAGCATGTCCGTTCCGCACGGACCGGCCGGCGTGGGCCGGGCAAGGCATCGGGTGCGGGACGAGCTCCGCCGCGGCGGGGTGCCCGATCCGGTGATCGACGACGCGGTGCTGATCCTGTCGGAACTGCTGAGCAACGCCTGCAAGCACGGGCGTCCGCTGAGCGGCACCGCGGACGGTCAGGTGCGGGTGACCTGGCGGATCGATCCGGGCGGCCGGCTGACCGTGGAGGTCACCGACGGCGGCGGCCCGACCCGCCCCCGCCCGGCGACGCCGTCCGTGACGGCGCACGGCGGCCGGGGGCTGAACATCATCACCTCCCTGGCCGACGACTGGGGTGTGCGGGACGGCGTCTGCGGCGAGGTCACGGTCTGGGTGGTCGTCCACCGGGACGTGCACGACCCGGACGCCGGGCGTCACCGCGAGGACTTCGCGGCGCGGGTGGTCGCGCCACGGCTGCCCGCGGTGGTCCAGCTCGCCGATCTGGACCTCGCCTTCCCGGACCCCTTCGACGATCTGCCATGAGCGCCCCGCCACGGTCACGTGCTACGCGCGTCGACCTCTGGCATATGGCACACACGGCCGAGCACCCGCGGCGGACGGGCGTGGTGACGCGCCGTCGGCGGCGGCGAGGGACCGGGGAGCGGCTAGGCTCGCGGCCGAAGCAGGAGCAGCCCAGCCGTACCCGGGAGACACCCCATGGCCAAGAAGCGTCAGACGAAGGGCGCGCGCCCGCAGCGCGCGGCCGGATCCCAGGTCGACGACGGGAACGTCCCGGTCGTCGGCGCCCGCGAACCCTGCCCGTGCGGCAGTGGCCGCCGCTACAAGGCCTGTCACGGCCGGGCCGCCGCCCAGGCGGTGACCGAGCTGGTGCAGCGTCCGTTCGAGGGCCTGCCGGGCGAGTGCGACTGGGTCGCGCTGCGCGAGCTGGTGCCCGCCGCGACCGTCGAACTGACTCTCAAGGACGGTCTGCCCGAGGGGGTCCCCTCGGTCACGCTGGCCACGGTGCTGCCGATGGCCTGGCCCGCACTGCGCCGTGACGACGGCTCGGTGCTGATCGGCCTGCAGAACGACACCGCCTCCGGCGACCTCAGCCGGGACCTGGCCGACGTGCTGACGCAGGCCCTGGAGACGGAGCCGGGCAACCCGGTGGCCGGCCGCCGGGTGCAGGCCGACGGCCCGCGCCTGCAGGACCTGCTGGACGCGGACGCCCCGTTCGAGCCGGTGGTGCACGCCGGCTTCGAGTTCTGGGTGCCGGACGCCTCCGCCGCCACCGCCGACGTCAAGGCCTCCCTCGAGCGGGCCAACGAGGCGGCCGTGCCGACCGTCAAGCTGACGGGCGTGGACGCGGCCTACTGGTGCGAGACCCCGGAGAAGAACCACCTGCGCTGGGTCATGCCGCACGAGGAGGAGCGCCTGCTCGACGCCCTCGCGCGGCTGCACGCCGCGCGCCGCACCGACCTCGGTGAAGGCACCCGTCTGGTGGGATCGTTCCGCGCCCACGGCCTGGTCGTCCCGGTGTGGGACCTGCCGACCGGGGTCACCGCCGAGGACGTCGAGAAGCCGGCCGCCGAGTTCGCCGAGCGACTGACCGCGGCGCTGTCCGACGACACCCCGCTGACCGCCGACGAGCGCCGTGCGCGCGGCGGCCTGACGAACCGTCAGGTGACGCTGAGCTGACGGTTTTCGGGCCGACCACAAGGGTCTTCCGGGGCACATCCGGGGACGGCCGAAAGGGCCGCGACCGAATTTGCCAACGCCCGATCTCTTGTTAACGTTCAAGCAGCCCGGTTGCTGGTGCATCCCCCGTCGCCAGCAACCGGGTCTTCGTCTGTCCGGCCCCCTCGGCGGGGCCTCCGAGGCCGCGTGGACGACCTCGTCGAGGCACCCGCCCGGGCCCCCGGCCGACAGCTCCGACCGCCGGCTCCCTCCGCGGCGGCGGTCCGTCGGACCCCCGACGACGACCGTCCGGCACTCCTGCGCGCGGACGCGCTCAGGCGTCCGGCGCGCCGACCTCGGGACGGGTCAGCGCGGTCACCGCCGTGCCGACCACCCGCTCCACGTCCGGCAGCCACGGTGCCGCGTCGCCCGGCTCCGGCTCGCGCACCCAGCGGACGCGCCCCTGACCGGTCACCGACGGCGGCAGCGCCAGATAGCCGCCCTGACCGTGGAAGCGCAGCGAACCGGGCACCATGTCCTGGGCGTAGAGCAGCTCGCCCAGCCGCTCCAGGGAGTACGGCCGCACCAGCAGCGCCCACCGGGTGGGTGAGGCGACGACCGGACCGAGCCGCACGCCCTCGCGCTCCAGCTCCGCCACCGCGCGGGCGCCGGCCACCGCGGGAAGACTCACCGCGCTGGGCCCCTCGCCCTCCCCCGTGGCCAGCAGCACCGGGGCGGCCGGCCGGTTGCCCCACCACCACCGCACCATCCGCGCGTCGTGGGTCGCCGCCGGCAGGGCGGGGTCGAAGGGGTGGGCTCCCGGCGACGGACAGTCCGCCTCGGGACAGGCGCACCCGCCGTGTCCCTGCGGACCGGGCGCCGCTCCGGGCAGGACCCGCCACCCCCAGCGGGCGAATCCGGCCGCTGCCTCGGCCGTCACGGCCGTGCAGGCCGGCCGGCCGGCGCCGGTCACGCTCCCGTCGGCCGGGCGACGGCCCGGGGAGGCCGGGCCGCTCCCGGGGAGCAGACCGGACAGGAGCGACAGAAGCCTGCGTCGCTTTCCGAGGATCTCGCGCATGGGCGCTCGTTCCTTTCCGTTGCACGCTGGCAACACCGAGGACTGCTTCACACCATGTGTCGATCACTGCACTGCGTACGTACTGCGGCGCTTCACCGGCCCATGTCGGGCAGGGAGCACGAGCCGAGCCTGCTGCTCCGCGGCCGTGGTGCGCCCATCACCAGCATGGGCATGGCGCGGGGTGGCGAAGTTGCGTTTCGCCGTTCCTTGTCACGTCGGTTGCGCACGTACGGTGTTTCGTGTTGCTCGCCGCGGTGAGCACCGCGGCCACGCCACTTCCGGACACCGGTTCGGCCGTCGACCAACAGCACGCGGGAGAGCGGTCACCGGGTTCCACGCGGCCCGCTCCACAACCTCCGGCTCTCTCACCAGTAGGTACCCCGCAAGTCCGGGGTGACGCGCCGCGGGCGCATCCCTATACGACCGCACCCCCACCGGGCCACGGCGTTTTCCGGACAGATCCGGTGCCGTCCCCGTACACCTCTCCGACACCTCGCGCCCCAGGAGCTCACCGGAGCGGCGGCGGAAGGACCTCCAGGGACACCGACGCCACGGACGGGACAATACTGGACATCTCGTGATGAGTCCGTTAGTTGTGGGGGGACCGTCGGCTGCGCGGAACCACATGGGGGTTTGCGATGCTTTTGCACGCTACGCACCGGCCCGGAAGCCGGATGCCATGAGCGCCCCTCACCCGCCGAAAGTGGCCGGATTCGATTCACCCCTGCCCTCCTCCGCCCCCGCGTCCCC
>NZ_JBRIOU010000008.1:102727-103113 GCF_053474865.1 Streptomyces sp. CO7
ACTGCACGGAGCCGCGCACCCTCCTCGAGGACCGGCTGGCCGGCCGCATCGCCGACCTCGCCTCGCTGCACGACCTCACCCGCTGCCTGGTCCGCACCGGCACCGTCCGCGACGCGCTGCGCGAGATCCTGCACGCCGGGGCCCGCCTGCTCGGCGCCCGGCGGGGGCTGGCGGTGCTCGACCAGGACGGGCCGCCCGGGGAGTACGGCCCGCACACCCCGGTGGGCCACGGCCTGACGCACGAGGAGCTCGGGCAGCTGGAGACGGTGCCGGCCGCCGACCGTCCGCAGGCCCCGCTGACCGCGGACCCCACGCTGACCGAGGTGGCCCGCCCCGACCTGGCCGCCGAGGACGCCCTCACCCCCCGCCACCGCGAGGTGGCGGAC
>NZ_JBRIOU010000008.1:103213-104267 GCF_053474865.1 Streptomyces sp. CO7
GCCTACGCCCACGCCCTTGACCCGCACGACGGCTCACGGCTCGGCACCGCGGTCTGGTTCTTCGACGGTCCCGCCGTCCCCGGCCCCGCCGAACGCCGCACGGCCGTCCACTACCTCGGCCTGGCCGCCGACCACCTGTCCCGCCTGCTGGAGGTGGACCGCGCCCGCGCCCGCCTGGCCGCCCTCACCGAGGGCCTCCTCCCCTCCCGCCTCCCCACGATGCCCGGCGTCCGGTTCGCCGTGCGGCACCGCACCGGGCCGCTCGGTGGCGGTGACTGGTACGACGCGCTGCCGCTGCCCGAGGGGGCGCTCGGTCTGGCGGTCGGCTCGGTCGCCGGCTCCGGGCCGCAGGCCGTGGCCGCGAAGGGCCGGCTGCGGGCCGCGCTGCGCGCCTACGCGGTGATGGAGGGCGAGGATCCGGTCGCCGTCCTCTCCGACCTGGAGCTGATGCTCCGCCTCACCGAGCCCGGCTGCCCGGCCACGGCCCTGTTCGCGCACTGCCGCCCCGGCGGGCGTCGCATGACCCTGGCCGGGGCGGGGCACAACCCGCCGCTGGTGATCGGCGACCGGCGGGCCGAGTTCGTCGAGACCGGGGTCTCCGCCCCGCTGGGCATGCTCGGCTGCTGGGAGGCGCCGGGCGCCGAGGTCCGCCTGGACCCCGGGGAGACGGTGCTGCTGTGGACCGACGGCCTGCTGCGCCGCACCGGCGACCCCGTCGACCGGGCGTTCGCCCGGCTGCACCGGGCCGCGGCGGGCGTCCCCCGGCGGCTGCGCGACGACCCGGAGACGGTCGCCGACCACGTGCTGCAGGCGATGCTGCCGGACGGGCGGGACGCGACGGACGGCGCCGACGACGTGGTCCTCCTCGCCGCCCGCTTCGACTGAACCCCCACCACCCCGGGGCCCGCACCGGCCTGCCCTCGCACCGCTGCCGTCCACACCGCTGCGGGCCTCCGGGGCGGCCGGTTCCCCTGCGGGGCAGGGCTCCGGGCGGGGGCGGAGGTGCCGCCGCCAGGCCGTGCGCCCAGGGCCGGGCACCAGGCGGGGCCGGCCC
>NZ_JBRIOU010000008.1:104367-106848 GCF_053474865.1 Streptomyces sp. CO7
ATTCGGCTGCCACGCGCGGAGGCGGCGGTCCGCGGGGGGCGCGCCGGACCGCCGCCTCCGCGCGTGGCAGCCGAATGGTTCGCGGCCTTGCTGAGCCGCCTCCGAGCGGTCGCGTCGGGGCCGGGGCCGCTCGCCGTCTCCGGGCGGCAGCCGAACGGTCCGCGGGCACCGCTGAGCCGCCTCCGAGCGGTCCGGTCGGGCCGAGGCCGCGCATGCCCTGCGTGGCGGACGGTGACCGCGCGTACCGGGCGGCTTCCGCCCCTGGGGCCGTCCTTCCCCGAAACGTACGATGGTGCATACATCAGTACATCGAGGAGGACGACGTGGCGGAAGAGCTGCCGGAGACCCCGGACACCGAAGCCGAAGAGCCGATCAAGCAGCGCAAGAACGGCCTGTACCCGGGCGTGTCCGACGAGCTCGCCGAAAGCATGCGGACGGGCTGGGCCGACACCGAGCTGCGCGACCTGGAGCCGATCGCGCAGGCGGAGGAGACCGCCCGCCGCCGCGCCGCGCTCTCCGCCCGCTTCCCGGGCGAGCGCCTGGTCGTCCCCGCCGGCAACCTCAAGACGCGTTCCAACGACACCGAGTACGCCTTCCGCGCCTCGGTGGAGTACGCCTACCTCACCGGCAACCAGACCGAGGACGGCGTCCTGGTCATGGAGCCGGCCACGGACGGGCACAACGCCACGCTCTACCTGCTGCCGCGCTCCGACCGCGAGAACGGCGAGTTCTGGCTCTCCGGCCAGGGCGAGCTGTGGGTCGGCCGCCGCCACTCGCTCTCCGAGGCGGAGCTGCTGTACGGCATCCCCTGCTCCGACGTGCGCGAGCTGGCCGGCGCGCTGCGCGAGGCCACCGGCCCGGTGCGCGTGGTGCGCGGCTACGACGCCGGCATCGAGGCCGCGCTGACCGACAAGGTCACCGCCGAGCGCGACGAGGAGCTGCGGGTCTGCCTCTCCGAGATGCGTCTGGTCAAGGACGACTTCGAGGTCGGCGAGCTGCAGAAGGCCGTCGACTCCACCGTCCGCGGCTTCGAGGACGTGGTGAAGGTCCTCGACCAGGCCAAGGCCACCTCCGAGCGGTACGTCGAGGGCACCTTCTTCCTGCGCGCCCGCGTCGAGGGCAACGACGTCGGCTACGGCACCATCGCCGCCTCCGGCCCGCACGCCTGCACCCTGCACTGGGTCCGCAACGACGGCCCGGTCCGCGCGGGCGACCTGCTGCTGCTCGACGCCGGTGTGGAGACGCACACGTACTACACGGCCGACGTCACCCGGACCCTTCCGGTCGACGGCCGCTTCACCGACATCCAGCGCAAGATCTACGACGCGGTGTACGAGGCCCAGGAGGCCGGTATCGCCGCCGTGAAGCCGGGCGCCAAGTACCGCGACTTCCACGACGCCGCGCAGCGGGTGCTGGCCGAGAAGCTGGTCGAGTGGGGCCTCGTCGAGGGCCCGGTCGAGCGCGTCCTGGACCTCGGTCTGCAGCGCCGCTGGACCCTGCACGGCACCGGGCACATGCTCGGCATGGACGTCCACGACTGCGCGGCCGCCCGCACCGAGACCTACGTCGGGGGCACGCTGGAGCCGGGCATGTGCCTGACCGTCGAGCCGGGCCTCTACTTCCAGGCCGACGACCTCACGGTGCCCGAGGAGTACCGCGGCATCGGCGTGCGGATCGAAGACGACATCCTGGTCACCGAGGACGGCAACCGGAACCTGTCGGCCGCCCTCCCGCGCCGCTCCGAAGACGTCGAGTCCTGGATGGCGGACCTCGGCGCCTGATGCGTCACCGGCCCCGTGGCGCCCATCGGCGCGGCACGGGGCCCGTCGGCGACGTGCGCGCCGCTGACCGCGGTCTCAGACCGCGGTCAGGGGCGCGTTCTCACGCCACTTGAGCAGCTTGTCGAAGCTGACGACCGCACCGCCCGTACCGGGCAGGTTGTCGACGCGGACGTGGTCGGCCAGCTTCCGGATCAGCATCAGGCCGCGCCCGCTCTCCGCCTCCGCGCCGGGTTCCGGGAGGAGCGGGAGGACCGGGCTGGGCGCGCCGCTGTCGAAGCCGGGGCCCGAGTCCGAGACCTCGATCCGGCACCGCTCGCCGTCCATGTAGGCCGTGACCTGGTAGTCCGCGGCGGCGCCTCCGCCGTGCCCACCGTGCTCCACGGCGTTCGCGCAGGCCTCGCTGAGCGCCACGGACAGGTCGTAGCAGATGTCCGGGTCCACTCCCGCCGTCTCCATCGCCCCGAGCAGCAGACGCCGTGCGAAGGGAACGCTGGCAGCCTCACGCCGCAGTTGGAGTGACCACAAGATGCTCATGCTCCTGCCTCCAGGCGGCGGCTCGGCTCGACATACCGATACGTATTGCCCTTACTCCCCGTGCCTAAGCGCCCGTTCGACGTGAGAACGCCCATACGGCGGGGGGCCGAACGGCTGCACTCGACGCATATCGGACCTGGTCTGTGATGCCGGAGCGACGAGTGGG
>NZ_JBRIOU010000008.1:106948-111445 GCF_053474865.1 Streptomyces sp. CO7
GGACGAGTGGGATGATGGGCCCGCCATGACTGCCCTCCACCAGCGCACGGCGCACACCGGGGACGACCTCCGGTACCCGAGGGCCGCGGCCTTCGCCGCGGTCTGCGTCGTGCTGGCCGGAGGAGGGCACGTCCTCGCGTCCTCGGCCTCGCATCCGGCCGTCCCCTCCTGGTGGACCTGGGCCGTCGGTTTCCTCCTCGTCCTGGTGGCCGCCCTGCCGTTCGCCGGGTGCGAGCGGAACCGTTCACTGCCCCGGATCACCGGGTTCCTGGTCGTCTGCCAGCTGGTCCTGCACACCCTCTTCGCCCTGGGCCCGCAGTCCATGGCCGGTGGCAGGCACGGCGCCGCGGGCATGGGGGCCGGCGGCGCCGCCGACCCGGCGGCGGTGGTGGACCGCGCCTCCCGCATCGTGTGCGGCGCGAACCGGCTGTCCGCGGAGGAGGCCCGGCAGATACTGATCGACGCCGGACTCGGCCGTGACCTCGCGGAGTTCGCCCGTCTGAGCGCCGGCAGCGGCCACGGCCACCCGCACACCGGTTCTTCCGACGCCTGGCTCAGCGTGCTGCCCTCGCTGCCGATGCTGCTCGGGCACACGCTGGCCGGGCTGGCCGCGGGCTGGTTGCTGCGCCGTGGCGATCTGGCGCTGCTGCGGCTGGTGCGGCTCGCCGGACAGGACCTGTCCGGCCGGCCGGCCGTGCTGCGGCCGCTGCTCGCCGCCCTGGCGCTGGCGCGGGCCCTCTACGCCGGTCCGTCCGGCGCCCACGAGCGTCCGCAGGTCCCGACGGGCTCCGTCCTCGACGACGTCCCGGCGCCCTCGACCGCGCCCCTCCAGCACGCGGTGATCAGGCGCGGCCCGCCCGCCCCGGTCCGCACCCTCGCCCTCGCCGCCTGACGCGACGCCCCTCTCCGTCCCCGCGCACGGCCTGTCGACCCCCGTCGACGGGGCCTTCCGTGGTCGCCGGATCCGGACCGGACGCCGCCGTCACGCGGCCCGGCGCGCCCTGCGCGCGTCGTCCGACCGAATCCACCGTGTGAATCCGGAAGTGGAGTGTGCCCATGAAGGCATCCCGTATCGCCGCCGCCGTCGCCGCGGCCGGCGCGTCCGTCCTGCTGCTCTCGTCCCCGTCCTTCGCCCACGTCAGCGTGCAGCCGGAGGGCGCCGCGGCCAAGGGCGGCTACGCCACCGTGGCGTTCAAGGTTCCCAACGAGCGCGACAACGCCTCGACCACCAAGCTCGAGGTCAACTTCCCGGCGGACCACCCGCTGGCCTCCGTGATGCCGCAGCCCGTCCAGGGCTGGGACGTGAAGGTGACCCGGAGCAAGCTCGACAAGCCGCTCGACCTGCACGGCCGTCAGGTCGACGAGGCCGTCACCAAGATCGTCTGGACCGCCGAGGACAAGAAGAAGGGCGGCATCTCGCCCGGCTTCTTCCAGAAGTTCCCGGTCTCGGTCGGCCCGCTGCCCGAGGACGCCGACGAACTCGTCTTCAAGGCGCTCCAGACGTACTCGAACGGCGAGGTCGTACGCTGGATCGAGCTCCAGGAGGAGGGCCAGGAGGAACCCGACAGCCCCGCCCCGGTGCTCGCGCTCTCCGCCGCCGCCGAGGACGGGCACGGCCACGGCGACAAGAAGAAGAACCAGGCCGCCTCCGGCAGCGAGGCCAAGGCCGACCGGGCCGGCCACTCCGACGGCCACACGAAGCACGCCGCCTCCCACAGCACGGACACCACCGCCCGTGTACTGGGCGTGGTGGGCATCGTCGTGGGCGTCGCCGGCGTCGCCTTCGGCGTCCTGGCCCGCCGTCGCACGGCCTGACCGCCGTACGCCTGACCGACCCATCCAGCCCTACGGCCGTCGCCGGGA
This sequence comes from Streptomyces sp. CO7, assembly GCF_053474865.1. Lineage (NCBI taxonomy): Bacteria > Bacillati > Actinomycetota > Actinomycetes > Kitasatosporales > Streptomycetaceae > Streptomyces > Streptomyces sp. CO7. The sequence continues at coordinate 108,812 of NZ_JBRIOU010000008.1, forward strand.
CGCGTACGCACGTGTCCCGGCGGCGTCCGGGTCCACCACCGGGACAAGACTCCATGCGCAAGAAGAAGTTCACCGCGGCCGCCCTGCTCGCCGCCACCGCCCTCACCCTGTCCGCCTGCACGTCCGGCTCCGAGGAGCCGAGCACAACGGTGAGCGAGGTGGCTCCCGACGACAAGGCGGCCACCGTCCTGGACACGCCCTTCGAGAAGCCCGACCTGGTGCTCACCGGCACCGACGGCAAGGAGTTCGACCTCCGCGAGGAGACGAAGGGCAGGCCGACGCTGATCTACTTCGGCTACACCCACTGCCCCGACATCTGCCCGCTGACCATGAACAACCTGGCGGTCGCCAAGAAGTCGCTGACCAAGGCGCAGCAGGACGAGCTGCGCGTCGTCTTCGTCACCACCGACCCCGGCCGTGACACCCCTGCGGAACTCGGTTCCTGGCTCAAGGGCATCGACTCCGACATCGTCGGTCTGACCGGGGACTTCGCCACCATCCAGGCCGGTGCGCGCACCGTCGGCATCTCCGTCGAGAAGCCCGTGGAGAAGAAGGACGGCAACTACGTCTCCACCCACGGCACCCAGGTGATCGCCTTCTCCCCGAAGACCGACCAGGGATACGTGCTCTACGGCGAGGACGCCACCGTCGGCGACTGGTCCGCCGACCTGCCCGAGCTGATCAAGGGCGAGAACCCGTGATCCGCACCGCTCCCGGGCGTCCGGTGCGCAGGTGCGCGGCACGTGGCCGCCGCCTGGCGCTCGCCGCCGTCGCCGCGCTCGCCCTGCCGCTGTCGGCCTGCGGAGCGTCGGACGGCCCCGACCTCACCGTCGAGGGCGCCTACATGCCGCAGCCCGTGACCGACGAACTGGCCGCCGGCTTCCTGACCGTCGTCAACGACGGCGACCGGGCGGCCGAGCTCACCGGGGTCTCCAGCGACCTGGCCGCCCGGGTCACCGTGCACGAGACGGTCGACGGGACGATGCGCCCCGCCGCGTCCGTCGACGTGCCCGCCGGCGGGCGGCTGACGCTCGAGTCCGGCGGCACGCACCTGATGTTCGAGGACCTGACCCGACGGCCGGCGAAGGGCGAGACGGTCACCGTCGAGCTCCGCTTCAAGGACGCCGACCCGGTCACGGTCGACATGCCGGTCCAATCGGCCACCTACACACCGTCGCACCACCGGCACTAGGGAGGGACCACCGTGACGCCGACCACCGCGCCCCGCACGGCGACCACCGCAGGACCGCGGATCGCACGTGTACTGGTACTGCTGCTGCTCACCATGGCCGGGCTGTTGCTGGCCGGGGCCGGTCCGGCGTCGGCGCACGCCGCGCTCACCGGCAGCGACCCGAAGCAGGGGGCGGTGGTCAACCGCGCTCCCGAGCAGGTGACGCTCACCTTCTCCGAGAAGGTCGCCGTCTCCGCCGACTCCGTCCGGGTGCTCGACCCCGAGGGCAACCGGGTGGACACCGGCAAGGCTCCGTCCGTCGACGGGACCAGCGTGCGGGTGAAGCTGCACGAGGGCCTGCCGTTCGGCACGTTCACGGTGGCCTACCAGGTGGTGTCCGAGGACAGCCACCCCGTCGCCGGCGCCTACACCTACTCGGTGGGCGCCCCCTCGCAGACCTCGGTGACCCTGTCCGAGCAGTCCGCGGGCGGCGGGGTCGTGGGCACCCTGTACGACGTGGCGCGCTACGTCTCCTACGCCGGGTTCACGGTACTGGTGGGCGGCGCGGCCTTCGTGCTGATCTGCTGGCGGCGGGGCGCCGGGGTGCGCGCGCTGCAGCGGCTGGTGGTGGGCGGCTGGCTCGCCCTCACCGTCGGGACGCTGGCGCTGCTGCTCCTGCGCGGGGCGTACATCGGCTCCGGGAAGCTCGGCGACGTCGCCGACATGGGCCTCCTCGCCCAGGTGTTGCGGAGCAGCACCGGGGCGGCGCTGGTCTGCCGGCTGCTGCTGCTCGCGGTGGCCGCGCTGTTCGTGGCAATCCTCTTCGGCACGTACCAGCGGCGCGAGGACGGTGCGGAGAAGCGGGACCTGTCGTTCGGCCTGGCGGTGGGCGGCGTGGTCGTCGCCGCGGGTCTCGCGGCGACCTGGGCGCTGTCGGAGCACGCCTCGGCGGGGCTGCAGCCGGGGATCGCCATGCCGGTGGACGTGATCCACCTGCTCGCGGTGGCGCTGTGGCTGGGCGGGCTCGCCGCCCTGCTGGTCGCGCTGTACCGGCGTTCCGCGGAGATCACCGTGGAGAGGGCCGCGGTGCACCGCTTCTCGCGGGTGGCGTTCCTCTCGGTGGCGGCGCTGGCGGTCACCGGCGTCTACCAGTCCTGGCGCCAGGTCGGCTCCTGGGACGCGCTCACCAGCACGTCGTACGGGCGCCTGCTGATCGTCAAGGCGGGGCTGGTGGCCCTGCTGGTGGGGATCGCCTGGATCTCCCGCCGCTGGACCCGTCGCCTCGACGACCCCGAGGCGGAAGGTGTCGCGGGGGCGGAACCTGCCGAGGGAGCCGAGGACGCCCAGGAGGCCGACGAGCGCACGGCCGAGCCCGGGCAGCAGGCCGCGGAGTCCGGGTCGGCCAGCCCGGCCAGGACCGCCGGGGCCGCGGCCACCGATGAGCCGGGGGTGCGGGCCGGGGC
>NZ_JBRIOU010000008.1:111545-119983 GCF_053474865.1 Streptomyces sp. CO7
TGGGAGAAGGCGATCTCACGCCCCCCGGAGGTCTCCCGGGTGGGGCGGCCCGCGCGGGGCTGTGTTCCCGCGCGCTCGAAGCGGCCGCCCCCGGGCGGCTCCCAGCGGCACGTACGCGGTGGGGTAACGAATCCCACCGGCGTCGGCGCGGGCCTGCCCAGCCGGGGGCCGGGGCCTTTCCTCCCCGTCCCCGCTCCCGGACCACGTCACGCCGGACATGTCCGGCGTGACACCCCACTGTGCCTCCGCGCGGGCCCGCTCCGCCACCGAATTAGCGGGCGGCCGGCCGCCCCGGGCGGGTCACTTCCGCCGCCACCTGCGGCGGCGCGCCTTGCTCCAGAACCAGCCCGCCGGGGGCTGGTCCGTCCGCCACGGCTCCGGCTGAGGCGGCTCCCGCCGCCACCGCGCCGCCAGCATCCTGGCCCGGCCCGACGGCTCCTGGACCGTCGCGCCGCGGACGAAGTCCTCGTCCAGGACGACCTCGTCCCAGTCCTTTGGACCCGCCGTCCCTTCAGGTTCCGTCATCTCCCCGTACCTCCCGGATCCCCTCACGCCCAGTGTGCCGGGGCGGAAGGGGATCCGGAATCACGTTCGAGGAGATCGACGCCGGACGCACCCCGTCGGGAGGGTGCGTGAGGGCGCGCGTCTCACTCCTCCGTAGCGGGGGTCAGGGTGCGCAGGCGGCGGGCGCCGTACCAGGCGGCGAGCACGGTGAGCACGACCAGCAGCACCGCGCCGGTGACGGTGCCGACCTCCGAGGTGACCAGCTTCCCCTCGGCCAGGTCGCCGCCGACCGCCAGCGCCCACTGCTGGACGCTCAGGGACCGGGCTCCCGGCACGAAGGAGCCGAGGAGCGCCTCCCAGACCAGGGCGTAGACCAGGCCGACGACCACCGCGTGACGCGTGATCGTGCCCAGCATCAGGAAGAGCGACGCGTAGGCCACCGAGGCGACCATGGCGGCGACCGTGTAGGCGACGGCGACCCCGTCCGCCGTTCCCGCCAGGATCAGCGCGGAGACCAGGGTGGGGACGGCCGAGAAGACCATCGTCACCCCGATCGCCACGACCAGCTTGGTGAGCAGCACGGTCCGCCGCTTCACCGGCTTGCTGAGCAGGTACATCACCGAACCGTCGTCGATCTCGGGACCGATCGCCCCGGTGCCGGCGATCACGCCGACGATCGGCACCATGGCGGCCAGCGCGAAGCCGCCGAGCACGTTGACCGCGCTCTGCGGATCGGCGCCCGCCATGAGCCGCACCACGACGGAGATCACCACGAGCAGCAGCGGCAGGCTGCCCAGGACGAGGGCGCGGCGCCGGCCGAGCAGGGCCCGGTAGGTGAGCCGGGCCACCGTGGGATGGAAGGCTGTGGACATCGTGAGGGCCTCCTGGGCCGCTGTGTCGCTAGGCCGCGACAAGGTACGAGAAGACGGACTCGAGGGACTCGTCCGACGGCGACACCGTGTAGAGCCGGATGCCGTGGTCGCGGGCCACCTGGGGCAGCAGCGCGGTGAACCGGCCGAAGTCGGCCGCCTGGATCAGCAGCGCGTCCTCGGCGGTGTCCACCTCGATGCCGGACGTCGACGGGTCGCCGATCAGCGCCGCGGCCAGGGCCCGGTCGTCGCTGGAGCGCACCAGGTACCGGTGCGGGCGGTCGGTCATCAGACGGCGGATGGAGCGGAAGTCGCCGCTGGCCGCGTGGCGTCCGGCGACGACCACCTCGATGTGCGAGGCGACCTGCTCGACCTCCTCCAGGATGTGGGAGGAGAACAGCACGGTGCGGCCCTCGGCCCCCATCCGGCGCAGCACCTCCATCAGCTGCATCCGCTGGCGCGGGTCCATGCCGTTGAACGGCTCGTCGAGCAGCAGCACCGAGGGCCCGTGCACCAGCGCGGACGCCATCTTCACGCGCTGCCGCATGCCCTTGGAGTACGTGCCGATCCGGCGGTCCTGGGCGTACTCCATCTCCACCAGGGCCAGGGCGCTCTGCGCCTCGGCGTCCCCCAGACCGTGCAGCTCGGCGTTGGCCACGACGAACTCACGGCCGGTCAGGAAGTCGTACATCGCCTCGCGTTCGGGGACGATGCCGATCTCCCGGTAGATGTCCTCGTTGCGCCAGACCGGCCTGCCGTCGAGGGTGACCGTCCCGGCCGAGGGGGAGAGGAACCCCGCCATCATGTTGATGAGCGTGGACTTGCCCGCTCCGTTGGGCCCCAGCAGACCGGTGACGCCCGGGCCGACGTCCATGGTGATGTCGTTGACGGCGACCACGTTGCCGAACCAGCGGGAGACGTGGTCGAGCTTGATGGTGGTCACAGCCCGGCCTTTCGGTAGCGGCGGATCAGAAGCGCGTAGCAGCCGGCGATCAGCGTCGCGACCACCAGCAGGTAGACGACGCCCTGGGCGGCGGACGGGCCGACGCTGCCCGGGAAGGGGCCTTCGGCGTCGAAGAAGGCGTGCTGGAGGCCGTAGATGAGGCTGCTCGGCGAGAAGAGGCCGATCCAGTTCAGCGCGCCCTCGGCCCCGCTCTCGTCCGCGGCGACCTGCAGCGCCGTGACCGCGGTGTAGGACAGGGTCATGACGGCGATCACCGCGGCCACGCCGAAGCCGCGGCGCGGCGTGAGGGCGGCGACCAGCAGGGCGATGGCGGAGTGCAGCAGGGAGAGCACGGCGGCGCCGGCGAGCCCCTGGGCGAAGCCGGTCGTCTGGTCCGTGAAGTCCAGCTTCGCCAGCAGCGCGCCCGCGTAGAGGAGCACCAGGGGCAGCGAGGTGAGCACGAAGACCGCCGAGGCCATCGCCGCGTACTTGGCCCGGACGTAGTCCGAGGTCTCGATGGGCCGGGAGAAGTACAGCGGCATGGTCCGGTACCTCAGGTCCAGCGAGACCGCCTGGGGGGCCTGGGCGGCGAGGAACAGGGCGATCACCATGTCGAAGCCGACGGCGTACTCGACGTAGGCGATGGGCAGTTCCTTGCTGCCGGTGACCATGGTGGTCGCCACCGCGATCACCGCCGGCAGCGCCATCACCGCGGTGATGATCACTGGCACGATCTTGGACCGGGCGGAGCGGCCCAGTCCGAAGGCGCCGCGCAGGGACTGCACGAACAGTGAGCGGCGGGCGTAGGAGCGTCCCAGGCGGGGGCCGTCGTAGCCGCGGTAGCCGATGTCGTGGATCCGGCTCTCGGGCGCGGCGCCGTCGCCCGGCCGTGACGGCCTGCCCGGGGAGCCGGCCGGCGTGAGGCTATCGGTCGTCATGGCGGAAGACCTCCGAGATGTGGTGCCGGCGCTGTTCCATGCGCACCAGGCCGAGCCCGAGGCCGGCGACGGTGTCGCGGACCAGGTCGTAGGTGGCGTCGCCGTCCGCGGTGAGGAGCAGGATGCGGCCCGCCCCGGGAAGGCCGGCGCCGCCGTCCTCGGTGCGCACCCCTTGTGCGTCGAGGGCCTTGCGGAGGGCCTCGATGCCGTCGGGGTGCTCGTCGCTGTCGGTGACCTCCACCGCGAGGACCGCGGTGGACCGGGTGAAGTCGGTGGTCGAGCTGGACTGCAGCAGCGAGCCGCCATCGATCACGACGACGTGGTCGCAGGTGCGCTCCAGTTCTCCCAGCAGATGGGAAGTGACCAGCACCGATATGCCGAAGTCGGTGTGGATCCGCCGGATCAGGCCCAGCATGTCGTCCCGGCCGGCCGGGTCGAGACCGTTGGTGGGCTCGTCGAGCAGCACCAGGTCCGGGTCGTGGACCAGCGCCTGGGCCAGCTTGACCCGCTGCTTCATGCCGGTGGAGTAGCCGCCGATGGGCCGGTAGCGCTCCTCGTACAGGCCCACGTGACGCAGGGTGTCGGCGGTGCGCTCACGGGCGGCGGCCGACGGCAGACCCGACATGCGCGCCATGTGGACGACGAACTCGGTGGCCGAGACGTCCGGCGGCAGGCAGTCGTGCTCCGGCATGTAGCCGACCCGGGCGCGGATGGCGGCGCCCTCGGCCCGGACGTCCATGCCCAGCACCTCGGCGCGTCCCTCCGACGCGGGGGAGAGACCCAGCAGGATCTTGATCAAGGTCGATTTGCCGGCGCCGTTGGCGCCGACCAGGCCGGTCACCCCGGAGCCGATGTCCAGGGTGAGCCGGTCGAGGGCGGTCACCCGGGGGAACCGCTTGCTCAGGCTTTCGGTCAGGATCACAGTCACGGCCCTGACAGTAGGGGCGAGGGCGCGGGCGCGTCGTCCTCCCGTGGGGCGTGCCCGACTCACCCTCCAGATGTAGGGGACGCGTAAGGGTCCACCTCGGAGCTGAGACGGCGACCGGGCGACGGGGTGGGACGGAGGGGCGGAGGGACGGAACGGAGGGGCCGTCGGACGGAACGGAGGGGCCGTCGGACGGATGGGGCTGCCGGGCCGTGGCGGGATGAGGCGGCTCCGTCCGTATCGCGGCGAAGTTGTCCACAGGTTGGTCCCCAATCCTGTGGAGAACCGTAATTCGCTGTGGATCAAACGCTCGATGCCTGAGACTTGGGCCACATGAACACCTCTCAGGAAAACGCCGGCACCGACGACCGGCGCATGGTGAAAGTCTCCAAGTACCTCTCCCGGCATCTGCGCCACCAGCCGGACCGGATCGGCATCGCCCTCGACCCCGGCGGCTGGGTGGAGATCGACGCCCTGTTGGAGGCGGCCGCGGCCCATGGCTTCCCGATCAGCCGGGCGGAGCTCGACCACGCGGTGGCGGCCAACGACAAGCGGCGCTTCGCCGTCGAGGGCACCCGGATCCGTGCCAGCCAGGGTCACACCGTCGAGGTGGACCTCGGCCTGGAGGCGGCCGTTCCGCCGCCGTTCCTCTACCACGGCACCGTCGCCCAGTCCCTGGACGCGATTCGCACCGAAGGGCTGCGCCCGATGGCCCGCCATGACGTCCACCTCTCGGTGGACCGGGAGACCGCCACCAAGGTGGGCGCCCGCCGGGGCCGCCCCCTCGTGCTGACGGTCGACGCCGGGGCGATGCACCGGGACGGCCATGTCTTCCAGGTGAGCGCCAACGGCGTCTGGCTGACCCGGTCGGTCCCACCGGAGTACCTGCGGCTGCAGCAGGGGTGAAGTGCGCAGGTGGGATGTTTCACGTGAAACGCCCCGGCCTTAGGCTCGCAGCATGAGCATGCGCCTGAGCACCGTGATCCTGCCGTACCGCCGCTGGCAGGAGGGCGGACGAGCCTCCTGGGAACTCGCCGAGGAACTCGGTTTCCACACCGCCTACACCTACGACCACCTGTCCTGGCGCACCTTCCGGGACGGCCCGTGGTTCGGCGCCGTTCCCACCCTGACCGCCGCCGCCACCGTCACCTCCCGGGTACGCCTGGGCACCCTGGTCACCTCGCCCAACTTCCGGCACCCGGTCACCCTGGCCAAGGAGCTGATCTCCCTGGACGACATCTCCGGCGGCCGGATCACCCTGGGCATCGGTGCCGGAGGCACCGGCTTCGACGCCACCGCGCTGGGCCAGGACCCCTGGACTCCGCGGGAGCGCGCCGACCGGCTGGCCGAGTTCGTCCCGCTGCTGGACCGGCTGCTCACCCAGGACTCGGTCTCCTACACGGGCGACCACTACTCGGCGCACGAGGCCCGCAACATCCCGGGCTGCATCCAGCGCCCCCGCCTGCCCTTCGCGGTGGCGGCCACCGGGCCGCGCGGGATGAAGCTGGCCGCGCGCCACGGTCAGGCCTGGGTGACCACGGGCGACCCGACGATCTTCGAGACCGGTACCCCGGAGGACTCGGTGACGGCCATCCGCCGCCAGACCGAGCGGCTGGCGGACAGCTGCGCGGCCCTCGGCCGGGACGTCAAGGAACTCGACAAGGTGCTGCTCACCGGCTTCACCCCGGACCGCAACGCTCCCCTGGAGTCCGTGGACGCCTTCGTCGACTTCGCCGGCCGTCACGCCGAGCTGGGCTTCACCGAGCTGGTGATCCACATGCCGATCCCCGACTCGGAGTTCGACGTGGACGAGAAGACCTTCGAGCGCATCGCCACCGAGGCACCGGCGCAATTGAGCTGAACTCCAGCCGTCGGCTGGACCTGCTCCGCCCGGCCTACCCGGCATTTGCGGGGGAACTGATCATTCAGGGATCGATTCTCACTCAAATGTGCGGACGTCCGCACGCACGTGCTGGCATATGCGCGAGAATGGCGGAGTGACCTCAGCTCTCGAAGCGCCCGCAACCCGGGCCCACGCTGCAGTTCCGCCCCGGCTGATCGCCACGGACCTCGACGGCACGCTGCTGCGGGACGACAAGTCGGTCTCGCCCCGCACGGTGGCCGCCCTGGCGGCCGCCGAGGCGGCGGGCATCGAAGTCTTCTTCGTGACCGGGCGGCCCGCTCGCTGGATGGAGGTCGTCGCCGACCACCTGCAAGGGCACGGGCTCGCCATCTGCGGCAACGGGGCAGCCGTCGTCGACCTGCACGACGGCCCGGGTCGCCACCGCTTCGCCAAGGTCCGCGAGGTCGGCCACGCCAACGCCAGGGAGACCGTCCGGCTGCTGCGCGAGGCGGTTCCTGGCACGCTCTTCGCCGTCGAGCAGACCTACGCCTTCCACCAGGAGCGTGCCTACCCGCGCATCTTCGTGGAGACGCCCGACTCCTACGGCGATGCGGAGGAGCTGCTGGCGCCCGGTGGCGTCGCGGCCTCCCTGCCGGTGCTCAAGCTGCTGGCCTTCCACCACGAACTCGAGCCGGACGCGTTCCTCGCCCTGGCCCGCACCGCGCTCGGCGAGCGGGTCACGGTCACCCGCTCCAGCCCCAGCGCCCTGCTGGAGATCAGCGGCCCAGGCGTCTCCAAGGCCAGCACGCTCGCCCTGTGCTGCGCCGAGCGAGGCATCTCTCCCGAGGAGGTGGTCGCCTTCGGCGACATGCCCAACGACGTCGAGATGCTGACCTGGGCCGGGCGGGCCTACGCCATGGGCAACGCCCATCCCGACGCGCTGCGGGCCGCCGGGCGGCAGACCGCCGGCAACAACGAGGACGGGGTCGCGCTGGTCATCGAGGAGATCCTCGCCGACCTGCCGTAGCCGCCCGGAGGGCGGCGGGGTCCTGGGCCGGCGTGAGCCTGACCCGGCAGGGACCCGACCCGGTGTCGGCCTGACCCGGCGTGGTTCTGGCCCGGTGTCGGCCTGACCCGGCGTGGTTCTGGCCCGGCATGGGCCGGTGCTGTGCCGGGCTTCAGCCGAGGGGCACTCCGTGGGAGGCCAGCCAGGGGACCGGGTCGAGCGCCGATCCCGAGCGGGGCGTGACACGGACCTCGAAGTGCAGGTGCGGGCCCGTGGAGTTGCCGCTGGTCCCCGACTGGGCGATCCACTGTCCGGCCGTCACCCGCTGCCCCTGGTCGACGGTGACCGCGGCCAGGTGCGCGTACTGGGTGAAGTAACCGCCGGGGTGCTCGACCACCACCTCGATCCCGAAAGGGCCGCCGCAGGACACCCTGGCCACCCGGCCCTCGCCCACCGCGCGGACCGGCGTGCCGATCGGCACCGCGAAGTCCTGCCCCGTGTGCCGGCTCGCCCACCGGACGCCTCCCTGGCCGAACCCGGCCGACAGCGCGTACTCCTCGACCGGCGCCACCCAGGTCCCCGGCGCAGACGGTTCCGGCTGCTCCAGCCGCACCGCGCCCCGGCACGAGCCGGCCGCGACCGAGGCGTCCGCCCGGCTCTGCAGCAGCGCCCGCGCCTCCTCCAGGGTGCTCTCGATCCGCTGCCTCTTCCCGTCCAGTTCGGCCGAGTGCTCCTCCAGTCGCTGCCGCCGTTCCTCCGCTCTCCGGTGTTCCTCGGCCAGTCGCCGCTCGGCCCGCCGGCTCCGGTCGATCACGTTCTGGAGGGCGAGGTCCGCGCGCCAGACGGCCCGCTGACCGGACATCAGCGTCCGCGCGTCCCCCGAGAGCAGGATCTGCGCGGTGACCGGCAGACCACCGCCCGCCCGGTACTGGGCCCTGGCGTACCGGCCGACGTCCGCCCGGATCACCTCGGCCTCCTGGCGCTTGCGGGCCAGCAGCCGGTCCAGCTTCCCGGCGCGCGCCCGCTCCTGCTCCAGCCGGCGGGCGTCGGCCTCGTACCGGTCGGTGGCCCGGGCCGCTTCCCGGTACAGGCGGGCCACCCGTGTACTGAGGCCGCCGTCGTCCGGTGGACCGGCGAGCCCTCGCCCTTCCTCGGCGGCGGCGTGCGGCACGGCCAGCGCGGCCAGGGTGCACAGCAGGACCGGAACCAGCGGGAGGACACGGCGAGGTGAGGGCATGTCAGCGATGCTGGTGGTGCCACCCGCGCCTGGCTCGCCGGAGACGTACGGCCGGGGGAACCCGTACGGCACCCGAGGGAACCTCTGCGGCAGCCGGGGGACACGACCCGCGTGCCGCCCGGCCCGACCCTGGCGTTTCCCTGGCCTGGCTCGCCGGCCGCCGGGCCCGGGGT
>NZ_JBRIOU010000008.1:120083-121362 GCF_053474865.1 Streptomyces sp. CO7
CTCGGCGCCCGGTTCCCGCCGCGGGAGTCAGCCCGCCGCGGGAACCGGACTCCGAGGCACCGGGCCGGCGAGGTCCGCGGGCCGGGCGGTGAGGAGGGCCGCCTCCGCCTCACGTTCCACCATCACGCGGAACGGCCCCGGGACCGCGACGAGATCGGCGTACCGGCCCCGCTGCACCACGCGTCCGCCGTCCAGGACCAGCACCTCGTCCACCGCCTCCAGGCCCGCGGTGCGGTGCGTGATCAGCACGGTGGACCGTCCCTGGGCGGCGGACGCCTCGGTGACGGACAGCAGGTCCGCGGTGAGCGCGTCGGCGGTCGGCAGGTCCAGGTGCTCGGTGGGCTCGTCCAGCACCAGGACGGGGAAGTCCGCCAGCAGCGCACGTGCCAGGGCGAGCCGGCGGTGCTGGCCGCCGGAGAGCCGGGCGCCGTGCTCCCCGATCAGGGTGTCCAGGCCCTCGGGGAGGGCGTCCGCCCACTCCAGCAGCCCGACCCGGTCCAGCACCTCCCGCAGCTCCGCGTCGGTGGCGTCCTTCCGCGCGATCAGCAGGTTCTCCCGCACACTGCTGTCGAAGAGGTGGGCGTCCTGGGCGCAGAGCCCCACCAGCCGGCGCACCTGGTCACCGTCCAGGTCCCGGCTGCCGACCCCCGCGAGGGTGCAGGACCCCGCCTCGGGCTCCAGGAAGCGCAGCAGCACCTGGGCCAGGGTGGTCTTGCCCGCACCGGACGTTCCCACCACGGCCACCCGGCGTCCCGGCTCCAGCACCAGGTCCACCCCGCGCAACGCCGTCCCGCGCTGACCGGGGTGACGGGCCGACAGGCCGCGCACCACGAGGGGGAACGGCGACGCCGGCGCCGGGAGCGGCCGCTCGGGCTCGCGCACCGGATCCGGCGCGTCCAGCACGTCGAAGACCCGCTCCGCGCCGCGCCGTACCCGCTGCCGGTACTGCGCGGCGAGCGGCAGTCCCAGCACGGCTTCGAACGCGGCGAGGGGAGTGAGCACGACCACCGCGGTGAGCAGCCCGTCCAGCCTGCCTGCGCCCACCGCGGGGACCGCGACCAGCGCGGACGCGGCGACGGTGAGGCCGCCGATCAGCGAGACCAGCCCGTCGCCGAGGGCGCTCGCGGACGAGGTGCGTGCGGCGATCCGGGTCAGCACGGCGTCGGCCGCGCGGGCGGCGGCGAGCCGGGCGGGCAGCGCACCGGCCACCGTCGACTCGGCGGTACCGGTCAGCAGGTCGGTCACCCGGGTGGCCAGCTCGCCGCGGGCCGGCGCCAGC
>NZ_JBRIOU010000008.1:121462-126797 GCF_053474865.1 Streptomyces sp. CO7
GCCCCACGGCCAGGACGGCGCCCGCCTCGGGCAGCAGCCAGGCCGAGAACGACACGGAGCCCGCCGAGACCGTCAGGGCCGCGCCGACGGGCAGCAGCCACCGCAGCCAGTAGTCCTGCAGGGCGTCCACGTCGGTGACCAGGCGGGACAGGAGATCGCCCCGGCGTGCGCCGCGCAGCCCGGCCGGGGCGAGCCGCTCCAGCCGCGCGAAGACCGCGACCCGGGTGTCGGCGAGCATCCGCAGCACGGCGTCGTGCGAAAGCAGCCGTTCGGCGTAGCGGAAGACTGCACGGCCCATACCGAAGGCACGGGTCGCGGTCACCGCGAGCATCAGGTGCAGCACGGGCGGCATCTCCGAGGCCCGGGAGATCAGCCAGCCGGAGGTCGCCATCAGCCCCACCGCGCTCCCCAGCGCGAGACTCCCCAGCAGCAGCGCCGTCCCGAGCCGCCCCCGCCGCGCCCCCGACAGCCCTCGCACCCGCCGCAGCACGCCACGCCCACGGGCACGCGCACCCCCGACCACCGGTGCGGCCACGGGACGGGCACCGGCCTCGACCGCCGCCCCGCCCGCGGGAAGGGCCACGGCACCACCGTCGGCACCACCGTCGGCTCCGCCGACCGGCCGGGCGACACCGGTCAGCGGCTCGGCGGCACCAGTCACCGACTCGACGGCAGCACCGGTCAGCGGCGCCACGGAGCGCGTTACCGGCCCGGGAGCCGCTGCGGTCACCGGCCCGGCGGCCGCTTCGACCACCGGGTCGGCGGCAGCACCGGTCGGCGGTTCGACGGCAGCACCGGCTGTGGAGGCGGCGACCCAGGTCACCGGGGCGGCACCGAACGCCGGGCCGCGGCCGGACCCGGGCACGCGGTCCGGGCCGCCCGCGTCCTCGCTCCTCGCCGCGGCTGGGGCGGACGGCTCCGTGAGCCGGATGACGCGGTCCGCCACCGCGAGCAGTGCGGGCCGGTGGACCACCAGCAGGACGGTCCGGCCCACCGCCAGCCGCCGCACCGCCTCGGTGATCTCCGCCTCCGTCGCCCCGTCCAGCGCGGCCGTCGGCTCGTCGAGCAGCAGCACCGGCCGGTCGGCCAGGAAGGCGCGGGCCAGCGCGATCCGCTGGCGCTGCCCGGCCGACAGCCCCGCGCCGTCCTCCCCCAGCAACGTGCCGGTCCCCTCCGGCAGGGCGTCCACGAATTCCAGCGCCCCGGCGTCCGACAGCGCCCGCCGCACCTCGGCCTCGTCGGCACCGGGCCGTGCCAGCCGCACGTTCTCCGCCACGCTCGCCGCGAACAGGTGAGGCCGCTGCGGCACCCAGGCGATCCGCGACCGCCAGGCCTGCGGGTCGATCTCCGCGAGGTCCACGCCGCCCACACGCACCCGCCCTCGCGAGGGCGCGGTGAAGCCGAGCAGCACCCGCAGCAGCGTGGACTTGCCCGCGCCGCTGGGTCCCGTGAGGGCGACCGCCGCCCCGGGCTCCACCATGAACGAGACGTCCCGAACGGCGTCCTCCGAGCGATCCGGGTAGCGCACCGTGACGTCCTCGAAGGTGATCGTCGTGTCCGCCGGCACCGGCCGGTCCCCCGCCACCGGCAGCGGCGTCTCCAGCGTCGCGAACACCTCCTCGGCGGCGGCCAGCCCTTCCGCCGCCGCGTGGTACTGCGTCCCCACCTGCCGCAGCGGCAGGTAGGCCTCGGGCGCCAGGATCAACACCACCAGCCCGGTGTAGAGGTCCAGTTCTCCGTGGACGAGCCGCATGCCGATGGTGACCGCCACCAGCGCCACCGACAGCGTGGACAGCAACTCCAGCGCGAACGAGGAGAGGAAGGCGATCCGCAGCGTGCGCAGGGTGGCCCGCCGGTACTCCTCGGTGATCCGACGGATGGACTCCGCCTGCGCCTTCGCCCGCCCGAACACCTTCAGGGTCGGAAGCCCGGCGACCACGTCGAGGAAGTGGCCGGAGAGTCGCGACAGCAGCCGCCACTGCCGCGCGGTGTGGGCCTCCGTGGCCCACCCGATCAGCGCCATGAACAGGGGGATCAGCGGCAGGGTCGCCACGATGATCGCCGCGGACACCCAGTCGCCCGTGACGATCCGGGCGAGCACCACCACCGGCACCACCACGGCCAGGCCCAGCTGGGGCAGGTACCGGGCGAAGTAGTCGTCCAGGGCGTCCACACCCCGGGTCGCCAGGTTCACCAGCGACCCGGTGCGCTGCCCGTCCAGCCAGGAGGGACCGAGGGCGGCTGTCCGTGCCAGCAGCCGCCCCCGGAGCTCGGACTTGACCGCCGCGCTCGCCCGGTGGGCGGCGAGGCCGGTCAACCAGGCGACCAGCCCCCGCCCGCAGGCGACGGCGGCCAGCGCCAGCAGGGGAGTTCCCAGCTCACCGGTGGTCAGCCCTCGTTGGAAGACGCCGACCACCACCTCGGCGAGCAGCGTCGCCTGGGCGACGACCAGTCCTGCCCCGATCAGGCCCAGGGCCACCACCGCGGCCAGGAAAAAGCGGGTGGCGCGTGCGTGACGCACCAGCCGGGGGTCCACCGGTTTCACGTGAAACCTCGTCCGTGAGAGTGGTCAGCGGCTCACGGCGATGTGCCGTGTGCCGATCCGCTTGCGGAACACCCAGTAGGTCCAGGACTGGTAGAGCAGCACCACGGGCGTGGCCGCCAGCGCGCACCAGGTCATGATCTTCAGGGTGTAAGGGCTGGACGAGGCGTTGGTGACCGTGAGGCTCCAGGTCTCGTCCAGCGTGGAGGGCATGACGTTCGGGAACAGCGACAGGAAGAAGACCGCCACCAGCCCCACCACACCGAGACCGGAGAAGACGAACGACCAGCCCTCCCGTCCGGCCCGCGCGGTGAGAACCGCGGCGGCCAGAGCGGCCAGGGTGAGGGCGGCGGCCACCAGACCCGGGGTGTTGCCCCGCAGCAGCAGCGTCCAGAGCAGGAAGCCGGCCAGCGGCACGGCGGTGACCGCGCCCAGCCGCAGCGCCAGTCCGCGCGCCCGGTCCCGGATCTCCCCCTCGGTCTTCAGCGCGGCGAAGACCGCGCCGTGGAAGGTGAACAGCGCGAGGGTCGTCGCTCCGCCCAGCAGGGCGTACGGGTTCAGCAGGTCGCCCAGGGTGCCCACGTACTCCAGGTCCCGGTCGATCCGCAGACCGCGGACGATGTTGCCGAACACCACGCCCCACAGCGTGGCGAGCAGCAGCGAGGTCCAGAAGATCACCGACTCCCAGTTGCGCTGCCACTGCTCGCCGGAGCGCTTCACCCGGTACTCGAAGGCCACCCCGCGCAGGATCAGGCAGAGCAGGACCAGCAGCAGCGGCAGGTAGAAGCCGGAGAAGAGCGTGGCGTACCACTCGGGAAAGGCGGCGAAGGTGGCGCCGGCGGCGGTCACCAGCCAGACCTCGTTGCCGTCCCAGACCGGGCCGATGGTGTTGATCAGCACCCGCTTCTCGGTCCGGTCCCGGGCCAGCAGCCGGGTGAGGACGCCGATCCCGAAGTCGAAGCCCTCCAGGAAGAAGTAGCCGGTCCATAGGACGGCGATCAGGACGAACCAGACGTCGTGCAGTTGAAGTTCCATGCGGGGCGACTCCTGCCTGCTAGTACGAAAAGGCCATCGGCCGGTCGGCGTCCTGCGGGTCGCCGCCGATTCGGGTGGGCGGGTTGAGGTCGGCCTCGGTGAGCTCGGGCGGGCCGGCCTTCACGTACTTCACGAGCAGCTTCACCTCGACGACGGCGAGCGCCGCGTAGACCACCGTGAAGAGGACCATCGAGGCGAGCACCTCGCCCTGGCCGACGCCGGGGGAGACGGCGTCACGGGTCTGGAAGACGCCGAACACCACCCAGGGCTGGCGGCCCATCTCGGTGAAGATCCAGCCCCAGGCGTTCGCGATCAGCGGGAACGCCATGGTCCAGGTCGCCACCTGCCAGAACAGCCGGGTCGCCCGGGGGCCGAGGACGGTGCCGCGCGGCAGCAGGACCAGGCGCGGCACCTCGTCCTCGCCGGTCCGCAGGTGCCGGGGGAGCAGGAACTTCTTGCGGGTGAGCCAGAGACCGAGCACACCCACCCCGAGGGAGGCCATGCCGAAGCCGATCATCCAGCGGAAGCTCCAGAAGGCGACCGGGATGTTGGGGCGGTAGTCGCCGGGGCCGTACGTCTCCTGCATCTCCTTGTTGATGTCGTTGATGCCCGGCACGTAGTGGTCCAGGTCCGAGTCGGCGAGGTACGAGAGCAGGCCGGGTATCTGGATCGCCACCGTGTTGTGGCCCTTGTCGACGTCCCCGTAGGCGAAGAGCGAGAACGGGGCGCCGCGTTCGCCCTCCCACAGCGCCTCGGCGGCCGCCATCTTCATCGGCTGCTGCTCGAACATCACCTTGCCGAGGACGTCGCCGCTGACCGCCGTCAGCAGGCCGCCGACCGCCACCGTCACCAGGCCCAGCCGCAGCGAGGTGCGCATCTCAGCGATGTGCCGGCCGCGGGCCAGGTGGAAGGCGGCGATGCCGACCATGAAGGCGCCGCCGGTCAGGAAGGCGGCGGCCAGGCTGTGGAAGACCTGGGCGAGCGTGGTGTTCTGGGTCAGCACCAGCCAGAAGTCGGTGAGCTCGGCGCGGCCCTTGGCCTCGTTGATCCGGTAGCCGACCGGGTGCTGCATCCAGGAGTTCGCCGCCAGGATGAAGTAGGCGGAGAGGATGGTGCCGACCGCCACCATCCAGATGCAGGCCAGGTGGATCCTCTTCGGGAGCTTGTCCCAGCCGAAGATCCACAACCCGATGAAGGTCGACTCGAAGAAGAAGGCGATCAGCGCCTCGAAGGCCAGCGGCGCTCCGAAGACGTCCCCCACGAAGCGGGAGTAGGCGGACCAGTTCATACCGAACTGGAACTCCTGCACCAGGCCGGTGACCACACCCAGCGCGATGTTGATCAGGAAGAGCTTGCCCCAGAACTTGGTGGCCCTGAGGTACTTCTCCTTGCCCGAGCGGACCCAGGCCGTCTGGAGGCCGGCCGTGAGCGCGGCCAGGGAGATCGTCAGCGGGACGAAGAGGAAGTGGTAGACGGTCGTGATGCCGAACTGCCAGCGGGCGAGTGTCTCGGGTGCCAGGGCGAGGTCCACGTGTTCTCCTTCACAGCGGTGCCTCGAGGCGGAGTTTTTGTTCCACCAGATCCGCACATGGGGGGATGAACATGCGCGCTTGTGAAAGCGTTCACATTCACAAGCTATTATCAGCATGTAGGTCGAACGGCTGTACAGGGGGGTCCCCCCTAACGGCCCGGATCGGCCGAAACCCGCCCCTCGCCCACGCTCCGAGCCCCGTCCCTCGCCCCGGCCCGGCCCGGCCC
>NZ_JBRIOU010000008.1:126897-128281 GCF_053474865.1 Streptomyces sp. CO7
TCGTCGTTCCGCCCGGCCCGGCCCCAGCCCCGGCCAGGCGGAACGACGACGGCCCGGCGGCTCCCCGAAGGGGCCACCGGGCCGCGGCACGTCCGGTCGGCGGACCGGACCGGAGGGTCAGAGGGACCTGCGGAAGCCCTCCGCCGTCTTGACGAAGAGGTCGTTCGCCTCGGTCTCCCCGACCGTGACCCGCACGCCCTCCCCGGCGAACGGACGGATCACCACACCGGCCTGCTCGCAGGCCGCCGCGAAGTCCATGGTCCGCTCGCCCAGCCGCAGCCAGACGAAGTTCGCCTCGGTGTCCGGCACGGTCCACCCCTGCTCGCGCAGGGCCGCGACCACCCGGGTGCGCTCGCCCACCAGGGAGCCGACCCGGCCCAGCAGCTCGTCCTCCGCGCGCAGCGAGGCGACCGCGGCGTCCTGCGCCAGCTGGCTGACGCCGAACGGCACGGCCGTCTTGCGCAGCGCGGCCGCCACCGGCTCGTGGGCGATCGCGAAGCCGACCCGCAGACCCGCCAGGCCGTACGCCTTGGAGAAGGTGCGCAGCACGCAGACGTTGGGGCGGTCCCGGTACAGCTCCACGCCGTCGGGGACGTCCGTGTCCCGGATGAACTCCCGGTACGCCTCGTCCAGCACCACCAGCACGTCGCTCGGCACCCGGTCCAGGAAGCGCTCCAGCTCGGCCCGGCGCACCACCGTGCCGGTCGGGTTGTTGGGGTTGCAGACGAAGATCAGCCGGGTCCGGTCCGTGATCGCCGCGGCCATCGCGTCCAGGTCGTGCACGTCGCCCGGGGTGAGCGGGACCTGCACGGGCGTGGCGCCGCTGATCCGGGTGATGATCGGGTAGGCCTCGAAGGAGCGCCAGGCGTAGATCACCTCGTCGCCGGGGCCGCTGGTGGACTGCAGCAGCTGCTGGGCGACGCCCACCGAGCCCGTGCCCGTGGCCACGTGCGAGGCCGGCACCCCGAAGCGCTCCGCCAGTTCCTCGGTCAGGCCGGTGCAGGCCATGTCCGGGTACCGGTTGAACGAGGCGGCGGCGGCCACCACGCTCTCCATCACGCCGGGCAGCGGCGGGTAGGGGTTCTCGTTGGAGGACAGCTTGTAGGCGACCGGGCCCGTCCCCGAAGCCGGGCGGCCCGGCTTGTAGGAGGGCACTCCCTCCAGCTCGGCACGCAGTTTGGGGGTCGTCTCGCTCACCGCAGTCCTCCTCATGACGGCCGGCGGCTCACTGCGCCGACGGCACCGATGGCTATCAGCCTAACTGATCGTTTCAGAATGAGTTTGGCTCACAGGCTTGGCAGTTGGGCTGGTGGACGGCAGAGTTCTGAGTGTGTCGGATGATCTTGTGCCTGATGACCTGTGGGATCGTGTTGCTCCGCTGCTC
>NZ_JBRIOU010000008.1:128381-130050 GCF_053474865.1 Streptomyces sp. CO7
CACCAGTTCAAGCGCCTCCGGATCCGCTACGAGATACGAGCCGACCTTCACCTCGGACTGCTCCAACTCGCCTGCAGCATCATCTGCTTGAGACGACTCCGAACCTCATTCTGAAATGATCAGTAAGAGCCGCCCGCCGCTGCGGTACCGGCCCGGCGGTACCGCGACGGCGGGACCGGCCCGGCGGGCGCCCTCCGGCGGGAGCGGTCCGAGGTACCGGAACATCCGGAACATCCGTGGGCCCCAGGGGCGCAACCGCGAAAATCACGCGCGCCGGTGGCTCGCGCCCTGGCGCGCATCACCCGTGAAGGTGAGTTGCACCCCGGGCGGGCCCTCTCCGGTGCACATTGCATGCACCCGTCGAGACGCCTGGTCCTTCGACTCCAAGACTCAATCACCTTGCTTTCCAAGGTGATTGCGCCCACATGACCATGGGGAATCGTCCCTGTCAACGGGCGCATATGCATCCGGCCCAGCCTGCCTTCCGGGCCCTACTATCGGCTCGCCATGACAGCAGCAGGGAAGCACCAGGTGAACCGGGCGGAGATCAGCCGCCGGGGCAGCCGACCAGGCCGGGCAGGGATCCGCGACGTCGCCGCCGCGGCCGGAGTCTCCATCACGACCGTCTCCGACGCCCTCAACGGCAAGGGCCGACTGCCCGATGCCACCCGCCGCCACGTCCGCGAGGTGGCCGACCGTCTCGGTTACCGCCCGTCGGCCGCGGCCCGAACCCTCCGTACGGGGAAGTCCGGCCTCATCGGCCTGACCGTCACCACGTACGGGGATGAACCTTTCACCTTCACGGAGTTCGCGTACTTCGCCGAGATGGCGCGGGCCGCCTCCTCGGCGGCGCTGGACCGCGGCTACGCCCTGGTCATCCTGCCCGCGACCTCACGGCACGACGTGTGGTCCAACGTCGCGCTCGACGGGACGGTGGTCATCGACCCCTCGGACCACGACCCGGTCGTCACCGAACTGGCCCGCCAGGGTTTACCGGTGGTCTCCGACGGCCGCCCGGACGGCACCCTTCCGGTGACGGCCTGGGTGGACAACGACCACGAAGCCGCCGTGCTGGGCATCCTCGACCACCTCGCGGCGGCCGGCGCGCGCCGCATCGGTCTGCTCACCGGCACCAGTACGGACACGTACACCCGGCTGTCGACCACCGCTTATCTCCGCTGGTGCGAGAGCGTCGGCCAGGACCCGGTCTACGAGTCCTACCCTGCTCACGACCCCTGCGCGGGCGCGGTCGCCGCCGACCGGCTACTGGCCCGTCCGGACCGTCCGGACGCGGTGTACGGGCTGTTCGACCCCAACGGCACGGACCTGCTGGCGGCCGCCCGGCGGTACGGGCTGCGGGTGCCGGAGGACCTGCTGCTGGTGTGCTGCAGCGAGTCCTCGGTCTACGCCACCACCGAGCCGCCGATCACCACGCTCTCCCTCAAGCCTCGTCGCATCGGCACGGCGGTGGTCCAGCTGCTGATCGACGCCATCGAGGGCATCGCCTCGGACCAGCCGGTCGAGCAGGTGATGCCGACGGAGCTGATCGTCCGCGCGTCGTCCCAGCGCCGCCCGGCCCGCACCACCGTGAGCCCTCCGCGCGCGGCCGGCGCCGGCTGACACGTCGTCCGCCCCGCTCCGGCAGCCGATGGCCGGGGCGGACGCCCTG
>NZ_JBRIOU010000008.1:130150-135024 GCF_053474865.1 Streptomyces sp. CO7
TCACCGAGGACGGGCCCGCACGAGGACGGACCCGGTCGAGGGGCGGGCCCGTCCTCGGTGACGGGTGTGTCGGCAGGCCGGTCGCGGAGCGCGCGGGCGACCGTCGCGGAACCGTGGGCACGCCCGTCGCGAAGACGCGTGCGGGGAGGGCGGCAGGAGGCGGGACGGCGGCCGCCGGAGGGGCTTCAACCGGCGCACACCGTGCGATTCGGCCGAAATCCCGCCCGTCATCCCCTCATGCCGCAGGATTCACCACCCCTGGGTCGTCCCACGGCACGATCCGCGTTCCTATGATGGGCGCACGGCACCGCGGGCCGCTGCCACCAGGCAGTCCGATGCGGTGCAGACGCGGCGCGATGGTGGAGGGGTCGATGACTCAGGGGGCCGGTCGGGGACCCGAGGTGGAGCGCACGGCGACGCTGCGCGACTTCCGGGTGCCCGCATACGTCCACGAACCCGTTCCGCACACCGCGGCGGGGATGCCTCCCGCTCCCGTGCCGCCGGCCTCCGCCGCGCACGGCGAGCCCCCGGCGGAACCGCACCCCGGTTCGGTGCCGCCCGAGGACATCCCTGGTCACGGCGCCGACGACTACACCCCGACCGAGCGGGACCTCCCGGTGATCCGCCGCGGCGACACGCTGCAGCTCATCCCGTCCCCCGCCGCCGGTCCCGCCGAGGCGACGACCGCGGGCAAGCCCGCCCCCGGCCCGCTCTACGTCGTCGGCGACGTCCACGGCTACCTGGACGAACTCCTCGACGCGCTGCGCGAGCAGGGCATCGTCGACGCGAACGGCGAATGGTCGGCCGGCACCACCCGGCTGTGGTTCCTCGGCGACTTCACCGACCGGGGCCCTGACGGGATCGGCGTGATCGACCTCGTGATGCGGCTGTCGGCCGAGGCCGCGGCCGCGGGCGGCTACTGCAAGGCGCTGCTCGGCAACCACGAGCTCCTTCTGCTCGGTGCCAAGCGGTACGGCGACACGCCCGTCAACTCCAGCGCGGGCACCGCCACCTTCCAGGCCGCCTGGCTGCTCAACGGCGGCCAGAAGGCGGACATGGAGCGTCTGCGCGACCACCACCTGCAGTGGATGTCGCGGCTCGCCGCCATGGAGGAGGTCGACGGGCATCTGCTGCTGCACTCCGACACCACCGCCTACCTGGAGTTCGGCGCCTCCATCGAGGAGGTCAACGACACCGTCCGGGAGACGCTGACCCGCAACGACCCGGACGAGGTGTGGGACCTCTTCCGCAAGTTCACCAAGCGGTTCGCCTTCCGCGACGGCGGCGTGGAAGCCGCCCGCGAGCTCCTCGACGCCTACGGCGGCACCCGGATCGTCCACGGCCACAGCCCGATCCCGTACCTCACCGGCGAGGCCGGCTCGGAGGACGGCGCATCGGGTGCGGGACGCTCCCCGATCGACGGACCGCACATCTATGCCGACGGCCTGGCCGTCGCCATGGACGGCGGCGTCACCATGGCCGGCACCCTCCTGGTGCGGCGCCTGCCCGTCGCCTGACCCGGCGCATCCGCCGCCGGTCCCGGCTCCTGATCACACGCAGTGATCAACTCCCTGGCGCATCAGGGGAGTTCATACGTCGCATTTCCTGCCGGATCCGGCGTGGATCCGGCAGGAAACCGGGAAACTCCCGGAATTCCCCTTGTCATTACCCGCCGCCACGGCACTACCATCGGACTATCCGTAGCAGGCTCCCCTCCGTCCCAGCCAGACGGCTCGTCGGCATGCCGAGCCACAGCCCTACGGAGCATCGGGGGATGCAGATGACCAGCCACCCGCAGCACCTGCGGAACGAGGACCGCCCCGATTTCGAGCGAGCCCTGGACGAGGTTCTGCGCTCGACCCCGCGCGACAACGACCCGGCGGTACTCACCGGGCGGCCGAACACCGAGCAGCTGCGCACCCACGCCCTGGCCTGCGCCGACGAGATCGTCCAGGCGGCGGCCGTCGAGTACGGCCACTACCTCGACCTCCGCGACGGCCTGCGGCGCCTGGCCGACTCGGCCGGAAAGCCGGAATCCGACACCGCGGAGAACGCCGCTCTGCCGGAGGCCGACGCCTCCGGCCCCGGCGCGGGCGCCGTGGCCGTCGTCCTGGCCCCCCTGCTGGCGGGGGCGTCGGCCGTCGTGCTGCTGCTGATCGGCTACGTGCTGAAGATGGTCACGCCGGAACCGGCCATGGCGCGAACGCTGTTGACCGCCGGCTGGGTGTTCGGGGCGCTGGCCGCGGGCGGCCTGCTGACCGCCGCGGCCGGACTGCTGGTCGCCGCGCTGCGCAACGGCGCCCGGGCCTACCACGTGGAGCCCCGGCACCGGCAGGACGCGGAGCTGGAGCGCGCCCGCCTGGAGTGGCTGGAGGCTCTGCGCGAGCTCGGTCTCCATCCCTTCCTGGAGAAGGCGTCGGCCTCCGCCTCCCGGGTCGCCCCGGCGGGCGGACCGCTGCCCGCGCCGGGCGACCAGGACGGCCACCCCGGCGCCCGTCGGGAGCCGGGCCGGATGACCAGCCCTCGCTTCAGCAGCCCGGGCTACAGCAGCCCCGACTTCTCCAGCCGGGACCGTCGCAACCCCTGAGGTGACGCGGCCACGCCGGCCGGGCGCGCACAGGCGCCCGGCCGGCGTGGCACGCCGCCGCACCGGCTCGCGGTCAGTCCGCCGCGGTCTCCAGCTGCTCGGGCCGCTCGGTCAACGGCACGTAGACCTGATTGCCGCGTGCCGCGAACTCCTTGGACTTCTGCAGCATCCCCTCGGCGATCTCCTCCGGCGAACCCGCTGCCGCGTCACCGCCGAACCGCTCGTTGATGTCCCGGCTGATCCGCATCGAGCAGAACTTCGGGCCGCACATGGAGCAGAAGTGCGCCGTCTTCGCAGGCTCGGCCGGGAGCGTCTCGTCGTGGAACTCCCGTGCCGTGACCGGGTCCAGGGAGAGGTCGAACTGGTCCTCCCACCGGAACTCGAAGCGGGCGTCGGAGAGCGCGTCGTCCCATTCCTGGGCGCCCGGGTGTCCCTTGGCCAGGTCCGCGGCGTGGGCGGCGATCTTGTAGGTGATCACACCCGTCTTGACGTCGTCGCGGTCGGGGAGGCCCAGGTGCTCCTTGGGCGTCACGTAGCAGAGCATCGCGGTGCCCCACCAGGCGATCATCGCCGCGCCGATCCCGGAGGTGATGTGGTCGTAGCCCGGAGCGATGTCCGTGGTCAGCGGGCCCAGGGTGTAGAACGGCGCCTCGTCGCAGATCTCCTGCTGGAGGTCGATGTTCTCCTTGATCTTGTGCATCGGGACGTGTCCCGGGCCCTCGATCATCGTCTGCACGCCGCACCGCCTGGCGATGCGGCCGAGCTCCCCGAGGGTGCGCAACTCGGCGAGCTGCGCCTCGTCGTTGGCGTCGGCGATCGATCCCGGACGCAGGCCGTCGCCCAACGAATAGGTGACGTCGTACGCGGCGAGGATCTCGCTCAGCTCCTCGAAGTGCTCGTAGAGGAAGCTCTCCCGGTGGTGGGCCAGGCACCAGGCGGCCATGATGGAACCGCCACGCGAGACGATGCCCGTCTTCCGGCCGGCAGTCAGCGGCACGTAGGCCAGCCGGACACCGGCGTGCACCGTCATGTAGTCCACGCCCTGCTCGGCCTGTTCGATCACCGTGTCCCGGTAGATCTCCCAGGTCAGCTCCTCTGCGCGGCCTTCCACCTTCTCCAGCGCCTGGTAGAGCGGCACGGTGCCGATGGGGACGGGCGAGTTGCGCAGCACCCACTCCCGCGTGGTGTGGATGTTGCGGCCCGTGGAGAGGTCCATGACCGTGTCGGCGCCCCAGCGGGTCGCCCAGGTCATCTTCTCCACCTCCTCCTCGATGGAGGAGGTCACCGCCGAGTTGCCGATGTTGGCGTTGACCTTCACCAGGAACCGCTTGCCGATGATCATCGGCTCGATCTCCGGGTGGTTCACGTTGGCGGGCAGCACCGCCCGGCCCGCCGCGATCTCCTCGCGCACCACTTCGGGAGCGACGTTCTCCCGGAGGGCGACGAACTCCATCTCGGGCGTGATCTCGCCGCGTTGCGCGTAGGCGAGCTGGGTGACCGGACGGCCGTCCCGGCCGCGGCGCGGAAGCCGCGGCGCCCCGGGGAACACCGCGTCCAGGTTCCGCAGCCCGCCACGCGGCGAGGTGTGGCGGATCCCGTCGTCCTCGGGCCGGACCGGGCGGCCCGGATACTCCTCGGTGTCCCCCCGGGCGACGATCCAGTTCTGCCGCAGTGACGGCAGGCCCCGGCGGACGTCGGTGGCCGCCGCGGGGTCGGTGTACGGGCCGGAGGTGTCGTACAACGACACCGAACGGCCATTGGTGAGGTGGATCTGCCGCATCGGCACGCGGATGTCGGGGCGCGAGCCCTCGACATAGCTCTTGTGCCAACGAGCAGGCGTGCGTACGTCCTTGTCGGTCATGAGACCTACTCCCTACGCCGGCATTACCCGGTAACAGGTTCGGCGGTCGACGCAGCGGTCTCCGTAGCGATGTTTCCCGTGAAACATCGTCTGCCCGCCCCGGATCAGGGGCGGTGCGGAGGTCAGCGTCCTCTCAGCCCGGTGCTCCGAGCTCCCGCGTGTGCAAAGGTGACCCCACGCTAGCGTCTCGCCGGGCGCGGTGAACAGTAGGCCCCTGTCACTCTTGGGATGATCTGTCCGTGAGCACCATGCAACCGCCTCCCGAACCGCCGCGTTCCCCCAGCGGCCCTCGCATGCCGCACGGCCACGCCCACGGCGGCGGGCCCGGTCATGGCCCCGGTCCCGCCTACGGTCCGCCCCCCGGCTACGGCCCGCCGCCCGGCCGCGGATCCGCTCCCGGCACGGGAGCGGGCGCCGGCCCGGGTC
>NZ_JBRIOU010000008.1:135124-167690 GCF_053474865.1 Streptomyces sp. CO7
CGCCGGCCCGGGTCGCGGGTACGGCGACGGACCGGGACCCGGGTATGACGACGGGGCGGGACGGGGTTCCGGCGACGGGCAGGGCGCGGGGGACGGCGCCGGCGGCTCCGGGTCCGGTGGCGGCTTCGGCTCCGGGTCCGGGTCCGGTGGAGGCTCCGGCCACGGGCACGGCTCCGGTGGAGGCTCCGGCGACGGGCACGGCTCCGGTGGGGGACACGGGCACAGCCACGCGCACGGGCCCGCCGCACCGGCCTCCCGCCGGCTGCGGAGGATCATCACCGCCGTCCTGGTGCCGTTCGCCGCCGCCGTCGCCGTCGGCCTGCTGGTCCTGTGGCCCGGCGGGGCACCCGGCCACGAGCGCTCCGGCGTGGGCTTCGACCGGCACACCGAGCAGGCCACCGTCACCCGGGTGGAGAAGACCTCCTGCGGACAGCAGAGCAAGAAGGGCCAGGAGTGCTCCCTGGCCACCGTGCGGATCGACACCGGGAAGGACAAGGGCCGCACCTTCACCGAACTGGTCCAGAAGGACCAGTCCCGGCAACTGGCCGAGGGCGACTCGGTGATCGCCGCCTACGAGCCGTCCGCGCCGAAGGAACTGCAGTACTCGGTCATGGACATGAACCGGAAGTTCCCGCTCGCCCTGCTGGCGGGCATCTTCGCGGTGGCCGTGGTGGTCGTGGGCCGGCTACGGGGTCTGATGGCACTGATCGCGCTGGCGGTGAGCTTCCTGGTCCTCACCCTGTTCATCCTGCCCGCCATCCTCCAGGGCTCGAATCCGCTGGTGGTCGCGGTGGTGGGGTCCAGCGCCATCATGCTGATCGCGCTCTACCTGTGCCACGGCCTGTCGGCCAGGACCTCGGTGGCGGTCCTGGGCACCCTGGTGTCGCTGCTGCTGATCGGCATCCTGGGCTCGGTCTTCATCGACTGGGCCGTCCTGACCGGCAACACCGACGACAACACCGGCCTGATCCACGGCCTGTACCCGCAGATCGACATGAGCGGGCTGCTGCTGGCCGGGATCATCATCGGCTCGTTGGGGGTCCTGGACGACGTGACCGTCACCCAGACCTCGGCGGTCTGGGAGCTCCACGAGGCCAACCCCTCGCTGGGCCCGCGCGGTCTCTACCGCGCCGGTCTGCGCATCGGCCGGGACCACATCGCCTCGGTGGTCAACACCCTGGTGCTCGCCTACGCCGGTGCCGCGCTGCCGCTGCTGCTGCTCTTCTCGATCGCCCGGAGCAGCGTGGGATCCGTCGCCAACAGCGAGCTGGTCGCCCAGGAGATCGTGCGCACCCTGATCGGTTCCATCGGCCTGGTGGCCTCGGTGCCGGTGACCACCGCGCTGGCCGCCCTGGTGGTCGCCGCCGACCGCCCCGCCCCCGACGACCGAGGCGGCACTCGCACGAGCGGCCGGGGCCGCGCCAACCGGGGGCGTCGCCGCCGCCGCTGACGTCACCGGGCGTGACGCCCGCGTCGGAGGTGCGGCACGGGCTCCCGGCACCCGGGAGGCGGGTCAGGGCCGCCCGGGCTCCGGCCACCGGGCCGAAGCGTTCCTTCAGGGGAGCGGGGCCGGCCACGGCGGGCGGGTCAGCCGGCGCTCTGTTCCTCGGCCAGGATCCGGTCCAGCGCCTCGTCGAGGTGGGCGTCGAAGTCCGCCAGCGCGCCCTCCTGACCGAGCGGCACCAGCTTGTCCGTCCGGTCCAGGAACGCCACCAGCGGAGCGGCGCCGGAGCGGAACAGCGCCTGGTCGCGGCCCACCTGGAGCCGGATCAGCACCTCGCCCAGCATGTCGGGGTCGGCCGGCGACACTCTGACGTCACCGTCCCCGCAGGGCCGCCCCACCCCGTCGATCAGCAGCTCCCGACCGAAGGCCCAGGTCACCGGCGCGTCACCAGGAAGGTGAAAGGTCAGTCGCACGGCGAACGGATCAGAGGTCTCGTAGCGCAGCTCGACCGGAATGCGGAACGAGAGCTCGTCCGAGACGAGAAAGTTCATCATGACCTCTGCCTGCACCGACTCGCGCATCGCCTACCCCGTCTTTTGTCCTCGGGTTGTCCGGGACTCATCCTGCTGACCCTGCGCGCCATCTTGCTGAACGTACACGGCGAATCACAAGGAGTGATTTTTCAGATACTGAAAGACAGGGCCAGGACACCGGGTTGGCGCCCGATCTCGGCCTGCAGCCGGCGGGCCGCCGGGAGCAGGCCGTCGGCCTGCTGGGCGGGGAGGGAGACGGCCACCGTGGCGACGAGGGTGCCGATCCGGATGGGGATCGCCGCGCACACCGTGCCCAGTGCGTACTCCTGATGCTCGATCACTGGCTCCCCATGCCGGCAGGCCGCCAAACGCCGCAGCAGGACGCGCTCGTCCTCGACGGTGTACGGGGTCAGCCGCTGCACCGGGTAGCGCGCCAGGTGGTCCCGGCGGGCGTCCTCGTCGAGCTGGGAGAGCAGGCACTGCCCGATGGCGTGCGCGTGCCCGGTGGCCCGGAAGTCGGCCCACTCGTCGACCGCCGGGCTCTCCTCGGAGTCCGCGACGCCGACGACCTCGATCTCCCCGTCGCGGTAGCGGGCGCAGTACAGCGGGGCCCCCACGGCGTCGTGCCAGTGAGCCAGCGCCTCGGTGACCGCGCCGCGACGTTTCTGCCGGGCCAGCCTGCGGCTCAGCCGCTCGGCGGCGTCCCCGAGGTGGAAGAGGCCGCTGTCGCGCCGCAGGTAGCCCTCGTGGACGAGGGTGCGCAGCAGGTGGTAGGTGGTCGGCAGCGCGAGCCCCGCCTGCCGGGCCAGTTGCTTCGCCGGCGCGCCCTGCTCGTGCGCGGCCACGGTCTCCAGCAGGCGCATCGCCCGCTGGACCGATCCGATCAGCGTGGCCGGCTGGCCCTGGCGCGGTCTTCCGGCGCCCTCGGCCGCTCTGCCTCTGCCCGGGCGCTCCTTGGCGGAGCCGGCGGGCACGTGGCCCGCCTGGGTGGGCTGGACTGGCACCGATGGGGCGCGTCGCGAGGCGGACGCGGTGTCGGCCGTGGCCAAGGGTCACTCCCGGAGCGCGAGGGGCTGCCCGTGCCGGGGAAACACGGGGGATGTGCAGGCCGCCCGCGGGGGCTCTGGCTCCCCCACGTCGAGTTCCGGACTCTAACGGTCCGTCACCTGCCGCATACACCCCGCGGGCGAAGCTTCCCTCTCACGAGGGATCCGCCCCTTGCGCGCCGGGCGCGCTCACCACTTCCCGTCGGAGGACGAGGAGGAGGAGCCGGTGAACTTCCGCACCAGGAAGATCAGACCTCCCACCAGCGCCACGAACAGCAGCACCTTGAACAGCAGGTGCACCAGGAAACCGAGCAGGCTCAGCAGGAAGCCGCCGAAGACCACCAGCGCGATCACCGGGATCGCCACCCACTTCACCCACCACGGCACGTCCGCGAGGATCTCACGCATCGCCCAGCCCCTTTTCCCTCTGCGAGTCGGGCGCCGCGTCTCGGGCGCCACGTCATCGATGCTAGGCGCGCGAAGGGCCCGGCAGGGGCTCCGGGCACCCCCGTTCCCCCCTGACCGCACCCCTAGGGGACACGGTCCCGCGACCCTCGGTCAACGCCCCCGGTCACCCCTCCGGCGGGGAGAAGACGACCATCACCCTGAGGTCCTCGCTGATGTGGTGGAACTTGTGGGGGACCCCGGCCGGCACGTAGACCACGCTGCCGCGCGCCACCTCGGTGGTCTCGGTCCCCACGGTGAGCCAGCCACGCCCGCTCACCACGAAGTACACCTCGTCCTGGTGGTGCGGCTGCTGCGGATCCTGCGCGCCGGCGTCCAGCGCGTAGAGCCCGACCGACATGTGCCGCTCCCGCAGGAACTGCAGATACGCGCCGTCGTTGGCGGCCCGTTCCGCCTCGAGTTCGTCAAGCCGAAAAGCTTTCATCGCCCCGCTCGCCCCTTGGGTCCAGGACCACTGTCGATCTCTTCTGCCACGATCAGATACATGATGAATTTCCTAGTCAAGACGCTCGCCAACGCGGGAGCCCTGGCGGTGGCCGTGTGGCTGATCGACGACATCAGCCTCGAGGGCGGAAGCACCGGCAAGAAGGCCTGGACGCTGATCCTGGTGGCCCTGATCTTCGGCCTGGTCAACCTGCTGGTGAAGCCCGTCGTCAAGCTGCTGACACTGCCGCTCTTCATCCTCACCCTCGGTCTGATCACGCTGGTGGTCAACGCCCTGATGCTGCTGCTCACCTCCTGGATCGCCGGGAAGCTCGACCTGAGCTTCCACGTCGAGGGGTTCTGGACCGCGGTCCTGGGCGGCCTGGTCATCGCGGTGGTCTCCTGGGCCCTCAACCTGATCCTCCCCGAGGACGACTGACCGCGCTCCGGGCCGCCCCGCGCCGTCTCGTGCCGCCTGGGCCGCCCGGCCCGCCGCAGGCCGCGCCCTGTCCGCTCCGTGAGACGACGGAACCTCCCTGACCTGCTCGTTCGGCCACCCCTTCGTCCGGCAGGGCCGCCACCCTGAGACAGTGGGGGTGGCGGCCCTGCCCGCCGCCACCGGACGTGAGCACCAGGAAGGACGGGCCGTATGAACGACTCCGCCGCGCACACCCCAGGACAGGGCGCCGAGGCCGACGGCACGACGCACTCCACGACCGGTGACGGCACCCGGGCGGTCCGCGCCGGCCTGCCGGAACCGGTGAAGTACGAGCCCACCCTCCCCGGCCCCGTGTTCGCCGCGCACTTCCACCTGCCGGGCGAACCCACCGGTCCGTACACCTACGGCCGGGACGAGAACCCCACCTGGACCCTGCTGGAGAACGCCATCGGCGAGCTCGAGGCTCCCGGCCGGGAGGACGTGGAGACGCTGGTCTTCCCCTCCGGCATGGGCGCGATCTCCGCGGTGCTCTTCTCGCAGCTGCGCTCCGGCGACACGGTGGTCCTGCCCAGCGACGGCTACCAGGTGTTCCCCCTGGTCCGGGCCCAGCTCGAGGCCTTCGGGGTCGAGGTCCGCACCGCCCCGACCGGCGGCGACGCGCAGCTCGAGGTGCTCGACGGCGCCCGGCTGCTGTGGATCGAGACGCCCTCCAACCCCGGCCTGGACGTCTGCGACGTGCGCCGGCTCGCCGAGGAGGCCCACGCCCGGGGCATCCTGGTGGCCGTCGACAACACCCTGGCCACCCCGCTCGGCCAGCGACCGCTGGAGCTGGGCGCCGACTTCTCGGTGGCCAGCGGGACCAAGCAGCTGACCGGCCACGGTGACGTGCTGCTCGGCTATGTGACCGGCGCACGCGGCGAGGCCATGGACGCGGTGCGACGCTGGCGGAAGATCGCCGGAGTGATCGCGGGTCCGATGGAGGCCTGGCTGGCCCACCGCTCGATCTCCACCCTGCAGATGCGGGTGGACCGTCAGGCCGCCACCGCCCTCACCCTGGCCCGCGCCCTCAGGGACCGGCCCGAGGTGGACGGCCTGCGCTACCCCGGCCTTCCGGACGACCCGTCCCACGCGGTGGCCTCGCGGCAGATGCGCCGCTTCGGCAGCGTGGTCTCCTTCACCCTCCCCGGTCGTGAGCACGCCGAGCGGTTCCTGGAGTCGCTGCGCCTCGTCGACGAGGCGACCAGCTTCGGCGGCGTGCGCTCCAGCGCCGAGCGGCGTGGCCGCTGGGGCGGGGACGCGGTGCCGGAGGGCTTCATCCGTCTCTCGGTGGGCGCCGAGGACCCGGACGACCTGCTGGCGGACGTGCTGCGGGCCCTGGACAAGGCGGCGGGCACGACTGCCGGCCACTGACCGGGAACCACCGTCCGGCGACGCGCGGCGACGCGGACGGGGGCGGTGCCGTCGGGCACCGCCCCCCGGAGCGCGAAGGGCCCGGTCCGAGCCTCCCTCCTCGTGGCTCGGACCGGGCCGCCTGCCCGCCGTGCGACCACCCGGTCGCACCGCGCGACCAAGGTTAGTTGACTCTGTGTCAGTGTCCAATCACGGGAGCGACAGAGACCTATCGACATATTTATAATGGGACGCGGCCGACGGGCCGCCGTCGGCGGTCCGTACCGCCCGGGGAAGCCGAGGGGGCGACCATGGACCTGGCCTTGCTCCGCACCTTCGTGGCGGTGCACCGAGCCGGGTCCTTCACGCGCGCCGCCGCTCTGCTCGGCCTCTCCCAGCCCGCTGTCACCTCCCAGATCCGCACGCTGGAGCGTCAGGTCGGCCGTCCGCTCTTCCTGAGAAGGGCACGCGGGGTCGTGCCCACCACCATCGGCGACGAGCTGGCGCACCGGGCCGCTCCCCACCTGGACGCGCTGGTGGAGATAGCCGAGGCCGGCGGCGACGACGGCGCACCACGCACCCTCCACCTGTCGGGACCTCCGGAGTTCCTGGCCGAGCGCGTCCTGCCCGCCCTGGTGGGACTCACCGACGACAACGGCCTGACACAGCCGCTGCGCGCCTCCTTCGGCAACGACGAGGAGGTCCTGGAGGGCCTGGCTGCCGGACACTACGACCTCTCGGTCACCACGGCCCGCCCCCGCGGTTCACTGCTGCACTCGACCCCGCTGTGCGACGAGGAGCACGTCCTGGTGGCGGCCCTCGGTCTTGCGGCCGGGGCAGACCCAGGCCGCGGGCACCGGCCCGCGGAGTTCCTGGCCCGGCTCGACCGGCTCCCCGTGATCGAGGTCCACGAGTCGCTGCCGTTCGTCTCGCGCTACTGGGCCGCTGTCTTCGACGCCGTTCCCGCGGCGGCCTCGGGAGCGGTGGTGGTGCCGGACCTGCGGGCGGTCCTCGCCTGCGCCGAACGCGGCGCCGGCCTCGCCGTCCTGCCGCGCTACCTGTGCGCCACCGCCCTGGCTCGAGGCTCACTGGTCGTCCCGCACGAACCCGATGTGCCTCCGTTGCGGACGTACTTCCTGGTGACGCGGACCGGCACACTCGGCCTTCCGTACATCGGCCGGGCGCAGGAGCTCCTGCAGCAGGCCGCCACCGCGTGGTCCTGAGGGCGCGGCCCACCGGCGAATGGCCCCGGGCGATGTTTCACGTGGAACATCACGGGCCAGATTTCCCCCATGACCGTCCGCCCCGTGGTCAAGCGCACCGCCCGAGCCGTCCTCCTGGACGGCGACGACCTCATCCTGATCAAGCGCACCAAGCCCGGTGTCGATCCCTACTGGGTCACCCCGGGCGGCGGTGTGGAGCCCGAGGACGCCACGGTCGTCGAGGCGCTCCACCGCGAAGTGCACGAAGAGCTCGGAGCCAAGATCTCCGGCGTCATCCCCTGCTTCGTGGACACCGTGGAGCACATCGGCCCTGACGAAGCGTCCACCGGAGTCAAGATCCAGCACTTCTTCGTCTGCCGGCTGGAGTCCATGGATCCCTCCCTCCGCCACGGTCCCGAGGTGGAAGAACCTGCCGGGGAGTACGAGATCGTGCGCGTGCCCTTCACCCGCGTCGGGATCGCCTCCGTCCACCTCGTACCGCTCTCACTGCGGCATTATCTCGACGGCAACATCGAGGGCGTCCGCGCGCTGCACGCCGCCGATCTGGTGTGACAGGGCTCCGCACCGGACGAAGCATGCCTAGGGTGCGGCCATGAGTGATCTTTCGATACGCCCTGCCCGGGTGGACGACGTGCCCGCCCTCGTCGCCCTGTACGCGGACGACCCCTTGGGCGCGCTCCGCGAGACCCCTGACGACCTGGACCCCTACCTGGTGGCCTTCGAGCGGCTGGCGGCGGACCCGAACCAGCACCTGATGGTGGCCGAGCGTGCCGGCACGGTCGTCGGAACCCTCCAGCTGACCGTGATCCCCGGCCTCTCGCGCCGCGGCACCACCCGGTCGGTCATCGAGGGTGTCCGGGTGCATTCCGGCGAGCGCGGCAGCGGCCTGGGCACGCAGCTCGTCCGGTGGGCCATCGAGGAGTCCGGACGGCAGGGCTGCCGGCTGGTGCAGCTGACCTCGGACGCCACCCGGACCGACGCCCGCAGGTTCTACGAGCGCCTCGGATTCACCGCCTCGCACCTCGGTTTCAAGCTCCAGCTGTGACCTTCGGCCTTGTGGCCTTCCCGGGCCGATCGCGGCCCGGGAAGACGGTCAGCTCTCCTGCTTCAGCCCGCGCCAGCCGCCCTCGTCCACGCCACCCGGCACGGGAGCGGCGGGGTCGTAGGGAATGCGGGTGAAGACGAACGACCCGAGGTCCAGGTGGCTCACGGTCCCGTCGGAGCGTCGGACGGCCCGCAGGGTCTCCCCCGCGTAGTAGCCCTCCAGGCCGGTCCAGGTGCCGTCCCCGGCCGCCCGGAAGCGTGACCTGCGGGGGCCGTTGGCCGCCAGCGGATCGAGCGAGACCCCGCCGCCCGGGGCCAGCCGCAGGACGAATGCCTGGGTCCCCCAGTACCAGGGGCCGGTCAGCGCGAGCGTCTCCGGGTCGACGTCCGGCAGGGGGCGCCACGGCTCGGGGATGCGGGGTTCCGCCTCCGCGACGATGCGCACCAGATCGGCGCCCAGTGCCGAGATGGGGACTCCGGAGGTGCTGTTGACGAGGACCACCGCGGCCACGTCGTCCGCGACGGACAGGGACAGGTTGGCCAGATAGCCGGGGACGGATCCGGAGTGGCCGACCACCTGGCGTTCGCCCCAGTACTGGATCTGCATGCCCAGTCCGTAGCCGTACCCGGACGCCAGGTCTCCCGGCTCCGGCGGCGCTGCGGGGGTGCGCATCTCGGCCAGCGAGGCCGCGCTCAGCACCCGGTCGTCACCGTGGGCCAGGAAGACGGCGAAGCGTGCCAGGTCGGTGCTGGTCGACCACAGCTGCCCCGCGGGCGCCATCCGGCCGAGGTCCTCGACCTGTTCGGGGAGCAGGACGTCGGCATACGGATGGACGGCCCAGCCGCCGGCGGACGGGGCCACCGGGTCCGGGCCCGTGCGGTGCAGGCCGAGCGGTTCCAGCACCTCGCGGCGCAGCACTTGGTCCCACGGTTCCTTCCGCAGCTCCTCCACCAGCGCGCCCAGCAGCGTGTAACCGGGGTTGGAGTAGTGGAACCTGCGTCCGCCCGGATGGAGGCCGGGGTTGTCGCCGAGCACGTCGGCCAGTTCGGGGCGGAGGGAGCCCGGGGTCCGCTCCCACCAGGGCGCGGGCGCCTCGGCGGCCAGGCCCGCGGTGTGGGCCAGCAGTTGGGCGATGGTGGCCTCGCCCGCCGACGTGCCGGGAAGGTGCTTCTCCAGGGGGTCCTGGAGCGAGAGCCGCCCCTCGTCGCGCAGCCGCATCACCAGGGCGGCGACGAAGGTCTTGGTGATCGATCCGATCCGGTACTGGACGTCGCCGTCGGGGGCGTGCCCGTCCACCGAGGTCCGCGCCCCGGTCCACACGATCTCGCCGCCGCGGGCCACCGCCGCGGTGAGCGACGGCGTCCGTCCCTCGGCCTGGGCGACCGCGATGCGGTGCAGCAGCGCCCGCCGGGTGGCGGGCAGCAGGGCGTTCTCATCCTGAGGTGTCGTCATGGCCCCAGTGCATCAGACCCGATCGGGCAGGGGCGACCGCGTTCCGGCGAAGCGGTAAATGGTTTGACCTGGACCTGACGTCACGTTGCACTGTGGCGGGCCCACACAACCGTGGCGCCGGACACCGGGGAGGCACAGCCAACGATGGAGATCCGTTCCACGACCGAGCAGGATTTCGACCTCTTCGTCGACACGACCCTCACCGCGTTCGGCATGGAGCGCGAGAATCCCGCCGAGGGTGACGGCGCCTGGTGGTCGGCGTTCGACATGGACCGCTCCCTGCTCGCCGTCACGGAGGACGGGCGCCCCGTCGGTACCGCCGGCGCGTACTCCTTCGAGCTCACGCTGCCCGGAGGCGCCCTGGTGCCTGCGCCCGGTGTGACCGCGGTGGGGGTCCTGCCCACGCACCGACGGCAGGGCGTGCTCAGCGCCATGATGCGGCGCCAGCTCGCCGACCTGCGCGAACAGGGCGAGATCCTGTCGGTGCTGTTGGCCTCCGAGGCGGTGATCTACCGGCGCTTCGGCTACGGCCCGGCGACCTACACGCAGCGGATGACGGTCGACCGCCATCGGGCGGCGCTCGCGCGGCCGCGCGCGGGGAAGGCCGCCGACGGGGCCGCGGCCCGCGCCGGTTCGGTCGAGGTGCTGCGTCGGGGCGAGTGCGGCGACCTCCTGGAGGAGGTCTACGAGCGGTTCCGCCGCACGCAGCCCGGCGCGCTGTCGCGCCCGCACCGCTGGTGGAGCCTGGGCGCGGGCCAGCCGCCGGTCGCCCGGACCCCGCGGTACATCGCCGTCCACCGTGACGCGGACGGCGTGGCCGACGGGTACGCGAGCTACTCGGTCGACAAGGACAGGACCTTGACGGTGGACGAGACGATCACCGTCGACAACGCGGCCTTCACCGCCCTGGCCGGGTTCGTGCTCGGGCACGACCTGGTGAGGAAGGTGGTCTTCAACCACCTCCCGCCCGGCCATCCGCTGCGCTGGCAGCTTACCGACTACCGGGCCGGCGAGCTGGGCGACAGCACGGACTGGCTGTGGGTGCGGCTGCTCGACATCCCGCGCGCGCTGACCGCCCGGGGCTGGACGGGGGAGGGCGAGCTCGTCCTCGAGGTCGACGACCCGTGGCTCGGTGAGCACGGCCGGTACCGGCTGACCGTCCAGGACGGCAAGGCCGACTGCGCCCCGACCGACCGGGAGCCCGACCTCTCGCTGGACGTCAGCGACCTGAGCTCGGTCTACCTCGGCGGGACCCTGCCGAGCACGCTGGTGCGGGCCGGGCACATCAGGGCCCACCGTCCGGGCGCGGCCGAGCTCGCCGACGCGCTCTTCCGCGCCGAACGCACGCCGCACTGCCTGCACTGGTTCTGACCGCCGTGACCGGCGGCCCGGCGCCGACGCGCCGCGGCCGAGCCGGAGCGCGCGGACCGCACTCGGGCACGGGGCGCACCGATGAGTTTCCCGTGCCGCGTCGGTCCGTACGCGTGGTCCCGATGCACGGAAGGCTGGCGCCATGCGGAAACTGATCTACGGCATGAACGTGTCCCTGGACGGCTACATCGCCGCGCCCGGCGACGACATCGGCTGGAGCGTGCCGAGCGACGAGCTCTTCCAGTTCTGGTCCGACCAGCTGCAGGCGACCGAGCTGTCGCTGTACGGGCGCAAGCTGTGGCACATGATGACCCCTTACTGGCCGACGGCCGACCAGCGGCCCGACTCCACACCGGCGGAGATCGAGTTCGGGCGCCGCTGGCGGGACATGGCGAAGGTGGTCTTCTCCTCGACGATCGACGAGGTCGACTGGAACACCCGCCTGGTGACCGGGGACGCGGTCGCCGAGATCGCCCGGCTCAAGGCCGAGGACGGCGGCCCGATGGACATCGGCGGCGCGGCGCTCGCCGCCGCGGCCATGCGGGCCGGGCTGATCGACGAGTACGTGCTGGCCACCGCACCGGTCCTGGTGGGCGGCGGCACGCCGTTCTTCACCGCGCTGGACAGCTGGGTGAACCTGAACCTGGTGGAGACGCGCACACTCCCCTGCGGCGTGGTCCTGACCAGGTACGCGACGAGGCGCTGAACGCCGGGCGCCCGCCCCGGCCGCACGGGACCGTGCCGTGCAAGCCGGACCTCGCGGTGCGGGTCAGCTCTGTGCCATGTCCACGAAGCGCGAGTAGTGGCCCTGGAAGGCCACGGTGATGGTGGCCGTCGGGCCGTTACGGTGCTTGGCCACGATCAGGTCGGCCTCGCCGGCGCGCGGTGACTCCTTCTCGTAGGCGTCCTCGCGGTGGAGCAGGATGACCATGTCGGCGTCCTGCTCGATGGAGCCGGACTCACGCAGGTCGGAGACCATCGGCTTCTTGTCCGTGCGCTGCTCGGGGCCTCGGTTCAGCTGGGAGAGCGCGATGACCGGGATCTCCAGCTCCTTGGCCAGCAGCTTGAGGTTACGGGACATGTCCGAGACCTCCTGCTGGCGGTTCTCGGCGCGCTTGGAGCCGCCGGACTGCATCAGCTGGAGGTAGTCGATGACGACCAGCTTGATGTCGTTGCGCTGCTTGAGGCGGCGGCACTTGGCCCGGATCTCCATCATCGACAGGTTGGGGGAGTCGTCGATGTAGAGGGGCGCGGCGGAGACGTCGGGCATTCGGCGCGCGAGACGCGTCCAGTCGTCGTCGGTCATGGTGCCGGAGCGCATGTGGTGCAGGGCCACCCGTGCCTCGGCGGAGAGCAGGCGCATCGCGATCTCGTTGCGGCCCATCTCGAGGGAGAAGATGACGCTCGGCAGCTGGTTCTTGATCGACGCCGCGCGGGCGAAGTCCAGCGCCAGGGTCGACTTACCCATCGCGGGACGGGCCGCGATGACGATCATCTGGCCGGGGTGCAGTCCGTTGGTCAGGGCGTCGAAGTCGGTGAAGCCGGTCGGCACACCGGTCATCTCCCCGCTGCGGGAGCCGATCGCCTCGATCTCGTCGAGCGCGCCCTCCATGATGTCGCCGAGCGGGAGGTAGTCCTCGCTGGTGCGCTGCTCGGTGACGGCGTAGATCTCGGCCTGGGCCCGGTTGACGATCTCGTCGACGTCGTCGTCGGCCGCGTATCCCATCTGGGTGATGCGGGTGCCGGCCTCGACCAGGCGCCGCAGCACCGCGCGCTCGTGGACGATCTCCGCGTAGTACTCGGCGTTGGCCGCGGTGGGGACCGTCTGCACCAGGGTGTGCAGATAGGCCGCACCGCCCACCTTGTTGATCTCGCCACGCTTGGTGAGCTCGGCGGCGATGGTGATCGGGTCGGCCGGCTCACCCTTGGCGTAGATGTCGAGGATCGCCTGGTAGATCAGCTCGTGCGCGGGCTTGTAGAAGTCGTGGCCCTTGAGGATCTCCACCACGTCGGCGATGGCGTCCTTGGACAGCAGCATGCCGCCGAGCACGGACTGCTCGGCGTCGAGGTCCTGCGGCGGCACCCGCTCGAAGGGGGAGACCTCCTGGTCGTCCCACCTCCCGTCGTCGGAACGTCCTCCACGGCCGCCGGAGCGGCCCGGACCGGAGTCCTCACGACGGCGCGACGCGGGCAGACGATCACTGGGACCGCTCTCGGCCCAGGGGTCGTCCAAGGGCTCGGAAATGCTCACCGAGCGACCCTCCTCCCGTCCGCCGCGCGGACCTCGCCGTGCCTCTCAGTTGTACGGCACGGCTCTGACAGATCGAGCTGTCCGCAGCCCTCCTCGGCACCGGCGTCGGACGCCGGTTTCGTGGTGAAATCTCACAGGCCGCAGAGGGCGGGCACCGCACCACGCTAAGCCCGCGGGCACCTTCCGCCAATCTGGTTATCCACAGGCCATGTGGAAGAACGGCCGTATGCTGTGGACAACCCCCGGAAACCTGTGCACGAGTCGGTGGACAGCGCTGTGAACAAGCCCGCAGCCTTCCCGGCGCGACCTCTCTGACCTGCGGTAACCCGATCCACGGGTTGTGCAGAAGAAAAAAATCGGCCGCCAGGCCAAGATCTACCGGAACGCTGTGCGAGAACACACGTCGCCGGGGAAAAGGTAAGAGGCCCAGTAGCATTGCACCACTTACCTGTGGAAGATTAGATTGGTGCTTATGACACAGGCTTCCGCGACCGGTCGTACGGGCCGACGCCGACACGATCGCGAGATCATCGCGCTGGCGTTCCCAGCCTTCGGCGCCCTGGTGGCCGAGCCTCTTTTCATCCTCGCGGACAGCGCCATCGTCGGGCATCTCGGCACCGCGCAACTCGCCGGGCTGGGCGTGGCCTCGGCTCTGCTGACCACCGCGGTCAGCATCTTCGTCTTTCTCGCCTATGCCACGACGGCAGCGGTGGCCCGGCGGGTCGGCGCCGACGAACTCGGCGCCGCCATACGCCAGGGCATGGACGGCATCTGGCTGGCGATCCTGCTGGGCTGCGCGGTGATCGTCGCGGTGCTGCCCACCGCTCCGGCACTGATCGACCTGTTCGGAGCCTCGGACACCGCCGCGCCGTACGCGGTGACGTACCTGCGCATCTCCTCGCTCGGCATTCCCCCCATGCTGATCGTCCTTGCGGCGACCGGCGTCCTGCGAGGGCTCCAGGACACCAAGACGCCTCTGCGCGTCGCTGTCGCCGGATTCCTGGCCAACGCGGTGCTCAACGTCCTGCTCGTGTACGGCCTGGACCTCGGGATCGCAGGCTCCGCCTGGGGCACGGTGATCGCCCAGTGCGGCATGGCGGCCGTCTACCTGGTGGTGGTCGTGCGGGGTGCCCGTCGCCACGGAGCCTCGCTCCGCCCGGACGCCGCCGGCATCCGGGCCTCCGCCCAGGCCGGTGCCCCCCTGCTGGTCCGCACCCTTTCCCTCCGCGCCATCCTGCTCATCGCGACCGCGGTCGCCGCCCGACTGGGCGACGCGGACGTGGCCGCCCACCAGATCGTTCTCTCCCTGTGGAGTTTGCTGGCCTTCGCCCTGGACGCCATCGCGATCGCCGGGCAGGCCATCATCGGGCGCTACCTGGGGGCCGGAGACGCCGACGGCGCCCGGGCAGTCTGCCGTCGCATGGTCGAGTGGGGCATCGCCGTCGGCGTCGCCCTGGGCATTCTGGTGGTGCTGGCCCGGCCGCTCCTGCTGCCCATGTTCACCGGTGACACCGCGGTGTGGGACGCGGCGCTCCCCGCCCTGATCGTCGTCGCGGTGTCGCAACCGCTGAGCGGGGTCGTCTTCGTGCTCGACGGTGTCCTGATGGGCGCGGGGGACGGCCCGTACCTGGCCTGGGCCATGATCGCGACGCTCGCCGTCTTCACGCCCGTCGCCCTGCTGGTCCCCTCCGTGGGAGGAGGCCTCACCGCGCTCTGGGGTGCGATGACTTTGATGATGACGGTGCGGATGGCGACCCTGTGGTGGCGTGCGCGATCCGGACACTGGCTTGTGACCGGGGCGGTCCGCTGACGGCTGTGGCGTCGCCCGCCGTCCACCCCGACGCGGACGGTTTCACGTGAAACACCGCTCACGGGGCAGACCGGACAGCCAAGAAGGGCCGCACCCAGGGGGTGCGGCCCTTCTCAGTGATGCCGAGCCAAGAGCTCAGACCCGAGCCAGAGCTCAGGCAGAGACGACCTCGACGTTGACCTTCGCGGCAACCTCGGGGTGCAGACGCACCGAGGTCTCGTGCGAGCCCAGGGTCTTGATCGGGGCGCCCAGCTCGATGCGGCGCTTGTCGACCTCGGGGCCACCGGAAGCCTTGATCGCGGACGCGACGTCAGCCGGGGTGACGGAGCCGAAGAGACGACCGGCGTCGCCGGAGCGAACGGCCAGACGAACCTTGGTGCCCTCGAGCTGCGCCTTGATGGCGTTGGCCTGCTCGATGGTCTGGATCTCGTGGATCTTGCGGGCGCGGCGGATCTGCGCCACGTCCTTCTCGCCACCCTTGGTCCAGCGGATCGCGAAGTTCCGCGGGATCAGGTAGTTGCGAGCGTAGCCGTCCTTGACGTCGACGACGTCACCGGCAGCACCGAGGCCAGAGACCTCGTGGGTGAGGATGATCTTCATTTTTCGGTCACCCTTCCCTTATCGCGCGGTGGACGTGTAGGGCAGCAGCGCCATCTCACGGCTGTTCTTCACGGCCGTGGCGACGTCACGCTGGTGCTGCGTGCAGTTGCCGGTCACCCGGCGGGCACGGATCTTGCCGCGGTCGGAAATGAACTTCCGCAGCATGTTCGTGTCCTTGTAGTCCACGTACTGGACCTTGTCCTTGCAGAACGCGCAGACCTTCTTCTTCGGCTTGCGCACAGGCGGCTTCGCCATGGTGATTCTCCTGTGTGATCAAGAAGTGTGGGTGACGAGTCCGCCCTAGAAGGGGGGCTCGTCCGAGTAGCCACCGCCGGAACCGCCCTGGTTGCCGCCCCAGCCGCCGCCGCCCTGGCCGCCGGCGGGAGCACCGCCGGACGCCCACGGGTCGGCAGGCTGGGAGCCGCCGCCCTGCTGACCGCCGCCGGGGCCTCCGCCCCAGCCGCCGCCACCCTGGCCGCCACCGCCGCCGTAACCGCCCTGGCCGCCACGGGCACCGCCGCCGCCGCCTCCGGCGGCCTTGGTGACCTTGGCCGTGGCGCTGCGCAGGCTGGGGCCGACTTCCTCGACGTCCAGCTCGTAGACCGTCCGCCTGACGCCCTGGTTGTCGTCGTAGGACCGCTGCTTGAGGCGGCCCTGGACGATCACGCGCATGCCCTTCGTCAGGGACTCCGCGACGTGCTCCGCCGTCTGCCGCCAGACCGAGCAGCTCAGGAACAGGCTCTCGCCGTCCTTCCACTCGTTGGTCTGCCGGTCGAAGGTGCGGGGGGTGGACGCGACTCGGAAGTTCGCGACCGGCGCACCAGACGCGGTGAAGCGCAGCTCGGGGTCGTCGACGAGATTGCCGACGACCGTGATGACGGTCTCGCCTGCCATGGGGGAACCTCTCAGCGGGTTAGCTGCTGGTTGCTGGTGGTGCTACTCGATTCCCGGGATGGACCGAGCCGGCAGGCTCAGTGCATCTCGGGACGGAGGACCTTGGTCCGGAGGACCGACTCGTTCAGGTTCATCTGGCGGTCGAGCTCCTTGACGACCGCAGGCTCGGCCTGCAGGTCGATGACCGAGTAGATGCCCTCGGGCTTCTTCTTGATCTCGTACGCGAGACGACGACGGCCCCAGGTGTCGACCTTCTCGACCTTTCCGTTGCCCTCACGGACGACGGAGAGGAAGTTCTCGATCAGGGGGGCGACAGCGCGCTCCTCCAGATCGGGGTCGAGGATGACCATCACCTCGTAGTGACGCATGTGGAACCCACCTCCTTTGGACTCAGCGGCCACGGTCGATCCGTGGCAGGAGGGTTGTATGCGTGGTGTTACGTGAGCAACGGTATCGGGCCCCACTGACAGTCGGGATGGATGCCTTCCTGACGTGGGCAGACACCGGTGCAGACGGTACAGACTACCCGCACACCGGCTTCCGGCTGAAATCCGTGCGCGAACAGCGTCGATCCGGCTCATATCGGGTACTCGCCGACTAGGATGCGCCGCTTCCGTCGGGAGGTGCTCATGGCACAGACAACGCGTTCGCAGCCGCGGCCCACCATTCACGGGTCCCTCTTCGCCACCGATCACAGGCCCCACCCCAAGGTGAACGCCCTGCTCGGCATCACGCTGGTGCTCGGCGTGGTGGCCCTGGCGACCGCCGGGTTCCACCACCTGCACCTGCTCACCTCGTGGGCGGGGCTGATCGGCATCGTCACGGGCGGTGTCGGCCAGTTCATCTCGGCGACCACCCGGGAGCGGTTCGGGCTGATCGTCGGCATCGGCGCCTGCGCCCTCGGACTGCTCCTGGGTATGTCCCACGGAGGTCTCTTCGGCGGGATCGGCTCGTAGAGTCGCTGAAGCCGCTGAATCAGCCCCAGGTTCTCCCGGTCCGTCCCCCGCCACCCGTCCGCCCCGGTCCGCACCGGCTCCGCCGGCCCCCGGACCGGGGCGGACTCCGTACGTGTCCGTCAGTACGTTCGGCTGGCACAGTAGGCTTCGGCGCGAGAGCCGGAGCCCCTACATGTGGGGACACGCCAGCCCGAGGAGCGCCCCGAATGAGCCTGACCCTGAGGACGATCAGCCGAGAACAGCATCTGGCATACATCCAGAGTCTGCCCTCGGCGAGCCACATGCAGGTACCGGCGTGGGCGGATGTGAAGTCCGAGTGGCGCTCGGAGAACCTCGGCTGGTTCGACGACCGCACGGGCGAGCTGGTCGGCGCCGGTCTGGTCCTGTACCGGCAGCTCCCGAAGATCAAGCGCTACCTGGCCTACCTGCCCGAAGGCCCGGTCATCAACTGGTTCGCCCCCAACCTGACCGACTGGCTGGAGCCCATGCTGGCCCACCTGAAGGCCCAGGGCGCCTTCTCGGTGAAAATGGGCCCGCCGGTGATCATCCGCCGCTGGGACGCCCCCTCCATCAAGAAGGGCATCCAGGACACCGAGGTGAAGCGGCTGCGGGACATCGAGCCCGACTTCATCGAGCCGCGCGCCTTCGAGGTCGCCGACAAGCTGCGCCGCATGGGCTGGCAGCAGGGTGAGGACGGCGGCGCCGGCTTCGGCGACGTGCAGCCCCGGTACGTCTACCAGGTGCCGCTCGAGAACCGGTCCCTGGAGGACGTGCACAAGAACTTCAACCAGCTCTGGCGCCGCAACATCAAGAAGGCCGAGAAGGCCGGCGTGGAGGTCGTGCAGGGCGGCTACCAGGATCTGGAGGAGTGGCAGCGGCTCTACGAGATCACCGCCGTCCGCGACCACTTCCGGCCGCGTCCGCTCTCCTACTTCCAGCGCATGTGGACGGCGCTCAACGCCGAGGACCCCAACCGCATGCGGCTGTACTTCGCCCGCAAGGACGGGGTGAACCTCTCCGCGGCGACCATGCTGATCGTCGGCGGACACGTCTGGTACTCCTACGGAGCCTCCGACAACATCGGCCGCGAGTTCCGCCCCTCCAACGCCATGCAGTGGCGGATGCTCCGGGACGCCTACGCCCTGGGCGCCACCGTCTACGACCTGCGGGGCATCTCCGACTCGCTGGACGAGACGGACCACCTCTTCGGCCTCATCCAGTTCAAGGTGGGCACCGGCGGCCAGGCCGCGGAGTACCTGGGCGAGTGGGACTTCCCGCTCAACAAGCTGCTCCACAAGGCTCTCGACATCTACATGTCGCGCCGCTGACCTCCGCGGTGTTTGCTTCCATAGTCAGCTGAGGCCGCCGCGGGCGGCCGCGACGCTCCACACTTCACCCGAAGCCACGAGAAAGGGTCCGGACCGGCCATGGCGCTCACGCTCTACGTCGACTCCGCGCGCTGGCGGGCACACCACAAGCACGTGCAGGATTCGTTCCCCGGC
The DNA here is from genome assembly GCF_053474865.1 of Streptomyces sp. CO7. NCBI lineage: Bacteria > Bacillati > Actinomycetota > Actinomycetes > Kitasatosporales > Streptomycetaceae > Streptomyces > Streptomyces sp. CO7. The sequence goes on from NZ_JBRIOU010000008.1 coordinate 153,968, forward strand.
CTCGTCCCCGTCTGCAAGGGGAACGGTTACGGCTTCGGTCACGAGCGCCTGGCCGAGGAGGCGACCCGGCTGGGCTCCGACGTCCTCGCCACCGGCACCACCTACGAGGCGGCCAAGCTCAAGGACTGGTTCGGCGGTGACCTGCTGGTCCTGACGCCCTTCCGGCGCGGCGAGGAGCCTGTCCCGCTGCCCGACCGGGTCATCCGGTCGGTCTCCTCGGTGGACGGGGTCTACGGCCTCGTGGGGGCGCGGGTGGTCATCGAGGTGATGTCCTCGATGAAGCGCCACGGTGTCAGCGAGGCGGAACTCTCGCAGCTGCACGCCGCCATAGAGAACGTCCGCCTGGAGGGCTTCGCGCTCCACCTCCCCCTGGACCGCACCGACGGCTCGGACGCCGTCGAGGAGGTCATCGGGTGGATGGACCGCCTCCGGGCCGCCCGCCTGCCGCTGCACACCATGTTCGTCAGCCACCTCAAGGCGGACGAACTCGCCCGGCTGCAGCAGCAGTTCCCGCAGACGCGCTTCCGGGCACGGATCGGGACCCGGCTGTGGCTCGGTGACCACGAGGCGACCGAGTACCGCGGCGCCGTCCTGGACGTCACGCGGGTCTCCAAGGGGGACCGGTTCGGCTACCGCCAGCAGAAGGCCGCCTCGGACGGCTACCTGGTGGTCGTGGCCGGCGGCACCTCGCACGGCGTCGGCCTGGAGGCGCCGAAGGCGCTGCACGGTGTGATGCCCCGGGCCAAGGGCGTGGCGCGGGCCGGCCTGGCGACGGTCAACCGCAATCTGTCGCCCTTCGTGTGGGCGGGCAAGCAGCGGTGGTTCGCCGAGCCGCCGCACATGCAGGTGTCCATCCTCTTCGTGCCGGCGGATGCCCCCGAGCCCACGGTGGGCGACGAGCTCGTCGCCCACCTGCGCCACACGACCACCCAGTTCGACCGCCTCGTGGACAACTGAGCGGCCTGCGGCGTCCTCAGCCGTCGCTCCGCCCCCCGGCGGCCTTCTCCTTCCGGAGAGGGCCGCCGCGGTACTTCCATGGGTCTTCACCGTCCACGTCGCCCCAGGCGTCCGTGGAGTCGCGGTTGCCGTCCCCATCCCCGTCGCCGGAGGCGCCGGGCTCGCCGGACCCGTCCGTCCCGTCGTGCTCGTCGAGCCTTGCGGGTCCCGGCTCGTCCGACGGCCCGGACCGGCCGCGCAGAGCCACGGCGTCGGGCGCTCCGTCCAGCACGCCGCCCGAGGGGTCGTCGTCGCCCGATCGCCGCACCGGATCCGCCTCCGGGTGCAGGATGTCGCGGACGACCATGGCGCAGAGGAAGAGCGTCCCCACCAGGTGGACGACGATCGCGAACTGGTACCCCTCCAGCGGGAGTCCCTTCGCCTTGTCACCACCGCTGGTGAACGCGAGGTACATCCAGATGCCCAGGTAGTACGTGACCTCGCAGGCCTGCCAGATCAGGAAGTCACGCCACCGCGGGCGCGCCAGGGCTGCCAGGGGGACCAGCCAGAGCACGTACTGCGGCGAGTAGACCTTGTTGGTCAGGATGAAGGCAGCGACAGCCAGGAAGGCCAGCTGGGCGAAGCGGGGCCGCCTGGGAGCCGCCACGACCAGCGCCACCCCTCCGGCGAGCGCCGCGACGGTCAGGACGAGGGCGATCGGGTTCACCACCGCCGGAGCGAGGTTCAGATCGGTGCGCTGGTCGAGGATCAGCCAGAACGAGCCGAAGTCGACCGAGCGCTCCTGGCTGAAGCGGTAGAACTTCGACCAGCCCTCGAAGGAGAAGACCATCACCGGCAGGTTCACCACCAGCCAGGCGCCCGCCGCGCCGGCCACCGCGGTCCCGTACGCCCGCAGACGTCCGGCACGCCAGCAGAGAGCGAGCAACGGGACCAGCAGGAAGACCGGGTAGAGCTTCGCGGCCGTGGCCAGACCGAGCAGGACTCCGAACGCCAGCGGTCGGGACCGCGCCCACATCAGCATCGCCGCGGACGTCAGGGCGACGGCCAGGAGGTCCCAGTTGATGGTGGCGGTCAGCGCGAAGGCCGGCGCCAGAGCGACCAGCAGGCCGTCCCAGGGCCGCCGGGCGTGGGTACGGACGGTGCAGACGGCGATCACCGCGGCGCACACCATCAGCATGCCGGCGTTGACCATCCAGTAGTTCTGTCCCAGGTCCTGGTAGCTGCCGCCGTCCGGGGTCAGCCAGGCGGCAACCTGCATGAAGACGCCGGTGAGCACCGGGTATTCGAGGTACTCCATGTCCCCCGGCAGCCGGTCGAAGTAAGGGACCAGCCCCTCGGCGAAGCCGCGCGCGTGGTACAGGTGCGGGATGTCGGAGTAGCAGGCATGGGTGTACTGGGCCCCGGCGCCGAAGAACCAGCCGCCGTTGTAGCAGGGCGCCTTCTGGATCAGCCCCAGGGCGAAGACCACCATCGCCACCAGCACCACGATGCGTACCGGCGACCACCAGGAGGCGCCGGTCAGCGTGTGCCGGCCCAGGGGCCCGCCCAGGAAGGCACTGCCCGACGCGGCCACCGGGTCCTCGCGGGTCGGCGCCACGGGCTCCGTCGCGACCCGCGCCATGGTGGCTCCGGTCCCCGGCTCGGGAGTGCTCTCGTGCATCGTCTCTGCGCTCGGCATGGCGCACATCCTGCCGTACCCGCGCCGGAAAAGGGCGAGGGCCGCCGCACCCGGAGGTGCGGCGGCCCATGTTTCACGTGAAACGGACGTGACGCCCGATTCCGTCGCTATCCGGTGGTTCCGCCTCTTCCGTTTCCACCACCGGTGTTGGTACTGCCGAAGACCGTTCCTTCACTCACCGTGCCGGTATCGGTCTCACCGCCGGTCGTGCCGTCGGTGGTCGTACCGGTATCGGTGCCGCCGGTGTCCGTGCCGCCGAAGGTTCCGCCGTCGGTGGTCTGGCCGTCGGTGGTGTTCCCCCCGGCGCCCATGCACTCGAAGTCGAACGGCTGACAGCTCGACGAGGGCTCGGCCGGCTTGCTGGGCTTCGGCCGGTCGTCCTTCTTCTCCTCCTCCTCCGGCGCGGACTCCGTGGCACTCGGCTCCGGGCTCGGGGAGGGGTTGTAGACCGTCCCCAGCGGCGCCGGGTCCGGGAAGGGCTTCGGCTTGTAGTCCTTGTCCTGGCTGGCGACGGACATGTACTCCTTCCACACCTCGGCGGGGATGTCACCACCGTGGATGGACGTCTTGCCGCCCACTCCGTTCATGGAGAGGAGTTCCTTGTCCTTCGGGTTGGTCCGGAACATCGCCACGGCCGTGGAGAGTTCCGTGGTGTACCCGACGTACCAGGCGGACTTGTTCTGGTCGGTCGTACCCGTCTTGCCTGCGTTCTCGAACGGAAGGTCCGCCAGCGCCTTGGCCGTACCGTTCTGGACCACGTTCTCCAGCACCTTGGTCACATTGTCCGCGACCTCCGGCTCGATCCCCTCCTCCTTCTCCGGGGGTTTGAAGCCGGGAAGTGTACGGCCGGCTCCGTCCACGACCTTCTTCACCGAGAACGGCTCGTAGTGCTCACCGGAGGCGGCGAAGCCCGCGTAGGCGTCCGCCATGCGGATCGCGCTGGGGGTGGAGGTACCCAGGGAGAACGAGGCGTTGTTCATGTTGCCCGAGTCGAAGCTCTCCTTGAGGATGCCGAGGTCCATGGCGGTCTTGCGGGTGTTGTCGAGCCCCACGTCGATGCCCAGTTGGACGAAGGGCACGTTGACCGAATGCTCCATGGCCTCCTCGAGCGTGATCATGCCCCAGGGGGTGGTGCCTTCGTTCTTCTGCTTGAACGGCTGGTTCCTGTCGTTCAGCAGAGGCTGGCCGTTCTGGTCCTTGATGACCGTGAGGTCGTTGCCCTGGTAGAGGCTCTGCGGCGAAAGCGGCTTACCGTCGGTGTGGATCGTGCCGTATTCCATGGCCGACGCCAGCACGAAGGGCTTCCAGGTCGAGCCGACCGGCACACCCGAGGTGTTGGCGTTGTTGGTGAAGTGGTTCTTGTCGAAGCCGTCACCACCGTAGACGGCCACGATGGCCCCGCTGTCAGGGTCGATGGAGGCGCCACCGAACTGCACGTGGGTGTCGGTCTTCGGACGGTCCTTCTCGTCGAGCAGTGTCTTGCGCGACTTCTCGACGGCCTTCTCCAGCTCCCTCACGCGGTCCTTGTCGAAGGTGGTGTAGATCTTGTAACCACCCCGCTTGTCCAGCTCGTCCGCGGAGATACCGGCGGTCTTGGCCACATACGTCTTCGCGATGTCGACCAGGTAGCCCTTCTGGCCGGGGAGGTCCGTGGTGGGGCGCTTCTTCAGCTTGGGGAAGTCGCCGATCTTGCTCCGCTCGGCCGGTGTCATCCGGCCGACCTCGACCATGCGACCCAGGATCCAGTTCCAGCGCTCCTCGGCGCGCACGCGGTTCTTCTCCGGAGTCGCGTTGTCTCCGGATCCGCCGTCCGGGCTGTAGAGGTTCGGACCCTTGAGCACCGAGGCCAGGAAGACGCACTCCTCCGGGCTGAGCTTCTTGGCCTCCTTGTCGAAGTAGGCCAGCGATGCTGCCTGGACGCCGTAGGCGTTCCGCCCGTAGTAGGCGGTGTTCAGGTAGCCCGCGAGGATCTGGTCCTTCGACATCTTCGAGCCGACCTTTATGGAGATGAACAGCTCCTTGAACTTACGCGTCAGGGTCTGACTCTGGTCCAGGTAGGTGTTCTTCACGAACTGCTGGGTGATGGTCGAACCACCCTGCACCTCGTCGCCCTTGGCCATGTTGAAGAGCGCCCGGGCGATGCCCATCGGGTCGACGCCCCGGTCGTCCTCGAAGGAGGCGTTCTCGGCTGCGATCACCGCGTGTCGCAGCGCGGGCGGGATGTCGTCGATCTCCACGTTCTGGCGGGTGGTGCCACCACCCGTGGACGCCATTCGGGACCCGTCGGCCCAGTAGTAGACATTGGTCTCCGCGATCGCGGCCTTGTCCTGGTCGGGGACCTCCACCATGGCGTACCCGATGCCGCCGACCAGCATCAGGCCGGCGAAGAACGCGACGAACGCGCCGGTGACCAGGCGCCACGAGGGCACCCACCGGGCAGCGCCGTACTTCCCCGCACGCGGGTAGTCGATGAAACGGTCCTTTGACGCGTTGCGGCCACGCCGCCCCTCCGGGGGTGCCGCCCTGCGGCGGCTTCCTCCGGCCCCTCCGGCGCCACCGGACCTCTGCGCGGCCCGGCGGGCCTCCGCGCGTCCGCCGTACGGACGCTCCTCCGCGTCAGGCCCGTAGTACGAGCCGACGGAGGAGTTGGTGGCTCCTCTCGGAGCCGCACGGCGGCCGGAGGACGAACCGGACTGGGCGCGTCGGGCCGCGGCACGTCCGCCTCCCTGCGGCTGTGGCGGTTTGCGACGGTGCTCGCTCATCGAACGATTACTCCTCGGGCAGGCGCACACATGAGCGCCTGGAAACAGCGGCTGGTTTCCGGTCCCCCCGACGTACGGCCGACGGTCACTCGATCAGCCGTACTACACCTGGGACGTGGACGTATCACGGACGTCACTTGGTTCCCGGCGGATTGCATGCCGCACAGACTACGCATCGCCGAACAGCGCCAAATCGGGTTCTCACGCACGAACAACGCATAGCGCTACCACCTGAATCGGTGATGTGACGCCGCTCACCGAGACCGCACTTGTACGCCGCCCGAGGCGGACCTATCGTTCGGATGTATCGACTCGATACATCGGGGGAACATAAACTGCCGACCCGACAGTCCGCGGCAGAGAGGAGGCGACGATGAGCCGGCGTGCCGGAATCCTCGAGTTCGCCGTTCTCGGTCTGCTCCGCGAGTCCCCGATGCACGGCTACGAGCTGCGCAAACGGCTCAACACGTCGCTGGGCGTATTCCGCGCCTTCAGTTACGGAACCCTCTACCCATGCCTCAAGACGCTGGTCGCAAACGGCTGGTTGATCGAGGAACCCTCGGCCGAGCCCGTGGACGCCCTGGCAGCCCCCCTCACCGGGCGCCGCGCCAAGATCGTCTACCGGCTGACGGCAGAAGGTAAGGAGCGGTTCGAGGAACTGCTCTCGCAGACAGGACCCGACTCCTACGAGGACGAGACCTTCGCGGCCCGGTTCGCCTTCTTCGGGCAGACCTCACGGGACGTGCGCATGCGCGTGCTGGAAGGCCGGCGCAGCCGTCTCGAGGAGCGCCTGGAGAAGATGCGCGCCTCGTTCGCGCGCACGCGGGAACGCCTCGACGACTACACCCTTGAGCTCCAGCGCCACGGCATGGAGTCCGTGGAGCGCGAAGTGCGCTGGCTGAACGAGCTCATCGAGAGCGAGCGGGCCGGGCGCGACCAGAAGCGGTCGCCGTCCTCCGGTTCCGCTCAGCAGGACACGTCATCCGGAGCGACGGGCGGCCAGACCCGGCGTGGGGTCGACACCCCGCCCGAGACGCCCGAAGACAACAACACGTGAAGCCACAGGGTTTCACCGAGTACACACAGGGAGCCACCGCAATGGGTTCGGTTCGCGTAGCCATCGTCGGCGTGGGCAACTGCGCCGCCTCGCTGGTGCAGGGCGTCGAGTACTACAAGGACGCCGACCCGGCGTCCAAGGTGCCTGGCCTGATGCACGTGCAGTTCGGCGAGTACCACGTCCGTGACGTGGAGTTCGTCGCGGCCTTCGACGTCGACACCAAGAAGGTCGGCCTCGACCTCGCCGACGCCATCGGCGCCTCCGAGAACAACACCATCAAGATCTGTGACGTGCCGCGCACCGGTGTCACGGTCCAGCGTGGTCACACCCTCGACGGCCTCGGCAAGTACTACCGCGAGACCATCGAGGAGTCCGCCGAGGAGCCGGTCGACGTCGTCCAGGTCCTCAAGGACCAGAAGGTCGACGTGCTGGTCTGCTACCTGCCCGTCGGTTCCGAGGACGCGGCCCGCTTCTACGCCCAGTGCGCCATCGACGCCAAGGTCGCCTTCGTCAACGCCCTCCCGGTCTTCATCGCCGGCACCAAGGAGTGGGCGGACAAGTTCACCGAGGCCGGTGTCCCGATCGTCGGCGACGACATCAAGTCCCAGGTCGGCGCCACCATCACGCACCGCGTGATGGCGAAGCTGTTCGAGGACCGCGGCGTGGTCCTGGACCGCACCATGCAGCTGAACGTCGGCGGCAACATGGACTTCAAGAACATGCTCGAGCGCGACCGCCTCGAGTCGAAGAAGATCTCCAAGACGCAGGCCGTCACCTCGCAGATCCCCGACCGGGACCTCGGCGAGAAGAACGTTCACATCGGCCCGTCCGACTACGTGGCCTGGCTGGACGACCGCAAGTGGGCGTACGTCCGCCTCGAGGGCCGCGCCTTCGGTGACGTTCCGCTGAACCTGGAGTACAAGCTCGAGGTCTGGGACTCCCCGAACTCGGCGGGTGTCATCATCGACGCCCTGCGCGCTGCGAAGATCGCCAAGGACCGGGGCATCGGTGGCCCGATCCTCTCCGCGTCGAGCTACTTCATGAAGTCCCCGCCGGTCCAGTACTTCGACGACGAGGCCCGCACCAGCGTCGAGAAGTTCATCGCGGGTGAGATCGAGCGCTGACACCCGTCCCCTCGCCGGGATAGCCGGCGGGAGCACCACAGGGACTCAGGAGGGGCCCCGGGCATGTCGCCCGGGGCCCCTCCCCCCGTTCGCGGGCCTGCGTATGTGAGGCTGAGCGCCATGTCCGCTGTACGCGACCTGTCCGTCCTGCTCCGCCTGCGGGACTTCCGACGCCTGCTCGGTGTACGACTGCTCTCGCAGGCGGCGGACGGCGTCTACCAGGTGGCGCTCGCCACCTACGTCGTCTTCTCCCCCGAACAGCAGACCTCGGCGGCGGCCATCGCCTCCGCCATGGCCGTGCTGCTCCTTCCGTATTCGTTCGTCGGTCCGTTCGCCGGGGTCCTCCTCGACCGGTGGCGCCGCCGTCAGGTCCTCCTGTTCGGCAGCCTGTTGCGCGCACTGCTCGCCCTGGTGACCGCGTTCCTGATGCTGGGCGGTGCGCCCGGGCCGCTGTTCTACGCCTCCGCGCTGTGCGTGACGGCGGTCAACCGCTTCGTCCTGGCCGGCCTCTCGGCCTCCCTGCCCCGGGTCGTCGACGGCGGGCAGTTGGTCACGGCCAACTCCCTGACCCCCACGGCGGGCACCCTGGCGGCCACCCTCGGCGGTGGTCTGGCCTTCGTGGTCCGCCTGGCCGGCGCGGACTCGGATGCCGTGGTGGTGTTGCTGGGCGCCGCTCTCTACCTCTGCGCCGCGCTCGCCTCGCTCCGGATGGCGCCCTCCCTACTGGGGCCGGACCGCAACGGGGTCACCGCCCCGAAGATGCGCCAGGCGGTCAGCGGCACCGCCCGTGGGCTGGCCGACGGGCTTCGGCACCTCAGGGAACCCGCGAGGCGGCAGACGGCCTGGGCGTTGGTCGCGATGACACTGATGCGCTTCTGCTACGGCGCCCAGACGGTGATGGTGTTGATGCTGTGCCGTCACACCTGGAACGACGAGACGACCGTGGGAGGCACCCGGGACGGCTTGGCGCTGCTGGGTGTGGCAGTCGCGGTATCGGGAGCCGGCTTCTTCGCCGCCGCGGTGATCACCCCTTCGGTGGCAGGTCGACTGGGACCGATGCGCTGGATGACGATCTGCGCCGGAAGTGCCACCGTGCTCGCACCGGCACTGGTCCTGCCGTTCCGTCCGACGTCCGTCCTGGTGGCCGCCTTCGTCCTGGGGCTTGTCACCCAGGGCGCGAAGATCTCGACCGACACGGTGGTGCAGTCCCACACCGAGGACAAGTTCCGGGGCCGGATCTTCTCCCTGTACGACGTCCTCTTCAACGTCGCGTTCGTCGCCGCGGCCGGGCTGGCAGCACTGATGCTGCCGCACGACGGCCGCTCCGTGTCCCTGGTCCTCACCGTGGCGGCGCTTTACGGCCTCACCACACTGGTCCTGCTGCGACTCGCCGGCCGGGCACCGGGCCGGACGCGGCCCTCGGACGCGTGATGGGCGATGTTTCACGTGAAACATCGCCCATCACTCCATCATCTCGCCACCCGCCCCGGTCACCGATGTTTCACGTGAAACGTGATCGGCCGAGGGTCGGGCCTACTCAGTTCTGGTCGGCCCACCATTCCTTGAGCGCTGCCACGGCGGCGTCGTGCTCCATCGGCCCGTTCTCGAGACGAAGCTCCAACAGGAACGTGTAGGCCTGCCCGATCACCGGCCCGGGGCCGACACCCAGGATCTCCATGATCTGGTTGCCGTCGAGGTCCGGACGGATCGAGTCCAGCTCCTCCTGCTCCTGCAGTTGGGCGATGCGCTCCTCGAGCCCGTCGTAGGCGCGCGACAGCGCGGTCGCCTTCCGCTTGTTCCGGGTGGTGCAGTCCGAGCGGGTCAGCTTGTGCAGGCGCTCGAGGAGAGGGCCCGCGTCGCGGACGTAGCGGCGCACCGCGGAGTCGGTCCACTCGCCGGTCCCGTACCCGTGGAAGCGAAGGTGGAGTTCGACCAAGCGGGAGACGTCCTTCACCATCTCGTTCGGGTACTTCAGCGCTGTCATGCGCTTCTTGGTCATCTTGGCACCCACCACCTCGTGGTGGTGGAAGGAGACCCTGCCGTCCTGCTCGAAGCGGCGGGTGCGCGGCTTGCCGATGTCGTGGAGCAGCGCGGCGAGCCGGAGGACCAGGTCGGGGCCGTCCTCCTCCAGGTCGATGGCCTGCTCCAGCACGATCAGCGTGTGGTCGTAGACGTCCTTGTGCCGGTGGTGCTCGTCCCGCTCCAGGCGCAGCGCCGGGAGCTCGGGCAGCACATGGTCGGCAAGGCCGGTGTCCACCAGCAGCGTGAGGCCCTTACGCGGCTGTGCGGAGAGGATCAGTTTGTTGAGCTCGTCCCGGACCCGCTCGGCCGAGACGATCTCGATCCGGCCGGCCATGTCGGTCATCGCGGCGACCACCTCGGGCGCCACCTCGAAGTCCAGCTGCGCCGCGAACCGCGCGGCCCGCATCATGCGCAGCGGGTCGTCGGAGAAGGATTCCTCGGGAGTGCCCGGGGTGCGCAGCACGCGGCGTGCCAGGTCCTCCCGACCTCCGTGCGGGTCGATGAACTCCTGCTCCGGAAGCGCGAGCGCCATGGCGTTGACCGTGAAGTCCCGCCGCACCAGGTCCTGCTCGATGGAGTCGCCGTAGGACACCTCCGGCTTCCTGGAGGTGCGGTCGTACGCCTCCGAGCGGTAGGTGGTGACCTCGATCTGGTAGCCGTCCTTCTGGCAGCCCACGGTGCCGAAGGCGATGCCCACCTCCCAGACGGCCTCGGCCCAGGGCCGGACGATCTTCAGGACGTCCTCGGGGCGGGCGTCGGTGGTGAAGTCCAGATCGTTGCCCAGCCTGCCCAGCAGGGCGTCCCGTACCGATCCGCCGACCAGCGCGAGACGGAACCCCGCGTCCTGGAATCGGCGTCCTAGGTCGTCGGCGACGGGAGCCACGCGGAGCAGTTCGCTGACCGCGAGGCTCTCGGCCTGGCTCAGGGCACGGGACTTGTCTTCATTGGCGTTCGGCACAACAGAAAAGAGTACGTGGCCCGGCCCCGGCACCGCTCGCCAGTAATTACCGAGTGCCCGGGTGACGGTCCACACAGTGAGCTTGATCGTGCTGGAGCGGTCCGCGGCGCATCTGCTCCTCGCACCTCGTTACCATGCCTGGACGCACACTCGGACAGGCGCCGACGAGCGGCACGATCCACGACCGGTCGCGTACGACCGGCAGCCGAGAATCCGGTACCGAAGACCACCACCGACGACGAGGGACGGACGAGCGCGTGGCCCAGGCGGCAGACTTCCAGGGGATGAGTTCCTCACCTGGCCGCCGGTGGTTGCGGCGCACCGGCGCAGTGCTGGCCGGGGCGCCTCTGCTGGCCGGCTTCCTCTTCCTGCCCTCCGCCGAGGAGGCGGCAGCGGCGCCGGCGAGCGCGCCGACCACGGCGAAGGCCGCCGAGGCCGCCTCCGGTCCCGTCTCGGTCTCCCTGAACAAGGTGACGCCCGGCGTCCTCTCCGAGGGCGACACCCTGACCGTGTCGGGCACCGTCACCAACACCACCAAGAAGCCGATCACCGAGGCCCGGGTGGACCTCCGGCTGGGACAGGCCCTGGGGACCCGCTCGGCCATCGACAACGTCTCCCGGCACACCACGTTCCAGCCGGGTGTGGACGGCAATCCGGTCGGCGGCAAGTACACCGCCGGGTTCGAGCGGCTCGAGCCGAAGGTCTCGCAGGTCTTCACCATCACGGTCCCGGCCGACGAACTGAGCCTGGGCGAGGCGGGGGTGTACCAGTTCGGCGCCTCGGTCTCGGGCCTGACCGCTGAGCAGCCGTGGGCGGAGCAGGTGCTCGGCATCCGGCGGACCGTCCTGCCCTGGCAGCCGGACACCCGGACCGCCACCCGCACGACCTTCCTGTGGCCGTTGATCTCGGATGTCAGCATGACCGCCGAGACCGCCTCCGACGACGACCAGGCTCCGGTGTTCCTTAACGACTCCCTCGGCAAGGAGATCGCGCCCGGCGGCCGCCTGGACCGCATGGTCTCCCTCGGCGACGAGCTGGACATCACCTGGGTGGTCGACCCGGACCTCCTGGCCACGGTCGACGTGATGGCGGACAGCGGCTACGAGGTGAAGGGGGAGGACGGCCGCAACGTCCGCGGCACCCATCAGAAGGATGCGGCCCGCTGGCTGTCCAAGCTCATCGCGGCGGTCCAGGACGAAGAGGTCGTCGCGCTGCCGTTCGCGGACCCGGACCTGGCCTCCATCGCGCACAACGGCCGCAACGTCAGCGGCACCCTGAACCAGCTCAAGAGCGCGACCGACGTGGCCGCCCTGACCGTACGGACCGTCCTCCACGTGGAGGCCTCCACGGAGTACGCCTGGCCCGTCGACGGCGCCCTCGACCCGGCGATCAAGAACGTGGCCACCTCGGCCGGCGCCGACAAGGTGATCGCGCGCAGCGACAGTCTGAAGGACGGCCTGTCGTACACCCCGTCCGCCGCCCGGCCCATCGGCGGTGGCACCACCGCCGTGGTGGCCGACGCGCTGCTGTCGACCGCCTTCCAGGGCGACCTGTCCCGGGCGGAGAACTCCACCCAGGCCGTGCAGCAGTTCCTCGGCCAGAGCGTCGCGATCACCCAGCAGACCAACCGGGAGCGCAGCATCCTCGTCGCTCCGCAGCGCACGCCGTCAGCTGCCCAGGCGCAGGCCATGGCCGAGGCCCTGACCGCCCTCCGGGAAGGATCCTGGTCCCTGCCGCAGGCTCTGTCGGAGACCGCGGGAACGGACCCCGATCCGCGCGCCTCCTCGTCGGTGCCGTCCCGCTCGGCCTACCCCTCCGCACTGCGCAAGAAGGAGCTTCCCCGGGAGGCCTTCGAGCAGATCGCACGGACACAGGAGAAGCTCGACAGCTTCAAGGTCATCCTCAGCAGGAAGGAACGCGTGGTGACCCCCTTCGGCCGGGCCATGAACCGCGCGATGTCCGTCTCCTGGCGGGGACACGCCGGGGCGGCAGGCGACTACCGTGCCGACGTCAAGGCGTACCTGGACGACCTCGCCGATCGTGTGTGGCTGATCGACAAGTCGGAGACCAAGCTCTCCGGGCACAGCGCCACCATCCCGGTGACGGTCAAGAACGACCTGCTGCAGGACGTCGAGGGTCTGGTGGTCAGGCTGACCTCCACCAACCCGACACGTCTGGAGATCAACGGGAAGCGGTACGACGAGCAGCCGATCACCGTGGCCGGCAGCCGCAGCCACTCGGTGAAGTTCACCACCTCGGCGAACGCCAACGGCCCGTCCACCGTCATCGCCCAGCTCTACACCGAGGACGGCCAGGCCTACGGCCGGTCGGTCACGTTCAAGGTGCGGGCCACCGAGGTGACGGCGACGGTCATGCTGGTGATCGGCGGTGGCGTGCTGATCCTGGTGCTGGCCGGCTTCAGGATGTACACCCAGCGCAAGCGCGCCGCGGCCCGCCGCGACGCGGAGGCCGCCGCCGGGGCCGAGCACGGGGACGGGTCCGGCCGGACCCCGGACGCCTCCGAGCAGGCGAGTGACCCGGCCCCGGACACCTCGGCCGAAAGCGCCGACCCGTCCGCCACGGGTGAGAAAGTGGACCGTTGAGCGATGTCGAGGCCGGTCGGGCCCGGGAAACCATGAGGTGGGGTAACCATGAACGCGCCGTACGACGGTGACCGCGGCCGGTCCGCGAGCGGGCCGGGCCACCCCGGGGTGCCGCCGACCGAGCACGGGCAGGTGCCTCCGCAGCCGCCTGCGGACCTGTACTTCCAGGACGCCTACGACCAGGACCCCTACCGTGGTCAGGACCTGTCCGCGCAGGATCCCGCCGGCGAAGAGCTCTACGACGCTTCCGCGCGGCCGCAGGTGACACCTGAGGCACACGCCTCGCAGGAGGGTCCGCAGGCGCCCGAGCCGCCCCGGGCTCCGGACCCGCGGGTCTGGGCTCCGGCACCCGGCCAGGCACCGGCAGGCGCCCGGTCGTCCTCGGACGACCGCTCCCCCTACGTCGGCGTCGACGAGCTGGTGAGTGGTGCCCCCTCGGCGGGTCAGAACCAGGACGCCTTCGCCAACCTCTACCGCGACCAGCAGCCGAGCGGCGCCTGGCCTCCGGCCGGCCCCGCAGCGGGCGCGGGGATGCCCCCGGTGGGCGTCCCTGGCCCCGCAC
>NZ_JBRIOU010000008.1:167790-170703 GCF_053474865.1 Streptomyces sp. CO7
CCCTGGCCCCGCACAGCCCCCGACGGTCCCCGGCGTGCCTCCGGGGCCCGCCGGCCCGCCTCAGGCCCACCCAGAGCCGTCCGGCCCCGCAGGCGGCGGACCGGAGGAGCCCGCGGCGGCGGCCAAGAAGGGCGGCCGCGCCTCCGGCATCCTCAAGTCGAGCGCCGTGATGGCCGCCGGCACCCTGGTGTCGCGGCTCACCGGCTTCATCCGCTCGATGATGATCGTCGCCGCCCTGGGCCTCGGGCTGCTCGGTGAGGCGTTCCAGGTTTCGTACCAGCTGCCGACGATGATCTACATCCTCACCGTGGGCGGTGGCCTCAACTCGGTCTTCGTGCCGCAGCTGGTGCGCGCCATGAAGAACGACGAGGACGGCGGCGAGGCGTACGCCAACCGTCTCCTCACCCTGGTGATGGTGTCGCTGGCCGTCCTCACCGGACTCGCCATGCTGGGCGCACCGCTCCTGGTCCGGGCCCTGTCGGACTCACTCGCCGGAGAACCCGCGGCGAACGACGTCGCCGTCACCCTCAGCCTGTACTTCCTGCCCACGATCTTCTTCATGGGCGTTCATGTCGTCATGGGTCAGATCCTCAATGCGAGGAACCGGTTCGGCGCGATGATGTGGACCCCGGTCCTCAACAACATCGTCATCATCGTGACGCTCGGCATGTTCCTCTGGGTCTACGGCACGTCCGCCGACTCGAAGATGAGCGTGGAGAGCATTCCGCCGGAAGGCGTCCGTCTCATCGGCATCGGCGTGCTGCTGGGTCTGGTGGTCCAGGCGCTGGCGATGATCCCGTACCTCAAGGAGAGCGGGTTCCGTCTCCGGCTGCGCTTCGACTGGCGCGGCCACGGCCTGGGCAAGGCCGCCAAGCTGGCCAAGTGGACCATCCTCTTCGTGCTCGCCAACCAGCTCGGCGCAGTGGTGGTCTCCCAGTTGGCCACCCGGGCCCTCATGGACAGCGGCGACGAGAACGGCACCGGCTTCAGCGCCTACGCCAACGCCCAGCTGATCTGGGGCCTGCCGCAGGCGATCATCACCGTGTCGCTGATGGCCGCGCTGCTGCCCCGGCTGGCCCGCTCCGCCGCGGAGGACGACACCGGCGCGGTCCGGGACGACATCTCGCAGGGCCTGCGTACCACGGCCGTCGCGATCGTCCCGATCGCCTTCGGCTTCATCGCCCTGGGCGTCCCCATGTGCAACCTGATGTTCGGCGGCTCCGGCACCGCCGCGGCGACCAACATGGGCTACATGCTGATGGCCTTCGGCCTCGGGCTGATCCCCTATTCGGTCCAGTACGTGGTGCTGCGTGCCTTCTACGCCTACGAGGACACCCGGACGCCCTTCTACAACACCGTGATCGTCGCGGCGGGCAACGCCGGCGCGTCGTTCCTCTGCTTCCTGCTGCTGCCGGCCCGCTGGGCCGTGGTCGGCATGGCCGCCTCGTACGGCCTGGCGTACGGCATCGGCGTGGGCGTCGCCTGGCGACGCCTGCGCAAGAAGCTCGGCGGTGACCTGGACGGCTCCCGCGTACTGCGGACGTATGCCAGGCTCTGCATCGCGGCGGTTCCGGCCGCCGCACTCAGCGGGGCCGTCTGCTACGGCATCGGCCAGACTCTGGGCTGGAGTCTTCTCGGATCGCTGAGCGCGCTGGTCCTGGGCGGCATCGTTCTTCTCGGGGTCTTCTTCCTCGCCGCACGGCGGATGAGGGTGGAGGAGCTGAACTCTCTGGTCGGCATGGTCAGGGGACGCCTCGGGCGATGAGTCCGGGGTAGGCGCACAACCATCGGCCGCCACCGCTTGTCGTGCGGAGTGACGGACTGTGGGCACAATGGTTTTCGGCGTGGTGAGCACGCGATGGATGGGGAGGCAGGAACGACGGTGGCGGAACGAAGCACAGCTGCCGTCGACGTGGCAGGCAAAGGCGGCGACGAGTCGTCGACCGCCGAGGCGGAGAAGTCCACGGCCGACGGGGTGGCCCAGAAGCGGCAACCGGACACGGAGCACGACCAGGCGCAGGGCGACGTGGTCGTGACGGACCAGGTCCCGGCCCAGGCGCTCGAACTGCACAGCGGTCACAAGCTGGCCAGGCGGTACCGCCTGGAGGAATGCGTCACCCGTCTGGACGGGTTCAGCAGCTGGCGGGCGATGGACGAGATGCTGCGCCGTGCCGTCGGCGTGCACATCCTGCCGACCGACCACCCTCGCGCCCGTTCGGTCCTGTCCGCGGCCCGCGCCGCGGCTCTCCTCGGTGACCCGCGGTTCGTCCAGGTCCTCGACGCCGTCGAGGACGACGACCTCGTCTACGTGGTCCACGAGTGGCTCCCCGACGCCACCGAACTCACCAGCCTGCTGGCCTCCGGACCGCTGGAGGCGCACGAGGCCTACCAGATGGTGCTGCAGGTCTCCCAGGCCATGGCGGCGGCCCACCGCGAGGGCCTCGCCCACCTCTGCCTCACCCCGAGCACCGTTCTGCGGACCTCCGCGGGACAGTGGCGGATCCGCGGGCTCGCCGTGAGCTCAGCCCTGCGCGGCATCAGCACCGACACCCCGCAGCGCGCCGACACCGAGGCTCTCGGCGCCCTCCTCTACGCCGCCCTCACCCATCGCTGGCCCTACGAGACGGATGCCCACGGTCTCGCCGGCCTGCCCAAGGATCTCGGGCTGATCCCCCCGGACCAGGTCCGGGCCGGGGTCCACCTGGGCCTGTCCGAACTGGCGATGCGTGCCCTCGCCAACAACGGCGCCACCGCCTCCCGCCACGAGTCCGCCTGCACGACGCCGGAGGAGCTGGCCAAGGCGGTCACGGAGATGCCGCGCGTCCGGCGTCCCGAGCCGTCCTTCACCCCGCCGTCGGAGTACGCGCGGCCTCCCTACGCCCCGACCGGCTACACGGCGGCGGGGTGAAGGAC
>NZ_JBRIOU010000008.1:170803-178238 GCF_053474865.1 Streptomyces sp. CO7
CCGCTGGACACCAAGACGGGCAAGGCGCTCAAGTGGGCCGTCTCGGCGCTCCTGATCGCCGCTCTCGGCCTCGGCAGCTGGCAGCTCGCGGCCACCTTGCTGGACAAGAAGCAGGAACCGCTCAACACGGTGCCGCAGAACGCGCCGCAGGACGAGAAGCCGAAGGCACCCCTGCCGATAGCCATCAAGGACGCCACCGACTTCGACCCGTTCGGCAGCGACGGCCGCGAGAAGCCCGCGGACATAGGGAAGGTCTACGACAGCGAGTCCGGCACCTACTGGCAGACGGACTACTACTCGGGTGACGCCAAGTTCGGAAACCTGAAGTCGGGAGTCGGAGTCATCCTCGACCTCGGCAAGAAGCAGTCGGTCGGCAAGGTCACCGTCACGTTCGTGGGTGAGACCTCGGTCGAGCTGCGCGCGGCGTCCGGCACGGACGGCGCACAGCCCACCTCCTTCGACGCCTACAAGAAGGTGGCCCAGGGCTCCGGTACGAAGGTCACTCTCACTCCGGGCAAGGATTTCGAGTCCCGCTACCTCCTGGTCTGGCTGACCAAGCTTCCGCCGGAAAGCGCCGGCACTTTCCGCGGCCGGGTGGTCGACATCAAGGTGACCAGCTGACGCGTCGGGAACGGGTCGCCGCCCCGGAAGCCACAGGGTGAGCGGCCACCCCGGGGAGGAACCACAGGGGGAGGGGCGGATGGCGGACGTCGGCGGGTACGGCGGAACGAGCGACCAGGAACTGCTGGACCTCCACCTCCGGGGGGACCCCGACGCCTTCGGCGAACTGGTCCGCCGCCATCGGGACCGGCTGTGGGCGGTGGCACTCCGCACCCTCGGCGACCGGGAGGAGGCGGCCGACGCCGTCCAGGACGCCCTGGTCTCCGCCTACCGCTCCGCGCACACCTTCCGGGGCCACTCAGCCGTCACCACCTGGCTGCACCGCATCACCGTGAACGCCTGCCTGGACCGCCTCCGCAAGGCAGCGACCCGCAGGACGTCACCGGTGGACGACCCGGAGCGCATGGAGCAGCTGCTGGAACCGCACGAGGCGGCCTCCGCCCCGGCCGAGCGCAACGACCTCCAACGGGAACTGGTCGCGGCTCTCGCCACCCTGCCCGCCGACCAGCGCGCGGCCCTGGTCCTGGTGGACATGCAGGGGTATCCCGTCGCGGAGGCGGCGGACATCCTCGACGTCCCCGTCGGCACCGTGAAGAGCCGCTGCGCCCGGGGGAGAGCACGGTTGCTGCCTCTGCTGACCCATCTGCGGCCGTCCCGTGAACGACCAGGACATCCTTCGGGTGAAGGACGGAACCACCCGCCCCGCGCATCCGTCCCACCTGGGGTCTCTGAGAAGCCCCTCACCGGACCCATCGATTCTGCTACCGCGAAGGGCGGAGGTGAACGAACGTGACCGCGACGAAGGACACGGCCGGGCACCCGGACGTCACCGAGATCTCGGACCTGGTGGAGGGCGCCCTCGCGCCCGACCGTACGGAGTCGGTGCGTGGTCACCTCGACGACTGCGTCCTCTGCGCCGACGTCCTCTCTGCGCTGGAGGAGATCCGCTGCGCGCTCGGAACCCTCCCGGGTCCGGTGCGGATGCCCGCCGACGTCTCCGGACGGATCGACGCAGCCCTCGCTGCCGAAGCGCTGTTGAGCGCCTCCGACACCGCGGCTGCCGCAGACCCGGGTGAGCTGCACTCCGGTGCTGTTCGCGCGGCAGATGTTTCACGTGAAACAGAGCGAGATGCGAGCCGGTCCGGCGGGCGGGCTGGAACGCGTCCCTCGAGCCGGAAGCCCGCCGCAGCGGCCGGCCCGAGCCGGCCCGGTGCGGCCCGGTCCCGGACGCGCTCATCCCGCCGTCGACCCCTGATGCTCGGCACCGCCCTCGCGGCCGCTGCGCTCGGCATCGGTGTCTGGGTGACCCAGCCCTTCCAGACGGACACGCCGTCCCCTACGGCAGCCACCTTCTCCGGACAGCCGCTCCAGCAACGAGTGGCAGGCCTCCTCGACGAGGCCGACATGTCCACGCAGTCGTCCTCGCCCCAGCCCAGGACCCTGGGCCGCCCGGCTGTCGACGTCCCTACGTGTATCCGGGCCGGGATCGGCGGCGATGTGGAGGCACTCGCCGCTCAGCGCGGCAGGTTCCAGGAGAAGGACGCCTACCTGGTGGTCCTTCCCGACCCTGCGAAGGACTCCCGCGTGACCGCCTACGTGGTGGACGCTTCGTGCATCACCCAGGCCTCCTCGGGCAAGGAGACCAAGGGAGACGTTCTCCTCCGGCGCTCGTACGCCCGGTCCTCGAACTGACGACGGCCGCTGGATGCCCGCCCTGAGACACTCGCGTGCCCGCGCACAGCGGGGAATGCCCGGCCTCTAGGATCCGTTGGAGTGAGGTGAGAGCACCGAACCAGGCTCACCGCACCAGAAGAGCCCCCTGAAGACGTAGTCCAGAGACGAGGAAACCCGCCGTGAGCGACGTCCGTAACGTGATCATCATCGGCTCAGGGCCCGCCGGCTACACGGCGGCGCTCTACACCGCGCGCGCGTCGCTGAAGCCGCTGGTGTTCGAGGGCGCCGTCACCGCCGGTGGTGCCCTGATGAACACCACCGAGGTCGAGAACTTCCCCGGTTTCCAGACCGGCATCATGGGCCCGGAGCTCATGGACAACATGCGCGCCCAGGCCGAGCGCTTCGGCGCGGAGCTGATCCCGGACGACGTCGTCTCCGTCGACCTGGCCGGTGAGATCAAGACCGTCACCGACACCGCGGGCACGGTCCACCGCGCCAAGGCCGTCATCGTCACCACCGGCTCCCAGCACCGCAAGCTGGGCCTGCCCAACGAGGACGCGCTCTCCGGGCGAGGGGTTTCCTGGTGCGCCACCTGTGACGGCTTCTTCTTCAGGGAGCACGACATCGCCGTGATCGGCGGTGGTGACACGGCGATGGAGGAAGCGACCTTCCTCTCCCGGTTCGCCAAGTCGGTCACCATCGTCCACCGCCGGGACACCCTGCGCGCCTCCAAGGCGATGCAGGAGCGTGCCTTCGCCGACCCGAAGATCCGGTTCATCTGGGACAGCGAGGTCGCCGAGGTGCAGGGCGACGCCAAGCTCTCGGGTCTGAAGCTGCGCAACGTGAAGACCGGCGAGCTTTCGGACCTGGCGGTCACCGGTCTGTTCATCGCCATCGGTCACGACCCGCGTACCGAGCTCTTCAAGGGCCAGCTGGAGCTCGATGACGAGGGCTACCTCAAGGTGGACGCCCCGTCCACCCGCACCAACGTGACGGGCGTCTTCGGCGCCGGCGACGTGGTGGACCACACCTACCGCCAGGCGATCACCGCCGCAGGCACCGGCTGCTCCGCCGCCCTGGACGCCGAGCGTTACCTGGCCTCTCTCTCCGACTCCGAGCAGCAGGCGGAGCCGGAGAAGACCTCGGCCTGATTCCCTTCCCCCCGATTCGCAGTGAGGAGCCCTCAGTGGCTGGCAGCCTGAAGAACGTCACCGACGAGACCTTCGAGGAAGAGGTCTTGAAGAGCGACAAGCCCGTCCTCGTGGACTTCTGGGCCGCTTGGTGCGGCCCGTGCCGTCAGATCGCCCCGTCGCTGGAGGCGATTGCCGCCGAGCACGCCGACAAGATCGAGGTCGTCAAGCTCAACATCGACGAGAACCCGGCGACTGCGGCGAAGTACGGTGTCATGTCGATCCCGACCCTGAACGTCTACCAGGGCGGCGAGGTTGCCAAGACCATCGTCGGCGCCAAGCCGAAGGCGATGATCGTGCGGGACCTCGACGAGTTCATCTCCGAGTGAGGCCATGTTTCACGTGAAACCTCGTTTCACGTGAAACATGCGAGGAGTACGCCGGCGAAGGGCCGACCCGGACGGGTCGGCCCTTCGCCGTTCTCCAGCCCTGCCGCCCTTCAGAGCGGGCGGAGTGCAGGCTCCTTCTGCACGGCACCCAGCAGCCGGTCCAGGGCCATCTCGACGTCCTCCTTCCAGGACAGCGTCGAGCGCAGTTCCAGGCGGAGTCGCGGGTAGGTCGGATGGGAACGGGCCGTCTTGAAGCCGACCGCCAGGAGATGATCCGCGGGGAGCAGACAGGCAGGCTCCTTCCAGCGGGAGTCGCCGAATGCCTCGACCGCTTTGAAGCCCCGTCGCAGCAGATCCTTGGCCACGGTCTGCACCAGGACCCGGCCCAGACCTTGCCCTTGGTACTCGGGAAGGATGAAGGACGTGATCAGTTGGACGGCGTCCGGAGAGACGGGACTGGTGGGGAAGGCCGTGGAACGAGGCACGTAGGCCGGTGGCGCGTAGAGCACGAACCCGGCCGGCACGTCGTCCACGTAGACGAGGCGGCCACAGGAACCCCAGTCCAGCAATACGGCGGAGATCCAGGACTCCTTCTCCCCCTCGGCTGTGCCGTCCTTGAGAGCCGTCTCCCCGCTGAAGGGGTCCAGCTCCCAGAAGACGCACCCCCTGCAGCGCCGCGGTAGGTCCTGGAGATTGTCCAGTGTGAGCGGAACAAGCCGACGCCCCATGAACGCTCTTCCTCGCTTCCTGTGGTCCCACCCTCCACCATGAGGCCCTTATGCCCTCTCCACAAAGCAAAGCGCGGGTCGTGTCCGGAACTAACCGAACATGACCCGCGCTGCCGATCCAGAAGGGGAGGACCGCCGCCTACTCGGCCGGATCTCCGGCGCGCCCGTCTTCCTCGGCGTGGGGCGTCGAGATGTCCTGGAGCATGGGCGCCTCGTCGGGAGCCAGGGTCGTCAGGATGCGCTCGAGGTCCTCCACGGACGCGAACTCGACCGTGATCTTGCCCTTGGTCTTGCCGAGGTCGACCTTGACGCGCGTCTCGAAGCGGTCCGACAGACGGGTGGCGAGCTCGGAGAGAGCCGGCGAGACCTTGGAGCCGGCACGCGGTCCCTTGGCCCGGGCGGGCTTCTCAGGGCCGGTGCCCATCAGCTGGACGATCTCCTCCACGGCACGGACCGACAGTCCTTCGGCGACGATCCGCTTGGCCATCCGGTCCTGCTCCTCCGCGTCCTCGATGGAGAGGAGCGCACGGGCGTGACCTGCCGAGAGCACGCCCGCCGCCACCCGCCGCTGTACGGCAGTGGACAGCTTCAGCAGACGCAGCGTGTTGGAGACCTGGGGACGGGACCGGCCGATCCGGTCCGCCAGCTGGTCATGCGTACACTCGAAGTCCTTGAGGAGCTGGTCGTAGGCGAAGGCCTCCTCCAGCGGGTTCAGCTGGGCGCGGTGGAGGTTCTCCAGCAGGGCGTCGAGGAGAAGCTTCTCGTCCTCGGTCCCGCGGACAATTGCGGGGATCGCCTCCAGGCCGGCCTTGCGGCTGGCCCGCAGACGGCGCTCGCCCATGATGAGCTCGTAGCGCCCCGCCCCTGTCTGCCGGACCACCACGGGCTGCAGCAGGCCGACCTCCTTGATGGAGGTGACCAGCTCCGCCAGTGCGTCCTCGTCGAACTCCTTGCGGGGCTGCCGAGGGTTGGGCGTGATGGCGTCCAGCGGGAGTTCGGCGAAGTACGCGCCCACCGGGGGAGCCGGCAGCTCGGAACCCGACCCCGCAGCGTAGTCCTCCTCCCGAAGGGCCGCCGGCAGGGACGCCAGCTTGGCCGCAGGAACACCGCGCTCTCCGGCAGAACCCGGGACGGTCGGAACCGTCTGGGTCGCCGTGCCCGCAGAGGCCGGAGCGGTCGTCCCGGGTCCACCGACCGGCCTGTCCCCCGTCGGCGCTGCGGGGATCAGTGCGCCAAGCCCGCGGCCCAGCCCTCTGCGTCGTTCACTCACTGGATCCCCTCCACCATGTTCTGTCCGCTCATCATCTGACCGTCCGCGACCTGACCGCCCTGCGGCTGCCCACCGGGCAGCTGCCCCGCCGCAGCGCCCGTGTGGGCCTGCGAGCCGTCGTAGCGGATACCCACGCCCCGGAGTGCGAGTTCCCGGGCCGCCTCCAGGTAGGAGAGGGCACCACTCGAACCAGGATCGTAGGTCAGAACCGTCTGCCCGTAACTGGGGGCCTCGGAGATCCGGACCGAGCGCGGAATGCTGGTGCGCAGCACCTCCTCACCGAAGTGGGTACGCACCTCTTCGGCGACCTGGGATGCCAGGCGCGTTCGGCCGTCGTACATGGTGAGCAGGATCGTCGAGACATGCAGGGTCGGGTTCAGGTGGCCCCGGATCAGCTCGACGTTCCTCAGCAGCTGCCCCAGACCCTCCAGCGCGTAGTACTCACACTGGATCGGGATCAGCACCTCCGCACCGGCCACCATCGCGTTGACGGTCAGCAGACCCAGGGACGGCGGGCAGTCGATGAGGACGTAGTCCAGCGGCTGCTCGTAGGCCTGGAGCGCACGCTGCAGGCGGCTCTCACGGGCGACCAGAGAAACCAGCTCGATCTCGGCGCCGGCCAGGTCGATGGTGGCGGGCGCACAGAAGAGCCCCTCCACGTCCGGTACCGGCTGCACCACTTCGGAGAGAGGGCGGCTGTCCACCAGGACGTCGTAGATCGAGGGGACCTCGGCGTGGTGGTCGATCCCCAGCGCGGTCGAGGCGTTGCCCTGGGGGTCGAGGTCGACCACCAGGACGCGGTTCCCGTGCAGCGCCAACGAGGCAGCGACGTTGACCGTCGTGGTGGTCTTTCCGACGCCGCCCTTCTGGTTGGCGACCACGATGATCCGGGTCTGCTCAGGACGGGGCAGACCTTCCCCGGCAGCGCGCCCCATGGCGTCCACCGCCTGCTGGCTGGCGTGTCCCATAGGGGTGTCGTCCATGGGGGGCGGTGTTTCACGTGAAACATCGTCCCCCTGCGACTCGGTGCGGGGACCGGGGACCGGATCGGTCATCGGTCCCGCGATGTTGGCGTCGGACCGCAAGGATTCACTCTCCTCGACTTCAGGCTCTCTATACACAGAGCGTCCCATGCCTTTGGGGGTGCGAACCAGTGAGGTCGGTCGTTCTGTGGAGAAATCCGCCTCTGTGGACAACTTGTCGCCCTGGGCAGGTGAACCGCTGGAGGGCTTCCGGAGAGAGGTGGCGGGCTTGCGGTCGCGCGGTTCGGCGGCGGCGTGGCTGCGGCCGATGACGCCTTGCAGGAGTGAGCGACGTTTCACGTGAAACAACGATGCCGAGGACGAGGCCGACGGGCCCTCCGACACTCCGGGCGGTGGGAACGTGGGGCCTGCGTCAACCAGGGTGGAGTACCGGGCGGACACGGCAGTGAACTACCGGCGGGCACCTGAAGGAGGCCCGCCGGACGTGCGGCGCCGCGCCGCGGACCGGGCGGACTAACTGATCGTTTCAGAATGAGTTTGGCTCACAGGCTTGGCAGTTGGGCTGGTGGACGGCAGAGTTCTGAGTGTGTCGGATGATCTTGTGCCTGATGACCTGTGGGATCGTGTTGCTCCGCTGCTC
>NZ_JBRIOU010000008.1:178338-189445 GCF_053474865.1 Streptomyces sp. CO7
CACCAGTTCAAGCGCCTCCGGATCCGCTACGAGATACGAGCCGACCTTCACCTCGGACTGCTCCAACTCGCCTGCAGCATCATCTGCTTGAGACGACTCCGAACCTCATTCTGAAATGATCAGTAAGGCCGTGCGGCGCCGTGGACCGGCAGACCCAGCAACCGTGCCGCGCTGCGGACCGGCCGACCCGGCCGACCCGGCCGTGCGGCCGACCCGGCCGACCCGGCCGACCCGGCCGACCCGGCCGTGCGGCGCCGTCGCCGTGGGCGGGGCAGACGCTCCCGCCCACGGCGTGTGTCAGCGGCGGCGGCGGGAGGCTCGGGCCGGGCGGGCGGCCTTGGCGCGCTTGGCGGCGAACCGGACACCTCCCGGGCTCTCGCCGACCTTCACCTGCACCACGGTCGACAGCGGGTCCACCACGCCGTCGCCGACCTGGAGGACCCCGGTCTCCACGGCCCCCAGCTTGCTGAGCGCGGCGGAGGCGGCCTTCAGCTCCTCCTCGGCGGTGTCCCCCTTCAGCGCGAGCATCTCGCCGTAGGGCCGCAGCAGCGGGATGCCCCAGGTCGCCAGACGGTCCAGCGGCGCCACGGCGCGCGCGGTGACCACGTGGACCGGAGGCAGCTTGCCGAGGACCTCTTCGGCGCGGCCGCGGACCACCGTCACGTGGTCCAGCCCGAGCAGCTCCACCACCTCGGTGAGGAAGTTGGTGCGCCGCAGCAGCGGCTCGAGCAGCGTGATCTTCAGATCACCGCGGACCAGGGCCAGCGGGATGCCGGGGAGGCCGGCGCCGGAGCCGACGTCGCAGACGGTCACGCCCTCGGGCACGGCCTCGGAGAGCACCGCGCAGTTCAGCAGGTGCCGTTCCCAGAGCCGGGGCACCTCACGTGGGCCGATGAGCCCGCGCTGCACACCGGCGTCCGCAAGCAGCTCGGCGTACCGCACCGCGTCGTCGAAGCGATCGCCGAACACTGCACGCGCCTGCTCGGGCGCAGGGGGAAGCTCTGCTGCCTCCGTCACGAGGACCGTCCTTCCGTACCGCAAAAAGCGCACTGGGCGCTGACCACCAGAACTACCAGGCTGACAAAGTCACGGCCCCGTCTGCTCAACAGACGGGGCCGTGGAACGTACGCGCGCCGAATCAGGCAGGCAGTACGACGACGAAGCGCTGCGGCTCCTCGCCCTCGGACTCACTCCGCAGACCAGCGGCCTTGACCGCGTCGTGCACGACCTTGCGCTCGAACGGAGACATCGGGCGCAGCCGCACCGGCTCACCGCTGCTGCGCGCCTCGGCCGCGGCCTTGGCGCCG
Source organism: Streptomyces sp. CO7 (assembly GCF_053474865.1). Lineage (NCBI taxonomy): Bacteria > Bacillati > Actinomycetota > Actinomycetes > Kitasatosporales > Streptomycetaceae > Streptomyces > Streptomyces sp. CO7. The sequence goes on from NZ_JBRIOU010000008.1 coordinate 179,646, forward strand.
ATCTCGGAGAGCTCCTCGCGCTTGCGGGCCCGGAAGCCGGCGATGTCCAGCATCAGGCGGCTGCGGTCACCGGTCTCCCGGTGCACGGCCAGGCGGGTGAGCTCCTGGAGAGCCTCCAGCACCTCACCGTCACGGCCGACCAGCTTCTGCAAGTCGCGGCCGCTCGAGTCGCTGATGATCGACACGGCCGCCCGGTCGGCCTCGACGTCCATGTCGATGTCGCCGTCGAGGTCGGCGATGTCCAGCAGGCCTTCCAGGTAATCGGCCGCGATCTCGCCCTCCTGCTCCAGGCGGGTCAAGGCGTCCGCGCCGTCGGCGGCGGAGGGGATGGTGCCTTCCGTCACGGGATGGGCTCCTTCTTGCTTACTTCTTGGACGAGGACTTGGAGCGCTGCTGGGGACCCTTACGGCCCGACTGGGCCCGGCTGCGGCCGTTGCCGGCGCCGCCGGCCCTGGTGGCACCGCCCTGGGGCTTGGCGCCCTGCGGCTTGGTGTCCTGGGGCTCGGAGCTCGGGTGGCCGCCCTCGGCGGCCTCCGCCTCCTCCTCGGCCGCGTCGGCGGCCGCCTTGACGGCGGCCTGGCGCTGGGCCTTGGTCTGGCGCTTCGGCTGCTGGCGCTTGGCGGCGCCGGCGGGGGTGGCCCCGGGACCGTCGACGGCCTGGTCGGCGGCGAGCTTCTCGCTCTTCACCACGGTGCCGTCGGGCTGGGCGGCGAAGCCCATCTTGTTGAGCCCGTTGATGAACTTCCGCTCGGCGGGGTTGCGGTCACGGCCCTTGGCGACGATGGCCTTGACGATGGCGCGACGGCCACGGCCACGGATCGACCCGCTGTGCTCGATCTTCTTGGCGAGCCGCTCGAGGTAGGAGGCCTGCGCCTTGGAACCCGGGGTCGGGTTGTTGTGGATCACGTACATCTGCTGGCCCATGGTCCACACGTTGGTGGTCAGCCAGTAGACGAGGACACCGACCGGGAAGTTGATGCCGAAGACCGCGAAGATCACCGGGAAGACGTACATCAGCATCTTCTGCTGCTGCATGAACGGCGTCTTCACCGAGGTGTCGACGTTCTTCGTCATCAGCTGGCGCTGGGTGAAGAACTGCGACAGCGACATCAGGACGATCATGACCACGGTCACGACGCGGACGTCGGTGACGCTGGCCTGGAGGGTGTCGAGCACCGCTTCGGAGCTGGTGAACTTGGCCGCGAGAGGAGCGCCGAAGATGTGCGCGGTCCGGGCACTCTCGACCAGATCACCGTTCATCGCGCCGATGGGCTTGCCCTGGGCGATGGAGTTCAGGACGTGGTACAGCGCGAAGAAGAAGGGCGACTGCGCCAGGATGGGAAGGCACGAGGAGAGCGGGTTGGTGCCCGACTCCTTGTACAGCTTCATCATCTCTTCGGACTGGCGCTGCTTGTCGTTCTTGTAGCGCTCCTGGATCTTCTTCATCTCGGGCTGCAGCGTCTGCATGGCCCGGGTCGCCTTGATCTGCTTCACGAAGAGCGGGATCAGGCAGATGCGGATCAGCACCACCAGGGACACGATCGACAGACCCCAGGCCCACCCGCTGGACTCGCCGAAGAGAGCGCCGTAGACGGAGTGGAACTGGACGATGATCCAGGAAACGGGTGTGGTGATAAAGCTGAAGAAGCCGGCAATCGTGTCCACTAATCATGCTCCTTGGGCATGGGACGGGGTCTCTGCGGCCGGGCTCGGGGAGGAACCGGGCTGGCTGCCCGTCTCACCCCGCTCCACGGTGGCGGAATCGGCGGAGGTCCCGCCCTTGCGTGCGTGCCAGAAGGCTCGCAGCATCTCGTGCCAGCGCGGACGTTTCCGCTCGGGCACATGGTCCACGCCGCCGAGCGACCACGGGTTGCAGCGCAGGATGCGCCACGCGGTGAGCGCCGATCCCTTGATCGCACCGTGCCGGTCGATGGCCTGGTAGCCGTAGTGGGAGCACGACGGGTAGTACTTGCACACCGGCCCGAGCAGCGGACTGATCGTCCACTGGTAGAGCTTGATCAGAGCCAGTAGCGGGTACTTCATCGCGCGCCCCCTCCCAGCAGCCGCTGGAGGGCGGCGTCCAGGTCTCGGGCCAGTTCTTCGTTGGCCGCGCCGCCCGCGGGGGGCAGCGCTCGTACGACTACCAGGCTACCGGCGGGCAGCTGAGCGACCCGCTCGCGCATCAAGTGACGAAGTCGACGCTTCACCTTGTTGCGCACCACTGCTCCGCCCACGGCTTTGCTCACGACGAAACCCGCACGCGGCGGGGGAGCGCTCTCCCCCTGCGCGTGCGGGTCCGTGGCACCGCTACGAAAGTGGACGACGAGGGACGGGCGGCCTGCCCGGCGCCCTCGTCGTACAGCGGTCGCGAAGTCCTCGCGCCGCCTCAGCCGGTTGTCGGTGGGCAGCACGACGTCATGACCTGACCGGAATCAGGCGGACAGACGGGCGCGACCCTTGCTGCGGCGGGTCGCCAGGATCGCGCGGCCGGCACGGGTCCGCATACGCAGCCGGAAGCCGTGGGTCTTCGCGCGACGACGGTTGTTCGGCTGGAAGGTGCGCTTGCTCACTCGGGGGCTCCAGAAATGAATCGGTGGGTGGCGGGTGTCGTCTGGCTGTCACCGTGCGCCCACGAGTAGCTCGCTTACGCCCGAGTGCACCGCTTCTCGATCACTGGTGCGTGATCTTTGCCCATCGGAGGCAGGCGGCAGCAGCCATCGACAACTCGACCTGGTCACGGTACGCGCGGCTGCGCCATCCGGTCAAACCCGACGGTCGTGTGACCCCGGCAGCCTACCTCGGGATCGCAGCTCACCAGGGGTACGGCAGACCTTCGGGGGGACGGGGCGGAAGGCGCCTTCCCCCTCGATTTCCGGCCCGGCGTGGCACGGCGGCACACTGTCCACAGGCTGGGGACAACGACTTGATGCACAGCCGTTGCCCTGACTACCGTGGGTGGACTCCCGTTTCGTTCGGTTCCCCCCGGCCCGACTGATTCGTTACCTGCCGTCCGCCGGACGGCCGACCGATCGTCCCGCACCACACCGACGTGGGACCTGTGAGAGAGCGTGCACTGTGGCTGACGTACCCGCCGATCTTGCCGCAGTGTGGCCCCGGGTGCTGGACGGGCTCCTCGGCGAGGGTCGTGGGCAGGGAGTGGAGGCCAAGGACGAGAGGTGGCTGCGCAGCTGCCAGCCGCTGGCCCTGGTCGCCGACACGGCGCTCCTCGCGGTCCCCAACGAATTCGCCAAGACGGTGCTGGAGGGCCGGCTCGCCCCGGTGGTCAGCGACACGCTGACCCGTGAGTGCGGCCGCCCCATCCGGATCGCCATCACCGTCGACACCTCCATGGGTGAGCCGCCGGCTCCCTCCGCGTCGCCGTCGGGCGGCGGTCAGGAGGAGCTCGAGGGCCCCGCGGCCGTCCCGGGGCGCGAGTCCGCGCCGGAGTCCCGGCAGGAGCAGCTGCCCACCGCGCGCCCTGCCTACCCGGAGCACCAGCGCCCCGAGCCCGGGGCGTGGCCCCGTCCGGGACAGCAGGACTTCGGCTGGCAGCAGCAGCCGCTCGGTTTCCCGGAGCGCGACCCGTACGCCACGCCGTCCTCCTCCCAGGAGTACGGCGGTCAGGACTACGGGGCCCAGGAGTACGGACGGCACCGCGCTCCGTACGGCCGGTCCGGCGACTACGACCGCCAGGACTACTCCCGCTCCGAGTTCGAGCGACGCGACCACGACCGCCGGGACCACGACCGCCGCGACTACGACCGGTCTCCCGCCGAGCGCCCGGAGCGCCCCGAGTACGACCGGAGCGACTACGAGCGCCCCGAGCGCAAGGACTTCGAGCGCCCCGACTACGGCCGCCCTGGGTACGAGCGTTCCCCCGACTCCCGTGGCGAGCGCGGTGACCGCGGTGACCGCGGCGACCACACCGACCGGGACGCCCGCCAGGACCGCCAGGACCGCGGCGACTACGAGCGTCCGCAGCGCGGCGACGGCGGCTACGAGCGCCACGGCTTCGACCGGGGCGGGTACGACGGCTACGCGCCGGCGCCCTCCTCCGTCTCCTCACCCTCCTCGGCGTCCTCCCCTTCTTCTCCGGGCGGCTCCGGCATGGGCGGCGGTGCGGGGACCCCGGGCGTGGGCGAGCCCGCGGCACGCCTGAACCCCAAGTACCTCTTCGAGACGTTCGTCATCGGCGCCTCGAACCGCTTCGCGCACGCCGCCGCGGTGGCCGTCGCCGAGGCGCCCGCCAAGGCGTACAACCCCCTGTTCATCTACGGGGAGTCCGGGCTCGGCAAGACCCATCTCCTGCACGCCATCGGGCATTACGCGCGTAGCCTCTACCCGGGCACCCGGGTGCGGTACGTGAGCTCGGAGGAGTTCACCAACGAGTTCATCAACTCGATCCGTGACGGCAAGGGCGACAGCTTCCGCAAGCGCTACCGGGAGATGGACATCCTGCTGGTCGACGACATCCAGTTCCTCGCGGACAAGGAGTCGACGCAGGAGGAGTTCTTCCACACCTTCAACACCCTGCACAACGCGAACAAGCAGATCGTGCTCTCCAGCGACCGGCCGCCCAAGCAGCTGGTGACGCTGGAGGACCGGCTGCGCAACCGGTTCGAGTGGGGTCTGATCACCGACGTCCAGCCTCCCGAGCTGGAGACCCGGATCGCGATCCTCCGCAAGAAGGCGGTGCAGGAGCAGCTGAACGCCCCGCCGGAGGTCCTGGAGTTCATCGCCTCGCGGATCTCGCGGAACATCCGTGAACTGGAGGGCGCGCTGATCCGGGTGACGGCGTTCGCCTCGCTCAACCGGCAGCCGGTGGACCTGGGGCTCACCGAGATCGTCCTCAAGGACCTGATCCCCGGCGGCGAGGACTCGGCGCCGGAGATCACCGCCTCGGCCATCATGGCGGCCACCGCCGACTACTTCGGGCTGACCGTCGAGGACCTGTGCGGCACCTCCCGGGGCCGGGCGCTGGTGACGGCGCGGCAGATCGCCATGTACCTGTGCCGTGAGCTCACGGACCTGTCGCTGCCGAAGATCGGCGCGCAGTTCGGCGGACGCGACCACACGACGGTGATGCACGCCGACCGGAAGATTCGCGCTCTGATGGCCGAGCGGCGCTCCATCTACAACCAGGTCACCGAGCTCACCAACCGCATCAAGAACGGCTGAGGCGGCCCGAGCCACCGTCGCGGAGGGCAGCGGCCTTCCGCGTTCGGACAGCCCTGCCTCGCCACCGCCCCGCCCGAACGCGTCCAGAGCGCCCCGGAGTTCCTCTCCGGGGCGCTTTTCGTCGCCCGTGACGTCCCGCCGGCCGCCTCAGGGCCCACTGTCGGGAGCTGTCGGGACGGGAACACCCGCCCACTTCGTTCGAGCGGAGCCGGGGTTACGGTCTTCCTCCACAGATTCGGGGACTTTCTGGCGTCCACAGCCTGGGGAGCGCCGCGTTGTCCAGAATGTGTCCACAGGTAACCCCGGTGACCGCTCATCAGAACAGGTCAGCGCCATGTGGATTCGTGGACGAAGAGTTTCCACAGCCTGTGGACAGCCTCGAGGTCCACAGGAGGCCGATGGAGTTGTCCACCGGCAACCCACAGGTTGCGGCCTGTTGTCCCCAGCGAACCGGCGGTTCTCCACATCACTGTCCACTGTTCGGCAACGTCCGGGGTCGGATCACTGCTCGGAGTGAAGCGCGTCACATCACGCCGCGGGAGTGGGGTGTGGGAAACCTGGGAAAAGCTGGGGACGCAGCTGGGGAGAAGTGGCCCCTCCCTGTGCATGGGCTGTGCAGAACTTTCCGCCGTCCACAGAACCACCGGGTTGTCCACCGGTCCCACCCACAGGGTCGGTGGATAAAAAACCGGGGCTGACCTGGGAAAACGGGGTTATCCACGGTATCCACAGCCCCTACTACTACTCCCAACTTGAGAGAGCCGGGAATTCGTTTCGAAGTGGGTCCTGTGCACAACTCGGCTCGGGCGGCCCTGACGGGCCTCGGTGCGACTTGACCCGAGCGGCAACAGCTGTCAGCGGGATGCGTCAGACTGGTCCCCGGTGGTTCTCCCCTCCCGGGGAGCCGGCTACACCACCGACGAAGGCCAGCAGGGCGAGGGACGCCGGCAACAGCAGGAGGCGGCAACGGTGAAGATCCGGGTGGAACGCGACGTACTCGCGGAGGCGGTGGCCTGGGCTGCGCGCAGCCTGCCCGCCCGTCCGCCGGCCCCGGTCCTCGCGGGCCTGCTGCTGAAGGCCGAGGACGGGCAGCTGAGTCTCTCCAGCTTCGACTACGAGGTCTCGGCCCGGGTCTCGGTGGAGGCCGAGGTCGAGGAGGAGGGCACGGTGCTGGTCTCCGGCCGTCTCCTCGCCGACATCTGCCGCGCCCTCCCCAACCGCCCGGTGGAGATCTCCACCGACGGCGTGCGGGCGACGGTGGTCTGCGGCTCGTCCCGGTTCACCCTCCACACCCTGCCTGTGGAGGAGTACCCCGCCCTCCCCCAGATGCCGAACGCCACCGGCACGGTCCCCGGCGAGGTCTTCGCCGCGGCCGCCGCCCAGGTCGCCATCGCCGCGGGCCGCGACGACACCCTCCCGGTGCTCACCGGTGTGCGCATCGAGATCGAGGGCGACACCGTCACCCTGGCCTCCACCGACCGCTACCGCTTCGCGGTCCGCGAGTTCCTGTGGAAGCCGGAGAACCCGGACGCCTCCGCGGTCGCGCTGGTGCCCGCCAAGACGCTGCTGGACACCGCCAAGGCGCTGACCAGCGGTGACAGCGTCATCCTGGCGCTCTCCGGCTCCGGCAAGGGTGAGGGCCTGATCGGTTTCGAGGGCGCCGGCCGACGCACCACGACGCGGCTGCTGGAGGGCGACCTCCCCAAGTACCGCACGCTCTTCCCGACCGAGTTCAACAGCGTGGCCACCATTGAGACGGCCCCGTTCGTCGAGGCCGTCAAGCGCGTGGCCCTGGTCGCCGAGCGGAACACCCCGGTCCGGCTCACCTTCGAGCAGGGCGTGCTGATCCTGGAGGCCGGCTCCAGTGACGACGCACAGGCTGTGGAGAAGGTCGACGCCCACCTGGAGGGCGACGACATCTCGATCGCCTTCAACCCGACCTTCCTGCTGGACGGCCTGAGCGCCATCGACTCCCCGGTCGCGCAGCTGTCCTTCACCACGTCCACCAAGCCGGCGCTGCTCAGCGGCAAGGCCGCCGTGGACGCCGAGGCCGACGAGGCCTACAAGTACCTGATCATGCCGGTCCGCCTCAGCGGCTGACCTGCTGTCCCTCCGCGGTGCCAGGGGTGTGCCCCGCGCACCGCGGAGCCGTTTTCCGGACGGTTCCGCGCCTCGCGGATCCGCCCCGGACGGGCGGCGCCGCACGCGGCGTCGCCTGCCACCGGTCGAAGCACTAGGTCAAGGGGCCGCCCATCGGGTGGCGGTGCGGAGCCGGGTTTACGCTCGGACGTGGGTGCCGGAACGCGCCCACACCCCACCTCGCAACCAAAGGGAACTACTGATGGAGCTCGGTCTCATCGGCCTCGGCAAGATGGGCGGCAACATGCGCGAGCGGATCCGCCGCGCAGGCCACACCGTCGTGGGATACGACCGCAACCCGGACGTCTCGGACGTCCACAGCCTGCGTGAACTTGTGGACAGCCTGCAGGCGCCGCGCGTGGTGTGGGTGATGGTCCCGGCCGGCGCCGCGACGCAGTCCACCGTCGACGAGCTGAGCGAGCTCCTGGAGCCCGGTGACGTGGTGGTCGACGGCGGGAACTCGCGCTGGACGGACGACGAGAAGCACGCCGCGGAGCTGGCCGAGAAGGGCATCGGCTTCGTGGACTGCGGCGTCTCCGGCGGCGTGCACGGCCTGGCGAACGGCTACGCGCTGATGTACGGCGGCGAGGTGGAGGACGTGGCCAAGGTGCAGCCGGTCCTGGACGCGCTGAAGCCCGAGGGCGACTTCGGCGCCGTGCACGCCGGCAAGGTCGGCGCGGGCCACTTCGCGAAGATGGTCCACAACGGCATCGAGTACGCCATGATGCAGGCCTACGCCGAGGGCTGGGAGCTGCTGGAGGCCGTCGACTCCGTCACCGACGTCCGCGAGATCTTCCGCTCCTGGCGCGAGGGCACCGTCATCCGCTCCTGGCTGCTGGACCTGGCCGTCAACGCCCTCGACGAGGACGAGCACCTGGACAAGCTGCGCGGCTTCGCCCAGGACTCCGGCGAGGGCCGCTGGACGGTCGAGGCGGCCATCGACAACGCCGTCCCGCTGCCCGCCATCACCGCGTCCCTCTTCGCCCGCTTCGCCTCCCGTCAGGAGGACTCCCCGCAGATGAAGATGATCGCCGCCCTGCGCAACCAGTTCGGCGGCCACGCGGTCACGCAGAAGTAGCCCGCAGCACGACGGGGCCCCGCCCGCAGCAGGGCAGGGCCCCGGCACCGCCTAGCAGTTCCACGCCGGGGAGGTCGGCGCCCGTCCATGCATGTCACGCATCTCTCGCTGGCCGACTTCCGCTCGTACGCCCGGGCCGAGGTCGCTCTCGGCCCGGGCGTCACGGCGTTCGTGGGTCCCAACGGGCAGGGCAAGACGAACCTGGTCGAGGCCGTCGGCTACCTGGCGACGCTGGGCAGCCACCGGGTCTCCTCGGACGCCCCGCTGGTGCGGATGGGCGCCGAGCGGGCGATCGTGCGGGCCCAGGTGCGGCAGGGCGAGCGGCAGCAACTGGTCGAGCTGGAGCTCAACCCGGGCCGTGCCAACCGGGCCAGGATCAACCGGTCCTCGCAGGTCAGACCCCGTGACGTGCTGGGGATCCTGCGCACGGTGCTGTTCGCGCCCGAGGACCTCGCGCTGGTCAAGGGCGACCCCGGGGAGCGGCGGCGGTTCCTGGACGAGCTCGTCACCGCGCGCTCCCCGCGGATGGCGGGCGTCCGGTCCGACTACGAGCGGGTGCTCAAGCAGCGCAACACCCTGCTGAAGTCGGCGGCGCTGGCCCGCCGCCACGGCGGGCGCAACATGGACATGTCGACGCTGGACATCTGGGACCAGCACCTGGCGCAGGTCGGCGCCGAGCTGCTGGCACAGCGGCTGGACCTGATCGCCGTGCTGCAGCCGCTGGCCGACAAGGCGTACGAGCAGCTGGCGCCGGGCGGTGGCCCGGTCGCCCTGGAGTACAAGGCGTCCGCCCCGGGAGAGGGGCACACCCGCGAGGAGCTGTACCCGCAGCTGCTGGCGGCGCTGGAGGGCGTCCGCAAGCAGGAGATCGAGCGCGGGGTGACGCTGGCCGGGCCGCACCGCGACGACCTGGTGCTGCGGCTGGGCCGGCTGCCGGCGAAGGGGTACGCGTCGCACGGGGAGTCCTGGTCGTACGCGCTGGCGCTGCGGCTGGCCTCGTACGAGCTGCTGCGGGCGGAGGGCAACGAGCCGGTGCTGATCCTGGACGACGTCTTCGCCGAACTGGACGCGCGGCGACGGGACCGGCTGGCGGAGCTGGTGGCTCCGGCGGAGCAGGTGATGGTGACGGCGGCGGTGGACGAGGACGTGCCGTCCGCGTTGACCGGGGCGCGGTTCCGGGTCGCCGAGGGGACGGTGGAGCGGGCGTGACGACGGGTGCGGGCACGGGAGGATCCGGCGGGACCGTGGGCCCCGGCGCGGGCGGCGCGGCCGCGGGCGGTGCGGCCGCCGGTGGCGGCACCGCGGGCGCGGGGCAGCCGTCCGGGGTGGACCTCGCCCGGGTGGCGCTGCGGGCCGCCCGGGAGCAGGCGCGCGCCCGGGGCGAGGCGACGCGGCAGACCAAGGG
>NZ_JBRIOU010000008.1:189545-195614 GCF_053474865.1 Streptomyces sp. CO7
GTCCGGTTCACGGGGCGACGGCCGCGATCCGATGGCGCTGGGCGCGGCGATCAACCGGCTGGTGACCGAGCGGGGCTGGGAACGGCCGGCGGCGGTCGGCGGGGTCATGGGGCGGTGGCCGCAGATCGTGGGCGACGACGTGGCCAACCACTGTTCGCCGGAGCGGTACGACGAGGACGAGCGCGAACTGGTGGTGCGGTGCGACTCGTCGGCGTGGGCGGCGAACCTGCGGTTGCTGGCGCCGCAGTTGGTGGCGCGGCTGAACGCGGATCTCGGGCACGGGACGGTGCGGGTGATCAAGGTGCTGGGTCCCGCGGGGGCGGCGCGTCCCCGTTACGGTCCGTTGCGCGCGTCCGGCAGCCGCGGCACCCACGACTGGTGACCTCGCCCTCCTCGGCGGGGGCGGTGCCTTCGCGGGGCTGATCCCGGGGGGACAGCACTCCTCCATCCCCCGGCCCCCTTCCCACAGGGCTCACGTTCCGCGGAGCGGGCCGTCCCGGGCGTACGCGCCGCCTGCGCCCACCCTTCCCCAGCCTTCGGCCGGGGGTACCCCCAGCCGTCCAGCGGCACGATCGCCCGCAGACGGAGCCGGCGGATGGCGCCCGCGGTCGCGAGGAGCGGGCAACGCCCACAAGCGGAGTGGCGGCCCCCGCCGCGGGTCAGGCATGCCCCGCTCCGGCCGGGAAAACAGGGCTGGGGCGGGTGTTCGAAGGGCGGGGTGCTGAAGGTGACCTTCCGGTAGCCATGGGTTGACAAGGCAAAGCGCTGAGTGCCGCTGTGAGGCTCTTGGAGCCCCGCCCCGCATATGGGGAGTCGGTCCGGTCCGGTTCAGGGCGGCACATGCGAACTGAGGTGCCCGCAACGGCCCATCAGTGTCGGCGCTAGCGGTAGACTGGAGCGCAATCCCGCCCCACTTGTGGGACACACACCGAGCAACGCTGATCCAGGTTGAAAACCGCTACATGCCGCAGCCGCTCCGGTCGCCAGGTCATCGGCCGCGAGTACGGCTTGTGCTGTGCCAGAAAGGGCGCTTCGTGGCCGATTCCGGCAACCCCAACGAGAACATCCCGTCCAACGACGCCGCCGCAGCAGCCGGGGGCGAATCGTCCTCGTACGACGCGAGCGCCATCTCCGTGCTCGAAGGGCTGGACGCGGTCCGCAAGCGGCCCGGCATGTACATCGGCTCGACCGGTGAGCGTGGCCTGCACCACATGGTGCAGGAGGTCGTGGACAACTCCGTCGACGAGGCGCTGGCCGGCCACGCGGACACCATCGAGGTGACGATCCTCCCCGACGGCGGCGTCCGCTGCGTCGACAACGGCCGTGGCATCCCCGTCGGCATCGTGCCGGGCCAGGGGAAGCCGGCCGTCGAGGTCGTGCTCACCGTCCTGCACGCGGGCGGCAAGTTCGGAGGCGGCGGTTACGCCGTCTCCGGTGGTCTGCACGGCGTCGGCGTCTCCGTCGTCAACGCCCTCTCCACCCGGGTGTCCGTCGAGGTGAAGACCGACGGGTTCGTGTGGACGCAGGACTACAAGGCGGGCGTGCCGACGGCGCCGCTGGCCAAGGGCGAGCCGACCGAGGAGACGGGCACCTCGGTCACCTTCTGGGCGGACCCGGACATCTTCGAGACCACGGAGTACTCGTTCGAGACCCTCTCCCGCCGGTTCCAGGAGATGGCGTTCCTCAACAAGGGGATCTCCATCAGCCTGACCGACGAGCGCGAGACCGCGAAGGCCACGGCCGGCGCGGACGAGGCGGGCGCGGACGACAAGCCCGAGGTCAAGACCGTCACGTACAAGTACGACGGCGGCATCGTCGACTTCGTGAAGTACCTCAACTCCCGCAAGGGCGAGATGGTCCACCCGACCGTCATCGACATCGAGGCCGAGGACAAGGAGCGTCAGCTCTCCCTCGAGGTCGCGATGCAGTGGAACGGCGGCTACAGCGAGGGCGTGTACTCCTTCGCCAACGTCATCCACACCCATGAGGGCGGTACCCACGAGGAGGGCTTCCGCGCCGCGCTGACCACGCTGATCAACAAGTACGCGCGCGACAAGAAGCTGCTTCGCGAGAAGGACGACAACCTCACCGGTGACGACATCCGCGAGGGTCTGACCGCGATCATCTCGGTCAAGCTGGGCGAGCCGCAGTTCGAGGGCCAGACCAAGACCAAGCTGGGCAACACCGAGGTCAAGACCTTCGTCCAGCGCGTGGTGCACGAGCACCTCACGGACTGGCTGGACCGCAACCCCAACGAGGCCGCGGACATCATCCGCAAGGGCATCCAGGCCGCCACCGCCCGGGTCGCGGCCCGCAAGGCGCGCGACCTGACCCGCCGCAAGGGGCTGCTGGAGTCCGCCTCGCTGCCGGGCAAGCTGGCCGACTGCCAGTCCAACGACCCGGTCAAGTGCGAGATCTTCATCGTCGAGGGCGACTCCGCCGGCGGCTCCGCCAAGTCCGGCCGGAACCCGCAGTACCAGGCGATCCTTCCGATCCGCGGCAAGATCCTCAACGTCGAGAAGGCGCGGATCGACAAGATCCTGCAGAACCAGGAGATCCAGGCGCTGATCTCCGCCTTCGGCACCGGCGTGCACGAGGACTTCGACATCTCCAAGCTCCGCTATCACAAGATCATCCTCATGGCGGACGCCGACGTCGACGGCCAGCACATCAACACGCTGCTGCTGACCTTCCTGTTCCGCTTCATGCGGCCGCTGGTGGAGGCCGGGCACGTCTTCCTCTCCCGTCCGCCGCTGTACAAGATCAAGTGGGGCCGGGACGACTTCGAGTACGCCTACTCCGACCGTGAGCGCGACGCCCTGATCGAGCTGGGCCGCAGCAACGGCAAGCGGATCAAGGACGACTCGGTGCAGCGCTTCAAGGGTCTCGGCGAGATGAACGCCGAGGAGCTGCGGATCACGACCATGGACCAGGAGCACCGGGTCCTCGGCCAGGTCACCCTCGACGACGCCGCCCAGGCCGACGACCTGTTCTCGGTCCTCATGGGCGAGGACGTCGAGGCCCGCCGCGCCTTCATCCAGCGCAACGCCAAGGACGTCCGCTTCCTCGACATCTGAGTCGGTCACTGCTGCCCCGCGCAGCCGAGCAATCGCTGACCGCACCAGGAAGGATCTTCACCAGCAATGGCCGACGAGAACACTCCCGTCACTCCTGACCCCGAGCCCGTTGAGGGCGCCGCGACGCCGGTCGCCCCCGTGGTCGCCGACGACGAGATCGCGATGCGCATCGAGCCGGTCGGGCTCGAGACGGAGATGCAGCGCTCGTACCTCGACTACGCGATGTCCGTCATCGTCTCGCGTGCGCTGCCGGACGTCCGGGACGGCCTCAAGCCCGTCCACCGGCGTGTGCTGTACGCCATGTACGACGGCGGCTACCGGCCCGAGAAGGGCTTCTACAAGTGCGCCCGCGTCGTCGGCGACGTGATGGGCAACTACCACCCGCACGGCGACTCCTCCATCTACGACGCCTTGGTCCGCCTGGCCCAGCCGTGGTCGATGCGGATGCCGCTCGTCGACTCCAACGGCAACTTCGGTTCCCCGGGCAACGACCCGGCCGCGGCCATGCGGTACACCGAGTGCAAGATGGCGCCGCTGTCCATGGAGATGGTCCGCGACATCGACGAGGAGACCGTCGACTTCACGGACAACTACGACGGCCGCTCCCAGGAGCCGACCGTCCTGCCGTCCCGCTTCCCGAACCTGCTGATCAACGGCTCGGCCGGCATCGCGGTCGGCATGGCGACCAACATCCCGCCGCACAACCTGCGCGAGGTCGCCGCCGGCGCCCAGTGGTACCTGGAGAACCCGGAGGCCTCCCAGGAGGACCTCCTGGACGCCCTGCTGGAGCGCATCAAGGGCCCCGACTTCCCGACCGGCGCCCTGGTGGTGGGCCGCAAGGGCATCGAGGAGGCCTACCGGACCGGCCGCGGCTCGATCACCATGCGCGCGGTGGTCGAGGTCGAGGAGATCCAGAACCGCCAGTGCCTGGTCGTCACCGAGCTGCCCTACCAGGTCAACCCGGACAACCTCGCCCAGCGGATCGCCGACCTGGTCAAGGACGGCAAGATCGGCGGCATCGCCGACGTCCGCGACGAGACCTCCTCGCGCACCGGCCAGCGCCTGGTCATCGTGCTCAAGCGGGACGCGGTCGCCAAGGTCGTCCTCAACAACCTGTACAAGCACACCGACCTGCAGACCAACTTCGGCGCCAACATGCTGGCCCTGGTCGACGGCGTGCCGCGCACCCTCTCGCTGGACGCCTTCATCCGGCACTGGGTGACGCACCAGATCGAGGTCATCGTCCGGCGCACGAAGTTCCGGCTGCGCAAGGCCGAGGAGCGCGCCCACATCCTGCGCGGTCTGCTCAAGGCCCTGGACGCGATCGACGAGGTCATCGCCCTGATCCGCCGCAGCGACACGGTGGACGTGGCCCGCGGCGGCCTGATGAGCCTGCTGGAGATCGACGAGATCCAGGCCAACGCGATCCTGGAGATGCAGCTCCGCCGGCTCGCCGCCCTGGAGCGCCAGAAGATCATCCAGGAGCACGACGAGCTCCAGGCGAAGATCAACGAGTACAACGAGATCCTCGCCTCGCCGGTCCGTCAGCGCGGCATCGTCAGCGAGGAGCTGGCCGCGATCGTCGAGAAGTTCGGCGACGACCGCAAGAGCGCGCTGGTGCCCTACGACGGCGACATGTCCATCGAGGACCTGATCGCCGAGGAGGACATCGTCGTCACGGTGACCCGCGGCGGCTACATCAAGCGCACCAAGACGGTGGACTACCGCGCCCAGAAGCGCGGCGGCAAGGGCGTGCGGGGCACGAAGCTCAAGGAAGACGACATCGTCGACCACTTCTTCGTCTCCACCACCCACCACTGGCTGCTGTTCTTCACCACCAAGGGCCGGGTCTACCGGGTCAAGGGGTACGAGCTGCCGGACGCCGGCCGGGACGCCCGCGGCCAGCACGTCGCCAACCTGCTGGCCTTCCAGCCGGACGAGCAGATCGCCGGCATCCGCGCGATCCGCGACTACGAGGTCGCCCCGTACCTGGTGCTCGCCACCAAGAGCGGCCTGGTGAAGAAGACCTCGCTGAAGGACTACGACTCCCCGCGCTCCGGCGGCGTCATCGCGATCAACCTCCGCCAGATGGAGGACGGCAGCGACGACGAGCTGATCGGCGCCGAGCTGGTCTCGCCCGACGACGACCTGCTCCTCATCAGCAGGAAGGCCCAGTCCCTGCGGTTCACCGCGACGGACGACTCGCTGCGCCCGATGGGCCGCGCGACCTCCGGCGTGAAGGGCATGAGCTTCCGCGAGGGCGACCAGCTGCTCTCGATGAATGTGGTGCGACCGGGTACGTTCGTCTTCACCGCGACCGACGGCGGGTACGGCAAGCGGACCGCCGTCGAGGAATACCGGGTGCAGGGCCGTGGCGGTCTGGGCATCAAGGCTGCCAAGATCGTCGAGGACCGCGGGTCGCTCGTCGGCGCGCTGGTGGTGGAGGAGAGCGACGAGATCCTCGCCATCACGCAGGCCGGCGGCGTGATCCGCACCCGGGTGAGCGAGGTCAGGGAAACCGGCCGTGACACCATGGGCGTCCAGCTGATCAACCTGGGCAAGCGTGACGCGGTGGTCGGCATCGCGCGCAACGCCGAGGCGGGCCGCGAGGCGGAGGAGGTCGACGGCGACATCGTCGTCGACGAGGCCGCCGGGACCACGGAGGGCGCCGGATCCACGGTGTTCGACGCAACGGACGCTGAGGCCGGGACGACCGGCGCGGACGAGGGTGAGTCGCCCTCGGCCGAGTAGGCACGAGGAGTGAGACGAGCGTGAACGGAGCCACGGGCGCCGGACCGACCGGTGGGGAGACCGACGGCGGCGGCCGTGGCTCCTTCGCGCAGCAGCAGGCACAGGCCCCGTCGCAGAAGGCGGCGGAGGCCCATCAGACCCATGGATCCCAGGGGGGAACCGTGACCCAGCCCACCCAGCCCTACGAGCAGCCCGGCCAGGCCCAGGCGCAGGGGCGTCCCGAGGTGACGCCGCTGCCGAC
>NZ_JBRIOU010000008.1:195714-197142 GCF_053474865.1 Streptomyces sp. CO7
GCAGGGGGCCGCGGGCCCGTACCCCCCGCCGCACGCCTACGAGGCGGGCGCGGTGTCGGCGCCTCCGGCCGGCGCGGTGCGCAGGCCGCGGACCGGCGCCAAGCCGGTGCCGCGCACCCGCAAGGCGCGGCTGCGGGTCGCGAAGACCGACCCGTGGTCGGTGATGAAGGTCAGCTTCCTGCTGTCCATCGCCCTCGGCATCTGCACGGTGGTCGCGGCGGCGGTGCTGTGGCTGGTCATGGACGCGATGGGTGTCTTCGCCACGGTCGGCGGGACCATCGCGGAGGCCACGGGCTCGGAGGGGTCCAACGGCTTCGACCTGCAGGGCTTCCTGTCGCTGCCGAACGTGCTGATGTTCACCGCGGTGATCGCGGTGGTCGACGTGGTGCTGATGACGGCGCTGGCGACGCTGGGCGCCTTCATCTACAACCTGTCCGCCGGCTTCGTCGGCGGCGTCGAGCTGACGCTCGCCGAGGACGAGTAGGACCTCCGCGAGATCGGGCGCTCCGGGCTGCGGATACCGATTTTGGGAGTTCGCATGTCGTGCGCTAATCTTCAGGAGTCAGCGCGCGGGACACACACCGCAGAGCGCGGCGGGGCTATAGCTCAGTTGGTTAGAGCGCATCCCTGATAAGGATGAGGCCACAGGTTCAAATCCTGTTAGCCCCACAGACACTGAAGACCCTCGGTCCACCGGACCGGGGGTCTTCTTCGGTTTTGGGTCCGGGCTTCCGCGCGGGGTTGCCACGTCACCCGCGTTGTACCGTGCACGCCGTGAGTGAAGAAGATCGGTTCGGACCTGGGCCTGTCGACGCCGACGAGAACGAGGTCGATCGCCTCCGGCGGCTTGCCGCGGCGGTGAAGGCGGATCTGTCCCGTTCCGGACTCGTCGTGCGGGACGTCGGGGAGGAACCGGACCGGGAGACGGCCCCCGGCGGTCTGGAGATCGACCTGGGCCCGGGCGACTTCGAGGCCTGCGGGCTGTGGCTCACCTGGGAGCTCCACCCAGCAGTGCGCCGGTCCGTACGCGAGGCCTCGCGCAGGGGCCGGAGCACGGACCCGGTGATCCAGGCTTCGATCGACGTGTGTGTACGGACGGCGGAAGCGATCGTCTGCATGCTCGGCGCACTTGGTTACGAGGCCGAGCGCGACGAGGCCTCGCACCGGCCCTTCGCGGTGAGGGTCCTGACCGGGCCTCGCTGACCTGAGACCGGTGCGGCTGCGGGAGGCCGGGGGTGCATGCGGAAACGCCGCCGGCCCGCCGGGGAACGGCGGGCTCGAGACGGCGTGGTGCGTGACGTGCGGGGGCGCGTGCGTGGTGCGGTGCGGGGCGCAGTGGTGCGGCGGTGCGGTGCGGTGCGGTGCGTGCGGGCGGTGGAGCGTGTTCTGTCGCGGTACGGGTCGGGCCGGGGCCGGGCAGGCGTTGAC
>NZ_JBRIOU010000008.1:197242-208353 GCF_053474865.1 Streptomyces sp. CO7
CGCCGGCCCCCGCCGTCTCGGCCGTGCGGAGCGTCACGGCGTCCGTCCGGCCGCCGTTGCCGCCGCGGCGTCCGCCGTTGCGCGCCGGTCCGCTCTGCGGTACCGCCGCCGCGGACGTCGTGGAGACGAGCCCCAGCGCCGTGAACAGCGCGAGGAACGCCGACACCAGCACCTGCCACAGCTTCCTGACCTGGGTTCCGGTCATGGATGACCTCACATTCGGGTTGGGCGATTTGCGTACTTTCCTCATGATGTGTATGCGCACCCCGATACGTGGGACCCTCGCCCGTGGCGCGTCGATGGTCGGATGAACACCACCCGGACGGACGCACGGCCGGGGAGGAGCCCCGAGGAATTCGGGGAAGAACCCCCGGCGCACGGGCGCGCCGGTGCGATCACCCGGTGATCTGAAGCGCCCCGCAGGGCAGTTGGGAGCCCACCCCTAGGTCACCGTTCGGTATCGGCCGGTGTGTATAGTCGGGCGCCTAGAGGTCTCCCTACGTCAACGAAAGACGAGGTCGCGCGGTGAAGAAGCTCCTCCTGGTCGCCCTGGCCGCCATCGGCGGTCTCCTCGTGTACCGCCAGATCCAGGCGGACCGCGCCGAGCAGGACCTGTGGACGGAGGCCACCGACTCCGTGCCCAGCGGTTCCTGAGGACGGCAGTCGCCGAACCACGCGAAAACCCCGGCCGCCCGAAGGCGGCCGGGGTTTCGTGCTGTCGGGACCGGCCTCGGCCGGTCCCGCCCTCAGCTCTGGTGGACCTGGTAGTGCGCGACCGCGTCGGCGGTGCGCCCGGCCCCGTACACCTTGAGGAACTCCGCGAGTTCGGGGTGCGTCTCCCCGATCTGTTCCGCGGCCTCGATGATGTCGCCGGCCGCGGCCAGCGAACGCAGGAGACTCTGTATCTCCCGCACCACCCGCTTCACCGTGGGGGCGCCCACCGGCGTCGCCGCCGTCTGCTGGGCGGCCACGCTCAGCATCGAGCCGCCCTGCGACTTCTTGATCTCCTCCATGCGCTCGGCCGCCTCGGCCGCGCTCACGCTGCCGTCGGCGACCTGGGCCGCCAGGTCCTGCAGCAGCCGGACCCGCTGCACCACCGCGGGATTGCCGATCTTCGCCCGCTGCCCGCTCATCAGCTGCGACAGCATCGGCGCCGACAGCCCGAGGACACCCGCGAGCCGCGCCTGGTTGAGCCCCAGGTCGTCGATCAGCCGTCGGAAGAGCTCCCCCAGAGGCTCTCCGTACCAGTTCCGCTGCAGCTCGCGCGCCCTCGAGGTGGCTTCCTGCTGTGCGGCGTCCATGCGTCTCCCCATCGCTTCCCCATGTACAGGGTTCGCTCGAGCGAACCACGTACCGAATCTTACGGAGGGCGGACGGCGGCGGGGAGTCGCCGCCGTCCTGGTTGACCAATCCTTTTGCGGGATACCGGGGGTCACCGGGTAGTCTGGTCGTCGGCTCGCACCGGTGGTCGCACCTCCGGGGCGGATGCCGTCGTTGAGGGGCCTTAGCTCAGTTGGTAGAGCGCTGTCTTTGCATGGCAGATGTCAGGGGTTCGACTCCCCTAGGCTCCACTCGGTGTCAGGCACCTTCGTCGTGCCGCGCGCCTTCTTCGAGGCCCTCCTCCGGGAGGGCCTTCGTCGTGCGTGGCCGGCCCGTTTACCTGGCAGTCGACGGGCCGTCAACGTCCGTCCCCCGTACGGACTCCGTGTGCTTCCGGCCGCCCGCGTGCGCCCCCCGTGCTTCGCCGGAAGCGTCCGGTCACGCCTGGTTCCTCCCGTTTGACGTGGGCATGCATGTGAAATCAGGGTAAAAACACACTGCGGTGTTTCCCTGTGCAGTACGGTGCCTTTCTGTGCGGTCGTCATGGGGATGGGTCCGCACGCACACCGCGGCTCTTGACCAGGGGTCGCGCGGCCTGGGGGGGGCGTGTGGATGGCACAGGACGCTCGGACGTCTGCGGACATACGGGACGCGGGCGAGGCCCGTACGCGTCGGCAGCGGGAGGACCGGCATCGTGAGGAAACGTTCCGGCCCCGCGGCATCGGCCTGAGGGACAAGCCCGGTTGGTACGTGACCACGCTGCTCTGTGTGGACTCGCTGGTTCCGACCGTGACGCTGGCGCCCGTGCTGGAGCAGTCCGGGCAGCCCGCCCCCGGTCTGGTGACCCTCACCTCGACCCTGACCTGGCTCGGCGTGCGCGGAGCGAGACGCCGGTACACCCGTGACGAGGTGGGCGAGTCCCGCGGCGCCGTCCCGGTGCTGCACGACTGGCTCATGACGCTCGGGGTCCTCGCGGTGATCGGGGTCGGCGTCCGGACGGTCGTCGACCCCTTCGTCGTCCTCGCGGCCCTGACGCCGGCCCTGCTGCTCGCGGTGTTCGCCCGGCGGGTGGTCTTCGCACACCTGGCCCGGGAGCGCCGCGCGGCGCAGGCGGTGCTGCGGGTCCTGGTCGTCGGCGAGGCCCGGGCGCTGCCGGTGGTGATGGGGCGTCTCGACTCGCGCACCGATCACCCCTACGCGGTGGTGGGCAGCGTCGCCGTCGGTGGCGAGGCGCCGGGCGCCGAGCGCCTGGACGCGCCCGCCGACCCGGACTCAGGCGCGCGCGCCGGGCGGGTGCTGGTGGACACGGTGCGCCGTCACCGCGCGGACGTGGTGCTGCTGGCGCCGGGGGCCCGGCTCTCCGGACCGGCGCTGCGGCACCTGGTCTGGGCGCTGCAGGACGCCGAGGTGGAAGTGGCGCTGGCGCCAGGCCTGGTGGAGGTCTCCGACAAGCGGCTGGAGGTCGGCTCGGTGGCCGGCCTGACCGTGCTCAAGGTGGCTCCCCCGCAGGGACCCGGTGGGGTGCAGCAGACCCTGAAGGAGGCCCTGGACCGCTGCGGGGCCGCGCTCGGGCTGCTGGCGCTCGCCCCGTTCCTGGCGCTGGTCGCGCTGGCGGTCAGGGTGGACTCGCGTGGTCCCGCGTTCTACCGGCAGCAGCGGATCGGCCGTGACCAGGACGTCTTCGTGATGTGGAAGTTCCGCACCATGGTCGTCGACGCGGACGCCCTCAAGGGCGATCTGGCGGAGCGCAACGAGAACGACGGGCTGATGTTCAAGATGCGCCGCGATCCGCGGGTGACCCGGGTCGGGCGGCTGCTGCGCCGCACCTCGCTGGACGAGCTGCCGCAGCTGTTCAACGTCCTCATCGGTGACATGTCCCTGGTGGGTCCGCGTCCTCCGCTGCCCGAGGAGGTCGCCGGGTACGACGCGACCGCGCTGCGCCGGCTGCGGGTCAAGCCCGGTATGACGGGGCTGTGGCAGGTCAGCGGCCGGTCGGACCTGTCCTGGGAAGAAACGGTTCAGCTGGACCTGCACTACGTGGACAACTGGTCGTTCGTCAGCGACCTCGACGTGCTCAGCCGTACGCTCCGCGCCGTCGCCGACGGCCGCGGAGCGTACTGAGGGGCCGAGGGTGCGAGGGATGCGCCCCCGCTCAGGCGCGGAGGGAGCCCGCACCCTCGGACAGCCACCACCGGTAGGTGGCGGCGATGCCGTCGCGCAGCGCGATCGACGGCTTCCAGCCGAGCCCGTTCAGCCGGGACACGTCCAGCAGCTTGCGGGGGGTGCCGTCCGGCTTCGTGGTGTCCCAGCGGATCTCGCCGGAGAAGCCGGTGACCTCGGCGACCGTCTCCGCGAGCGCGCGGATGGTCAGGTCCTCGCCGCAGCCGACGTTGACCGGCTCGTCGCCGTCGTAGGTCTCCAGCAGCCGGACGCAGGCCGAGGCCAGGTCGTCGACGTGCAGGAACTCGCGGCGCGGGGAGCCGGAGCCCCACAGGGTGACGTGGTCCGCCCCCGACTCGCGGGCCTCGTGGAAGCGGCGGACCAGCGCGGGCAGGACGTGCGAGGTCTCCAGGTCGAAGTTGTCGCCCGGGCCGTAGAGATTGGTGGGCATCGCACTGATCCAGGAGGCGCCGAACTGGCGCCGGTAGGACTGGACCTGGCAGATGCCGGCGATCTTGGCGAGGGCGTACGGCTCGTTGGTGGGCTCCAGCGGGCCGGTCAGCAGCGCGTCCTCACGGATGGGCTGCGGGGCGAACTTCGGATAGATGCACGAGGAGCCCAGGAAGAGCAGGCGGCCCACCCCGGCGGCGTGCGAGCCGGAGATCACGCTCAGCTGGATCCGCAGGTTGTCCTCGAGGAACTCGACCGGACGCGTGCTGTTCGCCATGATCCCGCCCACCTTGGCGGCGGCCAGCACGACCGCGTCCGGGCGCGCCTCGGCGAGGTACGCGGCGGTGGCCGCGGCGTCCCGCAGGTCCAGATCGGCGCGGCCACGGGTGAGGACCCGGTGGCCGTCGGCGGTGAGCCGGCGGACGACCGCGGAACCGACCAGCCCGCGGTGGCCCGCCACGAATATCCGGGACTGCGGCGCAAGAAGTGTCATGGACCGGATCATGCCAGCAGCCCGCGGGCGATCCCGCGCAATTCAGAAGATTTCCGTACGGATGGTTCGCGTACGGGGCGTGTGACCGAGTACGGGGCGCGGCCGGTCCACCGGCCCGTCGGGGAGGAAAACCACTCATGAGCAAGACCGCGCTGATCACCGGTGTCACCGGCCAGGACGGTTCGTACCTGGCGGAGCTGCTGCTGGGGAAGGGCTACACGGTGCACGGCCTGGTGCGCCGGTCGTCCAGCTTCAACACGGAGCGGATCGACCACATCTACCAGGGCCCCCAGGAGCCCGGCCGTCGCTTCGTGCTGCACCACGCCGACCTCACCGACGGCGTCGCCCTGGTCAACCTGCTGCGTGGGATACAGCCCCAGGAGGTCTACAACCTGGGCGCGCAGTCGCATGTGCGGGTCTCCTTCGACGCTCCGCTGTACACCGGCGACGCCACCGGGCTCGGCTCGCTGCGGCTGCTGGAGGCGGTCCGCGCCGCGGGCATCGAGACCCGCTTCTACCAGGCGTCCTCCTCGGAGATGTTCGGCGCGACGCCGCCTCCGCAGAACGAGGCGACGCCGTTCCACCCGCGCAGCCCGTACGGTGCCGCCAAGGTCTACGCGTACTGGTCCACCGTCAACTACCGTGAGGCGTACGGCATGTACGCGGTCAACGGGATCCTCTTCAACCACGAGTCCCCGCGCCGCGGCGAGACCTTCGTGACCCGGAAGATCACCCGCGCGGTGGCCCGCATCAAGGCGGGGCTGCAGCAGGAGCTCTACCTGGGGAACCTCGACGCCGTCCGCGACTGGGGCTACGCGCCCGAGTACGTGGACGCCATGTGGCGGATGCTCCAGCAGGACGAGCCGACCGACTATGTGGTGGCCACCGGGGTCGCGGCCACGGTGCGCGAGTTCCTGGAGACGGCGTTCGGTCACGCGGGGCTGGACTGGCGCGAGCACGTCCGGTACGACGCCAAGTACGAGCGTCCGAGCGAGGTGGACGCGCTGATCGGCGACGCCTCCAAGGCCGAGGAGATCCTCGGCTGGAAGCCCGAGGTCAGGGTGGAGGAACTCGCGCGGATCATGGTCGACGCCGACGTCCGCCAGGTGAACGCCGAGCTGGCGGGCACCGCGGTGCGCGTCGACCGCTGAGCCGGCCGCCGGTCGCGGGACGTGACCGGCACGGCACACAGGCTCCGGCCGCGTCCCGGGGGGACGGGGAGCGGCCGGGCTCAAGGGAGGCACACGCGTCCGGCGGCCCGCCGGACGTGTCAGGGGCGGCCCCAGGGCCGTTTGTTTGGGGGTTCGATGAGAAGAACGAGAGGGCTGAGTGCGGCCCTCGCGACGGCGCTCGCGGCGGGCCTTGCGGTCGCCGTGGCGCCGCAGGCCGGCGCGATCAGCGAGTCGGTCGCCTTCACCGCGGACGATCTGCCCACCTGGCAGACCAACGGCATCGTCTGGGCGCTGGCCCAGGCGGACGGCGTGGTCTTCGCCGGCGGCACCTTCTCCGCGGTGCGTCCCCCCGAGGGGGGAAGCGGCAGCGAGCAGCAGGCGGTCAATTTCGTGGCGCTGGACGCCGCGACGGGAGCGCCCACCGACTGCGACCTGTCCTTCACGGTGTCATCCGGCACCGCCACCGTCCGCGCGCTGGTCGTCTCCCCCGATCAGGAGACGCTGTACGTGGGCGGCTACTTCGGCGCGGTCAACGGCACCGCCGTCTCCAGCGTCGCCGCGATCGACATCGACACCTGCACGCCGCGGACCGGCTTCAACGCCGCCTTCCCGGCGACCGTGCGGGCACTGGCCGTCGCCGGGGACACGGTGTACGCGGGCGGCGACTTCACCAGCGTCAACGGCCAGCCGCGTGAGCGCTTCGCCGCCGTCGCCGCGAGCAACGGCGCCCTGCGCCCGTTCAGGACCGACGTGGACGAGCCCGGCCGGGCGATCGAGATCACCCCCGACGGGCAGCACGCCCTGATCGGCGGCGACTTCTTCACCGTCAACGGACAGAACTCGCATGCCCTCGCCGTGGTGGACGCCGCCACCGGCGACGTGGAGAAGGCCTACCCGACCGGGTTCATCCCGACCGCCTCGGTGGTCAAGGACATCGACACCGACGGAACCGGCTTCTACACCGGCAACGAGGGCACCGGCGGCGGCGTCTTCGACGGGCGCATCGCGCTGGACTACGGCACCTTCGACCAGCGCTGGCGCGACACCTGCCTGGGTGCCACCCAGGCCGTGGAGTCCTACGAGGACGTCCTCTACAGCGCCTCGCACGCCCACGACTGCTCCGGCGTCGGCGAGTTCCCGGACGGGCGGCGCCAGCACTTCCTGGCCCAGCCCACGACCTCCACCGGCAAGCTGGGCTGGTTCCCGGACACCAACGACGGCATGGGCGAGAGCATCGGTCCGCGCGCGTTGACCGTCTCCTCGAAGAACGGCGTCCAGTACCTGTGGTCCGGCGGCGAGTTCACCACCGTCAACGGCTCGGCGGCGCAAGGACTCACCCGGTTCGCCTCGACCGGTGACGTGGGCGCCCCCACCGTTCCGGTGATCGGCGCGGACGCGGTGGAGCCGGGCAAGGTCAAGGTCCGCTGGCGCACCAGCCTGGACAACGACGACAGCCGGCTGATCTACAAGATCTACCGCAACGGCTCGAACACGCCGGTCGGCACGGTCGAGGCGGACTCCCTCTTCTGGGAGCGCCCGCAGGCGTCCTTCACCGACACGGGCGTCACCCCGGGCTCGACCTACAGCTACCGGGTGACCGCCTCGGACCCGGCCGGCAACACCAGTGCCCTGTCGGCGACCACGAGCGTCACCGTGCCGAAGACGGCCGAGCCGTACGCCTCGGCGGTGCTGGCGGACAACCCGAACCTGTACTGGCGGCACGACGAGAGGACCACGCCGTACGTCGGCGACTCCTCGGGCGGAGACCAGAGCGGCGTGATGAGCGGAGGCCCGGCCCTCGGCGAGGCGGGCGCGCTCACCGGCAACGGCACCTCGTACGGCTTCGACGGCACCGACGACCGCCTCTACAGCGACCGTCGCACCACCGTCGGCTCGTCCTACTCGCTGGAGACCTGGTTCCGCACCACCACCACGAGGGGCGGCAAGCTGGTGGGCTTCGGCAACAACACCACCAGGAACAGCGGAAGCTACGACAAGCACCTCTACATGGCCAACGACGGGCGTCTGTTCTTCGGCGCCTATGACGGGGCCACGCGGACGGTGAACTCCCTCACCCGCTACAACGACGGCAAGTGGCACCACGTCGTCGGCACCCAGGGCCCCGGCGGCATGACGCTGTACGTCGACGGCGCGCGGGTGGCGGGCAGCACCGCGTACACCTCGTTCCAGAGCTATGCCGGCTACTGGCACGTGGGCGGTGACAACCTGAGCGGCTGGCCGTCGCGTCCGAGCAGCGACAGCTTCGCCGGTCAGATCGACGAGGTCGCGGTCTACCCGAGCGTGCTCGGCGCCGCCCGGGTGGCCGCGCACCACCAGCTGGCCACCAAGCAGGGCGACACCGTCACCTCGGTGCAGGCGTCCGAGGACACCTACGTGAACGAGGGCGCCAAGGGCACCGCGTACGGCTCCGCGACCTCGCTGGCGGTCCGCGGCAGCTCCGGGTACGAGGCGTACCTGCGCTTCGCCCTGCCCGCGGCCCCGGCCGGCACCACGCTGACCGGCGCGGCGCTGGAGGTCCGCACGGACTCCTCGGCCTCCGCCGGTTCGGCCGACGCCGTCACGCTGCGGCCGGTCACCGGCGACTGGACCGAGGCGGGCACCACGTGGAACACCAAGCCCGCCCTGGGCCCGGCCACGCTGGGTACGCTCACCCCGCCGGCCGGCTCCAGCTCCGGCGCTTCCGCGGAGCTGGACGTCGCCGCCGTGCGGGCGGCGCTGGGCGGTGACTACGGCCTGGCGCTGACGTCGGCCGGGACCGACGCCCTGTGGCTGTGGTCCAGCGAGGCCGCGTCCGCGGCGGGCACGCCGCGGCTGATCCTCACCTTCTCGCCCCAGTAGGGCGGGCCCCCGGCCCGGTGGCCCCCGTCGGTCGCACGACCGCGGGAGGCCACCGGGCCGCGGCACAGATCTGGCGCAACCGCATCACCGAGCACGTCCCGCACGCGTGTGTGCGGAGCAGAGAGCAGGAGTTCCATGCGCAACCACCCGCTGGCGGCGGCCGCCGCCCTGATCGCCCTGGGCCTGCTGCCCGCTCTCTCCGGCTGCTCGTCCTCCTCCGACGACCGGGCCGGCGGCGGCGACCGGACGGCGGCGGGGCACTCCGCGCCCTCCGGGGAGCGGACCTCGAAGCCGGGCGCGTCCTCGTCCCCGGGTCCGGTGCTTCCGGACGCGAAGATCGAGGCGCCGAAGGGTTCGGGAGAGTTCACGAAGAAGGAGAAGGAGTACCTCAGCGGCCGGGTGCCCGAGCAGATGGAGCCGGCCGCCGTCCTGGACCTC
The DNA here is from genome assembly GCF_053474865.1 of Streptomyces sp. CO7. Taxonomy (NCBI): domain Bacteria; kingdom Bacillati; phylum Actinomycetota; class Actinomycetes; order Kitasatosporales; family Streptomycetaceae; genus Streptomyces; species Streptomyces sp. CO7. The sequence continues at coordinate 206,135 of NZ_JBRIOU010000008.1, forward strand.
GGCAAGGAGGCCTGCCAGCGGATCGACCGCACCGCTCGGCACGACAAGGACGCGGTGATCGGCGCGCTGGTGGCCGGGGAGATCCCGGACGCCGAGCCGGCCGTCACCCACCTGTGCCCGGAGCACGAGCCGCTGATCGAGGCCGCGAAGGGCGGCTACCCGGACGGGCAGCACAAGAGGCCCGCGGCGGGTGAGTACCGGACCGTGTCGGCGGGACCGGCCTGCGCCTGGACGGTCACCGGGTCCGGCGGCAAGGTGCTCGCCTCCGGGCCGGGCACCGGGGGCGCCCGGAAGGACGGCACGTACACCATGACCGTGCCGTCCGGGGCCGCCGGGCTGGTCTCCTCCGGGTGCTACGCCTGGGTGCGGGCCTGACCGGCGCCGACCGCCCCGCCGTACACCTCCAGAAGCCTCCCGACCACCGCGTCGATCGAGAAGGCCTCGCCGGCCAGCCTGTGGGCCGCCGCCGAGGCCTTCTCCGCGTTCTCGGGCTCCAGCAGCTCCAGCACCGCCCCGGCCAGGGCGTCAGCGCCCTCGACCACCCGCCCGGCGCCCGCCTCGCCGATCGCCGGCGCCAGGCCGTTGGAGCGCGTCACCACGGCGGGCGTGCCGACCGAGAGGGACTCCAGGACCGACATCGGGAACGGCTCGTCCACCGAGGGCAGCACGTAGACGTGGGCCCGGCGCAGCTCCTCCAGCACCCGGGCGGAGGGCAGCGCGCCCACGCAGAACACCCGGTCGGCGAGCCGCAGTTCCTCGATCCGCCGCCGCACCGCCGCGAGCTCGCCCTCGTCGGGGCCGGCGACCACGAACTCGGCGTCCGGGTGGCGGTCCAGGATCGCGGGCGCGGCGTCGACGAAGTCCACGGGGCGCTTGCGGGCCTGCAGGCGGGCGGCGTAGAGGATCCGGGGCGGCCCGGCGGGCTGCGGGCGCGGCTCCTGGGCGGGCACGCCGTTCACCAGGTGCACGGCGGTGGTCAGCTGAGCGCCGAGCACCGCGTCCAGGTCTCGCCGCTCGTGGCCGGTGAGGTGGAGCACCGCGGCCGCGCCGCGCAGCACCCGGCGGACGGCCAGGGCGTCCAGGACCTTGGCGAGCGCCTTGCCGCTGGGGTCGACCATGCCGTGCGTCTGCAGCACCAGCGGGACGCCGGCGCGCAGCGCGGCCAACGCCACCGGGAGGGTGACCAGGTCGCGGGCGAGGTGGACGTGGACCACGTCCGCCTCGCGCACCAGGCGTCCGGCGCGGGCCAGCAGGGCGGGCGAGGTGATGCCGCTGAAGCCGAGCGGCAGCAGACGGCGCGCCGGGTACAGGCGGGCGGGCACGCCCTCCACCTCACGCGGCGGGCCGCCGTCGAACCCCTCGGCCAGGGCGAGGAGTTGTGGGCGGTGGCCGCGGGCCGCCAGGCCGTGGGCGAGGTTGAGAGCGACCCTGACGGGCCCGCCGAAGGCGCCGGTGGGCGAGTGCAGGGTGACCGCGTGCAGGACCCGCAGCGCCCCCTCGGGGGCGCTCACGCGGGCTCCTTCACGGGGCGGCGGGCGCCGTCGGCGGTGTGCAGGGTCAGCTCGGGCAGGTCCTGGTGGAGCACCGCGCCCGCGCCGACCACGGCGTGCCGGCCGACCGTGGCGCCGGCGAGCACGGTGGCCCGGGCGGCTATCCAGGCGCCGTCCCCGACGGTGATCGGGGCGTTGCGGTAGCGGAAGTCGGCGGCACGGTGGTCGTGCGAGCCGGTGCAGAGCAGGGCCTCCTGGGAGACGCACACGTGGCGGCCGAGGGTGACCGGCTCCAGGTTGAGCAGCCAGGCGCCCTCGCCTATCCAGGTGTGGTCGCCGACGGTCAGCTTCCACGGCCACAGCACGCGTACCCGGTGGCGGATCAGCACCCGCTCGCCCACGGTCGCGCCGAAGGCGCGCAGCAGCGCGACCCGCAGCCGCGGCGGGCACCACCAGGCCATGAAGACCAGGTTCATCACCGCGAACCACAGGGCCTGGACCAGCTTGCCCCGCCCCTTGTCGTATCCGGCCAGGGTGAACGACGAGAGATCACGCATGCCGGCCCCCTTCCCCCGCGCGTCACCGGGAGGCGACGCCCCGCCGGTCGTCCGCGCTCCCCAGCGCGGTGATCACAGGCTAGTGGGTCGCCGGAGGTCCCGGCAGGGCCTGTGGACAACCCTCGTCGCATCGTCCACAGGGCGGACGCGTGTCCGATGATCGCTCGTAGAC
>NZ_JBRIOU010000008.1:208453-208977 GCF_053474865.1 Streptomyces sp. CO7
GGCCGAAGGAGGGCGCCGCGGGGCGCGGGAGCGCCGGTCAGGGGTCCGTCGTGCGGCGTCCGGGCATCCGGTTCCGTCCCTTCGCGCCGAGCACGCTGCTGACCACCGCGATGTCGGTGCCCCTGGTGCTGGGCCTTCCATTGCTGCTGCCGCTGGTGGTGATGAACCAGCCGGGGGGCGGGGCGCGGGACACCGCGTACTGGCTGCAGGCCGGTCTCACCGCGTACTGCGGGGCGCGGCTGTCCGCCATGATCCTGGCCCGCCGCCGCAAACTGCTGCAGGCCACCTTCTGGATGTTCTGCTACATGGCGATGGGCGTGGCCCCGCTGGCGCAGGCGGTGCTGGGCCGGGTGCCGACGCCCGTGGTGGGCCCGCGCGAGGACCTGGTGCTGGCGATCGCCCTGGTGCTCTTCGGCTGCTGCGCCTTCGACCTGGGGGCGCTGCTGGCGCGGTTCCGGCCGCCGTGGCGGCGCAGGGAGGCCGAGGAGGAGCGGGACTTCGGCCGGGCGGAGACGGCCGTGGCC
>NZ_JBRIOU010000008.1:209077-218999 GCF_053474865.1 Streptomyces sp. CO7
GCGGCAAGGGCGAGCGGCCCCGCCTGGTGCACCGGCGCCGCGTCCACCTGCTCACCCTGGCGGCCTTCGCCGCGGCGGCGCTGCTGGTGATGCGGCTGGGCGGTCCGGCGGTCTTCTTCTCCAGCCGGCAGGAGATCACCGCCGGCCTGGAGGACGCGGGTCTGTCCGGCAACGGCTCGGAGGCGGGCCAGGCGTTCGTCCGCGGCTTCGGCACGGTGCTGCCGCTGATCGCCCTGCTGGTCTACGTCCGGCGCCTGGCGACCTCCCGGCACGCGCGGCGCAGCTGGTCGACGGTGGCCGTCTTCGGGGCGCTGTTCTGTCTGAACGTCGTCGTCAACAACCCCATATCGAACCCGCGTTACTGGTTCCTCACGGTGATGTTCGCGCTGCTGTTCACGGCCTTCCCGGTGAGCGCGGCGCTGTACCGGATGTCGCTGACGCTGGGCGTGGTGGTGGCGCTGCTGCTGTTCCCCTTCGCGGACGCGTTCCGCTACGACGACAACAACACCCGGACCATCGAGACCACGTCGTTCCTGGAGCCGCTGGCGCTGAAGGACTACGACCAGATCGGGATGTTCGCCAACACGATCACCTACGTGGAGTCCACCGGCCACACCTACGGCGACCAGCTGGCGGGCTGCGTGCTGTTCGCGGTGCCGCGGTCGGTGTGGGAGGGCAAGCCGGTGGACACCGGCGTGATGGTGGGCCAGTGGATGGGCACCCGGAACACCAACCTCTCCTCCCCCGTGTGGGCGGAGCTGTACATCGACTTCGGCGTGGTGGGGATGACGGCGGGGATGGGCCTGCTCGGGTACGCGGCCGCCCGGTTCGACCGGAGGGTGGCGAGGGCGTCGGCCGGCCGGCGGAGCCATCCGGGGCGCCTGCTGCTGATCACCGCCCCGCTGATCGCCGGCTACTCGTTCATCCTGGTGCGCGGGCCGCTGCTCCAGGCGACCGGAAAGGTCGCGATCGCCGCGATGTGCCTGCTGTTCATCACCACCCGCCGCGCGGACCGGGCGGTGGCGGGGAGCTAGGCCCTAACCGCGGAGCTCCGCGGGCGGGGTGCGCCGGTCGTCGACCGGCTCCACCCGGACCAGCTCGCCCCAGACGATGTAGCGGTGCTCGGAGGTGTACATCGGGGTGCAGGTGGTCAGCGTGATGTATTTCCCGGGCTTCTGGCGCCCGGACTTCTCCGGCACCTTCTCCAGTACGCCGACGTCGTACTTCGAGGTGCTCGGCAGGATCTCGAAGACCTTGTAGACGTACCACTTGTCCTTGGACTCGAAGACGACCGGGTCGCCCTCGCGGATCTTGTGGATGTTGTGGAACTTGGCCCCGTGGCCGTCGCGGTGCGCGGCCAGGGAGAAGTTGCCGTTCTTCCCGCCGGTGGGCAGGGCCGCCTTGACCGGGTCGGTGTAGTAGCCGGCCGCGCCGTCGTCGAGCACCTTGGGGTCGGTGCCCTTCTTCACCAGGATCTGGTCGTCGTCCATGGCCGGGACGTGCAGGAAGCCGATGCCGTCCTTGGTGTCCAGCTTGCCGGGGACGCCGGCGCCCTCGATCTCCTGCTCCCACAGTTCGCGGACGCGGTCGCTCTCGCGGTCCGCCGCGCGGTCGGCGAGCAGGTTGGTCCACCACAGCGAGTAGACGACGAAGAGGCCGAGGACCACGCCGGCGGTCATCAGGAGTTCGCCCAGGAAGCTGACCAGGGAGGCCACCGGCCCCCGGGCGGGGCGGCGACGGCCGTCCGGCCGGTGCGCGCCGGTGTCCTCGCCGCGCCGGTCGTGCTCTACCACTGCCACTGTGGCCGTCCCCCGTCGTGTGCCGTACTCACGCTGTCACGGGTCCACCAGCACGTCGGGCTTCCCCTTGGCGCGCGGGCGTTCCTCGTCCATCTTGCCCCAGACGATCATCCGGTAGGTGCTGGTGAACTCCGGGGTGCAGGTGGTCAGTGTGATGTAGCGACCCGGTCCGGTGAAACCCGACCCAGGCGGCACGGGCTCCAGGACGGAGACGTTGCCCGGTGACGTGGACGGAAGGATCGAGGTCATCCGGTACACGTAGTACGCCTTGCTGGTCTCCACCACGATCGGGTCACCCGGCTTCAGGCGGTTGATGTAGCGGAACGGCTCGCCGTGGGTGTTGCGGTGACCGGCCAGGCCGAAGTTGCCGGCCTTGTCGCCGGGCATCGCGGTGGGGATGCTCTCCTTGTCGTAGTGCCCGACCATGCCGCGGTCCAGCACGCGCTCCTTGTCGATGCCCTCCGCGATGGGCACCACCACGTCCAGGGTGGGGATGTGCAGGAGGGCGAAGCCCTGGCCGGCCTCGAAGGTGCCGGGATCCCGGGCGCCCTTGTCCCAGCCGTCCTGGAGCTGGACGGTCTCCCGGTCCACGTCGGCGGCGGCGAGGACGTTGGTCCACCACAGCTGGTAGGCGACGAACAGGATCATCAGCACGCCGGTGGTGATGAACAGCTCGCCCACGGCGCGGCTGATCAGTACGCCGGGACCGGGGCGGCGGGCCCGCTCGGCGCGGCGGCGCTCCACCCGCGACAGCGCGGTGCCGCCCTTGCCGGAGCGAGCCCCGCCGTCCTCGGCGTCAACCGCCTCCGCGCCGCGCGGGGCGGCCCGGCGCCCGTGGCGGCCCTTGGCGGCCGCCGCGGCCGCCCGTCTGCGCGCGGCCCGGCCCCCCTCGGCGGGCGCCGAGACCGACGGGGAGGCCGAGGAGGCGGACGGATCGTCGTCCGTCGCGCCCGTGGCCGAGGGGTCGCCCGCCGTCGGGTCGTCGGAGGGTGCCGAAGGGGCGGGCGGGGGCACGACGGTGAGCCGCATGGTGCTCGACGGGTCCACGGTCCCGTCTCCGGCGTGGGCGTCGGGGACGCCGAAAGCATTCTCCGTGCCCGGGTACAGGAAGGGATCCACGGGCCCGAGCGGGTCGGCGGGGCCCCCCGGGGACGCGGGGGGTATGCGCAGCGCCACCGTCTCGTCGTCCTCGGGGCGCCACCCGGTCACGCCGTGGACCTGCCGACGACCGGAGCCAGACCGGCGGACCGCGCCACCGCGTCCGGGTCGCCGCACTCGGCCAGCCAGTTGGCCAGCATCCGGTGGCCGTGCTCGGTCAGCACCGACTCCGGGTGGAACTGCACGCCCTCGACCGCGAGTTCCCGGTGGCGCAGCCCCATGACGATGCCGTCTGCGGTCCGCGCGGTCACCTCGAGCTCCGCGGGCACCGTCACCGGGTCGGCGGCCAGCGAGTGGTACCGGGTGGCGGTGAACGGGGAGGGCAGCCCGGCGAAGACGCCCCGGCCCTCGTGCTCGACCGGGGAGGTCTTCCCGTGCAGCAGCTGCGGCGCGCGGTTCACCACGCCGCCGTAGGCCACCTGCATCGACTGCATGCCGAGGCAGACGCCGAAGACCGGCACGCCGGCCGTCGCGCAGTGCCGCACCATGTCGACGCAGACGCCGGCCTCCTCGGGCGAGCCGGGGCCGGGGGACAGCAGCACGCCGTCGAAGCCCCGCTCGGCGTGGCCGAGGGTCACCTCGTCGTTGCGCAGCACCTCGCACTCGGCGCCGAGCTGGTAGAGGTACTGGACGAGGTTGAAGACAAAGCTGTCGTAGTTGTCGACAACGAGGATCCGCGCGCTCACTGTTCGTCCACCGTCGCATCGCCGAAGGGAAGAAGCGGCTCGGCCCACGGGAACACGTACTGGAACAGCACGTAGACCGCGGCCAGCGCGAGAATCAGCGAGAGCAGGGCCTTCACCCAGGTGTTGCCCGGCAGATGCCGCCAGATCCAGCCGTACACGGGTACCTACCCCTCCCCTTCGTCACCTTCGGTCGCGATGCCGCCGTACGCCGCCGTGCACCACGGAGGCGTACAGCAACCAGACTAGGGCCTTTCGGAGGCGTTTCCGGCGGGCCTGGCGTACTGGAGGTCCACCGTGCCGGTGTAGCCGGGCAGGGTGCGCACGCCGTCCTCCTCGACCTTCCAGCCCAGGCCGTAGACGTTCACGTAGACCATGTAGTTCTGGATGGCCGGGGACTCGGCGAGGGACTTCTGCAGCCGCTCCGGGTCGCCGACGGCGGTGACCTTGTAGGGAGGGGAGTAGACCCGGCCCTGGAGGATCAGGGTGTTGCCCACGCAGCGCACCGCGCTGGTGGAGATCAGCCGCTGGTCCATGACCTGGATGCCCTCGGCGCCGCCCTTCCAGAGCGCGTTCACCACGGCCTGCAGGTCCTGCTGGTGGATGACCAGGTAGTCGGGCTCCGGCTCGGGGTAGCCGGGCAGCTTCGCGGTGGCGTCCGGCGGGGCGTCGTTGAGCGTGACGGTGACCGCCTCGCCCTTGACCGGGTCGGTGCCCGCCGCCTGCTCGAGCTCCTTGAGCTCGGCGTCCTCGGCCTCGCTGGAGCCCTGCTCACGGGCGGCCAGTTCCTCCACGTCCTGACGGAGGGCGGCGTTGGACTCCTCCAGCCCGGCGTTCTCCCGGCTGCGCTCGTGGATCAGGTCCGACAGGCGCAGCAGGGAGTCGTCGGTGCGGATGTTGGTGCCCTTGGCCGTGTGGAAGCTGGTCGCGAAGAGCAGACCGGCCAAGGCGAACACGGCCAGCGTGAGGACTCTCACGGGCCGGAACCGGGAGCGGCCGGGGCTGGTGCCCGTCCCGGGGGAGTCGGCAGAATTGCTCAACGTACCCTTGTCTCCTTCGGCGCCGCGGAAGCACTACGCTAACGGACGCCCGGGGGAGTGCTCAGTCGTCCCTTTGCCGTACATCTGAACATCCCTTTGCAGCTGCCCCGGAGCGTGCCCCGTTCCAGCGCGGCCACGCAGCGCATCGACAGGAGAGTCCCTCGTGCCGAAGTCACGTATCCGCAAGAAGGCCGACTACACGCCGCCCGCGGCGAAGACGCAGCCGGCGGCGATCAAGCTGACCAACCGTGCCTGGGTGGCTCCGGTGATGCTGGCGCTGTTCCTGGTCGGTCTGGCCTGGATCGTCGTCTTCTACGTGACGGAGGGGTCGCTGCCTCTCGAGGCGCTCGGCAACTGGAACATCGTGGTGGGCTTCGGCTTCATCGCCGCCGGGTTCGCCGTCTCGACCCAGTGGAAGTAGCGGCCCGGCCCTCACGGAGCCGCCGCGACCGCTAGTTATCCACAGCAGTTATCCACAGGTGGAAAAGAAAAGAAGATCTGTGGATAACCGCCGGGAAGCGGTCCGGGTGTGACCGATCCCTCACTGCTCGAATACCTGTTCCCCCTGTATCTGACCTGCGGAAATCGCTGTCAGTTGCAGGGGGTTCGGCGTTTCCCCAGGTGAGCCCGGATCTGCCACCAACCTGTGGACAGAGCTGTGACTCTGGGCGATGACTCAGGTGAGCTGAGCAGTTCTCAACAGAGTGACGGCGATGACCGCGGCCAGGACCAGGACGCAGGAGCCGTACTGGATCAGCGTCCGCCGGGGTCCGCGGGCGTGCAGCATCGCGTAGCCGATCACTCCGCCGGCGACCAGGCCGCCCAGATGCGCCTGCCAGCCGATGTTCGTGCCGGGGAACAGGGGCAGCGCCAGGTTCAGCGCCAGCAGCAACAGCAGGGGCCGGGGATCGCGCCGCACTCGGCGCAGGTGCACGAGCGCGGCGCCGAAAACGCCGAAGACCGCGCCCGAGGCGCCCAGGGATCCGCTGTTGGGATCCATCAGGAGATAGGCGAGTGCGCTGCCCGCCAGCCCGGAGACCAGATAGAGCGCCAGGTAGCGCAGGCGCCCCAGCGCCTCCTCCAGCGGTCCGCCGACCATCCACAGGGCCAGCGTGTTCAACGCGATGTGCATCACCTCGAGGTGGCTGAACATCGAGGTGACCATGCGGTACCACTCGCCGAGGAAGGCGACGCCCACCGGCCACAGCAAGAGGTCGTCCGACAGGTCCGGCAGGGCCTGGAGGGCGAGGAAGACGGCGAGGTTGATCCCGATGAGGATCTTGGTGACCAGCCGGGTGTCGGAGACCACCGGCGCGCCGGTCAGCGTCCGGGGCCGGGAGGACGCGGTGGCGGATCCGCCGCGCACGCACTCGGGGCACTGGAAGCCCACGGAGGCGCTGATCATGCAGTCACCGCAGATGGACCGGTCACAGCGGGTGCACCGTATGCCGGTCTCGCGGTCCGGATGGCGATAGCACGTGGGCAGGGTGTGCGCCTGCTCCTGGTTCCCCTGGTCGTCCGCCACGTCCTGCAGATCCCCTCACTCGGACCGAAAAGTCTCGCCCCGCTCGCCCTGGGTACGGGCGGGCGGGGCGAAAGGTTCCCTCGGCGGTCCCTGCGTCAGCGGGACTCGACGACGACCGACTCGATGACCACGTCGTTGACGGGGCGGTCGGTGCGCGGGTTGGTCTGGGTCGCCGCGATGGCGTCCACGACCTTCTGGCCGGCCTCGTTGGTGACCTCGCCGAAGATGGTGTGCTTGCGGTTCAGCCAGGTCGTCGGGGCGACCGTGATGAAGAACTGCGAGCCGTTGGTCCCCGGGCCGGCGTTGGCCATGGCCAGCAGGTACGGCTTGTTGAAGGAGAGGTCCGGGTGGAACTCGTCCTCGAACTGGTAGCCGGGACCGCCGGTGCCGTTACCGAGCGGGTCACCGCCCTGGAGCATGAAACCGCTGATGACCCGGTGGAAGACGGTGCCGTCGTAGAGCCGGTCCGTCGTCTTCTGGCCGGTGGCGGGGTTGACCCACTCGCGCTCGCCCTGGGCGAGCTCGACGAAGTTCTTGACCGTCTTGGGCGCGTGGTCCGGGAAGAGCCGGATCTCGATGTCGCCGTGATTGGTCTTCAGGGTGGCGTAGAGCTGCTCGGCCACGATCTGCCTTCCGTTGTCCTCTGTGACCCCTCGATCCTCGCACGCCCCGCACCTGGAGTCGGGCACCGGCCGTCGTGCGCAGCGGATCGAGTGGTTTCGGTTGCGCGTCCTGAACCGACTCGTTCTCCGAGCGGTCTCTTTCGGCCGTCCACGGACCTGGATCGTGACCCGGATGCCTGCTGCGGCATGCCCGATACCGCTTCCGGAGGCATGATCCGACAAAGGGTGGAAAGCCGATGGAAACCGTACGCCACCGAGGAGGAGGAACCCGTGACCCGCAAGAATTGCGCGCGCGCCCGGTCCGGTTCGGCGAAGGACAGCGTGTTGCACGCCGGTCAGGCGCTGGCGCCCTACGCCGACACGGCCAGGGTCAGGGCCGCGCAGTACGCGAACGAGGCGCGCGTACGGCTCGCGCCCGTGGTGACTCAGGCCGCAGGGCAGGCCCGTGCCCAGTACGGGGCCCATGTGGCACCGCGTCTGGCCCAGGCGTCCGCCTACGTGCCGGCCAAGGTCGACTCGGCCGCCCGTGAGGCGGCATTGAAGACCCGACTGGCGGCCCAGCAGGCCGTCGACTATTCCCGGCCGGTGATCGAGCAGGCCAAGGCCAACGCCGGCCCGGTGCGGGACGAGGCCGCCGCGCGCAGCGCGGCCGCCCTGGCGGCACTCAAGGGGCAGGTGTCCCCCAAGGACATCCAGCGCCTGGTGAAGAAGCGCCGCCGGCGGTCCGCCGTCGGCGGATTCGCCAAGAAGACGGTGATGCTCAGCCTGCTGGGCGCCGCCGCCTACGCCGCCTGGCAGTGGTGGGACAAGCAGGCCAACCCGGACTGGCTGGTCGAACCGCCGGAGGCCACCGAGGTCCCCGACGACGCGAGCAGCCTGACCCCGGAGGACAGCGCGCCCCCGATCACTCCCACCCCGGAGAACGCCCGTACCGACGAGAACACCGGCCCTTCGACGGTCGGTGAGAAGAACACGCCGGCCTCGTCGGACGACGAAGAGCGCCGCTGACCCTGGCGTCGCACCGGGCGATGTTTCACGTGGAACATCACCCGCACATCGGGCCCCGGCCGCCTCATTCCCTGAGGCGGCCGGGGCCCGATGTCACTCCCTTTTCGAACGAAGTTCCCTCTATAGTTCGAAGACGGCTCCGGCCGGAACATTTCGCCGAGCGCCGCCCCATTCGCACCTCGCTGCCGCGCGCTCGGCCAGGGGGTAGGGGAACAGGGGAGGGGCTCGGCGATGACACACGCCGTGAACGAGGGACCCGTGGGGTCCGACGACAGTCCGAACGCCGGGGAAGGCCGCCGCGACCGTCGGCGTCGGCCACGCCGCAAGGTCCTGCGCAACGTCCTGATCGGCTGCGCCGTACTGGCACTGGTCGCGGGGGGTACGGCCTGGTGGCTGTACGACGACCTGGACGGCAACATCACGTCCGTCGATCTCGACGAGGCGCTGGGCGACGACCGGCCCACCAAGGAACCGGCCGCCGGTGAGGCGCTGAACATCCTGGTGCTGGGTTCCGACTCCCGTGCCGGCGCCAACGCCGCGCTGGACAAGGGGAACGTGGGCGGGGCCCGCTCCGACACCGCCCTGGTGGTGCACGTCGCGGAGGGCCGCACCGAGGCGGTGGCCGTCTCCGTCCCGCGCGACACCCTCGTCGACCGCCCCGCCTGCACCCGCGCCAACGGCGACGAGGTGGGGCCGGCGAAGCGAGTGATGTTCAACTCGGTCTACTCGCAGGTGGGGTCGGCCTGCACCCTGAAGACCGTCGAGACCATGTCCGGGGTCCGCATCGACCACCTGATGGAAATCGACTTCGCGGGCTTCAAGTCGCTGGTCGACGAACTGGGCGGAGTGACGGTCGACGTCAAGGAGCCCATCCGCGACACCAAGGGCGGCTTCACCCTGGAGCCGGGACAGCACCGCCTGGACGGCACCGAGTCGCTGAAGTTCGTCCGCACCCGTTACGGCTACCGGGACGGCAGCGACCTGGGGCGCATCGGCCTCCAGCAGCAGTTCTTGGTGGCGCTGATGGGCGAGGTCAAGCGGCAGGACCTGCTGAGCGACCCGGTGAAGACCTACAAGATCGCCGACTCGCTCACCGGCGCGCTGACCACCGACTCCGACCTGGCCTCGCTGACCTCGCTGGCCGACTTCGGGCAGTCGCTGCAAGGCATCGACCCGTCGGCCATGGACACCGTGATGCTGCCGGTGAAGTACGACGTCGCCGACCCCAACCGTGTGGTGCCCGCACAGCCCCTGGCCGACAAGGTCTGGGAGGCGCTGCGCAACGACCGTCCGATACCCGAGTCGGCCCGGAAGTCCCCGGCCGGCGGCGGCAACTGAGCGGGGGCCGCGGATGACCACCGCAGAGGCCCAGGAGTCGCCCGCCGGCACCGGCGGGCCCGCGTCCGGGCGTCTCACCTTCCGTGAGGCGCTGGAGCGGCTGTCCGGGGCGCAGAAGAGCGCCAAGGGCGTCTCGCTCTACTCCCGGTACGTCAACCGCCCGGTCGGCCGCGTGCTGGCCGCCGGGTCCTACCGCGCCGGGCTCACCCCCAACCAGGTCACCCTGGTCAGCGCGCTGTTCAGCTTCGGCGGCATCGCCGTGACCGCACTGGCCGACCCGGCCTGGTGGACCGGGCCGGTGGTCTGGCTCGCGCTGGCGACCGGCTTCGCCTTCGACTCGGCCGACGGCCAGCTGGCCCGCCTGCGCGGCGGCGGCAGCCCGGCGGGCGAATGGCTGGACCACGTCGTGGACTGCGCCAAGACGACCGCGCTGCACACGGCGGTGCTGCTGGCCTTCTTCCTGCGGCCCGAGGCGTTCGGGACGCAGCCGGAGGCCTGGCTGCTGCTGCCGCTGGGCTTCCTGTTCGCGGCGATCGTGACCTTCTTCGGCGGGCTGCTCACCGAGCAGCTCAAGCGGAAGGCCGCGGCCGGCGACCCGGCCGGCCCCGCCGCGCCGCCGTCCCTGGTGCGGGCGGTGGCACTGCTGCCGGTCGACCACGGCGTGTTCTGCCTGGTCTTCCTGCTGCTCGGGGCCGGTCAGCTCTTCCTGTGGGGCTACGCCCTGCTGGGCGCGGCCGCGGCGCTGTAC
>NZ_JBRIOU010000008.1:219099-222731 GCF_053474865.1 Streptomyces sp. CO7
GTGTACGGGAAGTAGACGACGTCCACCCCGACGGCCGCGAAGTCCTGCTCGAGCTTGTCCCCCTTGGACGTCCCCCGCCAGTCGTCGCCCTTGAAGATCACGTCGAAGCGGATCTGCTTCCAGGTCTCCACCTTGTCCGCGACGGTCTCCACGAAGGCGGCGTCCACGTACGTGATGTTCCGCACGATCTCCAGCCGCTCGATGAGCGGGATGACCGGACGGCGCCCCTTGGCCCGTTCGGCCATCTCGTCCGACACCACCCCGGCGACCAGGTAGTCGCACTGCTGCCGGGCATGCCGAAGGATGTTCAAGTGCCCGATGTGAAAGAGGTCGTAGGCACCAGGCGCGTACCCCACTCGGTACGGTCTGCGATTCGACACCTTGCGTTTCCCCCCTATGAGAACGCGTTCTGCCCCCCTGCGTCTGAATTGACAGTACCGTGCACCCTTCGGGTGGGACAGGTGAACGATTAGGGTGACAAACAGTTCGTTCGCCGCAAGGGGGGCCTGTGACGCGCAACGTGACTGAGCATCAGACCGGGGAGGGCCGAATACCCCGGCGCCGCCTGCTGCTCGTCTCCACCAACTACGCGCCGGAACACACCGGCATCGGACCGTACGCGACCCAGATCGCCGAGCACTGGGCGGCACGGGGACACGAGACGCATGTCCTCGCGGGCATGCCGCACTACCCGGCGTGGTCCGTGGACCCCGACTACCGGGGTCTGTGGCGGACGACCGAGGAGCGGGGCGGGGTGAGCGTGCACCGGCGGCGTCACCTGGTGCCGTCCCGGCAGACCGCCGTGCGACGCGCCCTGTTCGAGGCGACCGTGCTGGGCCACCAGCTGGTCGCCCCACCCCGGATGGGCCGCCCGGACGCCGTGCTGGCCCAGCTGCCGAGCCTGGCCGGCGGGGTCGTGGCGTCCCGGCTGGCGGCCCGCTGGAAGGTGCCCTTCGTCCCCGTGGTGCAGGACCTCATGGGGGCTGCGGCCGAGCAGAGCGGCATCTCCGGCGGCGACCGTGCGGCGAGCGCCGCGGCCGCGGTCGAGGGGCGCGTGCTGCGCGGCGCCACCCTGGTCGGCGTCATCCACGAGACCTTCGTCGAGCGGGTCGAGGCGCTGGGCGTGGAGCGCGACAGGATCCGCGTGGTGCCCAACTGGTCGCACGTCGCGGCCCCGTCGGGCGACCGGGAGGAGACCCGGGCCCGGCTCGGCTGGGGCACCGCCCCGGTGGTGCTGCACTCCGGGAACATGGGCCTCAAGCAGGGCCTGGAGGTCCTGGTGGGCGCCGCCCGCCTCGACCCGGAGGTCCGCTGGGTGCTGATGGGCGACGGCAACCAGCGCGCCGCGCTGCGGGAGCTGGCCGCGGGGGTGCCCAACGTCGAGTTCCTGCCGTCGGTGGGCAACGACGAGTTCCCCGACGTGCTGGCCGCCGCCGACGTGCTGGCGGTGACCCAGCGGGCGTCCGTGCTGGACATGAGCGTGCCCTCCAAGCTGACCTCCTACTTCGCGGCCGGCCGGCCGGTGGTGGCCTCGGTCGCGGACGGCGGAGGCACCGCCGAGGAGGTGCGGCGCTCCGGCGCGGGCGTGCTCGTGCCGCCGGAGGACCCGGCCGCGCTGCTGGCGGCGGTACGGAAACTGGACGCCGACCGGGCCGCGGCCGACGAACTGGGCGCGCGAGGTCCGCGTCACGTGGCCGCGCACCTGGGCCGCGAGGCCGGGCTGGCCCGTTACGACGCCCTGCTGGACGAGGTCCTGGCGGACCGGTCCGGCACGGCGACGGGGGAGCAGGAGAACGTGAGAGGGGCGGGAGCATGACCGAGGCCAACGGCGCACCGGCCGGACTGGTGCCGGTGCCGGAGGACGAGCCCGATCTGCTGCGGGACCAGTTCCTGCAGCTGATGCGCTATCCGCGGCTGATCGCGGGCGGCGTCCTGCTGGGCCTGCTGGGCGGCGCCTGGCTCGGGCTGAGCACCGCCGACACCTACGTGGCCACCAGCGACGTGAGGCTGCGGGTCGCCACCGACGACCCGTTCAGCGCCACCCAGTCGGCCTCCAAGCTCGACATGAACACCGAGCGGCAGGACGCGGGCAGCCGCCGCACGGCCGAGCGCGCCGCGGAGAAGCTGGGCATCGGCGGCCAGGAGGAGGCCTTCCTGTCGGGCCTCCAGGTCACCAACCCGCCGCAGTCGCAGGTCCTCCGGTTCAGCTACACCGCCGCCGACCCCCAGGAGGCGGCGCGCCGCGCCAACGCGGCGGTCGCCGCGTACCTGGCGGAGCGCCGCCAGGACACCGAGGCCACCCGGGACTCGATGATCAAGGGCCTGAAGAACCAGCTGAACCCGATCGCCAAGCAGCACGAGGAGCTCGCCAAGACCCTCACCAGCAACAGCCCGGAGTCGGACTTCAGCGTCAAGGCCAACCTGCTCAACAAGATCACCGAGCTGAACGACCGGATCAGCAAGCTGAACTCGCTCGACATGACGCCGGGCAAGGTGATCCGCAAGGCGACCCCGCCGACCGCCTCCGACGGTCCCGGCTGGACCCTGTCGCTGATCCTCGGCGGCACCGGCGGTCTGGCGCTGGGCCTGCTCTTCGCCTGGGTGCGCCTGGTCTTCGACCCGGCCGCCCGGTCGGAGGGCGACGTGGCCCGCGCGCTGCGCGCCCCGGTCCTCGGGGCGCTCCCCCGCACCGACCCCGACGGCCCGCTGCTGGCGGACGACCGCGACGACTCGCCGCTGGCCGAGGAGTACCGGTCGATCGCCTACCGGCTCGCCTACGACCGGCGGTTCGCCGACCGGCGCCGGCTGCTGGTGGCGGCCCCGCGCGGCTCCAGCCGGACGGCGGCCGCCGTCGCGGTCAACCTGGCGGCGACCTTCTCGGAGACCGGCAAGCGCGTCCTGGTCGTCGAGGCGGACCTGCGCCGCCCGTTCCTCACCCATGAGCTGGACGCGCGCGAGCTGTCCCGCCCGTCGTGGACCGACGAGAACGCGGGGGGCGCGGCCGACGAGGAGTGGCCGGGCCGACGTCGTCTGCTGGTCGACGCGGGCGAGTCCGGCGGCTTCGAGCTGGTCCCCGGCGCCCGGGTGCGCAACGTGGCCCGCTCGCTGACCTCCCCGGAGACCTCCCGCCTGGTCGCCGAGGCGGACGACGTGCACGCCACGGTGATCGTCCTGACCCCTCCGGTGTTCGCCTACGCCGACGCGCTCGCCCTGGTGGACCGCGTGGACGGCGTGCTGGTGGTCTGCGACCCGCGCGGCGTGCACCGCGCGCAGCTGGCCCGGCTGCGTGACCTGATCGTCGGCGCCGGCGGCACCGTGCTGGGCGCGGTGATGCACCGCGGACAGGACACCGAGCCGGTGCGGGACAACCGCGGCCGGGGCCGCAAGCAGAAGAAGGGGGCCGCGCGGCAGGAGCCCAGGGCCGCCGCCGAGCCCGCGCCGCGTCGCCGTGAGGAGCCCACCTACATCCGCCACGAGCACGACGACCAGCCGACGCTCGGGCTGCAGACGGTGTCCCTCCCGCCGGACCGCCAGTGACGGGGACACCCGTCGCCCGGACCCCTGAGACCCCAGAGCCCCCCGGGACCTCCGAGACCTCCGAGGCCTCCGGGTCCGAGGGCGGGGACGGGGAC
>NZ_JBRIOU010000008.1:222831-223918 GCF_053474865.1 Streptomyces sp. CO7
GGGCTGCGCGGTCCGGCGGCCGTCGTCGCGTCGATCCTCGACCAGGCCGCCTCCGGACTGACCAACATCCTGGTGCTGATCCTGGCCGCGCGGGTCTCCACCGCGGCCGGGTTCGCCGAGTTCTCCATGGTCTACCTGGTCTTCACCGTGGCCCTCGGCCTCTTCATGAGCTACGTCGGCCAGGCGCTCGTCCTGGTGCGCGAGGCGCGCGAGGCGGCCTGCCGCCCGGCGCTCGCCTTCACCGCGCTCGCCTCCCTGGGCTGTGCGGCCCTGCTGGCGGGGACCGGCTGGGCCCTCGGCGGCGGCACGGGCCGGGCCCTCGCGGCACTGGGCGCCGTGCTCCCCGTGGTGCTGCTCCAGGACGGCGCCCGGTACTGCTTCTCCCTGCTTCAGCGACCCCACCACGCGCTGGCCTCCGACGGGTTGCGGCTGCTGGCCACCGTGGGTCTCCTCGCCGTCCAGCCCGACGGGGCCGGCTCCGCCCGCCTCGTCCTCGCCTGGGGAGCCGCCGCGCTGCCCTCCCTGGCCGTCGCCGCCGCGCTCCTCGCGCGGCCGCTGCGCGCGGCCGCGGGGGCGGACGGTCCCGGGCTCGGCGTGTACCTGCGCCGCGGCCACCTCGGGCAGCGGTTCGTGGTCGAGTACGCCGTCGGCAACGGCTCCAGCCAGCTGGCGGTGCTCGCGCTGGGCCTGATCGGCACGCCGCTGGCGGTGGGCGCGCTGCGCGGCGCCTCAGCACTGTTCGGGCCCCTCAACGTGTTCTTCGGCGCCGCCAACGCTTTCGGTCCCCCGCTGCTGGCCCGCCTCGGCGGCGGGGGACGCGCGGTCGCCCGCGCCACCCTGCTGCTCGGCGTCACCCTCGCCGCCACCGGCGGGGCGTGGGCGGGCCTGTGGCTGCTGCTCCCCGACGGCTGGGGCCGCCAGGTGCTCGGCGAGACCTGGCCGGCGGTCGCGGCGTTGCTGCCGGCCACGGGTACGCAGTACCTGCTGATGGGCTTCGGCGTCAGTGCCCTGCTCACCCTGCGGGTCCTCAGCCCGCGCGAGACGCTGCCGGTGCAGGTCGTCTTCTCGCTGCTCTCGGTGCTCCTGC
>NZ_JBRIOU010000008.1:224018-231734 GCF_053474865.1 Streptomyces sp. CO7
GCCTGGGGGCTGGCCGCGGGCTCGGCCCTCAAGGCGGCGGCGTCCTGGCTGCGGGTGGTGCGGGTGCGGCGCACGGGGTGAGGGTCCTGACACGCGGAAGGGCCCGCTTCCCTCAGGGGAAGCGGGCCCTTTCACGTGGTTCGGCCGGTGGATCAGGCCACCAGGAGGGTGATCTCCTGGTTCGGGTCGGCCAAGGGCTGTCCCGCGAGAGGGGTCTGCGTAATGACCTTCCCGTTCGGGTCCTGGTTCCCGACCACCTTGATGTTGTTGTAGCCGGCCTGCCGCAGTTCCTTCTGGGCGTCCTTCAGGGTCTTGTTCGCCACGTCCGGGACGGGCTTCGGGCCTTCCTTGAGCTTGCCGATCTTCAGGGTGATCGTGGAGCCCAGGTCGGCCTTCTCGCCCGGTCCGACGGGGAGCGCCTGGACGACCTTGTCGTTCTGGTTCGGGTCCGTGACCTCGACGCGCTGATCGTCGCACTGACCGATCAGGCCGTCCTGCTGAAGGGCCTGCTTGGCCTCGTCACAGGTCTTGCCGATGACCGCCGGTACGTTCACCTGCTGCGGGGGCCTGGCGACCGAGATGGTCACCTCGGTTCCCTTCTCGCGCTTGACGCCGTCGCTCGGGTCCTGGTCGAGGACCGTGCCCTCCTTCTCCTGGGCGTTGACCTCGGCCTTGACGGTGACCTCGAAGCCCGCCTTCTCCAGTGCGGCCTCCGCCTCGTCCTGCGACATGCCGACGACGTCCGGGACCTCCTTCTTGGGAGCTCCAGTGGAGAGGACGAGCCCGATGGTCTTGTTCTTCTCGACCTCGGTGCCCTTGGCAACGTCCTGGCTGCAGACCTTGCCCTTCGGCTGGTCCTCGCACTCGTCCTCGGAGAACGAGACCTTCAGGTCCTCCCACGAGGCTTTCTCCTGGGCGTCCTTCTTCGTGTAACCGATGAAGGACGGCACCGTGGCGCGGTCCGACGTGTTGTCGCTGACGATCCACCGGCCGATCAGGATGGCGCCGATCAGCACCAGCACCGCCGCCGCGATCAGCAGGATCGTCGACTGCTGGTTCTTCTTCTGCCGACGCCGGTCGGGGCGGTCCCCGTCGTAGCCGTAGCCGTCGTCCGGGTTCATCGGCGGCATCATGGAGGTGGCGCCGGCCGGGGACATCGCGGTGGTGGGCTGGTCGTCGCCGTAGCCCTGGTTGTAGCCGCCGTAGCCCGCGCCGTAGCCGACCGCGCCCATCGCCGCGGTGGCGGCGACCGGCTGGCCGTCGAGGCAGGCCTCGATGTCGGCGCGCATCTCGTCGGCCGACTGGTAGCGGTAGTTCGGGTCCTTGACGAGCGCCTTCAGCACGATCGCGTCCATCTCGGGCGTGATCTCGGGGTCGAAGACGCTCGGCGGCTGGGCCTCCTCGCGCACGTGCTGGTAGGCGACGGCGACCGGGGAGTCACCCACGAACGGGGGACGCACGGTGAGGAGCTCGTAGAGCAGGCAGCCGGTGGAGTAGAGGTCGGAGCGCGCGTCGACCTGCTCGCCCTTGGCCTGCTCCGGGGAGAGGTACTGGGCGGTGCCGATCACGGCGGCCGTCTGGGTCATGGTCATGCCGGAGTCGCCCATGGCCCGGGCGATGCCGAAGTCCATCACCTTGACCTGGCCGTTGCGCGTCAGCATGACGTTGGCCGGCTTGATGTCGCGGTGGACGATGCCGGCCCGGTGCGAGTACTCCAGGGCCTGGAGGATGCCGATGGTCATCTCCATGGACCGCTCCGGCAGCAGCTTGCGGCCGCTGTGGAGCAGCTCACGGAGCGTCGAGCCGTCGACGTACTCCATGACGATGTACGGGATCGAGACCCCGTCGATGTAGTCCTCGCCCGTGTCGTAGACCGCGACGATCGCGGGGTGGTTGAGCGAGGCGGCCGACTGGGCCTCACGGCGGAACCGGGCCTGGAACGAGGGGTCGCGCGCGAGGTCCGCCCGCAGCGTCTTCACCGCCACGGTGCGGCCGAGCCGGGTGTCCTGCGCGAGGTAGACCTCGGCCATGCCACCACGGCCGAGCACGTGGCCCAGCTCGTACCGGCCGCCGAGGCGACGCGGCTCTTCCATAGCTACCTACCAGCCCTCTCCGTCGGTACCGACCGCACCCTGCGTGGATTCGGCGGCGTGCCGTCCGGGCATACCGTACCCGCCCCACGGGGCCCCGCCGGGCCACGCCCGTCACCCGATACACGACCGGTATCGACGGCCTGGGAGGGCGTCGCGGTATGTGACGGAGGGGCCGCTGAGGTCACACCCGGGTCGTCACTTGTTCAGCACGGCCTTCATGATGTCCTTCGCGATCGGGGCCGCGAGACCGCCACCGGAGATGTCCTCACGGACGGCGGAGCCGTCTTCGACGACCACGGCGACGGCGACGGACTTGCCGTTGGAGTCCTTGGCGTACGAGATGAACCACGCGTACGGGTTCTTCTCGTTGTTCTCGCCGTGCTGGGCCGTACCGGTCTTGCCGCCGACGGTGATGCCGGGGATCTGAGCCGTCTGACCGGTACCGTCCTTGACGACGGTCTCCATCATCTCCTGCAGCTTCTGGGCGTTCTCGGGGGAGACGGCCTGGGAGAGCTCCTCCGGCTCGGTCTCCTCGATGACGTCCAGGTTGGCGGAGCGCAGCTGGGCGACCGAGTACGGCTTCATCAGCTTGCCGTCGTTGGCGACGGCGGCGGCCACCATGGCCATCTGCAGCGGGGTGGCGCGGTTGGACGCCTGGCCGATGCCCGCCATCGCGTTCTGCGGCGGGACGTCCTTGGGGTAGATGCTGGCGTCGGCGCGAACCGGGGTGAAGACCTCTTCGTTGAAACCGAACTTGTCGGCGTGCTCGATCATCTTCTTGTTGCCGAGCTCGTCACTGATCTTGCCGAAAACGGTGTTGCAGGAGATCCGCAGCGCCTCGCGCAGGCTCACGTCCTTGCAGACGCCGTGGTCGTTGGTGAGCTTGGTCGTCGACTGCGGCAGGGGGAACGGGTCGGGGCTGTCGGTGGAGGCGTCGATGTCGTCGATCAGCCCCTCCTCCAGCGCGGCGGCGGCCGTGACCACCTTGAAGGTGGAGCCCGGCGGGTAGGTCTGGCGCAGCGCCCGGTTGAGCATCGGGTCGTCGGGGTTGTTCTTCTTCTGCAGGGAGTTCCACGCCTTGGCGTCGGAGTCCATGCTGCCGGCGAACTTGCCCGGGTCGTAGGACGGCGCGGAGACCATGGCGAGGATCTTGCCGGTCGCCGGGTCGAGCGCGACGGCCGCGCCCTTCTTGCCCTTGAGCCCGTTCCAGGCGGCCTTCTGGGCGGCGCTGCTCAGCGTGGTGACGACGTTGCCGCCCTGGCGCTCCTTGCCGGTGAGCATGTCCAGGGTGTTGCGGAAGAACAGCCGGTCGTCGTTGCCGGTGAGGATCCCGTCCTCGAGCTTCTCGAGCGCGTTGGAGTCGAAGGCCTGCGACGAGTAGCCGGTGACCGGCGCCCACATCGGACCGTTCTTCCAGGTCCGCTTGTACTGGAACTCGCCGTCGGTCTTCTTCGAGTCCGTAATCGTCTTGCCGTCGACGATGATGTCGCCGCGCGGGATCGAGTAGCGCTCGATGCGGACCCGGCGGTTGTCGGGGTCCTTGGCGAGGGAGTCGGCCTGGGCGTACTGGAGCCAGTTGTCGCGCAGCAGCAGGGCCAGCATCAGCAGGCCGCAGAAGATCGCGATCCGGCGCAGGGGCTTGTTCACGGACGGACCACCTGGGTCATCTCGGCGTCGGGATTGGGTGCCGGTGCGGGCGCCGGCCGTCGGGCCGTGTCGCTGATCCTCAGCAGCACGCCGATGAGCGCCCAGTTGGCGATGACGGCGGAACCACCGGCCGCGACGAACGGCAGGGTCATACCGGTCAGCGGGATCAGGCCCATCACACCGCCGGCCACCACGAAGACCTGGAGCGCGAAGGCGCCGGACAGGCCCACCGCCAGCAGTTTGCCGAACGGGTCACGGGCGGCGAGGGCGGTGCGGATGCCGCGCTGCACGATGAGCACGTACAGCAGCAGGATCGCCATCACGCCGGTCAGGCCGATCTCCTCGGCGAAGGTGGCGAGGATGAAGTCGGAGTTGGCGGCGAAGCCGATCAGGTCGGAGTGGCCCTGGCCCCAGCCGCTGCCCAGGGTGCCGCCGGAGCCGAAGGCCCAGAGCGCTTCCGCGGACTGCTCGGTGTGGCCGTAGACGCCCTGACGGCTGAGCTGCCACTCGCGCATCGGGTCGAGCCAGGCCCGCACACGCTGCTGGACGTGCGACTCGAAGGTGGCCACCGTCACGGCGCCGACCGCGGACATCAGCAGACCGAAGACGATCCAGCTGGTCCGCTCGGTGGCGACGTACAGCATGATCACGAACATGCCGAAGAACAGCAGCGAGGTGCCGAGGTCGGTCTCGAAGACGAGGATGAGGATGGAGACCGCCCAGACCACCACGATGGGGCCCAGGTCACGGCCGCGCGGCAGGTAGAGGCCGAGGAAGCGGCGACTGGCGAGGGCCAGGGCGTCGCGTTTCACCATTAGATAACCGGCGAAGAAGACCGCGATGACGATCTTCGCGAACTCCGCGGGCTGGATGGAGAATCCGGCGACGCTGATCCAGATCTTCGCGCCGAAGATGTCCTTGCCCAGGCCCGGAACCAGCGGCAGCAGCAGAAGGACCAGGGCCACCAGCATGGAGATGTAGGTGTAGCGCTGCAGCACACGGTGGTCCTTGAGAAGGAACAGCACGAGTGCGAACAGCACGATGCCCAGGCCGGAGTAGAGGAGCTGGTTGGGCGCCTGCTCGAAGTACTCCTTGCGCGCCTGCAGCCGCTCGGACTGGTCCAGCCGCCAGATGGCGACCATGCCGAGGCCGTTGAGCAGGGTGGCCAGCGGCAGCAGCAGCGGGTCGGCGTAGGGCGCCAGCTTGCGCACGGCCAGGTGGCCGAGTGCCGCCATGGCGCCCAGGCTCAGGCCGTACGTGGCGAGCCCCGCCGGGATCGACCCGTCGATGGCCAGGCCCACGTTGATGTAGGCGAAGACCGGGATGGCGACGGCGAACACCAGCAGCGCGAGCTCGGTGTTGCGGCGGCTGGGCGCGCCGACGGCGCCGATGGTGGACGTCTGATGGGTACTACTACTGCTCATCGTGTTCCAGGGCCCCTCACGGCTTGCCTACTGATCGCCGCACAGCGAGACCAGCTTCTTCTCCTCCTCGGAGAGGCTGGGGCCGGGGCTGGGAGCGGACGTCTTGGACGGGGCGGCGTTCTGGCCCACCGCGTCCGGGTTGGTGGCCTCGGCGTTGTCCGCGGGCTTCTTGGGCTTGGGGTTCTGCTTCTCGGCCGCCTGACGCTCGGCGTCCTTGCGGCAGGCGGAGGCCTGGACCTTGAGCTCCTCGATCTTCTCGATCGCCTCCCCGCGGCCGCCCTGGGCGATGTTCGCCTTGACCTTCTTCTGCTGGTAGGCGGGCAGGTACTTGAGTTCGATCTCGGGGTGGTCCTTCTCCACCTTCGAGAGCGACACCCAGCCCAGGTCCTGGCTGATGCCCCGGTACAGCGCGACGTGCTCGTCGTTGGTGCCGACGTAGAACTGGGTCTGCGTCCAGCGCCAGCCGCCGTAGAGGCCGCCGCCGATCACGCCCAGGGCCAGCACCGTGTAGAACGATCTCTTCAGCCAGCGGCGTCCCTTGCGGGGCTTGGTGAAGTCCTCGTCGGTCCACTCGCCGAAGTTCTCGCCGCCGGCCATGAAGCCGGTGTCGCCGCTGCCGGGCGGGCCGAACTGGCCCTCGCCGCCCGACGCGGGCGCGGGACGGCCGAGACCGGCCGCGCGGCCCGCGGGCGTCTGCATCGCGCCGTTGTCGTCGGTGACCTGGTTCTCGGCGACCGCGCCGACGACCACGGGGGTGTCGGACAGGCGGGCCCCGGCGAGGGTCTCGCCGGTGTCGAGGTCCAGGACGTCGGCCACGATCACGGTGATGTTGTCCGGGCCGCCCCCGCGCAGGGCGAGCTGGATCAGCTCCTGGACGGTCTCCTCGGGGCCCTGGTAGCTGGCGAGGGTGTCCTCCAGGGTCTGGTGGGACACCACGCCGCTCAGGCCGTCGGAGCAGATCAGGTACCGGTCGCCGGCCCGCACCTCGCGGATCGACAGGTCCGGCTCGACGTGGTCGCCGCTGCCCAGCGCGCGCATCAGCAGGGAACGCTGCGGGTGGGTGGTGGCCTCCTCCTCGGTGATCCGGCCCTCGTCGACCAGACGCTGCACCCAGGTGTGGTCCTGGGTGATCTGGGTGAGGACGCCGTCGCGCAGGAGGTAGGCGCGGGAGTCGCCGACGTGGACCAGGCCCAGGCGCCGGCCGGTCCACAGCAGGGCGGTGAGCGTGGTGCCCATGCCCTCGAGGCGGGGATCCTCCTCGACCATGACGCGCAGCTGCTCGTTGGCGCGCTGCACGGCCGTGCCGAGGGAGGTCAGGATGTCGGAGCCGGGGACGTCGTCGTCGAGGGCGACGATGGTGGAGATCACCTCGGAGGAGGCGACCTCACCGGCGGCCTGGCCGCCCATGCCGTCGGCGATGGCGAGCAGGCGCGGACCGGCGTAGCCGGAGTCCTCGTTGCCCTCCCGGATCATCCCCTTGTGCGATCCGGCGGCGAAGCGCAGTGACAGACTCATGCGCACCTCGCCCGTCGGCTGCTGCTCCGTCGGCTGTTGCGGGGAAAGCCGCAGCCGGTCGTGTCGAGCCACCCTGCCCACCCTCCGGTCGGGAGCGCGCCGGCGTCCTGGGTGGGGACTGGTGCCGCGTGCTCGCTCCGCTCGCTCATTCTCGTACTACTTCCGCAGCTCGATGACGGTCTTGCCGATGCGGATCGGCGCGCCCAGCGGTATCGGCACAGGGGCCGTCAGCCGGTTCCGGTTCATGAACGTGCCGTTGGTGGATCCGAGGTCCTCGACGATCCACTGGCCGTCGCGGTCCGGGTAGATCCTGGCATGGCGGCTGGACGCGTAGTCGTCGTCCAGCACGATGGTGCTGTCGTGCGCGCGGCCCAGGGTGATGGTCTGCCCCTGGAGCGCGACGGTGGTGCCCGTCAGCGTGCCCTCGGTCACCACCAGCTTGGTCGGGGTGTTGCGGCCGCGACGGCCGCCCGACGCGGCCTGGCGGCCCTGGGGCTGCGGTGCGGCGGCCTGACGGCCGGGCCGCTCGGCGGCGGCCCTTCCGGCCTCCCGGCGCGCCCCGCGCTGGGTGACGCGCACACCGAAGAGGTCACTGCGGATGACCTGCACGGCCACGATCACGAACAGCCACAGGACGGCCAGAAAACCCAGCCGCATGACCGTGAGGGTCAGCTCTGACATTGCCCCCGCTTCACCCTTCGGCTTGCCGGTAAATGATGGTGGTGCTGCCCACGACGATCCGCGAGCCGTCGCGGAGCGTAGCGCGGGTGGTGTGCTGTCCGTCCACCACGATGCCGTTGGTGGAGCCCAGGTCCTGTACGTGGGACGGGCTCCCCGTGTGGATCTCGCAGTGGCGGCGCGAGACGCCCGGGTCGTCGATGCGCACGTCCGCCTCGGTGGACCGGCCGAGCACCAGCGACGGCCGGGAGATCTGGTGGCGGTTGCCGTTGACCTCGATCCAGAAGCGGGTGCGGGCGCCGGCCGCCGGGCCCGCCGGACCGCCGGGCGCCGGCGGGCGTCCGGCCGCGGGCGGGTAC
>NZ_JBRIOU010000008.1:231834-261294 GCF_053474865.1 Streptomyces sp. CO7
GGGCCCGGCCGCGGGCCGGCCCGGGTAGCCGTAGCCGCCCGGGGCGGCAGGGCCGCCGGCGGCGTTCGGGTGCGGCGGGGCGCCCTGCTGGTCCGTGGATCCCGCCAGGGTGCGGCTGCGGACCCGGTAGAGCCCGGTGTCCAGGTCGTCGGCCTTGGACAGGTGGACCTTGATCGGGCCCATGAACGTGTACCGCTGGTGCTTGGCGTAGTCACGCACCATTCCGGCCAGTTCGTCGCCCAGCTGCCCCGAGTAGGGGCTCAGCCGCTCGTAGTCGGGTGTGCTGAGTTCCACGATGAAGTCGTTGGGCACGACGGTGCGGTCGCGGTTCCAGATCGTGGCGTTGTTGTCGCACTCGCGCTGCAGCGCTCCGGCGATCTCCACGGGCTGGACCTCGGCCTTGAACACCTTGGCGAAGGTGCCGTTGACCAGACCTTCGAGACGCTGCTCGAACTTCTTCAGGACTCCCATGGGGCACCTCCTCCGTCCCTGTCCTTGCCGTACCGGGTGTACCGGCCGGGGTACTGCTCGCGGTACTGCTTACTGATCGTATCCACGCGGCCGTGAATCGCCTGGTTCCCCCTGTCGGCCCAAGTGTGGCCACCGGGCTGTCCTCACCTCCGGCCCCTTCGGCCGGGTGTGCTGACTGCGAAGGTTCCCTGCGAAGTACGCCTTCGAACTTGCTCGGCGGGTCTTCCCGCTTCCTGCTGTTCGTCGTCGCCGCCGGGCGCCGTCCCAGGATCGTACGGGCGGCCCACGACCAGTGTCCCGCACCTGTGGACGGACCGGTCTCCTCTCGGGGGAGGAGTGCGCGGACCGGTACAAGGTTGATACGTAAACCAGCCTGTATGGCTGGTGGGTGGGGCTGTGGACAGGAACACAGTGGCGGGGTGCCGAAGCCGGCCCGGCGCGGGGCCGGCCCACCCCTCGGGCGCGGTGCCCGTGGGGTGCTCGTGGGGCGCCCGCGCGGTGCGGACGGGCTGTCCGAACGGCGTCCCGGGCCGGGCCCGGATGTGCGGAGGCCGCCCGTGCCGGGGTGCGGAGACGGCCGGGAAGCGACTGGCGATCATGGACGGAAAGGGATGTGAATCCACCCCACGGGGCGTGCTAATGTTCTGCATGTCGGAAGGCGCGGCGCCGAAAGGGGCCGGACCGGAAGGCGCACCCAATGCGCGGGTGGCGGAATAGGCAGACGCGCTGGATTCAGGTTCCAGTGCCCGCAAGGGCGTGGGGGTTCAACTCCCCCCTCGCGCACAACGACGAACGGTCGTCATCGTGAAAACGATGGCGGCCGTTTCTCGTTGTCCCCTCCCCTCTTTCCCGCTCTCACCCCTCCTCCCGTTCTTCCCGGTGGCCGCCCCGCTCTGTCGTCCGGACGGTGACGGGGATAACGTCGGCGCCAGTCGCTTGTCGGTCGGCGCGGGGGAGGCGGTCCGGTGGCCGGTACCGGGGTGGAGACGGGGATACGTGCGGCTGTGCCGCCCGGGCAGCGCCGGGGTGGCCGGGCGCCGGACGGCGGCCTTCCGCGGCTGCCCGTGGTGCGGGGGTTCGCGCCCCGCACGGGGGCCGGTGGCGGAGCCGGCGCCAAGGCGCGCGGAAAGGCACTGCGCCGGTCGACGCCCCGCGCGGACCACGCCCGCCTCGACATCGACCCCGGCCGGCCCGACGCGCTCACGGCCGTCGAGGAGTCCGGCCGGGGCCGCATACCCCGCCTGACCCCGCTGCGGGTGGGGCGGATGGCCGCGAGCCCGTTCGCCTTCCTGCGCGGGACGGCCGGCCTCATGGCGTACGACCTGGCCCGCACCCCTGTGACAGGAGTCACGGCACAGATCTGCGGTGACGCCCACGCCGCCAACTTCGGCCTGTACGGCGACGTCCGCGGCGGCCTGGTGATCGACCTCAACGACTTCGACGAGACGGTGCGGGGCCCCTGGGAGTGGGACCTGAAGCGGCTCGCCACCTCGCTGGTCCTCGCGGGGCGGGAGGCGGGCGCGGACGAGGACGAGTGCCGCAAGGCGGCCCTGGACGCCGCGGGCTCCTACCGGCGCACCCTGCGGGTGCTGGCGAAGATGCCCGCCGCCGAGGCGTGGAACGCCATCGCGGACGAGCGGCTCGTGTCGCACGCCGACGCCCGTGACCTGCTCGGCACGCTGGAGAAGGTGTCCGCGAAGGCGCGCTCCAACACCAGCGGCCGCTTCGCCGCCAGGTCCACCGAGAAGGGCCCGGACGGCGGGCGGCGCTTCGTGGAGGCGCCCCCGGTGCTGCGGCGGGTGCCGGACGCGGAGGCCGCGGCGGTCGCCCTGTCGCTGGAGAGCTGGACCGCGACCCTGCCGGAGGACCGGCTGCCGCTGCTGGCCCGGTACGCGGTGCACGACGTGGCGTTCCGGGTGGTGGGCACGGGCAGCGTCGGCACCCGCTCCTACGTGGTGCTGCTGCTGGACCACCGGGGGGAGCCCCTCGTCCTCCAGGTGAAGGAGGCCAGGCCGTCGGCGCTGCTGCCGCACCTGGCGACGGTGGGAATCGCCACACCTCCGGTGGAGCACGAGGGCCGCAGGGTGGTGCTGGGGCAGCGCCACATGCAGGTGGTGAGCGACTTCCTGCTCGGCTGGACGACGGTCGAGGGGCGGGACTACCAGGTGCGTCAGTTCCGCAACCGCAAGGGAAGCGTGGACCCCGCGGCGCTGCCGGCCGGCCAGATCGACGACTACGCCCGGATGACCGGAGCGCTGCTGGCCCGTGCGCACAGTCACAGCGCCGACCCGCGGCTGCTGACCGGCTACTGCGGCAAGAACGGGGAGCTGGACGAGGCCGTGGCGTCCTTCGCGGTGGCCTACGCCGACCGCACCGAGGCCGACCACGCCGATCTGGTGGCCGCCGTGCGGTCGGGGCGGATCGAGGCCGAGACGGGAGTGTGACCGGTCCTTGATCGCCTTGGAAGGTACGGGACTTGGCCGGTGGCCTACGCTGGGCGGATGACCACCCCGGATGCTGACCGGACCCCGCCCGAGCCCTCGGAGGGCTCCGCCGGAGCCCCTCCCCGCCCCGAGGAGCGTCTGGAGCGCGCCGTCATGGCCGCCGAGAAGGCGCTGATCGAGTTCGAGATCGCCGTGGAGACCTTCCGCGTCGAGATCGAGAACTTCTCCCGGCTGCACGAGCAGCGACTCGGCCCGCTGTACGCGCGGCTGGAGGAGCTGGAGGCCCTGATCGCCGAGGCGCGCGCCGCCCGCACCGGCGACCCGGAGGACGTGCGCCGCGCCCAGGAGGCGCGGGCCCGTCTGACGCCCATCCCCGGCGTCGAGGAGCTGCTGCACGGCTGGATGGACGGACAGGGGCTGTTCCCGGAGTCCGTGGCGATGCTCACCGAACGCAGCGTGCAGCCGCCGCCGCGCGTCCGGCCGGGCGAGGAGGCCCGCCGCCTCTACCGCGAGCTGGTCCGCGCATCCCACCCGGACCTCGCGCAGGACGAGGGTGAGCGCAAGCGGCGTGACGAGTTCATCTCCCGGGTGAACGCGGCCTACGCCCTGGGTGACGAGAAGAAGCTGCTCGCGCTGCAGGAGGAGTGGGCGGCCGGGCCGGTGCCCGAGCGGCGTCCCACCCCCGCCGACGAGCTGTACGACCGTCTGGAGTGGCTGGCGGCCCGCAAGGAGCTGCTGACCGAGCTGGCGGGCAAGCTGGAGGAGAGCGCCATCGCCTCCATGCTGCGGCTGGCTCCGGACGACCCGGACGGGCTGCTGGACGACATCGCCGGCAAGCTGGCCGGCGAGATCGCCGAACGCGAGGCCGAGCTGGCGGCGCTGCACCAGGGGTAGCCGGGTACCGGAGCGACAGCCCGGCACCGGGCGGCGGGGGCGGCCGGTCAGCGGGGCGAGTGGGCCGGCCGGGCGCCGGGGCGCGGTCGGGTAGCGTCGGGCGCATGAACTTTGGAGCTGGTGTGCCCACGGTGCAGGTCACGGACCTCGCGGACGGCGACTTCCTGCTGGACGTCCGGGAGGACGACGAGTGGCGGGCAGGTCACGCCGCCGGGGCGCTGCACATCCCGATGAGCGAGTTCGTGGCCCGCTACGGCGAGCTCACCGAGGCCGCGCCGCAGGACGGCCGGGTGAACGTGATCTGCCGCTCCGGCGGACGGTCCGCGCAGGTGACCATGTACCTCGTGCAGCAGGGCCTCGACGCCGCGAACGTGGACGGCGGCATGGGCGCCTGGGCCGCCGCGGGACGGCCGGTGGTGGACGACGAGGGCAAGCCGGGGCAGGTCGTCTGAGGCGCGTCCTCGACGCCCCGTCCCGTTCCCCGCGCCGCCTTCCGGCCCTCGATACCGGGAGGCGGAGTGGCCCCGCCCGCCCCGTACGGCGGGCCGTAGGGTGTCCACCGCTGTGGAAAACCCGGGAGCTCTTGCAGCCCTGTTGTCCACAAGGGTGTGCCGGGGTCGCCGGGACTCAGTACGGTGCGTGCGAACAACCGGGACGGGCGAGACGGGGCGCGAATGGAAGCACATGAGGGCGGGTCTCCACCCGAGGAGACGGATGCCCCGACCGGAGTGGCCGCGCTGGGCCTTCCCTGCCGGATCGCCGCGGCCGTGGCGCTGGCGGCGGTGGCGGGTATCGCCTGCGTCCACCTGGGCATGGTCTTCCTGCATCTCGCGCCGTCGAACACGCTCAGCAAGCAGCACGTCGAGACGATCGACAAGTGGGTCTACCCCGAGTTCGAGCAGAACTGGAAGCTCTTCGCCCCCAACCCGCTGCAGCAGAACATCGCGGTGCAGGTTCGGGCGGAGATACGCACCCAGGACGGTCGCATCCGCTCGGTGGGCTGGACCGACCTCTCCGCGGAGGACGGCCGTGCCATCGACGGCAACCCGGCCCCCAGCCACACCCAGCAGAACGAGCTCCGCCGCGCCTGGGACTTCTTCACCTCCTCGCACGACGAGGAGAACCGTCCGGTGGGATCACGCGGCCGGATGTCCGAGGAGTACCTGCGGCGCATCGTGGTGATGCGGCTGGGCCGCGCCCACGGGGCCGAGGTCGAGCGGATACAGATACGTTCCCGGACCCTGCAGGTGCGGCCGCCGGCCTGGAGCGGTGAGAAGGTGTCGACCGAACCGAGCTACCGGGTCCTTCCCTGGTGGCTCGTCCCCGACGAGTCCGACGCCGAGGAGTCCGACGCCGCCGCCGAGGAGTCCGGACGTTCCGACGGGTTCGCCGCGTCCGGCAAGGCCCGGGGAGGCGCCCGGTGAACCGCTCGGCGCTCACTCTCGGGAAGCTGGTCTCCAGGGTCACCGACTCCGCGCTCGGTCCGTACCAGAGCGCGGTGATACGCATAGGCTTCGCCGCCACCTGGCTGTTGTTCCTGCTCCGTGAGTTCCCCCACCGGCACGAGCTGTACGGGCCCGACAGCCCGTGGAGCTGGGAACTCGGCGAGCGGCTGGTGTCGGACAACGGCGCCTTCACGGTGCTGCTGTGGACCGACTCGCAGCTGTGGTTCGAGGCCGTCTACCTCTTCGCCGTCCTGGCGAGCCTGCTGCTGGCGCTGGGCTGGCGCACCCGCACCATGTCCGTCCTGTTCATGGTGGGCGTGCTCTCGCTGCAGAACCGCAGCGTCTTCATGGGCGACGGCGGCGACAACGTGATCCACCTGATGGCCGTCTACCTGGTGTTCACCCGGTGCGGACAGGTCTGGTCGCTGGACGCCCGCCGGGCACGGCGCAGGGAAGAGGGCGGTGACCCGCGCGAGCGCGCCGATGTGGTGGGCCCGGTGCTGTGGGCCCTGTCCGGGCTGACGCTGGGCCTGGGGACCCTGTCAACGTCAGGGCCGCTGCTGGGCGGCTCGGACCCCGATCCGGTCGCCCCGGTGCTGCTGTGGACGACGTGGATCGCGTTGGGCGTGTGGTGGCTCGTCGGGCAGGTCGCCCCGCGGTCGGACGTGCGCGCGCTGTTCGATGTGGTGGGCAACGTCGTCCACAACACTGCGCTGCTGGTGATCATGGCCGAGGCCTGCCTGATCTACGCGACGGCGGGCTGGTACAAGATCCAGGGCTCGCGCTGGCAGGACGGCACGGCGCTGCACTATCCGCTGCACCTGGACTACTTCTCGCCGTGGCCGGGGCTGGCGGACCTGCTGGCGTCCAACGCCACGATGGTCATGCTGATCACGTACGGCACGGTGGCCGTGCAGGTGGCCTTCCCGTTCACCCTCTTCAACCGCAGGGTGAAGAACGTCCTGCTGGCCCTGATGATTACCGAGCACCTGGCGATCGCGGTCGTGCTGGGACTGCCGTTCTTCTCGATGGCGATGATCGTGGCCGACTCGGTGTTCCTGCCGACCACCTTCCTGCGGCGGGTGGGTGACGCCGCCGGGCGACTGGCCGGCCGGTTCCGGCCGGGCGGCCGGGGTGGCCACGGCGGCCAGGGCGGCCAGGGTGGTCCCGCGGTGGCGACGGCGTCGGCAGCGGCGGGACCGGCCGGTGCCGGGGCCGCGTGGGTGCCTGCTCAAGGCGGCCCGAGGTGGGCCGCGGAGAAGGCGGAGCCCGGTGCGGAACCCGCTGGGAAGCGCGGCGGGGAGCATGGTGGGGAGTTGGGCGCGGACGGCGCGGGACCTGCCGCCTCCGAGGACGGCGTCCCGGGTGCGGACGCGGCGGGGACCGGCGCCCGTGGCACCGACGCCTCCGGGCCGACACCTCCAGGGGCGGCGGGCCACCGGCCGTGACGGACGCCTCCGCGCGGAAGTGATCGGGAGTGGTCGGGCCGCCTAGGCTTCGGTCCGTGACCGCCTTTCCCGACATCACGCGTGCCTGGCGCTCCCTCGCCGACGGCGCCGTCCTCCTGGACGGATTCCACGCGCTCAAGCACGCCCTCCGCTTCGGGGCCGAGGTGCCGCTGGCCGTCGCGACGGATCGGGCCGCGGCGCTCGCCCTCGCCGAGGAGCTGGCCCCGGACGTGCGCGAGGTGCTGGGCGGGCTGCTGACCGAGGTCGACGAGGCGGCCTACCGGCAGCTGGTCCCCCGCCCGCACCCCACCGGCGTGGCGGCGCTGGCCGAGCGCCCGGACCGTGGGGCGGCGCTGCGGAGCCTGGGTTCGCTCCCCCGCAGCGCTCCTGTCGTGGTGCTGGACCAGCCCCGCAACCTGGGCAACGCCGGAGCGGTGGTCCGGCTGGCCGCCGGGTTCGGGGCGACCGGCGTGGTCACCACGGGGCCGCTCGACCCCTGGCACCCCAACGTGGTGCGCGGCGGGGCCGGGCTGCACTTCGCCACCGTCGTGGAGCGGCTGGACGTGACGGACCTGCCGCCCGGGCCGGTGTTCGCCCTGGACGCGGAGGGCGAGGACATCCGCGGGGTCCGGCTGCCGGACGACGCGGTGCTGGCCTTCGGGTCCGAGCGCAGCGGGCTCACGCCCGAGCTGCGCGGCAGGGCCGACCGGCTGCTGTCCCTGCCGATGCGTCCGCAGGTGTCCAGCTACAACCTGGCGACCAGCGTGGCGATGACGCTCTACCACTGGAGCTCGCAGTCCCCCGCCGGCGCCCCGGCCGCGACCGGGACACCCGCGGAGGACTGACCGGCCGCGGCTACGCCTCCCGGCGGACCTCCACCGTGCGGAAGCGGTTGGCGACGAAGGCGGCGTCGCACAGCGCCGCGTTGGCCGCCGGGTTGCCGCCCGAGCCGTGGAAGTCGGAGAAGGCGGCCGTCTGGTTCACGAAGACCCCGCCGGTCAGGTTGAGGGAGAGCTGGGCGCACTCCTCCAGGCAGACCTCCTCGACGGCCTGCTCCACCTCGGCGTTCGTGGTCCAGGCGGCGACCGTCATCGCGCCCTTCTCCCGGATCGTGCGTCGCAGCAGCTCCACGGCGTCGGCGGCCGAGTCGACGGCGACGGCGAAGGAGACGGGGCCGAAGCACTCCTCCAGGTAGGCCGGGTCCTCCTCGGACTTGGCCGCGTCGAGGCGGACCATGACCGGCGTGCGCACCACCGCGTCGGGGAAGTCCGGGTGCACGATCTCGCGCGAGGGGAGCACGACCTCGCCCAGCTCGGCGGCCGCCTCCAGGCGCGCCTTCACGTCCGGGTTGACGATCGCGCCGAGCAGCCCCGCCGCCCGGGCGTCGTCGCCCAGCAGCTTGGAGACGGCGGCGGCCAGGTCGGCCGTCACCTCCTCGAAGGTGCGGTGGCCCTGGTCGGTGTCGATGCCGTCCCGGGGGATCAGCAGGTTCTGCGGGGTGGTGCACATCTGGCCGCTGTACAGGGAGAGGGAGAAGGCCAGGTTGGAGAGCATGCCGCGGTAGTCGGCGGCCGACTCGATCACCACCGTGTTGACGCCGGCCTTCTCGGTGTAGACCTGCGCCTGGCGGGCGGTGGTCTCCAGCCAGTCGCCGAAGGACGTGGAGCCGGTGTAGTCGATGATGCGGATCTCCGGGCGCACCGCCAGCGTCTTCGCCAGGCCCTCGCCCGGCCGCTCGGCGGCCAGCGCGACCAGGTTCGGCTCGAAGCCGGCCTCGGCGAGCACCTCGCGCGCGACGCTGACGGTGAGGGCCAGCGGCAGCACGGCCCGCGGGTGCGGCTTGACCAGGACGGGGTTGCCGGTGGCCAGCGAGGCGAAGAGACCGGGGAAGCCGTTCCAGGTGGGGAAGGTGTTGCAGCCGATCATCAGCGCGACGCCGCGCGGGACGGCCGTGAACTCCTTGGTGAGCTGGAGCGGGTCGCGCTTGCCCTGCGGCTTGCTCCAGTCCGCGATCTGCGGGACCCGGGTCTGCTCCTGGTAGGCGTAGGCGACCGCCTCCAGGCCGCGGTCCTGCGCGTGCGGTCCGCCGGCCTGCAGGGCCATGACGAAGGCCTGGCCGCTGGTGTGCATGACCGCGTGCGCGAACTCGTGGGTGCGGGCGTTGATCCGCCGGAGGATCTCGAGGCAGACCAGGGCCCGCAGCCGGGGGCCGGCCTCGCGCCAGCCGCGCATGCCCGCCCGCATCGCCGGGAGCAGCACGTCGATGTCCGGGTGGGGGTAGGTGACGCCCAGCTCGATGCCGTAGGGGGACACCTCGCCGCCGACCAGCTCGTCGGTGCCCGGCTGGTCGAGCTCGAAGGGGCGGTTCAGCAGCGACTGGAAGGCGGCCCGGCCCTCCTCGGCGGACTGCGTGCCGTTCTCCCCGTAGGCCTTGGGGTGCTCGGGGTGGGGCGACCAGTAGGCGCGGGTCGTGATCGCCTCCAGAGCCTGGTCGAGCGTCGCCTGGTGGCGGTCGGTCAGCTCGGCGGCGGTCAGGCCGCCGTCGGCGGACGGGGACGTGGCGGGGACGTGCGCGGTCGGTGCGGTGGCCATGGGTGGACCCACCTCCTCCTCGGACCGGCTCCTCGTCGAACCGGCACGCTGGGCAGGAACAGAAGGACAGGGCTAGAGTAACCGAACGATCGGTCGGGACAAGGGGGTCCGCCGCGCCTGTGGAAAACCCCGTGCGGGAGGATCGCGCTCATGACAGCACTCGACCTGAAAAGCCCCGTGGCAGTAGTCGGTACCGGCACCATGGGCCAGGGCATCGCCCAGGTCGCACTGGTCGCCGGACACCCCGTCCGGCTTCACGACGCCGCCCCCCGCCGGGCCGGCGAGGCGGCGGCCGCGATCGTGGCCCGTCTGGACCGGCTCGTCGAGAAGGGCCGTCTCTCCGCCGCCGACCGCGACGCCGCCCGGGACCGGCTGACGCCCGCCGTCGCCCTCTCCGACCTCGCCGGATGCGGCCTGGTGGTGGAGGCGGTCCTGGAGCGCCTCGACGTCAAGCAGCAGCTGTTCCGCGAGCTCGAGGAGGTGGTCGGCGAGGAGTGCCTGCTGGCCACCAACACCTCCTCCCTCTCCGTCACGGCCATCGGGGGCGCGCTGCGCCTGCCCGGCCGGTTCGTCGGACTGCACTTCTTCAACCCGGCGCCGCTGATGCCGCTGGTCGAGGTCGTCTCCGGCTTTGCCACCGACCCCGGGGCCGCGGGGCGGGCGCTGGAGACGGTGCGCGCCTGGGGCAGGACCCCGGTGTCCTGCGCCGACCAGCCCGGCTTCGTCGTCAACCGGATCGCCCGGCCGTTCTACGCGGAGGCCTTCGAGCTGTACGAGCTCGGCGCCGCCGACCCGGCAACCATCGACGCGGTGCTGCGCGAGAGCGGCGGCTTCCGGATGGGCGCCTTCGAGCTCACCGACCTGATCGGCCAGGACGTCAACGAGGCGGTCACCCGCTCGGTGTGGGAGTCCTTCTTCCAGGACGTGCGCTTCCGGCCCTCGCTCGCCCAGCGCCGTCTGGTCGAGTCGGGACGGCTCGGGCGCAAGTCCGGCCACGGCTGGTTCCCCCATGGGGGTGAAGAGGGCGCCGGGCGGCCGGAGCCGCACACCGCCGCCCCGGAGCAGGCGCCCGGCCACGTCACCCTTCTGGGTGAGCTTGGTCCGGCGTCCGGTCTCGTGGAGCTGATCCGGGAGTCCGGCGTCGACCTGCGCGTCGAGGACGAGGGGTTCGCCGCGGAGGGCGAGGAGAAGGGCCGTCTTGTGCTGCCGGGCGGCGGCACGCTGGTCCTCGCGGACGGCGAGACGGTCGGCGAGTACGGGCCCGACCTGGTCTCCTTCGACCTGGCCCTGGACTACCGGGCGGCCACCCGGATCGCACTGGCGGCCTCCCCGGTCACCTCGCCGGAGACCCTCGCCGAGGCGGTGGGCCTGTTCCAGGCGCTGGGCAAGAAGGTCAGCGTCGTCGGCGACGTCCCCGGCATGATCGTGGCGCGCACGGTCGCCCGGATCATCGACCTCGCCTTCGACGCGGTGGCGCGCGGGGTGGCCGGCGAGGAGGACGTCGACACGGCCATGCGGCTGGGCGTCAACTACCCCCTGGGCCCCTTCGAGTGGAGCCGCCGGCTCGGCGACGACTGGGCGTACGGCGTCCTCGACGCGGTGCACGAGCGGGAACCGTCCGGTCGCTGCGCCCCGTCCCTGGCGTTGCTGCGGCACGCCTTCGCCGCGGCGAAGTGACGGGGGGAGTCGCTGCCATGACCACGCCCAAGCGGGACACCTACACGCCGGACTCGCTGCTGCAGGTGGCCGTCCAGGTCTTCAACGAGCGCGGGTACGACGGCACGTCGATGGAGCACCTGGCCAAGGCGGCCGGGATCTCCAAGTCGTCGATCTACCACCACGTCTCCGGCAAGGAGGAGCTGCTCCGGCGGGCGGTGAGCCGGGCGCTGGAGGGTCTCTTCGGCATCCTCGACGAGCCGCAGGCCAAGGAGGGCGGCGCGGCCGACCGCCTGGAGTACGTGGTGCGGCGGATGGTCGAGGTGCTGATGGCGGAGCTGCCCTACGTGACGTTGCTGCTGCGGGTGCGCGGCAACACCGGCACCGAGCGGTGGGCGCTGGAGCGGCGGCGCGAGTTCGACCACCGGGTCGCGGACCTGCTGAGGAACGCCGCGGCGGAGGGCGACGTACGGGGCGACATCGAGGTGCGGCTGGCCACCCGCCTCGTCTTCGGCATGATCAACTCGATCGTCGAGTGGTACCGCCCGGACGGCGGCACGGGCGCGCGCCGCGAGATCGCCGACGCGGTGGTCCGGCTGGTCCTCACGGGCCTGCGGGGCTGACGGCGGGCTCCCCGGGGCCCGCCGCCCCCTCGGCGGCCGGTGGACCGGCTCCGGGAGCGGCTCCGGGAGGTCCGGTGACGGACGTGGCTCAGACCGGGCTGCCCGCGGCGCCGGTGGTACCCGGGACGCCCCGGCTCCCGGGGATGTCCGGGGCCTCCGCGCGCCGCGGGCCGTCCGTGCCGGCCGTGCCGTCGGGGGTCTCGATGTCCTCGACCTCGAAGACCAGCAGGGTCCGGGTGGAGAGCACCTCCGGCATGGAGTGCAGCCGGGTGAGCACCAGCTCGCGCAGTGCCCGGTTGTCGGGCGCGTGCACCAGCATCAGCACGTCGAAGTCGCCTCCGACCAGTGCCAGGTGCGAGGCCCCCGGCAGGGCTCTCAGCCGCTCGCGCACCGTGCGCCAGGAGTTCTGGACGATCTTCAGGGTGATGTAGGCGGAGGTGCCCTGACCCGCCCGTTCGTGGTCGATCCGGGCGCCGAAGCCGCGGATCACGCCGTCCTCGATCAGCCGGTTGATCCGCGCGTAGGCGTTGGCCCGGGAGACGTGCACCCGTTCGGCCACCGACCGGATGGACGCGCGGCCGTCCTTCTGGAGCATTCCGAGGATGTCCTGGTCGATGGCGTCCAGCACCCTGGGAGGTGGCAGCGGGCGGGCGCCGGAGGGCGCCGGCACGACACCCTTCTCCGGGCCGTCGGCCATTTGTTCAGGTCGCATGCTTCCCCGCCTCCCTCCCCTGGACACCGTGCCTCCATCTCAGGCTGTGGAGAACCGTTTGTCCACAGGCTGACGCCGCCTGTAGCCAAAATTCGCCAACGACCGAACAATCGGTAGGTGAGGTGCGTCACACCCGGCGTCCTCGTAGCCACTCCCACGAGGAGGTGCCGTCATGACGGTGATGGAGCAGCGGGACACCTACCGCCCCGCCCCGCCGCCCGCCTGGCAGCCGCGCACGGACCCCGCGCCCCTGCTGCCCGACGCCGAGCCCTACCGCGTCCTGGGGACGCCTGCCGCCGACGAGGCCGCCGCGGCCGATCCCGGCCTGCTGCGCCGCCTGTACGCCGAGGTGGTGCGCGGCCGCCGCTACAACGCCCAGGCCACCGCGCTGACCAAGCAGGGCCGCCTCGCCGTCTACCCGTCCAGCACCGGCCAGGAGGCCTGCGAGGTGGCCGCCGCCATGGTCCTCGCCGACCAGGACTGGCTCTTCCCCAGCTACCGGGACACCCTCGCCGTGGTAGGCCGCGGCGTCGACCCGGTGGAGGCGCTGACCCTGCTGCGCGGTGACCGGCACACCGGCTACGACCCCTACGCCCACCGGGTCGCCCCGCTGAGCACCCCGCTGGCCACCCAGCTGCCGCACGCGGTCGGACTGGCCCACGCCGCCCGCCTCAAGGGTGACGACGTCGTCGCCCTCGCCATGATCGGCGACGGCGGCACCAGCGAGGGCGACTTCCACGAGGCGCTCAACTTCGCCGCCGTCTGGCGGGCCCCCGTCGTCTTCCTGGTGCAGAACAACGGCTTCGCCATCTCCGTCCCGCTGGCCAAGCAGTCTGCCGCCCCCTCCCTGGCCCACAAGGCCGTCGGGTACGGCATACCGGGCCGGCTCGTGGACGGGAACGACGCCGTCGCCGTGCACCAGGTCCTGAGCGAGGCCGTCCGGCACGCCCGGGAGGGCAACGGCCCCGTGCTGGTGGAGGCGATCACCTACCGCCTGGACGCCCACACCAACGCCGACGACGCCACCCGCTACCGCGAGTCCGCCGAGGTGGACGCCTGGCGCGACCACGACCCGGTGCTGCTGCTCGAGCGGGAGCTGACCGCGCGCGGCGTGCTGGACGAGGACGCGATCGGCGCCGTCCGCGAGGACGCCGAGGCGATGGCCGCCGACCTGCGGGCCCGGATGAACCAGGACCCCGAGATCGACCCCATGGAACTCTTCGCGCACGTCTACGCCGAGCCCACGCCCCAGCTGCGGGAGCAGCAGGAGATGCTGCGGGCCGAGCTGGAGGCCGAGGCGCACCCGAAGCAGGAAGGCACGGCCCGATGACCACCGGCACCTCTCTCGGTACCGCCGTCGACAGCGCCGTGGCGGTCCAGCAGACCGCCATGGCGCAGGCGCTCAACCGGGCCCTGCGGGACTCCATGGCCGAGGACCCGTCCGTCCACGTCCTCGGCGAGGACGTGGGCACCCTGGGCGGCGTTTTCCGGATAACCGACGGCCTCGCGGCCGAGTTCGGCGACCACCGGTGCACCGACACCCCGCTCGCCGAGGCGGGCATCCTCGGCACCGCCGTCGGCATGGCCATGTACGGGCTGCGGCCGGTGGTCGAGATGCAGTTCGACGCCTTCGCCTATCCGGCCTTCGAGCAGCTGATCTCGCACGTCGCGAAGATGCGCAACCGCACCCGGGGCGCGATGCCCCTGCCGATCACCGTGCGCGTCCCGTACGGCGGAGGCATCGGCGGCGTGGAGCACCACAGCGACTCCTCCGAGGCGTACTACATGGCGACGCCCGGTCTGCACGTGGTCACCCCGGCCACGGTGGCCGACGCCTACGGCATGCTGCGGCAGGCCATCGCCTCCGACGACCCGGTGGTCTTCCTCGAGCCCAAGCGGCTCTACTGGGGCAAGGACGCCTGGGACCCTCAGGACCCGGCCCCGGTCGAGCCGATAGGCCGGGCGGTGGTCCGCCGGAGCGGGCGCAGCGCCACGCTGATCACCTACGGCCCGTCGCTGCCGGTCTGCCTGGAGGCGGCGGAGGCGGCCAGGTCGGAGGGCTGGGACCTGGGCGTGGTCGACCTGCGGTCGCTGGTGCCGTTCGACGACGAGACGGTCTGCGCCGAGGTGCGGCGCACCGGCCGCGCGGTCGTGGTGCACGAGTCGGGCGGCTTCGGCGGACCCGGCGGGGAGATCGCCGCCCGGATCACCGAGCGCTGCTTCCACCATCTGGAGGCACCCGTTCTCCGGGTCGCCGGATTCGACATCCCGTATCCTCCGCCGATGGCGGAGCGGCATCACCTGCCCGGCGTGGACAGGATCCTGGACGCGGTGGGACGGCTGCAGTGGGAGGCGGGCGACTGATGGCCGAGGTATTCGAGTTCAAGCTGCCCGACCTGGGCGAAGGGCTGACCGAGGCCCAGATCGTGCAGTGGATGGTCGAGGTCGGCGACGTGGTCGCCGTCGACCAGCCCGTCGTCGAGGTCGAGACGGCCAAGGCGATGGTGGAGGTGCCCTGCCCTTACGGCGGGGTCGTCACCGCGCGGTACGGCGAGGAAGGGGGCTCCCTTCCGGTGGGCGCCCCGCTGATCACGGTCGCGGTGGGCGCGGTCCCGGGCGACCTGTCCCTGGGCGAGGCCGGCGCCGGCGTCTCCGGCACGGCGGTCGGCACGGTGAACGGCACGGCCGTCGAGGGCGCGGAGGGCTCCGGGAACGTGCTGGTCGGCTACGGCACCTCGGCGCCGCCGGCCCGTCGTCGCCGGGTCCCCCCGCCGACCCCGGTCCACGGCCGGCCGCGGCAGCCGTCGGAGGCCTCACCGGCGCAGCCGGCCGGTTCACGGGCGGCCGAGGCGCCGTCCGCCCCGGCGGAGGCCGCCACGGCGGCTTCCGCGCCGGCCTCCGTGAACGGCACGGCCGCATCCGCCCGGGCGGCGCGGGCCGCGGGCGGCGTGGGCGCCGCGTCCGCGCAGGACGGCCCGGTCCCGGTCATCTCTCCGCTGGTGCGCCGCCTCGCCCGGGACAACGGCCTGGATCTGCGGGACATCACCGGTTCCGGCCCCGAGGGCCTGATCCTGCGCGCCGACGTTGAGTACGCGCTGCGCGCCGCGGCGTCCCGTGAGCAGACGCAGGCCCGCCAGGCCTCCGTGTCTCCTCTGCGCCCGGTGGACGCGCCCGCGGCGGCCGGCGCCGGTGTGACGCGGATCCCGCTGCGGGGGCTGCTCGGCGCGGCGGCCGACAAGTTCACCCGGAGCCGGAGCGAGATACCGGACGCCACCTGCTGGGTGGACGCCGACGCGACGGAGTTGCTGAACGCCCGTGCGGCCATGAACGCCGGGCCGGGGCCGAAGATCTCGCTGATCGCCCTGCTGGCGAGGATCTGCGTCGCCGCCCTCGACCGCTTCCCGGAGCTCAACGCCACGGTCGACACCGCGGCGCGGGAGATCGTGCGGTTCGGGGAGGTGCACATCGGCTTCGCCGCGCAGACCCCGAGGGGGCTGGTGGTGCCGGTGGTGCGCGACGCCCACCGGCGGGACGCGGAGTCGCTGGCCGCGGAGTTCTCGCGGCTCACCGAGTCGGCGCGGTCCGGCGGACTGCGGCCCGCCGAGCTCTCCGGCTCGACCTTCACCCTCAACAACTACGGGGTGTTCGGCGTCGACGGTTCGACCCCGATCCTCAACCACCCCGAGGCGGCCATGCTGGGTGTGGGGCGCATCACCCCCAAGCCCTGGGTGCACCAGGGCGAGTTGGCGGTGCGTCAGGTGACGCAACTGTCGCTGACCTTCGACCACCGGGTCTGCGACGGCGGGACCGCGGGCGGGTTCCTGCGGTACGTGGCCGACTGCGTCGAGCAGCCGGCGGTACTCCTGCGTTCCTTGTGATCCCGGCGCCCTCCATACTCGGGGGGTGATCGACCACAGCAGCTCCCCCGCCGTGCGGGGCGACGGGCACCACGGCTTCGACGCCGTGGTGCTCGCCGGCGGTGCCGCGCGCCGGCTGGGCGGCGCCGACAAGCCGGGTGTGCGGGTGGGCGGCAGGGCCCTGCTCGACCGGGTCCTGGCCGCCTGCGCCGACGCCGGGCGCACCGTCGTGGTGGCCGACCCCCGGCCCACGGCGCGGCCGGTGCGGTGGGCGCGGGAGATCCCGCCCGGCGGTGGGCCGGTGGCCGCGCTGGGGGCCGGCCTGGAGCTCACCACCGCCGACGTCGTGGTGGTCCTCAGCGCCGACCTCCCCTTCCTCGACGCCGCCACCGTGCACCGCCTCGTGAGCACGCTGACCGCCTCCGCGTCCGTCGTCGCCCACACCGGCGGGGCCGTCCAGGCTGCCGCCGCGGACACCGGGGCTGCGGCCGCTGGGCCCGACCGTGCTGCGGGCACCCGATCTGCCGGCACCGAGCCCGCCGACGCTTCAGGCACCGCCGGTACGGCTGGCCCAGCCGACCGTGCCGGTGATGCCGACCGCCCTCGTGACGCCGACCGCCCTCGAGGAGCCGACTGCCCTCATGAGGCCGACCGCCCTCGTGAAGCGGATCATGCCCGTGGAGCGGATCGTGCCCGTGGAGCGGACCGTCGTGAAGGCGGCGCCCGCGTGGCTGTCAGCCAGGCCGACGGCGAGGCCGGGTGCGACGCCGTGCTGGTGGTGGACGGGGAGGGGCGGCGGCAGCCGTTGGTGGCCGCCTACCGGGCCGAGCCGCTGCGGCGCGTGCTCGCCGCGGTCGCCGAGGAGAACGGCGGCCTCTCCGGGCTGCCCCTGCGACGACTGACCGGGGCGCTTCGGGTCACACTCATCAGCGACCCCGCCGCGTCCTTCGACTGCGACACCTGGGACGACATCGACGCCGCCCGCGCACGTATCAGGGAGCATGAGCACGTGTTGGATGAATGGATCACCGCAGCCAAGGACGAGCTGGGCATCGACCTGGACGTCGACAAGACTCTGCTCCTCGACCTCGCCCGCGACGCGGCGCACGGTGTCGCCCGCCCCGCGGCGCCGCTGACCACGTTCCTGGTGGGTTACGCGGCCGGCCGTGCGGGCGGTGGTCCCGAGGCCGTCGCCGAGGCCACCCGCAAGGCCGTCGCCCTCGCCCTGCGCTGGGCCGACGAGGCCGCCGCCGCGAAGGCGACCGCCTCGGACACCGCTTCCGGCACCGCGCCCGGTACCGCTGCTGACGATGCGACGCCCGCGGACGCCGGATGACGGATCCAGGAAACCCGGTGGGCCGCCTGCCCGTCGACGGCGTCTCCGCCGACACTTCAGGCGGCCACGGCGGCCACGGCGGTCTCGGCGGCTTCGACGACCTCGGCGTCCACGACGCGCTGACCCTCGTCAACGAGGGCAGGACCACCGGCGTGCCCGCCCCGGGGCGTCCCCCGGCGGAGGCATCGCATCCGTCGGAGGCCCGGACCTGTCACCGGCACACCGGTCTGCCCTGGCGGCAGGCGCGTGCCGTCGCCGACCGGGCGGGCCACGCCGCCCGTGCCGCGCGTCGCCGCATCCGCATGCCCGTGCAGGTGCCGCTGGACGCCGCACTGGGCCTGGTGCTGGCCGCGCCGCTCACCGCGTTGACCGACCTGCCACCGTTCGACACCTCCGCCATGGACGGCTGGGCCGTGGCCGGCCCCGGTCCCTGGCAGGTGCGGGAGACCCATGTCCTGGCCGGCGACACCGAGCCCGCGCCGCTGGCCGACGGCGAGGCCGCTCCCATCGCCACCGGCGCCCGGATCCCCCGTGACACCACGGCGGTGCTGCGGAGCGAGCACGGCCGCCTCGACCAGGCCGGCCGCCTGCACGCCCAGCGGGAGACGGGACACGGCCAGGACATCCGTCTTCGCGGTCAGGAGTGCCGCTCGGGCGACCAGTTGCTGCCCGCCGGGACGCCCGTCACCCCGCCGGTCCTCGGCCTGGCCGCCGCGGCCGGGTACGACACGCTCGCCGTCGCCTCCCGGCCGTGCGTCGAGATCCTGGTGCTGGGCGACGAACTCCTCACCGCAGGGCGTCCGCGTGACGGGCTGATCCGGGATGCCCTCGGGCCCATGCTTCCGCCGTGGCTGCGGGTCCTCGGCGCAGAGGTCATCGCCGTCCGCCGGCTGGGTGACGACGCCGAGGCGTTGCGCCGTGCGGTCGTCGACAGCGAGGCCGACCTGATCGTCACCACCGGCGGCACCGCGGCCGGCCCGGTCGATCACGTCCACCCGATCCTGCACGCGACCGGCGCCGACCTCCTGGTCGACGGCGTCCAGGTCCGCCCGGGCCACCCCATGCTGCTGGCCCGGCTGCGGGACGGGCGCCACCTCGTCGGTCTGCCGGGCAATCCGCTGGCCGCCGTCTCCGGCCTGCTGACCCTCGCCCAGCCGCTGCTGCGTGCCCTGGGCGAGCACCCGGCGCCGGAGCCCTACGCCCTGCCGCTGGCCGAAGGAGTCCAGGGGCATCCGCACGACACCCGGCTGGTGCCGGTGGTGCTGCGCGCGGACCGGGCCCATCCGCTGCACTACAACGGCCCCGCCATGCTCCGCGGCATGGCGGCGGCCGACGCCCTCGCCGTGATCCCGCCGGGCGGGTTGCGGCCGGGAGACGAAAGCGAGCTCCTGGACCTCCCCTGGACGCTCGCCGGAACTGGAGTGTGTTTCACGTGAAACTGCCGGGACAGGACGCCATCGCCCGACAGGCGGGCGAACGGCTGGTCACCTACCGGGTGAAACTGCCGCAGAAGGAGGTGCCG
Source organism: Streptomyces sp. CO7 (assembly GCF_053474865.1). Classification (NCBI taxonomy): domain Bacteria; kingdom Bacillati; phylum Actinomycetota; class Actinomycetes; order Kitasatosporales; family Streptomycetaceae; genus Streptomyces; species Streptomyces sp. CO7. The sequence goes on from NZ_JBRIOU010000008.1 coordinate 250,835, forward strand.
CACCCTCTTCGCCAGGTCGGCAAGCGTCTGCTGATGGCCCTGGCCGTGCTGGTGGCGACCGCCTTCGTGGTCTACCTGGACCGGGACGGCTACAACGACAACGCCGGCGGCGGACTCGACCTGCTCGACAGCTTCTACTACGCGACCGTGACCCTCTCCACGACGGGCTACGGCGACGTCACCCCGGCCAGCGACAGCGCCCGGCTGACCAACATCCTCGTCATCACGCCCCTGCGCGTGGTGTTCCTGATCATCCTCGTCGGCACCACCCTCGAGGCGCTCACCGAGCGCACGCGGGAAGAACTGCGCCTGAACCGCTGGAGGCACACCTTGCGGGACCACACCGTCGTCGTCGGCTTCGGCACCAAGGGCCGTTCGGCCCTGCAGACGGTCTGCGCCTCGGGTGTCCCCGCGGAGCAGATCGTGGTGGTCGACCCCAGCGCCAAGGCGATCGACTCCGCCGCCGCCGAGGGGTACGCGGGTGTGGTGGGCGACGCCACCCGTAGCGACGTGCTGTTGCGCGCCGAGACGCAGCGTGCGCGGCAGATCATCATCGCCACCCAGCGCGACGACACCGCGGTCCTGGTCACGCTGACGGCTCGCCAGCTGAACCGGGGCGCCAAGATCGTGGCGGCGGTCCGCGAGGAGGAGAACGCGCCGCTGCTGCGGCAGTCGGGCGCCGACGCGGTCATCACCAGTGCGAGCGCCGCGGGCCGTTTGCTGGGCCTGTCGGTGCTGAGTCCGGCCGCCGGCATGGTGATGGAGGACCTCATCCAGCAGGGCAGCGGACTCGACATCGCCGAACGGCCGGTCATAAAGGCCGAGGTGGGCAAGAAGCCCCGCGAGCTGGACGACATGGTGATCAGCGTGGTGCGCGGTCACCGGGTCCTCGGCTTCGACGACGCGACGCTCGGCACGCTGCAGATCGCGGACCGGGTCATCTGCATCGTGCGGTCCTCGCAGGCACGCCAGGTCGCGCCGGACATGCGGCCGTTGCCGCACCCGGACCGGCAGTCGGGGACCATCGACCGCCCGTGAGAGCCGCCGAGCCGCCTGGTGCGCTCCCGGCTTCCGCCCCGGAGGCCGGGACCGGCATGCCTGGGGGTTCGTGCGGTGAAGGAGTAGCGTCGTTCGCATGTATGCGATCACGATTCCCGAGGCGGGCGGACCCGAGGCGCTGGTGTGGGCCGAGGTGCCGGACCCAGTGCCCGGAGAGGGCGAGGTCCTGGTCGAGGTGGTGGCGGCGGCGGTCAACCGCGCCGACCTGCTGCAGCGGCAGGGGTTCTACGACCCGCCGCCGGGGGCGTCCCCCTACCCCGGGCTGGAGTGCTCCGGCCGGGTCGCCGCCCTCGGCCCCGGAGTGACCGGGTGGAGCGTCGGTGACGAGGTGTGCGCGCTGCTGTCCGGCGGCGGTTACGCCGAGAAGGTGGCCGTCCCGGCCGGGCAGCTGCTGCCGGTGCCGGAGGGGCTGTCGCTGCGGGACGCGGCCGCGCTCCCCGAGGTGACGTGCACGGTCTGGTCGAACGTCTTCATGGTCGCCGGTCTGCGTCCGGGCGAGACCCTGCTGGTGCACGGCGGGTCCAGCGGTATCGGCACGATGGCGATCCAGCTGGCCAAGGCGGTCGGCGCGAAGGTGGCGGTGACCGCGGGGACCCAGGAAAAGCTGGACCGCTGCGCGGAGCTCGGCGCGGACATCCTGATCAACTACCGCGAGCAGGACTTCGTCGAGGAGATCGCCAAGGCCACGGACGGCGCCGGGGCGGACGTCATCCTCGACAACATGGGGGCCAAGTACCTCGACCGCAACGTGCGGGCGCTGGCGGTCAACGGGCGCCTGGCGATCATCGGGATGCAGGGCGGGATCAAGGGCGAGCTGAACATCGCGACGCTGCTCAACAAGCGCGCGGCGGTCAGTGCGACCTCGTTGCGGGCGCGGCCGCTGAGCGAGAAGGCGGCGATCGTGGCGGCGGTGCGGGAGCACGTGTGGCCGCTGGTGGCCGACGGGCACGTGCGGCCGGTGGTCGACCGGGCCGTTCCGCTCGCCGAGGCGGGGGAGGGCCACCGGGTCCTGGAGTCCAGCGACCACATCGGCAAGGTCCTCCTCCTCGCCCCTGCCGCGACCGCGTGACCGGTCCGCGGGTCACCGGCCCACGCGTCCGCGGCTCATGACTGACGCAGGCGGAGGGCCTGGAAGGTCAGGGCCAGGGCGAGGCCGGTCAGGATGAGGCCGACGCCGAGGGGGGCCGTGCTGCGTGTGCCGGAGCCGGTGCGGGCTCCGGCCTGGTCGCCGGAGGGACCGGAGTCGGCGGCGTCCGGCGGGACCAGGGCGGGCGGCGTGGTTCCCGGCGGCGTGACGCCGGGAACCACCGCGCCGAGGGAGGCGGAGGGCCCGGGGACCCACCAGGACGGTGCCGGGACGGGGCCCTCGGAAGCGGACTCCTCCGGTGCCGGTTCCTCGGTGGAGGAGGGCGGCTCCTCCCGGTCCCCCGGGTGCGTGGTCGTTCCGGGCGGATGCGGCGGACGGCCGCGTCGGGTGGCCTTACCACTCGGGTGGCCGGGTGAGGCAGTGGCCCCGGGGGAGGCGGTGGCCCCGGGCGACGGGGTGGTCCCGGGCGGCAGCGTCACCCCCGCGGAGACGGAGGGACCCGGGACCGCGCCCGACGGGGAGGCCGGACGGGTGGGTCCCGGCGGAAGCGGGGTCGGGGCGGCGGACGGCGTCGGCGAGGCGCTGCGGCCGGGCCGCTCCTGCCCGTCGCCCACCACGCTGCCCGCCCGCGACGGTGATGCGGCGCTCGGCGACGGCGTCCCGGGTGGCGCGGCCGTCACGACGGCGGCCACGGCCGGCATGGGAGTGAGGAGCCCGGGCAGGAGCAGTGCGGACGCGAGTGCCCGTCGGCCGTGGGTGGCCATACCGATGACCCCCTGCTGGGTCGGAGCCCGGAAACGACGGTCCCAGCCTCACACGCGGCCCTGACCGCGGCACCCCGGGACATCCGGACGGTGGATCAGCAGACTCTTCGGGCAAGGACGGTATTGATCGTGTGGGGACAACACGTGCGAGACAATGGCGGTATGGAGATGCCGAGGAACGAGAGCTCGCCCGAGAACCCGCAGATCCTGGTCGTGGGCCAGGACGGCATGGCACTCGGCGGTGGCGGGGACGACGAGTCCCGTGAGACCCCCGTGACGGAGCAGGTGGAGCAGCCCGCGAAGGTCATGCGGATCGGCAGCATGATCAAGCAGCTGTTGGAGGAGGTGCGTGCCGCTCCCCTCGACGAGGCGAGCCGGGTGCGCCTGAAGGAGATCCACGCCAGCTCGGTGAAGGAGCTGGAGGACGGGCTGGCCCCGGAGCTGGTCGACGAGCTGGAGCGGCTCTCGCTGCCGTTCACCGACGAGGGCACGCCGAGCGACGCGGAACTGCGGATCGCCCAGGCCCAGCTGGTGGGCTGGCTGGAAGGGCTCTTCCACGGGATCCAGACCACGCTCTTCGCGCAGCAGATGGCCGCGCGGGCCCAGCTGGAGCAGATGCGCCGTGCGCTGCCGCCGGGTGTCGCCGCGGACGGGGACGACGTCCGGGCCACCGGCCGCTCGGGCGGCCCCTACCTGTGACCCCGGTCGGCCACGTCTGACCGACCGGCGCGACGACCCCGCTCCTCACGGAGCGCCGGACGCAGCGCCGGACGGTGAACCGAACGGAACGGGAACGGGCCCGGAGCAAGCGCCTTGCGCGCTTGCTCCGGGCCCGTTCCCCTGTCGCTTCGGGGACGGCCGGCACGGCCTACTGGGAGCGACCGGTCGAGATCTCCAGCTCGACGTTGACGTCGTCCTCGTCGACGTTGGTGCCCGGGGCGGGGAACTGGCGGACGACCATGTCCTCACCCCAGGTGGCGTCGGAGACGTCCTTGGGGTCGTAGTGCCAGCCACCGTCCTGGAGGCACTTCTGCACGGAGGGCCAGTACTTGTACCGGAAGTCCGGCATGACGATCTTGTTCTCGTCGTCGTAGGCCTCGTCCGGCTCGCTGCACTCCGCGGGGTCGATCGTCTTCTCCTTCTCCGGCCCCTTGTAGTCGTCGGCCGGATCGGCGGACGCGGAGGCCGACGAGCCCCCGCCGCCACCGGTGGGCGTCTTCTCGTCGTCCCCCTGGAGCGACAGCGCGGCGACCACGCCGCCGGCCACCAGGACGGCGGCCACGGCGCCGATCAGCACGGACCGGTTCTTCCCGCCCCGGCCCGCGGGCGCCGGAGTCGGCGCGGCCGTGGGACCGGTGGGGTAACCCGGGCCGGAGGGCATCGGGGTCTGGTAGCCCGGGTGGGGCTGCTGGTAACCGCCGGAGTGCGGGTAGCCGTAGCCCGCCTGCGGAGTCGCGTACGGGCCGGGCGTGGGCGTCTGCGGCTGGTAGGGCAGGTGCACGTCCGCGGGCGGCGGCGTCTGCTGGCCCACCGGCGGGAAGACCGCCGAGCTGACTCCCGAGCCGCTCTGGCTCTGGGTGCCGGGGACGATGCTGGGCGCGACCTGCTGCAGCGACTGCATCACCCGCAGGCACTCGTCGCGCATGGCGACGGCGCTGGGGAAGCGCTCGTTCGGGTTCTTCCGCAGGGCCCGGGCGACCAGCGCGTCCACCGCCGGGGGCAGCGAGCGGTTGATCGACGACGGGGCGACCGGCTCCTCCTGGACGTGCGCGTACGCGATGGCCAGGGGGGAGTCGGCGTCGAACGGCAGCCGGCCGGTGACCAGCTGGAAGAGCATGATGCCGACCGAGTAGAGGTCCGAGCGGGCGTCCACGCCGCGGCCCAGCGCCTGCTCGGGCGACAGGTACTGCGGAGTGCCGACCACCATGCCGGTCTGCGTCATGGAGGTGACGCCGGACTGCATGGCGCGGGCGATGCCGAAGTCCATGACCTTCACCACGCCGCGCTTGGTGATCATCACGTTGCCGGGCTTGATGTCTCGGTGGACCAGCCCTTCCTCGTGGCTGATCTCCAGGGCCGCCAGGACGTCGGCGGTGATCTTCAGCGCCTTGTCGGCGGGCATGGCGCCCTGCTGGTCGATGTCGGCCTGGAGCACCGAGCCGAGCGGACGGCCCTCGACGTACTCCATGACGATGTAGGGGGTGGTCAGCTCGCCGAGGACGTCCTCGCCGGTGTCGAAGACCGAGACGATGTTGGTGTGGGCCAGCTTGGCGACGGACTGCGCCTCGCGGCGGAAGCGCTCGCGGAAGGCCTGCTCGCGGCCCAGCTCGGTGTGCAGCGTCTTGACGGCCACCTGCCGGTCCAGCACCGAGTCGTAGGCGAGGTGCACCGAGGCCATGCCGCCCTGGCCCAGGAGGTCGCGGAGCTGGTAGCGGCCGCCCGCGAGCGACTGACCCGTGAACCGGCCCTGTCCTTGTGCGCCGTCCTGGCTCATCTGTGTGCGTCCCCCATCGGATCCGGCACGGCGGCAGCGGCCGGGGCCCTCCCGCTAGTGGGTGTCGACCGTGATCGACCGTGTCTTTACCGGCCAAGTCTGCCGTAGGGCACAGACACGTCAAGCGTGGTGCCCGTTCCGTGACCGTACGCGAAGGAAGCGTCGCGGAAGCGTTACTCGATCTCCGGGCCGGTAACCGGGAATTTGCACGCCAGGCCGCCCACGGGGTTTGATGACCGGTCCGTCCCCGGCTGGAGCCGGCGGGGTCACTCCTCGACCGGAACCTGGGTCCGACCCCGGACGGAGGGGTGCGGGAAGGCTGTAGCGTGGCTGACGGAGACCGCGACAACCCTGCACGCACCGCGGGCAGAAAGACGGCGAGGACTGATGGCACAGCAGCATCCCGCTCAGGGCCCGTCCGATCCCGAGGCGGCCGGCGGCGGCATGTCTGACGCGCCGGATAATTGGGGCAACGGCGGACTGGTGGGCGACGGCCGGTACCGGCTGACCCACAGACTCGGGCGCGGCGGTATGGCCGAGGTGTTCGCCGCCGAGGACGTGCGTCTCGGCCGGACCGTGGCGGTGAAGCTGCTTCGCGCCGACCTCGCCGAGGATCCGGTGTCCAAGGCGCGCTTCACCCGCGAGGCCCAGTCGGTGGCCGGGCTCAACCACCACGCCATCGTCGCCGTGTACGACTCGGGCGAGGACCGGCTGGACGGGTCCTCGGTCCCGTACATCGTGATGGAGCTGGTCGAGGGCCGCACCATCCGCGAGCTCCTCATCGAGTCCGAGGCGCCGGGGCCCGAGCAGGCCCTGATCATCGTCTCGGGTGTCCTCGAGGCGCTGGCGTACTCGCACCAGCACGGCATCGTGCACCGCGACATCAAGCCGGCCAACGTGATCATCACGCACAACGGCGCGGTCAAGGTCATGGACTTCGGCATCGCGCGCGCCCTGCACGGCGCGCAGTCGACCATGACGCAGACCGGCATGGTGATGGGCACCCCGCAGTACCTGTCGCCGGAACAGGCCCTCGGCAAGGCCGTCGACCACCGCTCCGACCTGTACGCCACGGGCTGCCTGCTCTACGAGCTGCTGGCCCTGCGGCCGCCCTTCACCGGCGAGACGCCGCTGTCGGTGGTCTACCAGCACGTCCAGGACATCCCGCTGCCTCCGTCCGGCGTGAGCAACCAGGTGCCGCCGGAGCTCGACGGCCTGGTGATGCGCTCCCTCGCCAAGGACCCGGACGACCGGTTCCAGACGGCGGAGGAGATGCGCGGGCTGGTCCAGTACGCCCTGGAGATGCTCTACGAGCAGGGCGGCTACACCGGCACCTGGAACACCGGACCGGTCCTCGCCAACGGAGGCCCGCGCGGTGGCGCCGGCGCGACCGCGGCGACGGCGATGCTCCCGCACGGCGGCGGCCCGGGCGCCGGATCGTCGACGACGCAGATCCCGCAGCCGATGATCCCCTCGTACAACCCGGGGGACGACGGCGGCTACACCGGAGGCTCCAGGGGGTCGGGCGGCGGCAAGGGCAAGCTGCTGCTGCTGGCCGCGCTGGCGGTGATCGCCGTGGTGGCGGGCGTCGCGTTGGCCATGAACAACATGAAGGGCGAGCCGACCGACAAGGAGGACCCGAAGCCTACCGCCACGTCGCAGACCTCCGCCCCCGAGGAGGAGTCCGAGGCTCCGGACGACACCTCCGGCCAGGAGGAGGACACGACGGACAGCAGCACCGGCGGCGGCTGGGGTGACACCCCGCGCGAGCAGGAGTCGCCGACGCCTTCCAAGCAGCCCGAGTCCCCCAAGCCGGGGAACAGCGGCAGCGGCGGGACCTCCGGGAAGGGCGGCAGCACCAACGGCTCCGACGGCACGAGCGGCTCCACCGGCAGCAGCACCGGCGAGACCGGCACGGTGGACGGCTCCACCGGCAGCAGCACCGGCGAGACGGGCACGGTGGACGGCTCCACCGGCAGCAGCACCGGCGACACCGGCGCCGCCGAGGGAAGCGCCGAGGGCACCATCGTCGGAAGCGTGACCGGTACCGAGGGCTGACCGGCCGGTACAGAAAGAGGGGCGGAGGAGCGCTTGCGCTCCTCCGCCCCTCGATCTTTTCCCCAGTGAGCTTCGTGCGATCCGGGAAAGGCTGGCATGAATGAGGAGAAAAAGAGCCGTACGGAGTCTTCCATGAGGACCGTGTCCGTTATACGGTGCGCGATGTTCCGGCCACCTGCGGGCCGTTCCAAGGCTGCCACCAGCGGTTCTTCCCGACTTCTGGGAGATGGTCGGACTTCCGAGTTCTTTTACTTGGAAATCCAATCAAAATCCCAGGTCAGGCGCGGTTTCCCAGAATTGAGGAGCCGCGGGTAACGTGATTTCTCGTAGGGCGCTCGCCGGAGCACTGTCACGCCTGCTACCGGCCGAGGGCACCCACCCCGTGCGCGCTGTCGGGGCCAGGCGGAACTGTTACCCCGCGTCCCAAAGGGCGAGGGGGGCACCCCAGGTCACCCGGCAACCCCGGGGACCGGACGACGGAGGAGCAACGTGACCGTGGAGAGCACCGCCGCGCGCACCCAGCGACGCAGCGCCGCCTCAGGCAAGGCCGGGACGTCCCGTGGCCGGACGGCGGCGAAGAAGACCGCCCAGGCGGCCGACTCCGCCCCGGCGGAGCCCCAGCTCGTACAGCTGCTGACTCCCGAGGGGCAGCGGGTGAGCAACCCGGAGTACGACGGCTACGTCGACTCCATCACCCCCGACGAGCTGCGCGGGCTGTACCGGGACATGGTGCTGACCCGGCGCTTCGACGCCGAGGCCACCGCCCTGCAGCGCCAGGGCGAGCTGGGCCTGTGGGCCTCGCTGCTCGGCCAGGAGGCCGCCCAGATCGGCTCCGGGCGCGCGCTGAACGACGAGGACTACGTCTTCCCGACCTACCGCGAGCACGGCGTCGCCTGGTGCCGCGGGGTCGACCCGACCAACCTGCTGGGCATGTTCCGCGGCGTGAACCACGGCGGCTGGGACCCCAACAGCAACAACTTCCACCTGTACACGATCGTCATCGGCTCGCAGGCCCTGCACGCCACCGGCTACGCCATGGGCGTCGCCAAGGACGGGGCCGAGAGCGCGGTCATCGCCTACTTCGGCGACGGCGCCTCCAGCCAGGGCGACGTGGCGGAGGCCTTCACCTTCTCGGCCGTCTACAACGCGCCGGTGGTGTTCTTCTGCCAGAACAACCAGTGGGCGATCTCCGAGCCCACCCACCGCCAGACCCGCGTGCCGCTGTACCAGCGGGCCCAGGGCTACGGCTTCCCGGGCGTCCGCGTCGACGGCAACGACGTGCTGGCCTGCCTCGCGGTGACCAAGCAGGCCCTGGAGCGGGCCCGCCGCGGCGAGGGCCCGACCCTGGTCGAGGCCTTCACCTACCGCATGGGCGCGCACACCACCTCCGACGACCCGACCCGTTACCGCGGTGACGACGAGCGGGCCGCCTGGGAGGCCAAGGACCCGATCGCCCGCCTGCGCGCGTACCTCCTCGCCGAAACCGACACGAACGAGGGATTCTTCGAGGAACTCGAGACCGAGAGCGAGGCGTTGGGCAAGCGGGTGCGCGAAGCGGTCCGTGCCATGCCCGAGCCGGACAAGTTCGCGATCTTCGAGAACGCCTACGCCGACGGTCACGCGCTCGTCGACGAGGAGCGCGCCCAGTTCGCCGCCTACCAGGCGTCGTTCTCCGACGGTGAGGGGGTCTGACCATGGCAGTCGAGTCCGTGAAGGCGCGGGAGTCCGTGAAGAGCCTGGCGATCGCCAAGGCGATCAACGAGTCGCTGCGCAAGGCCCTGGAGACGGACCCCAAGGTCTTGATCATGGGTGAGGACGTCGGCAAGCTCGGCGGCGTCTTCCGTGTCACCGACGGCCTGCAGAAGGACTTCGGCGAGGAGCGGGTCATCGACACCCCGCTCGCCGAGTCCGGCATCGTGGGCACCGCCATCGGCCTGGCGCTGCGCGGGTACCGGCCCGTCGTGGAGATCCAGTTCGACGGCTTCGTCTTCCCCGCGTACGACCAGATCGTCACCCAGCTCGCCAAGATGCACGCCCGTTCGCTGGGCAAGGTCAAGCTGCCGGTCGTCGTCCGCATCCCCTACGGCGGCGGCATCGGCGCGGTAGAGCACCACAGCGAGTCGCCGGAGTCGCTGTTCGCGCACGTCGCCGGCCTGAAGATCGTCACGCCGTCGAACGCCGCGGACGCCTACTGGATGATGCAGCAGGCGATCGAGAGCGACGACCCGGTCATCTTCTTCGAGCCCAAGCGCCGCTACTGGGACAAGGGCCAGGTCGACACCGAGGCCATCCCCGGTCCGCTGCACAAGGCCCAGGTCGTCCGCCAGGGCAGCGACCTCACCCTGGTGGCGTACGGCCCGATGGTGAAGCTGTGCCAGGAGGTCGCCGACGTGGCCGCCGAGGAGGGGCGCTCGCTGGAGGTCCTGGACCTGCGGTCGGTCTCCCCGCTCGACTTCGACGCCATCCAGGCGTCGGTGGAGCGCACGGGCCGGCTGGTCGTGGTGCACGAGGCGCCGGTCTTCTTCGGTTCCGGCGCGGAGATCGCCGCCCGGATCACCGAGCGCTGCTTCTACCACCTCGAGGCGCCCGTGCTGCGGGTCGGCGGCTACCACGCCCCGTACCCGCCGGCCCGCCTGGAGGAGGAGTACCTGCCCAGCCTGGACCGCGTGCTCGACGCCGTCGACCGCGCGCTCGCGTACTGAGAGGAGGCCGGAACATGAGCACCTCCGTGCGCGAGTTCAAGATGCCCGACGTGGGCGAGGGCCTCACCGAGGCCGAGATCCTCAAGTGGTACGTCCAGCCCGGTGACACCGTCACCGACGGCCAGGTCGTCTGCGAGGTCGAGACCGCCAAGGCGGCCGTGGAGCTGCCCATCCCGTACGACGGGGTGGTGCGCGCGCTGCACTTCGAGGAGGGCGTCACGGTCGACGTCGGCACCTCGATCATCGCCGTGGACGTGGCCGGCGGCGCGCCCGCCGAGCCCGAGGCGGCCCCGGCC
>NZ_JBRIOU010000008.1:261394-267523 GCF_053474865.1 Streptomyces sp. CO7
TCGCCGAGGTGACCACCGCCCCGGCCGCGGTCGCCGCCCCGGCGCCCGCCGCGGTCAACGGCAACGGCGCGGCCCCGGCCGTGCCGGGCGGGCCGGACCGCCCGCTGGCCAAGCCGCCGGTGCGCAAGCTGGCGAAGGACCTCGGGGTCGACCTGTGGTCGGTCCGCCCGAGCGGTCCCGACGGGATCATCACCCGGGCGGACGTGCAGGCCGCGGCGGCCGCCGCCGTTCCCGAGGTGCAGGCCCCGGCCCCGGCGGCTCCGGCCCCGCAGGCGGCTCCGGCCGCTCCCCTTCCTGCCACGGCGGGCGCGGCGCCCGCCGTGGTGTCCGACGGTGCGCGGGAGACGCGGATCCCGGTCAAGGGCGTCCGCAAGGCCACCGCGGCCGCGATGGTCGGCTCCGCCTTCACCGCCCCGCACGTCACCGAGTTCGTCACGGTCGACGTGACGCGCACGATGAAGCTGGTACAGGAGCTCAAGCAGGACCCGGACATGGCGGGGCTGCGGGTCAACCCGCTGCTGCTGGTCGCCAAGGCGCTGCTGGTCGCGATCCGGCGCAACCCGGGGATCAACGCGTCCTGGGACGAGGCCAACCAGGAGATCGTCGAGAAGCACTACGTGAACCTGGGCATCGCGGCCGCCACGCCGCGGGGTCTGATCGTGCCGAACATCAAGGACGCGCACGCCAAGACCCTGCCGGAGCTCGCCGGGGCGCTGGGCGACCTGGTCGCCACGGCCCGCGAGGGCCGGACGTCCCCCGCGGACATGCAGGGCGGCACGGTCACCATCACCAACGTCGGCGTCTTCGGCGTCGACACGGGTACGCCGATCCTGAACCCGGGCGAGGCCGCCATCCTGGCCTTCGGCGCGGTCAAGCTGCAGCCCTGGGTGCACAAGGGCAAGGTCAAGCCGCGTCAGGTCACCACCCTGGCGCTCTCCTTCGACCACCGGCTGGTCGACGGGGAGCTCGGCTCCAAGGTCCTCGCGGACATCGCGGCGGTCCTGGAGCAGCCGAGGCGTCTGGTCACCTGGGCCTGACGGTTCCCTGAGCAGAACGAAGGAGCCCGCCGCGCGGCAGCGCGGCGGGCTCCTTTCCGTGTCCGGGTGGCTCAGCCCACGCGGGCGAAGCCGTGGTTGAGCAGACGGGTCGCGTCGGTGGTGCGCTGGGACGAGGACGTCGAGCCCAGCACCGTGCCGATCACCGTCCTGCCGTTGCGGGTGGCCGCGAACACCAGGCAGTAGCCGGCGACCTGGCCCGAGCCCGTCTTCACACCGATGGCCCCGCTGTAGCTGCTGAGCAGCGGGTTGGTGTTCTTCCAGGTGCCCATGGTGCGGGTGGAGCCGCTCTTGGTGACCGTCTTCGCGGTGTACGACTTCGTCTTCACCACGGTGCGGAAGGTCGTGTTGTTCATCGCGCTGCGGGCCAGCTTGGTCAGGTCCCGAGGCGTCGAGTAGTTCGAGCCCTTGCTGATGCCGTCGAACGAGTCGAAGTGCGTGTTGGTCATGCCGAGGCTCTTGGCGGTGGTGTTCATCTTGCCGATGAACGACTTCACCCGCGCCGAGCGCGTCGTGCCGGTGCCGAACTTGTCCGCCAGCGCGTACGCCGCGTCGCAGCCCGACGGCAGCATCAGCCCGTAGAGCAGCTGGCGGACGGTCACCTTGTCGCCGACCACCAGGTTCGCCGAGGAAGCACCGTTGTTGACGATGTAGTTCCGGTAGTCCTGGGCGATGGTCACCTTGGAGTCGAGGTTCAGGTTCGACTGGCTGAGCACCACCTTGGCGGTCATGATCTTGGTGGTGGAGCCGGTGGGCCGCTTGGTGTCGGCGCTCTTGCTGTAGGTGGTGCGCCCGAACTGGGTCTCCATCACGAAGCCGCCCTTGGCGGCGATGGACGGCGAGGCCACGTTCTTCAGCGGCGGCGCGGCGGCGGCATGCGCGGGCGCCGAGGCGAGCGTCCCGCCGAGGAGCATCGCGCCCCCGGTGACGAGCGAGACCGCGACTCTGCGCGGGCGACGGCTCCTGATGCCGGTCTTCACGTAGGGAACCCCCGGATGTGATGTGCCCCTGAACTGTCCCCGGGGCAGGGCGCCGCCGCGGGATACGACGGTGCGTGATGTCCGACGACCGGCGAGGGCCAAGGGTTGCGCGGGAGACGGGGGTAATTTCTGGATTTTGCGGAGACTGGGGGTGGAAAGCCGTCCGTCCGCATGCCGGATGCGGACAGGGGATGCGCCTGTCTTGTATCTATGCTGTTCGCATGACCGTGCCGTTGAAGCAGCCGCCCGCCGCCGAGCGGGTCTACATCCACGTCAAGCAGGCGGTTCTCGACCGGCGGTACGAGGGGGGAAGCCTCCTCACCGAGGGCGAACTCGCCGAGGCGGTGGGGGTGTCACGCACCCCGGTGCGGGAGGCGCTGCTGCGGCTCGAGGTGGAAGGGCTGATCAAGCTCTACCCGAAGAAGGGCGCGCTGGTCCTGCCGGTCACCGCCCAGGAGATCGCGGACGTGGTGGAGACCCGGCTGCTGGTGGAGGAGCACGCGGCCCGCAAGGCGGTTCCCGCCTCCCCGCAGCTGATCGCCCGGCTGGAGGAGCTGCTGGAGCGGCAGCGCGAGCAGGCGGCGGCCGGCGACTACGCCGCCGCGGCGGTCACCGACCGCTGCTTCCACGCCGAGATCGTCCGCAGCGGCGGCAACGTGATCCTCTCCCACCTCTACGACCAGCTGAGGGACCGGCAGTTGCGGATGGGCGTCGCGGTGATGCACTCGCATCCCGACCGGGCCGCCAAGACGCTGGTTGAGCACGGGGAGATCCTGGAGGCGCTGCGGGCCGGCGACGCGGACCGCGCGGTCGCGGTCGTGCACGGACACGTCAGCTGGTTCTCCCACCTGGCGCGCGGAGAGGCCCGATGAGCGAGCAGCCGGCCGCACGGGCGGCCGACGCGTCGCGGACCGGGGATGCCCTGCCGCCGCTGGACCCGCCGGGCGGGACGCGGGCCGTCGCCGTCTGGGCGGTGGGCCTGTCCGTCTACTTCGTGGCCGTCCTCTTCCGCACTTCGCTGGGCGTGGCCGGCCTCGACGCGGTGGAGCGCTTCCACGTCAGCGCCTCCGCGCTCTCGACGTTCTCCATGCTGCAGCTGCTGGTCTACGCCGCGATGCAGATCCCGGTGGGCCTGCTGGTCGACCGGTTCGGCACCAAGAAGGTCCTGGTCGCCGGCTGCGTGCTGTTCACGCTGGGTCAGCTCGGGTTCGCCCTGGCGCCCTCGTACGGCATGGCGCTGGTCTCCCGCGCGCTCCTCGGCTGCGGCGACGCGCTCACCTTCCTCAGCGTGCTGCGGCTGGGCGCCCGCTGGTTCCCGGCGCGGCGCGGGCCGCTGATCGGGCAGCTCGCCGGCCTCATCGGGCAGGGCGGCAACGTCGTCTCCACCCTGGTGCTCTCCCGGGCGCTCACCCAGTTCGGGTGGACGGCCTCGTTCGTCGGCAGTGCGCTGTGCGGCGTGGTGGTGCTGGTGCTGACCCTACTCTTCCTCAAGGACCACCCGGACGGGCACGGCACCGAGCCGGTCCCGCACCGGGGCGTGGCGTACGTCCGGCGGCAGATCGCCGAGTCCTGGCGGGAGCCGGGGACACGGCTGGGCATGTGGACGCACTTCACCACGCAGTTCCCCGGCATGGTCTTCCTGCTGCTGTGGGGCATGCCGTTCCTGGTCGAGGACCAGGGGATGGAGCGGACCAGGGCGGGTTCGCTGCTCACCGTGATCGTGCTGGCCCACATGATGATCGGCGTGGTCTACGGGCAGATCATCGGCCGCCGCCACGGGGCGCGGATGCCGCTCGCGCTCGGCACGGTGGGAGCCACCGCGGTGGTGTGGGCGGTGCTGCTGGCCTGGCCGGGGAGGGCGCCGCTGGCCGTCTTCGCGCTGCTGTGCCTGGTGCTCGGGGCGTGCGGACCGGCGTCGATGATCGGGTTCGACCTCTCCCGCCCGGCGAACCCGGCGGAGCGCGCGGGCACCGCGTCCGGGATCACCAACATCGGCGGGTTCACCGCGTCGATGACGACCCTGCTGGGAATCGGCGTCCTGCTCGACGCCACCGGTGACGACTACCGCGTCGCGTTCTGCGTGGTATTCGCGGTGCAGCTGCTCGGCGCCTCGCAGATGGTGCGGCTGTGGCGGCCGACGGTACGCCGCGAACGCGAGCGGGCCGTGGTCCCGGGGCGGGTCGCGGCGGTCCACAAGCCGTAGACGGCCCCTTCCGGGGAGGGGCCGCCAACGGTCGACGGAGGGGCCGCCGACGGTCGGCGGAGGGAGCGGCGACGGTCGGCAGAGGGACCCGTGGGACGGGCCGCTCCGGCGGGCCGCCCGCCCCTCCGCGCCCGGCTACTGGGTGACGGTGAAGTTGTTCAGGATCGCCGCGGTCAGGTCGAGGTCGCCCTCCTGCTTGACGCGGTCGATCACCGTGGCCGGCTTCACCCGGCCGCAGGCGAGCAGCACGTACGTCTCCCAGTCCAGCGTCAGCGTCGCCGCCGGGCCCAGCGCCGGCGCCGTCTCCACCGTGCCGCGGCCGCGGATGTCGACCCGCACCGTGCGCAGGAACTCCACCGGACCGTGCACGTCCACCACCACGGCCGAGCTGCGCGGCGCGCCCGCCCGCTCGGCGACCACCTCCGGCAGCGCGTCCAGCAGGTAGTCGCGCGCCACCTGGGCGCCCGGCGAGTCCAGGTTCCCCGGCACGCCGAGCGCGGCCCGCAGGTCCTGCTCGTGCACCCAGACGTCGAAGGCGCGGTAGCGCATCGACTCCTCCAGCGTGATCTCCCGCCCGAGGGGACCGCGCACCACCGCGTCCGGCTGCCGGTTCTCGTTGCGCAGCTGCCGGTTGCGGCGGATCACCGTGTACTCCAGCTCGGAGGTCATCTCCGGCGCCGTGTGGTGACGCCGGACGTCGACCTGCATCTCCATGTACCGCTGGTGGTCGGTCGTCACGTGGTAGAGGTCGCGCGGCAGGGAGTGGATCGGCCGGGGGTCGCCGAGCATCTCGCAGTCCAGCCCGATGACATGGGAGACGAGGTCGCGGACGGACCATCCCGGGCAGGGCGTCCGCCGGTTCCACTCGCCCTCCACGAGGGGCAGCACCAGCTCGGATATCGCCTCGATCGAGTGAGTCCAGGCGTCGGCGTAGGGCTGAAGGGCAGGATGCAGACTCACGGAACGGGACCCCTCGGGCGGTTGGAACTCGGGCAGTGCCAGCGTCTTGGAAAGCTAAGTTACGCTGCGGGGAGGTACCCCGGCAGAGCTTTCGTGTGACGATCGTAGAGCTGGGTGGACATCACGACGGCCAAGGCGGTGGTACGGTGCGCGCCTCTCTTCTCCAGATGCGTGTCGACGGGAGCGAATCGGTCGAGCGGCGCCGCGAGCGGGCATCCGCACTGGTGCGCGAGCAGGCCGGGGCGGACCTGGTCGTTCTGCCGGAGCTGTGGACCACCGGGGCCTTCGCCTTCGACGACTTCGACACCTGGGCCGAGCCGCTGAAGGGGCCCACCCACGAGGCCATGTCCGAGGCCGCGCGCGACGCCGGCGTCTGGCTGCACGCCGGGTCGATCCCCGAACGCGCCGACGACGGCACGCTCTACAACACCTCACTGGTCTACGCGCCCTCCGGCGACCTCGCCGCCGCCTACCGCAAGATCCACCGCTTCGGCTTCGACAAGGGCGAGGCCGTGCTGATGGGCGCGGGGGGCGACCTGGTCACCGTGGAACTGCCGCGGACCACCCTGGGACTGGCCACCTGTTACGACCTCCGTTTCCCCGAACTCTTCCGCGCGCTGGTGGACGCCGGAGCGCAGACGCTGGTGGTGCCGGCCGGGTGGCCCGAGCGGCGCCGCGGGCACTGGACGCTCCTCGCCCGCGCGCGGGCGGTGGAGAACCAGTGCTTCGTCCTCGCCTGTGGAACGGCGGGCACACACGCCGGAGTTCCGCAGGCGGGTCACTCGATCGTGGTGGATCCGTGGGGCGAGGTCCTCGCCGAGGCGGGCCCCGACGAGGAGGTCCTGGCCGTGGAGTTCGACCCCGCGCGGGTCGCCGCGACGCGCGAGCAGTTCCCCGCCCTCAAGGACCGCCGCCTGGGCCTCCCCACGCC
>NZ_JBRIOU010000008.1:267623-281812 GCF_053474865.1 Streptomyces sp. CO7
TCCCCACGCCGCCCCGCCCCTCCCTGTGACAGCACGCCTTTGACAGCCCGCCTTTGACAGCACGCCTCTGACAGCACGACGCCGCGCCCCGGAGATCCGGGACGCGGCGTCGTGGCGTGACGGGCGTCAGTTGGTGAAGTACAGGTACTTCCAGGAGCCGTACGTCGTGGAGTTGACGTTGTCGCCGGACGAGTTGTTGATGTAGCTGGTCCGGACGCGGAACTTGAGGCCCGCCTGGCCGGAGGCGCCCAGGTTCACCGTGACCTTGCCGGTGCTGGACAGCTGGAAGTAGTCCGAGACACCACTGCGCCACGCGCCGTTGTAGTACATCTGCACTTCGTAGCGCGCCGCGCGACCCGAGTAGTAGCTCATCGTGGTGCCGACGAGCACGTCCTTGGTCTTGCGGAACCAGTAGTAGTTGTGGGATCCCACGTAACCGGTCTTGTAGTGGCCGGAGACGCTGTTGGAGATGCTGACCTTGGCGTAGCCGACCGACTTCACGGTCTTGGGCGCGTACTTGGCGTCACCCTTGAACACGGCGGTGACCGTGGTGTCGCGCTTCATGTCCACGACCGCGGAGATGTTGCCGCTGGAGTTGACCTTGCCGGACTTCAGCAGCTTGTCGGGCTTGTCCGAGCCGTAGGGGTTGGCCCAGATCTCCACCGTGCGGTTGGAGTACGTCTTGCCCAGGTGGGCGGTGAACGTGACGTCCTTGCCGTACGAGTAGACCTTGCCGTTGTTGTTCAGGGTCAGCGAGGTCGAGGTCCGCGGGATGACCACGGTGTCCGACTTGACGGCCGAGGTGTGCGTGGCGTCGCCCGCGTAGGTGACCCGGTAGACCACGTCACCGCCGGCCGGAGGCGTGTCCGTGAAGCTGAACGTGCCGTCCGCCTTGGTCGTCACCGAGGCGAGCGCCTTGCCGCTGGGGCTGGCCACGTCGATGCGGGCGACCGACAGCTTCACCCCGGCCGGCAGCGGGAGCGTCGCCGTGATCTTGCCGGTGACGGTGAGCTTGGTGCCGATGACGCCCTTGGAGGGGGCGCTGACGGTCAGGGACGGGACGTTGAGCTTCGGGCTGGTGAAGGCCTTCAGGGTGTAGGTGTAGTTCGACGACGACTTGACCAGGGCGAAGAGCCTGGACGAGTCCGGCGCCCACTCGACGTCGGCGGCGGTACCGCCGGTGGAGAGGGTGCGCAGCGGCTGGGTGCCCTTGGGGGCGAAGACGGAGATGTTGCCGCCGCCGACGGGGTCGAAGGAGGCGACGGTGCCGTCCCCGTTGACGTCCGAGCGGGCGCCGTAGTACGAGTCCACCGGGTACTCGCCGGCGACGGAGAACACGCCGTCCGCGTAGGTCAGGCGCCTGGTGCCGTCGACCAGCACCTCGCCTCCGGGCGCCAGGTCCACGTCGCGGAGGAATTCGCCCCACGGCTTGCCGCTGCCGAAGGCCAGCGTCACCGGCGTGCCGGAGGAGACGTCGACGACGGCGGTGGGGCTGCTGCTGACGCTGGTCGAGCCCATGGCCAGCAGGCCGGGGGAGGACGGGTCGGCGTCCAGCACGGGCGCGCTGTGCCACTGGGAGGAGGAGAAGAGCTCCATCCTGACCGGGCCGTCCTCCTCCACGGCCGCGGAGACCTCCGCCGGGGCGGGTTCGGTGGGCTCGACCGGAGGCTCGGTGGACTCCACGGGCGGTTCGGTGGGCTCGACCGGAGGCTCGGTCGGCTCCACGGGCGGCTCGGTGGGCTCGACCGGCGGCTCGGTGGGCTCGACCGGAGGCTCGGTGGGCTCGACCGGAGCCGTCCAGTTCGGGTCGAGCGACCCCACGTTGCCCTCGTACTGGTCGCCGTAGCTGAACCAGAGCTTGCCGGCGGTGAAGGCCACGTGCCGCGGGCCTTCGTCGGCGTTGATGGCCCAGCGGTGCTTGACCGTGAGCGTGCCCGGGTCGAAGGCCAGGATCTCGTGGCTGCCGCCGGCCGCGGCGTACAGCGTGGAGCCGTCGTCCGACAGCGCCAGCCCGGTGACGTCGGAGACCCCGGAGACCTTCTTGATCAGGCCGCCGGACCAGTCCGCGGCGGTGATGGTGCCGCCGTTGCGGTCGGCGACGAAGACACGCTGGAGGCCCGCGTGGGCCACCATGCCGCCGGGTTCGACGACGGAGGCTGCGGCCGAGGCGGTGCCGGCCGCGGTGACGGTCAGTGCCGCCGAGCTGAAGAGGACGGCCAGAGCCGTCGCGGTGGAGATGCTGCGCCTGCGCACAGGTGGTGTACCCCCCAGGGAACCCGGTGATCGCCGGGCGCGAGGGTCGCGCGACAACACACGCGTGAGGCCGCCCTTCGAGCGGGGCGCCTTGCACGCGGGGCGCGACTGCCGAGGGCAGCATATGACGTGCCTGTGACAACAGAGAACAGGGTTTCTCCTGTGAATCCCCTCGCCTTCGTCACACCTCCTTCCCGAAAGGCGGAGTCCACCGCCCGGGGCCTAGTCGTCGCCGCCCCCGCGGTCCTTCTCCGCCAGCTGGATCACGCTGATGGCCACCGCGACCAGGAGCGGGGCGTCGGCGTCCTCGCGCACGATGTCGATGCCGTAGGTGTCGCGCAGGGTCAGCCAGCGGCGGGAGATCACCGCGAGGAGCTCGCCCTCGTGCTCCACGGCGAACTCGCGGTCCGCGATCCGGCCGCTGACGTTCAGCTCCGTGCCGTCCGCCATGGTGACCGTGTAGTGGTTCCGCAGCAGCGAGAGCCGCTTGCGCCGCACGGTGGCCAGCGTCTCGCCGTCCCGGTCGATCACCATCGTGCCGCGGAGGGCCACCATCTTCTGGTGGATGCGGAGCAGCACCTGGTCCGTGCGGCCGTGCTTCAGCTCGAAGGTGGCCCGTAGCCGCATGGCCTTGCCGTCGACCAGGTAGACCTTGTTGCCGTTCTCGTCCTCGATCCAGTAGTCGTCGCCCACGGCGACCATGCGTTCGCGCACCACGAGTCTCATGGGAGATGGAGTTCCCCACCGGAGGGCTCCGGACGCGGTGGGTAGACCGAACGGCGGTCACAGTCCCAGTCGCGCGCCGCGGGATTCGGCCACGTGCAGGGCGTCGCGCAGGCACTCGGTGAGGCGGCGGTTCACCCAGGTGGCCTCCAGCAGCGTCGTCCGGCCGCAGGCGAGCGTCTCGCGGGCGAGGGTCAGCACGACGGCGGCGGTCTCCAGCTGCTGGGCCTCCACCTCGTCCGCGAGCCGCGAGACGGGGCCGTCGTCCCCCGACAGGAACGCCGGCCTCCCGTCCTCCGTCCACGGCAGCCGCCGCAGGGTGGGTTCGTCCGTCACGGGCCGCTCCTCTCGTCGGTACGCCGTGACAACGACGCAGAGGGGCGGTAGGTAGTGGTGGGTAGTGGTGGTGGGTAATGCGTAGTGGTGCACGGTCGCATACGGTCACCGTGTGGACAAGATCAATCCCGACTCGCCCCAGTACGTCTACGAGCAGCTGGCCTCGATACTCGAGGCGAAGATCAGGTCCGGCGAGTACGCGCCGGGGACGCGTCTGCCCGGAGAGCTGGCGATGACGCACCACTACGGCGTCGGCCCGGGAACCGTCCGCCGCGCGCTGGCCTTCCTGCGGGACGCGGGGCTGGTGGTCACGCGGCCTGCGCGGGGAAGCTTCGTCGCCGATCCGCTGCCCCCAGGGAAGTGAGGGACGGTGCCCACAAGCACCGTTCACCCCCGTGGCACCCTTGAGGGATGAACGACTCCGCGCCCCGTCGCGCCCGCGTTCGCGCCCCCGAGCTGATCGGCAAGGGCGGCTGGCTGAACACGGGCGGTAAGCAGTACACCCTTTCCGACCTGCGAGGACGCGTTGTCGTTCTCGATTTTTGGACCTTCTGCTGTGTGAACTGCCTGCACGTCCTGGACGAGCTGCGGGAGCTGGAGGAGAAGCACCGGGACACCCTGGTGATCATCGGCGTGCACTCGCCGAAGTTCGTCCACGAGGCGGAGCACCAGGCCGTGGTGGACGCGGTGGAGCGGTACGGCGTGGAGCACCCCGTGCTGGACGACCCGGAGCTGGCGACCTGGAAGCAGTACGCCGTCCGGGCGTGGCCGACGCTGGTCGTGATCGACCCCGAGGGCTACGTCGTCGCCCAGCACGCCGGCGAGGGCCACGCGCACGCCATCGAGAAGCTGGTGGAGGAGCTGGAGGCCGAGCACGAGGCCAAGGGCACCCTGCGCCGCGGCGACGGCCCGTACGTGCCGCCGGAGCCGGAGCCGACCACCCTCCGCTTCCCCGGCAAGGCGCTGCTGCTGCCGAGCGGGAACTTCCTGGTCAGCGACACCACCCGGCACCAGCTGGTGGAGCTCGACGCGGACGGCGAGAGCGTCGTGCGCCGGATCGGCGGCGGCAGCCGCGGTCTGGCCGACGGTGACGCGGCCACCGCCCTGTTCAGCGAGCCGCAGGGTCTCGCGCTGCTGGACGACGGCACGGTCGTGGTCGCGGACACCGTGAACCACGCGCTGCGCCGCCTGGACCTGGTCACCGGCGAGGTCACCACGGTGGCCGGCACCGGCCGGCAGTGGATGCAGGGGGAGCCCACCTCGGGCGCCGCCCGCGAGGTCAGCCTCTCCTCGCCGTGGGACGTCGCCCACTGGCGGGGCAAGGTGTGGATCGCGATGGCCGGCGTGCACCAGCTGTGGGCGTGGGACCCGGCGGCCGGCACGGTCGAGGTGACCGCCGGCACCACCAACGAGGGCTTGGTCGACGGCCCGGGCCGGGAGGCGTGGTTCGCGCAGCCCTCGGGGCTCGCGGTGTCCACGGACGGCGAGCGGCTGTGGCTCGCGGACTCCGAGACCAGCGCGCTGCGCTGGGTGGACGGCGAGGGCGCGGTGCACACCGCGGTCGGCACCGGGCTCTTCGACTTCGGCCACCGCGACGGCGAGGCGGGGCAGGCGCTGCTGCAGCATCCGCTGGGCGTCACCCCGCTGCCCGACGGCTCGGTCGCGGTCAGCGACACGTACAACCACGCGCTGCGCCGCTTCGACCCCGCCACCGGCGAGGTCACCACGCTCGCCACGGATCTGCGCGAGCCCAGCGACGCGGTGCTGGCCGGCGGGGACATCGTGGTCGTCGAGTCGGCCCGGCACCGGCTGACCCGGCTGCGGCTGCCGGAGGAGGCGGTACGGGTGGAGTCGGTCGCGCACCGCACGCGGCGTGCGGCGACCGAGGTGGCCCCGGGCAGGCTGGAGCTCGACGTGATCTTCCAGGCTCCCGCGGGTCAGAAGCTGGACACCCGGTACGGGCCGTCGACCCGACTGCTGGTCTCCTCGACCCCGCCGGAGCTGTTGCTCGCGGGCGAGGGCGCGGACACCGATCTGAGCCGTGAGCTGGAGCTGAACCCCGCGGTGGCGGAGGGCGTGCTCCATGTCTCCGCGATGGCCGCCTCGTGCGACGACGATCCGGCGAACGAGTACCCCGCCTGCCACGTGCACCAGCAGGACTGGGGCGTCCCGGTCCGCCTCACGGCCGACGGGGCGACCCGCCTGCCGCTGGTGCTCGCCGGGCTCGACGCGTAACCACGCGCCGCCCTACGAGGAGAGCCGCTTGACGAGAAGAGGAGTTCCGCCGCCTGTCAGTAGTGGCGGCGGGGCTCCTCCTCGACGACCGCGGTCGTCGCCGGCGGCATGACCACGCGACGGCGCCGCGCGATGCTGGTGAACGTCGCCACGCCGATCAGGCCGACGAGCATCAGGATGATGCCGACCAGGTCGACGTTGACGCCGCTCATCTCCCAGTCGGTGGCGAAGGTGAGAATCGCTCCCACCGCTATCAGGACGATGCAGCCACCCAGTCCCATGACGTGTGTCTCCTTCGTGAGGATTCTTCGTCAACCCCGGATACCCGGGCGGCTGCCGCCCATGTGTCACAAGGGTTCCGCTACCCCTGGAGGAACGCGGCCAGCGCGCCCGCGAGGAGGAACGGGTCGTCGGCGGCGCACAGTTCGCGGGCGCTGTGCATGGACAGGATGGCCACGCCGATGTCGACGGTGCGGATGCCGTGGCGGGCCGCGGTGATCGGGCCGATGGTGGTGCCGCAGGGCATCGAGTTGTTGGACACGAAGGACTGGAACGGCACTCCGGCCCGCTCGCAGGCGTCGACGAACACCGCGCGGCCCGAACCGTCGGTCGCGTAGCGGTTGTTGACGTTCACCTTGAGGATGGGGCCGCCGCCGGCGCGCGGGTGGTGCGTCGGGTCGTGCCGCTCCGCGTAGTTGGGGTGCACGGAGTGGCCGGTGTCTGAGGAGAGGCAGACGGTGCCGGCGAGGGCGCGGGCCCGGTCCTCCAGGGAACCGCCGCGGGCCAGCACGGAGCGCTCCAGCACGGTGCCGAGCAGCGGGCCGTCGGCGCCGGTGTCGGACTGCGAGCCGGTCTCCTCGTGGTCGAAGGCGGCGAGCACCGGGATGTACGGCAGGTCGTCGACGGCGGCCACGGCGGCCAGCGCGGCGGTGCCGGCGTGCACCGAGAGCAGGTTGTCCATCCGGGGCCCGGCCAGCAGTTCGCGGTCGCGGCCCAGATAGGCGGGGGCCTCCACGGAGTGGGTCATCAGGTCCCAGCCGGCGACCGAGCCGCGCTCCAGGCCGGCCTCGTCCTCCACGAAGGCGATCAGGTCGCCCTCGGCGACGTCGTCGCCCAGGCCCCAGACGGGCTGCATGTGGCGCTGCTGGTCCAGCTTGAGTCCGTCGGTGTGGACGGAGCGGTCCATGTGGATGGCGAGCTGCGGGACACGCAGCAGCGGACGGTCGACGTTCACCAGACGGGTGCTGCCGTCGCGCAGGGTCAGCCGGCCGGCCAGGCCCAGGTCGCGGTCGAGCCAGGAGTTGAGGAGCGGGCCGCCGTAGATCTCGACCGCGACCTGCCGCCAGCCCTGGGACCCGGTGTCGGGCAGCGGCTTGACGCGGAGGTTGGGGGAGTCGGTGTGGGCGCCGACGATGCGGAACGGGGTGTGCGGGGCCGCGCCCTCGGGCACGAACCAGGCGATCAGCGCGCCGCCGCGGATCACGTAACGGCCGCCGGCCGAGGCGTCCCAGGCGTCCGTCTCCGACAGCTCGCGGAACCCGGCCTCCCGGAGCTTCGCGGCGGCGTTGGCCACGGCGTGGTACGGCGACGGGGAGGCCGCCAGGTAGGTCATGAGGTCGTCGGTGTGGCCGCGGTCGAAGCGGATGGGTGCGCTCATGGGAGCCAGCCTAGAGTGCGGTGGTCCACGGGCTTCGACGCCCACCGGGCGACCGGGCGGCCAGGGCGGTCCCGTCCCGTATGCGGGGTGCGTGCCGCCGGGCCGCGGTGGCGGTCACCGGCGCAGCGCCTCCACCGGTTCGATCCCCTGACGGCCCGCCGGGCCGGGTGGATGCCGGCGACGACGCCGGACACCGGGCCGGCAGCGCGGCCGCGGCCGGCTCTGTGTCGCATTTTCCGGGAAACTCCTCCTGAACGCGGAAACGGCCTGTGCCCCCGCCGGAGGGCGGGGGCACAGGCCGTAGGCCGGGTGGCGTCAGCCGGATCAGAAGGCCTCTTCGGGCAGCTCCATGATGTCCAGGTCGACGCTCTGGGCCACCTTGCGGGCGAGGGTGACGCCCGGCAGGACGGTCTTCGCGAAGAACTTCGCGGCCGCGATCTTGCCGGTGTAGAACGCGACGTCCTTGCCGGTGGCGGTCTGCAGCTTCTCGACGGCGACGGCCGCGCCCTTGAGCAGCAGGTAGCCGACGATCACGTCACCGGCGGCCATCAGCAGACCGGTGGTGTTGAGGCCGACCTTGTAGATGTTCTTGACGTCCTCCTGGGAGGCCATCAGGTCGTTCAGCAGCTGGCCGACGATCGCCTCGAGCTCACCGGCCGCGCGGCCGAGCTGCTCGCGGGAGGCGGCCAGGTCCTCGCCGCCGATGTTCTGGCCGATGAAGGACTTGATCTCCTCGGCGATCGCGGTGAGCGGGGCGCCGCCGGTGCGGACGATCTTCCGGAAGAAGAAGTCCTGGCCCTGGATCGCCGTGGTGCCCTCGTAGAGGGTGTCGATCTTGGAGTCCCGGATGTACTGCTCGATCGGGTACTCCTGCAGGAAGCCGGAGCCGCCGAAGGTCTGCAGGGACTGCGCCAGCTGCTCGTAGCCCTTCTCGGAGCCGTAGCCCTTGACGATCGGGAGCAGCAGGTCGTTGAGGGCCTGCTCGGCGGAGGCGTCCTCGCCGTTCGCCTCCTTGACCTGGATGGCGTCCTGGACGGAGGCGGTGTACATCACCAGGGCGCGCATGCCCTCGGCGTACGCCTTCTGCGTGAGCAGGGAGCGGCGGACGTCGGGGTGGTGGGTGATGGTGACCTTCGGGGAGCCCTTGCCGCCGGCCAGGTCGTTGCCCTGGACGCGCTCCTTGGCGTACTCCAGCGCGTTGAGGTAGCCGGTGGAGAGGGTGGAGATCGCCTTCGTGCCGACCATCATGCGGGCGAACTCGATGATGAGGAACATCTGGCGGATGCCGTCGTGCTTGTCGCCGACCAGCCAGCCCTTGGCGGGGTGCTGGTCGCCGAAGGTCATCTCGCAGGTGTTCGAGGCCTTGAGGCCCATCTTGTGCTCGACGTTGGTGGCGTAGACACCGTTGCGCTCGCCCAGCTCGCCGGTCTCGAAGTCGAACTCGTACTTCGGGACGAGGAAGAGGGACAGGCCCTTGGTGCCGGGGCCGGCGCCCTCGGGGCGGGCGAGCACGTAGTGGAGGATGTTCTCCGACATGTCGTGCTCACCGGACGTGATGAAGCGCTTGACGCCCTCGATGTGCCAGGAGCCGTCCGCCTGCTGGACCGCCTTGGTGCGGCCGGCGCCGACGTCGGAGCCCGCGTCGGGCTCGGTGAGCACCATGGTGGCGCCCCACTGACGCTCGACGGCGATCTCCGCGATCTTCTTCTGGACCTCGTTGCCCTCGTCGTGGAGCACGCCGGCGAAGGCCGGGCCGGAGGCGTACATCCAGATGGCCGGGTTCGAGCCGAGCAGCAGCTCCGCGTACGACCAGATGAGGGAGCGCGGCGCCGGGGTGCCGCCGATCTCCTCGGGGAGGCCGAGGCGCCAGTACTCGGAGTCCATGAAGGCCTGGTAGCTCTTCCGGAAGGACGCCGGGACGGGCGCGGTGTTGGTGGTGGGGTCGAACACCGGGGGGTTGCGGTCCGCGTCGGCGAAGGACTCGGCCAGCTCGTTCTCCGAGAGGCGGGCTACCTCTTCGAGGATGCTGCGAGCGGTGT
Organism: Streptomyces sp. CO7; assembly: GCF_053474865.1. Classification (NCBI taxonomy): domain Bacteria; kingdom Bacillati; phylum Actinomycetota; class Actinomycetes; order Kitasatosporales; family Streptomycetaceae; genus Streptomyces; species Streptomyces sp. CO7. Next base: position 276,867 of record NZ_JBRIOU010000008.1, read on the forward strand.
CGACGTCCATCTCCGCGAACGGGCCGGTGCCGTACAGCTTGTCGCGCCCGAGGACCTCGAAGAGGTTGAACTCGATGTCGCGGAGGTTCGACTTGTAGTGCCCCATCGACGGCTCCGTAAGGGATCAGGTGGCGGATTCCGGCGGTCTACCGGCAGGTAACAACGATGATGCTACCCGTCGGTAATAAGCCGCAACCCCGCCTGGGCCATCTGTGACCGAATACTCCCGCCGCGACGGCGTCGTGCCTGGTGGAAGGGTTGCCGGACCATGGTGGCGTTACCAGCGGTAGCTCGAAGCGGGCCCTCCGCGGGCCGGGAAACCGCGTGGCCCGCAGGTCCCGCTCCCCCTATCGTCACCGCATGACCGCGACGAGGACGACGACGACCACGACCCTCTGGCGCCCCGTGGGCCCGGAGGAGCTGGCGCTGGTCGCGGCGTCCGGCCACCGTGCCTGGCCGCCGCGGCTGCCGGAGCAGCCGATCTTCTACCCGGTGCTCAACGAGGACTACGCGGTCCGCATCGCCCGGGACTGGAACGTGCCGGCCTCCGGCTCGGGCTACGTGACCCGCTTCGAGGTGGAGAGCGACTTCCTGGCCCGCTACCCGGTCCGTCAGGCCGGCGGCGAGACCATCCTGGAGCTCTGGGTGCCGGCGGAGGAGCTGGACGAGTTCGACCGGCACATCGTCGGGCGCATCGAGGTCGTGCGGGAGTTCCACGCCCCGCGATGAGCCGGGTGCGGCACGATGGGTGCGTGGCCGCCATGAACCAGCAGCAGGCGCCCGGCGGGGGACGCCGGGGCGCCGGCCGTACCGTCGCCACCTGGGGGTCCGCGGCGCTCCTGGCGGGGACCTCCGCCGTGACGGCGTTCCGGGTCGCCGACGCCGACGGCCCCACCCCGGTGCCGCAACTGCTCGCGTTCCTGCCCTGGCTGCTGGTCCCGGCCGGCCTGGGGCTGCTGTGCGCGCTGCCCGCCCGGCGTCCCGCCCTGGCGGTCTGGGGAGTCGGGCTGACCGCGCTCCTGACCTGGTACACGGCTGAGCCCGGGTCCACGGCGGCGCCCGGCGCGGCCCGCGCCACCGAGGGGGCTCCCGCGGCCGAGCTGCGGGTGCTGACCGCCAACCTGCAGTTCGGGCAGGCCGCCGACGCCCTGGTGGACCTCGTCCGGCGTGAGGAGCCGGACCTGGTCTTCGTGCAGGAGTGCGACCCCCACTGTGTGCGGGAGCTGGCCGACGCCCTCGCCGCCACCCACCCGCACCACCACGCGGTGGAGGCATGGGGCCCGGCCGGGTCGGTGATCCTCTCGCGGCGGCCCCTGACACCCGCAGGGAGCGTCCCGGCGGAGATGGGGCAGCCGGGCGCCTTCGTCGAGGTGGACGGCCACCGGGTGCGGCTCCAACTGGCCCATCCCTCTCCCCCGACCCCGGGGCGGCTCGCCGCCTGGCGAACGGAGCTGGACGGCCTGCGCCGCTGGGCCCGGGAGCGGGCGGCCCGCGGGCCCGCGGCCCGGGAGGGCGGGGCCGCCGCCGAGGACACCCCCGTGATCCTCGCCGGCGACTTCAACGCCTCCCGCGACCACGCCGCCTTCCGCCGCCTGCTGCGCGACGGCGGCCTCGCGGACGCCGCCGCCCTGGCCGGCGCCGCCCGCGCGTCCAGCTGGCCGGTGACGGGCGGCCCGGCCCCGGGCGTCCAGATCGACCACGTGCTGGTCTCCGCCGGGTCCACCGCCCGCGACGCGCGCTTCCAGGAGATGGAGGGGTCGGACCACCGGGCACTGCTGGTGACCCTCGCCCTCCGTCCCCAGGAGGCCGGACCGGGGCGTCAGACGCCGATGTCCTGGCCGTCCTCGCGCCACACGGCGACCACGGAGGGCCGGACGTAGGTGCCCGGACCGTCGGGCCACTGCGAGGCCGGGTGGGCCACGTCGGCCCCGGCGATCTCGCCCGGGTGCTGCACCGACACCAGGACCCGCCGGTCCTGGACGACCGGGCCGCAGGTCTCCGCGCCCTTCGGCATGGTCAGGAACTGCTTGAGCTCACCCCGCCGTTCACCCGTGGTGGCCACGCCGAACAGGCCGTCGTGGTTGCCGAGCGCGTTGCCGTCGGTGGAGATCCACAGGTTGCCGTGCGGGTCGAACGCCACGTTGTCCGGGCAGGAGATGGGGCTGACCTTCTCCTTGGGGAAGCCGGCGAAGTAGGTCGCCGGGTCCGCCGGGTCGCCCGCGACCAGGAACAGCCTCCAGGCGAACGTGCGGGCGTCGGCGCGGTTGCGGGACTCGGTGAGCTCCAGGACCTGGCCGTGCTTGTTGAGGTTGCGCGGGTTGGCCTCGTCCACACCGGGCTTGCCGGCCTTGCCGCGGTCGGTGTTGTTGGTGAGCGCGACGTACACCTTGCCGGTGCGCGGGTTCGGCTCGACGTCCTCGGGGCGGTCCATCTTGGTGGCGCCCACCTTGTCGCCGGCCAGGCGCGTGAAGACGAACACCTCGTCGGCGGTCATGCCGTCGACGTGCGAGACGGCGCCCCTGGCGGTGGCGGTGGCCAGCGGGATCCACGTGCCGCCGCCGTCGAACTCGCCGTCGGAGGGCAGCTTGCCGGTGCCGTCGAACTCGGCGGCCGGGGAGTCGCCGGTGAACCGGGCGACGTACAGCGTGCCTTCGTCCAGCAGCGTCAGGTTGTGCTCGCGGGCGGCACGGGAGTTGCCCTTCGCCATCCGCTTCGAGCCGACGAACTTGTACACGTAGTCGAAGCGCTCGTCGTCGCCGGAGTAGATCACCGGGCGGCCGTCGTCGGTGAGGCGCACGGTCGCGGCCTCGTGCTTGAAGCGGCCCAGCGCGGTGTGCTTGCGCGGGGTCGAGTCCGGGTCGGTGGGGTCGAACTCGACGACCCAGCCGAAGCGGTGGACCTCGTTGGGCTCCTGGGCGACGTCGAAGCGCTTGTCGAAACGCTCCCACTTGCGCTCGGTGGCGCCGGTGCCGATGCCGTAACGGGCGTCGGTGGGGCGCGAGGAGTTGGCGAAGTACTGGTTGAAGTTCTCCTCGCCGTGCAGCGTGGTGCCCCACGGGGTGGTGCCGCCCGCGCAGTTGTTGAGGGTGCCGAGGACCTTGCGGCCGGTCGGGTCGGCGGAGGTCTTCAGCAGGTCCGAGCCGGCCGCGGGACCGGTGAGGCGGAACTCGGTGGTGGCGGTGACGCGACGGTTGAGGTGGTGCCGGCGGACCGGACGCAGCGCGCCGGTGCGGCGGTCCTCCTCGACGACCACGGCGGACAGGCCGTGCGCCGCCCAGGCGATCTCCACCTGGTCGGGGGTCGGGTTCGCGGGGTCGTAGTCGCGGAACATCAGGATCTCGTCGGTGTACTCGTGGTTGGCGACGAGGATCTGACGGCGCGGCTCGCCCCGCAGCGGGAGCAGCGCCAGGAAGTCGTTGTTGTAGCCGAACTGGCCGGCCTGGGCGGCGGCGCTCTGGTGCTCGGGGTCGAACTCCGGGGCCCCGCGCAGGATCGGTTCGCCCCAGCGGATCACCACGTTCTGGCCGTAGCCGTCGGGGACGGTGACCTGGTCCGCGGTGTTCGGCGCGACCGGCGTGAAGCGCAGGCCGCGGGCGCCCTCCGTCTTCCCGGGCCTCCCGGGGCGGTGGTGGTCCTGACCGGCCCCGGTGACGGGTGCGGCCTGCGCGGGTTCGGCGCCCAAGGCCGTGGTGGCGCCGGCCGCGGCGGCGACCGTCACCACGGCGGCGGCGCGCATCACCGAACGGCGGCTGACGGCGCCGGCCACGATGTCGCCGATGTACTCGTTGTCGCTGGTGTTCGGGACCGCGTGGAAACAGGCGTCACCGCACCGGAAGCGACAGGTCAGGGCGGACCGGCCGCCGGGGTGAGCGGCGGACGGCGTTCCGATGAGCGGCAGCGGTTTGCGCACTTCGTTTCTCCCCTTGTGCCCTAGGTGTGGGCGTGACGCTAGGGAGGAAGACGTGCGGGAACGGATCGTGCGGGTGAACGGAGGCTGAACCGACGGCAGCGATACGGGTCCTGCCGCGCGGGACCGGTCTTCGCAGGCGTCGTCAAACCCCTTCGGGGCATGGGTGCACCCGATGGGACGCGTCCGGTCGGGTGCGGCCGGGGGCCCGGGGCGTGCGCCCCTTACCGAGCGGCCCCAAGGGGGCCGCTAACCTTACGTGTCCGTCCTGGCCAGGGTTCGACGGGCTTCAGCTCCTCCGAAGGGTAGCGACACATGGGCATCTTCTCTCTCCTGCGGAACAAGTTCGGAAAGGCGCGGAAGGAACGCGCTGCCGATGCGGAGCCCACGGTCCCGGCGCAGGGTGGCGCCCCGGACGAGGCGTCCTCCTCTTCTTCTTCCTCTCCCTCCACGTCCTCTTCTTCCGCCTCCGCTTCGGACTCTTCCTCGGCCGCCGGGTCCGAGGCCTCGGCGAAGGTGCCGACGCCGGCCTCCTCGCCCGAGCAGCCGACCGGGGACACGGAACACGAGCTGGTGGCCGCCGCGTTCGACGGCGTCGCCATCCCGTCGCCCGCCGCGCCGGGTGACGACGCCATCCCGGCGGCCAGAGAGTCCGCCGCCGACGGGGAGGCCGCGGACGAGAAGGCCGCGGACGGCACCCCGGTGCCGCAGGCCGTGGCCGAGCCGGAGGACCTCGCCGAGGCGGAGGCCAAGATCGAGGCCCGCATCGAGGAGGTGAAGGAGGAGGGGACCGACGAGGACGCCGATGCCGCCGCCCCTGCTTCTGACGCCGCCGAGAGCGACGCCGCCGCCCCTGCTTCTGACGCCGCCGCTGACGCCAGGACCGAGGCCGCTGCGGAGACCCCTGCCGAGGACGAGCCCGCCGCCGAGGCGGAGGCTGCGACGGAGGAGTCCGCCGCGCAGGACGATGCCGAGGCCGACAGCGAGGCCGGCAGCGAAGCCGTCGAGGCCGCCGCGGAGACCGAGAGCAAGGACGTCG
>NZ_JBRIOU010000008.1:281912-294195 GCF_053474865.1 Streptomyces sp. CO7
CGCCGAGGACGAGAAGCCCGCCAAGGCGGAGGCTGCCGCGAAGCCCGCGACGGACGAGCCTGCCGCGAAGGACGAGCCTGCCGAGGACAAGCCCGCCGCGAAGGAGAAGGCTCCCGCGAAGGCCGAGCCCGCCGAGGACGAGAAGCCTGCCGCGAAGGACAAGGCTCCCGCTAAGGCCGAGCCTGCCGCTGAGGACAAGCCCGCTGCCAAGGCCGAGTCCGCCGCGAAGGACAAGGCTCCCGCTAAGGACAAGGCCCCCTCCGCGAAGGACAAGGCCGCCAAGGCGGAGGCTGCTGCGAAGCCCGCCGAGGACGAGGAGCCTGCCGCGAAGGCCGAGCCTGCCGCCAAGGACGACAAGGCCCCCGCGAAGGCCAAGTCCGCCGCGAAGGCCGAGCCTGCCGCTGAGGAAAAGGCCCCCGCCAAGGACGACGAGGCCCCCGTGAAGGACAAGGCCCCCGCGAAGGCCGAGCCCGCTGCGAAGGGCAAGGGGACCGACGCCGTGCCCGCCGCGCTGGCCCCCGCGTACTCCGCCGCGTCCGCCGCCCTGGAGGCGCGCGGTCTCGCGAAGGCGCAGGCACGCGTGTACCTGGTGCTCGACCGGTCCGCGTCGATGCGCCCGTTCTACAAGGACGGCTCCGCCCAGGCGCTCGGCGAGCAGGCCCTCGCGCTGGCCGCCCACCTCGCCCCCGAGGGCGCGGAGAAGGCCGCCCTCCCCGTCGTCTTCTTCTCCACCGAGATCGACGGCACCGGCGAGCTGACCCTCGCCGAGTTCGAGAACAAGGTCGACGACCTGCACGCGGAGCTCGGCCGGATGGGCCGCACCAGCTACCACGCCGCCGTCGAAGAGGTCCTCCGCCTCCACGACGCCTCGGCGGACCCGAAGGCCCCCGCCCTGGTCGTCTTCCAGACGGACGGCGCGCCCGATGCCAAGACCCCGGCCACCCAGGCGTTCACCGACGCCGCCGCCTCGCACCCGGCCGTGTTCTTCTCCCTCGTCGCGTTCGGCGAGCACGACAACAAGGCGTTCGACTACGCGCGGAAGCTGAAGACCGGCAACACCGCGTTCTTCCACGCCGGCCCGACCCCGCTGGAGCTCACCGACCGCGAGCTCTACGACGGCGTCCTCGCCGACTGGGAGCCCGCCTCCAAGTAGGTCCGCGCAGGTCCGCCGCCGGGCCCGCCGCCCGGACGCCCGGCCCGCAAGATCAACGGTGCCGCCCCCTCCCACTGGGCAAAACGGGAGGCGGGCGGCACCCCCACGTCGGCTACGATTCCAAGGTTCGAAGACATTGCGACCTGGGAGCAGCCCCGTGGCTCGACACCTCATCACCAGCGCCCTTCCGTACATCAACGGGATCAAGCACCTGGGCAACATGGTGGGGTCCATGCTCCCGGCCGACGTGTACTCCCGGTACCTGCGCCAGCGCGGTCACGACGTCCTGTACATCTGCGCCACCGACGAGCACGGCACGCCCGCCGAGCTCGCCGCGAAGGAGCGGGGCCTGCCGGTCGCCGAGTTCTGCGCGCAGGCGCACGACGCGCAGAAGGCGATCTACGACGGCTTCGCCCTCGCCTTCGACCACTTCGGCCGCAGCTCCTCGCGGGAGAACGTCGAGATCACCCAGCACTTCGCCCGGAAGCTGAACGAGAACGGCTTCATCGAGGAGCGGGCGATCCGCCAGGTCTACTCCCCGACGGACGGCCGGTTCCTTCCGGACCGCTACGTCGAGGGCACCTGCCCGCACTGCGGCTACGACAAGGCCCGCGGCGACCAGTGCGAGAACTGCACCCGCGTCCTCGACCCGACCGACCTGATCAACCCGCGTTCGGCGATCTCCGGCTCCACCGAGCTGGAGGTCCGCGAGACCAAGCACCTGTTCCTGCTGCAGTCCAAGCTCCAGCACGAGGTCGAGCGGTGGGTGTCGGCCCACGAGGAGCAGTGGCCGCACCTGTCCTCCTCCATCGCCCGCAAGTGGCTGACCGAGGGCCTGCACGACCGCGCGATCACCCGTGACCTCGACTGGGGCGTCCCGGTGCCGGCCGACACCTGGCCGGAGCTGGCCGCCGAGGGCAAGGTCTTCTACGTCTGGTTCGACGCCCCGATCGAGTACCTGGGCTCCACCAAGGAGTGGGCGGACGTGGACCCGGCCGCCCGGGACTGGAAGTCCTGGTGGTACGAGGCCGACGAGAGCGTCCGCTACACGCAGTTCATGGCGAAGGACAACGTCCCCTTCCACACGGTGATGTTCCCGGCCACCCAGCTGGGTGTGCGCGAGCCGTGGAAGAAGGTCGACGTCGTCAAGGCGTTCAACTGGCTGACGTACTACGGCGGCAAGTTCTCCACCTCGCAGAAGCGCGGCGTCTTCACCGACCAGGCGCTGGAGATCCTGCCGGCCGACTACTGGCGCTACTTCCTGATCGCCAACGCCCCGGAGTCCGACGACTCGTCGTTCACCTGGGAGCACTTCACGGCGACGGTGAACAAGGACCTGGCCGACACCCTCGGCAACTTCGTCAACCGGGTGCTGTCCTTCTCGAAGAAGCGCTTCGGCGAGGAGGTCCCGGCCGGCGGCGAGGCGGGCGAGGCCGAGGCGAAGCTGGGCGAGCAGATCGCCGCGCTGCTGGCCGAGTACGAGACCCAGATGGAGGCCCTGCAGTTCCGCAAGGCCGCGGCCGCGCTGCGCGCGCTGTGGTCGGCGGGCAACTCCTACCTGGAGGAGAAGGCCCCCTGGCTGGAGATCAAGACGGACAAGGACGGCGCCGCGCTGACCCTGCGCACGGCGATGAACCTGATCCACCTGTACGCGATCGTCTCCGAGCCGTTCATCCCGGCCAGTTCGGCGGCGATGCGCCAGGCGTTCCAGCTCGACGGTGACACGGCCACGTGGGTGTCGGCCGAGGAGGCGCGCGCGCTGGCGTTCCTGCCGGTGGGCACGCCGTTCACCGTCCCGCCGGTGCTCTTCGCCAAGCTGACCGAGGACGACCTCGAGGCTTACAAGGAGCGCTTCGGCGGCGAGTGACCCGGGGCCGGCCTCCGGGCCTCCGGGCCGCCCGACCTCCGGGCCTTCCGTGACGGGTCTCCGGCTCGTCACGGGTCGCCCACAGGTCGCCGACGGGCGGTCCCGTTGTCGTACCCGCGTGCGAGGATCACTGTCGGTAGCGGACGACCGACCGCTGCCGCAGTGATCGTCACCGACCGTGGGGGGAACCATGGCTCTGTTCGGCAACGCGCACCCGATCGACCCGGCGCAGGCGCAGCAGGAGTACGCCCGCCTGATGGGCCAGGGCGAGCAGGTGCGGGCCGCCTACCTGCTGATCCGCGACACCATCATGCTCACGGACCGTCGTCTGATCCTGGTGGACAAGCAGGGCATCACCGGCAAGAAGACCGAGTACCACTCGATCCCGTACCGCTCCATCACGCACTTCGCGGTGGAGACGGCCGGCACCTTCGATCTGGACGCGGAGCTGAAGATCTGGGTGTCCGGCTCCTCGATGCCGATCCAGAAGACCTTCACCAAGGGCGTCGACATCTACGAGGTCCAGGCGATCCTCACCCAGTACGTCGCCGGCTGAGCCGCCGCGCGGGGGCGCCGCCGGGAGGCGCGCGCCGGGGTGCGGAATCCGCGCATCTGGGGCGTTGCGGCCGCCCGGCTTCGCAACGGGGGGTGTTGGGCCTTAGGTTGCCGCTCATGGCAATTCCCCAGGTCATCCCGATCGCCCATGAGCCGGACGGCCGTACGGCCACCATCGGCCGCTACGCCGACGGCCAGTTCCTGGCGTCGGTGACGTACGCGTACCCCGTGGGGTACCGCCCCGACGACGAGTGGGAGCGGCAGCGACGGCTCTACGCCGTCCTGCACACCTTCGACGCGGACGGCGTCCACCGGGACACCGACGTCTGGTTCGGCGGCACCTGGGCCGACCAGCAGCGCGACCCGGCGGTCCTCGGCCAGGCCGAGGCCCACCTGACCAAGCTGCTGGAGACCCTGCCGGCCCGTTCCTACGGCGACATCGCCGTCCGCCCCTTCCGTCGCACCGTCGACGGCGTCCTCTTCGGCCTCCTCGTCGAGTCCGAGGACGAGGGCGACGAGTGGACCGAACTCCACCCGGACCGCCTCGGCTTCGGCCCCCCGTGGAACGGCACGTACGAGGCCTGACACCTCGCCGGCCGTCACCTCCGCGCCATCCGCACTCCCTGATCGTGTGAGTCCCGGGCGAACCGAACCCTCCCCGGGGTCACCGCTCCTACGTTCGGCCGTATGACCGATGACCGAATCGATGGAGCGCACAACGGAAGGAGTGCCCATGGCGACCGCGCTGCGTACGCTGAAAACGTCACCTACCCCCGAGGAGGCGGACGTGAGCTTCGCCGACGACCACACCGGTGCGCTGAACCAGGAGGAGTTCGAGCAACTGGCTCGCATGGCCGATCGGGTCAACGAGGCGGTTCGGCTGGAGTTCCTCGGGGGGCGCGTTGTGGAGAAGCCGATGCCCGACGGTGATCACAGCACCATCATCGAGTGGCTGAGCCGTCTGTGCATGCAGTCACGATCGGACTGGTGGCTCTACTCGGATCAGGGCCTTCGCGTCGACGGGTACCGCCACGGCAATGCTCGCCCCGACGGTTCTTTGGCGCCGACAGGCACTTTCGCGGGCCAAGGCGAGTGGGCGAGCCCTGACGGCGTGCTGATGGCAGTGGAAGTGACCTCTCGCGACTCCGACACCAACGCCCGCGACCGCGTCGAGAAGCCTCGGGCGTACGCAGGGGCCGGCATTCCCGTCTTCCTCCTCGTCGACCGTGCATCCTGCGAGGTGAAGGTCTCTTCCGAACCGGAGGGCGGCCGGTACACGCGGCAGGTCGTCGTGCCCTACGGCAAGACCGTGACCCTCCCCGACCCCGTCGGCATCGAGCTGGACACCGAGCCGCTCAAGGACTGGACGCGCTGACGCCGGTGGTCCCGTTGCCCTGGTCAGCGGGGTGCGGCGCTACCGGGACCCGTCGGGCCGGGCTCCGGTCCGGATGGCTGTCCCCCTGTACTACCCACTGTGCTGAAAACACCCCACCAAGCCCCACCCCTCCCTCCCGTCGGGCGCGACTCACTCCCGCGAGTGAATATGCCCGGGAGGGCTGGATTTGGACCCGGTTGCCTGCCTTACGCTCAGCGACACAACCGCAGACATGTGACGGCCCCCGCCGGGACTGGCATCCCAGTGCGAGGGCCTGACCACCGAGGAAGAAAGCCGCTTCCCGATGGATACCGAAAACCCTAGCGCGCCCTCGCGTGCCCGGTCCCGCAACCGCGGCACAAACCACCCCGCCGGGCGGTCGTTCGCGGGCGTCGTCCACGAGCACGTCCGCCACACCACGAACTTCACGGTGATCGGCAACGACCTCGCCCAGCACCAGGAGCTGTCGCTGCTGGCGATCGGGCTGGCCTGCTACATCCAGTCCGTGCGCTCCGGCACCGCGGTCGACATCAAGACCCTCGCCGCCCGCTTCCCCGAGGGCACCGCCAGGATCGCCGCCGCCCTGCGCGAGCTCGAGGCCCACGGCTACCTGCGCCGCACCCGCGAGCGGACGTCCACCGGCCGGGTCGTCACCCGCACGGTCTCCTGCAACAGGCCTGGTCACAGCGCCGCCCGGGAGACGGCTCCCCGACGGCCCGCCCGGCGCGCCGCCGCCACCCCGGACGAGCCCGCGCCACGCAAGCGCCTGCCCGCCGTCCCCCAGCCCGCGTTCCCCGCTGCCGCGCTCCTGCAGGCGGCCGTCGACGTCCTGGCCGGCCTGCGCCGCCACGACCCGCGCCTCCTTCTGTCGGCCACCGACGCCGAACACCTCGCGCCGGGCGTCGCCGCGTGGCTGGAGCGCGACGTCCCGCCCAGCGCCGTACGCCGCGCGCTGACCGAGAACCTGCCCGAGCAGCCCCTGGTCCGCCCGGCCGCCCTCCTCGCCCACCGCCTGACCTCCCAGCTGCCGCCCCTGCCGCCCTACCGGCCCGCAGACGCCCCGGCACCCGACCCGAAGCACCCGATCCACACCTGCGAGACCTGCGACCGCGCCTTCCGCGCCCCGGCCCCCGGCCGCTGCCGCGACTGCCGCACCGACCACGGCGAGGCTCCCCAGTAACTGGTCGCGGCCCGCAGGTGAGTCCCGGATGTGCCGCTGGGGCAGCGAATTCAGGACTCATCTGCCCTGTACAACCACCCCTGCCACGCCGGAGGGCCCCGTCCTGCCGCGTGGAGGCGGCGGGACGGGGCCCTCGGGACAGCGGTGAGGCGTGAGGCCCTGCGTGGGGCCCCGCGGGACTACTTCGGCTGCGGCTTGCGCACCGAGATGTGCAGCTCGCGCAGGCGGGCCTCGTCCAGCTCGGTCGGCGCGCCCATCATCAGGTCCTGGGCGTTGCCGTTGAGCGGGAAGGCGATGGTCTCGCGGATGTTGGGCTCGTCGGCCAGCAGCATCACGATGCGGTCCACGCCCGGGGCGATGCCACCGTGCGGCGGGGCGCCGAAGCGCAGGGCGCGCAGCATGCCGGCGAACTCGCGCTCGACCGTCTCGGCGTCGTAGCCGGCGATCTCGAAGGCCTTCAGCATGATCTCCGGCTCGTGGTTCCGGATCGCGCCGGAGGACAGCTCCACGCCGTTGCAGACGATGTCGTACTGCCAGGCCAGGATGTCCAGCGGGTCCTGCTTCTCCAGCGCGTCCATGCCGCCCTGCGGCATCGAGAACGGGTTGTGCGAGAAGTCGATCTTCCCGGTCTCCTCGTCCTTCTCGTACATCGGGAAGTCGACGATCCAGCAGAACCGGAAGACGCCCTCCTCGAAGTGGCCGGCCCGCTTGGCGGCCTCGACGCGGACCGCGCCCATGATCTTGGAGACCTCGTCGAACTCGCCGGCGCCGAAGAAGACGGCGTGGCCGGCGGCCAGGCCGAGGCGCTTGGTCAGCTCGGCGACGTTCTCCTCGGTGAGGAACTTGGCGATCGGGCCGGTCAGCGAGCCGTCCTCGGCGACGCGGACCCAGGCCAGACCCTGCGCGCCGAGGTCGACGGCGAACTGGCCGAGCTGGTCGAAGAACTTGCGCGGCTGGGCGGCGACGTCCGGCACCGGCAGGGCACGGACGTGCTTGCCGGCGAAGGCCTTGAAGTCGGAGCCCTCGAAGACGTCGGTGATGTCGACCAGCTCGAGCTTGGCGCGCAGGTCCGGCTTGTCGGAGCCGTACTTCAGCATCGACTCGCGGAACGGGATCCGCGGGAAGGGCGAGGTGACCTCGCGGCCGTTGCCGAACTCGGTGAAGAGCTCGGTCATCAGCTTCTCGATCGGCTGGAAGACGTCCTCCTGCTCGACGAAGCTCATCTCGACGTCGAGCTGGTAGAACTCGCCCGGCGAACGGTCGGCGCGGGCGTCCTCGTCGCGGAAGCAGGGCGCGATCTGGAAGTAGCGGTCGAAGCCGGAGATCATCAGCAGCTGCTTGAACTGCTGGGGCGCCTGCGGCAGCGCGTAGAAGCGGCCCGCGTTCAGGCGGGAGGGCACGACGAAGTCGCGGGCGCCCTCGGGCGAGGTGGCGGTGAGGATCGGCGTCGCCATCTCGTTGAAGCCGAGCGCGGTCATCTTGTGCCGAATGGCGGAGATGACGGCCGTGCGCAGCATGATGTTGCGGTGCATCCGCTCACGGCGCAGGTCGAGGAAGCGGTACTCCAGACGGCGCTCCTCGTTCACCCCGTCCTCGGCGTTGATGGTGAACGGCAGCGGGGCGGCCGCGCCGAGCAGCTCGACCTCGGCCACCTCGACCTCGACCTCACCGGTCGGCAGGTCGCTGTTCACGTTCTCCGCGCCGCGGGAGACGACCTTGCCGTCCACCCGGACGGTCGACTCCTTGGACATCTTGTCCAGGGCCTCGTACGCGGCGGTGCCGGGACGGGCGACCAGCTGGGTGATGCCGTAGTGGTCGCGCAGATCGATGAAGAGGATGCCGCCCAGGTCGCGCCGATTGTGCAGCCAGCCGCTCAGCCGGACGTCGGTGCCGACGTCAGAGGCGCGGAGCTCGCCGCAGGTGTGGGACCTGTACCGATGCATCGTCGTTCATCCAGTCTTCGTGGAAGCGGGGTCTCCCGGCATGACTCGGCCGGGCCCTCCCAGGGTACCGGTCGTGCTGTCGCCCCTTCCCCTTGGTTTCCGCGCCTCGCGGGGGTCCCGGGGGCCCGGGCATACGGAACATCTGCGTCCGCTTCGGATGGCAGGCTCGGTCACCGTCTTCCTACAGTGGTGCAATGCGCCACGACGATCCCCTGTCGGCCGAGAAGGTCCCGGAGGTCCTGTCGATCCTTTCGATCGGCCTCTGGCAGTGGGACACGGCCGACGACCGGATCACCGCCGACGCCGAGGCCGCCCGTCAGCTGGAGCTGCCCGCCGAGCCGGTGGTGCTGCGCGAGTCCCAGATCCGCGCCCGGGTCCACCCCGAGGACTGGAACGAGATGCTGGCCGTCGTCCAGCTGGCACTCGCGGAGAACACGCTGGCCGAGGCTCGGATCCGGGTGATGGACGGCGGCAGCCGGGTGCTGCGGACCCTGCGCTCGCGCTGCCACCCCACCTACAACGCGCAGCGCGACTCCTACGAGGTCGTCGGCATCATCCAGGAGGTCAGCGACCCCGCCCAGGGCGCCGCCTCGCAGGGCCCCGTGATCGGCGACTGGCGGCGCAACCGGGAGGCGTTCCTGCTGGACGCGGGCCGGGCGCTGGCCGAGGCGGGCTCCACCAACGAGGTGCTGCGCGTCGCCGCGGGCCTGGCCATGCCGGGGTTCTCCCCCGACGGCCTGGCCGTCTTCGGCGTCGAGGGCAACCGGCTGACGGTGGTCGGGCACCACGGACAGCCCCAGCAGGACGCGTTCCCGTTCACCCAGATGTCGGTGGACACCGACTACCCCGCCGCGGAGGTCATCCGCACCGGCCGGCCGGTCTACATCCGCTCGCCCGAGGAGTACCGCTCGCGCTACCCCAGCGGCTGGCTGCTGGCCGCACACTTCGGGCGCAAGTCCTGGGCCTTCCTGCCGCTGGTGGTGGGGGGCCGGACCATGGGCGCCTGGATGGCGGGCTTCGCCCATCCGGTGAAGTTCACGCCCGACGAACGCTCGGTCCTCACCACGGTGGCCCGGATGCTGGCCCAGGCGCTCTCCCGGGCCGGCACCGCCGAGACGGAACGCGAACTGAGCCAAGGGCTCCAGGCCTCGATGATGCCGCGGCTCGGCCCGAAGATCCCGGGCATGGAGATCGCCGGCCGCTACGTGCCCACCGGCGGCGGGCTGCAGGTGGGCGGAGACTGGTTCGACATGATCCCGCTGCCCGGCAGCACCGCGGCCCCCGGCCCCGGCGGCCGGTTCGCCCTGGTCATCGGCGACGTCCAGGGCCACGACGTGCAGGCCGCCGGCCTGATGGGGCAGCTGCGCATCGCGCTGCGCGCCTACGCCTCCGAGGGACACCCGCCGGACGCGGTGCTCTCCCGCGCCTCCCGGTTCCTGCAGGGCATCAACGACTCCGAGGACCCCGACGACACCCGGTTCGCCACCTGCCTGTACGTGGAGGTGGACCCGGACAGCGGCGCGCTCACCATCGCCCGGGCCGGGCACCTGGACCCGGCGATCCGGCTCACCGACGGCACCGTGCTGCTGCGGTCGACGGCGGGCGGACTCCCGCTGGGCGTCCATCCCGACCCGGACTACCCGATCACCGAGTTCACCCTGGAGCCCGGCGAGACGCTGCTGCTGTGCACCGACGGGCTCGCCGAGACCGGCGGCCACGACCTGCTCACCGGCTGGCTGCGGGTCCGCGACATCCTGGAGGCCGCCGACGACGGCGGTGACATGGAGGAACTCGCCGACATCCTGGTGGACGCGGTGCTGGGCCCGTCGTCGCACTCGACCGCCGGCCCGCTGCCCGACCGGCGCGAGGACGACATCGCCCTGCTGCTGCTCCACCGGCTCACCCCGGAGCGCCTGGCGCGCCACGGCGACGAGGAACCGCTGCCGAAGCGCAAGGTGGTGGCGACGGTGGCCCAGGACCAGCCGGAGCGGATCGCCAACGCGCGGGCCGACCTGCGGCAGCTGATGCACGACTGGGCCGAGCAGGACCACGTCGACTCGGCGGTGCTGCTCACCTCCGAGATGCTGGCCAACGTCCTGATGCACACCGATGCCGACGCCACCCTGATCGCCGAGATCACCGGCACCGGCGCCCTCCGGCGGCTGCGCGTCGAGGTCACCGACTCCGACGACGCGCTGCCGCACAAACGCGACCCGGGGGAGATGGCCTCCTCCGGCCGGGGCCTGGTGCTCATCGAGCAGCTGGCCCAGGCCTGGGGCGTCGACCCGCGCGGGGACGGCAAGACCATCTGGTTCGAGCTGGAGGAGCCGGAGGAGGAAGAAGGGGAGGGCGAGGGGGGCGGCGACGGCTGACGGCCGGGTCAGCCCTGCGGGCCGGCCGGGGTCATCCCGTGGGCGGCCGGGATCCGCCCGAAGCGGCCCTTCTGGAAGTCCTCGAAGGCCTGCGTCAGCTCGTCACGGGTGTTCATGACGAACGGGCCGTACTGCTGCATCGGCTCGCGGATCGGCTGTCCGCCGAGCAGGACGATCTCCAGGTCGGGGGTGTTCCCGTCCTGCCGCTCGTCCGCCCGGAAGGTCAGCGAGGTGCCCTTGCCGTAGACGGCCGCCTGGCCGGTGTGGACCGGGCGCCGCTCCGTGCCCACCGAGCCTCGGCCGGCCAGCACGTAGGCGAGGGCGTTGAAGTCCTCCCGCCAGGGCAGCGTGATCTCGGCGCCCGGGGCGACGGTCGCGTGGATCATCGTGATGGGCGTGTGGGTGATGCCCGGGCCCTGGTGGCCGTCCAGCTCACCCGCGATCACGCGGATCAGCGCGCCGCCGTCGGGGGAGGTCAGCAGCTTGACCGTGCCGCCGCGGATGTCCTGGTAGCGCGGGGCCATCATCTTGTCCTTGGCCGGCAGGTTCACCCACAGCTGCAGGCCGTGGAAGAGACCGCCGGACATCACCAGCTGCTCCGGCGGCGCCTCGATGTGCAGCAGGCCGCTGCCGGCCGTCATCCACTGGGTGTCGCCGTTGGTGATGGAGCCGCCGCCGCCGTGGCTGTCCTGGTGGTCGAAGGCGCCGTCGATGATGTACGTGACGGTCTCGAAGCCGCGGTGCGGGTGCCAGGGGGTGCCCTTCGGCTCGCCCGGCGCGTACTCCACCTCACCCATCTGGTCCATCAGGATGAACGGGTCCAAGTGCCGGTGGGCGATGCCCGCGAACGCGCGGCGCACCGGGAAGCCCTCACCCTCGAAACCGCTGGGCGCGGTGGTGACGGTCAGCACGGGACGGGCGGTGGCCTCGGCGGGCGCGGTGACGCGGGGCAGGGCCAGGGTGTTCTCGACGGTCACGGCGGGCATGGCGGTGTACCTCCTGTGCGGCGGCAACCTGGGCGGCTGCATCCTCGAGGAAGAGATTAGTTGATTGTTGAACTTTCCGCTAGTTGAGAGTTCAACTTTCTCGGGGTGCGCGTAAGGCCCGGAGGGAGGTCCTCCGGGCCTGTGACTCCACGGCGGGGCGCGGCGGGGCGCCGGCGCTCAGGTGTACATGCTTCAGGTGTACATGCGCCGCATGGCGTAGTCGACCATCTGCTCCACGGTCTGGGCGTCGAAGACCATGCGGTGCTCGCCCTCCATGTCCAGCACGAAGCCGTACCCCGAGGGCAGCAGGTCCAGCACCTCCGAGCCGGTGATGACGAAGTACTTGGACTCCTTGCCCGCGTACCGCCGCAGCTCCTTGAGCGAGGTGAACATCGGGATCACCGGCTGCTGCGTGTTGTGCAGCGCCAGGAAGCCCGGGTTGTCGCCGCGTGGGCAGTAGACCTTGGACGTGGCGAAGACCTGGTGGAAGTCCTCCGCCGTCATCGTGCCGGTGGTGAAGGCGCGCACCGCCTCCGCGAGCGAGGGGGGTGCGGCCGTCGAGGGCTCGGGATAGAGCGGCTGCTGCGGCTGACCGTAACCGCCGCTCATGCCGCCCATCGGCTGCTGCTGGTGCTGCTGCGGCGGCGGGGCGTACTGCTGCTGGGCGCCGGCGTTCGGGTCGTAGCCGTACATGCCGCAAAGACTAGTCAACGACGCGTCCTTGAAGCGACGGGTTGGCGGAGCGGGCCTCTCCGCTCCCCGGACCGGCCGGGGTGGTCGGCGTGACGGGGGTGGCGGGTGTGACCGGTGTGACCGGGGTGACCGCTGTGACGGAGGTGACGGTGGAGGCCG
>NZ_JBRIOU010000008.1:294295-295151 GCF_053474865.1 Streptomyces sp. CO7
GCCGGCCACCGCCAGCACCCCCGCCGACACCGGCAGCCACACCCCGGCGACCTCCAGGGTGCGCAGCCCCTCCCGCAGCCGGCGCAGCTCCTGCGGCTCCAGCACCGCCACCCGCGCGTGCCGGACCGGGATGCTGCCGGCCAGCGGCACGTTGTCGTCGGCCAGCTCGTGCCGGACCCGCTCGGTGATCGGGGCCAGGTCCACCGTGACCGGACCGTCGCCCCGCTCCCGCAGGGCCTTCAGCACCGCCTCGTGGGACGCCCGGTTGCCCGCGTCCCAGACGGCACGGAACGCAGCGGTCCGGGTGAAGGAGTCCACAGCGCTGTGGACGAAGGGCGCCGCCGAAGGGGGCAGGTCACGCCGGTCGGTCAACTCGTGCACGATCCCGGCGCCCACCGTGTCCGCGATCACCCCGCGCACCGCGGGGTCCGAGGACAGGGGCGCCATGCTCTCGACGTACCGGCTCGTGTCGGCGACCTGGTGCACCGCCCAGGCGGCGAGCGCGCCGAATGGCAGCACGAGGCACGCCGCGACGGTCAGGGCCGCCGACAGCACGTCGCGGAGACGGCGCGTGCGGGGACTCACCCTCCCAGGAGACGCCGCCCGCCCGGCCGGGGCGAGCGACGCGCGTCCGACCGGGTGAGGCGGCGGCCCCCGGAACCGGGCCGACGGCCCGGCCCCACGGGGTCCGGATCGGCCGGCCCGGCCGCCCGAGGTCAGGGATCAGTGGTGACGGCGCACCGAGCGGGCCATCTTGAGCGTCCGCATCAGCAGGCGCACCTTGCCGCCGCGACGCCGACGGCGGTGCCGGATCGTGCCGTAGCCCGCGGGCCGCACGGAGGAGGCGGGGGTGGTG
>NZ_JBRIOU010000008.1:295251-297356 GCF_053474865.1 Streptomyces sp. CO7
GGGTGGTGGCGGGGGACTCCGGCGCGATCGGCGCCGTGGACGCGGCAGGCCCGACGGCTTCCCGCGCCGTCCGTCCCGTGAAGGACGCCTCCCCGTACTCCTCGACGCGCCGCGCGTCCTGCTGGTCGGTGAGCGGATACCCGAGGTCGCCCGTTCGGGCGTCGCCCGGCCTCGGGTGGGTCTGTATCCGGTAGAGGGCGGAGACGAAGACGCCCACCGCCAGGGCGGCGCCCAGGACGACGGAACGGATGACGCTGGTGTCGGTGGAGCTCACCAGGAAACCCAGCGCGATGCCGGCGAAGGCGGCCCAGGCCACGGCGCGTATGCCGCGGGACAACCGCGGGGTGATCAGCAGCATCGCCCCCAGCGCCAGGACGAAGGCCAGCGCCGCCATGAACCCGTAGAACGTGTTCCAGCCGGTGATCGGGCCGCCGTCGCGGGTGTTGGCCGCGGCCCAGTAGCCGTAGATCAGCCCGAAGCCCACGGTCGCGACCAGCTTCATGGTCTTCGTCCCGCGGTCCCCGAGCAGCCGGGTGTCGGCCTGCGGGCGCGAGTCGGCGCCCGGGTGCCAGGTGCCGGGAGGCCGGGACAGGGACTTTCGGGGGGCGTGTGGCGCGTACGTCATGGAAACGCTCCTCTCCGCCGGAAACCGGGCGGTCGTCGAGCCGGACCACGAGCATGAAACAGATGCCGCGGACGTGCGGCGGCCTGTCGACGAAGCCCGGCTCCGATATCCAGCGGACACCCGTACGAGTGAACGGGCAACTCGGGAACGCGCCCTTGTTCACGACCGGATGCAGGCCCCCCACGCCCGTGTTTCGCTGAAAACATGCAGTCCACGCCCCCTGCCGGGAGAAGCGACGCCGGAGCCCCGGTCTACGACCCGGCAGTGCCGCGCGCCGTCTTCATGCGCGCGGCCAGGGCGGCCCGCCTCCTCTACTGGCGCGGCCACGCGGTCAGCTGGGTGCTCCCGGTGCTGATCGGGGTGGTCGGCATCGTGGTGGAGGTGTCGACACCGGACTGGTTCCGTGCCGCCTCCTGGCTGGTGCTGGTCCCCGGCGTTGCCTCGGCGCTCTGCAGCGTGCGCGCCACGGCGATCCTGGCGGTGCTGGCGCTGGTCGCCTACGGGCTGGTCACCGTGGTCTCGCGGCCCATGGTCAGTGTGTGGCCGGTCCTCGTGCTGCTGATCGTCGGCGGGCTGTTCTCGGTCTTCGCCTGCGCGGTGCGCGTCGCCCACGCGAACAGACTCATGCAGATGTCGGTGGTCGCCGACACCACGCGCCGCGCCGTCCTGCGGCCCTTCCCGCCGGGGCTGGGCGGGCTGGAGCACGCGGCGCTCTACATGCCGGCCAACAGCGAGGCGCGGGTCGGCGGCGACTTCTACGACATCCAGCCCAGCCCGTGGGGGACACGGGTGCTCATCGGCGACGTCCAGGGCAAAGGGCTGGAGGTGGTCGAGACGGCGGCCGCCCTGCTCGGCACGTTCCGGGAGGCCGGGTTCCACGAGCGGTCCCTGTCGGTGGTCGCCACCCGGCTGGAGATCCGGCTGAAGCGGCAGGTCGCCTACCGCCTCGACCTGGGGGCCGAGCAGGACCGCGACCGGTTCGCCACGGCGGTGATGCTGGGCTTCCCGGCCGACGAGCCGGACGTGGTGGAGATCGTCAACTTCGGTCACGAGCCGCCGCTGCTCATCAGCCCCTCCGGGGAGTGCGGTCCGCTGCCCGGCGCGCACGGGCTGCCGCTGGGCCTGAGCGACGTCGCCGACCTGCCGCCGCCGGTGGTGCGGGCCACCGTGCCGGTGGGGTCCACGCTGCTGCTCACCACCGACGGGGTCACCGAGGCGCGGAACGAGGCGGGGGAGTTCTACCCGCTCCGGGAGGAGGTCACCCGTGCGGCCGCGCGGAGTCCGACGCTGCGCAGGCCGCGGGGGATGGCCCGGTTCGTGCGGGACGGGGTGCTGCTGCACTCCGACGACCACCTGGGGGACGACACGACGATCTTCTGCGTCCGGCGACCCGGGCCGGACGAGCCCTCGCCGTGGCGGCAGCGGGCGAGGTCGCTGGACGACCCCGACGACGAGGAGGAGGGCGGGGCGGGCGTGGGAG
>NZ_JBRIOU010000008.1:297456-298097 GCF_053474865.1 Streptomyces sp. CO7
GTGAGAGCGGGGGTGCCGGACGGGTGTGGGTGTGGGTGTGGGTGTGGTGAGGGCACCGCAGGGTGCGTGAGGAAGGGGTCCGCCGATGGTCCTGCGACGCGTGGCCGTGGACCTCACGGAAAGGCTGGACGAGGCCTGGTCGGGGGTCGTCGGGTTCGTTCCGCGGCTGGCGGCGTTCCTGGTGCTGCTGCTCCTCGGCTGGGCCGTCGCATGGACGGCGGCCAAGGTGCTGGACCGGGTCCTGCGCACAGCCGGCTCGGAGAGGCTCGCGGAGCGGTCGGGGGTGCGGCGGTTGCTGCGGGAGTCGCCGTACGACCTCACCGGGATCGTCAGCCGGCTGGTGTTCTACCTGCTGATGCTGATGGTGCTGCGGCTGGCGCTGGGCGTCTTCGGGCCGAACCCGCTCGGCGCGATGATCGACGGGGTGGTGGCGTGGCTGCCGCGCGGCATCGTGGCGGTGGTGCTGGTGGTGGTCACGCTGGCGGTCGCGGGCGCGGTGCGGAAGGTGGTCGGCTCGGTGCTCGCGTCCGCCGCGTACGGGGGTGCGGTGGCGCGGGTCCTGTGGGCGGTCGTCCTGGTCCTGGGGTTCGTCGCGGCGCTCAGCCAGGCGGGGATCGCGACGGGGGTGGTCCTTCCGGTGC
>NZ_JBRIOU010000008.1:298197-301408 GCF_053474865.1 Streptomyces sp. CO7
GGTGGATGAGCCAGGTGATGGCGGTGAGGCGGCAGACGGCGTAGTCGTGGCCCGGGGGCTCGCGCCAGTCGAGGTCGTCGAGGGCGTCGAGGAAGCCGAGGGCGTAGTCCGTGAGGTCGGCGGGGTCCGGGGCGGCCGGGGTGAGGGTCGCGGCCGGGCCGGCGGCGGAGAGCCGGTCGCGCAGTTCCGCCACGTGCTGGTCCACGGCCGCGGTGAAGCCGGGCTCGTAGGCGAACTCGGCGAAGCGCGGCGTGAAGGTACGGGCGATCCGGGCCAGCGGGGACATGCCCCCACGGTAGGCGGGGGCATGTCCCGCGCAGGGCCCGGCCGGGCATGGAGCGCGTCACACGCCACGCCCTGCCGCGCCCGCCCCGCCCCCGCCGCGCGTCAGGCCTTCAGCCACACCGTGGTGTCCGCCGGGAGTTCCGTTCCCGCGGCGTCCAGCGGTCCGCTGGCGAGCAGGACCCGCCCCGCGGGGAGCGGGACCGGCGCCGAGGTGGTGTTGGCGACGACCTGCCAGCCGCCCGGGCGGGCGAAGTGCAGGACGCCGGGGCCGGAGCCGTCGAGCCAGGTCAGGGACTCGTCCGCGCTCAGCACCCCGCGGCGGACGCGCAGGGCCGCCCGGTAGAGCTCCAGCGTGGAGCCCTCCACCCCGTCCTGTGCCTCGACGGACAGTTCGGCGAAGTGCTCCGGCTGCGGCAGCCACGGCAGTCCGTCAACCGGGACGCCCCCCGGCCCGCCGCCCGCGACGCCGCCCGGTCCGGCGCCGGTCCCGCCGCCGGACGCGGGGCCGAACCCGAACCCCGCGCCGTCCCGCGTCCACGGCAGCGGCACCCGGCAGCCGTCGCGCCCCTTGCGGGCGTGCCCCGTCTGCTCCCAGATCGGGTCCCGCAGCGCCTCCGCGGGCAGGTCGGCGACCTCCGGCAGCCCCAGCTCCTCGCCCTGGTACAGGTAGGCCGAGCCGGGCAGCGCCAGCATCAGCAGGGTGGCCGCCCGCGCCCGCCGCAGCCCCAGTTCCCCGTCCACGGCGGGCTCATGGCCGTCGGAGAGCAACCAGGCGTCCGGGTCCGCGTCCGGGGGCAGGGCGAGGCGCGTGGCGTGCCGGATGACGTCGTGGTTGGAGAGCACCCAGGTCGCCGAGGCGCCCGCCGCGCGGGCCTGCTCCAGCGAGGCGGTGATCACCTCGCGCAGCGCCTCGCCGTCCCACGGGGCGCGCAGGTACTCGAAGTTGAACGCCTGCCCCAGCTCGTCGGGCCGCGCGTACAGCACCCGCCGGTCGCCCGGGACCCAGGCCTCGGCGACCGCCATCCGCGGCGGGGAGTAGGAGTCGAGGATCTTGCGCCAGTCGCGGTAGATCTCGTGCACCTCGTCGCGGTCGTAGAGCGGGTGCTCGCCCGGGGCCATGCCCTCCAGCGCCTCGTCGCCGCCGGCCGCCAGGTCTCCGAGGTCGCGCAGCGGCTCGGTGAGGTCCTTGGCGAGGGCGTGTGCCACGTCGACCCGGAAGCCGTCGACGCCGCGGTCCGACCAGAACCGCAGGGTGGTGCGGAAGTCGGCGCGCACCTCCTCGTTGTCCCAGTTGAGGTCGGGCTGCTCCGGGGCGAACAGGTGGAGGTACCACTGGCCGTCCGGCACCCGCTCCCAGGCACTGCCGCCGAACACCGAGTGCCAGTCGGACGGCGGGAGTTCGCCGCCCGGGCCGCGGCCGTCGCGGAAGACGTACCGGTCCCTGGCCGGGGAGCCGGGGCCCGCCCGCAGCGCCTCCTCGAACCAGGCGTGCCGGCGGGAGGTGTGGTTGGGGACGAGGTCGACGATCACCTTGAGGCCCAGCCGGTGCGCCTCGGCCACCATCAGGGTGAAGTCCTCCAGCGTGCCCAGGCGCGGGTCGACGTCCCGGTAGTCGGCGACGTCGTAGCCGCCGTCGGCGAGCTCCGAGGGGTAGAAGGGGCTCAGCCAGACCGCGTCCACGCCCAGGGTGGCCAGGTGGGCGAGGCGCCGGGTGACGCCGCGCAGGTCGCCGAGCCCGTCGCCGTCCGCGTCGGCGAAGCTGCGCGGGTACACCTGGTAGATCACCGCCTGGCGCCACCAGTTGGGGTCCCTGGACGACAGGTCGGGGGCGTTGTGTTCGGCGGGGTTCTGCTCGGGCGGGGGGCTGACGGTCACGACGACTCCTGCGGCTCGGCTCCGGTACTCCCGTACCTCCCTCCACTTTTCACAACCTGTGGACGACCGTGTTCATGCCGCGCGGACATGTCCGCAAAAGCCGCCCACGTGCCCGCACCACCGGGCCCTTGCCGTGGGGCGGACACGGCCCTAGGTTGAGCCGCACGTTGATCGTCGTTCACCTGTCGTTTCCCGATGCCGTTTCCCGTACTTGGCGAGGTCGCCTTGATCGCACGTTCGCACGCACGTCACCTGCGCGCCGTGGGTGCCGCGCTGGTGACGGTGGCGGCCCTGGTCCTGGCGGCCCACCTCGGGCCGTCGGCCACGGTGGCGCCGGGGCCCGGGACCACGGAGAACGAGGCGGTCGAGAGCACGACGGACCGGTTATGACGCCCGGGGCGAGGCCGTGGCGCCGGACGCCGGGTAGGCGTGCGTCTGCCCGGCCTTGACCGCGGCCCACACCTCCCCGCCGGGGGAGAGGCCCAGTTCGGCGGCGGAGACGGTGGTGAGGTCGGCCGCCATGGGCAGTTCACCGGTGAGCTCCGCGCGGACGCGGTCGCCGTGCGTCTCGATCCCGGCCACCCGGCACCGCCACACGTTGCGCGCGCTGGTGCCCACCGGGCGCTCGCGGTGCAGGGTCACCGCCGACGGCGGGAAGGCCACGAAGACGTCGCCGGACAGGTCCTCGGTCACGGTGACCGCGGCCGTGCCGTCGTCCAGGCGCACCCGGTGCCCCGAGGCGGTGCCGCGGTAGAGGTTGAGGCCCACCAGACGGGCGACGTAGTCGGTGCGGGGCCGGCGGGCGACCCGGTCGGGGGCGCCCGTCTGGACCACGCGGCCCTCCTCCACCACCACCAGCCGGTCCGCCAGGACCATGGCGTCCAGCGGGTCGTGGGTGACCAGCACGGCCACCGCCTCGAACTCCTCCAGGTGCCGTCGCAGCGTGGCGCGGGTCTCCAGCCGGGTGCGGGCGTCCAGTGCCGCCAGCGGTTCGTCGAGCAGCAGCAGCCGGGGGCGGGTCGCCAGCGCGCGGGCCAGCGCGACCCGCCCC
>NZ_JBRIOU010000008.1:301508-303396 GCF_053474865.1 Streptomyces sp. CO7
CGTCCGGTCATCCCCCGTCACGTCCCCACCCCCGTCGTCCACCGGTCCCGCATCGCGCCGAGGACCGCCACCGAGACCGCCAGCAGCACCAGGGAGAGCGCGACGGCGGCGGCCGGGTCGCTCTGCAGGGCCAGGTAGACGGCGAGCGGCATGGTCTGCGTGCGGCCCGGGAAGTTGCCCGCGAAGGTGATCGTCGCCCCGAACTCGCCGAGCGCCCGCGCCCAGGCCAGCACCGCGCCCGCGGCGACCCCCGGGGCGATCAGCGGCAGCGTCACCCGCCGGAAGGCGGTGAACCGGGACGCCCCCAGCGTGGCCGCCGCCTCCTCGAACCGCGGGTCGGCGGCGCGCAGCGTGCCCTCCACGCTGATCACCAGGAACGGCATCGCCACGAACGCCTCCGCGACGACCACGCCCGCCGTGGTGAACGGCAGGGTCAGGCCGAACCAGTCGTCCAGCAGCCGGCCCACCACACCGTCCCGGCCCAGCGCCAGCAGCAGCGCCACACCGCCGACCACCGGCGGAAGCACCAGGGGCAGCGTGACCAGGGCGCGGACCAGCCGCCGGCCGGGGAAGTCGGTGCGGGCCAGCACCCAGGCCAGCGGCACGCCCAGCACCAGGCAGAGCGCGGTCGCCGTGGTCGCCGTCAGCAGCGACAGCCGCAGCGCCTCCCAGACCCGCGGGCTGCCGAGCTGTGCGGGCAGCGCGGCCCACGGCGCGCGCAGCAGGAGCGCGGCCAGCGGCAGCAGCAGGAACGCCAGACCGGCCGCCGCGGGCACCAGCAGGGCCAGCGGGGCGCGCGCGGCCGGCCGGGCGGTGCTCACGGAGCGGCCGGGCCCGGTTCCAGGAAGCCCGCCTCGCGCAGCACCCGGCGGCCCTCCGCCGAGCGGACGAACTCCACGAAATCGGCGGCGCGTTCGGGCTGCGGTGCGTTCTTCAGGACGGTGATGGGATAACTGTTCGTCGCGGTGTCCGCCTCGGGGAACTCCACGCCGGTCACCGCGTCGCCCGCCGCCTTCACGTCGGTGGCGTACACCAGCGCCGCGTCGGCCTCCTTCAGCCGCACCTTGGTCAGCGCGCCCTTGACGTCCTGCTCGTAGGAGGCGGCCCGGACGCGGACCCGGGCGGTCTCCAGCGCCTTGCGGGCCGCCGCGCCGCACGGCACGGAGACGTCGCAGAGCACCACCTTCAGCTCCGGGCGGGCCAGGTCGCCCAGGCTCCGCACGCCGTGCGGGTTGCCGGGCAGGGTGACGATCGACAGCCGGTTGCGGGCGAACACCTCGGGCCGCCCGGACGCCTCGCCCGCCTGCGTGACCCGGGCCATGGTGGCCTCGTCCGCGGAGGCGAAGACGTCGGCGGGGGCGCCGCCGGTGATGCCCGCGGCCAGGGTGTCGCTTCCGCCGAAGCTGAACTCGACGTTGACGTCCGGGTGTTCCTCCTCGAACCGCTCCCCGAGGGTGCCGAAGGACTCCTTGAGGGAGGCGGCGGCGAACACGGTCACCGTCGGCTCCGCCTCCTGCGCTCCGCACCCGGTGAGGACCACGGCCGCCGCCAGGGCCGCGCCGGCCCACCGCCGCCCGCGCCTCACCGCTGCTCCACCGGCCGGTCGACGTGCACGCTGGTCGCCTTCACCCGGGCGGTGGCCTCCACGCCGACCTCCAGGCCGAGTTCCTCCACGGCCTCGCGGGTCATCAGCGACACCAGCCGGTGCGGGCCCGCCTGGATCTCCACCTGGGCCGCCACGTCGCCCAGCGTCACCCCGGTCACGATGCCGGCGAACGCGTTGCGCGCCGAGGTGTACGCGGGGCGCTCCTCGTCGCCCTGCCGGGCCAGTTCCACGGCGAAGGCCGCGAGGTCCCGCCCGTCGACCACCCGGCGTCCCCCGTCGTCC
>NZ_JBRIOU010000008.1:303496-307277 GCF_053474865.1 Streptomyces sp. CO7
CCGCCGCACCGTGTCGGCACTGACCCCCAGCAACCGGGCCGCCCGAGCCATGGAGTACTCACGCATGTGCGCCAACCTATGGCACCTCCCGCCGCGAATGCCAGCGTTCGCAAGGCCCATTGCCCGCATCTGCGGCACGGGGTGCGAGGGAGGGGGCGGGGTCCGGGCGAGTCGCCCCGCCCCGTTCACCCCGCGGTGGCGAGCGCCCCTACGGCCTCGGCGACGGAGCGGTGCATCGGGGTCGTCGGGCGGCCGATCAGGCGGGACAGGGCGCCGGGGGTCGCGGCCAGCTGGCCGCGGGCCACCGAGACGTCCGCGCCCGCGAGCAGTTCGGCCGCCGGCGCGGGCAGCCCGGCGGTGATCAGGTGGGCGAGGTAGCCGTCGAAGGTCAGCGCCCGGTACGGGACCTCCCGGCCGGCGTGGCGGCTCACCTCGGCCGCGTACTCGGCCAGGCTCCACGCGGTGTCGCCGCCGAGCTCGTACGTGCGGTTCTCGTGGTCCCGGCCGGTGAGCACGGCCACGGCCGCCGCGGCGTAGTCGGCCCGGGAGGCGGAGGCGACGCGTCCGTCCGCGCAGGCCCGGGCCACGGCGCCCAGGTACAGCACCAGCGGCAGCTGCTCGGTGTACGCCTCGGTGTACCAGTTGTTGCGCAACAGCGTGTACGGCAGACCGGAGGCGAGGATCAGGCCCTCGGTGCGCCGGTGGGCGTCGGCCAGCCGGGCCTGCAGCGCGCCCGGCACGCTGGTGTACGCCAGCAGTCCCACCCTCGCCGTGGCGGCCGCGTCGACCACCGTGCGGTGCTGCGCGAGGCGGTCCGCGGTCACGTCGTTGCCGGAGACCAGCAGGACCCGGTCGCCGGCGCGGAAGACGCCGTGGAAGGTGTCCGGGGCGTCGTAGTCGGCCGTCGTCAGCCGCACGCCCCGTGCGGCGAGCGCCGCACCCTTCTCCCTGTCCCGCACCACCGCGACCACCTGGTCCGCCGGAACCCTCTCCAGCAGCCCTTCGATCACCAGCGTGCCCAAGCTACCGGTGGCCCCGGTCACGACCATGCGCATGGCACCAGCATCCCCTGCGCGTCCGGCACACAACAGACCGGGCCCGCACTCACGAGGAGTGCGGGCCCGGCCCTGTGATGCGTGGTGCGCGGAGCGCGGTACGCGTCAGGCGGGGGTGATGTTCTCCGCCTGCGGGCCCTTCTGGCCCTGCGTGACGTCGAAGTTCACGCGCTGGCCCTCCTGCAGCTCACGGAAGCCGGAGGAGTTGATGTTCGAGTAGTGGGCGAAGACGTCGGCGCCGCCGCCGTCCTGCTCGATGAAGCCGAAGCCCTTTTCCGCGTTGAACCACTTAACGGTGCCGGATGCCATGTGAATCTCCCTCTGGGCAGTTTCCGAGACCACACCTCGTGGCCCCGGGGTCGCTGCTCTGGCAATGTCCGGAAATACAAAAGAGTGCTCCCGTAGACGTAAAGGTCGTCTGAGAGCACTCAAGAAGTCTCTGGTAACCAAAACTGCAACTGGTCACCACCGTAGCACAGGGGTCCTGCGAAAAGTCGAGCCGTCATGGCGGGAAGTCGCCGCAAAAACTGTACGGAAATTCATGCGGGAAGTGGAATAAAAAGCGCCGGGCCGGGTAACGCCCCGAAGGTCGTTGCCCGGCCCGGCCCGGTTCGTCACGGCTCACGCCGCGACGCCGTCACCGCTACGGCTGCAGGGTCTGGCCCAGGTAGCCCGCGGCCGGAGTGCCGAGGACCGAGCGGCCGTAGTAGACGCCGCCCTCGGTGGAGACCCCGGAGCCGCCGGAGTCCATCTGGAAGACGGTGCCGTTGTAGGCGTCCTCCCCCTCGGCGCCGATGGCCAGGTCCGCGCGGCCCCAGCCCGACAGGTCCTGGAGCACCACCGAGGAGCCGAACCGGTCGTTGGCCTCGGTCGAGCCGCTGATGCCCGCCGTGTCCTGGCTGTAGCCGAGCGCTCCGGTGCCGGTGAGGCCGGAGGAGCTGCCCTTCAGCAGGAACACCATGCCCGCGTCGGCGCGGTTGCCGCTGCGGGTGATGTCCTCGCGGGGGGCGCCGGTGAGGACGTCGGCGTAACCGTCCAGGTTGTAGTCGCCGGCCGACACCGACCAGCCCATGGCGTCGCCGCTCTCGCCGGTGCCCGGGACGCCGGTGGTGTCCTGGTGGACGGTCTTCATCCCGGTGGTGGTGAAGCCGGTGGACGTACCCGGCACGACGGTGACCTGACCGCCGGCCATGGCGCCGGACTCCGCCGTGTACGGCTGGCCGATGACGATGTCGTCGTAGCCGTTGCCGTTGACGTCGCCCGCCGCGATGGAGCGGCCGCCCTTGACGGACAGGACGCTGACCTTCACCAGACCGGCCGCGGAGCCCTTGAACCAGGTGACCCGGCCGACGGAGGACTGGTCGCGGTAGTTCAGCGCCACGTCGGCGTAGCCGTCGCGGTTGAAGTCGCCGGTCGCCGAGTCCAGGTAGGCGACGGCACCGGTGGCGCTGGTGAGCGTGCCCTTCTGGGTGCCCTTGCCGCTGAGGCTGGTGCTCCAGACGCCGCCGTTGCCGGTGCCGGCCGCGAACACGTCCGCCGTGCCGTCGGCGTCGAAGTCGCCGACCGCGACGGTGCCGCCCAGCTTGGCGCCGGCCTTGGCGACGGGGTCGGTGACGACCGCGGTGCGGGCGGTCAGGGCCGGGCCGTGGAGGACGACGAGGCCTCCGGCGTCGGCGCCCGCGTCGGTGTCCTCGCCCGGCGCGCCGACCACGAGGTCGGCGTAACCGTCCCCGTCGATGTCGCCCCAGGCGCCGGCCGCGCCCCAGTTGTCGCCGGCCTCGGAGGCGCCGGTGACGCCCGCGGTGCTCTGCGAGATCACCTTGCGCAGCGGCCCGTCGGGACCGTCCGTCGAACCGGGGACGACCACGACGCTGCCCGCGCTGCTCGAGGAGCGCGGGACGCCGGCCACCAGGTCGGTGATGCCGTCACGGTTGAAGTCGGCGGTCGGGACGGCCGCGTTGCGCAGCGGGCTCGCCGCGATCCGGCGGATCTCGCCGAGCTTGGAGTACAGCGTGGCACCGGGGCAGGCGGTGGCGAACGCGTCGCGGTGACCGGAGATCACGTTGAGGGTGGCCTGGTCGCCCGTCTTCCAGACGCCGGTGTCGCCGCCGGCCTCCAGGGTGACCTTGCCGGTGGGGTTGCCGCCGTACTGGCCGAGCTTCCACGCGGCGACACGGGCCGCCGCCTCCAGCGCGGCACGGGTCGGCTTCCCGACCGTGTGGCCGTCGACGCCCTCGAAGTCACCGAGGAAGGCGATGCCGGTGGAGTAACTGTTGAAGCCGTAGGTGTGGGCGCCCTTGACCGGGAGGTCGACGCCGCCGGCGCGGCCCTCGAAGACCTGGCCGCACTTGTCGACCAGGAAGTTGTAGCCGAGGTCGTTCCACTCCTCGACGTTGACGTGGTACTCCATCACGCCGCGCACCAGCGACGCGGACTGCGCGCAGCTGTAGCTGTTCGAGCCCACCGTGTGGTGGATGAAGACGGCGTCGACCTTCTCGATGTACTCGGCCGGGTCCTCGACCTTCGACTCGTCCGCGCCCCACTGCGCCCGGCTGATGATCGGGGGCTGCGTGACGGTGGACGGGGGCGCGGCCGGCTTCGTCGGCGCCGTTCCGGACGGCGTCGCCGAGGGCGAGCCGGTCGGCTCGGCGACCGGCGAGGTGGTCTCCCCGGCGGGCTCCGTGGTCGCGGGGGCGGGCTCGGTGTTCTCCGGGGCCGGCTCGGTG
>NZ_JBRIOU010000008.1:307377-309783 GCF_053474865.1 Streptomyces sp. CO7
CTCGGTGGCCGCCGGGGCGGGCGACTCGCTCTCGTCGCTCGCCGCGGCGAAGGCGGCCGGCTCGACCTGGACGTCCGTGGACTTCGTCTCCGCGGTGGTGACGACGCCCGGGTCGACCATGTTGACCTGCATGCCCTTGGGCATCGCCGTGGTGCTGCCGTCCTCGCGGACCACCTGCGCCTCGACGCCGTCGGACGGGCCGACCCAGAGCGGCTCGGAGGCGCCGCGCATCTCGGCGGTGGGCTTCTCCGGCGGGGAGGCGTGGAACTCGAGGTCCTTCCAGTCGGACCATTTGCCGGTCTCCGCGCTACGGGTGCGCACCTGCGCGGTGCCCTCGAGCGGCTTCTCGGCGGCGTCCCAGGAGACGCCCAGCAGCGAGAAGAGCTTGGTCGTGGTGCGCGGCAGCTCCTTCTTGGAGCCGCCGCCCGGCAGCGCGAGGTCGTAGACCCGTACCGGGCGTTTGGAGCGGGCCTCGGAGGCCGGTGTGTCGGCCGGCGGGTCGGCCATCGCGTAAGTGGCCACGCCACCGCCGCCGAGGAGCACGGCGCCCAGGGTGATCCAGGCTCTGCGCTTCATGCTCAGCGGGCGGTAGGCATGTGTCGTACGACGTGTCAAAGCTCCTACCTCACGTATGTCGACGCCTTGGTGCGTCGGCAGGAGGCAGAGGGACGGAGGCGGCCTGGGCCCCGCACGGACGGTGCGGCCGGCCCGGCGCCTCGACAGGTCACGACGCGCGCGCCCACGGCATGTCCCCCGGCCTCATGTACATGACTGCGCTGGCGTGGCAAAGGTTGCACGGGAGACGGCAGTCAATTCACGGGCCGCCCGGTACCCCCGGGTCCGGGATCCGGAGCGCCGCGTTCCGGACCCCCCGGGGGGCGCTGCCCTGCCCGCTGCCGGCCACGTCGGCCGACGGTCCGTCACCTGCTGTGGAGGTGACGTCCGTAGCCGAGGGCGCTCGACGGCGAAGGCAGCCCCAGCTTCCCGGGGGTGATCGCGAAGGAGCCCGCCGCGCCCGCCCGGGGCAGCAGCCACACCCCGCCGGAGCCCGCGTTCTCGCCCGGCGAGCCGGCCGCCAGGTCCACCGCGCCGTCCCCGTCGTAGTCGCCGGTGACGACGGCGGCGCCGAAGGCGTCGGAGGCCTCCGCGGCGCCCGGCACGCCCGGGGTGCCCTGGTTGAGCGCCGCCGAGCGGCCCCGGCCCGAGGCGTCCAGCAGACCGGCCGGGCCGCCGAACAGCAGGGTGGTGGCGCCCGCCCCGGCCCGGGCGCCGATCGCCTCGCCGGGGGCGCCCGCGTACAGGTCGTCCCGGCCGTCGCCGTCCACGTCCGCGGCGGCGAGGGCGGCGCCGAAGCGGTCGCCGGACTCCGCGACGCCCGCCACGCCGGGGCTGTCCTGGCCCAGCGTCTGGTGTCGGAACCCGAACGAGCCGGAGGGGGTGCCGCTGCCGTAGTGGACGTGGATCCCGCCGCCCGCGGCGAACTCCTCGGGGCCGCAGGGGTCGTCGATGTTCTCGTCGGCGATCTCGCGGCACTCGCCTAGCGCCAGGTCGTCGCGGCCGTCGCCGTCGAAATCGCCCGCGGCGAGGGCGGAGACGCCGGCGTTGTCGGTGTTCCAGAAGTTCTGGACGGCCTGCTCGGCCGCGTCCCAGCGGTACAGGCGCACGTGCGAGCGGATGTACGGGGTGGTCGACCAGTACCCGACGGCCAGGTCCTGCGTGCCGTCGCCGTCGAAGTCCCCGGCGGCCAGGGAGGGGGCTCGGCTTCCCATGTGGTCGGTGACGACGGTGCCGGAGAGCCCGTCGGCGGTGCGCAGCACCACCGTGCCCTTCCCGCCGACCACGACGTCCCTGCTGCCGTCGCCGGTCAGGTCGGCGCCGGCCACCGACAGGCCGTACGACGCGGACGCCGCCCGCCCGGTGGCGACCACGGAAGCCGGGCGGGTGCCGCTGCGGGCCCCGGCGACCGCGACGACCGACCCGGCGTCCGGGTAGGCGTTCACGTCCTCGCCGGGCGCGCCCGCCAGGAGCTCCGCGATGCCGTCCCCGTTCATGTCCACCAGCGCCACCGAGGCGCCGAACCGGTCGCCGGCCTCGGGGGAACCGGGGACCTCGGCCGTCGCCTGGCTGACGCGCAGGCTCCCGTGGGCGCCGATCCCCTTCGGGCCGCCCCGGACGACGTTCACGTAACCGGCCTTCGCGTGGCCGTCGACCGTGCCGTCGGGGACGCCGACGGCGAGGTCCGCGTAGCCGTCCCCGTCGAAGTCGCTCACGGACGGGGGCGGAACGGCCGCCGAGGCCGGCGCGGCGAGGAGCGGAACGGCGGTCACCGCCGCGACGACGGCTGCTGCTGAGGCGTACCTGCGGATCCGAGTGCGCACGAAGGGCTCCAAGGGCGAGGCGTAGGGG
>NZ_JBRIOU010000008.1:309883-321713 GCF_053474865.1 Streptomyces sp. CO7
GACCTGGGCCTTCGTCCTGTCCGGCACCGGCGGAGGGGCGGTCCCCCTCCGGTGGGCGGGACACCCCCGGCCCAGGACCTGCCCCGGTGCTGGGCGCCTTCGGCCGAGGGCTGCCCCGTCCGGTGCTTCGCACCTTCGCCCGAGGACCTGCCCCGGTGCGGGACACTCCCGGCCGGTGGCCTTCCCCGGTGCGGGATACTCCCGGCCGGTGGCCTTCCCCGGTGCTGGGCACCCTCGACCGAGAACCTGCCCCGGTGCTGGACATCTTCGGCACAGGACCTGGCCCGGCCGAGAATGTGCGCCGGCCGAGAATCTGCCCCGGCAGAAGCCTGCCCCGGCCGGGGATCTCCCCCCGGTGCGGGTCACCCCCGGCCGAGGACCTGTCCGTAGCGCGGGGTGGGGGAGGCCGGCAGGCCGAGGCTGCCGGGGCTCATCGCCCGGGAGCCCGTCGCCGTGGGGCCCTGGGCCGAGCCCGGGAGGAGCCAGACGCCGCCGGTGGCGGAGTTCTCACCCGGCGCGCCGGTCGTGAGGTCCGCGCGGCCGTCGCCGTCGTGGTCCCCGAGGTGGACCGAGGAGCCGAACAGGTCGCCCGCCTCCGCGGTGCCGGGGACGCCGGCGCCGTTCTGGGTGAAGCCGACCGCGCGGGCCGTGCCGTCGGCCGCGAGCAGTCCGGTGGGCCCGCCGTGCACGACGGTGACCATGCCCGCGTCCTTGCCCGCGCCGACCGCCTCGTTCGCGTCGCCGATCGCGAGGTCGGGGTGACCGTCGCCGTCGGCGTCGCCCACGGCGAGCGCGGTGCCGAGACGGTCCTCGGCCTCGGCGGTGCCGGGGATGCCCGGGGTGTCCTGCTGGATCTCCTGCGTGCGGGCGCCGAAGCCGCCGCCTGCCGCGCCGTAGGCGACCTTCACCAGTCCACCGGTGAACACCTCGGCGCGGCCCGTGGAGGTGTCCGCGCAGTCCGGCACGTCCGCCTCGTAGTTGGGGTAGCAGTAGCCGAGGGCCAGGTCGTCCGCGCCGTCCGCGTCGAAGTCCGCGACGGCGAGCGTGGCGGCCGAGGCCGGGGTGCTCCACACCCGCTCCGGGACGCCGCCCTGCCAGCGGTGGATCTGGACGGATCGGGTCTCCAGCGCACTGACCGAGACGGCGAGGTCGTCGTCGCCGTCCTTGTCGAAGTCGCCGGTGGCGAGGGCGACCACGCCGCCGAACGTCGCCCGGGCGATCACGCCGCCCAGGGTGTCCGGCGAGTCGGCGGTGAGCGGGCCGGGCCGCAGAACCGCGTCGCCGTGCTCCTCGGCCCTGCGGCCGAGCGCCAGGTCCGGGGCCCCGTCGCCGTCCACGTCGCCGACGGCGAGCACCGAGCCGATCCGGGCGTACTCGTCGGGGCCCCGGGCGACCGTCCAGCCGACGGGGAAGCCCGCCGCGCCGCCGGGCAGCACCGTGACGGTGCCGTGCTCGGCGTACGTGTC
Source organism: Streptomyces sp. CO7 (assembly GCF_053474865.1). Classification (NCBI taxonomy): domain Bacteria; kingdom Bacillati; phylum Actinomycetota; class Actinomycetes; order Kitasatosporales; family Streptomycetaceae; genus Streptomyces; species Streptomyces sp. CO7. The sequence continues at coordinate 311,350 of NZ_JBRIOU010000008.1, forward strand.
ACTGGTCAGCGACTCGCTGGAGGCGCCCACCACCAGGTCGGCGGTCCCGTCCCCGTCGACGTCGTCGACGGCCACCGCGGAGCCGAACAGGTCGCCGGCCTCGGGCGTGCCGGGCACGCCGGGGGAGGCCTGGCTGACGCGGACGGAGCCGTGCCGGCCGGGGCCGTCCGGTCCGCCCCACAGCACGTGCACGTAGCCCGCCGCGGCCTTGCCGTCGACCTGGCCGGAGGGCACGCCCACCGCCAGGTCCGGGTAGCCGTCGCCGTCGAGGTCGCCCCGCGGAACGGCCCGCTCGGCGGCCTGTGCGCCGGTGGGCGCGGCCAGGCCCAGCAGGGTCGTCGCGCAGATCACCGCCGCGGGAAGGATCCTGTGCCACTCGCGCATGCCTCGCGCCTCCTGCGGGTGTAGGGGATGGGTGGTCGCCACGGTTCGGTGGGTCGGCGGGTCAGCGGGCGAAGGCGTCGGCGAACTTGCGGCCGATCACCGTCGGGTAGTCGAAGGCCAGGGCGCTGAAGGACGTCGCGTACGAGGCCGTCAGGCCCTCGGCCGTGCCGCGCAGGACCCACGCGGCCCCGTCGTCGTAACCGCCGGACACCACGTCCTCGCCGTACGCGCCCACCGCCAGGTCGGCCCGCCCGTTGCCGTTGATGTCGCGCAGCCGCACGGAGGAGCCGAAGTGGTCGCCGGCCTCCGCGGCCCCCGGGACGCCCGAGGTGGCCTGGTGGAAGGACTGGGCGCCGCTGGTGGTGAGGCCGGACCGGCCGCCCTTGAGGAACACGATGTTGCCGACGTTGCGGTGGGTGCCCACGGTCTCCATCGAGGCGCCGATCGCGAGGTCCGCGTAGCCGTCGCCGGTCGCGTCGCCCACCGCGACCGCCTCGCCGAAGTAGTCGAAGGCCTCCGCCGTCCCCGGCACGCCCGCGCTGGCCTGGGTGTACGTCGTGCCCGCCGCGGACAGGCCGGTCGACTTGCCGTACCGCACGGTGACGGAGCCGCCCTCCGGCGTGTCCGTCCAGCCGGTGACCAGGTCGTCGTACCCGTCGCCGTTGATGTCGCCCGCCGCGACGGCCCGGTCCCAGGACGCGCCGCCGGGGCCGTAGCCGCTCGCCAGCACGGAGGAGTGGTAGCCGATGTCGCCGGGACCGCCGTGGAGCAGGCCCACGTAGGAGCCGGCGCCCACGCCGTCCTTCTGGAGCCGGCCGTTCAGCACGAAGTCACTGACGCCCTTGGCGGAGAAGTGGCCGGCGGTGATGCCGTCCAGGACGACGCCGTCGGGCAGGAAGTCGAACTCCGGGCCGATCGCGCCGTCCTGGGTGGGGCCCGAGTCGGCGTAGTAGAAGAAGGTGTTGCCGCCGATCACGGCCAGCTGGTCGGTGCCGTCCCCGTCGAGGTCGGCGAAGGCGGCGCCGGTGCCGAAGAAGTCGGCCGTGGCGTTCGGCGCGGTGAGCATCAGGCCGCCGGAGGTGAACGGCTTCGCGCCGCCCCAGACGACGTGCACCGCGCCCCGCGGCTTGCCGGTGACCTGCTCCCAGGGCGAGCCGACGATCAGGTCGGCGTAGCCGTCGTGATTGACGTCGCCGCTGGTGACGTTCTCACCGAACTGGTCCACCGACTCCGAGGCCCCGGGCACCCCGGGGGTGTCCTGGGTGACGTTCACCGACCGGGCCGGGTCGACGCCGGAGGAGGAGCCGAAGACGACGGTGACCGTGCCGCCGTCCGCCTTCGGCGTGCCGATGGCCAGGTCGCGGTACCCGTCGCCGTTGAAGTCGTCCCGCAGCCCGGAGGGCGCGGCGCCGGCGGACGGTGCGGCCAGCCCGGCGACGGCCAGGGCGGCCACCGCCGCAACGGCGAAAGTGCGTCTACGCAAGGTCATGCTCCTGTCGGGCGTACCGAGTGTCTCGGTGACGTACGACGTGCCCGGGGCGCAAAGGGTTGTGCGCTCCCGCGCACCGGTCGCACGAGCGCCCCCGGCTCCTGACCTCGGGCGGTACTCAGTCGCCCCGCACCGTGACGGCCCAGCCCCGTTCGTGCGTATGGCGGGGACGCGCGCGCCAGCTGCTCGGGCAGGGCCATGACGGCGGGTGTCCTCCCCGACCGGGGCGCGCCCGCGACCTCACGGGCGACGCCCTCGTACCGCCGCCTCGCCGTACAGCCGCTCCGAGGCCTCCGCGTGCGCCATGCGCCGCAGCGCCGCGAAGACCGCCTCGCCGAGGACCGTTCCGACCACCGCGGTCTCCACCCGCCTCTCGACACCCGGCTGCCGGTCCAGGTAACCGAGGTCTGCGCGGGCGACCCGCTCGGCGGCGTCGGCGTAGTCGTCCAGCACCTCGGTGAAGGACGCGTGGCCCAGCCGGGCCATGGCGGCCAGGGCCCGGATCAGGTCGGAGACCGGCCGCGACTCCTCGGATCCCCAGCCGCGCCGGGAGACGAGGGCCGCCACCGCTTCGCGCGCGGCCGCGACCTCGGGGTCCTCCGACGCCTCCGGTACCTCACCGGCGCCCTCCGGCCGGGGACCCGGGTCGCCGGCGTGGCCGGACACGGTCCCGAGCACGTCGTGCAGCGGTCGCTGCGGGTCGTCGACGGCCGCCAGCACCTCCGCGATCTCGGCCACCCTCATCCCGCCCACGTCGAGCAGCGCGCGGATCAGCCGCAGGCGGCGCTCGTGCGTCTCGCCGTAGACCGCCTGGTTACGACTGGTCAACTCCCCCGACGGGAGCAGGCCTTCGCGGACGTAGTACTTGATCGTCGGCACCGGCACTCCGGTCCTTCGGCTCAACTCGCCGATGCGCACGCCCGGTTCACCCCTCGTCGTTCGTCCCGCCCGCGTCTTTCGGCCACTTCCCGCCCGGCAGGCGGGAGGTCTTGCCGGTGCGGTCCTCAGCATAGATAGTGGAGCCATCGGATAGTGGATAGTGCCGCTATCCGTAACGGGAGGTAGTGATGACGTCCTTACGTCCGCCGGGTCCGGCCCCGGCGTCCTGGCGGTCCTGGCACCGCCCGCTGACGGTGTTCTCCGCGGTGATGGTGGTGACCGCGGCCGTCTCCGCCGTGGGGCTGGTGGTCGACGACCGCGTGCTGGTGGGCGCGCCGATCTGGGCCAAGCCGCTCAAGTTCTCGCTGTCGCTGACGGCGTACTGCCTGTCCCTGGCCTGGATGCTGGCGCAGCTCCCGCGGGGTCGTCGCGTGGGGTGGTGGGCGGGGACCGTGATCGCCCTGGCGAGCCTCGTCGAGATGGTGATCATCGTCGGGCAGGTCGTCCGCGGCAGGCGCAGTCACTTCAACGTCGAAACGCCCCTCGACGCGGCTCTGTTCAGCGTCATGGGGGCCACCATCGTGGTCCTGTGGGTGGCCACCCTCGTCCTGGCCGTGCTGCTGCTGCGAGCCGACGTCACCGACCGCGCGTCCGCGTGGGCGATGCGGGCGGGGGTCCTCCTCGCCCTGGCCGGGGCGGCCGTGGGCTTCCTGATGACCACGCCCCGGCCGGGGCAACGGCCCGACGTGACCGGGGTGGTCGGCGCGCACGGCGTCGGGGTGGCGGACGGCGGTCCGGCGATGCCCCTGACGGGCTGGTCCACCACCGGCGGTGACCTGCGGATCCCCCACTTCGTGGGCATGCACGCGCTGCAGGTCCTGCCGCTGCTGGTCATGGTCCTCGCCGCGCTCGCCCCGCGGTTGGCCCGGCTGGCCGACGACCGGGTCCGCGCGCGTCTGGTGCGGCTCGCCGCGGGGGCGTACGCGGCGGTCGTGCTGCTGGTGCTGTGGCAGGCGCTGGCCGGCCGACCGCTGCACCGGCCGGACGGGGCGATGTCGGCGGCGGCCGTGGCGGTGCTGACCGCGGTGGTGGTCGGGGGAGTGCTCTCGCTGCGGACCGCGCCGGCCGCGCGGGCGGGTGAAGTGGAGGACGGGATCACGTTCGCCGCAACGGGCCTGACGGGTGGTCGGGACCCCGGCGGACGCCCGGACCCGTCGGATGCGCCCGCGCCCGCGGACGGCCCGGCCCGCGAGGGGTTCACGTCATGACCGGCGCTCTCTTCGAGCTGTCCTTCTGGCTGGCCGCCCCCGTCTGGGCGCTGATGATCCTCGCCCCGGCCTGGGGGCCGACCGTCCGCGTCGCCCGCTCGCCGTGGACGGCGGTGCCCGTGCTCCTGGTGTACCTGGGCCTGGTTGCCCCTGTCCTCCCCGAACTCTGGGCGGCGGTCAGCGGTCCGGACCTCGACGTCTTCCGCGAGCTGACCGCGTCGGCGAACGGCGCGGGCGCGGTGTGGGCGCAGGTCGTCGCCTGGGACCTGCTGATCGGGCAGTGGATGTACCTGGAGGGCAGGCGGCTGGGCCTGCGCCCCCTGCTGATGGGGCCGTTGCTGGTCCTGACGGTCCTGCTGTCCCCCTTCGGACTGATGCTCTTCCTGTGCCTGCGGGCCGCCGTGCGGGGGCGGCGGGCGGCGGAGGGCGTCCGGTAGGCGGCCCGGTCGGCGCGCGGGAGCAACCAACCCCAGGCCTGTGGCCTGGGGTTTTTCCGATGGGGCCGAACGGCCCCGTCATAACGGCCCAATAGGGGGTATCAGGGGTCAAGTACGGGCTGTCAGACGAATTGTTGCCGTTTGACAATGATAGCCGCCAGGCAACAGAGTAAACCGTGTCGGACGTGCACGGGGAAGGACCTGGAATGCTCCGGTGTACGGAGATCGCCTCCGGGTGCTGGGCGTCATCGCCGAGGGTCGAGCACGACCGCGGCGCCGACGCGCGGAGCGCCGCCTCAGGCCGTCCGGCTGTCGCCGGAGCCCGAGTCCGCAGCCTCGTCGCCGAGGATCTGCGTCTCCGCCGTCGCGCAGAACGCCTCCAGCCCCTCCAGCAGTGCGATCCGCTTGGCGGCCGGCATGTCCGCCAGCACCTTGCGCAGCTCCCGCTCCCGCCGGGCCCGCAGCTCGGCGAGGAAGACCCGGCCGCGGCTGCTGAGATGCAGCCGCACCTCCCGGCGGTCCTCGGGGCTCGTCACCCGCTCGACGAAACCGGCTGCCTGCAGCCGGTCGCACAGTCGGCTGGTGGAGGGCGGCGTGGACGCCAGGGACTCGGCCAGGGTGCGCAGCTTGATGCCGTCGTGGTGTTCCAGGATGTGCAGCACGCGGAGCTGGGAAGCGGAGGTGGGCGCCGTCGAAGCACGGCCCCACACGACCTCCAGCAGCTCGGCGGCCGTCGTGGTCACACGTGCGACCTCGTCGGGCTCGGGGCAGCGGCGGAAGGCAGTCACGGTCACACTCTCGCAGGCACTGGGGTGCCTGTCAGCGTACTAGGCGCGCCCACCCCCTGCCCGTGACGCACAGTGACCGACACGGCTCGTTCCGGCCCACCGCACCCCTGCCGCCTGGTCAGGGCGGATGTGCCGTCCGGCGAAAGATTGGTGAACATCTCCCTATGCACAGATTTGTGACCGCTGAACGCGCTCTTCGAAGAGCCGAGCCGCACGCGCTGCTCGACGCCGTCCGGGGCGTGCTGATGGCTCAGTACGACGCACTGGACGTCGAGCTGTTCATGGCCGACTACGGACTGAGCGTCCTGCAGCCGGTGTCGGTCCTGCCGCACACGCTGGAACCCCTGTCGGTGCACAACAGTCCGGCCGGACGCGCCTTCGGCTCCCAGCAGCCGTACTGCGAGACCGCGCGCGACGGGCGCGTGCGCCTGCACCTCCCGGTCAGCGTGCGCGGCGACCGCCTCGGCGTGCTGACGGTGACCCTTCCCGACGACGACGCCGTCCGTCGTTGGGAGGAGGAGCTGACCGAGATCGCCGAGGTCCTGGGGCACGAGGTGGTCGTCGCCGAGCGCGACACCGACCTGTTCATGCAGGCGCGCCGCAAGGACCGGCTGACCCTGGCCGCCGAGATGCAGTGGCACCTGCTGCCCGGCCGGGCCTGCGCCCGCAGCGAGTACGAGCTGGGCGCGCAGCTGGAGCCCGCATACGCGATCTTCGGGGACAACTTCGACTGGTCGGCCACCGCCGACCGTCTGACGCTGTACGTGACCAACGGCATGGGCGAGGGCATCGAGGCGTCGCTGCTGACCAACCTGGCCATCAACGCGCTGCGCAACGCCCGACGGGCCGGCATCGAGATCGACGACCAGGCCGCCCTCGCCGACCACGCCGTCTACTCCCATTACCAGGGACGCTGCTACCTGTCCGTCCTGATGCTCGACTTCGACCTGGCCACCGGCCGGGCCCGGGTGGTGGACGCCGGCTCGCCCCAGGTGCTGCGGCTACGGGACGGTGTCGTGGAACACATGAGCTTCGACGCACAGCTGCCCCTGGGTATGTTCGAGGAGACGGACTACATCGCCCAGGAGTTCCAGGTGCTTCCCGGAGACCGCCTCATCTTCGTCAGTGACGGGGTGCACGCGGTCGCCTCGCCGAAGGGCGAGGCGTACGGGGACGCGGCGCTCTCCGGGGCGATCCAGTCCAGCCGGCTGCTGCCGGCCGCGGAGGTGCCGCGGGCGATCCTGCGGGAGCTGACGGGTCACCGCGGCAAGCGTCTGCCGGACGACGATGCCCTGATCGTGTGTCTTGACTGGCACGGGAGGCAGGAGACCGGGTGAGGTTCAGGGCCCTCCGGGGGTCACGATCGGGTGTTGTCCCCGGTGCGGGTACTCGCGTCGATAGTTGTCTTGTGGCAATAATTGACGGTGGTGTGCCATCCGGTCGGGCCATGGGCGTACGCAGCAGGGAGACGATGCAGGTGGCAGGACACGAAAGCCCCGCACGAGCGGCCCGCGAGCTGACCCCCTGCCGACCGGGCCACCGCGCCCTGGGACGCGTATGACGGCCGGCCGCCCGCAGAAGGGGCCGCCGACGGCAGGGTCACCGGGCCTGCCGTCGCCCCGGACTCCCCTGACACCGCAGACCCCGGCCCGGCAGACCTCCGCCCGGAAGCCCTCGGCGCCCGGGTCCGCGGGCCCGGAGTCCTCGGCTCCGCAGCACGCGGGTCCTGAGTCCCCGGTCTCGCAGTGCGATGTTCCGCAGTCCTCGGCTCCCCGTTCCTCGGGCCGGAGGGCCTCGGCGTCCGCGTCCTCGGCCCGGGAGCCGGCGGCTCCGGGGTTCTCGTCTTCGCAGCCCTCCGCCTCGCAGCCCTCGGGCCGGGACACCTCGGAACCCGCGTCACCGGCACCGGAGTCCCCGGCCGGCCCGTCCTCGGCTCCCCGTTCCCCGGGCCGGAAGGCCTCGGCATCCGCGTCCTCGCCCCGGGAGCCGGCGGCTCCCGCGGCTTCGGCCCGCCGAGCGGCGGCTCCGCGGTCCTCGGGCCGCAAGGCGGCGGAGCGGGAGTCCTCGGGCCGGAAGGCCGCCGTGTCCGAGGCCCCCACCCGGGAGGCGACGGCTCCGCAGCCCTCCGCCCGGAAGGCGTCCGCGGCCCGGTCCGCCGCCCGGAAGGCGTCGGCCGCGAAGCCGCCCGCCGGCAAGGCAGCGGGGACGAACAGTCCGCCGCGGAAGAGGCCGGCGAAGCCCGTCGCGGCCAGGCCCGACACCTGGCCGGTCACCTCCGTCGCCGACGCGGCGCTGGCCCGTGCCGCGGCCGCGGGCGTCGCCCTCGACGCGGGGGCAGCGCCGCGTGACCGGGCCCGCTTCGTCACCGAACTGACCGCCCGGCTGCGCCGCTGCCTCGACGAGGGCAGCGGCTGGGAACTCCGGCTCCGCGTCCGCGCCCTCCCCGAGGGGGACGGGGCCGCCCGGCTGGAGGCGTTCCTGCACCCCTCGGGCACGCCCCGGCCGCAGCTGCCCGACGGCGGGTGCACCGTCTCCTGCCCGCTGCCCGGACTGCCCGCCGACGGCATCCCGCGGGCCGGTCTGCCGCTGTCCGAGGCCCTGCTGAGCGCCGACGAGGACACCGAGGTCGTCCTGCGCCTCCTGGACGAACAGGAACAGCTCGTCGGCCTGCACCGCGAGGAGCTCGAGCGGACCAACCTCGGCGTCGTGGCGCTGCACTCCGACCTGGAGGCCGCCGCGACGGCGCAACGCGACCTGCTGGACGCCGAGCGGGTCACCCGGGCCGAGGCAGAGCGGGCCCGGCATCTGCTGACCTTCCTCGGCGACGCGAGCGCCGCCATCACCTCCTCGCTCAGCCGGAACGTCATCCTGCGCCGCCTGTCCGACCTGCTGGTGCCCGAGCACGCCGAGCACCTGGACGTCTGGCTCTTCGACGAGGAGAACGACGACGACCACCCCCGCGGCATCCGGGACCACCCCGCCGCCGCGGTGACCGCGGCCCGCACCGGCCGCCCCCAGCACGCCGCCGCGCACCCCGGCGGGCTGCCCGGGGTGGACGACCTGCCGCCGTCCGCCCTGTTCCCGCACCGTCCGCTGCTCGCCATACCCCTAGGGACGCGCCACCCGCTGGGCGTCCTCACCCTCACCTGCCCGGGTCCGCGGTTCGACCCGGACGCCTCGGTGATGCTGGTGGAGCTGGCCCGCCGGGTCGGCATCGCCCTCGACAACGCCGGCCGGCACGAGCAGTACCGCGACACCGCCGAGACGCTGCAGCGCGCCCAGCTGACCGAGCTGCCGTCCCCGCCCGGGATGCTGCTCGCCGCCCGCTACCTGCCCGCCACCAGCGGCCTCAACATCGGCGGCGACTGGTACGACGCCTTCATCCAGCCCGACGGCAGCCTGCTGACCGTCATAGGCGACGTCACCGGGCACGGACTGCACGCCGCCGTCGTCATGGGCCAGCTGCGCACCGCCCTGCGCGCCTACGCCGTGGAGAACGAGAGCCCCGCCGGGATCCTCACCCGCCTGCACGGCATGCTCCGCCACCTGCAGCCGGACCTGTACGCGACCGCGATGATCGCCCGCTTCCGGCCCGGGGAGCGGGAGGTCACCTGGGCCTCGGCGGGCCATCCGCCCGCCGTGGTGCGCGACCCCGACGGCAGCGTGCGGGTCCTGCACGCCAAGCCGGGCGTGATGCTGGGCATCCCGGTGCCCTACGTCTACGCGGATCACCAGGCCGAGCTGCCGGCCGGCTCCACCCTGGCGCTGTACACCGACGGCCTGGTCGAACGCCGCTCACAGGGCATCGACCCGGGCATCGCCCGGCTCGGCAGCACCCTGGGCACGCTCACCACGCCCGAACTGGAACACGACCTGGAGGCCTCGGCCGACGCCCTGCTCAAGCCGCTCCTGCACGACTCCGAGCGCGACGACGACGTCTGCCTGCTGCTGTGTCACCTCCCGTCGCCCGCGGACCCGGATGCCGCACCCGCGGACGCGGCGGCCGCACCGGCCGTCCCGCCGCCCGCCTGAGGGGGCCCCGCCCGTCCGCGGGGGCCCCGCGCCCGCCGGAAGGGCCGCCTCCGTCGCGCGGATGCCGTGACCGGGATTCCGCCGCACGTTAGGCTGCCCCCGCTGCTGAGCGACAGGCGTTCCGGGGGGATCGATGAACGGTGCGGGCATATCCGCCGACGGCATGTTCAAGGCGCTGGAGGCGGACGACCCGACAGCGGTCGGCGGCTACCGGCTGACCGCCCGCCTCGGCGCGGGCGGCATGGGCAAGGTGTACCTCTCCCACACCCCGGGCGGCCGTCCCGTGGCGCTCAAGGTGATCCGGCCCGAATTCGCCGAGGACCCCGAGTTCCGCCGGCGGTTCGCCCAGGAGGTACGGGCCGCCGAACGGGTGCAGGGTCTGTACACCGCCCCGGTGATCGACAGCGACACCCAGGGCCCGCGGCCCTGGCTGGCGACCGCCTACGTGCCGGGACCGACGCTCGCCTCCGCCGTCGCCGAGCACGGGCCGCTGCCCGTCGCGACCGTGCTGCTGCTCACCGCCGGGGTCGCCGAGGCGCTGCAGGTGGTGCACGGCGCCGGCATCGTGCACCGGGACCTCAAGCCGTCCAACGTGCTGCTCGCCGGGGACGGCCCCCGCGTCATCGACTTCGGCATCGCCCGCGCCGCCGACAGCACCGCGCTGACCGGCAGCGGCGTCACCGTGGGCACGCCCGCCTTCATGTCGCCGGAGCAGGCGGCGGGCCGCACCGTGGGGCCGGCGTCCGACGTGTTCGCCCTCGGCCAGGTCGCGGCCTTCGCGGCGCTGGGCCGGGCCGCGCACGGGGAGGGGCCGTCGCACGCGGTGCTGTACCGCATCGTGCACGAGGAGGCCGACCTCACCGGGCTCCCCACCGAACTGGACGAACTCGTGCGCCGTTGCCTCGCCAAGGACGGGAGCGCGCGCCCCTCGCTCGCCGAGGTCCTCGCCCTGTGCGGCGCCGCCTCCGACCTCACCCAGCTCCGCCGCCCCGAGGGCTGGCTCCCGGACCCGCTGACCACCGCCGTCAACCGGCGTTACGCCGCCCCCGCCCCGCCGCCCTCGACGGGGACGGGACCGGCCGGGGAG
>NZ_JBRIOU010000008.1:321813-324012 GCF_053474865.1 Streptomyces sp. CO7
GGTACGGGCCCGCCTGGCCGGCCGGGCCCTCCGCGCCGGGAGTGACCGCCCCGCCGCCCCGACGGCGCAGGGCCGGCATCGTCCTCGGCGTCCTCGGCGGGGCCCTCGCCCTGACCGTCGCCGCCCTCGCCGGCTACCTCGGGCGCGGCGACACCCCCGCCGCCGGCCCGGAGCGCACCGGCAGCGCCGCCGACGCGACCCGCGGGGCGACCGCGCCGGCCGAACCGGAGGACGGGACGCCGCGCGCCGCCGCCACCCCGGAGCCCGAGGTCCACAAGGGGGTGAACCTGCCCGAGGGCTACCACCTCGTGTTCAGCGACGAACCCCTGGCCCCGCGGGACAACAACAAGGACGACCTGTACTTCGGCTGCTCGTTCACCGACTGCCACCTGGGCCACTACACCACCGAGCTCGTCCTGCTGGACAAGGAGACGGAGGGTTCCCTGGAGGCCTGCAAGGCGGACACCCGTTTCCTCCCGCAGACGATCTCCGTCGACCGGCTCTCCCGCGGCAGGCAGCTGTGCGCGACCACGCAGAGCGGTCTGATCGCCCTGGTGACCTTCGTGGGCCGCTCGCCCAGCAGCAGTTCCAGCCACTACGTCACCCTGGACGTCACCGTCTGGCGCGACGCGGTGCCGGTGGACAACGGCTAGCGGGCCGGCCCGGCTGCGGGGCCCGGCGGGCCGGAACGACCGGTGGCGCTCTTGACCTGCGCGGATGGCCCGTGCTTCGCTCGCGCGATAGGTAACGGGGGGACGGAGCGAGGGGCGTGAGGGTGTCTCGGGGCTTGGGCAGCGGAGCCGACGGCGGCGAGGTCGACGGGCGGCGCCGGCCACCGGCGTGGCTGTGGGGCGCGGCCGCCGTCGTCACCCTCGGCTTCCTCGTCGCGCTGGAGGCCACCGCCCGCCACCTCGGCATACCCGGGCCGCTCGCCACCTGGGCACGGGAGCTGGTGTTCCCGCCGGACTCGGGCGGGCTGCTGTACTCCGCCCTGGCGCTGACGCTGGTGGTCCTGACCTGGCGGGAACGTTTCGTCGCGATCGGCGCGGCCGTCGGCGTCGACGTCGTGCTGCTGGTACTGCGCTGGGCGGCCGGCACCGGCACGAGCGGCGGCCACCCCTTCGGCAACGGCGCCCTGTGGGTGATCCTCGCCCTCGCGGTCCTCGCCGTCACCCGCCGCACCGGACGGGAGCGGCTCCTGCTGCTCAAGGGCGTCGGCCTGGGACTCCTCCTGCTGGCCGGCCGCAAGACCGGGGACACCTGGCTGCTCATCACCTCCGAGACCCGCCCGCTGGTCCTCGACCAGTACCTGGCGGCCGCCGACCACGCGCTGGGCGACCCGTCCTGGCTGGCCGGACGGCTGGTGACCGCCACCGGCCCGGTCGGCTTCAACGTCCTGGAGCTCGTGTACGGCAACCTGGCGCTGGCCGCGGTCGTCGTCGCGCTGTACCAGCTGCGCCGGGTCGCGGTGGAGCGCCGCTTCCCGCGCCACCACCTGGTGCGCACGTTCACGGTGATAGGCCTGCTCGGCCCGGCCTGCTACATGATCTTCCCGGTGGTCGGCCCGGTCTTCGCCTACGGCACCGGCGCCGCGCACTGGGAGTCGGTCAGCCTGTGGGCGCCGCACCTGCCGCCCAGCGAGCCCTGGGCCGTCGCCGACCTCTGGCCGCGCACGCTCCCGGCGACCGACCCCCCGCTGCCCATGCCGTTCGACGGCATCACGCCGCGCAACTGCATGCCCAGCCTGCACACCGCCTGGGCCACCGCGATCTTCATCCACTCCCGCCGTGGCCCGCGCGTCCTGCGGTACGCGGGGACCTTCTGGCTGGCCGCCACGCTCTGCGCCACGCTCGGGTTCGGCTACCACTACGGCGTGGACCTCCTCGCGGGCGTGGTCTTCACCCTCACCATCGAGGCGGCGCTGCGCACCCACGACCGTGGCTGGTGCCGGACGGGCGTCCGGCTGACCGCGTACGGCGCCGGGGTCTTCGTCGCGCTGCTGGTGTCCTACCGGTGGCTGCCGGAGGAGATGGCCGCGTACCCGTGGGTCGCCGGGCCGCTCCTGCTGCTGGTCACGGCCTCGGTGGTCGTCGGCTACGTCAGGACCGTCGGCCGGTGGACCGGGCCCACCGCCCCCACGGCGGGCGGGCCGCCGTCCGTCCCCCGGCCCCGGCAGGCCACGGCCCCGCACCCGGAGGC
>NZ_JBRIOU010000008.1:324112-342964 GCF_053474865.1 Streptomyces sp. CO7
GGCCCGGGCCGCCCCGTGCGTCAGCCGGCCTCCACGGCCTTCTCGAGCTCCGCGGCCTTCTCGAGCTCCGCGGCCTTCTCGAGCTCCGCGGCCTCCGCGGCAAGGAGCCGGGCGAGTTCGGCCGGCTTGGTGAGCATGGGCCAGTGACCCGAGTCGATGTCGACGAAGGCGACCCGCTCGGCCCGGGTCAGCTCGGAGACCTCGCCGCTGTCGATCCATTCCCGCGCCTGCGCGGGGCTGAACTCCGGACAGACCAGCACCACCGGCACGGCGAACCGCCGCTCGTCCGTCAGCCGCACCACGCCCCTGGCGACGCCCTCGGGCACCGGCACCGCGGCCGCCTCGAACTCCTTGCGGGCCGCATCGTCCAGGTCGGCGGCGTCCGGGCCGTCGAACGGGCCCCAGCCGGGGAAGGGCACCACGCCGTCGCGGACCTCGAAGAAGTCGGCGTAGCGCTGCCCTTCACCGGTCGGGGCGCCGCCGATCAGGGCGACCTCAGCCACCCGCTCCGGCCGCCGGTCGGCGGCCAGCCAGGCCAGGGTGCAGGCGGCGGAGTGCCCCACCACCATCGGCCGGCCCGACGCCGCGTCCACCGCGGCGAGCACCGTCTCCACCTGGTCGTCCAGCGTGGCGGCGACGTTGCCGTCCCCCTGGCCGGGGAGGGTGACCGGCACGGCGCGATGGCCGAGCCCTTCCAGCTCGGCCGCGACGCGGTCCCAGACCGTGCCGTCGAGCCACAGTCCGCCGATGAGCAGGATGTCCATGGTGGGTGCCTTCCCTGAGGTGGTCGTACAGGCCCGCGCGGGAGTCGTCCCCGAGGCCGTCCCCGCCACCGTAGGAGCAGATCCGGACGTTCCCCTGCCGGTATGCCGGAGGAACCGGCGCGGCCACAGGTGCGGAACCCGGTGGGCTCCGGACGGGGGCGGTCGGCAGCCGCCGGACTAGCCTGCTGCCGTGGCGAACGAAATGAGCCCCACCGCGCGGGCGCTGCGCGCCCTGGAGATGCTCCGGGCCCGGCCCGGCACGACGGCCGCCGAACTCGCGGACCGGCTGCACGTCACGGAACGCGCCGCGCGCCGGTACGTGGAGATCCTCCGCGAGGCCGGCGTCCCCGTGGAGTCCGCCCGCGGGCCGGGCGGCGGCTACCGCCTCGGCCGCGGCACCCGGCTGCCTCCCGTGCACTTCACGCAGGCCGAGGCCCTCGGTCTGGTGATGGCGGTGCTCGGCTCCCAGCCCGCCGCGGCCGACGTGGACGACCTGGTGGGCGTCGCCCTGGGCAAGGTGGTCAAGGCGCTGCCGGACGGCGTCGGCAGGCAGGCGGCGCAGCTGCGGGAGTACGCCGCGGCCGCCCCGGACCCGTACTCCGCGCGCCCCGACCCGGCCGTCTCGGGCGAACTGGTCGACGCCGTCGTGTCCCGGCGCCGGGTGTCGCTCACCTACCGCGGGGAGTCGGGGCCCGAGTGGGAGGCGGAGGTGGACCCCTGGGCCCTCGTCGTCCGCCACGGGCGCTGGTACCTGCTGTGCCACTCCCACCGCGCGGACGCCGTCCGCACCTACCGCGTCGACCGGGTCCGCGCGGTCCGGCAGACCCGGCACGCCTTCACGCCGCCCAAGGACCTCGACCCGGTGGCGGTGCTGGAGCAGAACCTCGGCCTCGGCTGGGCGTTCCCCACCCGGGTGGTGTTCGACGCCCCCCTGGCCGAGGTGGCGCCCTTCGTGCACCCGCCGATGGGGCGGCTGGAGCCCCTGGGCGAGGGGTGCGTCCTGACCGGCAGTACGCGCAACCCGGCCATGTACGCGCGGGAATGGCTGTCCAGGGTGCCGGTCGCGTTCCGCGTCGAGGGCGGGGAGGAGCTGCGGGCCGAGATCGCGGCGCTCGGCGCCCGGATGACCGCCGCCGTGACGGACCCCCTTACCCACTCGTGATCTCCGGGCCGGAACCGGCGGCCGTGCCCGGCGGGTGTTACTCCGGCCAGGCCATCTCCCAGGAGGCACGTATGCGCCGCTCGCCCCGAAGCCGCCGGACCCTGCACGCGGCCCTCGCCCTGACCGGCCTCGTGGCCCTCTCGCTCACCGGGTGCCAGGCGGGGGGCGACGAGCGGCCCTCCACCCCACGGGACCGGAAGGGGCACGGCGCCCGGTCCCTCGGCGACTTCGACAAGGACGGCTACGACGACTTCGCCACCACCGTCGTCGCCGAGGACACCAAGCTCCGGTACAGGCCCGAGGGCAGCCGGCTGGTGGTGGTCCCCGGCTCCCGGAGCGGCCTCGACACCGCTCGGCACCGTGTCTTCGCGGGGCTCCAGGGGCCGCTGCTGCGCGCCGACCTCGACGGCGACGGCTACACGGACCTGGCCGCGATGCGGGACCCGAACCCGGGCGGCGTCCCCGAGCCGGGGAGCGCACGCGAGGCGGTGATCCTGCACGGCGGGCGCGACGGCCTGGGGGACCCGGTGCCCGTCCCCGCCGAGGACGACTTCAACCTGGCCGCGGTCGCCGACGTCGACGGCGACGGGCACGCCGACCTGATCGACCGAGGGGTCGGCCGCGTGTCCAAGGATCCAGGGGTGCGACCCCGCCCCGGCCGGATCGCGTACGGCCCCTTCGGCCGCGACGGCGCCCCGGCGCGCGAGGTCCGCCAGGAGTGGAACACCGTCGGGGGCGCCATGACCGCCGGCGACTTCGACGGCGACGATCACGACGACCTGCTGTTCACCACCGTCCAGACGCCCGAACCCGACCAGGACGTACCGGAGTTCACGCCCGTCGACACCTACTTCCGCGGCGGCCCCGAGGGTCCCGTGCCGGCGGAGTACCCGACGGATCTGGACAATCGGGCCGCCGACGGCCCGACCGTCCCCGCCGCCGGGGACGTGGACGGCGACGGCCACACCGACCTCCTCGTCTTCGGTGACCGGCACGTGGAGTACGACCGCTTCCCGACCGCCGGACGGCTGACGGTCGTGTACGGCGCGCAGGGCGGCATCGGCACCGGGCGCAAGACGGTCACCCTCGACCAAGAGACCCCCGGCATCCCCGGGGACTCCCAGCACGGCGACCACTTCGGCGCCGGGGCCGGCACCGGCGACGTGACCGGTGACGGCCACCCCGACCTGGTCGTCAACAGTCCCGGCGAGGACCGGCGCAGCGGCCGGGTCACCCTGGTCCCCGGCACTCCCGAGGGCCCCGACCCCGCCCGCGCGTCCGTCGTCGACCTGGACACCCCGGGAGTCCCCGGCGAGCGGTACGCGTCCGGCCGGGACAACTTCGCCGCCACCTTCCCGCTGCTCGACATCGACGGAGACCGGCACGCCGACGTGGTGGCCCTCGCCGTCGGCTACTACGTCAGGAGCACGCCGGGCCTGTGGCTGATCCCCGGCGGCGACGCCGGCTTCGACACGGAGGCGATCCGGTCCGTGAAGCCGGGCCCGCTCGGCCTCGACCCCCGGCACTGGGACTGAGGTCCCGCCCTCCGGCCCCGGCGGCTCCCGCGAGCCGCGCCCGCCACGGCCTTCCCGCCCTGGCCCGAAGCCGTCCGTGCTCTCACAGCGGATGCCAGGCCGCTCCCTCGCCGTGCGGCCGTGCCCGGCCGAAGACCACGTCCGCGAAGTGGATGCCGAAGCCCAGGGTGGCCGGGCGCAGGAGTTCGGCGATCAGGTGGCGGCGGTGGCGTGAGGCACGGACGGGGTCCGCGTCGGCCGTCACGGACCACTCGGGGTGTCGCACCTGGAGAGAGGTGAGCAGGGTGTCGCCGAAGGCGAGCAGGCGGGTGCCGCGCGAGGTGATGGCGAAGCCGGTGGGGCCGTCGGCGCCGGGCAGGGTGAACACCCGGACGCCCGGGAAGATCTCGTCGTCGGCGAGCACCAGTCGTGCCCGGGGCTCCAGGACCGCCGCCGCGGGGTCCCGGTGGTCCCACTCGCCCTTGGGGATCACGAAGGCGGCCCGTGCGAACAGGGACGGCTCGACACAGGCCCAGCCGATGTGGTCGGCGTGGAGGTGGGTGAACGCCACGGTCTCGATGTCCTCCGGCGCCCGGCCGAGCAGGGCCAGGTTGCCGGGCAGCGAACCACCGTGCACGGCGCCCCGGTACGGGTGGGCCGGGTCCTCCGGCACCGCGTGCGGGCCGAAACCGGCGTCGATCAGCAGGGCCCGGGCGCCGAGTTCGACGAGCAGGCCGCCGGTGTTGGCGACCAGCCGACGGGTGTCGTTGAGATGCGCGGCATATCCCCCCAGGTGGCGGTCGAGGACCGCCGAGGGGGCACCGGCCGGCTTCAGCAGCATCGCTCCGTCGGGCACGTAGGTGACCTTCAGGT
Source organism: Streptomyces sp. CO7 (assembly GCF_053474865.1). NCBI lineage: Bacteria > Bacillati > Actinomycetota > Actinomycetes > Kitasatosporales > Streptomycetaceae > Streptomyces > Streptomyces sp. CO7. The sequence goes on from NZ_JBRIOU010000008.1 coordinate 328,426, forward strand.
CGCCCACGCGCAGGGTGCGCACGGCGGAGGGCCTGCGCAGTCGGCTGTCGTTCATGGCTGGCTTCCTCGCGTGGCGATGGAGCACGGCGGGACTCGGGAGGCGGTGGCGCGCCACCGCGGCGGGACCCCGGAGACTGCGCCGCGGCGGCGCGGCTGTCCGCGGGGTGGCCGCGGAAGGCCGCGCCGCACGACGAGGGGACGGTGCCGGTCGGCGCTGTCCCGGGCCGGGCACGGCGCCGTCTCCGTCTACGCCCTGGTCCGCTCGCGCAGGAGGACACCGGCCAGCGCCGCGCCCGCCAGGGCCACGACACCGGCCGTGACCATGCCCGCGTGCAGCCCGCCCAGGACGGCGGCGCGGGACGGGGTGGCGCCCGAGGTGAGGGCGCCGGTGCGGGCGGCGGCGATCGCGCTGAGGCCCGAGACGCCGATCGCGGCGACGTACTGCGGCAGTTGCGACAGGCCGCCGATGACGCCCTGGTCCTCCTCGGTCACCCCGGTGGTCATCACCGTGATGAAGGAGACGACGCTGAACACATGGCCGAGGCCCATGACGGACGAGGTGACGAGCAGGGCGACCAGGTCCACGTCCTGGGGCAGGGTGAACATCGCGACCGTTCCGACACCCTGGATGAGCAGACCCGCCGCGAGCACGCGTACGCCGCCGAACCGGCCGAGGAGCCGGGCGACGTACATGCCGCCGAGTGTGGCGGCCGCGCCCTCACCGAGGTAGCTCAGCCCCGCCTGCAGGGCGGTGAAGCCCAGCACGTCCTGCATGTACAGGCTCAGCAGCACTGTCGTGCCGGCGCACATGCCGAAGGTGATGACACCGAACAGCCCCGACCACTTCACGGACGGCCGGTTCAGCACCGACAGCGGCACCAGCGGCTCCGGGTGGCGCCGCTCGACGAGCAGGAAAGCGGCCAGCAGCACCAGACCGCCGACGATCGGACCGATGGCGCCGGGGCGGCTCCAGCCCTCGTCGCCACCGACGGAGATGCCGTAGACCAGGCCGAAGAGACCGGACGTTGCCAGGATCGCGCCGGGGACGTCCATCCGCCGGACGGTGCCCGACTCCTGGATCGACGGCAGCGCCAGCGCTCCGGCCAGAGCCAGGGCGCCCATCACGCACAGTGCCACCATGGTCCAGCGCCAGCTGAAGCCGCTGGTGATGACGCCACCGCCGAGCGCGCCGAGCACGAAGCCCAGGGACATGACGGCTCCGTTGAGGCCCAGGGCGCGGGCGCGCTTGGGCCCTTCCTGGAAGTAGCCGGTCATCAGGGCGATGGCGGCCGGAGCGATCATGGCGGCGGCGGTGCCCTGGCCGATGCGGGTGGCGATGAGCACGCCCGGGCTGTCCGCCAGGGCCGCGCCGAGCGAGAAGAGGGTGAACACGGCGACGCCGAGGGTGAACAGCCGCTTCCGGCCGATCAGGTCCGCGACCCGGGCGAACAGGGGGAGCAGGCTCGCCGAGGGCAGCAGACTGGCGGTGGCCACCCACTGCAGGGTGCCCGCCGAGGAGAAGCCGAGAGCGGTGCCGATGTCGGGCAGGGCGACGGTGACGATGGAGAAGTCCAGGCCGCACATGAAGGTGGCGCAGCACAGGGTGATGAGCACCAGCCACTCGCGCGCCGCGAAGGCGGCGACGCCGGCTGCCTCCCCGGGCGGGGCGGCGACGTCCGGTGCGGGACGGGTGGGGGGAGAGGACTCGGTGACGGCCATGAGGCGGTCCTTCCTGAGGTCTGACGATCCGGCTGACCTGTCCAGCTTTGAATCGGGGGACCTGCGCAACAAGGACGATCTGTGCAACGATCGATTCGCCGGGCTCATCGTCCGAGGTCGCGGTGATGACGGTGCGGGATGACGGCGCGGGGGGCGCGGTGATGGAACGCCAGGAGATCGAGATCTTCCTGACCCTCGCGGAGGAACTGCACTTCGGACGGACCGCCGAGCGTGTGGGCGTCTCCCAGAGCAGGGTCAGCCAGACCGTTGCCCGGCTGGAGCGACGCATCGGCGCCAGGCTGTTCGACCGCACCAGCCGTCAGGTCGCCCTCACTCCCATCGGGGAGCAGCTGCGGGACGATCTCGCGCCCGCGTGGCGGGCGGTCGAGGAGGCCGTCGCCAGGGCCACGGCGGCCGGCCGGGGGATCACCGGCTCGCTGCGGATCGGCTTCTCCGGAGCGTTCACGGGCCACCTGCTGCACAGCATCGCCGAGGCCTTCGGGCGCAGGCATCCAGGGGTGGACGTCCAGATCCGGCAGGTGCAGATCTCGGATCCCTATGGTCCCCTGCGGGCGGGGGACGTCGAGGTCCAGATCACCGAGCCGCCGGTGGCCGAACCCGACCTGACGCTGGGTCCGGTACTGGTGTCCCAGCCGAGGGTGCTGCTGATGTCGTCCTCGCACCCGCTCGCGCGACGTGAGGCGGTCAGCCTGGAGGACCTGGCGGAGTCGACGCTGCTGACGGTCGGCGGGAGCGTGCCGAGGCACTGGCTGGACCACCACTTCCCGCGGCAGACCCCCTCGGGCCGGCCCATCCCGCACGGGCAGGCCATGACGCACTGGGAGGACGCGCTCTCCCTGGTCCTCGCGGGCAAGGGCGTGACTCCGGTGGCCGCGGCCGGCGCGCACTACTACAGCCGGCCCGGCCTGGTCTTCAAGCCGTTCACGGACGCGCCGGGCATCGACTACGCCTTCGTGTGGCCCACCGGCCGTGAGACGGCCCGGCTGCGGGCCTTCGTCCGCGTGGCGATGGACCGGGTCCAAGAGGTGGGCGGTCCGTCGCGGGCGGTGGAGAGCCTGTGGGACGGACAGGGCGGCTGAGGCGGTCGCGGTCGGGTGTGACCCGCGGAAGTGCCGCTCCGGCGTCTCGCGCCAGTCTGCGGCGACGGCGCACGGGCCGGGTGGCGCCGCCCTGCCGTGAGGCGGCCGCAGCGGCGGCCGCGGAGGTAGCGTGGAAAGGCAGCCCCTGAAGGAGGGCAGTGCGATGCCGTGGTACGTATGGCTGCTCGCCGCCGTGGCGCTGGGCGCCGCGGAGTTCTTCACCCTCGCCCTGTTCCTCGGGCTGCTGGCGGCCGCCGCGCTGGTCGCCGCGGTGGTGGCCGGGATCGGCGTCGGCCTGCCGGGCCAGCTGCTGGCCTTCGGGCTCGCGGCGGTGGCGGGTCTCGTCGGCGTCCGGCCGATCGCGCTGCGGCACATGGCACGGCAGCCCGTCTCGCGCGAGGGCAGTGACGCGCTGATCGGCAGAAGGGCCGAGGTCGTCCGGGAGGTCACCGGCACCCGCGGCCTGGTCAAGCTCTCCGGTGAGGAGTGGTCCGCCCGGGCCCTCGACGACAGCCTGGTGATCCCGGTGGGAGCGCTGGTCGACGTCATGGAGATCGAGGGCGCCACGGCCGTCGTCCACCCCCGCGACCTCCTTCCCTGACCGGCTGAGCACAGCAGCGGAGGCGTTGTGGATCCCTTTGTCGTCCCCATCCTCGTGGCGGCCCTCGTCGTCGTCTTCCTCGTCGCCGCCTCGGTGCGGATCGTTCCGCAGGCGCGCCGGTACAACATCGAACGGTTCGGCCGGTACCGCCGGACCCTGCAGCCGGGACTCAACCTGGTCGTCCCGGTGGCGGACCGCGTCAACACCAAGCTCGACGTCCGCGAGCAGGTCTACTCGTCCTCGCCCCAGCCGGTGATCACCGAGGACAACCTCGTGGTGAACATCGACACCGTCCTCTACTTCCAGATCACCGACCCGCGGGCGGCGGCGTACGAGGTCGCGCACTACCTCCAGGCGATCGACCAGCTGACCGTGACCACGCTGCGGAACGTCATCGGTTCCATGGACCTGGAGAAGACGCTGACCTCCCGCGAGGAGATCAACTCCCGGCTGCGCGCCGTCCTCGACGACGCCACGGGGAAGTGGGGGATCCGCGTCAACCGCGTCGAGATCAAGGCCATCGACCCGCCGCACACCATCAAGGAGGCGATGGAGAAGCAGATGCGGGCCGAGCGGGACAAGCGGGCGGCCATCCTGCACGCCGAGGGCGAGCGCCAGGCCAAGATCCTCACGGCGGAGGGCACCAAGCAGAAGGACATCCTGGAGGCCCAGGGCACGCAGCAGGCGATGATCCTGCGGGCGGACGGCGAGGCCAAGTCGGTCGAGCTCGTCTTCCGGTCCATCCACCGCAACAACGCGGACCCGCAGGTGCTGGCCTACAAGTACTTCGAGACGCTCCCGCAGATCGCCCGCAGCGAGAACAACACGTTCTGGGTCATCCCCGGTGAGCTGACCGAGGCGGTCCGCACGGTCAGCCGCGCGGTCGGCGACCACGCGGGGGCGGGTGCTCCCCGGTCGGCCCCCACGGGCGGGACCGGTGACGCCGGCGACGTGGGCGACACGGACGACGTGGGCGACGCGGGCGGAACTCCGGCGACCCCGGCGGCCCCGGGAGTCGCCCTCGACGCCGCTGCGGCCACCGGCGAGGCCGCGCGACAGGCCGCCGCCGCGGTCCACGACGCCAAGGCCGAGGCAGAGGCCGCGATGCCGCCGCACGGGGGCGGACGTCCGGCTTCCGACAGGTAGGGCCCGGCATCCCGTGTCCGGCGCCCGGGGGCCGGCGGGCGTCCGGTGCGATGTGCGGGGCGGGCCTCAGCCGGGGCTCGGGCCGGAGCCGTCGGCCGCCTTGTCCGCCTCGTTCGCCGCACGGCGGTACTCGGCGTTGATGCGCTGCGCCTCCTCGAGCTGGTCCTCGAGGATCACGATGCGGCAGGCGGCCTCGATCGGGGTCCCCTTGTCGACGAGCTCGCGGGCGCGGGCAGCGATCCGCAGCTGGTAGCGGGAGTACCGGCGGTGTCCTCCCTCCGAGCGGAGAGGAGTGATGAGGCGGGCCTCGCCGATGGCCCGGAGGAAGCCCGGGGTGGTGCGGAGCATCTCGGCTGCCCGGCCCATCGTGTAGGCGGGGTAGTCGTCGTCGTCCAGACGATCGCCAAGTGGATTGTCCGCTGTCATGTCACCTCGCTCGCTGTGCAACGCGTCGAGGGGCCCCGATGCCGTACGGCACCAGGGCCCCGAAGGAATTCAACACCATCTGTCGGCGCTACTGCCGCGCCGGCCTTCTGTTTCCGCCGCCCGGTCCTGAGGAGGGGGCGCGGTGGGATCGAAGCTGCTTGACCGGGAACCACCTTCCGTTCCTGGGACTCGCGGCACCCGGGCCGAGTGACTCCCGGGCCGGGCGGTCCTGATGGCGTCCGTTCCTCCGTTCCGTGTACAGCTGCCCGCCAGTTCGTCTCTGCCGGGTCTTCGCGGACCGTGTCTACGAGAAGAAGCGTAACCCTGCTGGAAGAGAATGTCTACTCTCGCCGGAGCAGATTTTCTCCGGTGGCGGCGCGGCCCCTGCGATCCGGCGGAGGCCGCGGCCCCGCACCGCTCGCGAAGGCGTTTCGTGGCCCGGGGCGGCGCGGAAGGGGGCGGCTCGAATAGAATCCGTGCCCGTGTCGAACCCTGATGAGATGCTCGTCGCCCTCTCGGCCGCGGTGGAGAACGAGCGAAGCAATCAGATGTCGCTGACCGTGGTCGTCGGTGGCGCCGTCATCACCGGCCGGCTGGCTCCCGAGGCCGTGTGGCGGGAGCGGGTCGCCGAGGTGCTGAAGGCCTCGGACCGTCTGGGCCCGTTCTCCGACGTCTTCGCCGGCGGCCGGCGGCCGGACCGGTCCGCCCGCGGCGAGGAGCCCACGCATCTGCACTTCCACCTCGCCCGGATCCTCCAGGGCAGCCTCGGCATCCCCGAGACGGGTGGCATGTACCGGGTCGCGATCAAGGACGTCAGCGCCTGGACCGTCGGGGATTTCAGTTATTCCGACCAGTGAGGCGTGAAAACGGGGCGTGCGGAATGCCCGCGCACGCCGCCCGTGGAACGAACAGCGCGGAGAACCCGGCAACGGGCCGGAAATCCGCACCCGCATTGCTGTGAACAAAACGAACCGGGGCCCGCACCCTCAGGTGCGGACCCCGGTTCGACGATGACGTCGGTGCCGACGCGTCAGGCAGGAACGATGTTCTCGGCCGTCGGGCCCTTCTGGCCCTGCGCGATGTCGAACGACACCTTCTGGCCCTCCAGCAGCTCACGGAAGCCCTGGGTGGCGATGTTGGAGTAGTGGGCGAAGACGTCGGCGCCGCCGCCGTCCTGCTCGATGAAGCCGAAACCCTTTTCGGCGTTGAACCACTTCACGGTGCCGGTAGCCATGTTGTTCTCCTTCGGACGGTGTCAGGAATGCGCGGGGTGCGCATTTCCGTGTCGCCGTGTTGATCAGCCGTCGGAAAATCTTCTGGCAACCACACCTGCAACTGATTCGACAGTAGCACGCTGCGGGCGGCCCTCCGCGTGTGACATTTCCGCCCGTGCGCCGCCGGAATAATATTTCCCGTACGCGTCGCCCGGAATTCTCACTTCTGCACGACAGTAATTGTCCGGCGTCGCGCCGAGCTCTTCCCGGTCCTGCCGGCGAGCTCGGCGGCACCCGGCGGTCGGGCGTCAGGCGTACGAGTGACGGGCGCCGCCCTCGACGTGGATCGTCTCGCCGGAGACGAAGCCCGCGCCCAGGAGCCACATCACCGCGTCGACGACGTCATCGGTCTCGCCGTGGCGGCCGACGAAGGTGCCGGCCGCGCTCCTGCGCAACAAGGCGGCCTTCCGGTCGCCCAGACGGTCCCAGGCGCCGGAGTCCACGACACCGGGCGAGACGGCGTTGACCCGGACCGGCGCCAGTTCCGCCGCCAGGTGGCGCACGGCGTAGTCCACGGCACCGTTGGTGACGCCCTTGACGAGAGACCCCGGCCCGGGGCGCCAGCCGACCACGCCGGAGAACATCACCATCGCCCCGGTCGGCCGCAGCACCGGCGCGAAGTGCTTGGCCACCAGCATCGGGCCGGCCACCTTCGCCGCGAACGCGGCGAGCAGCTTGTCGCGATCCAACTCGGGCAGGGGAACGTCGTGCGGCGCCGAACCGGTCGTCACGATGTGGTCGACTCCGTCCTTCAGACGTTCCGCCGCCGCGGCGATCGTCGACTCGTCCTGCAGATCGATCCGCACCGAGGTGGCGCCGATCCCGCGCGCCGCCGCGTCGGCCGCGGCCGCATCGCGCGCACCGACGACGACGTCGTACCCGTCCTTCGCCGCACGCCTCGCGACAGCCGCGCCGAGCGCACGTGCACCGCCGATGACCAGGATCCGTTCCATGTGCCACCCGTCCTCTCGTAGGAGCGCACACGGTATAGATTGGATACCGGTATCTACAACGAAACCGGGGGCGGCCATGGGTGACGCGTACGACGTGATGGCGGCGACCTGCCCGAGCCGCACGGTGCTGCACCGCATCGGCGCCCGCTGGACCGTGTTCGTCGTCAACGCCCTCGACGGCGGACCTCGTCGCTTCACCGAACTGAAGAGGCACATCCGCGGCATCACCTCGAAGGCCCTCACCGAGACCCTGCGCTCCCTCGAGGCCGACGGTCTGATCAGCCGCCACGAGTACGACGAGAGTCCGCCCCGCGTCGAGTACGCCCTGACGCCGCTGGGCCGCTCCCTGCTCGTCCCCTTGCGTGCCGTACGGCTCTGGGCCGAAGAGCACGTCCCGGACATCGAGGCGGCCCGCGCCCGCCGGCCGGAGTCCGACCCGCCGCCGGCCGGCAGTCCGCAGTACTCACCCTGAAGGGATGAGCACGGCCGGTGCGGCCTCCACAGGCCGCACTCTCTTTCCGTACAGGAAAGTCGGCGCTACTGTTGCCGGTATGGAAACTGACGGGGGACGGCCCACGCCGGAGCAGGCTCGCGCCGCACTGGCTGCCGTGGAACAGATCCGTGCGTCCGGCGCCGCCTTGTCGGCGACACCATGGCCGACCTGGTTCTTCGTCGCGCTGACGCTCTACATCGGCGTGCTCCCGATCTGTGTCGGAGGCGCCGTGGCCGACAGGGAGTGGCTGCTTCCGCGTCCGGCCTGGCTGGGCCTCACGGTGGCGGTGATCGCGGTGCAAGGAGCGCTGCAGGCTGTCGCGAGCAAGGCATGGCGTGAGCGGACGGGGGTGGCGCTGCGGCTGGACGTGCTGCCGAAGTCGGCGCTCGTCCCGATCGTGGTGGGCCTGCCCGTGCTGATGCTGGGGGCGCCCGTCGTCTTCCGTGGCACCGGGCGGCCGGGGTGGCTGATCGCTGCCTCGCTGATCGGCGTCGCGGTGTCCGTCGGCTGTCACCTCGCCTTCGTGCGTCTGCACCGGGCGGGCGGGGAAGCCCCGGAGGGCGCGATCTGATGGAGGGCTTCGACGCCACCGTTCACGCGCCCAACCGGTTGCGCGTCTGTGCCCTCCTGGACGCCGCGGGGGAGGCGGAGTTCGGCCTGGTGCAGCAGCGACTGGGGCTCAGCGCATCCGCGTTGAGCAAGCATGTCGGCGTGCTGATGGAGGCGGGCTACGTCGAGCAGCGCAAGGCCGTCCGCGACACCCGACAGCGGGTGTGGCTCCGGCTGACCCGGCAGGGGCGGGAGGCCTACCAGGGGCACCTCGCGGCACTACGGGCGATCGTGGGCTCGTCCGGTCCGCCCCTGTGACCGCGGCCGTGCCGACCTCGGACCGCTCCCGGGAGCAGCCCGCCGCGGCGGTCACCCGGTGCGCCGACCGGACGGAGAGTGGGCTCTGGCCGGACGTCACCCGTGCAGCGCACGTCCCCCGGGGCTGCCGGCCGTGAAGCGCTGCCCCATGGCGATCTCGTCGCTGATCACCGACCAGGCGGTCTCGTCGTCCTGGAAGGGGAGCGGGTCGACGTCGCTCGTCTCCCGGCGGATCCGCTCGACCTCGCGCTCCAGGAGTTCGAAGCCGGCCTCCTGGTCGCCGCTGAAGGTGAACTCCTCGAGCAGGCGCTGGAGCCGGACGGCGACCTGGACGAGGGAGGAGACGTCCGTGTGGAGTGCCCGCGCGGTCTCCTCGTTGGAGTCGAAGGCGAACACCTTGCCGGACACGGGGTTGAGGGCGAGGTGGGCGTTGAGCAGCCAGCCGATGAGGGGCCACTCGTCCGCGCCTTCCGGAGCGTCCTCGAAGTCCTCCGGGTCGACGGCGTCCCGGACGAGGGACAGCCTGCCGGAGTCCTCGTCGGGCCTGTACAGCTTGACCGTGCCGGTGGGGACGCCGACGGTCTGCAGGAGGCGGGCGCCCTCGGTCCCCGCCGCCGCGGGCGGGAAGGCGGTGGCGGGCAGGGTCGTGAGCCGGTCCTCGCCGAAGACATCGACGAGTTCGCTGCGGGTCACGTCGAACAGCACTCTCAGTACTCCGAACTCTGCGCTGTGGCAGGCGTCGTGGGGTTCCCGGCGCCCCGCTACGGGACGAACTTCCTCTCCGAGGGCGAAAGATCGATCACCGTATCAGTGCGCCCGCCGGAAACACCGTGCTGGTCCCATTGATCGTGCAGCCACTCGATGTAGGCGCGGTGCTCCCGGTCCTTCCGGTACTTGCTGAGTTCCTCGCCGTCGGGTCCCTTCTCGGACTGGTCGTACTTCGTGCTGTGGGTGACGTCGAGACCCTCGAGGAACTCCCTCGCCAGGTACTTGTCGCACTTGGGATTCTTCTGACAGGGCTCACGTTCCGTGTAGAGCTCGCCGACGTTGCCTTCGTGTCCGTTCTTGATCAGCGGATGCCCGATGGAGCGTTCGGAGTGCGCCTCACCGCTGGCCCCCACCAGGATGAAACGATTCCCCTTGCCGTCGTCGTACATGGCCGAGGCGTAGTTGCCGCCGGCGATGTAGGAGTCGGGGCGCTCGGTGCGGTTGGCGTAGCGGCCGAGCTGGGTGGCGCGGGCGAGCTCGCCGGAACCGGGCGCCACCTTCGTGGAGCTGACCTTGTCGCCCTTGCTCTTCTTGTTCTTGCGCTGCTTCTCCCCCGGGTGGTTCCACGGGTACCAGGCCTCCTTCCCCAGTACGTCGTTCACTCCGGAGGAGTCGTTGGAGCGGACAGGGCTGGTGGTGCCGTCATGGTGCAGCTGGCGTATCGAACCGTCGTCGCTGAGGAGGTACATGGGCGTCCCGCCGTCGCCCTCGTCCTTCCTGGCCTTCTTGATCTCGACCTTGTCGATCTCGTCGCGGGTGTCCAGGTCCTTGCGCTTCTGGTGACGGGAGGCGGCCTTCACCCGCTCCGGAAGGGTGTCGGTGACGTGGTCGGTCACCTTCTTCGCTGCCTTCTCCATGGACTCGACGGCCTCTTCGAGGATGCCGTCGAAGGCCTGGGTGAAGGTGTCCCTGCCCTTGGTCTTGTGGAACGTCGTCTTCGACCTGCCGAGGTGGATCCCGGACTGGCCGCCCAGGTCGACGCCGTGGAGGGAGACCTTTCCGGCGCCGTCCTCGAACTCGGCGTGGTTGATGACCGTGGCCTTGCCCCCGTTGCCGGAAGGGCCGTCACCCCCTGCCGAGGCCAGGTGCATGCCGGCGGGCGGGTCGCCGGGGTTGAAGGCTCCCTCGGCGAGGTCGAGAGCCATGTCCGCGACCAGTTCCCGCAGCTTGCCGGTGACGGGCTCGGTGACCTTGGCGATGAGTTCGTCGACGATCTGGTCGACCGCCTCGTCGATCAGCCGCTTCGCGATGGTGCGTATCAGCGCGATCTCGCCGGCCGCGACACCGGCGGATATGCCCAGGGTGAAGGGGGTGGCGGCGAGCGCGGCGACGACGGTGCCGGCGAGGACGCCGAGTTCGATGCCCGCCTTGACCTTCATGCCCTGGATGATGTGGCCGACGCCGTCGCAGGCGTCCGCGAACAGGCGGGCCACCAGGGGGATCTTCTCCAGGTGCCCGGCCTTCACATGGGACCAGTGCTTGCTCATGGACTCCACGGCCCAGCCCTCGGAGGAGTCCAGGATGCGGGTCACGGCCTTGTGGGTGTCGCCGCCGTGCGTCTCGAACTGCTCGGCGAAGTCCCGCATGGACGTCGCCATCTCGAAGTAGTCGTCCTCGTCGACGTTGGGCCAGTTGATCCCGATGAGGTCGAGTGCCTCGTCGACGATGCTCGGCAGAACCATGCCCATGGCCGTGCGCTCCGTCCCCCGTTGACCGTCGTCTCCTGACCAACAGTCAACGGACGCACCGTCAGGTGCACAAGGGCATGTCCGGACGCGTCACGACTCTGTGACAGGAATCCCATCCAGTCGTGCCGTCACGGGAGTTGGCCTCGGGCGCAGCCGGACGAGCGCCTCGTCCGTGCCCACCAGCAGCTCCCCCTCCGCCGTGAGGGCGACGGCATGGACCTGGCCCCCGGGGCGGAACGTGAGCAGCCCGCCGTCGTCCGGGGCACGGTACTCGACGAGGCCGTCGGCCCAGGCGACGGCGAGGAGGGGCCCGGAGCCGGCCGTCGTCACCGCCACCGCGGTCACCGGGCAGTCCCGTGCGGCCACCGGCTGGGGCATGGGCCGCGTGTGCGGCGCCCACGCGCGTACCGTGCCGTCGGCGCCGCCGGTGTACAGCAGGAGGACGGCGCCGCTCCCGGTGGGGGACGGCAGGGAGGCCGCGGCGATCGCGGTGACGCGCCCGCGGTGCAGCGTGGCGGTGCGCGGTTCGGCGCCGTCGCCCACCACGTGCACCGTACCGGCGGCGTCGGCGAGGACCACCTGGTCCCCGGCGCCGGTCAGCGCGGTGGCCTTCTGCGGCAGACGCCGCGCGTACTCCCGCACCGCGTCGAGGAGCCGCTCCCGCGCGGAGGGGCCGTCGTCGAGGAGAGCGGCGATTCCCCTGGGCCGCTCGGACCCGACGGTGGACCGGGTGTGCAGGACGCCGTGCTCGTCCAGGACGCCGACGGTGCCGCCCCCGTGGTCGGCGGTGGTCCGCGCGCCCGGCACGGAGTACGGCAGGCGGCCGACGGTCCGGGCGCTGTGGGCGTCGAGGATCCGCACGGTGCCCTGGTGGTCGGCGACGACGACCTGGCCGGCGAGCGGGCCGGTGCCGGTCGTCAGGGAGCGGACCGGACCGGGCCACGGCGGCGTGATGTCACCGCGCACCCGGCGCCCCACGACCGTCCACGGGGCGTCCCGCGCGGCCGTGTCGAGCGCGGCGGACAGCCTCGGATCGGCGTCGTCGCCGAGGGCGGCCAGGAGGACCATGGCGCGTTCCGCGGGCGGGAGTTCGCGGGTCAGCGAGGGGCCTGCCCGCAGCCATGCGGCGCGCAGGCCACCGTGGTCCCGCTCGGAGCGTTCGTACGCCACGGTCACCCGCCAGGGGTCGGCGGCGCAGACCGACACGGCGTCGTCCAGGTCGAACGACTCCTCCGGCTCCGGAGCCGTGGGTCCGTGCCCGGCCGCCTCCTCGGGGTGGTCCGCCTCCCAGGCGCGGCGGCGCGCTTCGTCGGTCCACCGGGGCTGGTCCAGGTCCATCAGCGCGCAGGGCCCCGCGATGAGCCGCTGTGCCCAAGGGGTGCCGGAGCGGACTTCGACGAGTACCCGGACGTGCTCCTGAGCAGCCAGCTCCCAGGCCAGTTCGGCGAGCGGGCCGGGAGCGTCGGCGTGGTGCAGCTCGGGCAGCGCGACGACGGTGCGGCGCCGGTCGGCGGCGAGCGCGGCCAGCAGATCGCCCGGCGACCGCGCGGCGACCGACAGCTGCCGGCCGAGCATCCAGGCGGCCGTGGTCGCGGTCATGCCCGTCAGCGGCACGAAGCCGTGGACGCGGCGCTCGCCGACGGTGCCGGGCCGGGTGCCGTGGCCGATCAGCCAGGCGAGGAGCCGTGACTTGCCGCTGCCCTCACCGCCGGTGACCACCGCGAGGCCCGGGGCACGAGGGTCGCCGAGCCAGGAGAGCAGAGCGGCGGCGGCGGGCTCCCGGCCGCCGGCGGGCCGCGGCCAGCGCGCGTCCGCGACCGTGCGGGCCGTCACCGCCGGTCCTGCCGCGCGGCGTGCGTGATCAGCTCCTTGAGTCCTTCCTCCCGGGACTCCGCCGTGTCGCCGTAGTCGAAGCTGTGGGTGAACTCGGCGTGCGGGAGGACGGCCTGGAGCCAGACGGCGCAGTAGTGGCCCGGCATCATGCAGGGTTCCAGCTCGCAGTAGACGCGACGGACCTGCTCCGGCCGCACCCCGGAGGAGGAGAGCTTCTGCCACAGCTGCTCCTCCGGGTGCAGGCGGCCCGGACCGGCCTGGGCGGTGACGATCTGCTTCGCGCCGTCCGCGCCCACGTACTCGAAGGCGGACGAGAACGGGAAGTTGAGGCCGTGACGGACGTCGTCGAGCACCCGCGACCACCAGTTCTCCCGGCCGGTGACGGCCGCCGCGTCGATCTGCCGGATCTCCCGGACCAGCGCGGCGAACGCCTCGGCCGCCGCCTGGAGTCCGTCGGAGGCGGCGATCACCGGGAGGGCACGGTCCAGTGCCGCGGCGCAGTGGGTGAAGGCCGCCACGTCGGAGTTGACGAACAGGGAGGACTCGTCGCGGCCGAGGAAGAGAGCCGTCACCGAGCCGTCGGTCCGCACGCACAGGTGTGCCAGCCGGTCGGTGCCGATGCGCACCCACTCCGCCCACTCGCCCTCCAGGGCGACCCCGCGGTGCCCCGTGTACATCCCGAGCGTGGGCCCGTCGGTCTCGTCCGCCGAGAGGAAGTACGGCCCGGCGTGCAACGGCACGCCGACCTCCGTGAGGTGGGCGCGGGCCGGGGGCGGCACGGTCCCGTACGAGGCGGGCACGCTGATGCGGCGCAGTCCTTCCGGGCCGAACTGGGCGACGGCGGGGTCCGGGGGAAGCTCAGGCATCACAGACCTCTCACGGTGGCGGGCTGACCCGCCTCAGCCTATGCGCGGCCGGCCCGGGCCCGGGGCGCTGTGACCGATCCGCGACCGGGCCGGGACGGGCCGCCGAAGCCGGGCGGATGCGGAGGGGTGGCCTGCCGGCACTGCAGACCGTGGTTCTCCGCCCGTACGGGCGGAGGGCGCGCCGCTCGGCGACCTGTCGGGGAGCGGCCGGGGTGACCCGAAACAGCGGTTTCGCGTTGCCCTGGGACGCCGCTCGCCCTCCAGCCTCACCTGGCCGGAGTCTCTGCTCCCGCAGGAGGGACGAGGTGCTCGTCCCGGGGTGCCCGGCCCTGTCTCACCGGGTCGGGCACCCTGTGCGGGACGTGCTTCGCTCAGCTACGGGTCCAGCTCTGGTTGCTGCCGCCGGAGCAGGAGTAGAGCTGGAGCAGGGTGCCGTTGCCGGTTCCGGCGCCGACGGCGTCGAGGCACAGGCCGGACTGGACGCCGGTGATGGAGCCGTTGGAGTTCAGGCGCCACTTCTGGTTGTCGCCGCCCCAGCAGCTGTAGATCTGGACCTTGGCGCCGTTGCCGGTGCCGGCGGCGTCGAGGCACTTGTTGCCGTAGACCCTGAGCTCACCGGCCGAGGTGAACGACCACTGCTGGTTGGTGCCGTTGCCGCAGTCCCACAGCTGGACCTGCGTCCCGTCCGTGGTGCTCGCGTTGGGCACGTCGACGCAGCGGCCCGAGGCCACGCCCTTGATCGGACCGGCGCCCGAGGGCGACGTGGGGGTCGGCGTGGGGTTGGGGTTGGTCGAGCCGCCGTTCA
>NZ_JBRIOU010000008.1:343064-349547 GCF_053474865.1 Streptomyces sp. CO7
GGGTTGGGGTTGGTCGAGCCGCCGTTCAGCGCGTTGAGGACGCCGGTGTAGGCGGCCTTCTTGCTGCCGTCGTTGTTGAACAGCAGCGGCGTGTCACCCGACCGCCAGGAGTCGCTGTCACGCACGCCCCAGACGGTGATGCCGAGGCAGCGCGACACGGCCAGGCAGTCGTTCACCACGGCGGCATACGTCGTGGACGAGGCTCCCTGGATGTCCAGTTCGGTGATCGCCACGTCGACACCCAGGGCCGCGAAGTTCTGCAGCGTGGTGCGGAAGTTGCTGTTGTAAGGGCTGCCGCTGTTGAAGTGCGACTGGAAGCCGACGCAGTCGATCGGCACGCCGCGCTGCTTGAAGTCCTTGACCATGTTGTACATGGCCTGCGTCTTGGCCCAGGTCCAGTTCTCGACGTTGTAGTCGTTGTAGCAGAGCTTGGCGGCCGGGTCGGCGGCCCGCGCGGTGCGGAAGGCCACCTCGATCCAGTCGTTGCCGGTGCGCTGCAGGTTGGAGTCGCGCCGCGCTCCGGAACTTCCGTCCTCGAAAGCCTCGTTCACGACGTCCCACTGGGCGATCTTGCCCTTGTAGTGGCCCATCACGCCGTTGATGTGGTCGTTCATCGCCTGGCGCAGCGAGCTGCCGCTGAGGTTCTGCATCCAGCTCGGCTGCTGGGAGTGCCAGGCCAGGGTGTGGCCGCGCACCTGCTTGCCGTTCTGCGTCGCCCAGTTGAAGACGCGGTCGGCGGAGGTGAAGTTGAACTGACCGCGCTGCGGCTCGGTCGCGTCGATCTTCATCTCGTTCTCGGCCGTCACCATGTTGAACTCACGGTTCGCGATCGACGTGTACGTCGAGTCGCCCAGCTTGCCCGAGGCGATCGCGGTGCCGAAGTACCGGCCGCTCTGCTTCGCCGCGGCACCGAGCGTGCTCTCGGCGGCGCTCGCGTTCGACGGGCCGACCAGTGCGGTGGCCAGGCCGACGGCGCCGACGGCCAGTGCCAGCACCGGGCCGCGGATCCTTCGGCGGATGTCGGATGTGGGGAGGGCGTACGAGCCCATGACTGTGCCTCCAAAGCGGGTATCGCGGATGAACGGCAGGACGGAAGAACTGACCTGAGGGCTGAGGGGCTGGACCGTAGGGGAACGCCCCTGGTCGCCCTGATGGGGCGGGCGGTGCGGACCGGAAGCGGATGACGCGGGGTCATGGCCCGTCAGGAACCTGCGGCGGTCGCCGGCGGTGTTGTGACACGAACATGGCGGACCTCACCGTCGCGGCTCGGCCGGGGGGGAACGCACGCGGCGTGCCCGTCTCTCCTCCTTGCGAAGGGACAGGACGCGCTGGTGCGAACCTCACCGGACCAGGTGATGTGTGGGGGGGCGGTCGTGCGCGTTGCGGTGCGGGTCTGTGGTGCCTGCAGGGGTGCCTGTGCCGTCTGTGGCCAGTCGTTCCAGTGGTGGATGATTGCGGGCCTGCAAGGGGTCGTCAATACACTCGGCAGAAAAACATTTCTCTCCGGACGTCGAAACTTTCGATTTGCTGTTGTTCCGGGTGGCGCTCCGGGTGTTCCGGCCGACCGAGTCAGTCAGGCCAGTTGGAGACAGGGAAAGGCCGCCGTTCACCCACTCTTCCCTCGCGGGGAGCCGTCGCACCGGTGTGAAATCCGGCCGTAGAACCTGGGAACACGCAGCTCGCGACCCCGAGATGTCCGAGCCTTCTTCGAAACATTTCGACGCGTCCTCGGGGCCGGTGACGGGTGGCCCGTGTCGGGACGTCGAGACGCGAAGGTGATCTGCCGTGTCGAGCCGCCCGGGCCTCGATCCGGGTCCGCAGCCGGACGCCGGGTCCGGGTGCCGGGAGGCGGACGCGGGTCACTCATGGGCCGGCTTCGCACGTTGCGCGAGGTGGCGGGCGCACGGAGGGCGTGCTGCTTCGCGACTTGTCGGGGGAGTGGCCGAGGAGACACGCAGCGGCAGCCCCGCGGAGGGCACGGAGCCGGAGCCCTCCCGGAAATGGGCCAGACAGCAAACAAACCCCAGGTCGCTGACCTGGGGTTTCGATCTGGAGCGGGTGACGAGAACCGAACTCGCGCTCTCAGCTGGGGAAGCGACGGCGTTCGGATGTGCCTGCGCTTGTGACCTGCTGGTTCCGCCGTGCGCGGCCCGCGACGCAGTGCCGGGAATCACCGCTGCGGACCGTGGTTCTGCGTCCGCACCGGCACGCGTAGGGCACGCTGTTCAGCAGCCTGCCGAGGACAGGGCAAGGTGCTCCGAAGTGTCTGTTCCGGAGCGTCAGACGTCTCGGATGATGACGCGGTCGCCGCACAGTCTGGTCCAATCGTCCCTGTCCGAGGTGAGGACGAGGGCCGGGGCCGGGGAGCGCAGGGCCATCGCGGCCACCAGGGCGTCGATCGCGTACTTGTGCCCGTGCAGGCCCCCGGCCTCCTTCAGCAGCTTCACCGCCTCGAGCGAGTCCTGCGGTGTCACGGCCTCGAGCCGGAGGCGGGAGAGGTGCCATTGAAGGTGAGGCATGTCGGTCCTGCCGTGTGCCGTCTCGACGACGGTCAGCGCCGAGACGCGGACGGGCAGTCCCGCTCTGCGGGTCGCCTCGATCCGCGCCGTCATCGCCCGGTCGCTACGCACGAGCAGCGACAGCGCCTGTGCATCGAGGACGACCGAGCGGGGGGCGTCCTCCTTCACGCGGCGTGCCGTCCTTCGTGGCCGGCGTCGCCGAAGAGCTCACGGGACGCGGCTTCGATCTCCGCCTCGGTCAGAGGGCCGTGCTCGGCTTCCTGAGCGGCGACGATCTCCGCCAGGCCGTCCATTTCGAGCTGATGCCGGACAGCCTCCGTGATGTAGGAGGACAGTCCGCGCTTCCCGGTCCGCTCCCGCAGCACCGCGAGCAGGTCGGCAGGGAGAGAGACGGAGATGTTCTCGGTGTTTCCCGCACGCTCGGTTGCCATGAAAGCAGTGTACGACAATGAGTAATACATGGACGCGGTCGAATGATCAGTCTGGTGAACACTCCACATTCCGATCCATCTCACCGCCGAGCCGAGCCGGAGGCGCCCCCTTGACTTCGCCCACGTCGGCGCCACAGTGCCCATCAGCAATCCCGTGTGCCAGCGCATTTGCGCAGAGCGTCTCCACGGGTGTCGCCGCAGCACCACTCGATGACGAGGTCCCGGAGTGATGCGTATAGCGGTTGGCGAACCCGTGCGGCTCTGCTGTTCTGTTCACCAACCGTGGACGACGCAGAATTCGGCTCATCAACAGGTGACGAACCTGTGGGCCAGTGCTGTCTGCTGAGTCGGCCCACTCCTCGGACTGCTCCCTTTCGTCGCGGGAGAGGCCGCCAGCGACGCCCGTCCACAGAAGTACTTCATCCTCACGTGGGGACGGAAGGCGGAGGGGGCCGTGATCGGAGCGGGCAACCGCGCTTGCCCGGAACACCCAGTGCGAAGCCACGGCTTGAGGCCGCACGGAGCGCCGGAAATGATCTGGACAACGGACAAACCCCAGGTCGCTGACCTGGGGTTTAGATCTGGAGCGGGTGACGAGAATCGAACTCGCGCTCTCAGCTTGGGAAGCTGATGTTCTACCATTAAACTACACCCGCCTGGACGCCGGATCTGTACCGGTGTCGGCGCCCTTACTGTACCCCATCCGAGGCTCCGCGTGCTGTCGCGCGGGGCCTCGTGGCGTTGGGTCTGCGGTGTGGCTCACAGGTGTGCGCAGCGGTGTGCGGGGCACCGGAGTTGGGGCGTACGGTGGGCCGCGCGTGGAGGGCCCCGACGGGGCCGGCCCGGTCGTCCGGCGGAGCCGGAGAGGGTCGGAGTGCCGCGTGGAGGGTCGTCCCTTTGATCCCGTAATGTGGCTTTCCTCGTCGGGTCTTCCGGTCCGGCGCGGTTCTTGGGGAAGGGACTTGAACGACTTGATGGAGAGCACCGTCGTCCGTTGTGCCGAAGGGCATGTGTTCACCGCGGCTTCGTTCCCGATGCAGCAGGCCGAGCGTCTCGGCCCCGGCCGGCTGATGCGGTGTCCCCGCTGTGCGCGGCTGCGCAGCGTGGTCCCGGTGTCGGCGGGTCTGCTGCAGAAGCAGTAGGCGGCGCGCGGCAGGCAGGCGTGAGCGCGGGGGTCGTCCGGCGGGGCCGGAGGCCCCCGCGTAGTCTTGCAGCGTGCTTCTCTCAGACCAGGACATCCGTGCCGAGATCGACAAGGGCCGGGTGAAGATCGACCCGTTCGACCCCGCCATGGTGCAGCCGTCGAGTATCGACGTCAGGCTGGACCGCTTCTTCCGGGTCTTCGAGAACCACCGGTATCCGCACATCGACCCGGCGGTCGAGCAGCCGGAGCTGACCCGGCTGGTGGAGCCGGAGCAGGACGAGCCGTTCATCCTCCACCCGGGTGAGTTCGTGCTCGCCTCCACCTATGAGGTGGTGAGCCTGCCGGACGACATCGCCTCCCGGCTGGAGGGCAAGAGCTCGCTGGGCCGTCTGGGCCTGGTCACCCACTCCACCGCCGGCTTCATCGACCCCGGCTTCTCCGGCCACGTGACGCTGGAGCTGTCCAACCTCGCGACGCTGCCGATCAAGCTGTGGCCCGGGATGAAGATCGGCCAGCTGTGCATGTTCCGGCTGAGCTCGCCCGCCGAGTTCCCGTACGGCAGCGAGCGGTACGGCTCCCGGTACCAGGGGCAGCGCGGCCCCACGCCGTCGCGGTCCTTCCTGAACTTCCACCGCACCCAGGTCTGAGGCAGGAGAGCACCATGGCTGACGTGACGGACGTGCGCGAGAACCTGACCTACGAGAAGTTCGGCGTGGCGGTGCGGGAGCTGGCCCACACCATCGCGGAGGACGGCTACCGGCCCGACATGGTGCTGTCCATCGCCCGCGGCGGCGTCTTCGTGGCGGGCGGCCTGGCCTACGCGCTGGACTGCAAGAACCTGCACCTGGTGAACGTCGAGTTCTACACCGGCGTCGGCACCACCCTGGACATGCCGGTCATGCTGGCCCCGGTGCCCAACCTGATCGACTTCTCCGACAAGAAGGTCCTGATCACCGACGACGTCGCGGACACCGGCAAGACGCTCAAGCTGGTCCGCGACTTCTGCCTGGACACGGTGGCCGAGGTGCGCAGCGCGGTGATCTACGAGAAGTCGCACTCCCTGGTGAAGTGCGAGTACGTGTGGAAGCGCACGGACGACTGGATCAACTTCCCGTGGAGTGTGGACAAGCCGGTGGTCAGCCGCGACGGGCAGGTCCTGGACGCCTGACCCGTCGCACCGGGCCCGTGAGCGAAGAGGCCCCCGACCGCGTGTGGCGGTCGGGGGCCTCTGCCGTGTCCGTGCTCGGCCGGCGGTGCGCGGCCGGGCGGAACGGCTGTGTCAGAAGGTGCCGAGCTTCACGATGGACAGCAGGGCGATCAGCTGGATCGCACAGGCGCCGAGCGCCTTCGGCCAGGGGATCTCGTGCGAGCGGGTCACCATCAGGGTGAGCAGCACGCCGCAGCCCAGCCAGGTCAGCCAGCCGAGCACCTGGACCACCGGGGCGTCGCCGCCCATGAACATGGCGACCAGCAGACGCGGCGCGTCCGAGAGGCACATGATCAGCATGGACAGGCCCACCGTCGGCTGCCAGGCGCCGTTGCCCCCCAGCTGGCGGGCGACCGTGTGGGTGACCACGCCGAGGATGAAGGAGCTCAGGATCATCGCCAGGCCGGTCGCCAGCACGATCGGGATCGCCGTGCTGAGGGTGGCGTCTATGACGTCCTCGCGGGCGCCGTCGAAGCCGAAGACGGCGAGCAGGCCGTAGACGAAGGCGACGGTGACCGCCGGGCCCCACATGCGGTAGTCGCGCATGCGCAGGAAGGTCTGGTTGGGCGACAGGACGATGCCCTTCAGCAGCTCCTTCCAGTGCAGCGGCGGGCCGATCGGGCCCGACGGGGCCTCCTCGCCGTACTGGCCGGCGTAGGGGTCCGCGTTCGGGTCCACCGAGAACGCCTGGGTGTGCCCCGGGTTGTTCGCCGCGTAGGGGTCGGGCCGGTGCGGGGCACGGCCGTGCCCCTGCGGGTGGCCGCCGCCGTACGCCGGACCCTGGTGGTGCGGGTGGTGCGGTCCGTCGTCGAAGTACTCCGGTCCGTCGCCGCCCGGCGCGCCGTAGCCGCCGCCCGCGCCGCCCGAGCCGCCGTAGGGCGGCCGCGGGGCGCCCTGGGGCGGGTACCCGTACGACGGCTGCCCGGCGGGCGGACCCTGCTGCCCGTAGGGCTGCTGCTGTCCGTACGCCTGCTGTCCCTGCGCGGGACGGTTGCCCCGTCCGCCGCGTCCGCTCCTGAATCCAGCCACGTCTTCGAACGTACCTGCTCCGGCGGTCCGGCGTGCGCCGGCGAGAGGGATGGGGACACCTTTGCTGCCGAGATGTGACATCCCGTAAGGGGAATCCCTAGGGCCCCCGGGCCCTCCTGCCGCATCCTGCGGAGTGCCCGCCCC
Source organism: Streptomyces sp. CO7 (assembly GCF_053474865.1). Classification (NCBI taxonomy): domain Bacteria; kingdom Bacillati; phylum Actinomycetota; class Actinomycetes; order Kitasatosporales; family Streptomycetaceae; genus Streptomyces; species Streptomyces sp. CO7. The sequence goes on from NZ_JBRIOU010000008.1 coordinate 349,539, forward strand.
GGCCGGGAG
>NZ_JBRIOU010000008.1:349647-364207 GCF_053474865.1 Streptomyces sp. CO7
GGAGACGCCGAGGGCGGTGGGGGAGAGGGCGCGGGCGCCGGTGGTGGTGATGCGGCCGCCGGCGGAGAGCAGGTGGAGGAGGGCGCCGTTGTGGTCGTTCTCGTAGGAGCCCGCGGTCAGGTCGGCGCGGCCGTCGCCGGTGACGTCGTCCAGCTCGACCGCGGAGCCGATCTGGTCGTGCGGCTCCAGGGCACCGGGCACGCCCGTGGTGCCCTGGTGGAGGGACAGGGCGCCCGTGGTGACGACGCCGCCGGGGCCGCCGCGCAGGACGAGCACCCGGCCGGCCCGCGCCACCCCGTCGACGGTCTCGCCGGGCACGCCGACGGCCAGGTCGAGGTAGCCGTCCCCGTCGACGTCGCCGAGGTCCACGGAGTCCCCGAACCGGTCGTAGCGCTCGCTCACGCCGGGGACGCCGGGGGTGCCTTGGTGGATGCCGGTGGTCCGGGCGGGGTCGAGGCCGCCGGGGGAGCCGTAGGTGATCCACACCAGGCCGCCGACCGCCCCGTGCGGGGTCTCCCAGCCGTCGCCCGGCTCACGGGCGGAGGCGCCGCTGACGACGTCCGCGTAGCCGTCCCGGTCGATGTCCGCGACGGTCGTGTTCACGCCTGGCCGGAGCTCCTGGTGGCCCTCGGTCCGCAGCCCGGAGGCGCCGCCGAGGAAGAGGAAGTTGTCGGTGTACGGGTGGGTCTCGCCCTGCTCGTAGCCGTTGACCACCAGGTCGGTGGTGCCGTCCGCGTCGAAGTCGCCCGCCGCGAGCGAGTAGCCCCACCAGTCGTGGGTGCGCGGGGCGGGGTCCGTGAGCACCAGGGAGCCCTTGCCGGTGAGCCCGGCGGGGGAGCCCCACAGCAGGGTGACCATGCCGGCCTCGCCGTCGCCGGCGGTGTCCTCCCACGGGGTGCTCACGGCGAGGTCGTCGTACCCGTCGCCGTCGAAGTCGCCGTGGGCCAGGTCCCAGCCGAAGCCGTCGAGCCTCTCCGGCGTCCCGGTGACGCCGGCGCTGTTCTGCCCGATCACCGTGCGCCGGGTGGGCGAGACGCCGCCGCGGGCGCCGTACAGGACGACGAGCTGCCCGACCCGGTGTTCACCGGCGACGTACGCGCCGTAGGCGGAGGTGGCGATGTCGCCCTTCCCGTCGCCGTCGAAGTCGGGACGGTCGACGGCGGCCGAGTCGGCGGCCGCGGCGGGGGCCGCCGAGGTGAGGGTGAGCAGCCCGCCGGTGAGGGCTGCCGCGGCGGCGGCCGCGAGTGCGGTGCGTGTTCTCCGGTTCATCGGTGATTCTCCAAAGCCACGCGGGTACCGCGTGGGGGGCCACGGTGCCCGGAAGGGATGCCGTGCGCCGGACGGCACGGCTGACTGGTGGACACCGCAGAGCACGCGTTGGTTGTAGCGCGGACGCGGAAGGCCCCCGGCAGGACACCGCCGTGCCCTGCCGGGGGCCTCGTCCGAAGGACCGGTCAGTCGGCGAAGTTGACGCCGAAGCCCGGGTAGCCGGCGGTGGAGACGCCGACTGCGGAGGGGGCTATGGAGCGCGAGCCGGAGGCGGTGATCTTGCCGGTGGTGGTGTTCACCGGCATGTACACGACCGAACCGTTGCCGTTCTCCCAGGAGCCGGCGACCAGGTCGGCACGGCCGTCGCCGGTCACGTCGTCGAGCTTGACGTCCATGCCGAGCATGTCGCCGGCCTCGTTGTCTCCGGGGAAGCTCGCCGAGCCCTGGTGGAAGGACTGGGAGCCGGTCCCGTCGATGCCCGCGGCGGAACCGTAGAGGACGACGACGCTGCCGGCGTCCTCGTGGCCGTCGACGTCCTCGCCGGGGACGCCGACCGCGAGGTCGAGGTAGCCGTCCTTGTTCACGTCGCCCAGGTCCAGCTCGTAGCCGAACATGTCGTCGGTCTCGGAGGAGCCGGGGACGCCCGAGGTGTCCTGGTTGACGGCGGTGATCTCGTCGACGCCGGTTCCGGTGCCGTAGGTGATCCACACCTGGCCGCCGCGGGCGCCGTGCGGGGTGTCGACGTACTCGTCGGCCCCGTTCCACTCGGCCTCGTCCCACTCGGCGCCGCTGACGATGTCGCCGAAGCCGTCACGGTCGATGTCGCCGATCGCGGTGACGACACCGGGGCGCAGCTCCTGGTAGCTCTCCTTCTGGAGGCCGGACTTGCCGCCCAGGAACAGGTAGTTGTGCGGGTAGCCGTCGAACTCGTCGAACTCCATGCCGTCGATCACCAGGTCGGTGGCGCCGTCGCCGGTGACGTCGCCGGCCTGCAGGTTGTACGGCGGCGGCACGTTCTCCGGGTAGGGCTCGCCGGTGTAGAGCGGGGTCTCGACGCCGTACCAGCCGCCGTTGGCGCCGGTCCGGGTGAAGCCGCCCCTGTAGACGTACAGCTTCGTCTTGGTGGTGGTGGCCGCCAGGTCGTTCCGGCCGTCGCCGTCGAAGTCGCCGATCGCGAGGTTGAGACCCCACTTGTCGTGCGAGGAGGAGGCCGGGTCCTTGACGGTGACGGAGCCGGTGCCGGTCAGGCCGGAGGCGGAGCCCCACAGGATGGTGACCGAACCGGCGTCGGCGTCGCCCGTGACGTCCTCGCCGGGGGCGCCGACCGCGAGGTCGTCGCAGCCGTCCTTGTCGAAGTCGCCGTAGGCGGTGTCCTGGCCGAAGAAGTCCCCGGCCTCGGCGGCGCCCGGGACGCCGGCGGTGTCCTGGCTGATGACGGTGCGCTTGCTGGAGGAGACCCCGGTGCTGGTGCCGTAGAGGGCGACGATCTGGCCGGCCTCGGCCTTGCCGCCGACGGTCGCCCAGGTGACGCCGGTGACGACGTCGCCCTTCTTGTCGCAGTTGAAGTCCGGCCGCAGCACGGTGGCCGCGTCGGCGGCGACGGCGGGGGCGGACGCCGCGGTGAACAGACCGCCGGTGAGGACGGCCGCGGCGGCGGTCGCCAGAGCGGTGCGCGAGGCGCGGTTGGTGCGGTGGTTCACGGGATTCGGTTCCTCCCGACGCGCTCGGCGCGTACGTGGTGCGGACCGGCCTGAGGCCGGGGCGGAAAGTCGGTGCGGTCGGTGACGGTGCGGTGGGTGGGGTCGGTGTGGGCGGCGACCTGGTCAGTCGGCGAAGTGCTCGGCGAATCCCGGTGCCCACACGTAGGAGTCGTGGCGGTCGGTGGGCCGGGCCGGGACGCCGGCCGAGGCGGGGGAGAGGACGTGGGCGCCGGCGGTGGTGATCGCGCCCGTCCCGTCGGCGGGAAGGTACAGGATGCCGCCGACACCGTCCTCACCCGGAACGGCCGCGATCAGGTCGGCCCGGCCGTCTCCGGTGACGTCGTCCAGCAGGAGGTCCTCGCCGAGACGGTCGCCGTTGCGGTGGCTGCCGGGGACGCCGGCCGTCTCCTGGTGCAGGTACCGGCCCCCGGCGGTGCCGATGCCGTCGGCGGTGCCGTGCAGGAGGACGACGGCGCCGGTGTCCCAGACGCCGCCGATGTTGTCGCCCGGGATGCCGATCGCCAGGTCGAGACGGCCGTCGGCATCGATGTCACCGAGGGCCAGGCCGCCGCCGAACGCGTTGTCGCCGGACGAGGCCGACGGGACTCCGGGGGTGTCGCGGGTGATGCCGACGGCGCGGGCCAGGCCGTTCGCGCCGCCGTGAAGGGCGACGATCTGCCCGGCGGACTCCCTGTGCCCTACGCGGGCGTTGGCGGCGGAGGTGACGAGGTCGGCCTTCCCGTCCGCGTCGTGGTCGACGTCCGGGCGGTCGGGGTGGCGGCCCGTCTCCCCGGCGTCGGCGAGCCGGGTACCAGGGCCTGCACGGTGACCGGCGGCGTCCCGCGCCGCGTGGGAGCCGGCCACGGGCTCGGGCCGGGAGATGAGGACCACGGCGCCGCCGACCGCGAGAGCGGCCGCGGCGGTGACCGCCAGGGCCGTGCGCGTCGTGCGGTTCATCAGGTTCTCCGAGCCACGAGGGAAGGGACGGTGCGGCAGCCCTGGTACGGGCCGGCGTTGGTGAGACCTGTGAGAGGCGGTGCGGGTTGTACGGCCGGGGCGGCGGATGCCGCGACGGCGGCGCGTCAGTCGGCGAAGTCCTCCGAGAAGCGCGGCATGGCGTACGAGGCGGGTGCGGGGGAGATGCCCGCCGAGGCCGGGGAGACGGCGCGGGAACCGGTGGCGGTGATCGCGCCGGAGCTCGCGGCGGGCAGGTACAGGACGGCGCCCACGCCGTTCTCCCGGCTGCCGGCGACCAGGTCGGCGCGGCCGTCGCCGGTGACGTCGTCCAGCCGCACGTCGCGGCCGAGGGTGTCATGGGCCTCGTTGGCGCCGGGGACGCCGGCGGTGCCCTGGTGGAAGGACTGGGCGCCGGCGGTCGTGATGCCGCCCGCGGAGCCGCGCAGGACGACCAGGCTGCCGGTGCGCACCGCTGTGCCGACCTCCTCCCCGGGGACCCCCACCACCAGGTCGAGGTCGCCGTCCTCGTCGATGTCGCCCAGGTCCACGCTGCCGCCGAAGCAGTCGTCGTCCTCGGCCGCGCCGGGGACGCCGGGGGTGTCCTGGTGGACGGCGGTGGTGCGAGCGGGGTCGATGCCGGTGGCGGAGCCGTACTGGATCCAGACCTGGCCGCCCACGGCGCCGTGCTCGGGCATGCCCTCGTCCTCGGACCGGTCCCCGCAGAAACCGCTGACGAGGTCGCCGTACCCGTCCTGGTCGAGGTCGCCGAAGGCCACCGAGGACCCGGGGCGCACCTCCTCGCGCGTCTCGTTCGTGAGGCCGGAAGGGCCGCCGCGGAGCAGGAAGTTGTCGTAGGTGTAGGAGGTGTTGCCATCGTCGTCCGAGTGGCCCAGGTAGGCGTTGACGACGAGATCGGTGGCGCCGTCGCCGGTCACGTCCCCGGCCGTGAGGCCCATCGGAGCCGCGCCGCTGTGCGGAGGGGCGACGGTGCGGTGGCCGCCGGTGCCGCCGGACCTGGTGAAGCCGCCGCGGATCACGTACAGGGCGGACGGGTCGGTGCTGCCGATCACCAGATCGTCCTCGCCGTCGCCGTCGAAGTCGCCGGCGGCGAGCCGGCTGCCCCACATGTCGTGGTCGTGGGGGGCGGGGTCCTTGACGGTGACGGAGCCGCTGCCGGTCAGGCCGGAGGGGGAGCCCCAGACCAGGGTGACCGATCCCGCGTCGCGGTCGCCGGGGACGTCCTCGCCCGGCGCGCCGACGGCGAGGTCGTCGTAGCCGTCGCCGTCGAAGTCGCCGTAGGCGGTCTCGGCGCCGAACCAGTCCTCGGTCTCGGCGGCGCCGGGGACCCCGGCGGTGTTCTGGGAGACCACCGTGCGGTCGCCGCCGGAGATCCCCGTCCCCGAGCCGTGAAGGGCGACCACCTGACCGGCCGCCTGCCTGCCGCCCGCGTACGCGCCGGGGGCGGCGGTGGCGACGTCGCCCCTGCCGTCCCTGTCGAAGTCGGCCTGCGAGGAGACCGCGCCGTCCGCGGCCGCGGCGGGCGGCGCCGGAAGCAGGGCGAGCAGCCCGCCGGTGAGCGCCGCCGCGGTGGCGGTGGCCAGGGTGGTGCGTGTCGTGCGGTGCATCCGAGGTCTCCCGAGTCGCGCAGGAACGAGGAACGAGGAACGAGGAACGAGCAACGAGGTGGCCGCCCGTGATCGGCCGACGCGGGTGGAGACCCGTGAGGCGTGCGACCGGTTGTGCGGAAGCGGTGGCGCCGGTTGTGCGGACGGCCGCGGGGACGGTGTGGGGGACGGGCGGTGCGGGCCGGCGGGAGGACGGCTGCGGCCGGGGCGCCGCTGGGTGCGGCGCCCCGGCCGGGGCAAGCGAGGCGAAACGATTCCCCAAAGGGGCCGCTGTGGGGTCAGTCGGCGAAGACCTGGCCCAGGCCCGGCTCGCCGGAGGTGGAGATGCCGAGCGAGGTCGGGGAGATCGAGCGCGAACCGGTCGCGGTGATCTTGCCGCCGCTGGACGGCATGTACAGGACCGCACCGTTGTAGTTCTCGTCGGAGCCGGCGATCACGTCGGCCCGGCCGTCACCGGTGACGTCGTCGAGCTTCAGGTCGTAGCCCAGCCAGTCGCCGAGCTCGTTGTCGCCCGGGACGTTCGCGCTGCCCTGGTGGAAGGACTGGGCGCCGGTGCCGGTGATGCCGTTGGCGGTGCCGTACAGCACGACGACGCTGCCCGCGTCCTCGTAGCCGTCCACGTCCTCCCACGGCACGCCCACGACCAGGTCGAGGTAGGCGTCGCCGTTGACGTCGCCGAGGTCCAGGTCCCAGCCGAAGCCGTCGTCGGTCTCGGAGGAGCCGGGGACGCCGGAGGTGTCCTGGGTGATGCCGGTGATGTGGCCGATGCCCGCGGCGGAGCCGTAGGTGATCCAGACCTTGCCGCCGGTGGCGCTGTACGGGACGTTGTCGCCGAGTTCGCCGCCCGCCTCGGCGGTGAAGCCGCTGACGATGTCGCCGTACCCGTCCTTGTTCACGTCGCCGATGCCGGTGACGTAACCCGGGCGCAGCCGCTGGGAGCCCTCGGTGGTGAGGCCGGAGGCGCTGCCGAGGAGCAGGACGTTCTGCTCGATGTACAGCGGGTCCGCCGTCGGGTCCTCGGGGACCTGGTCCACCTCGGGGCCGAGGTCGCCGTCGACCACGAGGTCGCTGGCCTTGTCGCCGTTCACGTCGCCCGCCTGGAGGTTCCAGGCGGCCGCGTAGGTGGGCAGGCTGACGCTGTAGCGGGTGCCGACGGCGGTCTTGGTGATGCCCTTGAAGATGTGCAGGGTGTTGTCGTCGGACCCGGTGACGCCCAGGTCGGTCCGGCCGTCGCCGTCGAAGTCGCCGGCGACCAGCGAGGAGCCCCACCAGCGGTCCGCGCCCGCGGTCGGGTCCGTGACGGTGAGGGCGCCGGTGCCGGTCAGGCCGGAGGACGTGCCCCACAGGAGGGTGACGGAGCCGGCGTCCGTGCCGGCGGTGGTGTCCTCGCCGGGGGCGGCCACGGCGAGGTCGTCGTAGCCGTCCTTGTTGAAGTCGCCGTAGGCGGTCTCCCAGCCGAACATGTCCTCGGCCTCGGCCGCGCCGGGGACGCCGGAGGTGTCCTGGCTGATCACGGTGCGCTTGGTGGAGACGACGCCGGTGCTGGTGCCGTAGAGGGCGACGACCTGGCCGGCCCAGCCCTTGCCGTTCACGGAGGCACGGTGGGCGGAGGTGGCGACGTCGCCCTTGCCGTCCTTGTTGAAGTCGGCCTTCGCGACGAGTGTGCCGTCGGCGGCGACGGCCGTGCCGGCGGTGAGGGTCAGCAGCCCGCCGGTCAGCGCCGCGGCGGCGACCGCCGCCAGGGCGGTGCGGGTCTTCTTCTGCATGTGGGTTCTCCAATGCCACTCGGGGCGCGTACGCGCGTCCCCGTGGGAGGCCGTCCATGATCGGTCGGCGTGGGTGAGACACGTGAGGGGTGGTGCGGGTTGTACGGGTGGGGCGGCTTTTTTCCCGGCCGTGCGGCCGGGGCCCGGCATCGTGCCGGCGCGGCCGCCCGGTGCGCGGCGGAACGGCGGACGCCGGGCGGCGTCAGTCGGCGAAGTTCCAGCCGAAGCTCGGGAAGTTCGTCGTGGAGACGCCGGCCGAGGTCGCGGAGATCGAGCGCGAGCCGGTCGCGGTGATCCTGCCGCCGCTGGACAGCAGGTACGTCACCGAGCCGTTGCCGTTCTCGTCCGAGCCGACGACCACGTCGGCCCGGCCGTCGCCGGTGAGATCGTCGAGCTTCACGTCGATGCCGAACATGTCGCCGTGCTCGTTGTTGCCGGGGACGCCCGCGCTGCCCTGGTGGAAGGACTGGGCGCCGGCGCCGGTGATGCCGTCGGCGGTGCCGTACAGGACGACGGCGCTGCCGGTCGCGTCGTAGCCGTCGACGTCCTCACCGGACACGCCGACGACCAGGTCGAGGTAGCCGTCGCCGTCGACGTCGCCGAGGTCGAGGTCGGAGCCGAAGTGGTCCTCCTTCTCGGAGGAGCCCGGCACGCCGGAGGTGTCCTGCGTGATGCCGGTGATCCGGCCGGCGCCTGCGGCGGTGCCGTAGGTGATCCAGACCTTGCCGCCCTTGGCGGACCAGGGGATGCTGCCGCCGTCCTCGTACGCGTCGTCCCAGCCGAAGCCGCTGACGATGTCGCCGTAGCCGTCGCGGTCGATGTCGCCGATGCCGGTGATGTAACCCGGACGCAGCGTCTGGACGCCGTCGGCGGTGAGGCCCGAGGCGCCGCCGAACAGCAGGATGTTCTGGTCCGGGACGTACTCGTCGCGGCCGTCCGTCGGGTAGTCGAGCACGGGCAGCGTGTCGCCGTTGATCACGAGGTCGGTGGCCTTGTCGCCGTTGACGTCGCCCGCCTGAAGGTTCCAGGCGCTGTCGTGCAGCGGCAGGTCCACCGTGTAACCGCCGCCGGTCGCGCCGGTCTTGCCGATGCCGCCCTTGTAGACGTACAGGGAGTTGCCGGCGCCGCCCACGGCGAGGTCCGTCGTCCCGTCGTGGTCGAAGTCGCCGGCCGCCATGGTCCAGCCCCACATGCGCCACTCGCCGGCGGTCGGGTCCGCCAGGGTGACGGCGCCGGTGCCGGTCAGGCCGGAGGCGGAGCCCCACAGGATGGTGACGGAGCCCGCGTCGTCGCCGGCGGTGGTGTCCTCGCCCGGCGCGCCGACGGCGAGGTCGTCCCGGCCGTCGCCGTTGAAGTCGCCGTAGGCGGTCTCCAGGCCGAAGAGATCGTCGGTCTCGGCGGTGCCGGGGACGCCGAAGGTGTTCTGGCTGATGAGGGTGTTCATCGTGGAGACGACGCCCTTGCTGCTGCCGTACAGGCCCACGACCTGGCCGGCCGCGTCCTTGCCGCCGACGTAGGCGTAGGCCGCGGAGGCGGCGATGTCGCCCTTGCCGTTCCTGTCGAAGTCCGCCTTCGCCACGACGGTGCTGTCGGCGGCGACGGCCGCGGTCGAGGCGGCGAAGGTCAGCAGGCCGCCGGTCAGCGCGGCCGCCGCCACCGCCGCGAGGGCGGTGCGGGTGTTCCTGTGCAAGTGATTCCCCCAATGCCACGCGGGGAGGCGGGGTGCCGCCTTCCCGGGGTGCCGAGGCCGGCCAAGTGTGGCCGGCGCTGATCAAGACCTGTGACGGGTGGGGTTGGTTGCGCGGGAATCGTGAACGCGGGATAACGGTCGGGTAACGGCCCCCGGGGTGAGGAACGGGAGGGTCAGTCGGCGAAGTTGGCGCCGACCACCGGGTAGCCCGCGGTCGAGACGCCGAGCGCGCTCGGGGCGAGCGCGCGGGAGCCGGTCGCGGTGATCTTGCCGCCGCTGGAGGGCAGGTAGACCAGGTTGCCGTTGCCGTCGTTCTCGCCGGTGCCGACGACCAGGTCGGCCTTGGCGTCGCCGTTGACGTCGTCCAGCTTCACGTCCATGCCGAACATGTCGTACTTCTCGTTGGAGCCGGGGACGCCCGCGGTGTCCTGGTGGAAGGACTGGGAGCCCGTGCCGGTGATGCCGGAGGCGTTCCCGTAGAGCACGAGCACGGTGCCGGTGTCGGTGGCGGCGTCGATGTTCTCGCCGGCCACGCCGATCGCGAGGTCGAGGAAGCCGTCGCCGTTGACGTCGCCCAGGTCCAGCTCGTGGCCGAACTGGTCGTTGGTCTCGCTGGAGCCGGGGATGCCGGAGGTGTCCTGCGTGATGCCCTGGACGGTGCCGACGCCGTACTGGCTGCCGTAGGTGATCCAGACCTTGCCGCCCTTGGCGGCGTAGGGAATGGGCGTGCCGTCGTCGGTGACCGCGTTCCAGCTGACACCGCTGACGATGTCGCCGAAGCCGTCGTGGTTGATGTCGCCGACACCGCTGATGACGCCGGGGCGCAGCTTCTGGTAGCCGGAGGTGTCCAGGCCCGACGTGGTGCCCAGGAGCAGGAAGTTGCTGTTCCAGCCCTCGGGGCTGTCGGTCTCGTAACCGCTGACCACCAGGTCGGTGGTCGCGTCGCCGTCGACGTTGCCGGCGGTGAGGTTGGCGGGCGCCGCCGAGGTGATGATGGGCGTCTGCACCGTCTGGCGGCTGCCGTAGGAGCCGGTCCTGGTGATGCCGCCCTTGAGGACGTAGACCTTGCTCTTGGTGGTGCCGACGGCCAGGTCCTGCTTGCCGTCGCCGTCGAAGTCGCCGGCGGCGAGCAGGCGGCCCCACTGGTCGTGCGAGGTGGGGGCCGGGTCGTTGATCTGGACGGCGCCGGCGCCGGTGATGCCGGAGGCGGAGCCCCAGAGGATGGTGACCATGCCGGCGTCCTTGTCGTCGCCCAGGTCCTCCCCGGGCGCTCCGACGGCGAGGTCGTCGTAGCCGTCGCCGTTGAAGTCGGCGTAGGCGGTGTCGTCGCCGAAGTGGTCGTCGGTCTCCGCGCTGCCGGGGACGCCGGTGGTGTCCTGGCTGAGCAGCGTGCGCTTGGTGGCGGTGATGCCGGTGCCCTTGACGCCGTAGGTGGCGACGACCTGGCCGGCGTAGCTCTTGCCCGAGACGGTGGAGTACGCGACGGTGGCGACGTCGCCGATGCCGTCGTTGTTGAAGTCCGCCTGCGAGGCGACGGTGCCGTCGACGGCGACCGCGGTGGTCGCGGCGGCGAAGGTGAGCAGCCCGCCGGTCACCGCGGCGGCGGCGACGGTCGCGAGGGCGGTGCGGGTCTTCCTGTGCATGCGGTTCCCTCAAATGCCGTGCGGGGAGCGGCGCCGAGCGCGGGTCCCCGGGAGGAACGAGGCCGGGCCTTGGGTGGCCGGCAGTGATCAGACCGGTGACAGGTGTGATTGGTTGTACGGGAGTTGTGAAGATGTTCGCCCCCCGGGCCGTGGCCGTGGCGGCGGCCCGGGGAGCGGTCGACGGGTGGGTCAGTCGGCGAAGTTGTAGCCGACGTACGGGCGGCCCGTGGTGGAGACGCCGAGCGCCGTCGGGGAGAGGGCGCGGGAGCCGGTGCCGGTGATCCTGCCGCCGGCGGACGGCAGGTACGTGACGCTGCCGTTGCCGTCGTTCTCACCGCTGCCGACGACCAGGTCGGCCCTGCCGTCACCGCTGACGTCGTCGAGCTTCACGTCCAGCCCGAAGGAGTCGTCCTTCTCGTTGGAGCCGGGGACGTCCGCGGTGTTCTGGTCGATGTACTGGGAGCCGGTGCCGGTGATGCCGGAGGCGTTGCCGTAGAGGACGACGACCGAGCCGGTGTCGGTCACGCCGTCGACGTTCTCGCCGGCCACGCCGACCGCCAGGTCGAGGAAGCCGTCGCCGTTGACGTCGCCCAGGTCCAGCTCGAAGCCGAACATGTCGTTCAGCTCGGCGGAGCCGGGGACACCGGAGGTGTCCTGGGTGATGCCCTGGACGGTGCCGACGCCGGACGGGCCGCCGTACGTGATCCAGACCTTGCCGCCGTCGGCCGCGTAGGAGTCCGTGACGCCGTCCTGGACCTTGTTCTGGTGCCAGCCGCTGACGATGTCGCCGTAGCCGTCGTGGTTGATGTCGCCGACACCGCTGATGATGCCCGGACGCAGCTCCTGCGCACCGGCGGCGTCCAGGCCGGAGGCGCTGCCGAACAGCAGGAAGTTGCGGTCCCAGTAGTAGCCGCCCGAGGCCTCGGGCGTGTAGCCGTTGGCCACCAGGTCGGTGCGGTGGTCGCCGTTCACGTCGCCCGCGGTGAGGTTGTACAGCGGCCGCGTGGTCGAGATCGGCGCCTGCACCGTCTGGCGGCTGCCGGACGTGCCGTTGCGGGAGATGCCGCCCTTGAACAGGTACAGCTTCGTCTTGCTGGTGCCGACGGTGAGATCCTGCTTGCCGTCGCCGTCGAAGTCGCCGGCGGCGAGCAGGCGGCCCCACTGGTCGTGCGAGGTGGGGGCCGGGTCGTTGATCTGGACGGCGCCGGCGCCGGTGATGCCGTTGGCGGAGCCCCAGAGGATGGTGACCATGCCGGCGTCCTCGTCGTCGCCCAGGTCCTCCCAGGGCGCGCCGACGGCCAGGTCGTCGAAGCCGTCGCCGTCGAAGTCCGCGTAGGCGGTGTCGCTGCTGAAGCCGTCGTCGGTCTCGGCGCCACCGGGGACGCCGGAGGTGTCCTGGCTGATCACGGTGCGCCTGGCGGAGGTGATGCCGGTGCCCTTGGCGCCGTAGGCGACGACGACCTGGCCCGCGTACGCCTTGCCGGAGACGTACGCGCCGTCGGCGGAGGTCGCCACGTCGCCGACACCGTCGCCGTTGAAGTCTGCCTGCGAGGCGACCGTGCCGTCGACGGCGAGCGCGGGCGTGGTGGCCGCGAAGGTGAGCAGCCCTCCGGTCACCGCGGCGGCGGCGACGGTCGCGAGGGTGGTGCGGGTCTTCCTGTGCATGCGGATCCCCTTAGAACCACGTGGGGGCGGGTGCTGCGCCCCGGGGAGAAGAAGGCCGAACGTGGGGTGGTGGCAGGAGTCAGACCTGTGACGGGTGGGGTTGGTTGTACGGAACCCGAACGAAAGACCGATCGGGTCGATACGGCGGAACGCCGGAAGCCGGGACGCGGTCACGGCGTCCCGGCTTCCGGGAGAGGAGTGGTGTGGAGCGGGTGGGTCAGTCGGCGAAGTTCACGCCGACGCCCGGCTTGCCCGCCGTCGAGACGCCGAGCGCGGACGGGGAGAGCGCGCGGGACCCGGTGCCGGTGATCTTGCCGCCGGCGGACGGCAGGTAGGTGATGGCGCCGTTGTAGTCGTTCTCGCCGCTGCCGACGACCAGATCGGCCTTGGCGTCGCCGTTGACGTCGTCGAGCTTCACGTCGATGCCGAACATGTCGCCCTTCTCGTTGGAACCGGGGACGCCCGCGGTGTTCTGGTCGATGTACTGGGTGCCCGTGCCGCTGATGCCGGAGGCCTTGCCGTACAGGACCAGGACCGAGCCGGTGTCGGTCACGCCGTCGACGTTCTCGCCGACGACGCCGATCGCGAGGTCGAGGAAGCCGTCGCCGTTGACGTCGCCCAGGTCCAGTTCGTGGCCGAACATGTCGTTGGACTCGCTGGTGCCGGGGATGCCGGAGGTGTCCTGCGTGATGCCCTGAATGGTGCCGACGCCGTACTGGCTGCCGTAGGTGATCCAGACCTTGCCGCCCTTGGCGGAGTAGGGAGTGGTCGTGCCGTCCTCGTTGGCCGCGTTCCACATGGCGCCGCTGACGATGTCGCCGAAGCCGTCGTGGTTGATGTCGCCGACACCGCTGATGATGCCGGGGCGCATCTCCTGGAAGCCGGAGGTGTCCAGGCCCGAGCCGGTGCCGAGCAGCAGGAAGTTGCGGGTCCAGCCCTCGGTGGGCTCGTAGCCGCTGACGACCAGGTCGGTGGCCGCGTCGCCGTTGACGTTGCCGGCGGTGAGGTGGAACGGAGTGGCGCCCGTCATGATCGGCGTCTGGACGGTCTGGCGGCTGCCGGAGGCGCCCTCGCGGCCGATGCCGCCCTTGAAGACGTAGACCTTGCTCTTGCTGGTGCCGACGGTGAGGTCCTGCTTGCCGTCGCCGTCGAAGTCGCCGGCCGCGAGCAGGCGGCCCCACTGGTCGTGCGAGCTGGGGGCGGGGTCGTCGATCTGGACGGCGCCGGCGCCGGTGATGCCGTTGGCGGAGCCCCAGAGGATGGTGACCGTGCCGGCGTCCTTGTCGGTGCCGAGGTCCTCCCCGGGCGCTCCGACGGCCAGGTCGTCGTAGCCGTCGCCGTCGAAGTCGGCGTAGGCGGACTTGTCGCCGAACCGGTCGCCGGTCTCGGCGCCGCCGGGGACGCCGGAGGTGTCCTGGCTGACCAGGGCCCTCCTGGCGGTGGTCAGGCCGGTGCCCTGGACGCCGTAGGCGACGACGACCTGGCCCGCCTCCGCCTTGCCGGCGACGGTGGCCGTCGCCGAGGCAGCCACGTCCGCGACGCCGTCGTTGTCGAAGTCGGCCTGCGAGGCGACGGTTCCGTCGACGGCGACCGCGGTGGTCGAGGCGGCGAAGGTGAGCAGCCCGCCGGTCACCGCGGCGGCGGCGACGGTCGCGAGAGTGGTGCGGGTCTTTCTGCGCATGCGGTTCCCTCAGGTGCTGTGCGGGGAGCGGCGGCACGCCGGGATCCCCGGGGAGGAGCTGCCGAGCAGGGGAGATCGGCGGTGATCAGACCCACGACGGGCGGGATCGGTTGTACGGGAGAGGAAAATGATGTTCGACCGGTGGGACGCCGCGGGCCCGGAGGCCGTGGTGGCGTCCGGGCCCGGGGCGCGGGCAGGCGGGTGGGTCAGTCGGCGAGGTTGTAACCGATGTGCGGCTGGCCCGCCGTGGAGACGCCGAGCGCCGTCGGGGAGAGCGCACGGCCGGTGCCGGCGATCCTCCCGCCGGTGGAGGGCACGTAGGTGAGGGCGCCGTTGCCGCCGGAACGTCCGGCGTGAGCGCCCGGACGCCGGTGAAGACCCCCGGCGGCCGGGCATGGTCGCGGGGACGGGGGAGTGGGCCTGATCACCCGCGTCCGGGGCCGGCCCGGTCCCGGGGCGGCCCGGCCCGGTCCTGGGGCGGCCGGCCCGGGCCTGGGGCGGCGCGGGGCCTGGCGTCAGTCGGCGAACCGGTCGCCGAGTTCCGGCTCGTGCGCGGTGGGGACG
>NZ_JBRIOU010000008.1:364307-382265 GCF_053474865.1 Streptomyces sp. CO7
GGGCAGGGGGGTGGTGCGGCCGTTGCCGGTTTTCCCCCCGCCGCTGCCGACGACGAGGTCGGCCCGGCCGTCGCCGGTGACGTCGTCGAGTTTCACGTCCGTACCGAAGGTGTCGTACGCCTCGGCGGTACCGGGGACGCCGGAGGTGTCCTGGTGGAAGGTCCGCGCACCGGTCGTGGTGATGCCGTCCGCGCCGCCGCGCAGGAGGACGACGCTGCCCGCGTTGTCGACGTCGTCGATGTCCTCGCTCATCACCCCGACGGCGAGGTCGAGGTAGCCGTCGCCGTCGACGTCGCCGAGGTCGGTGGACCAGCCGAAGCGGTCGCCCGCCTCACTGGTGCCGGGCGCGCCGGGGGTGTCCTGGTTGACGGCCTGGATCCTGCCGGGGCCGTCCTCGGAACCGTAGGTGATCCAGATCTGGCCGCCCTGGGCGGCCCAGGGCATGTGCTCCCCGTCCTCCCACTCGTCGTCGGGCGTGCCGGTGACGATGTCGGCGAAGCCGTCACGGTCGATGTCGCCGATGGAGCTGAACCGGCCGGGCCGCGTCTCCGTGGCGCCGGCGGAGTCGAGGCCCGAGGCCGAGCCGTGCAGCAGGAAGTTCCGGGACACCCGGAAGAAGGGGTCCCCGTCCCGGGGCGCCCAGCCGTTCACCAGGAGGTCGGTGGCGCCGTCACCGTCCACGTCGCCCGCGGTGAGGCTCCACGGGTAGCTCTCGGTGAGCGGCGTGGACACCGGCCGGGCGCTGCCGTAGGCGCCGGAGCGGGTGATGCCGCCCGTGAACAGGGTCATCGTGGTGGAGCCGTCGGCGAGGGCGAGGTCAGGTCTGCCGTCGCCGTCGAAGTCGCCGGCCGCCAGCTCCTGGCCCCACATGCGTCCTCGGGCCGGCGCTCCGGGGTCCGTGAGCCGGACGGCGCCCTTGCCGGTCAGACCGGTGGCGGAGCCCCAGAGGAGGGTGACGGTGCCGGTGTTGTCGACGTCGCCCACGTCCTCGCTCGACCCGACGGCGAGGTCGTCGTAGCCGTCGCCGTCGAAGTCGGCGTAGGCGGTGCTCCAGCCGAAGCGGTCACCGGACTCGAGGGCGCCGGGGACTCCTGGCGTGGCCTGGCTGATCACGGAGCGCCGGGTGGCGGTGAGGCCGGTGCCCTTGGTGCCGTAGGTGACGACGACCTGGCCGGCCGAGTGATGGCCGGAGACGGTGGAGTTGGCCCAGGTGGCCACGTCGCCGACGCCGTCGCCGTTGAAGTCGGCCCGCTGGGTCGTCACGGCGTCCGCGGCCACGGCGGCCGGTGCGACGGCGGTGAACAGGCCGCCGGTGAGGGCGGCCGCGACGGCGGTGGCGAGGGCGGTGCGGGTCGTGCGGTTCATGCGGCTCCCTGGTCCGGCGGGGCGCGTCATGGCCACCTCCGCGGTGTCGCCCGGCCTGCACGACCGGGCGTACTGCACGACCCACGCCAACCGCCGATGGTTGTAGGCGAGTTGCGTACGGCGCGGTCCGGTCAGTCGGCGAACTCCTCGCCCAGCATCGGCTTGCCGGCGGGGGGGACGCCCAGCGCGGGCGAGGACAGGACGCGCGAGCCGGTCGCGGTGATCCCGCCCCCGCCGGCGGGCAGGCAGGTGACGCTGCCGTTGCTGTCGTTCTCGCCGGCGCTCGCGACGACCAGGTCGGCCCTGCCGTCACCGGTGACGTCGTCGAGCTCCACCTCTCCGCCGAATGCGTCCCCGTCCTCGGCGGTGCCGGGGACGCCGGGGGAGCCCTGGTGGAAGGTCTGCACGCCGGCGGTGGTGATGCCCGAGGCGCTGCCGCGCAGGACGACGACGGCGCCCGTGCGGGTGGCGCCCACCTCCTCCGCCGGCACACCGACGGCCAGGTCGAGGTAGCCGTCGCCGTCGATGTCGCCGAGGTCGGTGGAGAAGCCGAACGCGTCGCCGGTCTCCCCGACGCCGGGGACGCCGGTGGTGTCCTGGTTGACGGCGCGGACCCTCCCGGCCCCGTCCTCGGTGCCGTAGGTGATCCAGAGCTGCCCGCCCAGGGAGGAGTGGGGCAGACCGGGGCGGTCCGTCCACCTGTCGTACGTCATGCCGGAGACGACGTCCGCGAGGCCGTCGCGGTCGATGTCGCCGATGGAGCTGTGGCTGCCGGGCGGCAGCTCCGTGACGCCGGCGGGGTCCAGGCCCGAGGACGAGCCGCGCAGCAGGAAGTTCCGGGACACCCGGACCGACTCCGTCCCGTTTCCGGCGAAGCCGCCGACCAGCAGGTCGGTGGCCCCGTCCCCGTTCACGTCGCCCGCGAGGAGTGCCTGGGAGACGGGCTCGGTGAGCGGGGTGCGGACCTGCTGCGCGTCGCCGAAGGAGCCGGACCTGGTGATGCCGCCCTTGATCAGGGTCACCGTGGGGCCGAGGCCCATGACGGCCAGGTCCTGCCTGCCGTCGCCGTCGAAGTCGCCGGCCGCCAGACGGTCGCCCCAGCGGGCCGACCGGAAGTCGCCCGCGGGGTTCTCGATCTGGACGGAGCCCTGGCCGGTGAGTCCGTTGGCGGAACCCCACAGGACGGTGACGGAACCGGC
This sequence comes from Streptomyces sp. CO7, assembly GCF_053474865.1. Taxonomy (NCBI): domain Bacteria; kingdom Bacillati; phylum Actinomycetota; class Actinomycetes; order Kitasatosporales; family Streptomycetaceae; genus Streptomyces; species Streptomyces sp. CO7. Next base: position 366,872 of record NZ_JBRIOU010000008.1, read on the forward strand.
GTCCTGGACGTCGCCGACGTCCTCCCGGTGGGCGCCGACGGCGAGGTCGTCGTAGCCGTCGCCGTCGAAGTCGGCGTAGGCGTTGCGCCACCCGAACCAGTCCGCCTCCTCGGGGGTGCCGGCCACGCCCGGGGTGGCCTGGCTGATCACGGACCGCCTGTCCGCCGTGAGGCCCTTGCCCTTGACGCCGTAGGTGACGACGACCTGGCCGGCCTTCGGGTGGCCGTTCAGGGTGGCCCGGGCCGAGGAGACGACGTCGCCGACACCGTCGCCGTCGAAGTCGGCCCGCGCGACGACCGCGGCGTCCGCGGCGAGGGCGGCCGGTGCGGCGGCGGTGAACAGGCCGCCGGTGAGGGCGGCCGCGGCGGCGGTCGCGAGGGCGGTGCGGGTTCTGCGGTTCATGCGGCTCCCTGGTCCGGCGGGGCGGGCCGGGTCAGGACCGGCCTCACGGTGACGCCCCGGCCGCCGAGGCCGGGCGGTCTACGAGACCGGTGACAACTCCTGATGGTTGTAGGGGAAGTTGAGGTACACCACACGGAAGGCCGGGGCCCCGGTCCGCGCCGGTGGCGGCGGTGTCGGGCGGCGAAGGTCCGGCCGAACCCGGGGAAGTCCGTGGTGGACACACCCGCCGAGGTCGTGGAGATCGCGCGAACCCGTCGCGTGCGCGGGGCGACGGTGGCGTCGGTGGGACGGCAGGCGTGCCGAAGGCCCGGCCGAGCGTGGTGCTCGGCCGGGCCTTCGGGCTCCGAGGAGGGGCGGACGCTACTGCGCCGGCTGCGGCTCCGGCGTGTCCTCGGTCTCCGCCTCGCCCGCCGGGTCGGCGGGGGTCTTGACGGACTCCAGGAGGAGCTGGGCGACGTCCACGACCTGGATCGACTCCTTGGCCTTGCCGTCGTTCTTCTTGCCGTTGACCGAGTCGGTCAGCATGACCAGGCAGAACGGGCAGGCGGTGGAGACGATGTCCGGGTTGAGGGACAGGGCCTCGTCGACGCGCTCGTTGTTGATGCGCTTGCCGATCCGCTCCTCCATCCACATCCGCGCGCCGCCGGCGCCGCAGCAGAAGCCGCGCTCCTTGTGGCGGTGCATCTCCTCGTTCCGCAGGCCCGGGACGTTGGCGATGATCTCGCGCGGAGGCGTGTAGATCTTGTTGTGGCGGCCCAGGTAGCAGGGGTCGTGATACGTGATCAGACCCTCGACCGGGGTGACCGGGATCAGCTTGCCCTCGTCGATCAGGTGCTGGAGCAGCTGGGTGTGGTGGATGACCTCGTAGTCGCCGCCGAGCTGCGGGTACTCGTTGCCGATGGTGTTGAGGCAGTGCGGGCAGGTGGCGACGATCTTCTTCGCCGACTTCGGCTTCGCCGACTCCGGCGTGACCTTGCCGTCGTCGTCCATCTCCTCGCCGAACGCCATGTTCAGCGCCATGACGTTCTCCATGCCGAGCTCCTGGAACAGGGGCTCGTTGCCCAGGCGGCGGGCGGAGTCACCGGTGCACTTCTCGTCGCCGCCCATGATCGCGAACTTGACGCCCGCGATGTGCAGCAGCTCGGCGAAGGCCTTGGTGGTCTTCTTGGCGCGGTCCTCCAGGGCGCCGGCGCAGCCGACCCAGTAGAGGTACTCGACCTCGGTGAGGTCCTCGATGTCCTTGCCGACGACCGGGACCTCGAACTCGACCTCCTTGAGCCACTCCAGGCGCTGCTTCTTCGCCAGGCCCCAGGGGTTGCCCTTCTTCTCCAGGTTCTTGAGCATCGTGCCCGCCTCGGAGGGGAAGGCCGACTCGATCATGACCTGGTAGCGGCGCATGTCGACGATGTGGTCGACGTGCTCGATGTCCACCGGGCACTGCTCGACGCAGGCGCCGCAGGTGGTGCAGGACCACAGGACGTCCGGGTCGATGACGCCGTTCTCCTCGAGCGTCCCGATCAGGGGGCGCTCGGCCTCGGCCAGGGCGGCCGCGGGGACGTCCTTGAGCTGCTCCTCGGAGGCCTTCTCCTCGCCCTCCATGGTCTTGCCGCCGCCGGCCAGCAGGTACGGGGCCTTGGCGTGCATGTTGTCGCGCAGCGACATGATCAGCAGCTTCGGGGAGAGCGGCTTGCCGGTGTTCCAGGCGGGGCACTGCGACTGGCAGCGGCCGCACTCGGTGCAGGTGGAGAAGTCCAGCAGGCCCTTCCAGGAGAACTGCTCGACCTGGGAGACGCCGAAGACGTCGTCGTCGCCGGGGTCGGCGAAGTCGATCTCCTTGCCGCCGGAGGTCATCGGCTGCAGGGCGCCGAGCGCGGTGGAGCCGTCCGCGTTGCGCTTGAACCAGATGTTGGGGAAGGCCAGGAAGCGGTGCCAGGCGACGCCCATGTCCGTGCGGAGCGAGACCACGATCATCCAGATGAAGGACGTCCCGATCTTGATCATCGCGAACAGGTAGATCAGGTTCTGCAGCGTGGTGACGCCCAGGCCCTTGAAGGCCAGCACCAGCGGGTACGAGGCGAAGTACGCGGGCTCGTAGTGCGGAATGTCCAGCAGGGCGCCCTCGAGGCCGCGGAGCATCATGATCGCGAGGCCGATGGTCAGGATGACCGTTTCGACGAAGTACGCCTGGCCGGCGTTGGACCCGGCGAAGCGGGACTTGCGGCCGGGGCGGGTCGCCTTGGAGAGCTGGCGGATCACGATCAGCGTGAGGATGCCGAGCGTCGTCATCGTGCCGATGAACTCGACGAACATCTCGAACGGCGTCCAGTGCCCGATGAAGGGGATCGCCCAGTCGGCCCGGAAGAGCTGGCCGAACGCGGTGATCAGGGTGGGCACCAGGGAGAAGAAGCCGACGGCGACGAACCAGTGGGCGAAGCCGACGATCCCCCAGCGGTTCATCCGCGTGTGGCCGAGGAATTCCTTCACCAGCGTCACGCTGCGCTGGTAGGGGTTGTCGGTCCGGGTACCCGCGGGCACCGGCTGCCCCAGCTTGAAGTACCGGACGAACTGACCGACGGCGCGTGCGAGCAAGGCGACGCCCACCACGGTCAGGACCAGCGACACGATGATCGCGGCGAGTTGCATGGGAGGCTCCTCGGGCCTGCGAGGGGTGTGGAGACTAAGGAACGGAGCAGATTACTAAGCGGTAACTTATCCAGTCCGTTCGAGACTATCCATATCCAGCGCCGCCCGCAGCCGTCGGAGCGGTGATCTGCGTCGCTGAGGGTTGCCTCAGTATCTCCCGGGGCAGGGGCGTGGGTGCGTCCGCCCTTCCCCGCGCCGCCCGCCGCGTCCCTCGGTTGCCCCGCCGGAGCGGTTCCGGGAGCGGCCCGGAGCGACCCTGAAGCGCCCTCCGGGCCGCCCTGCGGGCCCCGCCTCCGTAAAGTTGAGTCCGTCCGGCTCAGGTCTGTTGCCTCTCGCCGCGAGGTCGTGCACACTTGAGCCTGTTCCACTCAAGTCAGCTGGAGGAAGATCACCATGGCACGTGCGGTCGGCATCGACCTGGGTACGACCAACTCGGTCGTCAGCGTTCTGGAGGGCGGTGAGCCCACCGTCATCACCAACGCCGAGGGCGCCAGGACCACGCCGTCCGTCGTCGCCTTCGCCAAGAACGGCGAGGTGCTCGTCGGCGAGGTAGCCAAGCGCCAGGCCGTCACCAACGTCGACAGGACCATCCGGTCGGTCAAGCGCCACATGGGCACCGACTGGAAGATCAACCTGGACGGCAAGGACTTCAACCCGCAGCAGATGTCCGCGTTCATCCTGCAGAAGCTGAAGCGGGACGCGGAGGCCTACCTGGGCGAGAAGGTGACCGACGCGGTCATCACCGTCCCGGCGTACTTCAACGACTCCGAGCGTCAGGCGACGAAGGAGGCCGGCGAGATCGCGGGCCTGAACGTCCTGCGCATCGTCAACGAGCCCACCGCGGCCGCCCTGGCCTACGGCCTCGACAAGGACGACCAGACCATCCTGGTCTTCGACCTCGGCGGCGGCACCTTCGACGTCTCGCTGCTGGAGATCGGCGACGGCGTCGTCGAGGTGAAGGCCACGAACGGCGACAACCACCTCGGTGGTGACGACTGGGACCAGCGCGTCGTCGACTACCTGGTCAAGCAGTTCCAGAACGCCCACGGCGTGGACCTGGGCAAGGACAAGATGGCCCTGCAGCGTCTGCGTGAGGCTGCCGAGAAGGCCAAGATCGAGCTGTCCTCGTCCACCGAGACCTCGATCAACCTGCCCTACATCACGGCCTCCGCCGAGGGCCCGCTGCACCTGGACGAGAAGCTCACCCGCGCCCAGTTCCAGCAGCTCACCTCCGACCTGCTCGAGCGCTGCAAGGTGCCGTTCCACAACGTCATCAAGGACGCCGGCATCCAGCTCAGCGAGATCGACCACGTCGTCCTCGTCGGTGGCTCGACCCGTATGCCCGCCGTCGCCGAGCTCGTCAAGGAGCTGACCGGCGGCAAGGAGGCCAACAAGGGCGTCAACCCGGACGAGGTCGTCGCCATCGGCGCCTCGCTCCAGGCCGGTGTCCTCAAGGGCGAGGTCAAGGACGTCCTGCTCCTCGACGTCACCCCGCTGTCCCTCGGCATCGAGACCAAGGGCGGCATCATGACCAAGCTGATCGAGCGCAACACCACGATCCCGACGAAGCGCTCGGAGATCTTCACGACGGCCGAGGACAACCAGCCGTCCGTGCAGATCCAGGTCTACCAGGGCGAGCGCGAGATCGCGGCGTACAACAAGAAGCTCGGCATGTTCGAGCTGACCGGCCTCCCGCCGGCCCCGCGCGGCGTCCCGCAGATCGAGGTCTCCTTCGACATCGACGCCAACGGCATCATGCACGTGACCGCGAAGGACCTGGGCACGGGCAAGGAGCAGAAGATGACCGTCACCGGCGGCTCCTCGCTGCCGAAGGACGAGGTCGACCGCATGCGTGAGGAGGCCGAGCGCTACGCGGAGGAGGACCACAAGCGTCGCGAGGCCGCCGAGATCCGCAACCAGGGCGAGCAGCTCGTCTACCAGACCGAGAAGTTCCTCAAGGACAACGAGGACAAGGTCCCGGGCGAGGTCAGGACCGAGGTCGAGGGCGCCGTCGCCGAGCTGAAGGAGAAGCTCAAGGGCGACGCCGCCGAGGGCGACAACTCCGCGGAGATCCGCACCGCCACCGAGAAGCTGGCGGCCGTCTCCCAGAAGCTCGGCCAGGCCATGTACGCCGACGCCCAGGGCGCCCAGGCCGCCGGCGGCGCCACGGCCGGTGACGCCCAGGCCGGTGCTCCCGAGGACGACGTCGTGGACGCCGAGATCGTCGACGACGAGCGCAAGGACGGTGCCGCGTGACGGAGGAGACCCCGGGTTTTGACGAGAAGCCCGACGTCCCTTCCGGCAGCGGTTCCGAAGACGCCGAGCCGCAGGCCGCCGACTCCTCCCAGGAGGAGCCGGCGGCCCCGGCCGGGGACGCGGCACAGGCCGCAGGCCTGACGGCCCAGCTCGACCAGGCCCGCACCGCGCTCACCGAGCGCACCGCGGACCTGCAGCGGGTCCAGGCGGAGTTCTCGAACTACCGCCGCCGGGTCGAGCGCGACCGGATCGCGGTCCGGGAGATCGCCGTGGCGAACCTCCTGACCGAGCTCCTGCCGGTGCTCGACGACATCGGGCGCGCCCGTGAGCACGGCGAACTGGTCGGCGGCTTCAAGTCGGTGGCCGAGTCGCTGGAGACGGTCGCGGCCAAGATGGGCCTGCAGCAGTTCGCCAAGGAGGGCGAGCCCTTCGACCCGACGATCCACGAGGCGCTGATGCACAGCTACGCGCCGGACGTCACCGAGACCACCTGCGTGGGCATTCTGCAGCCCGGGTACAAGATCGGCGACCGGATCATCCGCCCCGCGCGGGTGGCCGTGGCCGAGCCGCAGCCGGGTGCGCAGGCGGACACCGAGGAGTCCGGGGCCGAGGGCGGGAAGGCGTCCGACGGTGCCGACGGCGCCGAGAGCGCCGAGCACGTCGAGACCAAGGAGAACGGTGGCCCGGACGAGGGCTGACGTGAGGCGGCGCGCCGGTCTTCGGCGCGCCGGTGACGGACGGAAGGAGGGACGTCGGGGATGAGCACCAAGGACTTCATCGAGAAGGACTACTACAAGGTTCTCGGCGTCCCGAAGGACGCCACCGAGGCCGAGATCAAGAAGGCGTACCGGAAGCTCGCCCGCGAGTTCCACCCGGACGCCAACAAGGGCAACGCGGCCGCCGAGGAGCGCTTCAAGGAGATCTCCGAGGCCAACGACGTGCTCGGCGACCCCAAGCGCCGCAAGGAGTACGACGACGCCCGGGCGCTCTTCGGCAACGGTGGCGGCTTCCGTCCGGGCCCGGGTGCCGGAGGAACGTTCAACTTCGACCTGGGCGACCTCTTCGGAGGCACCCAGGGCGGCGGCGCGGGCGGCGGTGGCGGCTTCGGCGGGGGCGGCGGCGGTCTCGGCGACGTCTTCGGCGGCCTGTTCGGCAACCGCGGCGGCGCCCCGGGCGGCGCCCGCACGCAGCCGCGGCGCGGGCAGGACATCGAGTCCGAGGTGACGCTCAGCTTCACCGAGGCGGTGGACGGCGCCACGGTGCCGTTGCGGATGTCCAGTCAGCAGGCGTGCAAGGCCTGTTCGGGCACCGGTGACAAGAACGGCACGCCGCGCGTGTGCCCGACCTGCGTCGGCACCGGGCAGGTGGCCCGCGGTTCGGGCGGCGGCTTCTCGCTGACCGACCCGTGCCCCGACTGCAAGGGCCGCGGCCTCATCGCCGAGAACCCCTGCGACATCTGCAAGGGCTCCGGCCGGGCCAAGTCCTCGCGCACCATGCAGGTCCGCATCCCGGCCGGCGTGAGCGACGGCCAGCGGATCCGGCTGCGCGGCAAGGGCGCGCCCGGCGAGCGGGGCGGACCGGCCGGTGACCTGTACGTGGTCGTCCACGTGGACGACCACCCGGTCTTCGGCCGCAAGGGCGACAACCTGACGGTGACCGTGCCGGTGACGTACACGGAGGCCGCCCTGGGCGGCGAGATCCGGGTGCCCACGCTGGGCGGGCCGCCGGTCACGCTGAAGCTGCCTCCCGGCACGCCCAACGGGCGCACCATGCGCGCCCGGGGCAAGGGCGCGGTCCGCAAGGACGGCACCCGCGGCGACCTGCTGGTCACCGTCGAGGTGAGCGTTCCCAAGGACCTGTCGGGCAAGGCCCGGGACGCCCTCGAGGCGTACCGCGAGGCGACCGCGGGGGAGGACCCGCGAGCGGAGTTGTTCGAAGCCGCGAAGGGAGCATGACGAGATGGACGGCCGCCGGCGCAACCCGTACGAACTGACCGAGGACACTCCGGTCTACGTCATCTCGGTGGCGGCCCAGCTCTCCGGCCTGCACCCGCAGACCCTGCGTCAGTACGACCGCCTCGGCCTGGTCTCCCCCGACCGCACGGCCGGGCGCGGCCGGCGCTACTCGGCCCGCGACATCCAGCTGCTGCGCCAGGTGCAGCAGTTGTCGCAGGACGAGGGGATCAACCTGGCCGGGATCAAGCGGATCATCGAGCTGGAGAACCAGGTCGCCGCCCTCCAGTCCCGCGTCGCGGAGCTGCAGTCCGCGGTCGAGGGCGCGGCGGCGACGATCCGGGCCCGTGAGGCGGCGGTGCACGCCTCCTACCGCCGGGACCTCGTCCCGTACCAGGAGGCGGCCCGCACCAGCGCCCTGGTGGTGTGGCGCCCGCCGACGCGGGGTCAGTGACAGAGCTCTGACGTGCCCGAAGGGCCGGGAGACCTCACGGTCTCCCGGCCCTTCGGTGTTCGCGCCCGTCCCGCCTGTCGCGGCGACGCCCCGGGATCAGGGCAGCAGCGCGACCGCCGCACCCGCCGGGGCGCTCTCCGTACCCTCGGCGAGAAGAGCGGTCACCCGGTAGAAGGACGTGGTGCCGCGCGGCGCCGAGGGGTCGGTCCACGTCACCCGGTCCCCGTGGTCCACCGTGTGGACCAGCACGTAGGACGTGCCGTCCCCGCGGTGGACCCGGTAGCCGGTGGCGTCCTCGTCGCTGGACCAGTGCAGGAACATCTCGCCGCCGTCGTCGGTCACCGTGACGTCGACCGGCGAACCGGACTCGGGAGTCTCCTGCGCGGGCCTCAGGTCGAGTTCCCGCACCTGCACGACCTTGCCCTCGCGGGTGGCCTCGAAGCTGTCGTTCCAGGCGGTGTCGATCGCGCTGACGAGGAAGCAGACCTCCTAGCCGTCGGCCGACACCACCGGCTCGGGCACCGGCGGCGCGGTCAGGTCCACCGTGGTGATGCCGCTGTCGGCGGTGCCGGTGGAGGTGTTGCCGGCCTTGTCGTAGGCGCGGACCTCGTAGTGGTGAAGAAGGCCGTGCGCGGGGGACGGCCGTGAACCATGATTCACGGGGGGCGGGCGAGGGCGTACGCCGGCCCGTGCCTACTGTGCGTGATCACCGCCCGTGCGCGCGGGACACCCAGGGAGACGTGTGAAGGCACACTGGCTATGATTCCGCTCTGTCTTCACACGAGCCGCAGAACATCGTCCCGGTCACCGCAACGGCTGATTCCCCTTCGTGCCGTTCCGCCCGTGACGCCCTCGTCGGCCCGGATCGTGGTGGGACGCCCCGCCCTTAACCGAACGCAGAAGTGGGCTTTCGAATGCGTCGTTATGCCATATCCATGGCCGCCGTCACGCTGTCCTTCTCGCTCGCCGCGTGCGGGGGTGCTCAGGGGAAGGACGGCGACGACGCCGCTCCGTCCGACCTGAACGACATCACGATCGGTCTGCTGATGCCGGAGAAGAAGATCTCCCGCTACGAGGCCTTCGACTTCCCGATCTTCAAGGACAAGGTCGACCAGCTCACCGACGGCCAGGGCGTGGTCCGCTACGCCAACGCCAACGGCGACCAGACCACGCAGAACCGGCAGATGCGCTCGATGGTCGACGCCAAGGTCGACGTGATCGTGGTGGACGCGGTGGACGCGGCGGCGGTGGCGTCCGAGGTGAAGTACGCCAAGGAAGAAGGCATCCCGGTCATCGCCTACGACCGTCTGGCCCAAGGACCGGTCGACGCGTACGTCTCGTTCGACAACACGGTGGTCGGCGAGGTCCAGGGCCGGTCGCTGGCCGAGGCGGTCCCCGGCGAGGACATCGTGATGATCAACGGCTCGCCCGCCGACCCCAACGCCGCGATGTTCAAGGAAGGCGCGAAGGGCGAGCTGACCGGCCTGGACGTCGTCCGGGAGTACGACATCGACGGCTGGGACCCGCAGAAGGCCAAGAAGAGCATGGCGGAGGCGATCAAGCAGCTCGGCGTCTCCAAGATCAAGGGTGTTCTCTCCGCCAACGACGGCATGGCCGGCGGCGTGGTCGAGGCGCTCAAGGAGGCGGGCGTCACCGACATGCCGCCCATCACCGGCCAGGACGCGGACATCGAGGCCGTCCGGCGCATCGTCACCGGTGAGCAGTACATGACGGTCTACAAGCCGTACCCGAACGAGGCCGAGGCCGCCGCGGAGATGGCCGTCGCCAAGGTCCGCAGCCACGACATCCAGTTCGACGCGCTGACCCGCGACTCGGTGGACAGCCCCACCAACAAGAACATTCCGGCGGCGCTCGTCCCCGTGATCGAACTGACCCGGGACAACATCAAGGACACCGTCGTCGCCGACGGCGTCCACAAGGTCGACGAGATCTGCGTGGCCGAAATCCGCCAGGCCTGCAAGGCCGCCAAGCTGCTCTGACGTCCTGACGCACCGGCCGGCCCCGAGCCCCCTCGGGGCCGGTGGCGTATTGCGGCGCGGGTCCGCGGCCGCGCATAGTGGCGCTGCGAACAGGCGGCGCTACCGGGGGTGGAGAACTGAATGTCCGGTGAGGCTGCCGCGGTCCGTGCGGCCCAGGAACATCCGCACGGTCCCGAGCGCCTGTGCGAGGAGGGCGACCGGGTGTACGCCCGGGCCGTCCGCCGGGGGCGGGTACCGCGCCGCGATTCCGAGGCGGTGCCCTGCCTGCTGGACCTCGGTCTGCTGCACCCGGACCCGGACGACATGGACTGGCTGGTGCCGACGGCGCCCCAGGAGGTCATGACCCGGCTGCTGCGCGAGCTGTGCGCCGAGATGGGCGACGCCCACCGGCGGATGGACTCGGCGCTCTCGGCCGCCGACCGCTACGCGGGCCTCGGCAGCCGGCTGCGCCCGGCGGGCGGCGCGGGGCCGCTGGGGAGCGAGGCGTCGCTGCGGGTCCTGGACGGGCTGCCGAGGATCCAGACGGCCATCGACGAGGCCTCCGCCGCCTGCGTCACCGAGGTGCTGACGGTGCAGCCGGGCGGCATCCGCCCCGAGCACGAGCTGAGCGAGGGCCTGCCGCGCGCCATGGAGCTGCGGCACCGCGGCGTGCGGATGCGCGACCTGTACACGCACGTGGCCCGGCACGGGCAGGGCCTGCTGGGCTATCTGGAACTGATGGGCGACGCCGTGGAGGCCCGCACCCTGGACGAGGTGCCGGAACGGCTGATTCTTTTCGATCGCACGGTCGCCTTCGTGCCGGCCAACAGCCGCCGTTCGGTGGCCCTGGAACTGCGGCACCCCGCCCTGGTGGACTACCTGGCCACCGTCTTCGAGCGGCTGTGGCGGCTGGCGGTGCCGGTCGGCTCGCCCGTTCCGGCGCCGGAGGACGGCGGGGTGGGGGTCTCCCACCGGGAGCGGTCGATCGCCGCGCTCCTCGCCGAGGGCCACCAGGACGCCGCCATCGCCGAACGGCTCGGCATCAGCGTGCGCACCTGCCGGGCGCACATCGCCCGCCTGAGCGAGCGTCTGGGGGCGGCCAGCAGGACCCAGCTGGGCGTGCGGATCGCCCAGGCGGGGCTGGACCGCCCGCCGGGGGCGGACGGGCTGCCCTAGGGGCCCCCGGGGCTGCCCCAGGGTCCCCCGGGGGTGACCCGGGGTCCCCCGGGTCTCAGACGTCGTCGGACGGCGCCGTGTCGTCGTCCAGGAGCCCGGAACGGGCGATGAGGTAGCCGAGCTGGGCCCGGCTGCCGCTGCCGAGGGCGGCGGCCAGTTTGGCGATGTGGGCGCGGCAGGTGCGGACGTTCATGCCGAGACGGCGCGCGATGGCCTCGTCGACCTGGCCCTCGATCAGCAGCCGGGCGATGGTCCGCTGCACCTCGGTGATGCCGTCGACGGAGGCCTCGTCGGGCCGCTCCTGGAAGAACGGGACGGCGCTGCGCCACTGCTGGTCGAAGACCTTGATCAGGTAGTCGACCAGTCCGGGGTGGCGCAGCTCCAGCGCGACCTTGCGGTCGTCCTGGGCGGGGATGAAGGCCACCGACCGGTCGAAGATCGTCAGTCGGTCCACCAGCTCCCGAGCCGTCCGGAACTCGACGTGCGAGTCGCTCATCAGCCGCGCGTAGGTGAGCGTGCCGGGGCTGTGGCGGGCCGTGTGCTGGTAGAGCACCCGCATCGACAGCCCTCGCTCCAGCACGTCCTGGCCGAGCTTGAACGCCGTGGTGAGCGTGGGCTCGCTGCGCCCTCCGCCGGGCTGGACGGAGAGGATCTCGGAGCGGCAGTTGGCCTGGGCCACCTGGAGCGCCTCGTTGATCCGGCCCACTCCCTCCAGCACGTTGATCGCGTGGGAGGGCCGGCTGTGCGCGGCGATGGAGAGGAACGGCTCGAAGGCGTGGGTGAGCTGGACGGCCTGTTCCCGGTGCCGCTGGATCTCCCGCTCCAGCGGCAGCAGCCGCTGGGACAGGGCGGTCGTCGGAGGCACCGGCCTGAGCCAGGCGGAGTCGTCGGGATCGGGCTGGAGGAGGGCGAACTCCAGCAGGCACGGGGCGGTTTCGGCCTCGGACCGCCGGATGCGGCCGAGGCTGAGGGCGTCGGCGTAAAGCCGCCTGCCGTCCTCGCACAATGCCTCCATCCCGTGGGGATGTGTCCCTGTTATGTCGGTATGTTCCATATCTCCGCCCCCCAGGGTCATGAACGTGCAGGAACATGATGCATCTTCGAACTGGCCATCGTGTGCCGGTATGGGTCATCGTCTGATGCGGCGAGGGACCGAATTTGGGAAGTGAGGACGAAGTCCACCATGTGCAAGAGATTGCTTCACTCGGCGCTTGCTGTGGCCTTCTCGGCGGGCGTGCTCTTCGGTGCCGCCTCCCTGACGGACATTGTCTGGGACGGCCCGGCTGTCGGCCGCGGCGCAGCTGTGCAGGCGACGGACATCGTGTGGGACCGGGTCACCGCCGATCCCGCCGGCGCGGTGCGGGCAGGCGCGAAGGCATGACCACCCCGCCGGACGACCGCTCGTTCCGCCGTGAGATGGCCGTGGCCTACCGGTCCGGCTGGCACTTCGTCGACCTCGTCACCGCGCTCCCCCACGCCGGCGACTCCCTGATGGTCACCGTCTTCGGGGAGCCGGTCGTGGTGACGCGCGACGAGGAGGAGGACGTGCGGGCGTTCCGGTGCCTGCGCCGCCCCCGCGGAGCGCCGCAGCCGGTCCGCTGCGCGATCCGCTATGGAATGATCTTCGTGAACCTGGACCAAAGGGACCACAGGGAGTTCGCCCCCCACGAACTCCCCGAAGTCTCGTCAGCCACCCCCCGCAGCGCCTGACGCGATACCCCCAACGTCAAGATCGCCTCAGGTGCTTCCCCCCGGCAGCGGCGCCACCGTGACCTGAACACGGTGGCGCCGCTGTCGTGTGCCCGGGAACTCCTCCGCCTCCCACCGCATTGAGTGGAATAGACTCAAGTTTGTGGACGTTGGCCGCGTCAGAGCGGGTATCCGACGCGTGTACCCGCACGGTGACGTGAGGCAGGCAAGGGAGGAGTACCGGACGTGGACACCGAGCTGACCAACAGGAGCCGGGAGGCACTCAACGCGGCGAGCAGCCGCGCGGTGACCGAGGGACATCCCGACCTGACGCCCGCCCATCTCCTGCTGGCCCTGCTGGAGGGCGCCGACAACGAGAACATCCTGGACCTGCTGGCCGCCGTCGAGGCCGACCTCGCGGCCGTCCGGCAGGGCACCGAGAAGGTTCTCGCGGGCCTGCCCAGCGTGACCGGCTCGACGGTCGCGCCGCCCCAGCCCAACCGAGACCTGCTGATGGTGGTCGCGGACGCCGGGCAGCGGGCGAAGGAGCTGGGCGACGAGTACGTCTCGACCGAACATCTGCTGATCGGCGTCGCCGCCAAGGGCGGTGCGGCCGGGGACGTGATGTCCCGGCAGGGAGCCGACGCGGACAAGCTGCTGGACGCGTTCCAGAAGATCAGGGGAGGACGCCGGGTGACGACCCCGGACCCGGAGGGTCAGTACAAGGCACTCGAGAAGTTCGGCACCGACTTCACCGCCGCGGCGCGCGAGGGGAAGCTCGACCCGGTCATCGGCCGGGACCACGAGATCCGCCGCGTGGTGCAGGTGCTGTCGCGCCGCACCAAGAACAACCCGGTCCTCATCGGCGAGCCCGGCGTGGGCAAGACCGCCGTGGTCGAGGGCCTCGCCCAGCGGATCGTGAAGGGGGACGTGCCCGAGTCGCTGAAGAACAAGCGGCTGGTGTCGCTGGACCTCGGCGCGATGGTGGCGGGAGCGAAGTACCGCGGCGAGTTCGAGGAACGGCTGAAGACCGTCCTCGCCGAGATCAAGGACTCGGACGGGCAGATCATCACCTTCATCGACGAGCTGCACACCGTGGTCGGCGCGGGCGCCGGCGGCGACTCGGCGATGGACGCGGGCAACATGCTGAAGCCGATGCTGGCCCGCGGCGAGCTGCGCATGGTCGGCGCGACCACGCTCGACGAGTACCGCGAGCGGATCGAGAAGGACCCCGCCCTGGAGCGGCGCTTCCAGCAGGTGCTGGTCGCCGAGCCGTCGGTCGAGGACACCATCGCCATCCTGCGCGGCCTCAAGGGCCGCTACGAGGCCCACCACAAGGTGCAGATCAACGACAGCGCCCTGGTCGCCGCGGCCACCCTCTCCGACCGCTACATCACCTCCCGGTTCCTGCCGGACAAGGCCATCGACCTGGTCGACGAGGCCGCCTCCCGGCTGCGGATGGAGATCGACTCCTCCCCGGTGGAGATCGACGAGCTGCAGCGCTCCGTCGACCGGCTGCGGATGGAGGAGCTCGCCCTCTCCAAGGAGACCGACCAGGCCTCCAAGGAGCGCCTGGAGCGGCTGCGGCGCGACCTCGCCGACAAGGAGGAGGAGCTGCGCGGCCTCAACGCCCGCTGGGAGAAGGAGAAGCAGTCCCTCAACCGGGTCGGTGAGCTGAAGGAGAAGCTGGACGAGCTGCGCGGCCAGGCCGAACGCGCCCAGCGCGACGGCGACTTCGACACCGCCTCCAAGCTGCTCTACGGCGAGATCCCGGCCCTGGAGCGGGAGCTGGAGGCCGCCTCCGAGGCGGAGGCGGAGGCCTCCCGCGACGACACCATGGTCAAGGAGGAGGTCGGCCCGGACGACATCGCGGACGTGGTCGGCTCCTGGACGGGCATCCCCGCCGGGCGGCTGCTCGAGGGCGAGACGCACAAGCTGCTGCGGATGGAGGACGAGCTGGGGCGCCGGCTCATCGGCCAGAAGCAGGCCGTGGCCGCCGTCTCCGACGCGGTGCGCCGCACCCGGGCGGGCATCGCCGACCCGGACCGGCCGACCGGCTCCTTCCTCTTCCTCGGCCCGACGGGCGTCGGCAAGACCGAGCTCGCCAAGGCGCTCGCCGACTTCCTCTTCGACGACGAGCGGGCGATGGTCCGCATCGACATGTCGGAGTACAGCGAGAAGCACAGCGTGGCCCGGCTGGTCGGCGCGCCTCCCGGCTACGTCGGCTACGAGGAGGGCGGCCAGCTCACCGAGGCGGTGCGGCGGCGGCCGTACAGCGTCGTGCTGCTGGACGAGGTGGAGAAGGCCCACCCGGAGGTCTTCGACATCCTGCTCCAGGTCCTCGACGACGGCCGTCTCACCGACGGCCAGGGCCGCACGGTCGACTTCCGCAACACCATCCTGATCCTCACCTCCAACCTCGGCAGCCAGTACCTGGTGGACCCGCTGAGCAGCGAGGAGACCAAGCGGGAGCAGGTGCTGGAGGTCGTGCGGGCGTCCTTCAAGCCGGAGTTCCTCAACCGGCTGGACGACTTGGTGGTGTTCTCCGCGCTCACCAAGCCGGAGCTGGAGCGGATCGCCGAGCTCCAGATCGGCCGCCTGGCCAAGCGGCTCGCCGAGCGCCGGCTCACGCTGGACATCACCCCGCCCGCGCTGGCCTGGCTCGCCGAGAAGGGCCTCGACCCGGCGTACGGCGCCCGCCCGCTGCGCCGCCTGATCCAGACGGCGATCGGGGACACCCTGGCGAAGGAGATCATCTCCGGCCAGATCAAGGACGGCGACACCGTCCGCGTCGACCGCGCCCCCGAACCGGGTGCGGGCCTGACCGTCACGGCGGGCTGGCC
>NZ_JBRIOU010000008.1:382365-383073 GCF_053474865.1 Streptomyces sp. CO7
CCCCCCGCCCGTGCCCCCGCCCCTGCGCGGAGGAACGGGCGGGGCCACGGCGCCGTGCGCTCAGATTCCCATCGCCCGCCAGGTCACGGTGGAGGTTCCGTCCGGGTGGGGCGTCACCTCCACGCGGACGGTGGATGCCTTGCCGGGGGTCTCCACGAAGCCGACCTCCAGGTGCAGGACGTGGTCGCCGTCCGTCCAAGGCTCCTCGTCCGGGTAGTTGTCGGCCACCCAGGCCCGCGCTTGGTCCGCCGGGAGGCGGAAGGTGACGTCGTAGGTGGTCATGTCCCACGTCCCGACCTCGCACCCGAGGTCCGCGGCCCCGGCCGGCGGCGGGCCGGCCGCGCCGTAGGCCAGGGCCTCGCCGCAGTCGGCGTCGGACGGTGACGCGGCCACCACGAACCAGACGGACATCAGGAGTGACAGCAGGAGCATCGCCGCCAGCGCGAGCACGACGATCAGCGTGCAGCTCGGCCGATTGTCCGGATCCCCCACCATTCCCCCTCCGCCACCCTCCGACCGGGTCGGATCACGCCACGTACGACGCCCCGTGTGGCCCAGGGGTTGCAGGGACCCGCCCCCCGTGGGGGACACTGGCGGGAGATCCATACGAAGGGAAAATTACGGTGAGCATCGACCCGTCCTCGATTCCGAACTTCGGGGGCCAGCAGCCCGAGCCGCAGCCCCAGGGACCGGCGGGGCCCCCTGTCC
>NZ_JBRIOU010000008.1:383173-388308 GCF_053474865.1 Streptomyces sp. CO7
GGCGGGCCCCGTTGTCCCGGATCAGGACCTGGTGAAGCAGCTTCTCGAGCAGATGGAGCTGAAGTACGTGGTGGACGACGAGGGTGACCTCGCCGCCCCGTGGGAGAGCTTCCGCACGTACTTCATGTTCCGTGGCGAGAACGAACAGGCGATCTTCTCGGTGCGGACGTTCTACGACCGCCCGCACGAGATCGAGGCCAAGCCGCAGCTCCTGGAGTCCATCGACGACTGGAACCGCCGCACCCTGTGGCCCAAGGTCTACACCCACACCCACGACGACGGCACCGTCCGCCTCATCGGCGAGGCGCAGATGCTGATCGGCATGGGCGTCAGCCTGGAGCACTTCGTGTCCTCCACGGTCAGCTGGGTCCGCGCCGCCATCGAGTTCGACAAGTGGCTGGTGGAGCAGCTGGGCCTGGAGCAGGACGTCAACGAGTCCGAGAAGCCGGACGACGAGGCCTGAGCGTCCGCCTCACAGGGGTGACGTCGCCATGACGACGAGGTACGCCCCGTAGGCGAACGAGAGCCCGGCCAGGGCCGCGACCACCAGCGTCGCGTGCCGGGGCCGGGCTCTCGCCGTCCGCGTCAGCGCCGCGGCGAGCGGCAGCAGCAGCGGGAAGGCGGGCAGCAGCAGCCGCGGCTTGGACGCGAAGTAGCCCGAACCGCCGAGCGCGATCAGCAGCAGCACCGCGCTGAAGACGATCAGCGGCAGCGGCGCGCGGTCCGCGATCAGCAGCCCGAGCAGCAGCACCGCCACCAGCACGATCACCAGCGCCACCGTGAACACCAGCTTGTCCGGGTGACGCAGCAGGTGGCCGACGAACTCCAGGTTCCCCCGGCCGAGGTCGAAGGCGGACCCCCACTTGCGCTGGACCTCGAAGTAGCCGCCCAGCCAGTCGCCCTGCCGCCGGCCCACCCAGAGGAAGAAGCCCACCCAGCCCAGGGGCGCGAGCACCGCTCCCGCCGCCGGTTTCCACAGGGTGTGGACGAAGAGTTCGCGCTTGCGCGCCAGCACGGCCACGTGCCACGCGGCGGTCACCGCGACCGCCGCCGCCATGGCCAGGCCGTTGGGCCGGGAGAGCCCGGCCAGGCAGGCCAGCGCGCCGGCCCACAGCCAGCGCTCGGTCATCGTGGCGTAGAGCGCCCAGGCGGCCAGGGCGGTCAGCAGCGGCTCGGTGTAGGCGAGGCTCAGCACCACCGAGTGCGGCATCAGCCCCCACAGCAGCACCAGCAGGACGCCGGCGCCCCGGCCGTGCACCCGGCGGCCGATCAGGTAGATCCCGGCGGCCGCCGCGGCCGCCGCGCCCCAGGACAGCAGGATCCCGGCCGCGCCGCCGCTGAGCGGCAGCACGGCGGTCACCGCCCGGATCATCCAGGGGTAGAGCGGGAAGAACGCCAGGTCGTTCAGGACCAGCCCCGTGTACGGGCGGATCTCGCCGTAGCCGTCGGCGGCGATGCCGATGTACCAGAGCGAGTCCCAGGTGCGGCCGAGCAGCGTGGTGGCGTCCTTGCCGTGGGCGTGCGCCAGCAGCGTGAGGACCAGGACGCCGGTGAGCCGGGCGGCGGCGAACAGCCCCACCGCGGTGACCACGGTGGGAACGGCGCGGCGCGCCCGTCCGCCGGCCGCCGGGGGCCCGGGCGGCCCGGTCGGCTCGGTCGGCTCGGTCGGCTCGGCAGGGCTGGTCCTCCGGCGGGCGGGCGACGGTACGAGGGCGGCGAGCATCGGGTTCACCCCATGCACGATGCAGGGCGAAAGTGGCGAAAACGGTCACGGCACGCCGGGTGCCGCCGGGGTTCCCGCCCGTGCGTTCCTCTGCGTCGGCGCTGGGTGGCCGAGCCGTCAGCGTCGGTCGGCGAGGGAGGCCAGGCGGGTCGCCGCCTCCCGCAGGACCTCGTCCCGCTTGCAGAAGGCGAACCGGACGAACGGCGCGCCCGCCTCCCGGTCGTCGTAGAAGACGGCGGTGGGGATGGCCACCACGCCCGCCCGCTCGGGCAGTTCGCGGCAGAAGGCGACGCCGTCGCGCTCGCCGAGCGGGCGGATGTCGGTGGTGACGAAGTAGGTGCCGGCCGGCCGGAAGACGCCGAAGCCCGCCGCCTCCAGACCGGCCGTCAGCAGCTCCCGCTTGGCGGTGAGGCCGGCACGCAGCCCGTCGAAGTAGGAGTCCGGCAGTGCCAGCGCCTCGGCCACCGCGTACTGGAACGGCCCGGCCGAGACGTAGGTGAGGAACTGCTTGGCCGAGCGGACCGCCGTGACCAGCTCCGGCGAGCCGGTGATCCAGCCGACCTTCCAGCCGGTGAAGGAGAACGTCTTGCCGGCGGAGGAGATGGTGACCGTGCGCTCCCGCATGCCGGGGAACGAGGCGAGCGGCACGTGCTCGGCGTCGTCGAAGACCAGGTGCTCGTACACCTCGTCGGTGACCACCAGCAGGTCGCGCTCCACGGCGAGCCGGGCGACGGCCGCGAGTTCCTCGCGGGTGAGGACCGTGCCGGTGGGGTTGTGCGGGGAGTTGAGGAGCAGCAGGCGGGTCCGGTCGGTGACGGCGTCGCGCAGCTCGTCGAGGTCGAGGCGGAACGTCCCCTCGTGGGGCCGCAGCGTCACCGGGACCCTGCGGCCCCCGGCCATCGCCACGCAGGCGGCGTACGAGTCGTAGTACGGCTCCAGGGCGACCACCTCGTCGCCCGGCTCCACCAGGGCGAGCATGGCCGCGGCGATCGCCTCGGTGGCCCCGGCGGTGACCAGCACCTCGGTGTCCGGGTCGAGGTCGAGGCCGTAGCGCCGCTGCTGGTGGCCGGCGATCGCGCGGCGCAGTTCGGGGACGCCGGGGCCGGGCGGGTACTGGTTGCCCCGGCCGTCCCGCAGGGCCCGCACCGCCGCCTCGCGGACCTCCTCCGGGCCGTCGGTGTCGGGGAAGCCCTGCCCGAGGTTGATGGAGCCGGTGGACGCCGCGAGGGCGGACATCTCGGCGAAGACGGTCGTCCCGAACTCGGCGAGACGGCGGTTGAGGAGGGGGCGGACCGCCCGGTCGGGGATGCTCATGGCGGCCATCCTGCGCCCAAGCTCTGGCCTTGCTCAACTCTGTGTTGGGCCGTTGCGTCATCGGGCATCACCGGAGCACGCTGCGCAGAGAGGGGCCCACGGGGGGCGCTTCGGGGGAGCGTGGAAGGAGGGCGGAGCCGTGCTGACTGCCGTCATCGTGGTCGTGGTGATCCTGCCGGTGGTTCTTCTGGTGTGGTTCGTGGTCGCCATGAACAGGCGGGTCTCCCGCATGGCCCACCACAGCCTGGGGAACGTCCGGCGGGGCCACCCGTCGGGCTCGTCGTCGAGGTCGTCGAGGTCGTCGAGCTCGAGTTCTTCGCACTCGGGGGCCGACGCCGGCGCCGGGGGCTGGTGGGCCGCCGACAGCGGGTCCTCGTCCGGCGACTCCGGCGACTCCTCCAGGTCGTCCTGCGGAAGCAGTTCGTCGTCCTGTGGGAGCAGTTCGTCGTCGTGCGGGAGCAGCTCCTCCTGCGGGGGCGGAGGAGGGTGCGGCGGCGGAAGCTGAGCCTCCGCCGGCCGCGGACGTCCGCCGAGGGGTGAACCCACGGCGGACGTCGCCGCGTGTTCGGACAACTGGGCGATGAGGGTGCGTCGTTGAACAGTTGAGCCGAAGAACCCACCGAAGGATGGAAAGCCGACGAACTTGGGTAAAAACGCTGTGGCGTCACCGACGTTCGTGCTTTTCTCTACTCGCCGACGCAGCCCCGCGGACGGCCGCCACACCTGAGCGGCCGCCTTCCCGTCCGGGGCAGAACCGTCCTCTCCTGGTGCCGACCCCAGGGGCGCCGGTCCGACATCCTCTTCTGCGCGCTAGCGGAGCCGACCCCATGCTCACGACCCTGAACACCCCGTACAGCGATACGCGTGCGTCCGACCTGGCCTGGGCGCTCGGGCGTGAACCGCTGCCCGCCCTGGCCGCACTCGACCTCCGGTTCACCGACGTCCGGCTCCAGTTGAGGCTGCTCGGCGCCTCCCACCAGGTCATCCTCGAGCGGGAGGACGGCACCTGCTCGGAGACGGTCGCCTGCATCCCCGGCTCCAGCACGCCGCTCCCGCTGGGCGTGGCCAAGCGGGTGAGCGGCTGGGAGTACCAGTTCGCGGCCCGGGTGGAGGTGCTCTCGCCGGGGGCGTTCGCGGGGCGGGCCCAGGAGCTGATCGCGCTGGTGTCCGACCACCCGAAAGGGCTGGTCGGCGTCTTCCCCGGCAGCCCGCACGCCTTCACCGCGCTGCTCGCGCAGCGCACCCAGGGGGAGACCGTCTGGCGCACCTGGCACGCCTATCCGCAGGACGGGCAGCTGGTGGCGACGCGCACCACGGTCGGCCTCGGGGTCGGCGCCGAGACGGTCACCGGGATGGGCCGGCTGCCGGTGGGCGCCCTGCGCTGACCGGGCAGGGCCGGTGTCGGCCTGGTGCGCCCCGCGCCTGCGGGGCGTGCCGGGCGAGCGGGCCCGGTGCCGTCCGGTGCCGTCCGGTGCGGTAGGCGGGGGCCGGCGGCCTTGCGGAGCACGACCGGCGCGCACGCGGCGGGCGCGCACGCGGTACCCACGCGCCGGGAGTGCGCCAGTACCACCCGGGCGGGTGACGATGAGTGTTCGATCGATGACGTACGGTCGTCATGTGATCGAACCGCACGCCCCACTCGCACCACCGGCCCACCGACCTGGGAGGGAGGGGGCTGCGGGGCGGACCGGCGAGGGTCACGGCCCGCGCGGCGGCGTGGACCGGGCGGCCGGGGCCGGCGGCGTTCAGGGGTGCGCCGTGCGGCTGCCGCTGCGGCCCGGGACGGCGCGGTTCCTGGTGCTCGCGGGGGTGTTCGTCTGCGCCGCCTGTGGGCTGGTGTACGAGCTCGAACTGGTCGCCATGGCCTCGTACCTGATGGGCGACTCGGTCACCCAGGCGTCCGTGGTGCTGTCGGTGATGGTCTTCGCCATGGGCCTGGGCTCGCTGGCCGCCAAGCGGCTGCGCCGCCGCGCCGCGGCCGCCTTCGGGGCGGTGGAAGCCGCCCTCGCGCTGGTCGGCGGGTGCAGCGCGATGGCGCTGTACGCGGTCTTCGCCTGGACGGGTGCCTGGGGCGGCCTGTGGCGGGACGGCCCCAGCG
>NZ_JBRIOU010000008.1:388408-390303 GCF_053474865.1 Streptomyces sp. CO7
GCCCCAGCGTGGTGCTGGTCGCCGTCTCGCTGGCGATAGGGCTGCTGATCGGCGTCGAGGTGCCGCTGCTGATGGAGCTGATCCAGCGGATCCGGCGGCAGGACCCGGGCGGGGCGGTCGCCGACCTGTTCGCCGCCGACTACGTGGGCGCCCTGGTCGGCGGCCTCGCCTTCCCGTTCCTGCTCCTGCCGCAGTTCGGGCAGCTCACCGGGGCGCTGCTCACCGGAGGGGTCAACGCGGTGGTGGGGGCGGCGCTGGTGCTGGGGCTGTTCGGCCGGGACCTCGGCCGCCGGGCGCGGCGGGTGCTGCTGGTCGCCAACGTGCTGGTGCTGGCCCTGCTCGGCACGGCCGCCGTGCTCGCCGACGACTTCGAGCGCGCGGCGGGGCGGGCCCTGTACGGCGACGGTCTGCGGGTGTCCCTGCGCACCGGCGCGCAGGAGGTCGCGCTCACCGGGGGCGGGCCGGGCCGGCCGCTCGGCCTCTACCTGGACGGCACGCTGCGTGTCGACGGGCGGGACGAACGGCGGTACCACGAGGCGCTGGTGCACCCGGCGATGAACGGGCCGCAGGCGCGGGTCCTGGTGCTGGGCGGCGGCGACGGCCTCGCCCTGCGCGAGGTGCTGCGGTATGGGGACGTGCGGGAGGTCCAGGTGGTCGACGCCGACCCGCAGCTGGTCCGGCTGGCCCGCACCGATCCGGGGCTCGCCGCGCTCAACGAGCACGCGTACGAGGACCCCAGGGTGCGGTTCGCCGCCGCGGACGCGTTCCAGTGGCTGAGGGTCGCGCGGGGCGGACCGTACGACGTGGTGATCGCCGACCTCCCCGATCCCGGGAACACCGCGAGCGCCAAGCTGTACTCGCGCGAGTTCTACGGGCTGGCGCGGCGGGTGACGGCGCCGGACGGGCGGCTGGCGGTCCACGCGGGCTCCGCGGCGGGCAGCCCCCGGACGTACTGGACGGTCGCGGCGACGCTGCGGGCGGCGGGGCTGCGGGCGACGGCGTACCGGGTCACCGGGGCGGCCGGCCGGGAGTGGGGGCTGTTCCTCGCCTCGGGCGGGCCCACTGCGCCGCGGCTCGGGCCGGTGCCCGGTGGGCCGCGGCCGCACACCCTGAAGGAAGGTTCCCTCACGGCGGCGGAGCGGGCCGCCGGGCGCACCAGGGTCACCGGGCTCCCGGCCTCCACGCTGGCGCACCCGCGCTACTGAGGGCGCGGACGCCGCCCCGTGCCCGCCCTGGGCGTGGAAAAGGTGTGCCAATCGGCCTTCGCCGGGGGTGCGGTTCGCGCTCCCCTCGGTAGTGTCGGGGCCCATGGAGCATGAGGTGTTCGTTCCGGTCCCCGCCGACCACCTGGCCGCCGCGCTCGCCGACCCCGAACGGGTCGCCCGCGCCCTCCACGGCTTCCAGCGGGACGCCGCGGCCGAGGGCGTCGCCGGCCGGCTCAAACTGCGGGTCGCCGGCAGCAGCGTGACGTACCGCGGTTCGCTGGACGTCGCCCGCCGGGCCGACGACGCCTTCACGGCCGAGGCGGAGGGCGGCGAGGCCCGCGGCGACGGCACGGTCCGCGCGACCGTCCGCCTCGCCCTGCGTCCGCGGTCCGACGGGACGGTGCTCCACTTCGAGGCCTCCGGCACCGCGACCGGGCGCATCACCGGGTTCGAGCCCGACGCCGTGCACGGGGCACTGGTCCGCCTGCTGGAACGGTTCGCCGAGGACCTCCCGGGGCAGGGGGGAGAGGACGCGGACGGCCCGGCGGAGCCGGCGGAGGGGAGTGCGACGGTGACCAGCGACGGCCACGAGGAGGTCACCCCCGGCGCGGGCGAGCCCCTGGTCCCCGAGTTCGCCCCTGGCGCGGACGGCGACTTCGACGCCCGCCCCGACGCCGACGACGCGTCCCC
>NZ_JBRIOU010000009.1:0-1988 GCF_053474865.1 Streptomyces sp. CO7
CCCCCGCACCGGCCGGGCGGGCGGGCATCGCGGGTCCACCGTCCGCGCCGTCGCGCTCCTGGTGCAGCAGGTTCTTCGGCAGCAGGATCACGGCCGTGGTGCCGCCGTACGGCGAGGGCCGCAGGTGGACCCTGATGTTGTGCCGTGCCGCCAGGCGGCTGACCACGAACAGGCCCAGCCGGTCGCTGTCGAACAGGTCGAGGGCCTCGGACTGCTCGATCCGCCGGTTGGCCTCGGCGAGGGTCTCCGGGCCCATGCCCAGGCCCCGGTCCTCGACCTCGACCGCGTACCCGTTTCCGACGCCCTCGCCGGTCACCCGCACCTTGGTGTGCGGGGGCGAGAACTGGGCGGCGTTCTCGACGAGTTCGGCGAGCAGATGAGTGAGGTCGGCGACCGCCGCACCGGTCACCGAGGTCTCGGCGAGCTGGCGGACGTCGACCCGCGCGTAGTCCTCGATCTCCGAGACGGCCGCGCGCACCACGTTGGTGAGCGAGACCGGCCTGCTCCAGACCCTGCCGGGGGCCGCTCCGGAGAGGATGATCAGGGATTCGGCGTGCCGGCGCATGCGGGTGGTGAGGTGGTCGAGGCGGAACAGGTCGCCGAGCTCGTCGGGGTCCTCGGCGCGGCGCTCCATGCCGTCCAGCAGCGCCAGCTGACGGTGCACCAGGACCTGGCTGCGCCGGGCCAGGTTGACGAAGACGCCGGAGATGCCGCTGGCGAGTTCGGCGCGTTCGACGGCGGCGCGCAGGGCTGCCCGGTGGACGGTGCCCAGGGCCTCGGCGACCTGACCGGTCTCGTCCTCGGCCGGCGGGCCGTGCGGCGCCTCCGCCCGGACGTCGATCTCCTCGCCGGCGCGGAGCTTGCGCATGGCCTGCGGGAGCTTGCGGCGGGCGATCTCCAGGGCGCTGTTGCGCAGTCCGACCAGGTCGGCGACGATGCCGCGGCCGATCCGCACGGAGATCAGCAGGGAGACCGCGACCGCGAGGAGGCCGAGGAGGACGGCGCCGCCGGCGGGGCTCAGCAGGCCCCGCACGAGAGGCCCGGCGCCCTCGGGGTCGGCGTGCGCGGCGTGGTCGGAGATCCGGCCGAGGGTCTCGCGGACCGGGTGGTGGGCGCTCGTCCAGTCGTCGGCGGGCACGGCGCGGGCGGCGGCCTCGCCGGCGTCGGCCCGCAGAACGGCGTCCTCGGCACGGGCGAGTGCCTTGTGGCCTCCGTCGCGGGTGAGCGCGCGCCAGGCGCCGGCCTGGGGCTCGCGCAGGTCGGGGACGGCGGAGTCGGTGAACGCGCGGCGGGCGGCGGTGGCGGAGGTGAACAGCGCGAGCCGTTCGCCGTCGAGAGATCCGTCGAGCCGTGCCGAGGCGAGCAGGGCGTCCTCCTGGGCCAGCGCCTCGGCGGCCCGGCCGAGCTCCAGCAGGATGCGGGCCTCGGAACCGGCGCGCACGTGCGGGATGCAGGTGAGCGAACCCTCGACGGTGAGGGCGTCGTCGATGACGCCGGTGTAGGCCCGGTAGACCTCGTCCCACCCGGCGTCCCCGTCGAGCAGGGTGTCCCGCACCGTGTCCAGGGCGTCGGCGGCGGCCAGGAAGGCGCGCACACGCCGGGGGACGTCGGGCGGGAGCTCCCCGCTGTCGGCGACGGTGCCGGCGCCGTCGATGCGCAGCCGGCCCACGGCGCGGTCGGTGGTGTCGGACAACGCGCCGAACTCGCCGTGCGGCGCCCCTCCGCCGGACGCGGCGTGCCGCACCGCCGAGGCGCGTTCGGCCTGCAGGGCGGCGACGGCCTCGGCGACGGGGGCGCGCAGCTGTGCGTCCACCCGCTCGGCCCGGCTCATCGCGGTGACCTCGCGCGCCGTGGTGACGGTGGCGTAGCCCCACAGGGCCAGCAGTGACATCACCGGCACCATCAGCAGGCTGACCACCTTGGCGCGGACCGTCCGGGGGCGCAGCCGCAGCCGGTGGCCGGAGCCGACCGGGCGCGAGGGGGCGGGG
>NZ_JBRIOU010000009.1:2088-5330 GCF_053474865.1 Streptomyces sp. CO7
GGGGTCCCGGGGCCGCCTGCCCTAGGGGATGTACGCATGGCTCCCTCGTCGGTCGGGGGTCGGCTCGGGCTCGGTGGGCGCCGGCGCGTTCCGCCAGGCGCGCTGCGCCTCCTCCTCGGCGGCCCGTTCGCGCGCCGTGGGGGAGAGCGCGACGAAGGCCGAGGTGAGGAAGAGGTAGGACCCGAGGCCCACGGCGAGCGGGAAGACGAACTGCATCGCGGTGGCTCCGGCGAGCGGTTCGGCGGACGGAACCAGCCGCACCCGCACCGCGAGCATCCCGGTGTAGTGCATGCTGCTCACCGCCAGGCCCATCAGCAGTGAGGCGACGGTCACCGCGAGCGGGGAGGTGATGTGGAGGGCGGCCCACAGGGCGGCGGTGGCGGCGACGACCGCGATCACCACGGAGACCGCGACCATCAGCGGGTCGAAGGAGACCTCGCCGTGCAGGCGCAGGGCCGCCATGCCGAGGTAGTGCATGGAGGCCACGCCGAGGCCGGTGGTCAGTCCGCCCAGGATCAGGGCGCGGGTGCGGCCCTGGCCGTAGCCGACGGCGAAGACGCCGGCGCAGACCACGATCATGGCGACGACCAGGCTGACCACCGTCAGTGGCACGTCGTAGCGGAGGTCGGTGCCGCGGACGGCGAAGCCGAGCATGGCGGTGAAGTGCATCGTCCAGATGCCGGTGCCGATGGCGGAGGCGCCGGTGAGCAGCCAGTTGCGGCGCGAGCTGCCGGTCGCCTCGAGCGCCCGGACGGTGCAGCGCAGCCCGAGGGCGGCGCCGATGCAGGCCATCGCGTACGACAGCACCGGGGTCAGCCAGCCGAAGGCGGCGTGGTCCAGATGTCCCATGGCACCGGGACGCTAGTCAGGCGTCCGGCACCCAGGGCGCAGGCTTTCGAAAGGTGGCGGAACATGACACTTCGCTTCACCCGCCGGATCGTCATGCGACCGATCCTGTACCCAGCGTGACGACGGTTCCGGAGACCGCGTTCCCGGGCGATCATGCCGTCATGAGCGAGCACCGCACCTCCCCGTACGACCGTGACCATGTGCGTGACTTCTTCGCCGCCCGGGCGACCGGCTGGGACCGGAAGTTCCCCGACGACGGTCCCGCCTTCGCCGCGGCGGTGGCCGTGCTGGGACTGCGCCCGGGCGACCGGGTCCTGGACGCCGGCTGCGGCACGGGGCGCGCGCTGCCCGCGCTGCGGGCGGCGGTGGGCCCCTCGGGCGTGGTGCTGGGGCTCGACCTGACCGAGGAGATGCTGCGCACGGCGGCGCGCGCCGGCCGCGGCCGGGACGGGGCGCTGGTGGTGGCGGACGCGGCCGCTCCCCCGGTGCGCTCCGGGGCCCTGGACGCGGTGTTCGCGTCCGGTCTGATCGCGCATCTGCCCGATCCTGGGCGCGACCTCGCCGCGCTGGCGCGGACGGTGCGGGCCGGCGGCGTGCTGGCCCTGTTCCACCCGGTGGGACGGGCGGCACTGGCCGCCCGGCAGGGCCGGGAGCTGGGCGCCGGCGACCTGCGGGCCGCGGAGAACCTGCGGCCGCTGCTCGACGCGGCGGGCTGGCGGCTGACCGCGTACGTGGACGAGCCCGCACGCTTCCTGGCGCTGGCGGTGCGCACCGGCGGGTGACCCGGCGCCCCGCGGTCGTGGCGCCCCGCAACCACGGATCGGGCCGGGCCGTTCGAACACGTGTGGGTGAGGGAAGACCGAACGCGAGGCAAACACGCAACGGACAGACCCGGAAGAAGGTGGTCCGCAGTGCTCGGCAAGCTGCGCACGGTGCTCGCCCGGTTGATCCGCCCCGCCGCACCCGCCCCGTCGGCCCCGGGACCGAGGCCGCGCAACCACAATCTGTTCGACGCGGCCGCCGCCTATGTGGCCGCCTCGGCGACGGACGACGAGGACGCCAAGGACGAGGCCGCCTCCTGGGTCTCCCCCGAGGCGCTGTCCTTCGGCGTGACCGAACTCGCCTGCCGCGCGGTGCTCACCCTGTCCAGGGAGCACGGCACGAGCCCGGACGCGGTGGCCCGCGAACTGCTGGGGGTGCCCGCCCCCCGGGCGTGACGGCGCTCCTGCGCAGGTGACAAGGGTGCCGCCGCCGGTCTAGGGTGCGCGCCGACGACCTGTGACGAAGGAGGCTGCCGGCATGGCCGGAACGGATGGGTCCGCCGTCGGCGCGAAGGACTCCCAGAACGGCGCCACGGGCGCGGCGGCGGACGGTGCGGTGGACGGCGTGGCGGACGACGACGCACTGTCGGTGCTGACCGCTGTCCTGCTGACTCCGGCGCGCTTCCCCGGTGTGCTGGGCGACGACTACCCGCAGGCCTGCGCCGTGCTGGGGCTGGACCCGACGCCCGGCGGCTACGGCCTGGTCTTCGGCCAGGACGGCGGCGGCGCCCGCTGGACGGTGGTGGTCGACGACGTCTCGCTGGTCGCCATGGCCATCGCGTCGTGGGACTGCGGCATGGAGTACGACCTCTCCCCCGACGAGCGTTCGATGGTGGTCGCGCTGCCGGGGTGGCCGCTGTCGGTGGCCGTGAAGGCGCCGGGCCTGCCCGCGCCCCACGACCCCGACCCCGAGGAGGCCGGGCCCGCGCTGGCTCCGCCGGACACCAGTGAGTGGGGTCCGGCCCAGCGACGGCTGGGCGCCGACGAGATAGCCGCCCACTGGGCCCACTGGCGCACCCAGGTGAACGACGAGGACTTCGCCGTCACGCCGGGCACGAAGGACGTCCCGGACACGGACGCCACGGACGCCGCGGGCGCCGCGGGCGCCGCGGGAACGGGAAGTTCGGGAAGCACGGACGCTCCCACCGCGGCGGGCGGCACGGCCCACCCCGGCGTCCGCCAGGTCCTCGACGCGGCCCGCGCGTACCTCGTGTCCCCTCCCCCGCCCGGCCGCATCCGCGCCTTCTTCGCAGGGGGCGACGCGCGCACCGTGCGGGCCGACGGGCCGGGCTGGTCGCTGGTGGCGCGGACCGACGACATCGCGTTCGTCCTCCTCGACGCCGAACCCCGGGAGATCATCCCGGTGGGCCGGGGCCCCGAACTGCCCGCGCTGCTGGAGGGCCTGGCCGGCCTCGCGGCCGAGCCGGTCTGATCCGCCGCGGCCGGCCCCGGCGGGGCGGGCCGCGCCTGCAGGCGGGCGGCCCCACCTGCCGCACAGCGGCCCCCGGACCGGGCCGGCAGACGGAGACCTTGGCCGCTCCGCGCTTCCCGCCGCGGTGACGCATGTGGTGC
>NZ_JBRIOU010000009.1:5430-11465 GCF_053474865.1 Streptomyces sp. CO7
GGGTTGACGGTGCGCCAGGCCACCACGATGAGGCAGCCCGCGGCCCAGCCGCGCCGCAGCCGCACCGCCACGGTGCGCGCCCCTGCGACGTCCGGCGGCCGCCCTACCGCTCCTCAGCCTCTGGAGGCCGTACATGCGTCTGTCCCCGGGCGTCCCCTGGGTCGCCGCGACCCTGATGGCAGTGACCGCTCTCGGCGCCTCACCCACCGCGGCCGCCTCGACGCAGGCCGCCGACGCGTCGGGCCACTGCGCCCGCCACCAGCGCCTCACCGTGCCCGCCGCGGACCATCAGGAGAGCGCCTGCCTCGACGACCTGACGACCACCGGTCTGGCCGGCACCGCGTACACCGACATGGCCGACCAGGCGGGACTGACCTCCGTCCGGACCCTCAAGCCCTCCGGCGTGCCCGGTGTGCAGATCGACGGCTACTTCCCCGACAGCTCCTCCTTCAACACCACCCACGGCTGGAACCACGACGCCCAGTTCGTGATCCGCCTGCCCGACGACTGGAACGGCGGCCTGGTGGTCGCCGGCGCGCCGGGCACCCGCAAGCAGTACGCCTCGGACACCGCCATCTCCGACCACGTGCTGTCCCTGGGCTACGCCTACGCCGCCACCGACAAGGGCAACAGCACGCCGAACTTCTACACCGACGGCAGGCGCCCCGGCGACGCGGTCGTCGAGTGGAACAACCGGGTCACCCAGCTGACCCGTGCCGCCAGGGCGACGGTCGCCCAGCGCTACGGCAAGGCCCCGCGCCGCACGTACGTCACCGGCATCTCCAACGGCGGGTACCTCACCCGCTGGCAGCTGGAGAACCACCCCGAGCTGTACGACGGCGGCGTGGACTGGGAGGGGACGCTGTGGACGGCGGACGGCCCCAACATGTTCACCTCCCTGCCGACGACGATCGCGCACGTGCGCGGTGAGGCCGACGACCAGGACCTCTACTCCGTCGGCTTCGCCCACGGCTCGGAGTTCCTGTGGCCGTACCACGCGACCGCGTACTGGGGCGTGACGCAGAAGACCTACCGCGCCGAGTTCGACCCCACCTACGACGCCGCCTGCCCCGGCTCCTCGGCGGGCTCCACGGTCGCCGAGATCCTCGCGCCGTGCGCCTCGGACGCCTCGTACGACTACGACTCGCGCCCGCGGGCCGTCCACGACGCGGTGGAGCGGGTCTCCCTCACCGGCCGCATCGGCCGCCCGATGATCACGCTCCACGGCGACCTGGACACCCTGCTGCCCAAGGCTGCGGACTCCGACGTGTACGCCCGGATGATCGACAAGGCCGGGCGCGGGGCGCTGCACCGCTACTACGGCATCGAGGGCGGCACCCACGTCGACGGTCTGTACGACAGCCACCCGACGGCGCTGCGCCCGATCCTGCCCTGCCACCGCTCCGCCTTCGACGCGCTCACCGCCTGGGTCGAGGACGGCGTGCGGCCGCCCGCCGACCACGACGTGGCGCGCCCCGCCGAGGGCGACGTGGCGAACAGCTGCCCGCTGAACGGCTAGCCGTCAGCGACCGAGCTGCTTGCGCGAGACCCGGCGGAGCCGACGCCGCTGCCCCGGGTCCAGGGCGAAGTAGGCGGCGGGGACTCCGAGCACCATGAGCAGGGACACCCACCACGGCAGCCAGAACAGCAGGACCAGTCCGGCTGCCGTGGCCCCTGCGGCGATCTTCGCGTTCCTCGACATCTTCGGTCGCCTCCTTCGCGGCGCGTTGCCGCTCCTCCTCCAGTGAACGCCCTCGGGCTCCCGGACGGTTCCTCCCGGAGCCCCCATGGGCCCCCGACCCGGCCCTGAGAAAACCCTGAGACGGCTCCCTTAGGCCGACCGGGCGACGGCGACCGAGCAGCTCCCCGTGAACGCACCCCGCCCCGCACCGCCGAAGCGGTGCGGGGCGGGGTGTCGCCTGACGGGGCGGTGATCAGCCGCGGGCGCCGAGCAGGTGCTCCATGGCCAGCTGGTCGAGGCGCTCGAACGCCATGCCACGCGCGGCGGCGGCGTCGACGTCGAACTCCTCGAAGGCGGAACGGTCCGCGAGCAGGCCCTCGAGGCCGTCCGCGGCGGTCTGCTGGGCCAGCTCGTCGAGGCGGGCGGCGCGCAGCGCCTCCTGGACCTCCGGGTCGGCGCGGAAGGCCAGCGCACGCTCCTTGAGCAGGAGGTAGTTGCGCATGTTGCCGGCGGCGGACGCCCAGACGCCGTCGATGTCCTCGGTCCGCGGGGGCTTGAAGTCGAAGTGCTTCGGGCCCGCGTAGTCGGAGCTCTCCAGCAGGTCGACCAGCCAGAACGCCTGACGCAGGTCACCGGCGCCGAAGCGGAAGTCCTGGTCGTACTTGATGCCGGACTGGCCGTTGAGGTCGATGTGGAAGAGCTTGCCCGCCCACAGCGCCTGGGCGATGCCGTGCGGGAAGTTCAGACCGGCCATCTGCTCGTGACCGACCTCCGGGTTGACGCCGACCATCTCGGGACGCTCGAGGCGCTCGATGAAGGCCAGGGCGTGACCGATGGTGGGGAGAAGGATGTCGCCGCGGGGCTCGTTCGGCTTGGGCTCGATGGCGAACTTCAGGTCGTAGCCCTGGGAGACGACGTAGTCGCCGAGGAGGTCGAAGGCCTCCTTCATCCGGTCGAGGGCGACGCGGACGTCCTTGGCGGCACCGGACTCGGCGCCCTCACGGCCGCCCCAGGCGACGTAGGTGGTCGCGCCCAGCTCGACGGCGAGGTCGATGTTGCGGATGACCTTGCGCAGCGCGTAGCGGCGGATGTCGCGGTCGTTGGCGGTGAAGCCGCCGTCCTTGAAGACCGGGTGGGTGAAGAGGTTGGTGGTGGCCATCGGCACCTTCATGCCGGTGGCGTCCAGCGCCTCGCGGAAGCGCTTGACGATGGCCTCACGCTCGGCGTCGGAGGAGCCGAAGGGGATCAGGTCGTCGTCGTGGAAGGTCACGCCGTAGGCACCGAGCTCGGCGAGACGGTTGACGCTCTCCACCGGGTCGAGGGCGGGACGGGTGGCGTCACCGAAGGGGTCCTTGCCCTGCCAGCCGACGGTCCAAAGACCGAAAGTGAACTTGTCCTCGGGGGTGGGCTGGATGCTCATGACGTGGCTCCTCGCTCGGGATCGACTATTTCGTCAGGCCGGTTTACAAATTAGTATGCAACCACGTCGCTGGGAAGAGACAACCCCGGGGCTGTGACCCGCGTGACGGATCCGGCCGGGCGACGAAGCGTGGCGCCCCGGCCGACAGGGTCGCGGGTACCACGGTCCACCAGGCAGAATCCCGCATGCCGCGGAACCACAGGGAGAGCCCGATGTCAGCCAGCGAGGGTACGTACGTCGTCGGTGTGGATTCGTCCACCCAGTCCACCAAGGCGCTGGTCGTCGACGTCGCCACCGGGCGCGTCGTGGCGAGCGGCCAGGCCAAGCACACGGTCACCGGCGGCGACCGCCGCGAGAGCGACCCGCGCGTCTGGTGGGACGCGCTGTGCTCGGCGCTGGAGCAGTGCGGGGACGTGGTCCGCGAGGCGAAGGCGATCTCGGTCGGCGGCCAGCAGCACGGCCTGGTGACCCTGGACGCCGCCGGTGAGCCGGTGCGCCCCGCGATGCTGTGGAACGACGTCCGCTCCGCCCCGCAGACCCGCCGACTGATCGAGGAGCTCGGCGGCCCGGAGGCCTGGGCCGAGCGCACCGGCAGCGTGCCCAGCACCTCGTTCACGGTCACCAAGTGGGCCTGGCTGATGGAGCACGAGCCGGAGGCCGCCGCCAGCGTCGCCGCCGTGCGCCTGCCGCACGACTACCTGACCGGGCGGCTGACCGGTGAGGGCACCACGGACCGCGGCGACGCCTCGGGCACCGGCTGGTGGGCGTCGGCGACGGAGGAGTACGACACCAAGACCCTCGAGCACATCGGCCTGGACGCGGCGCTGCTCCCGCGCGTGGTCCGCCCGGGCGAGGCCGCCGGCACCGTCCGCTCCGGCCTGCCGCTGGCGGAGGGCGTGCTGGTCGCGCCCGGCACCGGCGACAACGCCGCCGCCGCGCTCGGCCTGGGCGTGCGTCCCGGCACCCCGGTGATGAGCCTGGGCACATCCGGCGTCGTCTACGCGGTGACCGGGCGCCGTCCGGCCGACCCGACGGGCACGGTGGCCGGCTTCGCCGCGGCCAACGACGGCTGGCTGCCGCTGGCCTGCACGCTGAACTGCACGCTGGCCGTCGACCGCATGGCCGAGCTGCTGGGCCTGGACCGGCAGGCCGTCGAGCCCGGCTCCGGCGTGACGATGCTGCCCTACCTGGACGGCGAGCGGACGCCCGCGCTGCCGCACGCCTCCGGCCTGATCCACGGTCTGCGCCACGACACCACGCCGGGCCAGCTGCTGCAGGCGGCCTACGACGGCGCGGTGCACTCGCTGCTGGCCGCGCTGGACCTGGTCCTCGACGAGGACGCCGACCGCACCACGCCGCTGCTGCTGATCGGCGGCGGCGCGCGCGGCGACGCCTGGCGCAACACCGTGCGCCGCCTGTCCGGCCGCCCGGTGCAGATCCCGCAGGCGCAGGAGCTGGTGGCGCTGGGCGCCGCGGCGCAGGCCGCCGGGCTGCTGACCGGCGAGGACCCGGCCGCCGTCGCCCGCCGCTGGAACACCGCGGACGGCCCGGTGCTGGACGCCGTGGAGCGCGACGACGCCGCGCTGGAGCGCATCGGCTCGGTACTCTCGGCCGCCACGCCGCTGCTCGAGGGCGCCTGACCCGACCCGCGGTTCCGCACGGAACCGCGGTCGGAGATCATGGGGCGGACGACCGCCCGGCCTCTCGCGTCCGTGGACGTGGGGGGGCCGGGCCCAGGAAGAGGTATGACCGCACGCAAGCAGCTCCCCGACACCCAGGCCGGCATGCGCCGGCGCAACCTCGGCAGGGTGATGCACACCGTTCGCGACGAGGGTCCGCTCTCGCGCGCCGCGGTGGCCTCGCGCATAGGCCTGACCAGGGCCGCCGTCTCCACCCTCGTCGACGACCTGGTGCGGTGGGGGCTGCTCGAGGAGCTGGGGCCCGAGCGCAACGGCACGGCGGGCCGCGGCCGGCCCGGCTCCGCGCTCACGGTGAGCGCGCACGGCCCGGCCGGCATCGGCGCCGAGGTCGGCGTCGACCACCTCGCGGTGTGCGCGGTCGACCTGCGCGGCGAGGTGCGGGCCCGCGCGGTCCGCTACGGGGCCAATCGCGGGCGTGCGCCGGAGCCGGTGCTGGAGGAGCTCGGCGACCTGGTCCGCCAGGTGGTGGCGGAGGCCGAGGGCGAGGGGCTGTGGCCCGCGGGGCTCAAGGTCGCGGTGCCCGGTCTGGTGGCGCGCGAC
The DNA here is from genome assembly GCF_053474865.1 of Streptomyces sp. CO7. NCBI lineage: Bacteria > Bacillati > Actinomycetota > Actinomycetes > Kitasatosporales > Streptomycetaceae > Streptomyces > Streptomyces sp. CO7. The sequence continues at coordinate 10,772 of NZ_JBRIOU010000009.1, forward strand.
AGTCGGACCGTGGTCCGCGCCCCCAACCTGGGCTGGCACCGGACGGACCTGGGCGCGCTGCTCTCCTGCGGACTCGAGCCGAGCGTCGACAACGAGGCCAACCTGGGCGGCCTCGCCGAGCTGTGGCTCGGCAAGGACACCCCGCCCGACTTCCTGCACGTGTCGGCCGAGATCGGCATCGGTGCGGCCCTGGTGGTGGACGGCCGGCTGCTGCGTGGCGTGCGGGGCTTCGCGGGCGAGCTCGGCCATGTGCCGGTGCGTCCGGACGGGCCGCCGTGCGGCTGCGGCGGCGTGGGCTGCCTGGAGCAGTACGCCGGTGAGGACGCGGTGCTGCGCAAGGTCGGCCTCGATCCCGGCGAGGGCCGGGTGGGTCTGCTCGCGGAGCGCGCGGAGGCGGGCGACGAGGCGGTCCGGGCCGCGCTCGGCGACGCGGGGTCGGCCTTGGGCATCGCCCTGACCGGGGCCGTCAACCTGCTGGACCCGCAGGCCGTGGTGCTGGGCGGCGAGCTGTCCGCCCTGGCGCCGTGGGTGCTGCCCACGCTGCGCGAGGAGCTGTCGGCCCGCACCGCGGGGCGTTCCTGCGAGGTGTCGGTCTCCCGTCTGGGCCCCGAGGGGCCGCTGCTGGGCGCCGCGCACTCGGTCATCCGCAGCGTCCTCGACGACCCCGCCTCGGTGGCGGAGCGGGACGCCTGAG
>NZ_JBRIOU010000009.1:11565-14513 GCF_053474865.1 Streptomyces sp. CO7
GCCTGAGGGCCCCGCTCCCCCGCCGCGTGCGCTGTGCCTGCGGGAAGCCCGTCAGCAGAACCAGCCGTTCTGCACCCACCCCCGTCGGTTGACGTCCCCGTAGGCGAAGCCGTAGACCCAGTCCCCCCCGGCCTGCTCGACCAGGAAGGTCTGTCCCCGGTAGAGGGTGCCCATCCACGCCCCGTGCGGCGCGGTGGTCCGCACGTACAGGTCCTGGGCGCAGACCGTCTCGCGGACCCCGGCCCTGCCGTCGGCAGCGGCGGCGGGGCTCGCGGAGAGGGTGGTCGCCCCGGCCAGGGCCAGGAGCAGGGCGGTGAGCGTACGCGTGCGCGTCATCAGGTGTCCTCCACGTCGTCCGGTGACAGGGATCACCAGGAACCGAACCCGCCCAGGCACTCCTGCCGGACGTAGCCCCAGTCGTTGGGTCCGTAGTCGAAGGTGGCCGCCCAGCCGTTGTAGACGGGGTGGGCTCCGCGGGTGTGGCCGACCTTGTCTCCCCGGTACAGCACCCGCTTCAGGCCGGTGGGGCCCGAGGAGCTGTCGTAGTTGGCGTAGAAGCTGGCGCTGTCGCAGACGATGACGGCGTGCTCCGGCGGTGTGGGCGCCGCCTGTCCGGCGCCGGCCGCGCCCAGGACGAGCAGCGCGGCGGAGGACAGGACAAGACCCGCCTTGGCAGTCGTGTTCATGACAGAGATGATGGCGGACGAAGCCCCAGAAGTCAGCACCCCGTCACGAGGTACGCCGAGGGGGCGGTCCCGCCGTCGCGGAACCGCCCCCTCTTCCGTGTGGTCCTAGCGCTCCTCGCGGAACAGGACGTGCTCCCGCGCCACCGGGTCGTACTTGCGCAGGGTCATCCGGTCCGGGTCGCTCAGCCGGTTCTTCCGCGTCACGTACGTGACCCCGGTTCCGGCCGTCGACCTCAGCTTCACCACGGGACGCGCGGTACTACGTGCCATGGCACCTCCTTCCGTTCTGGCCATGTCAACGGCAGGGGAGGCCCTGGCATTCCCCGCCCGGGTGTCGGTGGCATGGGCCATGATCGGGAGCATGGACCCGACGATCGGCGCGCCCCGGCCCGCGCCCGCCCGGGAGTGGGCACGCCACGAGATGACCGCCGCCCTCGGCGGCCTCGTCACCGGGTCGGGCATGTGGGCGCAGGACGCGTTCCCCGGTATCGCCCGCACCGCCGCGTTCCTCGACGGGACCTGGACCCCCGATCCCGGCGAGGCCGGTCCCCGACCGGCCGGCGACGGCTCCTGGACCCGGTTCATCGGCCGCCCGGACATCGTGGCGCTCCGCGCGGCGGCTCCCTCCACCCCGCCACGGCACCGCGAGATCCTGCTGGACTTCCTGGAGATGTGGGCGGGGACGTCCTTCGCGGACCCGGACCGCCGCTTCCGGGTGGGTGTCCTCCAAGGACCGGACCGTCCCTTCGGCGTCCGTGACGAGCGGGGCGCCGCCTCGAGCGTGTACTGGCCGTCCGACGGCCGCCACCGGTTCGTGGAGACGTGGGCCCCGTCCGACGCCGGGTCCGCCGGCGGGGCCGCCGGCCCGGTGCTGCCGGGCGAAGTGCTCCACGTGACGTGGACCCGTCCCGGCAGGTACACCCGCGACCGGCTCCTCGCACTGGTCGCGGCGGTCCGCGAGCGCGGGCCGCTGCCGTGGGACCCCGCCGCGGTGACCGCTCTCGCCCGGGCGACCGGTGTGAGCCGGGCCGCGGCCGCCCTGCTGCTGGCGGGCGCACCGGCCCCCTACCGCTTCACCGCCGAGGAGCGCGAGGTGCTCGGGCTGAGGACCGCCGAGGCCGAGGACGGCCTCAAGGAGGTGCGCGCCCTCACGGAGGCGGACCTGATCGCGGTGACGGCCGACGTCCTGCCGGACGACCCGGGTGACCTGTGGCGGCCCGGAGGGCTGCGGGAGGTGGCGTCCCGCCTCGCCGCGGCCTGGGCGGACCGGTTCGGGGCCTGGCCCCAGGCGTCCGAGACCGCGTGGCAGGCCGCGCTGCCGCTGGACCGGCAGATATCGGCGGCCGACCTGTGCCGCCTCTTCCTCGACCCCGAGCGGGTGCCGTCGGTGGGCATCATCGGCGTCAACCCGCGCTGGCTGGAGCCCCGGTACCGCGGTCTGCCCACCGTCTGGGACGTCCGGAGCCGGCCCGACGCGGAGCTGCTGCTGGACGCACTGCTCACCGCGGTGCCGTGGGCCTACGCGGAGCTGCCCGCGGGTGACGCGGTGCGGGAGGGCGCCCCGGAACTGGTCCGGTACCTGCGCCGGACGCTGACCCGCACGGACTCGCCCGGCCGTCTGCTGCGGGACGCCCTGGTCCACGGCACCCGGCGCACCGACGCCGGGCGGCTGTGGCTGACCGGCGAGGCCTGCGAGCGGATGACGGCCCGGATCGGCTCCGGCGCCCTGCCCGAGGGCGCCTACGAGACGGATCCGCGCGCGAGCGCGCCGAAGCTGGTGGCGGAGGTGACCTGCCGGACCGGGCTGTCCGAGGACGCGGCCGCCCTGTACCTGCAGCTGCTCGCCCTCCCCTCCCCCACCGACCGGAACGTGCGCCGCTGGAACGGCTGGACCGCACGGCAGCACCGTGAGGCCGCCGGCGAACTCGCCGACCGGCGTCTGGTGGTGCGCGACCGGCGGCCCCGGGCGGGACGCGAGGTGTTCCTGCCGGGTGGGTGGGCGCCGAGCGGCCGGCCGACGTGGGGGCTCAGGCCGCCGCCTCCCCTGGAGCGCTGGAAGGTCCCGCTGCTGGGCGCCGAGCTGAGCCACGAGGGGAAGGTGACCCACCTGCCGCCCCTCCCGGACACCCTGCCCGAACTGTTCGGGCGGGCCTGGCGGCTGGTGTGCGACGGGGACGGACCGGCGCCAACGCCCTGACGCCGCCACACCGCGCCGGGGACGGACCCGAACCGGCGCCCCGACGCGGTGTGGCGGCGTCAGGG
>NZ_JBRIOU010000009.1:14613-27622 GCF_053474865.1 Streptomyces sp. CO7
CGTGGGAGGCTTCTCCGTCGCGGCGCCGGCGTGGCCGGTCTCCACCGAATCCCTCCGCCCCGACGCCTTGTCGCCCTTCCCGCCCCGCACCAGGATGTGACGAAGACCGCACGTCACCGTCGCCTTGCGGGGAGCCGAGTTGACCGATCCATGGGTGGCCCTGGAGCCGGGAGCCGATCCGGCCGAGCGGGCACGGGCCCTGCGCCGGGCCCACGAGACGTTCACCCTGGCCGGGACCGTCCCCCGCCCGGTGCGCCCGGTGGTCGCCGAGTCCTGGCGGCGCTCCGCCCGGGCCGGCGTCGGACCCGACCGCTCGGCGGACGTCGAACTGACCGACGCCGACCTCGACGCCTACCGCGCCGAGCACCCGCTGTCCCCGATGATGCCGCTGATCCGTGAGCTGGTCGGCACCTTCGCCGACGACGGCGGCCATCTGCTGGCGGTCTGCGACGCGCACGGACGCCTGTTGTGGGTGGAGGGCTGCCCCTCGGTGCGGCGGCGCGCGGACGCGATGAACTTCGTGCCCGGCGCCCGCTGGTCGGAGAGCGCGGTGGGCACCAACGCGCCCGGCACCGCCGTCGCCGTCGACCGCCCCGTGCAGGTCTTCACCGCGGAGCACTTCTGCCGTCGGGTGCAGCCGTGGACCTGCGCCGCCGCCCCGGTGCACGATCCGCGCACCGGCCGGACGCTCGGCGCCGTCGACATCACCGGGGGCGACGGACTGGCCCACCCGCACAGCCTCGGCTTCGTCCAGGCCGTGGCCCGCGCCGTGGAGTCGCAGCTCGCCCTGCTGGAGCCGCCCCCACGCGGTGACGGCGTCCTCGAACTCACCGCGCTCGGCCGGGACGAGGCGCTGCTGCGGGCGCGCGGAGGACGGCGGCTGCGCCTGAGCAGGCGGCACTCGGAGATCATGGTGCTGCTCGCACGCCACCCCGAGGGCCTGGGCGGCGAGGAGCTGGCCTGCGCGCTCTACCCGGACGAGACCGTGCCCCCGGTGACCCTGCGCGCGGAACTGACGCGACTGCGGCGGGCGTTGGGCTGCGATGTGCTGGCCTCACGGCCGTACCGGCTGACCCTGCCGGTGGAGGCGGACGTGGATCTGGTGGAGCGGCGGCTGGAGAGCGGCGCGGTCGCCGCGGCGGCGGCCGCGTACCCGGGGCCGCTGCTGCCCTCCTCGCAGGCCCCCGCGGTGACCCGGCTGCGCCGGCGGACGGCCGACGGGCTGCGCGCGGCGCTGATCGCCAGGGGCGACGCGGACCTGCTGGCCGACTGGGCGCACGCCCCGTGGGGCGAGGACGACCTCGGCGTCTGGCGCGCCCTCGCCGCGGTCCGCCCCACCCCCGCCGTCCGCTCCCGGCTCACCGCCCTGGAACGCGAACTCGCTGTCCCGGCAGCGCTGTTCGCACCCCGTCGACGGCACGCAACGTCCGTGCAACGTCGGTCCTCCTAGCCTGCGCGACCAGAGCTGATCGAGCCGTCCGACGGAGGGCGGCGCATCTCCGGGAGGCAGACAGATGACCCGTTACGCAGCACCGGGCACCGAGGGCGCGATCGTCTCCTACCAGGCGCGGTACGACCACTTCATCGGCGGCGAGTACGTGGCACCGGCCCGCGGCCAGTACTTCGAGAACCCGTCCCCCGTGAACGGGCAGCCGTTCACCGAGGTCGCGCGCGGCACCGCGGAGGACGTGGAGCGCGCCCTGGACGCCGCCCACGCCGCCGCACCGGCCTGGGGCCGCACCTCCGCGGCGGCCCGCGCCGACGTCCTGCTGAGGATCGCGGACCGGATGGAGGCGAACCTGGAGAAGCTGGCGGTCGCCGAGAGCTGGGAGAACGGCAAGCCGGTCCGCGAGACCCTGGCCGCCGACATCCCCCTGGCGATCGACCACTTCCGCTACTTCGCGGGTGCGGTCCGCGCCCAGGAGGGATCGCTCGCGGAGATCGACGACGACACCGTCGCCTACCACTTCCACGAGCCGCTGGGCGTGGTCGCCCAGATCATCCCGTGGAACTTCCCGATCCTGATGGCGGTCTGGAAGCTCGCCCCGGCGCTGGCGGCGGGCAACGCGGTCGTCCTCAAGCCCGCCGAGCAGACGCCCGCCTCGATCCACTACTGGCTGAGCCTGGTCTCGGACCTGCTCCCGCCGGGCGTCCTCAACATCGTCAACGGTTTCGGCGTGGAGGCCGGCAAGCCGCTGGCCTCCAGCCCGCGGGTCGCCAAGGTCGCGTTCACCGGCGAGACCACCACCGGCCGGCTCATCATGCAGTACGCCTCGGAGAACATCACCCCGGTCACCCTGGAACTGGGCGGCAAGTCGCCGAACATCTTCTTCGACGACGTCTCGCGCTCCCGCGACGACTTCTTCACGAAGGCGCTGGAGGGCTTCGCGATGTTCGCCCTCAACCAGGGCGAGGTCTGCACATGCCCCTCCCGCGCGCTGATCCAGCGCGGCCACTACGGCGACTTCCTCGCGGCGGCCGTCGAGCGGACCGAGCGGATCGTCCCCGGCCATCCGCTGGACACCGACACCATGATCGGCGCCCAGGCCTCCAACGACCAGCTGGAGAAGATCCTCTCCTACCTCGACATCGGCCGGCAGGAAGGAGCCAAGGTACTCACCGGCGGCGAACGCATCGAAAACGGTGGCGAATTGCAGGGCGGGTACTACGTACAGCCGACCATCTTCGAGGGCGACAACAGCATGCGGATCTTCCAGGAGGAGATCTTCGGCCCGGTCGTCTCCGTCACCTCCTTCGACGACTTCGACGACGCCATGAAGATCGCCAACGACACCCTCTACGGCCTGGGCGCCGGTGTCTGGACCCGCGAGGCCAACACCGCCTACCGGGCGGGCCGCGCCATCCAGGCGGGCCGCGTGTGGACCAACTGCTACCACGCCTACCCGGCGCACGCCGCCTTCGGCGGCTACAAGGGCTCGGGCATGGGCCGCGAGACGCACAAGATGATGCTGGACCACTACCAGCAGACCAAGAACCTCCTGGTCTCCTACTCCGCCAAGGAGGTCGGGTTCTTCTGAGACCGGCGGAAGGGGTGCCGCGTACTCGATCTTGAGATGCCGGACAGCCCGTGGCAGGCTCGTGCCGCATGATCGATGACTTCGCGAAGGACACCCTGCACGGGAGACTGCGGCGGGACCGCAAGGCGCTGCTCTGGAAGCTCGACGGTCTCCCCGAGTACGACGCCCGTCGGCCTTTGACGGCGACCGGGACGAATCTCCTCGGCCTGGTCAAGCACGTGGCCACCGTCGAGGCCAGGTACTTCGGCGAGGTCTTCGGCCGCCCGTGCCCGGAGCCTCTCCCCCGGTGGCAGGATTCCGACGGCGGTGATCTGTGGGCGGCCGAGGACGAGACCCGCGACCAGATCGTCGGGTTCTACCGGCGCACATGGGAGCGCGCCGACGCGACCATCGACGAGCTCCCCCTCGACGCCCCGGGCCACGTGCCGTGGTGGTCCGGACCCCATGCCGACACCAACCTGTTCGGCGTGCTGGTCCACGTGCTCGGCGAGACCGCACGTCATACCGGGCACGCCGACATCCTGCGCGAGGGTCTCGACGGCCGCACCGGGCTGCGGCCCGAGCACGAGCAGCGGATCGACGAGGAGGCCCGCGCGGCCCACCGGGCGAAGATCGAGGGGGCCGCGCGGGCTGTGGCGCCGCACGAGGCCTGAAGGAAGGTCCTCGACGCTCGACGATGTACCGTGCCTGAGCGACCCCGTCGGTCCACCGGTCGCGACCGGTCCGTGCGGACGACCTCCGACTGATGGTGATGTGCCTGCGATGAGTGAACCGACGAAGCCCGAGGTCGCCCTGCCGGAGGGCGACGCTCCCGCTGAGCTGACCGTCCGGGACCTGGTCGTCGGGGACGGAGCCGAGGTGAAGCCGGGCATGGTGGTCCTGGTCCACTATGTCGGGGTGACCTTCGGGTCCGGGAGGCAGTTCGATGCCTCCTGGGACCGCGGTCAGCCGTTCAAGTTCGCCCTGGGCAGCGGCAAGGTCATCAAGGGCTGGGACCGGGGGGTGAGGGGGATGAAGGTCGGCGGTCGGCGCGAGATCATCGTTCCCCCGCGTCTCGGCTACGGAAGTCGGTCGCCCTCGCCGTTGATCCCGGCCGGCTCGACCCTGGTCTTCGTCGTGGACCTGCTGGACTCGTACTCCAGCACACACGGGTGGAGCAACGCTGGGAGGTCCTGACAAGGGCGTGTGAGTGGCGGTGGTTGATCACCGGTCCGATGCCGAGGGCCCGCACCATGCGCTGGATCACAGGATGTCCGTACAGGCACCCCGATCGGTGGCGAACGTCGTCTTCGCCGGGGCACCTGGAGCGGCCCTGCCGACCTCCGGGGCGGGCCACCGCCCGCCCCGGAGCACCCCGGGACGGTCTCGGCGGCAGAGTGCCGCCGAAACCGACTCAGGTGTTGTTCACGACGCGCCAGCGGTTGTCCGCGGAGCCGTCGTCGGGGGCCTGGACCGCGAAGGCGCCGCGGGCCGTGGAGTTGCCGGCGATGCCGAGGAGCTTGCCGCTGTTGACGTTGCGGATCTTGTAGGTCCCGTCGCCCTGGGCCAGCAGCGTCCAGCGGTGGTCGGCGGTGCCGTTGTCCGCCCACTGCAGGACGGTCGCGTTGTCGGCCGTCGACATGTCCTGCACGCCGAGCACCTTGGCGCTGTGGACGTTGCGCAGACGGACCGCGTCGCCGTCGGTGATCATCTGCCAGTTGTGGTCGGCCGTACCGGAGTCGTCCCACTGCAGAGCACGGCCACCGTCCGCGGTGGACATGTCCTGGATGCCCAGGACCATGCCGCTCGCCGCGTTGACCAGCCGGACCGATCCGGTCGGTGTGCCGGATCCGCCGCCGGTGTTCCAGTAGACGGTGTAGTTGTGCCCGTGCGCGTCGTGGAACGGCCCGAGGCTGACGGTGGACCCGCCGGCCGTGGCGGTGAAGGCCAGCGAGGTGCTGCTCGTGCGCCTTACCGTGGACGTGTCCAGGCGCGGCAGGGAGGTGAGCGTGGTGTTGCCGTAGTTGCCGGACAGCACGACCGGGCCGTAGGTGACCGCGGCGACGTCCGGGTTGTCGTTGGCCGGCCGCAGGACGACCCGCATCGGCAGCCGGACGGTGACCGTGTCGCCGGCGCTCCAGGTGCGGGTGAGGGTGGCGTAGCCGCCGGGGGTGGCCTGGATGTTCTGGACGGCGCCGTTGACGCTGACGGTGGCGCCGGTGGTCCAGGAGGGAATGCGGAGGCGCATCGGCCAGGTGCCGCCGGCGTTCCCGGTGACCTGCAGGGTGGTGGTGTCACCCACCGGATAGGAGGTGGTCTGGGTGACGGTGATGCCGCGCCGCGACCAGTTCAGCACCGAGGGCACGAACAGGTTGACGATCAGGGTGTCGCCGTCGTGGAAGTACACCGAGTCCATCAGCCGGGTGTGCATCTCCAGGCCGGTTCCCTGGCAGCACCAGAACGAGTTGTAGTCCGTGCTCCACGTGCCCCCGCCCCAGGCCGGTCCCACACCTCGCCTTCCGCCCGGGTTGAGCGGGGTGAAGTAGGTGACGTGTCCGTGGGAGTCGGCCGGGTTCTGCTGGCCGATCATCTGGTTCAGCCAGGCCCGCTCGTAGTAGTCGAAGTACTCCGCCCGGTTCGGGTCGAGGGTGAACAACTCCCGTGTGAGATCGAGCATGTTGAAGGTGTTGCAGCTCTCGCAGGTGTCCTGGTTCAGGTAGCCGGCGATGGCGTTCGGGGCGCGGAAGTGCTCGGCCTGGCTGTTGCCGCCGATGGCGTAGGTGTGCGCGCCGACGCAGATCTTCCAGGCGTTGGCGGCGATGTCCCGGTAGCGGGTGGTGCCGGTGGCCTTGAACTCCCGTACGGCGCCGATCCATTTGGGGACCTGCGTGTTGGCGTGCAGTCCGTTCAGCCGGTCCTGGTTGGCCGCCAGGGGGTCGAAGACCGCGGCGTGGTCGAACCTCCGCGCGACGGTGAGCCATCGCGCGTCGCCGGTCTGCTGGTACAGGTCGGCCAGCACGTCGTTCATGCCGCCGAACTCGGTGCCGAGCATCGCCTGCATCTGTGCGGTGCTCAGTGCGCCGGTGCGCCGGTCGACCCAGGCGGCCAGGGAGAGCAGCACGTCACGAGCCTGGGTGCTGCCGATCAGACGCCAGACGTCCAGCAGTCCGGCCAGCGTCTTGTGGACGGCGTAGTAGGGCACGTTCCCGTTCGACAGGGTCCGTTGCTCGAGCGCGGTGAAGTCCGACTCGGGGAACCCGGAGAGGTATCCGGCGGTGAACCCGGCAGCTGCGTTGTTGGCCTGGCACTTGGCCAGCTCGGCGACCATGCGGGTCGCCTTGTCCCGGCACACGGTGTCGCCGGTGACCGCGTACGACTGCGCCCAGGCGGTGAGGAAGTGTCCCTGCACATGGGTGCGGAAGGGGAAGGACGGGGCGTCCCAGCCGCCGTTCGCCGACGCCCCGTTGGTGGACAGCCGGTGGTTGGCGCGGAAGTTGTACAGCAGCCGGTCGACGTCGACGAACCGCAGATAGTTCAGCGTACGGTTCTGGTTGTCCAGCCACCGGCTCGCGGTGAGCCGGACCTGCCCCAGCTCGAAGGGGTGGGCCAGGACCCCGATGTCGGCACGCGCGGGAGGCAGGACGGCCGCCTGCGCGGGCGAGCCGCCCAGAAGCGGCTCGGCGACGGACGCGACAGCCGCCGCTCCGGCGGTCCGCAGAAGGCTCCGCCTGCTGAGGGGTAAGGACACCGTGCACCTCTTTCCTTGGTCGGAGGTCTCTCGTCGGAGACCGGGTCCGGGGGGGGGTTACGCAGTGACGCGGAAGGTGGCGTCCTGCCGGTCCGAGGCGCTGGACGCCGTGTCGAGCGGGTCGATGCGCAGCTGGTAGTTGCTGTGCCGCAGGTAACGGGAGGGGAAGTTGTGGGAGCGGAACGATGCCCAGGAGGAGTCGGCGAGGCCCGCCGTCCGCTGGAAGGTCGCGTCCGCCCGGAAGGTGGCGGTGCCGTCGTCCGGGTCGAGGCGCACGGCGTAGTCGCTGTGCCGCAGGTAGTTGCCCGGGTAGTTGACGGACTCGAAGGAGACGCCCGAGGAGGAGGCGAGCCCGGGCACCGTGCGCCACATCTGGTCCTGGTACGGGTCGAAGGGGTAGGCGTCGAGGCGGCCCAGACGGTCCGCGTGCCGCACGAAGCGGTCGGGGAAGTTGTACGACTTCAGCCGCACCCACTCGGGGGTGCCCCAGCGGGCGACCGCGGCCGAGTACTCGGCGTCGGTGATGCCGATGATGGAGCCGTGCTTGGAGTTCAGCGGAGGCGTGTAGTCGCGCTGGTTGATCGGCGCCCAGGAGTTGGCGCCGATGCTGGACTGCGACCAGGCGTAGTAGTCGTTGTTGACCGGGCTGAAGGAGTCGCCCCACAGCCGCCAGCCGCCGTCGTTGTTCCTGACGAGCAGGGGCGCCTCGATGGCGTTCCCCTGCCTGAGCCCGCTGGTGTAGGTCGTGAAGCTGTTGGGCGCGCCGGTGGAGGACCTCGCACCGTAGAGCAGGCCGTCACCGAGGTTCTTGTAGTACAGATAGGTGGTGCCGCCGTCGACGACGATGTCGCCGTCCAGGACCCCGGAGCTGGGGCTGAAGTACACCTGGGGCGAGCCGGCCGAGCGGAAGTCGGTGGTCCAGTTGACCATCAGGACGTCGCGTCCGCCGTTGACCGCCGAGTAGACGATGCCGTACTGGCCGCGCGAGGCGTCCCAGAAGGCGGTCGGCGCCCAGGTGTGGGTGCTCGACGTGTGCATCCGGAGGCGGCGGTAGCCGGTGAACCCGCTGAGGTCGGTCGAGTCGTAGACGTGCAGGTACTGGCTCCAGCGGCTGAAGTCTGTGCCCTTGAGGTCGGTGGCGAGGACGACGAAGGCGCCGTCCTGCTTGCGGAGGATGAAGGGGTCGCGCAGGCCCTGTTCGCCGGCGGTCGGGGTGACCACGGGACGGTTCTGGTTCAGGGGTGTCCAGTTCAGCCCGTCCCGGCTGACCGCCAGGTGCAGGCCGTAGTCCGCGCCCTGGCCGTTCGGGGATTCGGTGAAGTACACCATGGCGTACGCCGTGTTGGCCGCCGCGGCGGCTGAGCGGGCCGAGGGGGCCGCCGCGGCGCGCACGGCGGGTGCGAGGGTTCCGAGCGCGGCTCCCGCCGCGGCCAGACCGAACGATCGTCTGCTGAGGTGCATGCTCTCTCCAGCTCTCTGTCGGACCCGGGACGCCTGCCTCCTCCTCGGATCTCGGCCCACGCGCGGGGAGAAGGTGACCGCGGCGGAGCCGGGTGCGACGGAAGGGGCGGGGGTGCCACAGGCCGTGACGCGATCACGGCGGGCCGGCCCTGGGGCCGGTCCGATGAGCGGTAGGGCGTTCGGCAGTCAGTGTGAGCGCTAACACTCTTGGGGAGCAAGAGTCGTGCGCCGGATGGGACGGTGGGGGCGGATCCGAGACAGGGGCCCGTGCATCAAGGGGTACGCGTTCATCCAGCTCAGGAGCGTGAAATGTTAGCGCTCACAACTTGCGTCGCTTGCAGGCTCGGCCGATTCCCGTCGGTCCGGCGCGTTCGTGACTCCCGACCTGTCACCCGAACCGGGTAGGCATCGGATCCCCACCGCCGAAACTCGCGGGAACCGTGGGGGCGCGGACGACGGGAGGCCCTGCCTCGCGCATCGCCGGGCCCTGCTCGCACCACACCTCCACCACCAGGTCGAAGTGCCGGTCGCAGTCGTCCGGGGTGGCGCCCAGCACCCAGTACGCGATGTCGAACGAGGCCCAGCCGCCCCCGGGGTGGTCCAGGGCACCCGAAAGGAGGACCCCGTCGCCCTAAGATGCCCTGAGCAGCCGGAGCGAAGGGGCTCATATGGCGGAAATACTTGGCGCACGGCAGGAGTTGGACCGGCTCGGGCGTGACCTCCGGGCGCGGCTCGTGGAGTTGATCGAGGACCTCACCCCCGGCGCCGACCTCGGCCTGCTCCTTCTCCGGGAGCCTGCGGTCGTCGACTGGCACGAGCCCCTGGGGTACCGGTACTCGATGACGTTCCGCGGGCACCGCCCCGCCGGGGTCGCCGCCGCCGGCATCGTGCCCCGGGCGGCGAGGTTGCTCGGCCGGGCCGGGTGGGAGGTCACGGAGCCGGCGGAGGACGAGGGGGACGAGGAGCTCGAGTGGGCCACCGACGACGCCGGTGACCGGTATCGCCTGACCGCCCGTCATCCCGACGGCAACGTCGTCGAGGTCCGTGTGGACGCCCACGGCTCCGCCGTGCTCTTCCTCGGGCAGACCCCGGTGATGCCCCTGTACGAGCCGCGCGAGTTCCGGTGGCCGGAGCCGGTCAGGACGTCCGCGACGCTCACGCCCGGCCACCTGCTCTGCTACGAATGCGACGGCCTCGGCGCCTGCGACTGCTGCGGGGGCCGCGGGTGGCTGCCGAGTGAGCCGCACGGGCGCGGCCGCTGCCCCCAGTGCGCCACCCGGCGCGTCTGCCCCATCTGCCGCGGCGCGGGTGAACTGGCGATGTCCCGGTTGTCGGCCCATCAGAGGACCCAGTATCCCGAGCTGAACCCTTGAGCGCTGCAGGCCGACACCTGCCGTGGCGGTCACCCGGAGCCCTTGAGGCGGGACTGGGCGGCCTCTCCGTCCCACTGCACCGCACCCGGAGCCCGGTTCCGGGTCCCTCGCCCTCCGGGTGCGCCTCCGCCTCCGGTCGTGGTCAGCCCGTTTCGCCCGCGCTCGGAGCGTCGGCTCGCTTCATCAGGTCAGCGGCGATGTCGTCCCAGTCCGGACCGTGCATCCACAGGCTCTGGGCGGCCTCCCGCAGCAGCTGCGGGTCGTCCGGCCGTTGCAGGAGCACCAGCCGGTAGGCCAGGTTCCGGATCCAGACGGGCAGGTGTCCGTCGACCAGCTGCGGACTGAGCTCGTGGAGCATGGCGAGGATCGATTCCGCGTCGGCGAAGGTCAACTCCTCGACGAAGTAGTGCTCGCGGTGTTCGCGCTCGCACTCCGGTGTGGGGCGGTACTCGTCCCCGTACAGACACCGGGCGTGTTCGGTCAGAGTGCGGTGCATGGCCAGGAGCCTACGACTTCCGCGATCCGTCGGACGGGGCCCGGTCCGTGGCCGTGGCGGGCGGCGGCCGATGTGACCGGTGCTCTCCGTCAGGCATCCTCGCGGGTTGCACCACCGCGAGGATGCCTGGCGGTGCGCCGGTCATGCGCAGGGCGTCACCACGTCGACGGCGCCGGCGGCGGAACCACCGGCGGGCGGTCGTCGCAGGTGAGGGTGTTGGGCAGCAGCCACTCCCCCAGCCACGGGCCGCCCGCGCCGCCGCCGTCGTTGCCCCCCAGGTCCGTCAGGGTGAACTCCGAGCCGGCCGGGGTGAAGTGGAAGGTTCCGCAGTTGTTGACGCCGACCGCGCCCACGTTGCGGGCGTCGACGTTCTCGAAGGTCGCACCGCCCGCCGCCCGGGCGCTCACCACGGAGGTGCCGGTGCCGTCCACCCGGACGTCCTTGAAGTGCACGTCGTCGATGGAGTACAGGTCCTTCACCGGCCAGTCCGCGACCAGCATGATCGCGTTGTAGGTGCTGTCGAGGTAGTGGTCGCCGGTCACCCGGATGTCGGCGGCGATGTCCTTGTCGAGCGCCGAGAACCAGATCGCGCCGAGGCCGATCTTCCAGTTCAGTTCGTAGGTGCCCGCCCGCACCGTGGTGTTGTTCCTGATCCACAGGTGCCCGGTGAACGGCTCGGCGCCGAAGCGTGCGCCGACGTGCAGGGCGCTGCCCTCCCGGACCGGGTCGGCGATCAGGTTGTTCGAGACGGTGGTGTCGGCGCCGCCGTAGACCGCGATGCCGTTCGCCAGGACCGGCGACTGCACGGTGTTGTGGTCGAAGGTGTTGCGGGCGTTGGTGGTCTTCTCCGCCCACATGGCGAGGCCGTCGTCCCCCGAGTTGCGGACGAGGTTGTTGCGCACGACCGAGTCGGTGACGCCGGTGTGGAAGTTGAGACCGTCGGCGATCTGGTCGGTGATCACGTTGTTCGTCGCGGTGAAGTTCTCCATGGGGCCGTCGAACCACATGCCCACCTTGGTGTGGTGGATGTACAGGCCGTCGACGGAGGAGTCGCTGAGCGAGCCGCCGATGCCGTTCACCTGGTCGGTGTCGACGCGCTCGCGGACGTCGCCCTCGATGGCGAATCCGGAGAGGTGGACGTCGTGGCTGCCCCCGTCGGCGGCGCTCCTGCCGTAGAAGCCGACCCCGGTGTGCGTCGAGCCGTCGGGCGCGGGGGTCTCCAGCGCGACCTCACGGCCCTTGATGACGGTGTACCAGCTGCCGGCGCCTTCGATCGTGATGTCGTCGACGGTGATGTGCCGGTTCACCTGGTAGGTGCCCGGCGGGATGTGGACCGTGCGGTGGCCTCGCCGGGCGTGCGCGATGGCGCGGTCGAAGGCGGCCGCGGACTCACGGCGTCCGGTGGGATCCGCGCCGAAGGCCAGGACGTTCACCGCCGCGCGTGGAGCGACCCGTGGTCGGTCGACGCGCTGCGACTCGAGCAGGTCGATCACCGTCCACGCGGCGGACGACCTGGCGGGCATGGTCAGCCGGACTGTGGCGCCCGCCGGGTGGGTGCGGCCCAGCAGGAGGCGCTGCTCGTCGTAGAAGTGGTGCGGGCGGAAGGGCTTGGTGATCTGGGGTGCGGGCGTGGTCTCCTTCGGGACGCAGCCGCACTCGGTGATCCACCAGTCGGGGTGCAGCAGGCCGGCGTCCGGGTCGTTGGTGAAGGGGTACTGGTTGTAGAGCCAGGAGTACTGCGAGGTCAGGGTCATCGGTGTGCGTCCGCGACCGTCGACCGTGACGTCGAGGGGCGCGGTGATGCCGCCGCCGTCCGGCGCGTCGGGGATGCTGTACCGCACGGTGATCGCGTTCGCCGCGGCCGGCAGGGTGAACTCGACGTGCTGCCCCTTCAGCAGCTTGACGGCGGAGCGGCCCGACGCCTCGGAGGGCAGGGTGTAGGCGGTGCGGTCGGGGCCGAGGACCGTGCCGGTGGTCCTGGCCGACTCCGCCTCCTGCTCGACGAGGCCGAGGTCCGCGCCCCGGCCGGCGACCAGTGAGGGGGTGAGGCCGGCACGGGTGACGGCGGGCACCGTGGCGGTGGGCGCGGGGGCGTCGGCCGCGACGGCTGGGGCGGCGGCGAGTCCGGCCGCCGCGGTGAGCGCGGCGAGCAGCAGGGCGACGCCTCGACGGGGCGGTCCGCCCGGTCTGCGCGAGGTGGCCGTCGCGGTGAGGTTTCGTGCCATGGAGTCACTCGTTCCTGTGGGTGAGGGCCCGTTGTTGGGGGCCAGTTGGTGAGGCCGTGGGGAAGGGGCCGGTTGGCGAGGCGTGGGGGTGCGGACCGCCGGCCTGGGCCGTGTTGAGCCCCACCCACAGCTCACCGCGCGGCGCGCAGGGTCCGCAGGAGGGCGACGTCGAGATGGTCGACCTCCCGCGGTGGGTAGCCGCGGTGGAAGGTGAGCTGCTGCTCGACCGACAGGCACGGCACCGTGCGGCCGTCGAGGCGTCCCCGGGTGAACGCGCCGTGCGGGTAGAGGAAGAAACCGCCCTGGAGGTCGGCCTGCCGGCCCACCCCTTCGGCGTCGAACACCACCGGGTGGAGGTCGACCCAGCGACTCCCGGGCGCCGCGAGTTCGACCCGTGTCGGCCGCTGGTCGGTCTCCACGCGGTAGCCGAGCGATGCCAGGGCCTCCAGCGCCGCCGGCTCGACCGCCGCGTCCAGGGCCAGGTCGACGTCCCGGTGATCACGCGTCTGCCGGCCCGCCAGGATGTCCACGCCCCATCCGCCGGCGACCCAGCACCGCACGCCCGCCGGCTCCACGGCGTCCAGGACGCCGAAGAGGTCCGTGATGTCCATCGCGGTGATGCCTCCTTCACACTCCGCCGCGCTCCCCGGTACTCCCCCCGCACCCCGCACCGCGGGCCCGCCGCCCAC
>NZ_JBRIOU010000009.1:27722-32893 GCF_053474865.1 Streptomyces sp. CO7
TCCCCGGCGCGTCCACGGCCCCCCGGACCGCGTCCTCCCCACCACGCGGGAGCCGGCGCGCCGCGAGCCACAGGAACGACACCGCGTACGCGGCGAGCACGGCGAGACCGGCCCACCACGGCAACGGGAAGTACCCCGTGGAGGGCGCGTAGTGCGCGACGACGTGGCGATGCTCGACCAGGGTCTGCTGCGCGGCGAAGCCGGCAGCGGGGGTGACCCGCAGCAACAACATGCCTATGGCACACGCAAGTTGCAGAGCGGCTTTCGCATCACAGCGTGATGCTGCTATGCCTGTGCGCATGCGCTGACGAACGTATTCTTTTCCGCAACGATCGTTGGCGAACCTGGTTTTTCGCCTGTGGCGGCCCGCAGGTTCGGGCTGTGAGTACGAGTAACAGCCCTGGCAAGCCGACCCCTGAGAGGCAGACAGCACATTGAGTGAGCCCGGCCCCCCGCCCCCCATCGTGGTCCGCTATCGCGAACTCCTGGCCGAATGTGGCCTCGAGATGGAGACCCACATCCCCGACCTGCTCAAGAGCACCGGCGTGCCGGAACCGCACCTCCGCGCTCTGCTGGAAGGCCACACACTGCCCCCGGACGACCCGGATGACCGGGTGAGGCGCAGGGTCCGCTACCTGTACGAGTCGAGGCCCGATGGAACCGATAAGGCCGCCGACGTCAGGAAACTGGCTGCCGCCCTGCACTCGACGACTACGTGGGTCAAACGCATCCTCGCGGGGGACGCCAAGCCCAGCCTGACCGCTGGACACGACCTCTGCCGGTACTACGACGTGCCCAGCGACTACCTCACTGCCGCTCCCGACGAAGCCGTCCATCGGGAGTTGCAGCGCCTCGTGTTCGAGCTTGAGGTCAAGGTAAATCCAAACAAAACGCTCGCCGACTTGGGCGTGCGCCACGTCGCCGGTCGTGGCGGGAACTGGGACAGCGACGCGATTGTTGCCGTCGCCGCCATGGTCGCGGACATCCGGAACAGCCTCGGCGCTGTTGAAGGAGCCCTTGCCCGACTCGAAGAACGGAGCGATCAAGGATGACTGGCCGGACCTGCCGCTCCACAAGCAAGGCGCAGCGCAAGCTGATGGCCGAGCTGGCCAGGGCAGTTCTCGCCCGCGCTGACGTGCCGACCGCCCCCCAGGCGCTCTTTCAGGCCCTCTGCGACGCCATGAGCGAGCGCCGCAGCCGCCCGGTCTCGCTCATCATCCGGCCCTTCCCGGCCGAGATCGCCGACACCACGGGCCTGTACTTCGACCTGGCCGACCAGGACGTTGTGGTCGTCGAAGAGCGGCTCGACCCGGACCACCAACTGGTGGTCCTCGGCCACGAGCTGTGGCACATGGAAGCTGGGCACTGCGGCCACCAGGTCGGTGAGGCCGCAGTAGCGGCCCGCACCGTTCTGACCTCCGAACCGGCACTGCTCGATGCCGTCCTGCGCGTTGCGGCGCGCAGTCACTCCAACGCCGCCGACGAGCGGGACGCCGAAGGCTTCGGGCTGCTCCTCAGCACCCGCATGCGGAGCTGGTTGGACGAGGGGACCGGCACCACCCCGCTGGACGACGTCGCCCAGCGCATCGACACATCTCTCGGCTACCCAGGCCCCAAGGGGTAGGCGGTGGTCCTGACGCATCCCTACGCGGTGACGGCGATCATCCTGATCGCCTCACTGCTCTACAAACTCCCGACCGTCATCAGGGCCGGCCGCAACCCTCTGCTGCGGCAGGTCGGCGGTCTGCTCACCGCGGCGTGCGGCGTCTTCGTCTTCGCGCAGCCTGCCACCGTCGCCGTCGTCAACCGGGCTGTAGGCATCACCAACGTGTCGGCGCCCTGGGTCTACAGCCTCCTCACCGGCTTCTGCGCCTCGTGCCTGCTGCTGATCACCCGCTGGCGAGGCGGCACACCGCAGACCGTCCGCCGAGCCAGCTACTGGGTGTACGGCGGCTACGGCACCGTCATGGCCGCGCTGTGGATCCTGTTCGCCCTCGGCGACGCAGACGTCGAGCGGCTCCAGGACTTCGATACCTACTACGCGACCACTCCGTTCATCCGCGAGATGATCGTGCTCTACCTGACCGGCCACATGGTCGCCGTAGTCATCACCTCGGGCCTGCTGTGGACGTGGGAGAGCCGGGTCAGGGGCACCGGCTGGCTGCACACCGGCGTAGTCCTCCTCAGCGTCGGCTACGCCACGAACTTGGCCTACGACTTCGCCAAGCTCACACCGGTCGTGGCCCGCTGGTTCGGCAACACAGACCTGGACTGGATGAACACCAAGCTGGCACCGCCCATCGCGGCACTCGTCGGCGTGCTGATCGCCCTCGGCTTCATCCTGCCCCACCTCGGCGCGCACATCTCGCACCGGCTGACCGTCCGCCGTGACCACCGGGCCCTCGGCCCGCTGGCCAAGACCCTCAGCCCGGTCCCCACCGCGAGCACCTCCGTGGCTCTCGGCCGGTGGGCCCCCATCGACCTGCGGCTGACGCGCCGCCAGACCGCCATCCGGGACGCACTGCGTCACCTCGGACCGTACCTCGACGCCGACCTGCAGGAGCGCACCCGCAGAGCGTGCCTGGCCGTCGGCGGAACACCGGCCGAAGCCGACGCTCAGGGCGACGCGGCCGCCATCGTGGCCGCCGTAGCCAGCATGCAAGCAGTTACCCCCGGGCCGCCGCATACCGGTCGACAGGCTTACGACGGGCTGCACGACCTCCTGGCCATCTCCAGGGCCCTGCGCCGGCCCGCCGGCCTCCCCCTCGTACCCGAAAAGAGCACGTCATGACCGGCACCACCAGCACCCCCACAGCCGTGGTCATCGGAGGCGGCCTGACCGGCTTCCTCGTCGCGCGGGCACTCGCCGACGAAGCGGCCGTCACCATCGTGGAACGCGACTTCCTGCCGACGGTGCCTGGCCCCCGCAAGGGCCTGCCCCAGGCTCGCCACCTCCACAACCTGTGGTCCGGCGGCGCCAACGCGGTCGAGGAACTCCTGCCCGGCGCTCTGGCAGAACTGCAGGCCCATGGCGCGCGCCGCATACCGATCACCACCGGCATGGTCGCCTACAGCCCAGCAGGCTGGTACCGCCGCTGGAACGAGAGCCACTACTCCATCAGCTGCAGCCGCGACCTCCTCGACTGGGTCATCCGCGGCCAGGTCCTCGCCGACAACGCCGCCAAGATCACCGTGCTGCAGCAGACGGAGGTCTTGGGCCTGGCCGGTGACGCCGCCGCCGTGACCGGCGTCCGTATCCGGCACGCCGCCGGTCACGAAGAGACCCTGGCCGCCGACCTGATCGTCGACGCCAGCGGCCGCGCCTCCCGCACCCCTCGCTGGCTGGACGATCTCGGGCTCCCCGGACCCACCGCGCGGGTGGTCGACTCCGGTCTCGTCTACGCGAGCCGCACCTACCAAGCGCCTCCGAAGACACCCGCAGCGTGGCCGATCATCACCATCCAGGCCGACCCACGCAGTGACGATCCACCCCGCGGTGGAGCCATCCAGCCCATTGAGGACGACCGGTGGGTCGTTACCCTCTGCGGTGCCCGCGGCACTGAGCCGCCCCGCGATCCCGACGCCTTCGAGGCCTTCGCCGCCGAGCTGCGCCACCCCCTGGTCTCAGAGGCGCTCGTGCACGCGCAGCCCCTCACGGACGTGACGCTCAGCCGCACGACCGTGAACCAGCGCCGCTACTACGAGAAGACCCGCATGCCGCGAGGACTACTCGTCCTCGGTGACGCCGTCGCCGCGACCAATCCCACGTACGGTCACGGCATGGCCGTTGCCGCACAAAGCGCGCTGACCTTGCGCAACACCGTCCGTCAACGCGGCTTGCTCTCGCCGGGCCTCACCCGGCAGGTGCAGAAGGCCATCGTCCGGCACATCGAAACGGCGTGGACCTTCGCCACCGGCAGCGACGTCTTCTTCCCCGGCGCCTCTGAGAAGGGCCCGACCCTCACCGAGCGCCTGGCCGCGCGGTACATCGACCGCCTCATCCACACAGCCACCGGATCCGGTCGCGTGGCACGCCGCGTCACCGACGTCATGACCCTGGAGGCAGGGCCCGGCCGACTGCTCACCCCTGACACCCTGATCGCGGCCGCCTGCGGCCCCCTCAAGCCGCCTCTGCAGCAGCCGCCGCTCACCGCCGAGGAATGGCAGGCCATCCGAAACTGAGAGATCGCCCTCAAGAGCATCCTCGCTCGCGCCGGGCCGGGCCGGTACCAGCGCTCCGGGCTCCGTCGGCCTCCCGTCGTCCGCCTCACGGGACCACGGGAGGTTTTCCCTCGCGTATGGAGCTCCGCCTGAAGGATGGCCAACCGCTTCCGCGCTTTCACCAGGTCAGGCGGGACGTCAGTGGATGCGGGAGGGGCGCGCCGCTCGTGCCGCCGAGCGTAGCCGTGAGCCGCGCACGTCGGCGGCACGAGCGAGGAGGGCGAGCCGGGCCACGGCCACCTGGGGCCCGTAGCCGCGCGGCAGGAACCCCACGACGCCGGTGAACTGGGCCATGGTGGCGGCCGGCACCTGAGCAAGGCCGATGTCGGAGAGGCTGACCGCGGCGGGGGGAGCCCGGCGACCGGGTCAGCGGCCTGCCCCTGGGCGCCGACGACTACCTCGCCAAACCCTTCCACTTTCCCGAGCTGGTCCTGCGCGTCCGGTCCCTGGCCGGCCGGGTGCCCGGGCCCGGGTGCTGCGCGCGGCGGGCCTCGAGCTCGACCCGGTGCGCCGGACCGTCGTGCGCGACGGACGCCGCGTGGAGCTGTCCGTTACAGAGTTCGCCGTGCTCGAGGCGCTGCTGCGCGCACGGCCCGGCTTCCTGAGTGCCGAGAACCTGCTGGAGCAGGTCCGGGACGAGAACGCCGACCCCTTCACCAACACGGTGGCCGTCACCGTCGGCCGGCTGCGGCGCAAGCTGGGCGGCCCGCCGGTCGTGCTGACGACGCCCGGGGTGGGCTACCGCGTCGCCGGGCCCGACGACCCCGGTACCCCGGAGGGCCGCCGGCGCCCGGGCATGCCGAAGGGCCCCGGGCGGGGGAGCCCGGGGCCCTTCGGGTGAGGGAGTGCGGCGGGATCAGAAACGGTCGCCCTTCGGCTTGCCGCGCTGATCGGGGGTACCGTGCGGCGGCGGGCTGAACGGCTGGGCCGAGGTCCGCGGGGACACCGGC
>NZ_JBRIOU010000009.1:32993-48798 GCF_053474865.1 Streptomyces sp. CO7
GTGTCACCCGGAAAAGGGGCCCCGGGTCAGCAGGGGTTGTTGTTGATCTTGAAGGTGGAGGTGGTGTTCCGGATGTCCTGCGCGTTGTCGCTCAGACGCAGGCAGTTGAAGGTGACCTCGCCGACCGCGGGGCCCTGGCCCTCCTCGGGCTTCTCGTTGGCCCAGACGCCGAACCCGGACTTGGCGTCCCAGGCGTCACCGCTCTTACGGGCCCCGCTGATCGAGATGTCGGTGAAGACCGTGTCCTTGATCGGGAACTGCGGCTGCCCGCCCGAGTAGTTGGTCTGGAACATGACGCCGCTGTAGGTGGGGTCGACGATGTCGACGTCGGTCACCCTGATGCCCTGGAACACCTTCGAGGCGGAGAAGACCCAGATCCCGGGGAAGGTCTGGTTGCCCCAGAAGTGGCCGCCGGCCCGGACGATCGAGATGTTCTCGAACTTCGTCGGCTCGGTCCCGAAGCCGTTCATCGGGTAGCCGAAGTCCAGGGAGGAGATGGTGATCCCGGAGTAGACGAGGGTGTCGGCGATGTGGATGTTGCGGAAGGTGTTGTTGTAGCCGCCGTACACCGCCACGCCCGCGGCGCGCCAGGTCAGGGTGGTGGTGAGGTTCTCGTAGACGTTGTTCTTCATGTCGGCGCCGCCCGCGTCGATCGCGGAGAACAGCGCGAAGCTGTCGTCGCCGGTGGCCCGGGCGTCGTTGTTGGCGACCAGGTTGTCCGTGGAGCCGTTGGTCATGTTGATGCCGTCGGCGAACATGTTGCGGATCCGGGAGTTCTTGATGGTGATCCGGTCCGTGTTGGCGCCCCAGTAGAGGCACACCATGTGCTCGTTCCACACGTCGTCGATGGTGATGTCGGAGACGTTGGCGAAGTCGAAGACCTTGCCGGGACCGTCGATGCGTGAGGTGTAGTTGCCGAAGTAGGCG
Organism: Streptomyces sp. CO7; assembly: GCF_053474865.1. NCBI lineage: Bacteria > Bacillati > Actinomycetota > Actinomycetes > Kitasatosporales > Streptomycetaceae > Streptomyces > Streptomyces sp. CO7. The sequence continues at coordinate 33,921 of NZ_JBRIOU010000009.1, forward strand.
AAGCCCTTGAAGAGGGAGCCCTTGGCGGTCGCGTCGGCGCGGAAGCCGATGTCGGTGTTCTCCTGGGTGCCGGGCGCGTGGAACTTCGTGTACCAGGGTCCGGCGCCGACGACCTTGACGGCCTTGCCGTAGACCTGGAACTTGCTCGAGGTCTGGTAGTCGCCGGGCGGCAGGTAGACGCCGGCCAGCTTGCCCGTGGTGTCCATCCGGACCTGGTCGAGGGCGTTCTGCACGTCCTGGTGGGTGAAGCCGGCCGGTACGGCGTACGCGGCGGGGTCCGGGTTGGCCACCGGCGCCGTCTTCTCCAGGTTCACGAAGTCGATGGCGTAGTGGGCGGCGGTGTTGGCGGCGTCCTTCTGCAGACGGATCCTGCTGCCCGCCGGGACGGTCTCGCCGAGCATCAGGTGCGCCTCGTCGTAGATGTGCCGCGGCGCGCCGGAGCCCGGGTTGTTGCCGGGTGCGGTCTCCGCCCCGTACAGCCAGGCGTACTTCGAGGTCAGCGGGAGCGCCTTCTTGAAGACGCCGTCGACGTAGACGTTGAGGGTGGAGTCGATGCCCCCGCCGCCCGGGGCGTCCGGGATGGAGAAGCGGGTGACCAGGGTGTTGGTCGCGGCGCGCGTGGTGAACTCGACGTACTCGCCGGTCGCGTCGAGGTCCACCGCCTTGCGGCCCGAGGCCTCGCCGGCGATGTCGCCGACGGTGCGGTTGGGTCCGACGGTCTTCGCGCCGCCTCCGACGGTGCCGTCCTCCGCCTCGTACATCATGTACGGCATGTTGGCGCCGCGGCCGACGAACAAGGGCTGCGTGGAGGTGTTGTTCTCCCGCTTGACGGCGGGTTCGTTGCCGTCGGCGGCGACGGTGGTGCGCACCGTGTAGGAGCCGTTGGCCGCCGTCCACGGCCCGAGCGTCACCTGGGCGGTGGCGCCGGCGGCGATGGACCCCGAGTGCGTCCCGGTCAGCGTCCTGACGGTGGCGCCGCTGCCGTCGAGGAGGGTGAGGGTGACGTCGTGGTTCCCCGAGGCGCTCGCGTCGGTGCCCTGGTTCTTGACCGGCACCTTGAAGGTGACGGCGTCCCCGGCGCTCGGGCTGGAGGGCGTGGTGGTCACCTGGCCGACGACCAGGTCGGAGCCGGCGACCGGCTTGACGACCAGGGCGGTGGGCCGGGTGAAGGTGTTGTTGGTCTCGTTCTGCTCGACGACCGCGTCGCCCTTGTCGGCGACCGCGCCCAGCTCGTAGGAGCCGGCCGGCCGGGTGCCCAGCGAGGCGGTGACCTTGGTCTCCGCGCCCGCGGCGAGCGCCCCGACCTTCGCGGTGGCGACCTCGGAGCCGCCCAGGCGCAGGGCGAGCGTGCTGGCCGCTGCGGCGGCCGGTCCGTCGTTGCGGACGGTGGCGGAGACGGTGATCTCGTCCGACTCCACGGGTGCGGCCGGTGAGGTGGTCAGGTCGGTGACGACCAGGTCCGGGTTGGGCGCCGGGACGCCGACGACCTGGAACTCGGCGAGCTGGCCGGCGGCGGAGCCGGTGTTCGCGGTGAACCGCAGCCGGACGTCCGCGACGCGGGCGGTGACCGGGACGGTGACGGTGTTGCCGCTGGCCGGGTCGAAGGAGTAGCTCTTCGCCGCGACGAGGCTGGTGAAGCCGGTGGCGTCCTGGGCGCGGCCGAGGACCTCGACGGTCTGCGAGCGGGCCGACCAGGCGCTGTCCGGGTTGAGCTTGAGCACCAGGCGGTCGACGTCCGCGTTGGCCCCCAGCTTCACGGTCAGGGTCTGCGGGTAGCTGCCGCCCGCGCCCTCCCAGTAGGTGCTGGTGCTGTTGTCGTTGGCGTTCGTCGCCACGTAGGTGTGCACCGTGGAGGAGGCGTCGATGGGCCTGCCGACGGCGAGGTTGGAGCCGGTGCCGCCGGAGCCGTTGCGGGTCACCGCGTTGCTGTCGGCGGACCGGTTGCCGGCGGCGTCCTTGGCGCGCACCCGGTAGGTGACGGTGGCGGAGGCGGGCTGGGTGTCGGTGTAGGTGGTGACGTTGCCGGCCACGGTGCCGCGCAGGGCGTTGTTGGCGTAGATCTCGTAGCCGCTCACGCCGACGTTGTCGCCCGACGCGGTCCAGGTCAGCTTGATCTGGCCGCTCGCGGGCTCGGTGAAGGCCAGGTTCGCGGGGGCCGTCGGGGCCTGGGTGTCGCCGGCGTCACCGGTGCGGGTGACGGTGTTGCTGTCGGGCGACTGGTTGCCGGCCGCGTCGCGGGCCCGCACGCGGTAGGACACCGTCTGGTTGGCGGGCCGGTTGTCGGTGTAGGCGGTGACGTCGCCGAAGACGCTGGTCAGCAGCTCGCCGTTGGCGTAGACGTCGTAGGCGGTGACGCCCACGTTGTCGGTGGCGGCCTTCCAGGTGAGGCGGATCTGGCCGGTGGCCGGCTCGGTGAGGGCGAGGCCCGACGGCGCGGACGGGGCCTGGGTGTCACCGCCGGCCGGGCCGTAGACCTCGAGCTCGGAGACCTGGGCGGCGGGCTGGACGGTGTTCGCGCTCACCAGGACCCGTACGTACCGGGTGGTGGCGGAGTCGAGGGCGACGGTCGCCGTGTTGTCGTTGGCCGCGGTGAAGGCGTATGCCTGCGAGGCCGTCAGGTCGGTGAAGTCGGTGCCGTTGGCGCTGCCCTGGATCTTCAGGGTCTGGCTGCGGCTCTCCCAGCCGGCGGGCAACTTCAGGACGACGCGGTTGACGGCGCGGGAGGTGCCGAGGTCGGCCTGGATCCACTGCGGGAGCTTGTTGTTGGTGCTCTCCCAGTAGGTGGCGCGGTTGCCGTCGCCCGCGTTGGTGGCCGTGTACACCTCGGTGTGGCTGCTGGCCGTGAGGGGACGGCCGGCGACGAGGTTTCCGGACGAGTCGGTCGCCGAGTGCACCTCCAGCTCGGACAGCTGGGCGGCCTGCCAGCCGGTGTTGGCGGCGATGTCGACGCGGACGAAGCGTGTCTGCGTCGCCGGGAACGACACCGTGACGGTGTTCCCCGCGCCGGGGGTGAAGGCGTAGGTGGCGGAGCTCTTCAGCGTGCTGAAGCTGGTGCCGTCGGCACTGCCCTGGACGGAGAGCGTCTGGCTGCGGCTCTCCCAGCCGGCCGGCAGCTTGAGCACCACCTCGTCGACGCGGGTGGCGGCCCCGAGGTCGGCCTGCACCCACTGGGGAAGGCCGGAGCCGGCGCTCTGCCAGTAGGTGCCCTGGTTGCCGTCGGTGACGTTTCCGGCGCCGTACTCGGTGTGCGCGCTGCTCGCCGACGCGGTGTCGCCGAGCGCGATGTTCGGTCCGCCCGCGGCGCGGGCGGTGGTCACGGGACCGCCCAGTGCCAGCAGGCAGGCTGCGACCACGGCGCCGATGCACCGGGATCTGTGGATGCGGGTGTTCATGGTCCTCGCTCCTCGGTCGCGTGCCGGGGGGACGCGCGACGCGGCTCAGGGGGGAACAGGGTTGGCGATGCCTATAACTGCCGCTGATTCATTCGGAGTTTGCGTACGAACGCTCAGAGAATTGCAGAGGACGGTCGACTCGTCCACAGCTCGGTCACGATGTTCTCGGCCGGGCCCGGGGCAAGCGCGGGCATGCCGGTGAGGCGGCCCGGGGCAAGCGCGGGCATGCCGGTGAGGCGGCCCGGGGAAGCGGACCGCCTCACCGGAACCGGTGGCGTCAGTTGCGGTTGACGACGAACTGCGAGCCGGGCTCCACGCAGACGTCCCCCTCCGCCGAGTTGGTGATGCTCACGCCGCTCAGCGTGGCGCTGCCCCTGGCCCCGCCCATGGCGAGGACGCCGCAGCCGTTGACCGACCCGTCGATGCGGACACCGGTGACCTTGACGTCCGGCATCGCGCCGCCGCCGGTCTTGAACTGGATGCCGTCGTAGGTGGAGTCGTGGATGTCGGTGTCCCGGATCGTGACCCCGGGGATGTCCGGTCCCTGCGCGAAGAGGGTGATCGCGCCGAACTCCTGGTCCTCGTTCCAGAACGCGCCGCCCGTGCGGTACAGGCCGTTGTTCGCGATCAGGGTCTGGCCGCTGAACGGCAGCGGGTCGTGGTCGGTGGCCAGCATGATCCCCGGGTAGTTCATGGTGTCGGAGACCAGGTTGTTCTCGATGGTGTTGCCGTGACCGCCGTAGACCGCGATGCCGTTGGCCCGCCAGGGCAGTTGCACGGTGTTGTTGCGGAAGTGGTTGTCGTGGCCGACGTCGGCCGAGGTGTCCTTGACGTACTTGTTGGCCCACACCGCCAGGGCGTCGTCACCGGTGTTGCGCAGCGACGAGTCGTAGACGGTGGAGTTGCGGGTGCCGTTGGAGAAGTTGACGCCGTCGGCGTAGGTGTCGCGGATCCGCATCCCGGTGAACTCCACGCCGTCGCCGGGGTTCCAGAGCTCGGGGATGTTGGAGTAGTCGCGGCCGACCCAGGCGGCCACGTTGGCGTGCTCGATCCAGACGTTGCTGATCTTGGTGTTCTTGCCGAAGCGGCCGTTGAGCGCGACACCGCCCTCGGCGCCTCCGTCGCCGCCCCGGATGGTGCCGGAGCCGAAGATCGCGATGTCGGAGATCTTCGTGTTGTCGTCGATGTCGAAGCCGAAGTTGCCCTCGTGCGGGTGGTTGATGCCGCCGGCCTGGTGCGGCGGGGTCAGCGCGTACAGCTGCGAGTGCCACATGCCGGCGCCGCGCACGGTGACGTCCCGGATTCCGACCTGGTTGTACTGCCCGCGGTTCTGCGGGTCGTCGGTGAGGATCTTCTTCTCCTGGCGCCACTGGCCGGCCGGGATCCAGACGCAGTCGATCTCGCCCTTCTGGTCGGCGGTGACGGCCCGCTGGATGGCGTCCGCGTCGTCGATGCCGTCGTTGGGCACGGCGCCGTACTGCGTGATCGAGGTGCACGCGGCGGGCTTGGGCGCCGGTCCGGCGACCTGTTCCAGGTCGATCAGGTCGATGACGTAGTAGGCCGCCGCGTCGCCCGCGTCCCGCTGCAGGCGGAACTTCGTGCCCGCCGGGTAGGTGTCGGTCAGCAGCGCGTGGGACTCGTCGAAGAGACGGCGCGCGTCGCCGCCGGGGGTGTTGGTCAGGCCCTCGGGGTCGTCGGTGCTGCCGTAGAGCCAGCTGTGCTTGGAGGAGAGCGTCAGCTTGCGGACGAACTTCCCGTCGGCGTAGAGGCTGATGGTGGCCTCCCGGCCGCCGCCGGACGCGGCGTCGGGGATCGAGTTGCGCACCACGACGGAGTTGGCGGCGGCGGTGGAGGTGAACTCGACGTGGTCGCCGGTGTCGTCGAGCCGCACCGACCTGCGGCCCGAGGACTCGGTGGCGAAGTTGGTGTGCCCGAAGGTGCGCTTCTTGTCGGCGGTCAGCAGGGTCCCGTCGTAACTGCCGGCCTCGGCTTCGTACTCGGTGTACGGGAGGGCGGCTCCGCGTCCCACGACGAGGGACCGGGCGAAGACGTTGTTGTTCTCGTCGGTCTCCTCGACCGTTCCGGTGGCGTCGGCGGTGGCCGTCAGGGTGGCGCCGCCGCCGACCGCCTTCCAGCTCCCGGTGATGGCGACCTCGGCCGTGCCGCCCGCGGCGACCGCCCCGGTGGCGCCCTGAAGGGTGGTGTCGCCGACGGTGAGACGGGTGACGGTGCCCGCCGGGACGGACGTGGTGCCGCGGTTGTCGACCGTGACGGTGAAGGAGACGGACGAGCCGACCGCCGGGGACGCCGGGTTCGTGGTGATCCGGGTGACCCTGAGGTCCGGGCCCGGGCTCCGGTCGACGGTCAGTCTGCTGCTCGCCGTGCGGCTGTTGTTGCTGTCGTCCAGCTCCACGACGGCGCCGGTCGGGTCGACGACCGCCGAGACGCCGTAGGAGCCCGCCGGGCGCCGGCCGACGGGGACGGAGACGGTGGCGCTGCTCCCGGCCGGGAGCGAGGCGACCGGCGCGGAGCCCGCGACAGTGCCCTCGACGCTGACGTTCACCGTCGTGGCCGGGGCGGTCGCCGTGCCGGCGTTGCGCACGGTGGCGTTCACCTTCACGTCGTCCCGCTCGGTGGGGGCGGCCGGCGACCAGGTCAGGTCGGTCAGGACCAGATCGGGGTTGGGTGCGGCCCGGCCCACCACCTGCAGTTCGGCGACCTGGCCGCCGGACGCACCGGTGTTGGAGTGGAATCGCAGCCGCACGTCGGCGACGCGGCCGCTCACAGGCACCACGACGGAGTTCTGGCCCGACGAGGGGCTGAAGGCGTACTCGGCACGGGCCTTGAGGGTGCTGAAGGAGGACGCGCCCTCGGCGCGGCCCAGCACCTCGAAGGACTGCCTGCGCGGACCCCAGACCGGGTCGGGGTTCAGCTTGACGACCACGGCCTCGAGGTCCGCGTCCGCCCCGAGCCGGACCGTCAGGTCGGCCGGCGTCCCGGCCGACTCCCAGTAGGTGCTGGTGCTGTCGTCGTTGGCGTTGGCCGCCACGTAGTTCTGGGTGCTGGACGTCGCCTCGATCGGCTTGTTCCGTGCCAGGTTCGTGCCCTGCACCGGCGGGTCGACGGGGCCCGGGCCACCGCTCTCACCGTAGATCTCGAGCTCGGACAACTGGGCTGCGTTCCAGCCCGAGTTGGAGGCGACCTGTACCCGCACCCAGCGCGCCGGCGTGGCCGGCAGGTCGACGTCCAGGGTGTTCGCCGAGGCCGGGTCGAACACGCGGGCCTGCGCTCCGGCCAGGGTGCTGAAGGAGGTGCCGTCGGAGCTTCCGAGGACGGTGAGGGACTGGGTGCGCCTCTCCCACCCGGTCGGCAGCTTGAGCACCGCGCGGTCCAGGGTCACCTGGGCGCCGAGGTCGACCTGCACCCACTGGGGTAACGCGCCCGCGGGGCCTTCCCAGTACGTCTGCTGGCTGCCGTCCGTGACGTTGCCCGCCGGGTAGCCGGAGTGGGATCCCCCGGCCGTCGCGGTTCTGCCGAGGGCGAGGTTGGGCTGTTCGGCCGCGGCCTGTGCGGGCGCGGGCAGCAGTCCGACGGTGACCAGGGCCGCTGTGAGCAGTCCCGCCCCCCATCGCCTGCGCGGTCGAGTGGCTCTCATGGCTGCCTTTCCGTGATGCGGGCACGGCGCGTCGCCCGCACCGGACCCCCGTTCAGGGGGCGGCGGACGGGAGCGGAAACCGGGTGCCCGGCAGGATTCGACGAGGAAGTGCGATCTCAAGCCAACTTCTTGAGCGATTACGTGACTTCTTTGCGTCACCGAAGTGAAAGGTTTCTCTCCGGTGGGAACTTTGTCAACGGTTCCGCGCGATTCCTGCCGCCCGCATACGCCGACGGCGCCGCCGCCGGACCCTCGGAAGGGGCCCGGCGGCGGCGCCGTCGGTGAGATCGGGTGCCGGTCAGCGCCCCGGGGGCGGGGCGGTCGAGCCGCGGACGACCAGTTCGGACTCGAAGAGAAGTTCACCGGGGCCGGGGTGGGAGCCCTGGATCTGGGCGCACAGCAGGTCGACCGCCGCGCGGCCCATGGCCTCGATGGGCTGGCGCACGGTGGTCAGGGGCGGTTCGGTGCACGTCATGAAGGCGGAGTCGTCGAAGCCGACGACCGACACGTCCTTGGGCACCGAGAGCCCCCGGCGGCGGGCCGCCCTGACGGCGCCCAGGGCGAGGGGGTCGCTGGCGCACACGATGCCCGTGACGCCCTCCGCCAGCAGCCGGGTGGTGGCCGCCTGGCCGCCCTCCAGCGAGAAGATGGACCGCTGGACGAACTCCTCGGGCAGCGTCGTGCCCATGGCCCCGGCCGCCACGTGGGCGGCCTCCAGCTTGCGGCGCGAGGGCATGTGGTCCGCCGGCCCGATCACCAGGCCGATCCGCTCGTGGCCGAGAGAGGCCAGGTGGCGCCACGCCTGTTCGATGGCGACCGCGTCGTCGCAGGCCACGCACGGGAAGTCCAGGCCCTCGATCGAGGCGTTGATGAGGACGACCGGCACCTTGCGCTCGGCCAGCAGGTGGTAGTGCTCGTGCGGCGCGTCGGCCTGCGCGAACAGCCCGCCGGCGAAGATGACCCCGGAGACCTGCTGCTGGAGCAGCAGGTCCACGTAGTCGGCCTCGGAGACGCCGCCCTTGGTCTGCGTGCACAGCACGGGGGTGAGCCCCTGCTGGGCGAGCGCGCCGCCGATGACCTCGGCCAGCGCCGGGAAGATGGGGTTCTGCAGCTCCGGCAGGACCAGGCCGACGAGCCGGGCGCGCTCCCCGCGCAGCTGCGTGGGGCGCTCGTAGCCGAGGACGTCCAGCGCCGTGAGCACGGACTGCCGGGTCGCCTCGGAGACCCCGGGCTTGCCGTTGAGGACACGGCTGACCGTGGCCTCGCTGACCCCCACCTTCTTCGCCACCTGGGCCAGTCGTCGCGTCATGTACGCAAGCCTAGCGCAAGAACCGCAAACTGTTGCGGCCCAGGCTTCGTTCCGTGTCCCCTTTCCGGTCGTCCGTCGACCGTGAGCAGGCCCGTGTCCGGGCCGTGCGCTGTCGCATCGACGCAAGCGCACGCAAGCGCGGTCGTCCCCGGATCAGGCGCGCAGCCACGCCGCGGTGTCGGCCGGCAGCGCTCCGCCGTCGGTGAAGGGACCGCTGGCCAGCAGGACCCGCTCGTGGGGCGGCAGGGCGACCGGCTCTCCGGACAGGTTGACGACGCAGACCAGGCCCTCTGCCCTGCGGAAGGCGAGGACGTCGTCCTGTGTGTCCAGCCAGCTGAACGGGCCGTCCCCGAAGCCGGGTTCGGTGCGCCGCAGACGGAGCGCCTCGCGGTAGAGGCCGAGCATGGAGTCCGGGTCGGCCCGCTGCCGGTCGACGGCGAAACGCGCCCAGTCGGCGGGCTGCGGCAGCCAGGGCTCGGTCTCGGCGCCGAATCCGTACGACGGGGCGTCGGCCTCCCACGGGAGCGGCACCCGGCAGCCGTCCCGGCCGGGGTCGACGCCGCCGGAGCGGGAGTGCATCGGGTCCTGGATGCGGTCGAGGGGGATGTCGGCCTCGGGCAGGCCCAGTTCCTCGCCCTGGTACAGGTACACCGAGCCGGGCAGGGCGAGGCTCAGCAGGGCGGCGGCGCGGGCGCGGCGGGTGCCGAGGCCGAGGTCGGTGGGGGTGCCGAAGCGTTTGGCGGCGAAGTCGAACCCGGTGTCGGCGCGCCCGTAGCGGGTGACGGTGCGGGTGACGTCGTGGTTGCACAGCACCCAGGTGGCGGGGGCCCCGACCGGCGCGTGCTCGGCGAGGGTGTCGTCGACGGAGCGGCGCAGCCTGTCCGCCTCCCAGGGGCAGGTGAGGAAGTTGAAGTTGAACGCGGTGTGCAGTTCGTCCGGGCGCAGGTAGCGGGCGAAGCGTTCGGCGTCGGGGAGCCAGACCTCTCCGACGAACACCCCGCCGTACTCGTCGGCGATCGCCCGCCATGCGCGGTAGACGTCGTGGAGGGCGTCCTGGTCGATGAAGGGCGCCGGGTCCACCCCCTCGACGTAGTCCGGCAGTTCGGGGTGCTTGACGAGCAGCGCCGCGGAGTCGATCCGCACGCCGGCGACGCCGCGCTCGAACCAGAAGCGCAGGATGTCCTCGTGCTCCTTGCGGACGGCGGGGTGGTCCCAGTTGAGGTCGGGCTGCTCGGGGGTGAACAGGTGGAGGTACCACTCTCCGTCGGGCACCCGGGTCCAGGTGGTGCCGGAGAACTGCGACGGCCAGTCGTTGGGCGGCAGTTCGCCCCTCTCCCCGCGCCCCGGGCGGAAGTGGAAGAGCTCCCGCTCCGGGCTGCCGGGCCCGGCGGCGAGGGCCGCCCTGAACCAGGCGTGCTGGTCGGAGACGTGGTTGGGGACGATGTCGACGATGGTGCGGATGCCGAGCTCACGGGCCTCGGCGATCAGCTTCTCGGCCTCGCCGAGGGTGCCGAAGGCCGGGTCGATGGTGCGGTAGTCGGCCACGTCGTAGCCGCCGTCGACCAGGGGCGAGAGGTACCAGGGGGTGAACCAGACGGCGTCGACGCCCAGTTCCGCGAGGTAGGACAGCCGGCCGCGGACGCCCGCGAGGTCACCGGTGCCGTCGCCGTCGCCGTCGGCGAAACTGCGCGGGTACACCTGGTAGATGACGGCGTCGCGCCACCAGTCGGCGTTGCGGTTCGGGAGGGGGGCTGCCACGTGTCGGTCCTTTCGGGCAGGGTGGATCTTCGCCGCCGGCCCGGACAGCGGGCGTGGGACCGGGCCGGCGGCGAAGCGTGAGGGCAGGTGGGACGGGGCGGCGGGCGGTCAGCCCTTGAGGCCGCCCGCGGTGAGGCCGCCCATGATGTTGCGCTGGAAGACCAGGAAGATCAGCAGCGTGGGTACGGCCGCGATGGTCAGCGCGGCGATGAGCACGTTGACCGGCACTCCGGTGGAGAGCGAGTAGATGCCGACGTTGAGGGTCTGCTTCGCCGGGTCGGGCAGCGTGAGCATCGGCCAGAGGAAGTCCTTCCAGACGCCGATGATCGCGAAGATCGAGACCACTCCGAGGACCGGCCGCGAGATGGGCAGCACGATCGACCACAGGACGCGCATCGGGCTCGCGCCGTCGATGGAGGCGGCGTCCAGCAGCTCCTTGGGGATGGAGTCGAAGAACCGCTTGAGCAGGAAGATGTTGAAGGCGTTGGTCACCGAGGGGAGCCAGATCGCCCAGGGGGTGTTGAGCAGGTTCCGCTCGACGACCGGGACGTCCAGGACGGTCAGGTACTGCGGCACCAGGAGCACCGTCGCGGGGATCATGAGCGTGGCGAGCATCATGCCGAGGATCGCCTTGCCGAAGAGGGGCCGCAGTTTGGAGAGCGAGTACGCGGCGGCGACGTCGAGGACGAGCTGGAAGGCGAGCGCGCCGAAGGCGTAGTAGAGGGTGTTGCCGAGCAGTGTGGCGAGGTCCATGACCTCCCAGGCGCGGCTGTGGTTCTCCGGGGTGAAGGACCGCGGCACCAGGGTCGGCGGGGTCTGGATGACTTCCTGGGCGTCCTTGAAACCGCTCGAGACCAGCCAGTACAGCGGGCCCAGGAAGGCGAGGGTGAAGCCGCCGAGCACCAGGGTCAGGGCGATCCGGTAGAGGGCCTTGCCGCGGGGCCGGGCGAGCTGGGCCGGTGAGATGAGCGTGCGCGTGGACATGGTTGTCTCCCCCTGGCCTACTCGTCCTCGGCGCGGCTGAGCCTGGCGTACGCCGCCGAGAAGCCGGCGAGCAGTACGAGCAGGAGCAGTCCGAGCGCCGCCGCGGCGCCGTAGTCGTTGAAGTTGAAGGCGTACTGGTAGATCAGGTAGACGACCGTGGTGGTCGATCCCTCGGGGCCGGCGCCGCCGGTGAGCAGGAAGGGCTCCACGAAGACCTGCATGGTGGCGATGATCTGCATGAGCAGCATCAGCGAGAGGATCAGGCGGGTCTGCGGGACGGTGACGTGCCAGATCTTGCGGAACAGGCCGGCGCCGTCGAGTTCGGCGGCCTCGTACAGCTCGCCGGGTATGCCCTGGAGGGCGGCGAGGTAGATCAGGGTGGCGCCGCCCATGTTCATCCAGGTGGAGGCGACGACGATGGAGAACATCGCCAGGTCCGGGTCCTGGAGCCATTGCTGTTCGGGCAGGTGCAGCAGCCGCATCAGTTCGTTGAGCAGGCCGTACCCGGGGTCGTACAGGTACTGGAAGAGCAGCACGGAGGCGACCGGCGGCAGCATCACCGGCAGGTAGACCAGCAGGCGGAGGTAGCCCTGCCCGTGGTGGAACTCGTTGATGACGATCGCCACCACGAACGGCACGACGAAGCCGAGGAGCAGCGCCAGCACGGTGAACAGCAGCGTGTTGCGCCACGCCTGCCAGAACGCCGGGTCGTTGACGACGGTGACAAGGTTGTCCAGGCCGACCCAGGTCGTCCGTCCGCCCTCGGTCTTCTGGAAGGCCAGCAGGAACTCCCTGACCATCGGGTACCAGGAGAACACGGCGAAGCACAGGACCGCGCCGATGAGGAAGCCGTGGGCGGTCAGGTTGCGCCTCAGGCTCTTGGCGAAGGCGCCGCCGGCGGGCCGCGAGGGGCCCGCCTCGCGCGGCGCGTCGCGGCGGCTGGGCGCCGCCTTGCGGGGGGTCAGGATGGGGGCCGACATCGTCGCTCCTCGGTACGGATCTGCGGTGTCCGGGGACGGAGGGCCGGGCGGGGCGGACCGGTCGCGGTCCGCCCCGCCCGCCGTGTCACTGGTGGGCCAGGATCTGGTTGACCTGCGACTCCGCGGTGGCGAGGAGCTTGTCGACGTCGGCGTCCTTGTTGGTGAGGATGCCGGACATCACGTTGTCGAGGACCTTGTAGATCTCCTGCGCCTTCGGCGGCTCGGCCTTGCCCGCGACGGGCTTGTCCATGTAGGCCTTGAAGTTCTGGACCGGCATGGTGGCGTGCTCGGTACGGGCGGCGTCGTCCTTGGTCTTGGACTCGTTCAGCCAGAAGTTGGGCTGCGGGATGCCGACGGGCAGGCCGTCCGCCTTGGTGCGCTCCCAGTCGAACTGGCCCTTGCCGACGGTGAGGTTCTTGAAGTTGAGCCAGGCGATCGCGGCCTTGATCTTGTCGGACGAGATGCCCTTCTTGATCATGTAGTTGTTGCCGCCGGCCAGCGTGTTCTTCCCGCCGGGGATCGGGCCCATCCCGAAGTTCTCGTACTTCGCGCCGAGCTGCTGCACCATGTACGCGATGTCGTCGGGGGCGGCCAGGAACATGCCGAGCTTGTCGGTGGCGATCTGCTTCTGCAGGTCGCCCCACTTCAGCAGCTGGGTCTTGCCCATGCTGTCGTCCTGCCAGCGCATCGCGTGCAGGTTCTCGGCGACCTGCTTGCCGAGCTCGTTGTTGAAGGCGGCCTTCTTGCCGCTCGGGTCGACGACGTCGCCGCCCACGCTGTACATCTGCGCGGTGAAGTGCCAGCCGCCGGTGTTGCCCGCGCTGTACTCGCCGAAGCCGGATATGCCCTTGCCGAGCCCGGCGATCCTCTTGGCGGCGGCGCGGACCTCCTCCCAGGTGGCCGGGGGGTTGTCGGGGTCGAGGCCGGCCTTCTCGAAGAGCTTGCGGTTGATCAGCAGACCCATCCGGTAGTTGCTGGTGGGCAGTCCGTAGAGCTTGCCGTCGTGCTGCAGCGAGCCGAGGACGTCGGGGTCGATGTCCTTGAGCGCGGGGACGGACGTGTCGTTGACGTAGGCGGTGATGTCCTCGGCGCCGTCGTTGTCCAGCACCTGCGGCAGGTCGGTGAAGTAGGTGTAGAAGACGTCCGGCTGGGACTTCGCCTTGAGCATGGCGGTGAAGCGCGGCGGCTCCAGGCACTGGCCCGGGGTGGAGCGGCCCTCGACGGTGACGTTCGGGTAGGTCTTGTTGAACTCCTTCACGTCCTCCTTCCACTCCTTGAGCTCGGCCGCCTTCGCCGCGGGCGGCATGCAGTCGATGGTGATCGTCACCTTCGTCTTCGGGTCGAGCGGAGCGGAGGGATCCGACGAGCCGCCCCCCTGGGAGGCGGTGCTGTCGTCGCTGCTGCTCGTGCCGCAGGCGGCGAGCGCGCTCAGGCTGAGGGCGGAGACGAGAGCGATCGCGCTGGCGCGGCGGGCAGGGCGGAACCGGGCACTTCTCATGAGTGCTCCCCTTCGGGCATGAACGGCGAGGTCACCCCACCACCGGACGGCGGATGCGTTGTGGGGCGCGGCACACTCAACCACCGCCGACAAGTGAACGCAATATCCCGCGCACACTTCGTAATTATTGAACAAGGCTCCGTCGGTTAGCTGTCTGCTGCCCGCACGATCACGGCTGCCCCTCTGTTCCCGCAGGCCCGGCCGATGCCCTGTCAGAGCTGCGGGGCCTCGCTCTCCTCCACCGTGCGGCGGCCGATGCGCAGCACCGGGAAGAGCAGCGTCAGCACGGTGCCGGCGAGCGCCCAGGCGCCCAGGACCAGCAGCGGACCGGTGACGGCGCGCCCGCCGAAGTACCCGATGGACCGGGCGGTCCAGGTGCCGGCGCCGGGGATGAGGGCGGGCCCGATGTCCCGCCAGAACGGGGGCAGCAGCGGATACGGGTAGGCCCCGCCCGCGCTCGGGTTTCCGGCGATGACGACCACCAGGACGGTGAGCCCGATACCGATGACGCCCAGCGCCCCCTGGAAGGCGAAGGTGACCGCCCCGGTGGCGAACACCACCAGCGCGCCGAGCCACCACAGGCCCACCGTGCTGCCCGGCATCGCGCCCAGCACGGGGCCGATCACCACCGCGCCCAGCAGCCCGAGCAGCACCGCGTACACCGCCAGCGTCAGCAGCCGGATCACCGCCCGGCGGAGGTTGGCGGGCCGGGCGCCGTAGCTCACGGCGAGGATCGCGGCGCACAGGTAGCCGCCCACGCACCAGCCGACGATCAGGTAGAACGAGGACAGGCCGCGCGCGTCGCCCCGCTCGACGGGGACGAGGTCCACGGTGCGCACCTGGCGTCCCTGGCGGGCCTCCGCCCGGCCGACCACCTCTTCCAGCGCGTCCGCCACCGGGGCGCCGCCTCCGCCGGCGACCAGCAGCCGGTCGGCGGCGCCCGGGCCCGCGACGAGGGCGCCGTAGATCTTCCGGTCCTCGATCTGCTGCCGCGCCTCCTCGGCCGAGGCGAGCGGCCGGGCATCGAGGGGGGAGCCGGGCAGCGCGTCCAACTGCCGCGCCAGACGGTCGCCGCCGCCCGGCGGGGTGACCACGCCGAAGGCGATGTCCCGGGGCCTGGGCTCGTGGAAGGCGCCGGCGTACGAGGCGATGAACAGCACCCCGAGCGCCAGCACGCCCAGGATCAGCAGCGCCGACCGCGGCCGCACCGCGTCCTTGACCTCTTCGGCGAACGTGGGTCCGGGCGCTCCACCACTGCTGCTCATGATCCCCAGCCTGGGCGTCGGGCCGTCACCTCGCAGG
>NZ_JBRIOU010000009.1:48898-50047 GCF_053474865.1 Streptomyces sp. CO7
GAGCCGCCCGGGTGCGTCGGCTCAGCCGGCCGGACGCCACCCGAGGAGGGGGCCCAGCCGGGTCGCGAGGTCGGTGAGGATCTGCTCGTGGTCCTCCCGGGCGAAGGTGAAGGGCAGGGCGAAGGCCACCTCGTCGATCTCCCGGTACGAGGCCAGGGCCAGGAGCCGTTCGGCGAGTTGCTCGCTGGCCCCGACCAGATCGGGCGCGAACATCAGCCGGCCCGGGCCCTGCGGGGACCGGGTACGAGGGAACCGCGCCCGGGCGTACTCCTGGTAGCGCTCGCGCTGGGAGGGGGACGCGCTGTCGGTCGGGACGACGACCAGTCCCTGCGAGACGCGGGCTGCCGCACCGAGCGGGTGGGCGGCGCGGAAGGCACGGATGTGGGACAGCTGCACGGCGTCGAAGTCCGGCGCGTCGGCGTCCGGGGCGTCTGCGTCCGGTCCCTCCGCCTTGACGACGCTGCTGGTCAGGAAGTTCATACCCTGCTCCCCCGCCCATCGCGCGGAGCGCAGACTGCCGCCGCCGTACCACAGTCGCTCACGCAGACCGGGGGAATGCGGCTGGACCCGGTCGGAGTAGACCTCGATGCCCTCCGTCCCGCTGAAGCGTGACGCGGGCCGGCCCTCGATCAGGTGGAGCAGGCGGCGCACCCGGCCGTACCCGAAGTCCTCGGCGTCGCCGGTGTCCGGGTAGAGGGAGTCCTTGACGTCCTCCCAGTGGACCGGCGGGCCGACGCTGACGCCGGGGTTGAGGCGGCCGCCGGAGAGGACGTCCACGGTGGCCAGGTCCTCGGCCAGGCGCAGCGGGTTCTCCCAGCCCAGCGGGGTGACGGCGGTGCCCAGCTCGATGCGCCGGGTGCGCTGGGTGGCGGCGGCCAGCACCGCCACCGGCGAGGAGATGCCGTGCTGCAGGTGGCGGTGACGCAGCCAGGCGCTGTCCAGACCGAGCCGCTCGCCCAGTTCGATCAGGCCGAGCGTCTCCTCGTGGCCGGCGCGCGGATCGGCCTCGTCGAACGATCCGATGGTCAGGAAGCCGAGCTTGCGCAGCGGCCGGGGGCCTGCGCCGGTGTCCGGGACGGGGGGCATGGGGCTCCTCGGATCGTTCGGGTGACGTCACCCGGACGAACCGTCCGCGGGGCTCCGTTGTTC
>NZ_JBRIOU010000009.1:50147-51777 GCF_053474865.1 Streptomyces sp. CO7
GGAGCCGAGGTGGCCGAGCAGTGCCGCCTCCTGCTCGCGGAGGAAGAAGTGGCCGCCGGGCAGGACGACGGTCTCCAGGCCGGCGTCGGTGACCTCGGCCCAGGTGTCCAGGTCCGCCGCCGGGCAGACCGGGTCGCGGTCGCCGCCGTACGCGGTGACGGGAATCCGCAGGCGCTCGGCCGGCGGGTCCGGGCGGTAGGCGTCCAGCAGCCGGTGGTCGCCCCGCAGGGACGGCATGAGCAGCTCGCGCAGGTCGGGGTGGTCGTAGGCCCAGGCCTCGGGCCCGGCCAGGCGCGCGACCGACGCGAGCAGCCCGGCGTCGTCCAGCGGGAGCGGCGCGGGGCCGCGACGGTGCGGGGCGCGCCGCCCCGACACCAGCAGCGCGACGACGTCCGCGTCGGCGCGGTCCCGCAGCCGGAGCGCCACCTCGTAGGCGACGGCGCTGCCCATGCTGTGCCCGAACAGGGCGACGGGCAGGTCGAGACGACCGGTGAGGGCGTCGGTGACCGCGTCGGCCAGCGCGGCCATGGAGGTCTCGCAGGGTTCGGCGAGGCGGTCCTGCCGGCCGGGGTACTGAACGGCCAGCAGCTCCACCCCGGCGGGCAGCAGCGGCGGCCAGCCGGCGTACGCCGTGGCGGTGCCGCCCGCGTGCGGGAGACACACCAGCCGTAGCCGGGGCTCCTCGACCCGGTGGTGGCGCAGCCAGCGGCTGCGGGTGCCGGTCCACGCCGGCCCGACGCCGTGTCCGCCCACGGTCATCGTTGCGCCGCCCCGGAGGGGGTGACGGGAAGCACGATCAGCAGGGTCACCGAGCCGTCCTCGGCCACCACTTCGCGCAGCGGGCGGAAGCCGAGCTTGCGGCACATGGCCAGGCTGGCGGTGTTGCCCGCGCCGAGCATGCCGTAGACCTCGGTCAGGCCGAGGTTGTCGGCGGCGTGCCGGGCCAGGCCGCGGACGGCCTCCGAGCCCAGCCCCTTGCCCCAGTAGCCGGGGGCGAGGGCGGTGACGAGTTCGTGGCCGTCGACGTTGCCGGTCCGCTTCACCTCGGCGTGACCGACGTACGTCCCGTCGAGCCACAGGCCCCAGACGTCGAACAGCCGTTGCGGGTAGACCTCGGTGAGGATGGACCGGAACAGGGCGCGGATGTCCGCCTCGGGCACCCGCTCCTGCCCCATCCACCGGCACACGGCCTCGTCGCGCAGGAGGGCGACGAAGGCCTCCTCGTCGGCCGGGCGGTAGGGCAGGAACTCCAGTCGTTCGGTGTACAGGACGGGCGTCTTCATGGGGTCTCCTGGTTCACGTGCGTCGTGCACTGTCCTGCACGCGCTTCCGCGTGGGCGTGCACGTCGGCGGCGGGCGGCCCCGGGGCGCCGGGTCAGGCCTCGGCGTTCTCCATGCGCTCCCGCAGGCTGCGCGGACGCATGTCGGTCCAGACCTCGTCGACGTAGGCGCTGCACTCCGCCTCGGTGCCCTCCTTGCCGACCGGCTGCCAGCCGGCGGGGACCTCGACGTCGACGGGCCACAGGGAGTACTGGTCCTCGTCGTTGCGCAGCACCTGGTAGCGGGTGTTCTCGTCCATGTCCGTGCCTTCCGTCGTCAGCGTGGGGTGGTGGGTGTGCGGGCGTGGATC
>NZ_JBRIOU010000009.1:51877-54761 GCF_053474865.1 Streptomyces sp. CO7
GTGTGCGGGCGTGGATCCGCAGGGGGCGGATCCCGGGTCGGGGGCGGGCAGCGCGCCCTGGCGGCGGTCATGCTCAGCCCGCCGTCCGGCGGGCGTGCCGGGCGATCTGCCGGAGCGCCTCGGCGAACTCCTCGGCGACGCGCCGGACGGTCCGCGCGTCGTGGACGGCGGGGCGGTGGTTCCAGGTGACGGTGAGCCTCCCGTCGCGCACCGCGCCGCCGACCTCGAGGAGGTGCGACCCGCCGTCGCGGGGGTCGTGGTCCTGGCCGAGGCTGCCGTGCAGGGCGCGGATCAGCCCGGCGCCCTGGGCGTCGCCGCCTGCGGGGCGGGTGTCCAGCTGGCCGAGGTAGTTGAACACGACCTGGCCGAGCGCCCCGTCGCCGCCGAGCCGCTCGCGCACCTCGGGCGGGCCGTAGGCGCGCAGGGCGCCGAAGCCGATGCCGTTGCCCGGCACGGTCCGCAGCTGGCGGCGCACCGATTTCACCAGCGCGCGCCAGTCGCGGTCGGGCCCGAGGTCGTCGGGTGTGTCGACGCTGAGCGCGACGGGGTGGACGCTGGTGAACCAGCCGACGGTGCGCGACAGGTCCACCCCGTCGAGGAGGTCCTCGCGGCCGTGGCTCTCCAGGTCGAGCCGGACCCGCTTCCCGCCGGTCCAGCGGGCAAGGGCGAGGGCGAGGGCGGCGAGCAGCACGTCGTTGACGCGGGTGCGGTAGGCGGTGGGGGCGGACCGCAGCAGCGCCTCGGTGTCCTCCTCGCCGAGTTCGACGGTGAGGGTCGAGGTCCCGCCCCCGTCGCCCGGGTCCTGCGCGTCCTGCACGTCTTCCGCGCCTTCCGCGTCGGGGTGCGTCGGGCCGGGCAGAGGTTCGGCGGTCACCGCCTCCTCCCAGTGCGGCAGTTCGTGGTCGAGGTGGCCGGCCCGCACGTGGGCGGCGAGTCCTCGGGCCCAGTCGCGGTAGGAGGTGGTGCGCTCCCCCAGCTCCACCGGTTCGCCGCGGACCGCCTGCCGGTAGGCGGTCTCCAGGTCGTCGCGCAGGATCCGCCAGGACACTGCGTCCACCACGAGGTGGTGGGCGACCAGGAGGAGGAAGGCGGGGCGGCCCGGACCACCGGTGAAGAGGCCCGCGCCGAGCAACGGCCCCTGTTCCAGGTCGAAAGAGGAGTGCAGCGTGTCGGCGGCCCGCTCCATGACGCGGCGGGCCCGGTCGTCGGGCAGGCCCGTCAGGTCGTGGTGGACCAGGACCTCCTGCGGCCCGGCGGGCGGCGGGTTGAACTGGCGCCAGCCGTCGGCGTCCCGGGTGAAGCGCATCCGGAGCGCGTCGTGGTGGTCCAGCAGGGCGGCGAGCGCGCGGTCCAGGGCGGCGGGATCGGGGGTGCCGTCGAGTTCGAGGAGGAGGGACTGGTTGAAGTGGTGGTGGGCGGCGCGCGGGGTGGTCAGGAACCACTCCTGGATGGGGGTGAGCGGCACGTCGCCGCTGACCGGTCCGTCGCCGGTGCGCTCGGGCCCGGTGCGGACGACGGCGGCGAGGGCGGCGACGGTCTGGTGGGCGAAGAGGTCGCGGGTGGTGAGGTGCAGCCCCTCGCGGCGCAGCCGGGACACCACCTGCATGCTGAGGATCGAGTCTCCGCCCAGGTGGAAGAAGTTGTCCTCGGCGCCGACCTCGGGCACGCCGAGGACCTCCGCCCAGATGCGGGCGACGCGCCGCTCGGTGTCGGTGCGCGGGGCGACGCGCGGTCCGGTGCGGACGGCCGGGCCGGGAGCGGGCAGGGCCCGGCGGTCCAGCTTGCCGTTCGGGGTGAGCGGAAGCCGCTCGAGGGTCACGAACGCGGAGGGCACCATGTAGGGCGGCAGGCGGCGGGCCAGCTCCTCGCGCAGCACGGCGGTGTCGACGACGGGAATCCCGCCGCCGGCGGCCCCGTTGCTCGCGGCCCCGGGCGCCGTCTCCCCCGCAGCGGTGGGCAGTACCCCGCCCGCCGTGGCGGGCACGACGTAGGCCACCAGCTGGGCCGTCCCCGCGCTCCCGTCGTCGCGCACCACGACCGCCGCGTCGCGCACCCGGGCGTCGCGCCGCAGCGCGGCCTCGATCTCGCCGGGCTCGACGCGGTGGCCGCGCAGCTTGACCTGTTCGTCGGCGCGTCCGGCGAACCGCAGCTGCCCGTCGGCCCCCAGCCGCACCAGGTCGCCGGTGCGGTACATCCGCTCCCCGGGCGCCCCGAACGGGTCGGGCAGGAACCGTGCCGCGGTGAGGCCGGGCCGGCCCAGGTAGCCGCGGGCCAGCCCCGGGCCCGCGACGTACAGCTCGCCCAGGACACCGGCCGGCACCGGCCGCAGCGCGGCGTCGAGGACGTGGACGCGGGTGGCGCCGGCCGGACCGCCGATGGGCGGCGCGCCCGTGCCCGCGGTGAGCGGGCCGGTCCAGCTCGCGACCACGGTGGCCTCGGTGGGCCCGTAGGAGTTGATCATGCGGCGGCCCGGAGCCCACCGGTCGACCAGGTCGGCCGGGCACGCCTCCGCGCCGACGATCAGGGTGCGCAGCGCGGGCAGCGCGCCGGCCGTCCCCTCGGGGAGGGTGGCGAGGGCCGCCGGGGGGATCAGCGTGTGGCTGATCCGCCGTCCCTCGAGCACCTCCGCCAGCCGTTCGCCGACCAGCGGACCCTCCTCCCCCGCGACCAGGGTGGCCCCGGAGAGCAGGGAGACGCACAGCTCCAGGACGGACGCGTCGAAGCTGGGCGAGGCGAACTGCAGCACCCGGTCGCCGGGGCCCGCCGCGTAGCGCTCGGCGGCGGCCGCGGCGAAGGCGGCCAGGCCGCCGTGGGTGACGACGACGCCCTTGGGGACGCCGGTGGAGCCCGAGGTGTAGATGACGTAGGCGGGGTGGGCGACGGA
>NZ_JBRIOU010000009.1:54861-56347 GCF_053474865.1 Streptomyces sp. CO7
GGGCGACGGCGTCGGGCGCGGCCGTGTCGGGGCCGCCGTCGGCCCACACCTCGGCGGGGTCGTCCAGGACCAGCGCGGCGCCCGCGTCGCGGAGCATGAACTCCCGGCGCTCGGCGGGGTAGTCGGGGTCGACGGGGAGGAAGGCGCCGCCCGCCTTGCTCACGGCGAGCTGGGCGACGACCGAGGCCGCGCCGCGGGGCAGCGCCAGGGCCACCACCGTCTCCGGGCCGACACCGCGGCCGATCAGCCGGTGGGCGAGCCGGTTGGCGGCCCGCTGCGTCTCGGCGTACGTCCACTCCCGCCCGTGTTCGCTCAGGGCGACGGCGTCGGGCGTGCGGGCCGCCTGCCGCTGGAACAACTCAGGCAGGGTGGCGGCCGCCACCACGGGGGCCGTGCCCCGGCCCAGCCGGACCAGGTCCCGCAGTTCCTCGTCGGTGCTCAGCGGCAGGGCGCCCAGGGTGCGGTCCGGGTTCTCGGCGAGGGCGGTGAGCAGCGTGGCGAGCTGGCCGGCCATGCGGTCGGCGGTGGCCTCGTCGAACAGGGCGGTGCTGTAGGTGAGCAGGCCGTGCAGGGCGCCGTCGTCGGCCTCGGCGAACTCCCAGGTCAGGTCGAAGGCGGCGTGCCGCAGTTCGGTCTCGACGTCGGTGATCGCCAGGCCGGGGACGTCGGGGTGCGCGGTCGGGGTGTTCTGCAGGACCACCATCACCTGGAAGAGCGGGGTGCGGCTGGTGTCGCGCACCGGCCGTACCTCGTCGACCACCCGCTCGAAGGGCACGTCCTGGTGGGTGAACGCGTCGAGGACCGTCTGCCGGACGTCGGTGAGGAATTCCGGGAAGGGCTGCTCGGGGCGCACCTGGGAGCGCAGGACCAGCGTGTTGACGAAGAACCCGACGAGGTTCTGCGTCTCGGGCAGGTCGCGGCCGGAGGCGACGGTGCCGACGGCGATGTCCTGTCCGCCGGAGAGCCGCGCCAGGTGGGCCTGGGTGGCGGCGACCAGGGTGGTGAACAGGGTGGCGCCCCGTTCCTGCCCGGCCCGGGCGAGCCGGCGGGCGGTGTGCGGCGGCAGCACCAGGCGGGTGGTGGCGCCGTCGGCGTTGCGCACCGGCGGGCGGGGCCGGTCGGTCGGGACGTCGAGCGGCTCGACGTCCGCGAGGCGCTCCCTCCAGTACGCCAGGTGACCGGCGGCGGTGGCGTCGGCGACGCCGCGCTGCCAGTGGGCGTAGTCGGCGTACTGGACGGGCAGCGGCGGGAGTTCGACGGCGTCGGTGCCGGTCTCGGCGCGGTACAGGTGGAACAGGTCGCCGGTGAGCACCGCGTTGGACCAGCCGTCCGTGACGATGTGGTGGGTGGCCAGTGCCAGGACGTGGTCGTCCTCGGAGAGCCGGACCAGGGCGGGGCGCAGCAGCGGTCCGCGGCGCAGGTCGAAGGGCGGGTGCGGTCCTCGTCGAGGAGTTCCGCGAGCCGGGCGTCGCGCTCGGGTCCGGGC
>NZ_JBRIOU010000009.1:56447-57805 GCF_053474865.1 Streptomyces sp. CO7
GGGCCGGCGCCGGGCGCGGTGAGCAGGGCGGCGAGCGCGGCCGGGGTCGGGTGGTCGAAGACGGCGCGCGGGGAGACGTCCGTGCCGAAGGTCTCCGCGAGGCGCGCGGCCAGGCGGATGCTGAGGATGGAGTCGCCGCCCAGCAGGAAGAAGTCGTCCTGCGCGCCGGGCCGTTCGCCGCCGAGCACGTCGGCGAAGACCTCCGCCGCGCGGCGCTCGGCGTCGGTACGGGGCTCGACGTGCGGCCGGCCGGCCGGCCGCGGGTCGCCCGCGGGTGCGGGCAGCGCCGCGCGGTCCACCTTGCCGTTGGCGCTGAGCGGCAGCGCCGCGAGCGGGACGACGGCGGCGGGGACGAGGTAGTCGGGCAGGGCGCGACGGGCGAACTCAAGGATCGCGTCGGGGTGTTGGCCCGCCTCGCCGACGACGTAGGCCACCAGCCGCTTGGCGCCGGGTCCGTCCTGGCGGGCGACGACCGCGACGTCCGTGACATCGGGGTGGGCGGCGAGGGCCGCCTCCGCCTCGCCGGGTTCGACGCGGAAGCCGCGGATCTTCACCTGGTCGTCGGCGCGACCGAGGAACTCGACGGTGTCGTCGTCCCGTCGCCGGGCGAGGTCGCCGGTGCGGTACATGCGGGTGCCGGGCGGTCCGTAGGGGTCGGCGAGGAAGCGGGCGGCGGTGTCGCCGGGGCGGCCGAGGTAGCCGCGGGCGACGCCCTCGCCGGACACGTACAGCTCGCCCGGGCAGCCGGGCGGGACGGGGCGCAGCCGGGCGTCGAGGACGTGCAGGCGCAGGTCGTCGAGCGGGGTGCCGACCGGCACGGTGTCGGGGACGGCGGCGGCGTCGTCGAGGGCGTGGGAGGTGGCGAAGGTGGTGGTCTCGGTGGGCCCGTAGCCGTCGACCACGGTGAGGCCGGGGCAGGCGGTCAGGACCCGGCGCACGGCCGTCGCGGGGACCACGTCGCCGCCGGTCCACACCTGGCGCAGGCCGGTGAGGCAGTCGGGGGCGTCCTGGGCGAGCAGACGGAACAGGCCGGCCGTCAGCCACAGGGCGCTCAGGCCGCCGCCGGTCGTGGCCAGCCGGCGCAGCAGCGGCGCGTCGAGGACGTCGCCGGGAGCCACGACCACCGTGCCGCCGGTCAGCAGCGGCGTCCACACCTCGAAGGTCGCCGCGTCGAAGGCCACCGGCGAGTGCAGCAGGACCCGCGCGCACACGCCGTCGCCGAACCGGCTGTCGGTGGCGAGCGAGGCGACGTCGCGGTGGCGGACGGCGACCGCCTTGGGCAGGCCGGTGGAGCCGGAGGTGAACATGACGTAGGCGAGGCGGTCGGGGTCGGCGGGCGGGAGGGGCGTGACCGGGTC
>NZ_JBRIOU010000009.1:57905-63916 GCF_053474865.1 Streptomyces sp. CO7
CTCCTCGGGGGCGCGGGCGTCCACCGGGACGTAGGCGCCGCCCGCCTTGAGCACCGCGAGCTGGGCGACGACGAGTGCGGCACCGCGTTCCACCAGGAGGGCCACCCGGTCCTCGGGCGCCACCCCTCGCCGCACCAGGCGGCGGGCCAGCCGGTCGGACCAGGCGTCGAGGCGGCGGTAGCCGATCTCCACGTCGCCGTCGTGGACCGCGACCGCGTCGGGGGTGCGGCGGACCTGTGCGGCGAAGAGGTCGACCGGGCTGCCCGGCGGGACGCTGCGGGCGGTGGCGTTCCACCGCCGCAGTGTCTGCCGGTCCTCGGCGGTCAGCGGTTCGAGGGAGGCCACCGGGACGTCGTCCGACGCGTCGAGGGCGTCGGCGAGGGCGGTCAGCAGGACGGTGAGGCGGGCCGCGGCGCGGTCCGCGGTCGGCGCGTCGAACAGGGCGGGGTCGTAGGCCAGGTCGAAGGCGAACCGGTCGCCGAGGTGGGCGCGCAGGCACCAGGGGAAGGAGGTGGCGTCGTCCGGGTGGACCTCCTCGACGCCCACACCGGTGCGGGCGGTGGCGGTCTCGTCGACGGGGTAGTTCTCGAAGACGACCATGCTGTCGAACAGCGCCTCGCCGGCGGGGATCGCGCCGGTGGCCTGGATGCGCGGCAGGGCCAGGTAGTCGTGGCGGCGTGCCTCGCTCTGCTCGTCCTGCACGCCGCGCAGCCACTGCCGCACGCCGCCGGACGGGACGCGGATCCGGGTGGGCACGGTGTTGATGAACATGCCGATCATCGTCTCGACGCCGGGCAGTTCGGCCGGGCGGCCGGAGACGGTGGTGCCGAACACGACGTCCTCACGTCCCGCGGTGCGGGCCAGCAGGAGCGCCCAGGCTGCCTGCACGACGGTGCCGGCGGTGACGCCGGCCCGGGCGGACGCCTCGCGCAGCCGCCGTGAGACGTCCTCGTCCAGCTCCCGGTGCACGGCGGCGGCGGAGCGGGCGCGGTGCGCCTCGGCGGGGGTGCGGTCGTAGGGCAGCGGGGTGCGCTCGGTGAAGTTCGCGAGGACGCCCGCCCAGTAGGCCTCGGCCGCGGCGGCGTCCTGCTCCTCGCGCTCTGCCAGCCAGCGCACGAAGTCGGCGAACGGGCGGCGGGCGACGGGCGGCGCGGCCTTGCCGCCGGTGCGGGCGGCGTACAGCTCGCACACCTCGGTGAGCAGCTGGCCGGTGCTCCAGCCGTCGAGGGCGATGTGGTGGGTGGACCACACCAGGAGGACCTCGTCGCCGGGCAGGGCGGCCAGGGTGATCCGGGTGAGCGGGGCGCGGGTGAGGTCGTGGCCGGCCGCGCGGTCGTCGGCGAGCAGGCGCGCGGTCGCCTCGCCCCGTCGCCGGGGTTCCAGGTCGCGCAGGTCGACGTGGGTGACGGGCAGGTCGACGTGGTGGTGGACGACCTGGACCGGGTGCGGCAGGTGCTGCCAGTGGACGCTGGTGCGCAGGGCGGGGGTGCGGGCGGTCAGCTCCTGCCAGGCGTCGGCGAAGGCGAGCGGGTCGGCGACGCCGGACAGCCGCACCGCGACGCGGTCGGCGTAGGCGTCCGCCGTGTCGACCAGGCCGTGGAAGAGCATGCCGGCCTGCAGCGGCGTCAGCGGCAGCACGTCGGCGACCTGCCGGCCGTCGCCGACGAGGCGGTCCAGCTGTTCCTGGGTGAGGCCCGCGAGCGGGAAGTCGGAGGGGGTGCGGCCGCCGGCCTCGGGCCGGGCGCAGTGGGCGGCGATCTCCCGCAGCGCGGCGGCCGTCTCCTCGGCGAGGCGGCGCACCTCGGACTCCTCGTAGACGGCCGGCGGGTAGGTCCAGCCGAGCTCGAGGCGGCCGTCCTCGACGACGCCGGTGACGTCCAGCAGGTAGGGGCGCTCCTCGTCCGGGTCGGTGTCCCGGCCGGCCGGGGGCAGCGCACCCCGCAGCAGTCCGTCGGCGGCCCCGCCTCCCGCGTCCCACTGCCCGTGGTAGTTGAAGCCGACCTGCGGGCGGTTGCCCTCGGCGGCCGGGGCGTCCGGCACGAGGTGGTGCAGGGCGCCGTGGCTCAGTCCGTGCCGGGGCACCGCGCGCAGTTGCTCCTTGACCGAGCGCAGCGTGTCGTGCCAGTCCGCCTTCGGCGCGACGCGCAGCGCGACCGGGAACTCGGTGGTGAACCAGCCGACGGTGCGGGTCAGGTCCAGGTCCTCGAACAGTTCCTCGCGGCCGTGCCCCTCGACGCCGACGAGGACGGTGTCACGTCCGCACCAGCGGGACAGGGTGCGGCCCAGGGCGCTCAGCAGCACGTCGTTGACCTGGGTGCGGTAGGCCTCGGGGACCTGGCGCAGCAGCGCGTCGGTCTCCTCGCGCTCCAGGGTCACGGTCAGGGTGGCGGCGGCGCCGTAGGTGTTGGCGCGGTGGGTGCCGGGGCCGTGCGGGCCGGGGTCCTGCGTGTCGGCGCCGTGGGTGTCGGGGCCGCTCCGGCCGGGCGGGAGGGCGGCCGGAGCGCGGCAGGTGGCCGCCCAGTACTCCCGGTCCGCGTCCAGGGCGCCGGAGCGGGTGTGCTCCTCCAGGCGGGTCGCCCAGGTGGTGTACGCCGTCGACGGCGGCGGGAGCTGGACGGGCCGGCCCGTCGCGGCGGCGCGGTGGGCGGTCTCCAGGTCGGAGAGCAGGATGCGCCAGGAGACGCCGTCGATCGCGAGGTGGTGGACGGTCAGCACCAGCTGCTGGGGGTCGCCGTCGAAGAGCAGGGCACGCACCACGCGTCCCTCGACGGGGTCGAGGGACGCCTGCGCCTCGTCGACGAGGCGCTGGATCTCGGCCTCCTCGGCGGGTCCGTGCTGGCTGAGGACCTTGTGCGGGGCCTGCGGCAGGACCTCTTGGCGCCGGCCCTCGGGCGCGGTGCGGATCCGGGTGCGCAGGGCCGGGTGGTGGGCGACGAGCGCCTCCACCGCCACGCGCAGGGCTTCGGGGTCGGTGCCGGGGGCGAGGCGCAGCCGCTGGGTCATGGTGAAGCGCAGCGGGTCGCCGGGTCGGCGGCGGTCGAGGTACTGGTGCTGGATGGGGGTGAGCGGGGCCTTCGAGGGCGCGTCGTCGGCGGCCGCGGGGGCGTCCTGTTCGGTGACGCACAGGGCGAGTTCGGCCACCGTCTGGTGGCGGAAGACGTCCTTGGTGGTCAGGGCGAGACCGGCCTGGCGGGAGCGGGAGACGATCTGGATGCTGAGGATCGAGTCGCCGCCCAGGGTGAAGAAGTTGTCCCGGGCGCCGACGCGTTCGACGCCCAGGACGTCGGCCCAGATGGCGGCCAGCCGCTCCTCGGCGCCGGGGCGCGGCGCCACGTACGCCGTGTCGTCGGCGGGCTGTGCGGGCGGTGCGGGCAGGGCCCGCCGGTCGGTCTTGCCGCTGCTGGTGCGCGGGATGGCCGCCAGCGGCACGAAGGCGGCCGGCACCATGTGACCGGGCAGTGTCCGGCGCAGCCGCACGCGCAGTTCGTCGGCGGGCGGGACGCGGTCGGCGGCGGGCGTCAGGTAGGCGACCAGCATGGTGCGGCCGGCGTGGTCGCGGGCGGCCACGGCCGCGTCGGCCACGTCCGGGTGGGCGAGCAGCGCGGCCTCGATCTCCCCGGGCTCGATGCGGAAGCCGCGGATCTTGACCTGCTCGTCGGTGCGGCCGAGGAACTCCAGGCGTCCCCGGGCGTCCCACCGGACCCGGTCGCCGGTGCGGTACATCCGCTCCCCCCGCGCGCCGAAGGGATCGGGCAGGAAGCGGGCGGCGGTGAGGCCGGGCCGGTTCAGGTAGCCGCGGGCCACCTGCGGCCCGCCCAGGTACAGCTCGCCGGGCACGCCGGGCGGGACCGGACGCAGTGCCCGGTCGAGGACGTGGGCGCGCAGGTTGTGGCCGGGGCGGCCGAGGACCGGCCGGGCGGGGGTGTCGGCGCAGCGGCCGTAGACCGCGTCGACGGTGGTCTCGGTCGGTCCGTACATGTTGTAGGCCGACACGCCCCGCTCCGCCGCCGCGCACAGGTCGCGCCAGGTGGTGCCGTCGACGGCCTCGCCGCCGACGAGGAGCAGGGCCGGCTGGTGGCTGTGGGGGGCGAGGAGACCGGCGGTGAGCAGTTCGCGCAGGAACGACGGGGTGACGTTGACGAGGTCGAGGCGGTGCTGCTGGATCCGTGCGCGGAAGGCCTCCGGATCGAGCCGGGTGTCCTCGTCGATGAGGTGCACCTCGTGACCCAGGGCGAGCAGCAGCGGGCCCTCCCACGAGGTGTCGAAGGAGAAGGAGGCGCTGAGCGCGGCGCGCAGCCGGCGGCCGTTCGCGGTGTGCGGGGCGAGGAGGCCGTCGCGGTGGTCGAGAACCAGGTTGACCAGCTGCCGGTGTTCGACGGCGACGCCCTTGGGCCGCCCGGTGGAGCCGGAGGTGTGGATGACGTAGGCGGTGTGCCGCGGGTCGAGCGGGCTGCGGCGGTCCGCGTCGGTGAGGTCGTGGGCGGGCAACTCCTCCCACGGCACGGCACGCAGGGCGTCCTCGGTCAGCACCAGTCGTGCGCCGGTGTCCTCCAGGAGGGCCGCGACGCGTTCCTCGGGAAGGTCCAGGTCCAGGCACTGCAGGGTGGCGCCGGCCTTCAGCACGGCGAACAGCGCGACCAGCAGGTCGGCGGTGCGCGGGAGGCGGAGGGCGACGACGTCCTCCGGGCCCGCGCCGAGGGCGACGAGGTGGTGGGCGAGCCGGTTGGCGCGGCTGTTGAGGGCGTCGAGGTCGAGGGTGGCGTCGCGGGCCACCACGGCGGTGGCGTGCGGGGTGCGGGCGGCCTGCGCCTCGAACAGCGCGGTGAAGGTGGTGTCGGGCACCGGCAGCGGGGCGCCCTGCCATTCGCACCGGATGCGGCGTCGCTCGGTCTCGGTGAGCAGCGGCAGCGCCCCGGCCGGCCGGTCCGGGTCCTCCACCGCCGCCTCGACGAGCAGCCGGAGCCGGGCGGCCAGCCGCCGCGCGGTGTCCTCGTCGAAGAGTGCGGTGCTGTACACGAGGTGGCCGGTGAGGCCGTCCTCGTGCTCGACGAAGTCGAAGGACAGGTCGAAGGTGGCGTGACGGACCGGCGGGGTCACCGGCTCGACGTCGAGGCCGGGCAGGTCGGGTGCCTCGGCGCCCAGGTTGTGCAGGGCGACCATGACCTGGAACAGCGGGGTGCGGCTGGTGTCCCGCTCCGGCTGGAGGGCGTCCACCAGCCGCTCGAACGGGGCCTCCTGGTGGGCGAAGGCGTCCAGGACGGTGTCCCGTGCCTGCCCCAGCAGGTCGCGGTAGGACAGCTCGGGGCGCACCCGGGCGCGCAGCACCAGCGTGTTGACGAACATGCCGACCACGTCGTGCAGTTCGGGCCGGTCACGGCCGGCGGTGACGGTGCCGACGGTGATGTCCTCCTGGTCGGCCCAGCGGGCGACCAGGATCTGGCAGGCGGCCAGCAGCGCCATGTAGAGGGTGGCGTCGGCGGAGCGGGCCGTCTCGCGCAGACGCTCGGTGAGCGCGGCCGGCAGCTCGAAGGTGAGGAGGGCGCCCTCCCGGCTGCGGACGGCGGGCCGGGGCCGGTCGGTGGGCGGCTCCAGCGGGGTGAAGCCCTCCAGGACCTCCCGCCAGTGGGCGAGGTCCGCCTCGACGCGGTCGGCGCGCTCACGCTGCCAGGCGGCGAAGTCCCGGTAGGCGACCGGCAGTTCGGTCAGCCGCGGCTCGCGTCCGAGGTGGGCGGCCGCGTACAGCTCGGCGAGGTCGCGGCCGAGGACGGCGACCGACCAGCCGTCGGTGACGATGTGGTGCACGGCGAGGACCAGCACGTGCTCGTCGGCGGCCGTGCGGACCAGGCGGGTGCGCAGCAGCGGGCCCGCCTCCAGGTCGAAGGGGGCGGCGGCCTCGGCGTCCAGCACCGCGTCGAGGCCCGCTCCCGGCTCGCCGGTCAGGTCGTCCAGCGGCAGCTCGACCGGGTACGGCGGGTGCACCACCTGGCGGGCGGCGCCGCCGTGTTCGGCGA
>NZ_JBRIOU010000009.1:64016-64675 GCF_053474865.1 Streptomyces sp. CO7
GTGCCGCCCGGCTCGAACCGGTCGAGGAACCACAGGCGTTGCTGCGCGAACGACAGCGGGGCGGGCGCGTCGGGGTCGGCGGCCGGGATGGGGTCGAGGGCGTCGCCCGCGGGC
This sequence comes from Streptomyces sp. CO7, assembly GCF_053474865.1. Taxonomy (NCBI): domain Bacteria; kingdom Bacillati; phylum Actinomycetota; class Actinomycetes; order Kitasatosporales; family Streptomycetaceae; genus Streptomyces; species Streptomyces sp. CO7. The sequence goes on from NZ_JBRIOU010000009.1 coordinate 64,131, forward strand.
CGCGCGAGTTCGGCGGCCAGGGCGGCGACCGTGGGGTGGGTGAACAGCAGCCGCGGCGAGACGTCCTGGCCGAAGGCGGCGCGAAGCCGCGCGGTGACCCGCACGGCGAGCAGGGAGTCGCCGCCGAGGGCGAAGAAGTCGTCCTCGGCCCCGGGTTCGTCGACGCCCAGGACGTCCGCCCAGGCGTCGGCCACCAGCCGCTCGGCCCGGGTGCGCGGTACGACGTGCCGGCCGTGGGCCGCAGAGCTGTCCTGGCCGGGTGCGGGCAGGGCGCGCCGGTCGAGCTTGCCGTTGACGGTGAGGGGCAGGGCGGCCAGCGGCACGTAGACGGCGGGCACCATGTAGGACGGGAGCGTCCGCTGCAGGTGGGCGCGGAGTTCGGCCGCGGAGGGGGGCGTGCCGTCGGCGGGGACCACGTGGGCGACCAGGCGCCGGGTGCCGGAGGCGTCCTCGTGGACGTCGACGGCGGCGGCGCCGACGCCGGGGTGGGTGTGCAGCGCGGCCTCGATCTCGCCGGGCTCGATGCGGTAGCCGCGGATCTTCAC
>NZ_JBRIOU010000009.1:64775-68605 GCF_053474865.1 Streptomyces sp. CO7
GGTGGTCGGCGCGGCCCAGATACTCCAGGGTGCCGTCGGCGCGGCGGCGGGCCCGGTCGCCGGTGCGGTACATCCGCGCGCCCGGCGCCCCGTAGGGGTCGGCGGGGAAGCGGGTGGCGGTGAGTCCGGGCCGGCCGAGGTAGCCGCGGGCCAGGCCCTCCCCCGCCACGTACATCTCGCCGACCGCGCCGGGCGGCACGGGCGCCAGCGCCTCGTCGAGGAGGTGGACCCGCAGGTCGGGGATGCCCTCGCCGATGGGGCTCGCGGCGCCGGCGGCGGTCTGCGTGCCGTCCAGCGGGTGGTGGGTGACGTGCACGGTGGTCTCGGTGATGCCGTACATGTTGACCAGCCGGGGCGCGTCCTGCGGGTGCCGCGCGTACCAGGGGGCGAGGCGGGTCACGTCGAGCGCCTCGCCGCCGAAGACCACGGTGCGCAGGGCCAGCCGGTCGCCGGTCTCCGGGTGGTCGGCGTCCGCGCGCACCAACGGGTGGAAGGCGGAGGGCGTCTGGTTGAGGACGGTGACCCGCTCGTCGGCGAGGAGCCGCAGGAAGTCCTCGGGCGAGCGCGCCACGTCGTCGGGGACGACGACGAGCCGGCCGCCGTGCAGCAGCGCGCCCCACAGCTCCCACACCGAGAAGTCGAAGGCGTAGGAGTGGAACAGCGTCCACACGTCGTCCGCGCCGAAGCCGAACCAGTGGGCGGTGCGGGTGAACAGGCGCACCACATTGGCGTGCGGCACGACGACGCCCTTGGGGCGGCCGGTGGAGCCGGAGGTGTAGATGGCGTAGGCGGGGTGTTCCGGCAGCGGGCGCGCGGTCCGGTCGCCGGGGCCGGTGGCGGGGCGGCCGGCGAGGTCGGCGACGACGCCGGGGTCGTCCAGCGGCAGCACGGGCACGCCGGCGCCCTGGGCGCGGGGCGCGATGTCCGTGGTCGTCACCAGCGTCACCGGCCGGGCGTCCTCGAGGACGGCGGTCAGGCGCTCGTCGGGGACCTGGGGGTCGACGGGCAGGTAGGCCGCGCCGGTCTTCAGCACCGCGAGGATGGCCACGACCTGGTCGGCGCCGCGGGGCAGGGCGAGGGCGACGTAGGTCTCCGGGCGGGCCCCGCCCTCGGCGAGGCGGTGGGCGAGGCGGCCGGCGCGGGCGTCGAGGGTCGCGTAGTCCAGGTGCTCGCCCGCCCAGGTGACGGCGGGGGCATCGGGGGTGCGGGCGGCCTGCGCCTCGAACAGGTCCACCAGGGTCTCGGCGGGACGTCCGCGGACGCCGCCGTCCGCGCCGGCGACCAGGCTCCGGCGCTCCTCGGGCGTCGTCCACGGCAGCTCGCGCAGCGGGCGGTCCAGGCCGTCGGCCATCGAGGCCAGCAGCAGGCGGAGCCGGCCGGCCAGCGCGCGCACGGTCGCCTCGTCGAACAGGCCGGGGTCGTGGGCGACGTCGAAGCCGATCCGCTCGCCCTGGTGGGCGCGCAGCACCAGCGGGTAGTTGGTGGCATCCCGGGAGTCCACCTCGGCCAGCCGCACGCCCGAGGTGGCCGTGCGGGCCTCGTCGAAGGGGTAGTTCTCGAAGGCCACCATGGAGTGGAACAGCGGGCTGCCCGGCGGCACGTCGCTCAGCGCGGTCAGCTCGGCCAGGGACACGGCGGCGTACCGGCGTGCCTCGGCCTGCTCCTGCTGGAGGGAGCGCAGCCAGTCGGCGGCGGGGCGGCGCGGGTCCACCCGCACGCGGGTGGGGAGGGTGTTGATGAACATGCCGACCATCGACTCCGCGCCGGGCAGGTCGTCGGGGCGCCCGGAGACGGTGGTGCCGAACACCACGTCGTCCTCGGCGGCGTACCGGGAGAGCAGCAGCGCCCAGGCGCCCTGCACGACGGTGCCGAGGGTGACTCCGGCGGTGCGCGCGGTGCGGGCCAGCCGTTCGGAGAGGTCCTCGGACAGGGTGGTGGTGTGCACGGCGGCCGAGCGGGCCTGCCGGGTGCGGTCCTGCGGGCGGTCGGCGGGCAGCGGGGTCGGCGTGGCGAAGCCGGCGAGCACCCCGCGCCAGTGGTCGCGGGCGGCGCCGTCGTCCTGCTCGGCGAGCAGGCGCACGTAGTCCCCGAAGGGGCGGCGCACCGGCGGCCGGCTCTCGGCGCCGGTGGTCAGGGCGGCGTACTCCTCGCACACCTCGGTGAGCACCTGGGCCAGGCTCCAGCCGTCCAAAATCAGGTGGTGGGAGGTCCACACCAGCCGCAGTTCGGCGTCCGGCAGCCGGACCATGGTCAGCCGCATCAGCGGGGCCGTGCCGAGGTCGACGCCGCGGGCCAGGTCCCGCTCGCACAACTCCCGCAGCAGCCGGGCGCGTTCCGCAGGGGCGGTGTCCCGCAGGTCCACGTGGGTGACCGGCACCTCGACGTCCCGGTGCACGACCTGCAGCGGCCGGGGCACGTCCTCCCAGACCACCGAGGTGCGCAGCGCGGGGGTGCGGTCGGTCACCCGCTGCCAGGCGAGGGCGAAGGCCCGCGGGTCGGCGACCCCGCGCAGCAGCAGGGCCGCCTGGTCCACGTAGACGTCGTCGGCGCCGCCGGTGAGGCGGTGGAAGAGCATGCCCTCCTGGAGCGGGGTCAGCGGCCAGATGTCCTCGACGCCCTGTCCGTCGCCCACCAGCCGGTCCACGGCCGCCTGGTCGAGGCCGGCGAGCGGGAAGTCGGAGGGGGTGCGGCCGCCGGCGCCGGGGCGGGCGCAGTGTGCGGCGATCGCGGCCAGCGCGTCGGTCATGCCGTCGGCGAGACGGCGCACGGTGCCCTCGTCGTGGACGTCCTCGCTGTAGTGCCAGGTGATCTCCAGGGCGCCGTCGGTGACGGCGGCGGAGACGTCGAGGAGGTGGTCCAGCGGCTCGTCGCCGGCGACCTCCCGGCCGGGGGTGCCGTCGGTCTGGGCGAAGTCGCCGGAGCCGGGCGTCTCCCACTGCCCGTGGTAGGTGAAGGACACCTCGGGCAGCGGGTTCTCCCGCAGCGCGCGGGCGGCGTGGCCGGGCGGGGTCAGGCGGGCCAGCGCCTCGTGGCTCAGGCCGCGCCGGGGCACGGCGCGCAGCTGCTCCTTGACCGCCTTCAGGGTGGCGCCCCAGTCGGGCGCGCCGGCCGGTCCGGCCGGGGTGAGGGTGACCGGGTACTGGCTGGTGAACCAGCCCACCGTCCCGGAGAGGTCGAGCGGCGCGCCGTCCTCCCCCGGGCCCGTCTGTTCGCGGCCGTGTCCCTCCAGGGTGACGGTGGCGCGGCCGGAGCCCGTCCAGTCGGCGAGCACCCGGCCCAGGGCGCTGAGCAGGACGTCGTTGACCTGGGTGCGGTAGACGCCGGGCACCCGGCGCAGCAGCGCCTCGGTGGTGGCGGGGTCGACCCGGGTGCGGACGGTGCGCACCGAGGCGGCCCGCGGGGTGCCCGGGCGGTCCACCGGCAGCGGGGTCCGCTCCTCGGCGGCCTGGGCCGTCCAGTACGGGAGGTCGTCGTCGAAGGCGCCGGCCTCGACCAGGCCGGACAGGTGCGCGGCCCAGGCGGCGTGCTCCGTCGCCTCGGGCTCGAGGTGGACGGCCTCGCCGGCGGCGGCCTGCCGGTACGCCCGTTCCAGAGCGGTGAGCAGGACGCGCCAGGAGACGCCGTCCACCGCGAGGTGGTGGGCGGTCAGGAACAGCTGGGGGCGCCCGCCCGGGGCGGGCAGCAGCAGGGCGGCGCGGAAGAGGGAGCCGGTCAGCGGGTCGAGGGTGGCGCGGGCGGCGTCGGCGGCCTCCTCGCGGGCGGCGCGCGGGTCGGGCGTCCGGGCCGTGTCGTGGCGGGTGAGCAGTCCGGTGGCCGGGCCCTCGCCGGGG
>NZ_JBRIOU010000009.1:68705-70226 GCF_053474865.1 Streptomyces sp. CO7
CGGGTGCGCAGCGCCGGGTGGCGGACGGCCACCGCCTCCACCGCGCGTTCCAGGGCGGCCTCGTCGAGGTCGTACGGCAGGTCGAGGAGGACCGACATGCTGTAGTGCCGCAGCGGGCCGTGGGTCGCGAGGAACCACTGCTGAACGGGCGTCAGCGGGGCGGGCCCGTCCACGTGCGCCGTCCGGGGCGCCGGGGCCGCAGGCGCACGGCCCGCCGCGGCGGCGGCGAGGTCGGCGACGCTCTGGTGGCGGAAGACGTCCTGCGAGTGCAGGTCGAGGCCGGCGGCGCGGGCGCGGGAGACGACCTGGATGCCCAGGATGGAGTCGCCGCCCAGTTCGAAGAAGTTGTCGTCGACGCCGACCCGGTCCACGCCCAGCACCTCGGCCCAGATCCCGGCGAGGGCGTGTTCGGCGTCGGTGCGCGGGGCGACGTGTTCGCGCCCGTCGCGGACGGCGCCGAAGTCCGGCGCGGGCAGGGCGCGTTTGTCGAGCTTGCCGCTGGTGGTCAGGGGCAGCGCGTCCAGGGCGGTGAACGACGAGGGCACCATGTGCTCGGGGAGCACCCGGCGCAGCGCCTCGCGCAGCGCGGGCCCGCCGGGGGCGGTGGCGGAGGGCGCGGGGACGACGTAGGCGGCGAGCCGGGTGTGGCCCCGTTCGTCGGTCGCGGCGACGACCGCCGCGGCGGTGAGCTCGGGCAGGGCGAGCAGGGCCGCCTCGATCTCGCCGGGCTCGATGCGGTGGCCGCGCACCTTCACCTGGTCGTCGACCCGGCCGAGGTGGTCGATGCGGCCGTCGGCGGTCCAGCGGGCCAGGTCGCCGGTGCGGTACATCCGGGTGCCCGGCGCCCCGTACGGGTCGGCGACGAAGCGTGCCGCGGTCAGTCCGGGCCGTCCGGCGTAGCCGCGGGCCAGCTGCGCGCCCGCCAGGTACAGCTCGCCGCCGACGCCGGGCGGCACCGGCCGCAGCCGGTCGTCGAGGACGTAGGCCCGCACGTTGGGCAGCGGACGGCCCACCAGGGGCCGGTCCTCGCCCGCGACGCGGCAGGCGAGGGCGTCAACGGTGCACTCGGTGGGGCCGTAGAAGTTGTACGCGGCGACGTCCCGGTGCGCCGCCAGTTCGCGCCACAGCCCGGTGTCCAGGGCCTCGCCGCCGATCATCAGGACGCGGGGGCGGTGGCGCGGGTCGGTGAGCAGCCCGGCGGGCAGCAGTTGGCGCAGGTAGGAGGGGGTGAGGTCGAGGAAGTCGACGCGGTGCTCGACGACGTACTCCACCAGCGCCGCCGGGTCCAGGCGGGTCGTCTCGTCGACGAGGTGGAGCGGGTGGCCGTCGGCCATCAGCAGCACGCCCTCGAGGGAGGTGTCGAAGGAGAACGAGGCGGTGAGGGCCACGTTCAGCGGTCCCCCTCCGGCGTCGGCGACGAAGCCCTCGCGGTGCGCGGCGAGCAGGTTCGCCACGGAGCGGTGGGTGACGGCGACGCCCTTGGGGCGGCCGGTGGATCCGGAGGTGTACACGACGTAGGCG
>NZ_JBRIOU010000009.1:70326-70816 GCF_053474865.1 Streptomyces sp. CO7
GCGAGGATCGCGGTGACCATGTCGGCGGTGCGGGGCAGCCGCAGGGCGACCAGCTGCTCGGGGCCGGCGCCACGGGCGGCCAGGTGGCGGGCCAGGCGGTCGGCGCGGGCGTCGAGGCCGGCGTGCGTGAGGCGCTCGCCGCCCGCCACCAGCGCGGTGGCCTCCGGGGTGCGGGCGGCCCGCTCCTCGAACAGCGCGGGCAGCAGGGTGCCGGGCACCGGCCGGGCGGTGTCGTTCCAGTCCTGGGTGACCTGGCGCAGCTCCGCACCGGAGAGCAGCGGGAGCGCGCCGAGGGGACGGTCGGGCGCGGCGGCCACGCCCGCAAGCAGGCGTCCGAGCTGGTCGGCGGCGCGGCGGGCGGTGTCCGCGTCGAACAGGTCGGTGCGGTACTCGAGGAGGCCGGTCAGGGCCTCGCCGTCCGGGACGAACTCGATGCTCAGGTCGAAGGTGGCGGCCTGCCGGGCCACCGCGACCGGGGCGGTGGCGAGGC
>NZ_JBRIOU010000009.1:70916-71776 GCF_053474865.1 Streptomyces sp. CO7
GCGCAGCGCGGGGGCGGTGGGCGGGGCCGGGTGCAGCAGCACCATCACGTCGAACAGCGGGTTGCGGCCCGCCTCCCGGGGCGCGCCGACGGCCTCCACGATCCGCTCGAACGGCGTGTCGCCGCGGGTGAAGGCGTCGTTGACGGTGTCCGCGGCCGCCGCCAGCAGGTCGCGGAAGGAGCCGGCGGTGTCGACCTGGGTGCGCAGGACCACGGTGTTGGCGAAGAAGCCGACGGTCCGCTCCAGCTCGGTGCGAGGGCGGCCGGGGGTGAGGGAGCCGACGGTGATGTCGTCCTGCCCGGACCAGCGGGCCAGCAGCGCCTGGCCGGCCGCGGTCAGGGCGGTGAACAGGGTGGTGTGCTGCTGCGCGGCGAGGTCGCGCAGCCGGGCGGTGACGTCCGCGGGCACGGTGAACCGGTGGACCGCGCCCGCCCCGGACTCCTCGCCGCGGCGCGGCCGGTCCAGCGGCAGCGCGGGCGCCACCGCCCCGCGCAGCTTCCGGGCCCACTCGTCGAGTTCCCGCTGCAGGCGGTCGCCGGAGAGCTGTTCGCGCTGCCAGGCGGCGAAGTCCGGATACTGGGTCCGCACCGGCGGCAGGTCCACCGGCTCACCGTGGGCCAGGGCCTCGTAGGCGGCGCAGATCTCCTCCAGGACGACGCCCGTGGACCAGCCGTCGGTGACGACGTGGTGGGCGGTGAGCAGCAGGACGTGCCGCTCGGCCGCCTCGCGCAGCAGCAGGGCGCGCAGCAGCGGCCCGGTGCGCAGGTCGAAGGGGCGGGCGTACTCGGCGCGCAGGGCGGCGTCCGTCCCGGCGGGGTCGATCCCGCGGACCTCCAGCGGGACGGGGGCGGGTTCGTGGA
>NZ_JBRIOU010000009.1:71876-74041 GCF_053474865.1 Streptomyces sp. CO7
TCGTGGACCCGCTGCACGGGGCGGCCGTCCTCGTCCTCCGCGAAGGTGGTGCGCAGCGCCTCGTGACGGGCCGCCACCAGGTCGAGGGCCTGGCCGAGGGCGTCCTGGTCGAGCGGGCCGGTGAGCCGCAGCGCGACGGCGCTGTTGTAGCGGGCGTCGCCGGGGCGCAGCCGGTCCAGGAACCACAGGCGCTGCTGGGCGTAGGACAGCGGCAGCGGGCGGTCGCGGTCGGCGCGGGGGACGTCCGGCCGGGCGGCGGTTCCGGGCGTGGCCGTGGCGCGGCCGGCCAGCCGGCGGCGCAGGGCCTCCTGGAGGTCCTCGGGCAGGGCCTCGGCGCGGTTTCGCTTCGAAGACGTCATCGTCGTCCGGTCCTTCACCGTTCGTGGGATTCGCCGGCGCCACGGGCGGCGGCCTCGAGTTCGCTGAGCACCTGCTCCTCCACCAGCTCCGCCAGCGCGGCGACGGTGCGGGAGACCAGGACGTCGCGGGGGGTGAGCGTGACGCCGAAGGCGTCGTTGGCGCGGGAGACGATCCGCAGGGCCCGCAGGGAGTCGCCGCCGAGCAGGAAGTAGTCGTCCTCGGCGCCGACCGGCGCCTGCAGGACCTCCTCCCAGACGGCGGCGAGCGCCTCCTCGGTGGGGGTGCGCGGGGCGATCCGCCCGGCCGTCTCCTCGGCCCGGGGTGCGGGCGCGGGCAGCGCGGACCGGTCGGTCTTGCCGTTCTCGGTCAGCGGGAAGCTGTCCATGACCACGAACGCGGACGGCACCAGGGGGCCGGGCAGGGTCCGGGCGGCGTGTGCCCGCAGGGCGGCGGCGCCGGGCGGTTCGGCCCCGGGGGCGGTGAGCACGTGGGCGACCAGCCGGGGCAGCCCCGGTTCGTCCTCCCGGACGCTCACCACGGCGTCCAGGACGGCCGGGTGGCGCACCAGGGTGGCCTCCACCTCGCCCGCCTCGATGCGGTGGCCGCGCAGCTTCAGCTGGTGGTCGGTGCGTCCGAGGTGGTGTAGTTCGCCGCGGGCGTCGCGGCGCACCAGGTCCCCGGTGCGGTACATGCGGCTGCCCGGCGGGCCGAACGGGTCGGCGGTGAAGCGGGCGGCGGTCAGGCCGGGCCGGCCCAGGTAGCCGCGCGCCAGCGCGTCGCCGGCGAGCCACAGTTCGCCGGCCGTCCCGTCCGGGACGGGGCGCAGCCGGGCGTCCAGGACGTAGGCGCGGGTGCCGGGCAGGCGGCGGCCGACGGGCGGGGCGGAGCCGTCGGGCTCCAGCGGACCGGACCAGGTGGCGACCACGGTGGCCTCGGTGGGCCCGTAGGAGTTGATCATCCGGTGGTGCGGGGCCCAGCGGGCGACCAGTTCGGCCCGGCAGGCGTCGGCGCCGACCACCAGGGTCTTCAGGTCGGGCAGGGTGCCGGGGGCGTCCGGCGGCAGGGTGGCCAGTGCGGCCGGCGGCAGCAGCGTGTGGGTGATCCGCTCCTCGCGCAGGACCTCGGCGAGCTCTTCGCCGAGCAGCGGCCCGGGCCGCGGGACGACCAGCCGGGCGCCGTGCGGCAGGGACATGCACAGCTCCAGGACGGACGCGTCGAAGCTGGGCGTGGAGAAGGCGAGCACCCGGTCGCCCGCCTCGACCCGGTAGTGGGCGGCCTCGGCGGCGGAGAAGGCGGCGAGGCCGCGGTGGGTGACCACGACGCCCTTGGGGGTGCCGGTGGAGCCGGAGGTGTAGATGACGTACGCCGGGTCGTCGAGGGAGAGGGGGCGGGCGCGGTCGGCGTCGGTGGGCCGGTGGACCGGGGCGCGGTCCGGCGGTGCGGCGAGCAGGGCGTCCACCTCGGCCTCGTCGAGGATGACGGCGGGCGCCGCGTCGCGCAGCATCAGCGCGATGCGCTCCTCGGGGTAGCCGGGGTCGACCGGCAGGAAGGCGGCGCCCGCCTTGGCCACCGCGATCTGGGCGATCACCATGTGGGCCGAGCGGGGCAGCAGGAGTCCGACCAGCGTGCCGGGCCCGGCGCCCCGCGCGATCAGCCGGTGCGCGAGGCGGTCGGCCCGTTCCTCGACCTGGGCGAAGGTGAGCTCCAGGCCCGGGGCGGTGATGGCGGGCGCGTCGGGCCACCGGTCCACGGCGGCCTCGACCAGCGCGGCAAGGGGCACCGGGGCGACCTGCGGGGCGTCGGGC
>NZ_JBRIOU010000009.1:74141-77054 GCF_053474865.1 Streptomyces sp. CO7
GGCGCAGGGTGTGCAGCAGCCGGTCGGCCAGGGAGCGGGCCGTGCTCTCCTCGAAGCAGCGCGGGTCGTGGCCGAGCTCGACCGCGAGCCGCTCGCCGGGCGAGACGACCACGGTGAGGGGGTAGTTGGTGGCCTCCCGGGCGTCCAGCTCACGGACCCGGACGCCCTGGGCTCCGGCGGTGGCGTCGGCCACCGGGTAGTTCTCCAGCACCAGCAGGCTGTCGAAGAGGGAGGTGCCCTCGGGCAGCGCGCTCAGGGCGCCCAGCCGGGGCAGCGGCAGGTGTTCGAACCGGCGGTCCTCGGCGCGTGCCCGCTGCGTCTCGCGGAGCCAGTCGGCGCACCGCGCCCGCCCATCGACGCGCACCCGCGCGGGCAGGGTGGTGATGAACAGTCCGGTGATGGTGTCGGCGCCGGGCAGGTCGGCCGGGCGGCCGGAGACGGTGGTGCCGAAGCACACGTCGGAGGTGGCGCCGAGGCGGGAGAGCAGCAGCGCCCACGCGCCCTGGACGACGGTGTTGAGGGTGAGCCGGTGCCTGCGGGCGAACTCCCGCAGCCCTTCCGTCTCCTGGGCATCGAGCCGGTACGACAGCCAGGTGTCCGAGCGGGTGGCGGCGCCGGGTGCGGGCCGGCGGTCGTAGGGCAGGGGGGTGGGCGCGGCGAGGTCGCCCAGGACGGCGCGCCAGTGCTCCTCGGCGCCCGCGGTGTCGCGGGCGGCGAGCCAGGCGGCGTGGTCCGCGAACGGCCGCCGCTCCGGCAGGCGCGGTTCCTCGCCCCGGGAGAGCGCGGCGTGCGCGGTCAGGACGTCGCCGAGCACGTGGAAGACGCTCCAGCCGTCCAGCAGCAGGTGGTGGAAGGTCCACACGACGCGGACCTCGTCGGGGCCGAGACGGATCAGCGCGATCCGCAGCAGCGGGGCCCGGTCCAGGGCCATGCCGCGGGCCCGGTCCTCGGCGAGCAGCCGCTCGAGCCGGTCGGTCCTCTCCTCCGCGCTCAGCTGTGCCCAGTCGTGCTCGGTGACGGGCAGCCGGGCCGCCCGGCGCACCACCTGCAGCGGCTCCGGCACGCCGTCCAGGACGACGGCGGTGCGCAGGACGGGCGTACGGTCGACGACGTGCTGCCAGGCGGCGGCCACCGTGCGCGGGTCGCCCGCCCCGTCCATGACGAAGGTGATCTGTTCGACGTACAGGCCCTGGCCGGGCTCGTCGAGCCCGTGCACGACCATGCCGGCCTGGGTCGGGGTGAGCGGGTAGATGTCGGCCACGTCCCGGCCGGCGCCGGCGAGGCGGTCCACGGCGGCCTGGTCGAGGCGGGCCAGCGGGAAGTCGGACGGCGTGCGCCCGCCGGCGCCGGGGTCGGCGCAGTGGCGGACGATCGCGCGCAGCTCGTCCAGGGTCTCGGCGGCGAGCCGGGCGACGGTGTCGCGGTGGTGCACCTCGCGGGAGTACGACCAGGTGAACTCCAGCCGCTTGTCGGTGACCTGGCCGAGCACGTCGATGAGGTGGGGCCTGCGGGCGGCCGGGTCCATCCCTCCGGTCAGCCCTCCGTAGGGGGCCTGGAGCAGGCTGCCGGGGGCGCTCTGCCAGTCCTGCCGGCCCAGGTAGTTGAAGGCGATCTGCGGCGGCTGCGGCAGCTCTGGTCCGGCGCCGCCGTGCTGGGCGCGCAGGTGGCGCAGGGCGCCGTGGCCGAGGCCGCCGTGCGGCACGGCCCGCAGGGTCTCCTTGACGGACTTCAGCACGGTCCCGGTGTCCGCGGAGCGGGGCACGTCCAGGGCGACGGGGTACATCGCGGTGAACCACCCGACGGTGCGGGAGAGGTCGACCCCGTCGAACAACTCCTCGCGACCGTGGCCCTCCAGCGCCACCGTCACCCGGTCGCGTCCGGTCCAGCGGGCCAGGACCCGGCCGAGGGCGCACAGCAGCACGTCGTTGACGCGGGTCCGGTACGCCTCCGGCACCTCCTGGAGCAGGCGGCGGGTGTCCTCGTCGTCCAGGACGGCGGTCAGCGACTCCTCGTCGCCGACGGTGTTCCCGCCGTCCTGGCCGGCCGGCAGGTCGGCCGGCAGCGGCGTCGCCTCGACGCCCTGCCAGTAGGGCAGTTCGGCGTCGAAGCCGCCGGCCGCGGTGTGCGCGGCCAGACGCGTCGCCCAGCTGCGGAAGGACGTCGACCTCGGGCCCAGGTCGACCGGCTCCCCGGCGCGCAGCGCCCGGTAGGCGGCGTCCAGGTCCTCCAGGACGACCCGCCAGGACACCGCATCCACCACCAGGTGGTGCGCGGCCAGGACCAGCACGGGCCGGCCGTGCTCGGGGCGGCACAGCGCGGCGCGCAGCAACGGGCCCTCGCGCAGGTCGAATCCGGCGGCCAGGGCCGCGGCGACCTCCTCCGGCGGCGCGTCGCCCACCTCGAGGTGCGGGGGCGCGCCCGGGGCGGCGATCCGCTGACGGATGCCGTGCCCGTCGTCGCCGGGTGCGTAGCGCAGGCGCAGCGCGTCGTGGTGAGCGGTGACCGCCGCGAGGGCGGCGCGCAGCAGTTCGGGGTCGGTGTCGGGGTCGACGTGGTGGGCGACCGACTGGCTGAAGTGCGCCGGGTCGCCGGTGAGCGTGTCGAGCAGCCAGTGCTGCACGGGGGTGAGCGGCGCGTCACCCGTCGCGTCCTCCTCCTCGACGGTGCCCGCGGGGACGGGCGGCTGCTGGGCCACGGTGGCAAGTTCGGCGACGGTCTGGTGGCTGAACAGGTGCCGGGGCGTCAGGTGCAGCCCGGCACGGCGGGCTGCCGACACGATGCGGATGCCGAGGACGGAGTCGCCGCCGAGGGCGAAGTAGTTGTCGTCGGCGCCGACGTCGGGGACCTGGAGCACCTCGGACCAGATGTCGGCGAGCGTGCGTTCGACGCCGGGCCGCGGCGGGCGGGAGGTTC
>NZ_JBRIOU010000009.1:77154-84780 GCF_053474865.1 Streptomyces sp. CO7
ACCCGGGGTCGGGCGGGGCCCGCCGGTCCAGCTTGCCGGTGGCGCCCAGCGGCAGCCGCTCCAGTGCGGTCACCAGCGAGGGGACGAGGTGGCCGGGCAGGGTGCGGGCGAGGAAGTCGCGCAGCTCGGCCGGGTCGAGGGCCCCGGACCCGCGCGGCACGGCGTAGGCGACGAGGCGCCGGTGGCCCTCGTGCTCCACGACCCGCGCCGCCGCCGCGGACACCCGCGGGTGCCGGGTCAGCGCGGCCTCCACCTCGCCGAGTTCGATGCGGAACCCGCGCACCTTGACCTGGTCGTCCGACCGGCCGAGGTAGACCAGGTCGCCTTCGGCGGTGCGGCGCACCAGGTCGCCGGTGCGGTACATCCGGCCGCCGGGCGGCCCGTACGGGTCGGCGGGGAAGCGGGAGGCGGTCAGACCGGGGCGGCCCAGGTAGCCGCGGGCGACCCCGGTCCCGGCGAGGTACAGCTCACCGGGGGCCCCGACGGGCACCGGGCGCAGCCGGGCGTCCAGCACGTAGGCGCGGGCGCCGCCGACGGGACGGCCGATGGGCGGGTCGCGGTCGGGGTCGTCGGGGTCGCAGACGAAGGCGGTGGCGTAGACGGTGGCCTCGGTGGGCCCGTAGACGTTCAGCACCCGGCAGCCGGGCGCCGCCGCGCGCACCTGGCGCACGGTCCGCGCGGGCAGGGCCTCACCGGCCAGGACGACGGTGTCCGCGTCGACGTGGACGGCGTCCTCGGCGAGCAGCCGGCCGAGCGCGGAGGGCACGGCGCTGAGCAGCCCGGCCCGCCACGGCCCGGTCCGCTCGGCGAGGGCGAGCAGGTCGCGGACGAGTTCGACCCGGCCGCCGGTCAGCAGCGGGGAGAAGATCTCGAAGACCGACACGTCGAAGTTGAGCGAGGTGGACGCCACCACGTGCGCCAGGCCCCGGCCGGTGAACTCGGCGGCGGCCCAGTCGGTCAGCGCGAGCACCGGGGCGTGGGCGACGACCACGCCCTTGGGCCGGCCCGTCGATCCGGAGGTGTGGATGACGTACGCCGGGTGCTCGGGCAGCAGCGGCGCGTGCCGCTCGTCGTCGGTGACGGGGGCGGGGGACGCGGCGGCCAGGCGCGCCGCGGTCTCCGGGTCGTCGAGGGTGAGGCGCGGGAACGGTCCGTCGGGCAGGCGCCCGGCGGTGGCGGCGGCGGTCACCACGGCGGCGGGCCGGACGTCCTCGAAGAGGAAGGCGACGCGTTCGGCGGGGTGGCCGGGGTCGACCGGCAGGTAGCCGGCGCCGCTCTTGAGCACCGCGAGCAGGGCCACGAGCAGGTCGGCGGTGCGGGGCAGGGCGAGCGCCACGAAGCGTTCGGGGCCCGCGCCGGCCTCGATCAGCAGCCGGGCCAGCCGGTTGGAGCGCTCGTCGAGCTGCCGGTAGGTCAGCTCCTCGTCCCCGGCGGCGACGGCCGGGGCGTCGGGGGTCCGCGCGGCCTGGGCGGCGAACGCCGCGGGCAGGGTGCGGGGACGGGCCGCCGCGGGAGCGGTCGCTCCCGCGTACCGCTCGAGCAGCGCGCGGCCTTCGGCGGGGGCGAGCAGCGGCAGGTCGTCCAGGCGGCGGCCGGGGTCGGCGGCCATCGCGGTCAGCAGGGTGCGCAGGCTCGCGCCCAGGCTCTCGACGGTGGCCCGGTCGAAGACGGCCGGGTCGTGGTCGAGGGAGACGGCGAGGGTGTCGCCGGGGGCGACGACCACGCTGAGCGGGTAGCTGGTCGGCTCGACGTCGCGTTCCTGGGTGAGGGTCAGGCCGAGCCGCCCGAGGGCGTCCTCGTCGAACGGGTAGTTCTCGAAGACGACGATGCTGTCGAAGAGGCCGGTCCCGCCGGGCACCTCGCTCCACGTCTGCAGCTGGGCCAGCGAGACGAACTCGTGCCGCCGGGCCTCCGACTGGGCGGCCTGCAGCTCGCCCAGCCACTCCAGCAGGGGGCGGCTGCCGTCGACCGTGACCCGGGTCGGCAGGGTGTTGATGAACAGCCCGACCATGGTGGTGACGCCGGGCAGGTCGGCGGGCCGGCCGGAGACGGTCGTGCCGAACACCACGTCGTCGCCACCGCCGAAGCGCGACAGCAGCAGCGCCCAGGCACCCTGGAGCACGGTGTTGAGGGTGAGCCCGGAGCGCTGCGCGGTCTCCCGCAGCCGGGCGGAGACCTCGGCGTCGAGCGTGACGCGCACCGTCTCCACGGAGGAGGCGCGGTGTGCCTCGGCGGAGCGCCGGTCGCGGGGCAGTTCGGTCGGCGCGGTGAAGCCGGCCAGCGTCTCGCGCCAGTGGCGTTCCGCGGCGTCCGTGTCCTGACCGGCCAGCCAGCGCAGGTAGTCGGCGAAGGGCGCCCGTCCGGGCACCCGGGGACGGCCGCCCCGGGTGAGGGCCGCGTACCGTTCGCAGACCTCGTCGAAGACCTGGGCGGCGCTCCAGCCGTCGAGCAGCACGTGGTGGAACGTCCACACCACCCGCACCCGGTCGGGCGCGAGGCGGATCAGCGTCAGCCGCATCAGCGGGGCGGCGGCGAGGTCGATGCCGGCCCGCCGGTCCTCGTCGAGGAGCCGGTCGAGGTCCGCCGCGCACTCCGCCTCGTCGCGGCCGGTCCAGTCGTGGTGGGTGACGGGCACGGTGGCGTGGTGCTGGACGACCTGCAGCGGTTCGGCGGTCTCCTGCCACTCCAGGCGGGTGCGCAGCACGGCGTTGGCGTCCGCGGTGCGCTGCCAGGCCTCGGCGAGGGCGTGCGGGTCCCCGACGCCGGAGAGGGTGAACTGCACCTGGTTGACGTAGGTGCGGCTGTCGGGGTCGAGCAGCCCGTGGAAGAGCATGCCGGCCTGCATCGGCGTCAGCGGGTAGACGTCGGCGACCGCGCGGCCGTCCCCGGCGACCCGGTCCACGGCCGCCTGGTCGAGCCGGGCCAGCGGGAAGTCCGACGGGGTGCGCCCGCCGGCGTCCGGGCGGGCGCAGTGGGCGACGACCGCCTCCAGCGCCCGTACCGTCTCCTCGGCGAGGCGGGTCACCGTCTCCCTCCGGTGCACGCCGCGGCTGTGGTGCCAGGCGATCTCCAGCTCGCCGTCCTCGCCGACCCGGGCGACGACGTCCAGCAGGTGCGGGCGGTCCGCCTCGAGGGCGTCCGCGCCGTCCAGGCCGCCGGGCACGGCGCGCACCAGGGCGCCGCCCTGCGCGCTCCAGTCGAAGCGGCCCAGGTAGTTGAAGCTGATCGCGGGCGCCGGGCCGGCCGGCAGCTCGCGGGTGAGGCGGGTCAGCGCGCCGTGGCCGATCCCGTGACCGGGTACCGCCCGCAGCTGTTCCTTGACGGACTTCAGCGCGACGCCCCAGTCGTCGCCCTCCGGCACCGTCAGGGCCACCGGGTGGACGCTCGTGAACCAGCCGACCGTGCGGGTCAGGTCGACGTCCTCGAAGAGGGCGTCCTCACGGCCGTGGCCCTCCAGGGTGAGGGCCACGGTGTCCCGCCCGGTCCACCCGGACAGAACCCGGCCCAGGGCGGTGAGCAGGACGTCGTCGACACGGGTGCGGTAGACGCCCGGCACCTCGCGCAGCAGCGCGTCGGTGGTGGCACGGTCGAGCCGTACCGTGACGGCTTCGGTGTCGGCGACGGTGTTGCCGCCGTCGGCGTCCACCGGCAGGGGCGCGGCGCAGTGCCGGGCCACCGTCTCCCAGTGCTCGCGTTCCGCGGCGAAGCCGCCCGCCTCGGCGTGCTCGCGCAGCCTGCGGGCCCATTCCCGGACCGAGGTGGTGCGCTCCGGCAGCCGGACCGGGTCGCCGGCGCGGGCCTGGGCGTAGGCGGTCTCCAGGTCCTCCAGGAGGATGCGCCAGGAGACGCCGTCGACCACCAGGTGGTGGACGGCGAGCAGCAGCCGGGGAGCCGGGAGGCCGGTGAACAGGCGGGCGGCGAGCAGCGGTCCGGCGTCCAGCCGGAAGGCGGCGTGCGCCGCGGCGGTGACCCTGGCCTCCTCCTCGGGCGCGGCCGCCTCGTCCAGGCCGCCCAGGTCGTGCGTGCGCAGCAGCTCCGGGTCCTCGCCGGGCGCGGCGCACCACTGCGTCCAGGAGCCGTCGCCCTGCCGGGTGAAGCGGGAGCGCAGGGCGTCGTGGTGGTCCCACAGGGCCCGCAGCGCCCGGTGCAGGGCGTCCGGGTCGACGTCGGCCGGGGTCTCGACGACCACGCACTGGTCGAAGATCTCGGGGCGGCGCGGTGCGGCGTCGAGGAACCAGTGCTGGACGGGGGTGAGGCCGACCTCGCCGGTGACCGGCGAGGTGCCGGCGACCGTGGTGGCGCCCTGTGCGGCGGTGGCGGCGGCCAGGGCGGCGACGGTGGGGTACCGGAACAGGTCGCGCGGGGTGAGCGTCAGCCCGGCGGTGCGGGCCCGGGAGACGACCTGGATGCCGAGGATCGAGTCGCCGCCGAGCATGAAGAAGTTGTCGTCCGCGCCGACGCGTTCGACGCCGAGCAGGTCGGCCCAGATGCCGGCGAGGATCCGCTCGGCCCCCTCGCGGGGCTCGCGGTAGGCGTCGCCGGGCGCCGACCAGTCGGGGGCGGGCAGCCGGCGGCGGTCCACCTTGCCGTTGGCGGTCAGCGGCAGTTCGGGGACGGTGACGAACGCGGCGGGCAGCATGTAGTCGGGCAGGCTCGCCGAGAGGTGCTCCCGCAGCTCGGCCGCGCTCGGCAGGTCCGCGCTCGGCACGTCAGCGCGCGGGGCCTCCCCGTGCGGCACCCCCGCATGGCGGGCCTCCGCGATCCGGGCGTGCGCACCACCGGCGTCCGCGCGCCGGGCGTCCGCGCTCCGGGCGGGCACCAGGTGGGCGGCGAGCCGCTTGACCCCGGCGTGCTCGTAGAGCGACACCACGGCCTCGGCGACCGCCGGGTGGGCGGTGAGGCGGGCCTCGATCTCGGCGGGCTCGACGCGGAAGCCGCGGATCTTGATCTGGTCGTCGGCGCGGCCCACGAAGCACAGTTCGCCGTCCGCGCTCCGGCGCACGACGTCGCCGGTGC
This sequence comes from Streptomyces sp. CO7, assembly GCF_053474865.1. NCBI lineage: Bacteria > Bacillati > Actinomycetota > Actinomycetes > Kitasatosporales > Streptomycetaceae > Streptomyces > Streptomyces sp. CO7. The sequence continues at coordinate 82,171 of NZ_JBRIOU010000009.1, forward strand.
GGTACATCCGGCCGCCGGGCGGCCCGTACGGGTCGGCGAGGTAGCGGGCGGCGGTCGCCCCCGGTCGTCCGGCGTACCCGCGGGCCACTCCGGCGCCGGCGATGTACAGCTCGCCGGGCACGCCGGGCGGCTGCGGCTGGAGGGCGTCGTCGAGCACGTAGGCGCGGGTGTCGTCGAGGGGGCGGCCGATGGGCAGCACGGCGGGCAGCGGGTCGGCGGCGGTGAAGGGGCGCCGGGTGGCGAAGGTGGTGGTCTCGGTGGGGCCGTAGCCGTCGACGACGGTCAGGCCGGGGCAGGCGTCGAGCACCCGCCGCACCACGGCGCCCGGTACGGCCTCGCCGCCGGTCCACACCTCCCGCGCGCCGCTCAGGCAGCCGGGGTCCTCCTGGGCGATCAGCCGGAACAGCCCGGCCGTCAGCCACAGGTGCCGCACGCCCTGCTCGGTCACGGCGCGGCGCACCACGGCCGCGTCCACCTCGGCGGGCGGCGCGAGCACGGCGGTGCCGCCGCGCAGCAGCGGCACCCACAGCTCGTAGGTGGAGGCGTCGAAGGCCTGCGGCGAGTGCACCAGGACCCGTTCGTGCCCGGTGAAGGCCCGGTCGAGAGCGAGCGCGGCGACGTCCCGCTGCCGCACGGCGACTCCCTTGGGCGTGCCGGTGGAGCCCGAGGTGAACATCAGGTACTGCGCGTTGTCGGGGTGCACCGGCGGCGGCGTGGCGGCCCCGGCGAGGTCGCCGGGCGCACCGGCGGACGCGTCGTCGGGTGTGCCGCCGGAAGCGTCGACGGGTACGTCGTCCGCGCGGACGACCCGCCCGTCCGGCAGGACGGCGCGTGCCGTCTCCTCCCCCGCGGCGTCGGTGAGCAGCAGGTCCGCCCCGGCCTCGGCGAGCGTCCGGCGCAGCCGTTCGCCCGGTGCCCGGCCGTCCAGCGGGACGTACACGCCGCCGGTGCGCACCAGGGCGAGCTGGACGACGACCAGCGGCACGGAACGGTCCATCAGCACGCCCACCGGGCGCTCGGCGCGCACGCCGAGCGCGGTCAGGCGGGCGGCCAGCGCGGCCGCGCGCCCGTCGAGCTCCCGGTAGGTGAGCTTCTCCGCCCCCGCCCCCGCCTCCAGCGCCACCGCGTCGGGCGTGCGGCGCACCTGGGCGGCGAAGAGTTCGGCCGTGGTCCTCGCCGGCGCGCCGGTGGCGGTGTCGTTCCAGGCGTGCAGCACCTGGTCGCGGCGGGCCGGCGTGAGCAGCGGCAGGCGACCGGGCGCGTCGCCGAGGCCGCCGGCCATGTGGCCGAGGAGGACGAGCAGGTACTCCGTCAGCAGCTCGGCGGTGGCGGCGTCGAAGAGTCCGGGGTCGTAGCCGAGGCTGAGGGAGAGCTCGGCCCCCGGCTCGACGACCAGGCTCAGCGGGTAGTTGGTGGTCTCGACGCCCTCCAGCCCGCTCAGCCGCAGTCCGTGGGAGGCGGCCGTGGCGTCGTCCACCGGGTAGTTCTCGAAGACGACGATGCTGTCGAACAGGCCCGCCCGCTCGGGGAGCCGGGTGAGGGCCTTCATCCGGGTCAGCGGGACGAAGTCGAAGCGCCGGTCCTCGCCCTGGTCCTGCTGGAGGCGGTGCAGCCAGTCGGCCGTGGTACCGGTGCGGGGCACGGTGACCCGGGTGGGCAGGGTCGCGATGAACAGGCCGGTCATGGTCTCGGCGCCGTCCAGCTCGGGCGGGCGGCCGGAGACGGTGGTGCCGAAGACGACCTCGTCGCGGCCGGCGTGACGGCTCAGCAGGACCGCCCAGGCGCCCTGCACCAGGGTGCCCAGCGTCAGCCCGGCGCTCCTGGCGCGGTCCTGCAGCGCGTGGGTCGCGGCAGCCGGCAGCACGGCGCGCACCGCTTCGCTGGACTCGGCGCGGTGGCTCTCACGCGGTTCCCGGTCGTACGGCAGCGGGGTGGGCTCGGCGAGGCCGTCCAGCCGCTCGCGCCAGTGGCGTTCGGCCTCGTCCCGGTCGCGTTCGGCCAGCCACGCCACGTAGTCGCGGAAGGGGCGGCGGTGGGGCAGCGCGGCGGCGTCCGGCGCGGCGACGCAGGCGAGGACGTCCGCCAGCACGTGGAACAGGCTCCAGCCGTCGAGCACCAGGTGGTGGAAGGACCACACCACGCGCAGGCCGCCGCCGGGGAGCTCGACCAGGGTAAGCCGCTGCAGCGGCGCCCGGGTCAGGTCGATGCCCTGCTCCCGCTCGGCGCGCAGCAACTCCCGCAGCCGCGCCTCGCGTTCGCTCTCGTCGAGCGCGCGCCAGTCCAGGTGGGCGACCGGCACGGTGACGTCGCGCCGCACCACCAGCAGGGGTTCGGGCACGTCCTGCCAGACGGCGTGGGCGCGCAGCACCGGGGTGCGGTCGGTGACCCGCTGCCAGGCCGCCGCGAGGGCGGCCGGGTCGCCGACCCCGTCGAGGACGAAGGAGAGCTGGTGGAAGTAGACGCCGCTGTCCTCCTGGGACAGGCCGTGGAAGAGCATGCCCGCCTGGGTGGGCGTGAGGGGGTGGACGTCCTCCACTGCGGCGGGGTCGTCGCCGGTGACGCGGTCCACGGCGGCCTGGTCGAGCCGGGCGAGCGGGAAGTCGGAGGGGG
>NZ_JBRIOU010000009.1:84880-87124 GCF_053474865.1 Streptomyces sp. CO7
GCTCGCGGCGGCGTCGGCGCGGCGGGCGAGGGCGGCGACGGTCTGGTGGCGGTAGACGTCGCGGGAGGTGACCGCGAGGCCCGCCTGCCGGGCCTCGGCCACCACCTGGATGCTGAGGATGGAGTCGCCGCCGAGGGAGAAGAAGTTGTCGTCCGCGCCGACCCGGGCGATGCCGAGCGCCTTGGCCCAGATGGCGGCGAGGACCCGTTCGGTGTGCGTCCGCGGGGCGACGTGGCGCGCGGTGCGCTGCGCGGGGCCGGGGTCGGGCAGCCGGCCGCGGTCGAGCTTCCCGTTGACGTTCAGCGGCAGCTCGTCCAGCACCATGACCACCGAGGGGACCATGTGGTCGGGCAGGGTGCCGCCGAGCGTGCGGCGGACCGTCTCGGGTTCGACGGTGGCGCCGGGCTCGGGCACCACGTAGCCGACCAGCCGGTGGTGGCCCCCGTCGGCCCGGGCCGCGGCGGCGGCCTCGGCGACGCCGGGGCAGCCGCGCAGCGCCTCCTCGACCTCGCCCGGTTCGATGCGGAAGCCGCGGACCTTGACCTGGTCGTCGGTGCGGCCCAGGTACTCCAGTTCGCCGTCGACGCTCCACCGCACCAGGTCGCCGGTGCGGTACATGCGGCCCCCGGGCGCGCCGAACGGGTCGGCGACGAACCGGGCGGCGGTCAGGCCGGGGCGGCGCAGGTAGCCGCGGGCCAGTCCGTCGCCGCCGAGGTACAGCTCGCCCGGGACGCCCGCCGGCTGAAGGCGCAGCTTCCGGTCGAGGACGTAGGCGCGGGTGCGGGCCACCGGCCGGCCGATCGGCGGCGCCTGGTCCGGGTCCTGGTCGCCGGCGAACCAGGCGGTCGCGTAGACGGTGGCCTCGGTGGGCCCGTAGAGGTTGGCGACGGCGCAGCCGGGCATGGCCCGGCGCAGGTCCCGCACGGTCTGGACGGGCAGCGCCTCGCCCGCCAGGACGACGGTGTCCGCGCTCACCGCGGGGCCGCCGCCGGTGAGCATCCGCGACAGCACCGAGGGCACGCCGCTCACCAGTCCCGCCCGCCGGGGTCCGGTGGCGTCGGCGAGGGCGGGCAGGTCGGGGACGATCTCCACGGTGCCTCCCGCGATCAGCGGGCACAGCAGCTCGAAGACGGAGACGTCGAAGTTGAGCGAGGTGGAGGCGACGACGTGGTCCAGGCGTCCGGCGAACCGCCGGGCGGCCCAGTCGGCCAGGTGGGCCACGCTGCGGTGGGTGACCACGACGCCCTTGGGGCGGCCGGTGGAGCCGGAGGTGTAGATGACGTACGCGGGGTGCTCCGGGTCGCGGGGGCGCTCGGGAAGGGCTTCGCCCGACGGGTCCTCGGCCCGGTCGGTGCGCCGCGCGTCGTCGTCCTCGTCGGCCGGGTCGTCGTCCAGGAGCAGCACCGGGCGGTCCGGCGGCAGGGCGGCCGCGGTGTCGCGGGTGGCCAGGACGAGGGTCGGGTCGGCGTCGGCGAGCATGAAGCGGATGCGTTCGGCCGGGTAGCCGGGGTCGACCGGCAGGTAGGCCGCGCCGGACCTGAGGACCGCCCAGATCGCCGGGAGGAGGTCGGCGGTGCGGGGCAGGCACAGGGCGACCAGCGTCTCCGGCCGCGCGCCGCGCGCCACGAGCCGCCGGGCGAGCCGGGTGGCGCGACGCTCGACCTCGGCGTAGTCCAGGCGGGTGTCGCCGCACACCACGGCGGTCCGCCCGGGGGTGCGGGCGGCCTGCGCCGCGAACAGCTCCGGCAGGGTGGGTCCGCCGTCCGTCCCGTCCTCGTCGAGCGGGGCCTCGCCTGCGCCGAGCAGGGTGCCCCGCTCGTCGTCGGTGAGCAGCGGCAGCTGGGCGACGGTGCGGTGCGGCGCGTCGGCCATGCCCTCGAGCAGCCGGTGCAGGTGGCGGCCGAACCGGGCGGCGGTGCTCGCCTCGAACAGGTCGGTGTTGTACTCGACGGTGAGGTCGCAGCCCCCGTCGGCCGTGGGCGTGAACTCCAGGACGAGGTCGAAGCGGGCGGCGGGCCGGGGCAGCGGGTGCTCCTCCACGCGCAGGCCCGCCGCCCGGGGCGGGTGCGCGAGCGGCGTCTGCTGGACGACGAGGACCTGCACCAGGGGCGTGCGGCTGGGATCCCGGCGCGGCGCCAGCTCCTCGACCACCTGGTCGAAGGGCACGTCCGCGTGGGCGAAGGCGTCAAGGACGGTGGTCCGCAGGGACTCCACCAGCCGGTTGACGGTGAGGGTGTCGTCGAC
>NZ_JBRIOU010000009.1:87224-87781 GCF_053474865.1 Streptomyces sp. CO7
GTCCGCGCCCGTGTTCCCAGGCGGCGAAGTCCGGGTACTGCAGGCCGGGTTCGGGCAGGGCGTCGGGTTCTCCGGACGCCTCGGCCCGGTACAGCGCGGTCAGTTCGCGGACGAGAACGCCGACCGACCATCCGTCGGTGACGATGTGGTGCTGCGCGAGCAGCAGGACGTGGTCGTCCTCGGCGCGGCGCGCCAGCAGGGCCCGGGCGGGCGGGCCGGCCGTCAGGTCGAAGGGGCGGCGCAGTTCCTCGGCGAGCAGACGCTCCGTCTCCTCGTCCCGGGGCCCGGCCGGCGCCGGGGGCAGGTCGGCGACGCGCAGCGGGAGCGCGACCTCGGGGAGGACCTTTTGCGTGACCTGGCCGTCGACCTCGGCGAACACGGTGCGCAGGGAGTCGTGGCGGGCGGCGAGCCGGCCGAGGGCGCGGCGCAGGGCGCCGAGGTCGAGGGTGCCGCGCAGCCGCAGCGCGACGCCCGTGTTGTACTCGGCGCCGTCCGGGTCGAGGTCGTACAGGAACCACAGCCGCCGCTGGGCCGCGGACAGCGGGAGGGGCCTCTCC
>NZ_JBRIOU010000009.1:87881-88904 GCF_053474865.1 Streptomyces sp. CO7
GGAGTGACGTAACCGACCAGCCGTCGTCGGCCCGGCTCGTCCTCGCGCGCCACGACCACGGCCTCGCGGACGGCGGCGTCCCGCAGCAGGGCGGCCTCGATCTCGCCCGGTTCGATGCGGAAACCGCGGACCTTCACCTGCCGGTCGGCCCGGCCGAGGAACTCCAGTTCGCCGTCGGCCCGCCACCTCGCCCGGTCGCCGGTGCGGTAGAGCCGGGCCCCAGGCGGCCCCCAGGGATCGGCGACGAAGCGGGCGGCGGTCAGTCCGGGGCGGCCCAGGTAGCCGCGGGCCACGCCGTCCCCGCCGACGTACAGTTCGCCGTCCGCACCGGGCGGAACCTCGCGCATCAGCGGGTCGAGGACGTGGGTGCGGACGCCGGGCAGCGGGGCGCCGATGGTCGGGGTGCCGGAGCCGGCGCGGAGCGGACCGGTCCAGCTGGCGACGATGGTGGCCTCGGTGGGCCCGTAGGAGTTGATCATCCGCCGTCCGGGCGCCCACCGGTCCACGAGGGCGGGCGGGCAGGCCTCGGCCCCGACGATCAGCGTCCGCAGGTGCGGCGCGCCGTCCGGTCCGGGGTCGGGCAGGGTGGCCAGCGCGGCGGGTGGGATGAGTGTGTGGCTGATGCGGAACTCGTCGAGCACGGAGGCGAGTTCGTCCCCCAGCCATGGTCCGCCCGGCGGCACGACCAGGGTCGCCCCGGCGAGGACGGAGATGAACAGTTCGAGGACCGAGGCGTCGAAGCTCGGCGAGGAGAACTGGAGCACCCGGTCGCCGGGGCCCACGGCGTAGCGCTCGGCGGCGGCCTCCACGAAGCCGCGGACCCCCCGGTGGGTGACCGTGACGCCCTTCGGCACCCCGGTGGAGCCGGAGGTATAAATCAGGTAGGCCGCGTGGTCCGCCCCGACGGCCACGCCGCCCCGCGGGACCCGGCAGGGACCCGGCCCGTCAGCCGTGTCCGCCGCGGCAGCCGTCCTCACACCGCCGTCCGTGCCCGCACCGGCAGCCTCTTCCGCCCCGTCAGCC
>NZ_JBRIOU010000009.1:89004-93205 GCF_053474865.1 Streptomyces sp. CO7
GGCACGAGCCCGCGCAGATGCGAACCGGCCGGCACCCGGCCGGGCCTGGCCGCCGCGCCGGGGTGGCGTGGGGCGTGGACACCCGGGCCCCTGAGGTCCACCGGGCGGGCCTCGGGATCGGCGCCCTTCACCCTGCGGGCCGCGCGCCCGGAGACCTGCACCCGGTCGACGGTCCCCGTCAGGGGATCGCGGTGGAAGTGACCGCCGGGCTCACGGCGGCCGCTCTCCGGGTCGGCCAGGTCGAACTCGAGGTCCGCGTGGCACACCAGCGGGAGCGGGACGTCGCCGTCGACGGAGAGGAACGGCCGGCCGGAGGCGTCGAGGCCCACCCGGTACTCGACCGTGCCGTTGCGGTAGACGCCGGCGCAGCCGGCCGGCAGCGGGGCCGGGCTCCGGCCGTGTCCGGGGCGGGTCGCCGCGGGGGCCACCAGGCCGGTGAGCGCACCCAGTTCGCCGGCGAGCTCACGCCACAGGGCGGTCGCGGAGCTCGCGTTGCCGGTGAAGGCGACGACCACCCCGGAGAGGGGGTCGACGCGCAGGTGGCAGGAGGTTCCCTGGGCGTTGCCGTCGTGGCCGCACCACCAGCGGTCCTCGCCCCGGAAGAGGGCCGCGCCGGCCCCCCAGCCGTCGGCCAGCGCGCCCGGGCGCGCGCCGGGGGCAGGGCGGCGCATCGACTCGGCCGCGGCGGGCGGCAGTGCGGTGGAGTGACCGGCGAGCGCCCGGCCGAGGGCCAGCAGGTCCAGTGCGCCGGCCAGCAGGGCGCCGGCCGGGGCCTCGACGGGGGCGAGGTTCTGCCCGACGGGCACCAGGCGGCCGGAGGCGGTGTTGCGGGCGTGACCGGCGGCGACGGGCCGGTCGGACGCGGGGTCCTGGAGGAGGTGGGGGCGTATGCCCAGCGGCTCGAACAGCAGGGCCCGTACCGCCTCCCGCCAGGTCATGCCGGTGACCTCCTCGACCAGACGGCCGGCGGCCACATAGCCGGCGTTGGAGTAGGAGAAGCCGCTGCCCGGCGCGAACAGCAGGTCGCGCGGGGAGCAGACCGAGGCCAGGAGCCGCGGCGCGGTGAGTCCGGCGGCGGTGTCGGAGTCCGGCCCGGTCGGCAGCCCGGAGGTGTGGCTGAGCAGGTGACGCACGGTCACCTCGGGTATCGCGCGTAGTTCGGGCAGCGACGCGGCGGCCGGCTCGTCGAGGTCGATGTCGCCGTCGTCGGCGAGAACCGCCACGGCGGCCGCCGTGCAGAGCTTGGTCACCGAACCGGTCGGCACGACCGTGTCCGGAGTGAAGGGGGCGCCGGTGGCGGCGTCGGCGGTCCCGGTGTGGACGCCGATCACCTCGGCGCCGGTGTGGACGGCGAGCTGGGCGCCCGGCACTCCGTGCGCGCGGGCCAGTTCGTCGAGGCGGTGCTGAAGCGTGCTGCGGCCGAGGGAGGGGCGCCCCTCGGCTACATGTGTAGGGGGCACGTGCGGCATGGAGCGGGGCCTCCTGGGAATCCGTGCTCTGTTGATGACGCACCGGCCGGAACGGGGACGGATCCGGACGGGTGGGGACGTGCGCCGCACGTTCGCGACGTTGATGCGCGAAGCCGGCCCGGGGGGACCGGCCTCCAAGACCGAGTCAGAGATTAAGCACAACTCTCGCTTTGTGTCTGCTAACTAGTGATTCCGGACCATACACATCCAGACAGTGACTATGGTGTGTAAATCAGTCCATGATTTGACCGTAAGTAATCTTCTGTGCACGCGAATGCCGCCGCACCGTGACGCCCGCCCGGCCCCGACGGTTCGCCCCGCGGACCCTGGACGCTCGCACCCGAGTCACGTCAAGGGCCCCCGAGCAGCCAGAAGTCGTCCCGCCGCGCCGCACCGGCCGGCCGCGGACGGCAGCAGGACATTGACCGGCACCTGGCAGTCCAGGACAGAAGACATATGCCGCCGCACAGTGCCGTGACCGGACACCTCGGCCGACGGAGACCGAACAATGACCTTGCCCCCGCGCCACCGCAGGACGCGAAGCGGGACAAGCGCCGCCGCACCCCTGTCGAAAGCAGGTTTAGGTTAGGCTAACCTAAGGGCGTGAGAGCCGAAGAGACCTCCCAGGTCAGACCCATGCGTGGGCACCGACTCACGGCGACCGAGATCACCGTGGCGTACGACGGAACCCCTGTCGTCCACCAGGCCGACGTGACCCTGCGGCCGGGCGAGGTGACCGTCCTGGCGGGCCCCAACGGCAGCGGGAAGTCCACCCTGTTGCGCACCATGGCCCGCCTGCAGCAGGCGCGCGCCGGCAGCCTCACCCTCGCCGACGAGCACGCCGACGGGGAGCAGGAGACCGACGCGCTCGCCCTGACGGCCCGTGAGTTCTCCCGCCGGGTCGCCCTGCTGACGCAGGCGCGCCCCACCCCCTCCGGGCTCACCGTGCGCGACGTGGTCGAGTTCGGCCGCTACCCGTACCGGGGCCGCTGGGGCAGGGCCGACCCGGGCGGCACGGCCGCCGTCGACCGGGCACTGGCCCTCACCGGCACGACCGGCCTCGCGGACCGCGGCGCCGAGCACCTCTCCGGCGGCCAGCTCCAGCGCGTCTGGCTGGCCGGCTGCCTGGCCCAGGAGACCGGTGTGCTGCTCCTCGACGAGCCCACCACCTACCTGGATCTCCGCTACCAGGTCGAACTCCTCGATCTGATCCGCGACCTGGCGGACGACCACGGCATCGCCGTCGGGGTCGTCCTCCACGACCTCGACCAGACGGCCGCCGTCGCCGACCGCGTCGTGCTCCTGCACGACGGCCGGATCGTCGCGGACGGCACGCCCGCCGAGGTCCTCACCCCGGAGCGGCTGACCGCGACCTACGGCATCCGCATCGAGGTCGACACCGACCCCCTCACCGGCCAGCTGCGCACCCGCGCGGTGGGCCGGCACCACACCCGCACCACGCCCGAAAGGCTCCTCCCCTCCTCATGAAGCGTCACCTCCTCGTCGCGGCCACGGCCGCCGTCGCCGCCCTCGCGCTGAGCGCCTGCGGCACCACCGAGCCCGCCGCCGACGCCAAGGGCGCCCAGGACGGCAAGAAGGCGAAGGCCGTCACCCTCACCGACGCCTCCGGCGCCCAGGTGAAGCTCGACGGCCCGGCGACCAAGGTCGTCGGCACCGAGTGGAACGTCGTGGAGAGCCTGCTCTCGCTCGGCGTCCAGCCGGCCGGCGTCGCGGACGTCAAGGGCTACCAGCTGTGGAACACGGCCGTCCCGCTCGAGGGCGAGCCCAAGGACATCGGCACCCGCGGCGAACCCAGCATGGACACCGTCGCCGCGCTGGCGCCCGACCTGATCGTCGCCACCACCGACCTTCCGGAGGCCGCCGTCAAGCAGCTGCGCGACGTCGCCCCCGTCCTCCAGGTCCGCTCGGCCGACGGCGCCGGCCAGATCGACCAGATGCTGGAGAACGTCGACCTCATCGCCAAGGCCACCGGCACGGAGGACAAGGCGGGGCAGGTGCGCGAGCGGTTCGACGCCAAGCTCGCCGAGGGGAAGAAGGCGCTGGACGAGGCCGGCCTGGCCGGCGAGGGCATAGCCTTCGCCGACGGCTACGTGACGTCCAACCAGGTATCGGTCCGCCCGTTCACGGCCACCTCCCTCATCGGCGAGGTCAACACCGAGCTGGGCCTGAAGAACACCTGGAAGGTGAAGGGCGACAAGTCGTACGGCCTGGCCGCCACCGACGTCGAGGGTCTCACCAAGCTCCCGAAGGACACCCGCTTCGCCTACATCGGCAGCGACGGCGACGAGAACAGCACCCCCTTCGCCGAGGGCGGCATCCTCAAGGACAACGCCGTGTGGAAGTCGCTCCCGTTCGTCGAGTCCGGTGACGTGCACCGTCTCGACGACGGCATCTGGATGTTCGGCGGCCCCGGCTCGATGGAGGCGTACGTCGACGCCCTCGTCGAGGCGCTGACGAAGAAGTAACGCCATGGCCGTCACCGCACCCAGAACAGCCACCCCGGCCGCGGCCGCGGTGACGGCCGCACTGGCCCTGCTGGTCGCCGTCCTCGCGGCGGTCGACGTCACCCAGGGCACCGCCACGGCGGGCGCACCCGAGCTGTGGAAGGCGCTCACCGGCGCCGCCGACCCCGGCGACGCCTCCGTGGTGATCGCCTCGCGTCTGCCGCGCATGGCGGCCGGCCTGCTGGTCGGCGCCGTGCTCGGCATGGC
>NZ_JBRIOU010000009.1:93305-95501 GCF_053474865.1 Streptomyces sp. CO7
CAGGGCCGGTGTCGCCCTGCAGGCCGTCAGCCGCAACGTGCTGGCCTCCCCGGACACCCTGGCGGTCAACGCAGGCTCCTACCTGGCCCTCGGCGTGGCCGCCGTCACCGGGGTCTCCCTCCCCCTGCTGGCGTCCTCCGGCATCGCCTTCGCCGGAGGTCTCGCCGCGGCGGCGGCGGTGCTGTCCCTGTCGGGACTCGGCGCCGGCACCGTCCGTCTGGTCCTCGCCGGCAGCGCCCTGACACTGGGGCTGACCGCCGTCACCCAGGGCCTGTTGCTCCTCTTCCCCGAGCAGACCGAGGGCCTGTACGCCTGGAACCAGGGCTCCATCGCCCAGAACGGCTTCGACGGCGTCCTGCAGATGCTGCCGATCGCGGTGGTCGGCCTCGTCGGACTGCTGCTGACGGCGCGGCGCGTCGACGCGCTGGCGCTCGGCGACGACGCCGCCCGGGGACTCGGCGTCGACGTCCGCACCACCCGGGTCGCCGTGGTGGTGCTGGCCTCCCTGCTGTCCGCTGCCGCCGTCACCCTGGCCGGACCGATCGGCTTCGTCGGCCTCTGCGCCCCGGCACTGGTGCGGCAACTGGCCCGCCGCGTCCGCGCCTTCACCCGGCTGCGCGGGGCGCTGCCGCTCGCCGGACTCGCCGGCGCCGCGCTGGTCCTCGGCTCCGACGTGGTGCTCCGCGCCCTGGTCCCCGACGACCTCTCGGTCGCGGTGCCGACCGGGGTGGTCACCAGCCTCGTCGGCGCGGTCTTCCTGGTGGTGACCGCGACCCGGCTGCGGGAGGGCGCCGAGTCCGCCGCGCCGGACCGTCTGAGACTGCGCAGCCGCCGGGTCTTCGTCACGGTGCTGTCCGTGCTGGTGGTGCTGCTGGTGGGTGTCGTCGTCGCCGCCGTGCTGCTGGGCGACGCCAAGCTGCTCCTGGGCGACGTCGCCAACTGGGCCCAGGGCAGGTCCGGCCGGGCCGTCACCTTCGTCCTCGACACCCGCGTCCCGCGGGTGGGCGCGGCGCTGCTGGCGGGCGCGGCCCTCGCGCTGGCGGGCACGCTGGTGCAGGCCGTCACCCGCAATCCGCTCGCCGAGCCCGCGGTGCTGGGCGTCTCGAACGGCGCCGCGCTGGGCGCGGTGCTGCTGGTGACCTCGGTCCCGCTCGCCGGTTCCTGGGGCGTGGCGGGCGCCGCGTTCGCGGGAGCGGCGGTGTCGTCGGTGGTGGTCTTCGGGCTCGCCGCGCAGGGCGGCTTCCGTCAGAACCGGCTCGTGCTGGTCGGCATGGGCGTCGCCACCGCGGCGACGGCGCTGATCAGCCTGATCATCGTGCTCACCGACCCGTACAACGCCACCAAGGCGCTGACCTGGCTCTCCGGTTCCACCTACGGGCGCACCTTCCCGGACCTGGTGCCGCTGGCCCTGGTGCTGGTCCTCGGCGTCGGCGTGGCGGCCGCCCGGCGCACGGAGCTCGACCTGGTCTCCCTGGACGAGGACACGCCCAAGCTGCTGGGCATCGGCCTGTCCCGCGAACGCCTCGCGCTGCTGGTGCTGAGCGTGCTGCTCAGCGCGACGGCGGTGGCGGCGGCGGGCACCATCGGCTTCGTCGGCCTGGTCGCCCCGCACGCCGCCCGGGCCCTGGTCGGCCGCCGCCACGTGCGTGTGGTGCCGGTCGCCGTCCTGCTCGGCGCGGTGCTGGTCTGCGCCGCCGACCTCCTCGGCCGCACGGTCATCGCCCCGGCCCAGCTGGGCGCGGGCCTGATGACCGCGCTGATCGGCACGCCGTACTTCCTGTGGCTCCTGGTCCGGAGCCGCGGCGCCCGCTGAATCCCCCCGTTCCCCCCGCTTCGGCCGCCCGGTGACGCCACCGGGCGGCCGTACGCCGTCCGGGCGGACCTTCGACGGGCCGAGCCCCGGAAGGCGAGGGCGAGGCATCCGCCGGGCCGAGCGACACGAGAGCCCCGACCCGATGATCCGCCGGGCTCCAGTCCTCGGTCCGCAACGGCTTCCGTCCACCCCGGTCCGGAGCGCAACGGCGCTTATCCAACTCGGTCCGGTCCGGTCCGCAACGGCTTCCGTCCGCCTCGGTCCGGTCCGCAACGGCTTTCATCCGCTCCGGTCCGGACCGGAACGGCTCCGGACCGGACACCCGAGGGCGCGGCGTCGGGTGTCCGGTCCTGCCCACCCGCACCCCACGGCGCGCTCCGACT
>NZ_JBRIOU010000009.1:95601-100647 GCF_053474865.1 Streptomyces sp. CO7
CCCACCCGACATCCTCCCCACCGGGCCGCACCTGCCCGAGAGTCACGCCCGTTCGGGCCTGCCGCCACCCTGGGGCCGCGGCCCGTGCACCGCGGGAGCCGGGGAGCCGAAGCCGCCCGTCTTCACGGGCCGCGAGGAGCCGCCGAGCCGAGCCGCGCCCTGAACGGGGAGCCGCGACCGTCCGGTGGAGCCGTCGCGGCCGGGGAGCCGCAGTCGGCCGGGCCCGTCGGCCGCCCCGGGGAAAGCCAAGGGGGGCCGGACAGGGTGCCTCTCCGCTCAAGAGGCGCCCTGTCCGGCCCCGGCTCGCGTGCCACGCCGTCCCCACGTGCGGCACGCTCAGACCTTCCGCCTCATCCCACGGGCGGCCGGTCTGGGTCTTCAGTCGAGCCCGAGAGCGGGCAGTACGGCCGACTCCACGAACCGGGCCATGTGGTCCGGGTCCGCGTACCGGCCGGTCAGGACCGGCCTGATCCGCATCACGCCGAACAGCATGTCCGGCACGAACGGCAGCGCCGGATGGTCGGCGGCGACGTCGCCCCGCTCGATCCCCCTGCGCAGGATCGCCTCCAGCGCGACGAGCTCCGGATCGACCAGCGCCTCCCGCAACGCGCAGCGCAGCTCGGCGTCCTCCGTGATGGCGTGCGCCATCGCCTGGAACAACCGGGTGTCCCGGTCCGACACCGCCCCGAGCGAGCGGGCGACCTCCGTCAGGTCACGGGCGAGCGAGCCGGTGTCGATGTCGGCGAACCCGCCCCGGCGGTTGGCGCGCAGCGCGGCGGCGACGAACTGGGGCTTGGTCCGCCACTGACGGTACAACGTGGACTTGCTGCACCGCGTGAGGGCCGCGACGCCGTCCATGGTCACGGCCTCGTAGCCGCTCTCACGGATCAGCTCCAGCACGGCGTCGAAGAACTCCCGCTCACGCTCCGGTGTGATCTTCGAGCGACGCGACGCGGATTCCGGCCGGGCTCCACCCTCCGTCTGCACCGTCATGACCGTTCCCCTTCCTCCGCCGCCACCCGGCCCGCTCTCGACCGTCCCTGCTCCTCACCCTATCCGCACCGACACCCGACCGTATCGATACCAACTAGTACCGGTACTCTATCGTACCGATACTGAACCGTTTCGATGATCGCGCGGCCGGCCGCTCCGGCATCCCCCGCGACGTCCCGTCCGCACGAAGGGCTGGAGATGAGAGCCCGTCCCGCACCCGGTGAGCGCAGACCCGCGACCGGGATCCCCGCGCGTCCCCGGGCCGGCCGGTGAACGCCACCGGGTTCGCCGTCGCCCTGTCCCTCGCCTCGGCGGTCACCTACGCCTCCGCCGCCGTGGCGCAGGAGCGGATCGTCGCGCGGGCCCGTCCCGGCGCCCCGCTGCGTGCCCTCCTGGGCACGGGCGTCTGGTGGGCCTCGACCGGCCTGAACCTCACGGGCTCGCTGCTGCACGTCGCAGCCCTGCGCTGCGGACCGCTGACCGTGGTGCAGCCGCTGGGCGCGCTCACCCTCGTCGTCGCGGTGCCGCTGGGCGCCCGGGCGGCGCGGCGCCGGGTGGGCGATACCGAGTGGCGGGGCACCGCGCTGACCCTGCTGGGCCTGGCCGCGCTGCTGCTCACCGTGTCCGGCCCGGTCCGGGAGAGGGCACTGTCACCGGGTTCCGCGCTCGCGGTGGCCGGCGGCGCGGTGGTGCTGCTGGCCGCGCTGTGCCGGCCTGCCGACGCCTCGGGCCTGCGCCGCGCCGCCGCGTCCGGGGTGGCTTCCGGGGTGGCGTCGGCGCTGACCCAGACCATGACGGTGACCCTGACGCGCGACGGCGGTCCGGCCGGCGTGGCGTGGGGGCAGACGGTCCTGCTGGGCGTCCTGGTCGCCGGATTCGCCGTCGGCGGGCTGCTGCTGGCGCAGTCGGCCTATCGCGGTGGCCTCGGCGCCCCGCTGGCGACCTCCACCCTGGCCAACCCCGTGGCCGCGGCCTGCATCGGCCTGTGCCTGCTCGGCGAGGGCTTCCAGGGCGGGACCCTCGGCGTCCTGCTGGCCGGGGGCGGGGCGGTCGTCGCCGCCCGCGGGGTGGTGCTGCTCACCCGGGGCACTCCCCGGCCCGCGCCGTCCGGCGCCACCGTGGCCGAGGCCATGGCCTAGCTCCCGCGGGCGGGAACGGTGCGCCCGGCAGGCCGACTGTCCCGGAGTGGGCCCGGCTGCCCGGTGCGGCTCTGCGGCCCCGGTGCTGACGGATCCTCAGTGCAGGCAGAGGCAGAAGGGGTGACCGGCCGGGTCGGCGTACACTCGCCAGTTGGCGCCGGGACGGATCCGGTCGGTCCGCTCCAGCACGGTCGCCCCCAGGGCGAGAGCCCGCTTCTCCTCGCCCTCGAGGTCGTCGACGTCGAAGTCGAGGTGGAGCTGCTGCGGGCGGTCCTGCTCCGGCCAGGCGGGCGGCTGGTACCCCTCGACCCGCTGACACGCCAGCGGGACGCCCTCGAAGCCGTGCACCTCGATCCAGTCGGCGTCCTCGGAGTCCGTGACGACACGACCCCCGAGCAGTTCCGCGTAGAACGCGGCGAGCCGGACCGGGTCGTCGCAGTCCAGCGCCACCGCCTGCATCTTCCGGATCATCCGCCGCACCCCTCGAAGTCCGCGGCCGCCCCGGCGGCGTCCGCACGAAGGGCGTACCCCTCGCCGCGGCCGTCATGCGGGACCACGGGACCACGGGACCCGGCGCCCGGGCGCCGCGGCGCCGGACACCGGGTCCGTGTGGGGGGACCTCCGCGGTCAGGCGCCCGTCGTACCGGCGCAGGCCGGTACCGGAAGGCCGTCGGCGGAGCCGTTCGCGGTGTAGCCGAAGGTCACCGTGCCCCCTGCGGCCAACGAGCCGTTCCACTGCGTGTTGCGCACGGTGGCACGGCCGCCGCTGGTCGTCAGCGTGCCGTTCCACACGTTGGTGACGGTCCGGTTGCCGAGGTCCCAGCTCGCCGCCCAGCCGGTCAGCGCGACGGTGCCGGTGTTCTTGACCGTCACGTCGGCCTGGTAGCCGCCCGACCAGGTGTTGGTGATCTTGGTCGTCGCCGTGCAGGAGCCGGCGCCCGGAGTCGGGGTGGGAGTCGGCGTCGGTGTGGGCGTCGGGTCGGTGCCGGTGGTGTAGGTCAGCCCGTGTCCGAAGGGGAACAGGGCGTCCTTGCCGTCACCCTGGTTGATCGGCTGCTGGGAGACGCTGCGCATCCAGGTCATGGGCAGCTTGCCGGTCGGCTTGTAGTCGCCGAACAGGACGTCGGCGACGCCACCGCCCTCGGTCCCCGGCAGCCAGGCGGCGACCAGCGCCTTCCAGTCGGGCAGTTGGGCGGCGATGTCGAGCGGTCGTCCGGAGACGAGCACGACCACCACCGGCACCCCGCTCGCCTTCAGCTTCGCCAGCGTCTGCAGGTCCTCCTGGTCGAGGCCCATCGCGCCGGTCCGGTCACCCTTGCCCTCGGCGTACGGGGTCTCGCCGACCACGGCGACGGCGGCGGTGTAGCTGCTGTCGATGCCGTTGCCGTACCGCTCGTAGGTCACCTTCGAGGAGTCCGTGGCGGCGGCCTTGATGCCGCCCAGCACGGTCGTGCCGGGGGTGATGGCGCCGCTCTTGCCCTGCCAGCTCATCGTCCAGCCGCCGCTCATGTTGCCGATGTCGTCGGCCGACTTGCCCGCGACGAAGAGCTTCGACGACTTGGCGAGCGGCAGCACACCGCCGTCGTTCTTCAGCAGCACCTGCGACTCGCGCACGGCCTGGCGGGCGAGCGTGCGGTGTTCGGCGGAACCGACCGTCGAGGTGTACGCGCGGTCGGTCAGCGGCTTCTCGAACAGGCCCAGTTCGAACTTCTTGGTGAGGATGCGCCGGTTGGCGTCGTCGATGCGGGACATCGCCACGTGGCCGTTGTTGACCTCACCGCGCAGCGTGCTGATGAACTTCTTGTAGTCGTACGGCACCATCACCATGTCGACGCCGGCGTTGATCGCCTTGCTCACCTCGTCGGCGGTGAAGCCGGTCTGCCCGTCGAGCTGGTCGACGGCGGCCCAGTCGGACACCACGAAGCCCTTGAAGCCGAGTTCGCCCTTGAGCAGGTCGGTGACGAGGAACTTGTGGCCGTGCACCTTGACGCCGTTCCAGCTGCTGTACGACAGCATCACCGAACCGACGCCCCGGTCCACCGCGGACTTGAAGGGCGGCAGGTGGACGGCCCGCAGTTCGGCCTCGGTCAGCTGGGTGTTGCCCTGGTCGGTGCCGTTCGTCGTCCCGCCGTCACCGATGTAGTGCTTCGCGGTGGCGAGGACCGAGGCCGCGGTGGATCCCGCGCCGCCCGTGCCCTGGAAGCCGTCGACGATGGTGGACATGGAGGAGACCAGCTCGGGGGTCTCGCCGAACGACTCGTACGTCCGGCCCCAGCGGTCGTTGCGGGCCACGCACAGGCAGGGCGCGAAGGTCCAGTCGACGCCGGTGCCGGAGACCTCCTCGGCGACCGCGCGTCCGATGCGCTGGACGAGCGCCGGGTCGCGGGTGGCGCCGAGACCGATGTTGTGGGGGAAGATCGTCGCTCCGCGGACGGCGTTGGCGCCGTGCACCGCGTCGATGCCGTAGATCATCGGGATGGCGAGCGGCGTGCCGATGGCCTGGCGCTGCAGCGCGTCGTAGGTGTCGGCCCAGGTGGTGGCGTTGTTCGGGCTGACGGTGCCGTCGCCTCCGGACAGCACGGAGCCGAGGCGGTAGGTGTTGATGTCGGACTGGGGGACGATCGAGTCCTTGTCCGCCTGCGTCATCTGGCCGATCTTGTCGTCCAGCGTCATCCGGCCGAGCAGGTCGTTCACCCGGTCCGCCACGGGGAGCGAGGCGTCCTGGTACGGCAGGGCGGCGGCCCCCATGGCGGCCTCCGCGGCGACGGAGGGCTGCGCGCCCGTCGACCCGGCGAGGGTGATGAGGGCGGCGGCGACGGACAGTGCGGCTGTCAGCCGGCCACGGCGGGTCGGTGGTCTCATGAGCGGGCCCTCCGGATTCGCGGGAGCGGAAGTCGAGCGGTGGGGCGGGGAG
>NZ_JBRIOU010000009.1:100747-108618 GCF_053474865.1 Streptomyces sp. CO7
GAGTGGGGCTGGGGTGTCCCCGCCGTGCGTCGGCGGACAGGTGCCGTGCCTGCCCCGTGGGGCCGGCCCCGCCGCGGGGAAGGACGGCGGGGCCGAGGTGCGGGAGTGCGGCTTGCGGGTGGTGCGCCGTGCGGTCGGTGCCGGCGGTGCGGCTCGGTCCGTGGTGCGGGGACGAGCGTCGGTGCGGTGGGTCGGGGCGAGCGTCGGTGCGGGCGTGCGGTGGTGCCGGTGACACGGTGGTGCGCGGCCTCGGCACCGTCCGAGCTCCCACGTCCACTTCTGTGAGAACCCACAGGCAGCGAGGCCGTTATGCCCGTGTATATACCGCGCCCTCTCGCCACTTGACGCAAGAGGACGTACACACGAGTGAGTGGGAGCGCTCCCACTCGTATGTTTCATGAAGCCAGCAGCGCCATCGGCTGTCAACAGCCGTCACACAACCTCGTGCAACTTTCATGGAACACATCCGGCGCCTCGGGCGAAGGAGCGGGCACGAGGCCGCCGGGCGCCGGCAGGGCCGCACTTCACGCTCAGCCGATCAACCTCCGCCGCCAGTCGAGCGGCGTCACCACGATCGCCTGGGCGGGGTCCCCGTCCCATCGCACCGTCAGGCCGGCCGCGCGCACCGCGTCCACGATCTCCCGGCCCACGGCCGCCGTGGCCTCGGGACCCCGGTCGTCGAGGGTCCCGTAGAGAAGGTGGAGCCCCTGCCCCAGGACGGCGCCCTCGGTGCACTGCGAGTGGAAGTAGACGAAGCCCCGGTCCCCCGGCTGCGTCTCGGCGCCTATCTCGGCGTCTCCGCAGGTGCGACAGCAGGCGAAGTCCTCACGCGCCACGATGCCGTGCTCACGCAGCCGGGCGAAGGCCCGGCCCAGCAGCTCGGGATCGGTCTCACCCTCCCAGCCGGCCTGCTCCCGGACCCTCTCCAGCCACAACTCGTCGGCCAGCCGCCAGGCCTGCCCGCGGGTGAGCGGACGGCGCTCCGCGGTGACCAGGTACTCCTCCGCGATCTCCGCCAGCGCCGCCCGGTCCACGAAGCCGCAGGCGAGCGACAGACGCAGCCGCTCCTCCAGCACCCGCCGGTCCTCGGCGGACAGTCCGAGCGGCGGCACGGACTCGGGCTCCCCCATGTCGAGCAGGGCCCACTCGAACCCCTGCTGCCAGCCCTGCTCCCTACGCGCCCAGCCGGTCATGGCGTCGGCGACGACGCCCGGGTCGGTGACGAAGGTCTGGTAGTGGCGGTCGTGGGAGCCGTCCCGGTACTCCAGCTGGTAGTCGCCGCCGGCCCGGTGCGCCACCTGTATGTACTCGTCGGGAAGGTCCGGCACCCGCTGGGCGACCACGAACCCGTCCCCCTCCGCACCGATCCTCCGCACCAGCGCGGCCAGTTCCCCGGCCGTCGGGTGCACGACCCGCTCGCCGGGCTCCGTCATCACGAGCATCTCCGTCATGGGCGCCAGCCTGGCACACGCCACTGACAGCGGGGCCCTGCGGTCTTCCCGTCGACGAGCCGCGCTTCATGCTGTTATATGACTGTCCGATACGCCGGGGCTTCGACCAACCCGCCCGTCCGCGAGGGCCGATCGGCTCCGGCCCGCACCCAGCGGTTCACGGACGTGATGACGCTGGAGAAACCGGCCACCCGGCGCGCTGCGCCCCGGATGGTCCTGGCCGCGCTCCGCGGGCCCCGCCTGCCCGAGCTGGACGGTCCCGCCCGCACCCCCGACGAGCAGGCGGTCCTCGACGGCGCCCGGCGCACGGACCGGCCCGCACCGTGGGCGGCCCCGTTCGAACACCAGGTGTCACCGCCGCCCCGGCCACCACCGGAACCCGTCGGCCATGATGGAACATTTGTCCTGAAAAAGCCGCTCAGGGGCCGTGACAAGCGGCGCTCCGGCGACGTTATTGGAGCACCAGTGCCCCTGCGTCGCCCGTCCGGAGGAAGCCGTGCACCTGACTCCCGCAAGCCTGAGCAGTCACCTCACATTCGAACAAACTCTGCCCGCGGCACCGGCCGGCACACGGTGCGCGGCATGACCTCGGCGGAGGGAGACAGCGAGGCGAACGGCGCGGGCGACGTGTCCTCCTCGGAGAAGCTGCTCTTCGGCGGTGAACTCACCTACGAGCAGGGCTGGAACCAGCACAACGGCGCCTGGCTGCGCCTCGGCCTGCGGACCATGGCGGCCGCCCTGCCCCGTCACATCGGCATCGCCGTCCGGCTGGCCCGCCAGGCCGACCCGCGGTCGCTGCTCGTCGTCGGCGTCTGCGAGCTCGGCCGCGGCGTCAGCCAGGCGGTGTCGCTGGTGGCGGTCAGCGCGCTCCTCGGAGAGCTCTTCGCCCCCGGGTCCAACGCGGAACGGCTGCGGGCCGCGCTGCCCGCCCTCCTGCTCGTCGCGTTGCTCACGCTGCTGGGCGCCGTGCTGCGGTCCGCGTCGATGGCCGCGACCGGCATCCTGGAGCCGAAGGTGTCGCGGGTGGCGACCGAGCGCTACCTGGGCCTGGTGGCGCGCGTGGAGATGAGCGCGATCGAGGACGACGCCTTCCACAAGCTGATGGACTCGGCGCAGTGGGGTGCCGAATCGGCCCGCCGCATGGTCCGGCTGTGCACCGCCGTGGCCACCTCCTGCATCGCGCTGGTCGCCGCGGCGGGGGTGCTGGCGGTGCTCCACCCGGCGCTGCTGCCGCTGCTGATCGTCATGGCGCTGCCCAGTGCCTGGGGTTCGCTGACGATGGCGCGTCAGCAGTACGTGAGCCGTCACCGGTTCATCCAGCACGTCCGGGCAGCCCATCTGATCAGTCAGTTGCTGATCAACCAGCAGGCCGCCGGCGAGGTGCGGGTGCACGAGGTCGGCCCTTTCCTGCTGACGCACTTCCGCGGGATGGCCGAGACGAGCGAGAAGGAGCAGACCCGGCTCGCGTGGCTCGGCGCCCGCACCGGTCTGATCGCGGACTCGGCCCGGGGCGTGGCCACGGTGGCGACGTACGGGGTCCTCGGACTGCTGCTGTGGAGCGGTTCGATGGAGTTCGCGGTCGGGGCCACCGCCGTGCTCGCCATCCGGTCGGGCTCCGCCGGCATCAACGACCTGGTGCTCACCGTGACAGACGTGCAGGAGGAGTCGCTGTTCGTCGCCGACCTCGAGGCCCTCTGCGAGGAGGCGGAGCGGCGCGCCATCCCGGCCGGCGGCAAGGACCTGCCGGAGCACTGCGGGGAGATCCGCTTCGAGAACGTCACGTTCACCTACCACGGCAGTGACGAGCCCTCGCTCCGCGACGTCAGCCTGGTCGTCCCGGCGGGCCGGACGGTGGCGCTGGTGGGCCGGAACGGCTCGGGCAAGACGACGCTGACCAAGCTCCTGTCCGGGCTGTACCTCCCCGACGAGGGCCGCGTCACCTGGGGCGGCGTGGACACCGCGGAGGCGAACCGGGCGCAGATCTTCTCCCGGGTCGCCATGGTGGCGCAGGACTTCCACCGCTGGCCGTTCACCGCCCGGGTCAACATCGGCATCGGCCGGTCCTCCGCCCTGCACGACGAGGCGGCGGTCGACGCCGCGGCGGTCTACTCGGGGGCCGACGAGATCGTCGGGTCCCTCCCCCGGGGCAAGGACACCCTGCTGGTCCGCGGCTTCCGGGGCGGGCGGGAGATCTCCGGCGGGCAGTGGCAGAAGATCGGTCTGGCCCGGGCCCGGTTCCGCGACGGGCAGGTCCTGATCGTGGACGAGCCGACCAGTGCGCTCGACCCGGCCGCGGAACAGAAGGTCTTCGACCAGATCCACCGCCTCGCGGGCGAGGGCCAGACCACCGTCCTGATCACCCACCGGCTGCACAGCGTCCGCCACGCCGATCTGATCTACGTCCTGGAGGAGGGCCGTGTCGTCGAGCACGGGACCTTCGAGCAGTTGATGCGTCCGGACACCGGCCCGGGCTTCTTCCGCGAGGCCTACGAGGTGCAGGCCCGTCAGTTCGCGGTCGGCTCCCCCGCGATGCCGTCGCCACGCGTCGGGGAGCCGGTCCCCGACCAGGCCACGGCGAAGCACGACGAGGAGGTGAGCCCCTGACCCCCGCCGGGACCGCCACCGCGCCGTCGGCCCCGTCTTCTCTGCCCGCCCCGGGCACACGCGTGCGAAAGCATGATGGGATGCCCGCATGGCACATGGGGAAATGCTGCGCGAGCGCCTGCAGGAGGCGGGTTTCGCGGCCGGGGCGGTGGAGGAGATACCCGGCGGGGTGATCGCCGTCGCCGGTGTCGCCACGCTCCGGGACGGGGGCGAGGTCTTCGCGAAGACGCTGGCCGGGCCCCAGCCGGACGTCTTCGAGGTCGAGGCGGCGGGCCTGGCCGAACTCCGCGCCGCCGGGGCGCGCGCCGGAGGTCTTGGCGGCCTCGCCCCGGGTGCTGGTGCTGGAGAGAGTGCGTCCACGCCAGGACACCGAGGAGTTCTGGGAGCGGCTCGGGCGCATGGTCGCCGAGTTGCACACGTCCCACGTCGCCGACCGGTTCGGCCGGCACCGGGACGGGTGGCTGGGCCGCATGCGCCAGGACAACACCTGGGACGACGACGGCCACCGGTTCTTCGCCGAGCGCCGCGTGCTGCGCTGGCTGCCCGAGCCGCACGTGGAGGCAGCCTTCGACCGGGAGGACCGGCGCGCCATCGAGCGCTTCTGCCGGGCCCTGCCCGAGCTGGTGCCCGAGCAGCCGCCGTGCCTGACCCACGGGGACCTGTGGAAGGGGAACGTGGTGACCGCCCCGGACGGCGCCCCGGTGCTGATCGACCCCGCCGTGTCCTACACCTGGCCAGAGGTCGACCTCAGCATGCTCTGGTGCTCGCTGCGCCCGCCGGAGGCGGACCGGTTCTTCGCGGCGTACCGCGAGACCGGCGCGCCGCGGGAGGGCTGGGAGGAGCGGATGCGTCTGCTGCACCTGCGCGAGCTCCTCAGTCACATCGCCCACGGTGACGACACCTGGGGCGCCGCGGACGAGGTCCGGAAGGTCGTCCGGCCGTTCCGCCGCACCGACCCGGGCGGCGGGCCGCGGCGCCCGGAGGGAGCCGAGCTTCCGTCATGAGTCCGTACTTCGACCCGGTGCCGCTGCTCGCCGACGACCGTCCGGGCTTCCACGGGAAGTGGGAGGAGCGCACGTGACTGAACGTTCCCGGCCCCTTCTACGGCGCGGTCACCGACAACTGCGGTACCGGCCGGCTGATGGCCCCGCGGAACGTCCTGTACGAGAGCGAGTACTTCACGGAGTACGTGTACCGGCAGCCACGGGACGCGGACGAGCTCCGGCAGCTCGTCGAGGCCGCGGGTGAGGACCCGTTCGGTGGCTACGGCTGCGACGGTGACGACCACTGGACGCCCGCCTCGGTCCGGGACTGGTGGCGTGACCGGGACCGCGTCCTCGAGCATCTGCGACTGGGGCGTGCCGCCTGGGAGGAGGACGACCGGATTTCCGGCCAGGGTGTCGCCGAGGCGGCGCTCGACTACGCCGCCTACGTCGAGGGCGAGTTGGCCCAGCACCTGCGGGTCTACGTGTTCTGGCTGGAGCAGCGCCGCTCACCGGGCCCCGCGGATCCGCTGCCGCGGCTGTGAGGGCATGAAGTGCCGTGCGGCGCCGCACGTGGCGGCTCCGGACGTGGCGGAACCCGGGAGCGGTATCCGGCTCCCGGGTCCCTGGGGATGCCACCCGTTGGGCACGCCGATGGCGTTTCAAGAGGAGGGATCAGGCTTATCCCTCGTGTTCTTCCGTTGAACTACCGCGCCGTGAAGAGGCGCAGACGAGAGTCGAACTCGCACCCCAAGGGCGTTCGTCCCTCCTCGGTCGATCCGGCGATCGGTGGCGATGCTGAAGCTTGAGCGAGAGTCTGAGTTTCAGGCGGCGTGCCTCTGCCGTTTGGGCCACCCCGGCCCGTGGTGCCGGGGGAAGGATTCGAACCTTCACTGTCGCCGCTTCTTCAGGCTGATTCCGTTCAGTTTCAGCTTGCGCTCGGGGAGCGGGCCGGTCCTCATGTCCGGCCTGTCCCTGTCACGCACCCCCGCGCTCGCACGCGGGGGCGATCATGGGGTTGTCCGCGGGTCTCAGGCGAACAGGTAGCCGAACACCGCCTCGCCGACCCGCCGGTCGGTGACCTCGGTCGAGTTGGCCTCCTCGCGGGCGAACTTGCCGCCTGCTGCAGCTTCTCCACCCGCTCCAGCAGCTCGTTCACCCGTCGCGCGGGCAGCGCTCCGGAGAACTTCACCGTGGTCCAGTAGCCGATCGGCACGTCCTCGTAGTACACCTCGACCTGCGCCGGGTGCTTCTCGGTGGCCTCCGCCTTGACGTGGTTGCGCGGCACCTTCTTGGTACGGATCGTGCGCACCGCGTCGGTCTTCCACCAGTCCGTGGACGGGTCGAGGGACCAGGACTCCGCGGCGTCGAGCACGGGAAGCTTCTTGACGAAGGTGTGCAGGTCGGTGAGCTGCTTCTCGAGGAACAGCAGGTGACCGACCGGGACGTCGGCGACGACGGTCCGGCCGTCCACCGTGACGTCGGCGCGCGCGGTGCAGTTCGCCCAGTCCTTGGTCGCCGTCACGTCGAAGAGGCGGGTGAGGGACGCGGCCGTCTCCCGCAGCACGTCCTCCGCCTTGACCTGTACCCGCGTGGACTCGGGCGGCAGCTGCTCGCCCTCCTCGTCCTTCGGCTGGTACGTCCGCGAGATGCCGGCCAGCAGCGCGGGCTTCTGCACCTTGTGGTGCGCAGCGGTGACGTCCTGGAACGACTTGTTCTTGACGCCCTTTTCGACAGCGATGATCTGGTTGAGCTTCGCCATTGCGTCCCCCCCTTTCGAACATGAGCACCGTAGTCCGCACGTCCCCCTCGTCTCACCCCATTTATCGGCGCTGTCCCCGCCGGTGGCCGGGCGGTAGGGTCCGGGGCCGTGCGTTGATCCTCCGGGCGGCAGCCGTCGCGCTGCCGCAGACGGTGCGGGGCGCCCCCGAGCGGGCCGCCCCCGGCTGACATGCCCTTCACCACCCCACCGGAGGTTCCGCCATGACCGCTCGACAACCGCTCTCCTACGATGAGTTCGTCGAACAGGCCGTCGCCGACCCGGCCGTCGTCGGTCTCGTCCTCAAGGGTTCCCAGGCCCACGACGGCATGGTCACCCCGCACTCCGACCACGACCTGTACGTGATCGTCGCGGACGACGCCGTGACCGCGCCGACGCGGCTCGCGGGTCACCGCGGCGCCGGACTCGACCTCGTCGTCATGACGCTCACCGCGTTCCGTGATGCGGCGATGCCCGCGTGGGAGCGCTACGCCCTCGCCCGGGCCCGGGTCGTGTTCGACCGGTTCGACGGCGGGATCGCCGGCATCCTCGCCGGCCGGGCCCGCCTCGACGCCGACGAGGCGCGCCGAGCCTCCCGGGAGTGGCTCGACGCCTACGTCAACTCCTGCTACCGCTCGGTAAAGAACCACCGGGCCGGCCGGTTGCTGGCGGCCCGCCTGGACGCGGCCGACAGCATGCGGTTGCTGCTGGAGCTGCTCTTCGCCCTCGACGGCCGTCCCCGCCCCTACAACGCGTACCTGGCGTGGGAACTCGCCCGGTACCCGCTGCCGGGCTGGGACACCGGCGTGCTGCTGCCTGCCGTCGACCGCGTCTCGGCGACGGGCGACCTACCCCTGCAGCGGCGGCTGTTCACCCTGGTCGAGGCGGCGGCCCGGAGGGCCGGTCACGGCGAGGTGCTGGACGCGTGGGGGGACGACCTCGCCCTCCTGCGTGCGGGCCGGGCGGGCAGCAGCGCCACAGCTTGACGCACTGTCGCACACCCGGCCCGCGGCGCAGCGGTCGTACGGCGGTGCCGTTCGGCGGGGCTCGGTGGTCAGGTGGACAGGCCCCAGG
>NZ_JBRIOU010000009.1:108718-109307 GCF_053474865.1 Streptomyces sp. CO7
ATCAGGTGCTCCGCCAGGTCGGTGGCGGACGCCCCGGGCACGCCGACCGCCATGAGGGCATGCCCGATACGGGTGAGCGCCTCCTCCGCCGGGGTGTCGACCCCGCCCCAGGCAGGAAGCAGGAGCAGCAGCCGGTGGTCGGGGTCCAGCACGCCGCGCGGGCAGCAGTCGCCGGAGGGCACCGCGTCGGCGGCCTCGAGGGTCTCCCGCCAGGTGAGGCCGCCGCCGTGGAAGTCGTGCGGGTCCATCACCGCCTGCGTGTGCAGGGTGTCGGCGTCCGGGGTCTCGAGCAGGAACGCCACGCTGCCGTAGTCGTCGGGGAGGTTGTACGGGACGACGTGGTACACCCGGCCGTCGGACAGCGGCACGCGGAAGGCGGGCCAGACCTCCGTCGCCCCGACCGCCTCGAGCGCGGCGTCCAGGTCGGCGAGGTCCGCGCCGAAGAGCTCGGGGTCGAGGCCCTCCACGACGAGGGACCAGCCGAGGTAGGCGGGCCAGAACCCGGGTGTGCCGAGCAGGTGCTCCGCGGGGTCCACGCGGTGACCGTGCGGCCGGTACCGGGCGGGCGGGCCGTGGGCGGACGTCGGGG
>NZ_JBRIOU010000009.1:109407-110017 GCF_053474865.1 Streptomyces sp. CO7
CCCCCGCCCTACGACCTTGGCAGGACCAGCCGGAAGGTGGCCCCGCGGCCCTGGCCGGGGTCGAGTTCCAGGCGGCCTCCATGGCCCTCGGCGATGGCTGCAGCGATGGCCAGGCCGAGTCCGGAACCGCCCTGGGCGCGTGAGCGGGACGGGTCGGCCCGGTAGAAGCGCTCGAAGACGTGCTCGGCCTGCTCCGCCGTCAGCCCCGGGCCCTCGTCCGCGACCTCGACGACGGCGACCCGGGTGCCGGGGAGGAACGGCCGGGTGGTGCTGACGCGTCCGGGCGCGTCCGTCCCGCCGACGCCGGGGCCGGCCGGGCCCTCGCCGACCCGGACGTGGACGCGGGTGCCGGCCGGGGTGTGGACGTGCGCGTTCGCCAGCAGGTTCTCAACGATCTGCCGCAGCCGGTGCGGGTCTCCCATGGCTTCCACGACGTCCAGTTCCCGGGAGCCGTCACCGCCGACTCCACCACCGAGGGGTTCCAGGTCCACCGGATGGCTCCCGCGGTGCATGACGGCAGTGCTCACGGCGTCCGCCGCCAGGGAGAGCAGATCCACGCTCTCGCGCTGGTAGGCGGGCCGCCGGTCCAGTGTGGCGAGCAGTTGGAGGT
>NZ_JBRIOU010000009.1:110117-114445 GCF_053474865.1 Streptomyces sp. CO7
GCCATGCGTTCCGCGTTCTGTGCGACGAGCCGGTCGGCCTCCCGCCGCTCCTGGGCGGAACGGGCGCCGGGCCGGAGGGCGAGCTGGGCGAAGCCCTGGATGGCGGTCAGCGGGGTGCGCAGTTCGTGTCCGGCGTCGGCGACGAACTGCCGCATGCGGTCCTCCGACGCCTGACGCTCCTTCAGCGCCGCCTGGAGCCGGTCGAGCATCGTGTTGAGCACCAGGCCCAGCCGCCCGATCTCGGTGCGGGGATCGGTGTCGGGCAACCGCCGGTCGAGCCGGCCCGCGGTGATGGTCCCGGCGGCGCGCTCCATCCGGCTGAGCGGCAGGAGCCCCAGCCGGACCACTCCGCGGGCCAGTGCCAGCAGGGCGGCGACGGTGACGGCGAGCAGCAGGGCGTCGATCCAGAGGATCTTGGAGGTGGCCCCGTCGACGGTGTCGAGGGGCAGCGCGATCACGGCGTTCACGCCCTGCGCTCCGGGTCGCAGCAGCACGCGCCAGTTGCCGTCGCCGGACTCGGCGTCCACGGTCCTCGGGTGTCCCTCCGTCAGCTGGAGGTCCGCCAGCGTGTCGGGCAGGCGGGGTCCTGGCCGGTCGTCCGAGCCGAGCGAGTACGTCAGGCGGTTGCCGGCGTCGTCGTAGAAGTGGACCCGGAAGTCCGACGGCAGGGAGCCGGGGCCTTCGACGGGCGGCAGCCCGCCGGGCCTGCGGGCGTCGCGGAAGGACGGCGGCCGCGGGGCGAACTCGGCGAGCTGCTGGTCGACGCGGTCCATGAGCCACGATCGCAGGACGAAGAAGCCGACCAGCTCGGAGGCCAGTACGGCCACCGTCGCCAGCACGGTGACACCGAGGAGGAGGCGGCCGCGCAGCGAACGGGGGGCCGGTGTGCGGGGCGGCTTCACCGGTCCGTGCTCCCCTCGTGCGGGCGGGGCAGACGCAGGCAGTAGCCGACGCCCCGGACGGTGTGGATGAGCGGCGGGTCGAACCGGTCGACCTTCTTGCGCAGGTACCGGACGTAGGTCTCCACGACCCGGGTGTCGCCCGCGAAGTCGTAGCCCCACACGTGGTCGAGGATGCGTGTCTTGCTCAGCACCCGGCCGGCGTTGTCCATCAGGTAGGAGAGCAGCTTGAACTCCGTCGGGGACAGCTGCAGGTACTCGCCGGCCCGCCGCACCTCGTGCGCCGTCTCGTCCAGTTCGAGGTCGGCGTAGCGCAGGACGGTGTCCGGCAGCAGGGCCTCGGTGCCGAGGGTGCGCCGCAGGATGGCCTGGATGCGCAGCAGCACTTCCTCGATGTTGAAGGGCTTGGTCACGTAGTCGTCGGCGCCGGCGCTGAGGCCCTTGATGCGGTCATCGACGCCGGTGCGGGCGGTCAGGAACAGCACCGGCACCTGGTTCCCGGTCTCACGGAGCCGGCGGGTCACCTCGTAGCCGTCCAGGTCGGGGAGCATCACGTCCAGCAGCACCAGGTCCGGCTGCAGGCGCTCGGCCTCGGTCAGGGCCGCCCGGCCGGAGTCGACGCTGCTCACCCGGTAGCCGGTGAGCCGCAGGGTCGACTCGAGCAGGGTGCGGATGCTGGGCTCGTCCTCGACGACGAGGAGCCGGTGCCGCGGCTCCGCCTCGGAGTGCTCGGTCATGGTGCTGTGCGATCCGTTCTTCGGTGAGGTCCACGGTGTGCCGGGGCGTGGGCCCGTACCGGACGTTACCCGCGGCCGGTCGCGGAGGTGCCCGCGGACGGCGCTCGCAGCGGGCATGTCTCCTCCGGCGTGCGGCGTAGGGACGAAGGGAGCCGGGACCGGGCCGGCGGGAGCGACGCCGGCGTCCGGACGGAGCCCTGCCCGGGCCCCGTCCGGACGCGGCGGGTCAGCCGGCGACCTCCTCGTGCTTCGCCAGCGCCTCGGTGCGTTCGGTGACGGTCGTACGCAGCGCCTTGACGGTGGTGTCCAGACCGGTGCCGTCGGCGCCCGCCTCGCGCGCCGCGCCGGCGATCCGGTCGAGGGACGCGGTCGCGGAACCCGAGCCGTAGAACTTCTCGTACAGCTCCTGGTACGCCTTCTTGTAGACGGCGTCGAACGCGTCGGACTCCAGGAAGCGGTCCTTGAGCGCGTGGCCCGAGGACATCCCGCCGCCCATGCCGCCCGGGCCTCCCTGGCCGGCGTCGGCCTCCTGGCCCTGCCCTGCTGCGGCGCCGCCGGGCGGCCCTTCGGGGAAGCCCTCCGGCAACTCGGGGAAGCCCTCGGGCATCCCCTCCGGCGCAGCACCGTCGGCCGTTCCCCCGGTCGTGCCCTCCGCCGTGCCCTTGGTCGTGCCCTCGGTCGTGCCCTCGGTCGTGCCCTCGGTCGGGGCCTCTCCCCCGGGCCGACCGCCGCCCATGCCGATCTCGTCGTCGGGTCCGGCCGTCGCGTCGCCGGAGAATGTGAGGTTGTAGTCCCACCCCAGCACCGTGAACTTCTTTGTGTCCAGGTCGTACCACAGCAGGTAGTTCTTGCCCGGCCCGGACATGTCGTCGAAGTTCAGCAGCAGGTTCTGCGCCGCCACGTACGTGGCGAGGGACTCCACGTCGACGTACTGGTCGAGTTCCTTCTCGAACTCCTCGTCCGAGGCCTGGTCGACCCACTTGATCAGCTTCATGACCGGCTCGAGGTCCTGGCTGCCGACCTTGTTCAGCTGCTTGAAGGAGCTCTCGTAGTCGGTCGGGTCGTCGCCCTGGTAGGCGAAACTGCTGCCGGCGCGGGCCTTGTATATCACGCCGTTGCCGTCGCCGGCGGCTTCGGCGTACTCGGTGTCGGGGTTCTCGACCATCAGCCGCGTGGTGACGGGGCGTTCGTTCACCTTGAACGCGGTGAAGGTGTAGCGCTCGCTCTTCAGGCCGCTGGAGTCCATCAGGCTGAGCGCGAGGGCCTCGTTGACCGGCACCTCGTCCCCGCTGCCGGGGCGCAGCGAGATCTCCCGCTCCCCCTGGTAGGCGCGGCCCTCGACGTACTCGTCGATCTTGATCAGCCAGGGCAGCTCCTCCGGCTTCTCCTCGGACAGGTCGTACTGCGTCATGCCGCCACCCCTGCCCCCGCCGGCGCCCGCGGCGTTCCCGCCGTCCTGGGGCGGCTGGGGCGCGGTCTTCCCGGCCGCCGCTCCCTCGGGCGCGGTCCGGCCGCCGCCGGGCATTCCGGCACCGCCGCCGCGCAGGGACATCAGGGTGGAGTTGCCCTTCAGCCGGATGCCCACGTCCTCGAGGTGGACCCCGTCGATCGTGAGGTCGGCCTTGACGTACTCCTTGCTCCCGTCCTCCGTGAACTCCTTCATCATCTTCTCGAACTCAGTTGGGTCGTAGTCCAGTTGCACGGAGTGGGCGACCGAGGTCTCGTAGAGGCCGACCGTGCCCCTGACGTTCTCGGTGATGGGGTCGCCCTCCGCCGCGGAGGCGGAGGTGACGTACGGCGAGACGCGGGCGTCGCCGAAGCCGTGGACCATGACCGCCAGACCCACGCAGAGCGCTCCCACCGGCTTCCAGTGGTGCCGCAGCCGGACCGGGAGGCGGTCGCGCAGGCGGCGTCCGCGTGTCCTGTCGTCACCGGCCATCACAGATCGGTCGTGTCGTAACCGGTCAGCACGGTCACCCGCTGTCCGGAGGTGCGTTCCTGCAGCGCGCTCACCAGCTCGCCGGGCTCGGCGCCCTTCTTCATGCGCACCGTGTAGAACACCTCGGTGAGCGCGCCGCCCCTGATGGTCTCGGTGCTGACCAGTTCGAACTCGGTGGTGTACTTGATGAGCACGTCGCTGATGGCGGGCGCGTGGTCCTCGCCGGCCGGGACCTGGACCTTGACCACCTGGCGCTGGACGTTCAGGGCGAACCAGTTGAACTTGAACATGATCAGGACGACCGCGCAGATCACCACGGCGCCGACCGCGGCCAGCGTGTAGAAGCGGGCGCCGCAGGCCATGCCGATCGCCATCGCGAGGAAGATGAAGCCGACGTCCCGGGTCTCCTTCACCGCGTTGCGGAAGCGGACCACGGACAGTGCGCCGACGAGAGAGAACGCCCGGGCCAGGTTGGACCCGACGACCAGCATGATCAGGGCGACGATCATGCCCACGATGACCAGCGTCTGGACGTAGGACTGGCTGTAGGAGACGTTGCGGTGCGTGTACCGGTACACGTAGCCGATCAACGTGCTCAGGAGGAACGACAGCGCCATGGCCGCGACGACGTCGGCGACGCTGAACGTGCCGCTGAGTTCCTGCAGATCGAAGTTCACTGTGCTCCTGCCTTCACCGGCGCCTCGGACGCCGGACGCTGCCCGGGCAGCGGCTCGATGGTCGGGGTCGTGGGGG
>NZ_JBRIOU010000009.1:114545-117218 GCF_053474865.1 Streptomyces sp. CO7
GTGGGGGGGGTGTGGGGGGGCGGATAGTTCGCCTCGTGGACGTGGAAGACGGACCGGGGAGCGAGGCCGAACGCCTCGACGGACTGGACGTACTTGGACACCCGGACGAGGTTGAGGTTCCGGCGCGCGGCCAGGTCGGTGATCCAGTGCGGGGTGCGCTCGTTCACCTTGATCTCCATCACCGACAGGTGCGGCGGGATGGTGAAGCGATTCTCCGGGTGCGGGAGGGCGAAGTCGAAGTCACGGTCCCGCCCCCGCACCCGCCGGTCGAAGGTCACCCGCAGTCCGGTGTCCGCGTCACGCCCCACCAGCGCCTCACGCTGGTAGCCGGTGATCGCGGTGGGCCGCAGGTTCAGCCGCACGACCAGGTCGAGGACCTCCTGGACGAAGGCGCTCTCCCGGGCGGAGTGCTCGACAAGTTCCCGTCCGTCGCACAGCCGCCGGGCCGTGCCGTAGGGCAGCGTGATCCGGCGCTTCTGCGTGACCCGGTTGACCCGCTGCTTGATCTCCACGCACACCGGGGACTCGTCGGTCACGCCGTCGAGGTCCCCGTAGTGCCGGATGCGGAGCTTGCGGCGGAACTTCAGGCCTTCGATCCTCTCCCAGTAGAAGCGCAGCTGTGGGGTGTCGTAGTAGAGACTCCACACGCCGTAGCCTCCGACCGGGCTGTGCGCGTCCCGGTCCATCCGCTCGGCCAGCTCGTCCCTGATCCCGGCCGCCTCCTCGACCGGCACGAGGTATTTCAGCTCGAACCGGTTGAACGCGTGCAGCCTGCTGGCCACGTGCAGTGGTTCTGCCACCGCGTGCCTCCTTCGTCGTGCGATGCCGTCGACCGGCACCGCATACGGAAGCAGCGTTGTGTGAGAGAACGCCGAGAATTGCGAGGCAGTCCGGAGAGAACGCCTGGTGGCCACGGGGCGGACACGAGGCGCACCCGACCCGGGCGCGCGGCCTGAGCCGGCCGACGAACCAAGCCGGGCGGGTGCCCGGAAGCCGACAGACAACCTGCGCCCGGCTGGCGCCGGAAGCCGACAGACACCCGCGCCCGGCAGACGACCGCAACCCGGCGGGCGACGAGCCCGGTGGGAGGCGGGAGCCCGGTATGTGGCCGGAGTCCGGCGGGCGACGAGCCGGTGGGCGGCCGGAGCACCGTGGACGCCCAGGTCCCGTGGGTGGCGTCACCGCGCGTCCGCCGCTCCGGGGCGGGGGCGACGGGCGGCCTGCCGATCACGGCGTGAAAGGACCTACGCACCGTCCCCGCGGCTGATCAATACTCGAGGCGGTTGCCGGGTAACGACCTGACCTCACGTCCCGTCCCGGGAGGCATGCTCATGCGACTGCCGGAGCGCCCGGTCATCTCCGGGTTCCACCCCGACCCCAGCGTCTGCCGGGTGGGGAGCACCTACTACCTGGTCTGCTCCAGCTTCGAGTACGCCCCGGGCGTGCCGCTGTTCCGCTCCGAGGACCTGCGGACGTGGCAGAAGATCGGTCACGTCCTCGACCGGCCGTCGCAGCTCGCCCTGGACCGGGCCGGCCCCTCCGGCGGCATCTTCGCCCCGACGCTGCGGTACCACGACGGGCGGCTGTGGATGATCACCACCAACTTCAGCGACTGCGGCAGCATGCTGCTGGTCACCGCCGGCCGGCCGGCCGGTCCCTGGTCGGACCCGGTGTGGATCGACACCCCGTCCGGCGTCGACCCGGACCTGGCCTGGGACGAGGACGGCACCTGTCTGGTCACCTGGTCCGGGGTCGACGACGCCGGGCGCACCGTGATCCGCCAGGTCCCGGTCGATCCGGTCGCCGGGAAGGTGCTGGGCGAGCCGCGGCAGTTGTGGAGCGGCACCGGCGGGAAGTATCCCGAGGCGCCGCACCTCTACCGGATCGGCGACCACTGGTACCTGGTCGTCGCCGAGGGCGGCACCGACCGCGGGCACGCCGTCACGGTCGCCCGCGGTCCGTCGCCGGCCGGCCCCTTCGAGCCCTGCCCGCACAACCCGGTGCTGACCGCCCGCGGCCTCGGCACTCCCGTCCAGAACACCGGGCACGCGGACCTGGTGCGGCGCCCCGACGGCAGCTGGGCCATGGTGTTCCTCGGGGTGCGGGCCCGCGGGGGCACCCCGCACTGGCATGTGCTGGGCCGCGAGACCTTCGCCTGCGAGATTCTCTGGGACGACGACGGCTGGCCCCGGGCCGGCGAGCCGATCGAGCCGCCCGACGGGCGAGGCCCGGAGGCGCACGAGGAGCTGACCGGCGGCGATCTCCCGCTGTCCTGGGTGGCGGCCGGTGGGTTCCCGGCGGACGTGCTCGGCACCGAGGAGGGCGGAGTCCGGAGGCTGACGGCCCGCGACGGGAGCGGACGGACGTTCGTGGGCCGCCGCCAGGAACACTTCACCATGACGGCCCGCGCCTCGCTGGACCTGGACGCCTCGCACGGCGTCGGCGGTCTGGAGCTGCGCGTCGACCACCGGCACGCCGTCACCGTGGAGGCCGGCGACGGCACGATCCGCGCCGTGGCCACGATCGGCGCGGCACGTGCGGTCCTCGGCGAACTGTCGGCGAGCGAACTGACGGCCGGCGAACCGCCCACGGGCGAACCGGGGAACGGCGAACCGTCGGCGGGCCCGCGGGTGACGCTGGAGCTGCGCACGGCGCAGCCGTCCGGCCCCACCC
>NZ_JBRIOU010000009.1:117318-120193 GCF_053474865.1 Streptomyces sp. CO7
TCCCACATCCCCGGCCCCGACGAGATCGTGGCCGGCGTCGTGGGGCCCGAGGGGTTCCGCGAGCTGGGCCGGCTGGACGGGCGCTACCTGTCGACGGAGGTGGCGGGCGGGTTCACCGGCCGCATGGTCGGCCTCACCTGCGCGCGGGGCGAACTCGCGGTGACCTCGTTCACCTACCGGGGGGCGGACGGAGCCGAAGTGGCGCCGGCGGGCTGATCCGGCGGGTTCTGCCGCAGGATCAGGGCCAGGCCGTCGAGCAGGCGCTGGAGCCCGAACTCGAACAGGTCGTCGAGGTCCAGGTCGTAGCCTGCCTGGGCGACCCGGGAGAGGAGGGGGAGCCGGCCGCCCTCCAGTACCCGCAGGAGTGCGGACTCCTGACCCTCCATCCACTCCTCGCTGTCGAGGCCACTGTGCGCCTCGGCCTCCCGTTCGCTCTCCAGGTGGACGGCGATGCCCCGGGCGTGGTTGAGCAGCGTGAGGTGCGCGGTGAAGGCCGACTGCAGGTCGAGTCCCTCGTCGTGCAGGGCGCCCAGCACCCATTCGCTGTACTGCATCCCGGACGTGACCATCTGCGGTCGGGTCACCGACATCGCCGGAGCCAGCCAGGCGTGACGGCGGAAGAGGCCCCACAGCTGCCGGGACGCCAGCTCCACCGCCGTACGCCAGTGGGCCGGCCGTTCGGCGGGGAGCGGCTGCCCGGCGATGGCCGTGTCCAGCATCCGTGTCAGCAGGTCGTCCTTGTCGGCCACGTGCCGGTACAGCGACATGGTCGCCACCTTCAGCTCGGCGGCGACGCGGCGCATCGAGACCGCCGCCAGCCCTTCCTCGTCGGCCACCGTGACGGCCGCGGCGACGATCCGACCGAGGGTGAGCCCGCCGGTGGCACCCGCCGGCCCGGCGGAAACCGCGGCCCCGGCCGGCCCGGCGGTCGCGACGGACCCGAGCGACGCCGTGGATCCGCGCGCCCCCGTGGGGCCGGCGGACCCGGCGGGGGCGCCCTGCCCGGCGGACCGGGACGCCTCCACCGGGCGCGCCCCGCGGCGCTGCGCGGCGGCCGGACGGGACGCGCGGGCCGAGTGTGCGGGACCGCCCCTGGCCTCCACGACCGTCCCGACGCCCGGAACCGAACGCACCAGTCCCGCACGGCGCAGCTCGGTCAGCACCTTGGTCGCGGTGGCCATGGCGACGCCCCACTGCCGGGTGATCTCCCGGGTCGAGGGCACGCGCTCCCCGGGGGCCAGCTCCCCGCTCTCGATCCGCCGCCGCAACTCGTCGACGATCCGTCCGGACCGAGGTCCCGCGTCCTCACCCATCGACACTCCCCGCACTAGTGCACCAGACATGGGCGCCATCCTAGCCCGCGACGGGGGACGCCGTCCGCGGACACCGCCGCACACCTCCAAGTGCACTAGTACACCCTCCCGCGCAAGCCGCTACCGCCAAGCCGTACCCGCTTGCGCCTTCGCATGCGTACGCCGTACATTCACTGCCATGACGAACAACGGGATACTCATCTCCGGCGCCGGCATCGCGGGACCCGCCCTGGCGTACTGGCTACGCAAGCAGGGCTTCGCGGTCACCGTGGTGGAGCGCGCTCCACTGCTCCGGCCGGGCGGACAGACCGTGGACCTGCGCGGCGCCGGCCGCACCGTGATCGAGCGGATGGGCCTGATGGACCGGGCCAGGGCCGAGTCCGTCGAGCAGCACGGAATCGCGAACGTCGACGGCTCCGGCCGCGTCACCGTGCGGATCCCCGTCGACAGCTTCGGCGGGGAGGGGATCGTCTCCGAGATCGAGATCCTCCGCGGTGACCTGGCCCGTCTGCTGTACGACGCCGCCCTGCCCGGCACCGAGTACCTCTTCGACGACACCGTCACGGGGATCGTCCAGGACGCGGACGGCGTGGACGTCACCTTCGAGAAGGCCGCGCCGCGCCGCTTCGACCTGGTCGTCGGCGCGGACGGCCCGCACTCCGTGACGCGTGGGCTGGTCTTCGGTCCCGAGCGGGAGTGCGTCCGCCCGCTCGGGCTCTACAACGCCTGGTTCACCGTCACCGACAAAGGGCTGGGACTCGACGGCTGGTACCTGATGCACAACGCGCCGGGCGGACTGGTGGCCTCCGCGCGGCCCGGACGCCTCCCCGGCGAGGTCAAGGCCGGCTTGAGCTTCCGCTCCGCGCCGATCACCTACGACCGCCGCGACGTCGACGCACAGCGGGAGATCGTGGCGCGGCGCTTCGCCGGCGTCGGCTGGCAGACTCCCCGCCTGCTGCGGGCGATGCGGACCGCCCCCGACTTCTTCCTCGACTCCATGGACCAGGTGGTCCTGGACCGGTGGTCGCGGGGCCGGGTGGTGCTGCTGGGCGACGCCGGGTACTGCGCCTCCCCGCTCACCGGCCTGGGGACCAGCCTGGCCCTGGTCGGCGCCTACGTCCTGGCCGGGGAGATCGCCTCGGCCGGGGGCGACCACCGCACGGCGTTCCGGCGGTACGACGAGGTGATGCGGCCCTACGTCGCCCAGGCCCAGCAGCTCCCGCCGGGCGGGGCCGCGGGCTTCGCCCCGTCGAGCCGGACGGGCATCCTGCTGCGGGACCTGTCGATGCGCCAGATGACCCGGTGGCCGATGCGGCGCCTGCTCGCCGCCCAGTTCGCGAAGGCGGGAGACATCGCGCTGCCGGAGTACGGGGTGCGGAACGCAGCCTGAGAGCGCTCTCAGAACACCTCCGGAGGAACAACCGGGCACGGCCGGGTGACGTCGGACTGTGCGTCAGATATTGACACCCACCCCAGGGAGCCCTACGTTTCCCGCGTCTTGAGAGCGCTCTCTACGGTCGCTCCCAGGGTCTTTGCGGAGCAGTTCCTCCCCCGTTCCATCA
>NZ_JBRIOU010000009.1:120293-125471 GCF_053474865.1 Streptomyces sp. CO7
GGTCCTGGCCGCGTCGCTGGCCGCCGTCGGACTCGGTCCGGCCGCCGCCCCCGCGGCGGCCGCCACCGTCCCCGTGGGCGCCGGAAGCTATTCCGACACCCGGCCGGCCGGAACCGTCGGCCCCACGACCAACACCGGCACCGCCGTCAAGCCCAAGGTGACCGCCGCCGCCCAGGGCAAGCCGGTCCCCACCAACGACTGGTGGTCCTCGCTGGCCTTCCAGCGGTACGGCGACAACCCGTACTCGACGCCCATGTACGGTCACCCGCTGACCTACCAGGCCGTCTCCGGCGGACTGGAGGTCGGCTACCCGACCAGCGCGGCGATCGTCGGCGAGGGCCGGCAGTACGAGTTCGCCCACAAGCGGGACCTCACCCTCGGCCTTGCCGGGCTCAACTCGCCCGACACCAAGGCGGATTCCTGGTCCGACTGGACCGTCACCCCCTACTGGTCCGACGGTTCGCGCACCCTGCGCACCACCATCGGCCACGGCATGCCCTTCGTGTACGCCCAGGGGTCCGGCGGCAACGCGCGGATCAACACCGCCTCGACGCCCACCGTCTTCTCCGACCAGGGCAACGTCCTCGGCATCACCGTCGGGGGCCACCACTACGCCCTCTTCGCGCCGACCGGCGCCGACTGGAACGTCTCCGGCACCGAGATCACCGCGGGGCTCGCCGGCAAGGACTACTTCTCCCTCGCCGTGCTGCCCTCGACCGACGCGCTGGCGACGTACCGCAAGTACGCCTTCAGCTTCGTCACCGGCTCGAAGGTCGACTGGAGCTACAGCTCCGGCACGGTCAAGGCCACCTACTCGCTGACCACCGAGGCCAAGGAGGGCTCC
This sequence comes from Streptomyces sp. CO7, assembly GCF_053474865.1. Lineage (NCBI taxonomy): Bacteria > Bacillati > Actinomycetota > Actinomycetes > Kitasatosporales > Streptomycetaceae > Streptomyces > Streptomyces sp. CO7. The sequence continues at coordinate 121,138 of NZ_JBRIOU010000009.1, forward strand.
GAGCGCGGCGCGCTGCAGGCCCTCTACCGGCACCAGTGGCTGCACACCACGGACGCGCTCACCTCGTACACCTACGTCTCGCCGCGCGGCACGATGAAGGTCCGTGAGGGAACCTCCTTCACCACGAGCATGCGCTCCGCCCCGGTGCTGCCCCAGCTCCCGCGCAGCAGCGCGATCGACAACGCCCGCCTGCGCGGCTACCTGAACGACGTCGCGAACGCCTCCGACCCGTTCTCCGGAGCGACCGACACCTACTGGACCGGCAAGGCGCTCGGAAAGCTCGCGCAGCTGGTCCCGGTCGCCGACCAGATCGGTGAGACCGCGATCCGCGACCGCCTGATCTCCCTGATCAAGGGCCGGCTGCAGGAGTGGTTCACCGCGGGCGGCGCGAGCGAGTTCTCCTACGACCGCGACTGGAAGACGCTGATCGGCTACCCCGCCTCCTACGGCAGCGACACCGAACTCAACGACCACCACTTCCACTACGGCTACTACGTCCACGCCGCCGCGATCGTCGCCCAGTACGACCCGTCGTGGACCGCGGACTCCGCCTGGGGCGGCATGGTCAAGGCCCTGGTCCGCGACACCGCCAACCCGAGCCGCACCGACAGCTCGTTCCCGTTCCTGCGCGGCTTCGACGTGTACGCCGGGCACAGCTGGGCCTCCGGCCACCAGGGCTTCGCGGCCGGCAACAACCAGGAGTCCTCCTCGGAGTCCACCGGCCTCAGCGCCGCCCTGGTGCTGTACGGCTCGGCGACCGGCGACACCTCGCTGCGCGACCTGGGCACGTACCTGCTCACCACGGAGAGCGAGGCGATCGCCCAGTACTGGTTCGACAAGGACCAGCAGGTCTTCCCCGGCTCCTACACGCACGACACAGTCGGCATGGTCTGGGGCAGCGGCGCCGCCTACTCGACCTGGTGGACGGCCAACCCCGAGGAGATCCACGGGATCAACGCCCTCCCGATCACCGCGGGCGGCTCACTGCACCTGGGCGCCCACAAGGAGGCCATCCGGCGCAACATCGCCGAGATGGAGCGCGAGAACGGCGGTCCCGCGGTCGAATGGCGGGACATCCTCTGGGAGTTCCAGGCACTGGCCGACCCGGCGACGGCGAAGTCCAAGTGGGACTCGGGGAACGCCGGGTACACCCCGGAGGCAGGCGAGTCCAAGGCCCACACCTACCACTGGATCCTGGGGCTGGACTCGATGGGAGCGCCCGACACCTCGGTGACCGGCGACATCCCCGCCTCGGCCGTCTTCTCCAAGAGCGGCACCCGCACCTACGTGGCGCACAACCACGGCTCCTCGGCGCGGACGGTCACCTTCTCCGACGGCCGGACGCTGAGCGTGCCGGCGCGTTCCACCGCGACGGGAACCGGGCCCGGCGGCAGCACCGACCCGGGCACTCCCCCGACGTCGGGCAACACCTTCCAGCTGCGGACCGGCGGGACCCTGACCACGGCCACCGGCAGCTCGGCGGCCAGTGACACGGTCCCGTCGGCGGGCGGCGCCAACCACGACGGCACGCCGTACAAGCCTCTGGTCTACGAGATCAAGGGCGTCAACGGCACGTACACCTCGGGCGGTTCGACCTCCTTCCGGCTGGCCGTCGACGCCGGCACTTCGGTGGGGCTCGGACAGCAGGCCCGCGTCAGCTACGACCTGACCGGTGACGGCACCTTCGACCGGACGGAGACGTACGCCTACTTCGCCACCGACCCCGTGACGGGCTGGGAGCGCTACGACCAGACCCGCGGCCTGAAGTCCGCCACCGGCACGCTGGGCAACCTGCGCAACGGAACGGTCCGGCTGGAGGTCTGGAGCGCCATCGGCAACGCGGACGCCCGGCTGCAGACGGGCACGGACACCTCTCTGGTGGTGATCCCCTTCAGCTGACGGCTGACGATCGGACGACCGCGACGATCGCGGCGCCCAGGGCGGCGGTCACCGGCTCCCACCGGTGACCGCCGCCCGCCGTTGTGCCCTCACGGGCCGGAGGGCCGGAGGGCCTGTGGACCCGCGGACCGTCCGGCCCGTCCGGCGCTTCCGGCGCTTCCGGCGCGTCAGGCGCGTCAGGCGCGTCAGGCGGTGGCCCTGCGGACCAGGGTGGTCGGGGTGATCACGGACGCCGGGGCCTCGTCGCCCGGCCGGTCCAGCAGCCGCATCAGGAGCCGCACCATCAGCCGGCCCATCCCCTCGATGTCCTGCCGCACGGTCGTCAGCGGAGGGTCGGTGACCCCCGTGACGGCGGCCATGTCGTCGAACCCGACCACGGCCACGTCCTGCGGCACCCGCGCGCCCCGCTCGCGCAGCGTGCGCAGCGCGCCCGCCGCCATCAGGTCGTTGGCCACGAAGACCCCGTCCAGGCCGGGGCACCGGTCCAGCAGGCCGGCCATCGCGCGGGCGCCGCTCTCCTCGGTGAAGTCGCCCTGCCACAACAGCTCTTCGGGGGCGTCGACCAGCACGTCCCGGTACCCGTCGATGCGGTCGAGGGCGGCGATCTTGTCGCGCGGACCGGCGATGTGGGCGATCCGGCGGCGGCCCAGCGACACCAGGTGACGCACCGCCTCGCGCGCGCCCCCGCGGTTGTCGCAGTCGACGAACGGCGCGACGGGCCCGGCCCCGGGGGCGGGGCGGCCTCCGAAGACCGCCGGGATCCTGGTCCGGGCTATCAGGCTCGCCAGTTGGTCGTCCTTGTGCAGCGAGAAGGCCAGCGCGCCGTCCACGTGGCCGCCCTCCAGGTAACGGGCGATCCGCTCGTGCTCGCCGGCGCCCTCCACCCACAGCAGGACCAACTGGGCGCTGTGCGCGCTCAGTTCCCGGCTGATGCCGCGGATCTGCTGCTCGAAGAACGGATCGGAGAAGACCCGGAACTCGGGTTCCGCGATGATCACCGCGACAGCGCCGGTGCGCCGGGTCACCAGCGACCGGGCGGCGTGGTTCGGGACGTACCCCAGCTCCTCCACGGCCTTGCGGACCTTGTCGACGAGCGGCGGCCGCACCCCCACGGCGCCGTTGACCACGCGGGAGACCGTCGCCCGGGACACCCCGGCGCGCTCCGCGACCGCCTCGAGCGTCGGACGGGGTCCCATGGTCTGCTCGGACAACGGTGCGCTCCTTGTCTGCGTCCGCGGGCCCCTTCGCCCGATGCCGCGCCGGTCACCCGGCGCGGACCAGGATAGGCGCTCCAGGTCCTCCCGCTGAGAGCGCTTGCACGACAGGCCGCCGAACCGTGACCCGGGCGCATGCTTCCGGTGGGCCGGCCTCTCCCGCCGCCCGTTGTCCGACCCGGGTGGCATGCTCCGCCGCCATGGACACACGACAGTTCTGGCACCTCGTCGAGGCGGCCCGCGACCGGGCGCCCGACCCGGGGGACGGTGAGGACGTCGCCCGCCGGGCGAGCGCGGCGCTGGCCGCCCACCCGGCCGAGGCGATCGTGGCGGCGTCGCAGGCCCTGTGGGACCTGATGGCCGTCTCCTACACGAATCCTCTGTGGGCCGCCGCCTACATCGTCAACGGTGGCTGCTCCGACGACGGTTTCGACTACTTCCGGGGCTGGCTGATCGTCCAGGGACGCGAGACCTTCGAGCGCGTGGTCGCCGACCCCGATGCCCTGGCGGAGCTGCCGGTCGTGCGGGGGGCAGCGGCCGCCGGACACGACCTGTGGTGCGAGGACACGCTCGGCATCGCCTGGGACGCGCACATCGCGGCGACGGGCCGAGAGCTCCCCGACGACGCGTTCACCATCCGCTACCCGGAGCTGGACCCCGCCTGGAACTTCGATTTCGACGACCACGCCGAGATGGCGCGCCGGCTCCCCCGCCTGGCCGCCCTGTACCTGGAGTGAACGCAGACGCCCCACCGAGCGGTCGCAACGGCCGGCCGGCACCGCCCGGTCAGGCGTGCGTCTCGCGCAGTTCGATCTTGCGGACCTTGCCGGACACCGTCATCGGGAAGGCGGCCCATGGTGGTGCGGCGCCGGGTACGCGGCGTCCTGTACGGCGCCCTGCGCACCGCCGAGCCGTTGGGCGACCGCACGTCGACGACCCGGCGGTGCGGGCCGGCCTCGACGAGGTGTGCGCGCTGCTCGGCCCCGGTGGCGGGGGCGGAGGGACGTCACCGGTCGGCGCGCCGGTCGGCCTGACGCCGCGTGAACTCGACGTGCTGGCCTGCGTGGCGGTCGGCGACTCCAACGCGGCCGCGGCCCGGCGGCTGGGGCTGCGGCAGGAGACCGTCAAGTCCTACCTGGGTTCCGCCGCCCGGAAACTGGGGGCGCGAGGGCGGTGGGCCGCGGTGACCGCGGCCCGGCGGGCGGGGCTGCTGCCCTGAGC
>NZ_JBRIOU010000009.1:125571-126630 GCF_053474865.1 Streptomyces sp. CO7
GGGGGACACCGGCCGGCTGCGCCTGGGCCGCCGTGTCGATGCCCAGACCCGCCGCCACCATGCCGGCCACGCCGAGGGCGCATCCGACACGGCGTCGGATGCCGCGGCGCGCCGACGGCGGTCTCAGAAATGATCTCATGCCCGGAAAGTAATGACATGCGGCACCGGTCGCCTTCCGGGTGCGCCGACGGGGAGCGGACACGCCGTCACATGGGCGCGTCGTCCCGCCCACCGGGTGGTGGGCGGGGTGTCGCACCGTCACCTGCTTGACAGGGGCGCGGCCCGGGCGCCGTCGGCCGCCGGGCCGGGCCACGTCCGCAAGGTCAGAGCGCCGGCACGAAGGGGATGCCCGCAGGCTTCGCCTTCTCCAGATGGGAGAGGTAACTGCTGTCCTTGAGACCGAAGTTGGCACTTCCCCAGTTCGCCTGGGCGAGCTTGTCGCGCAGCCCGGCGGGGTAGCCGTTCCAGCCGACCAGCGCCGGGTACTGCCAGGTGCCCCGGTGGTTCTCCGGCGGCTCGTCGTTCGCGGTGGCGGCCCGGAAGCAGTGCGTGCTGATGCCGTCCTTGTGGTAGACGACCTTGGGGTGGGCGCCTTCCCAGGGGATGCGGTCCCGGCTGTGCACGGTGAAGTCGCCGTGGTTCGACGTGGCCACGTAGCGGGCGGCGTCGGTGGCCTGCTCGACCCACACCACGATGTGCTCCCAGTCGTGCCGGTGGCCGCCGATGCTGGTGCCGGCGAGGGCCTGGTCCTTCTCGAAGTAGAGGCCGTAGAGCACCGCGCACCAGCCGTTGTTGCAGGTGGCCCGGGAGTAGGCGTTGGTGTTGCCCAGGTCGAAGTCGTCGCGGCAGTTGCCGTTGAGGGCGCCGGTGGGGTTGAGGCCGCCGTTGAGCGAGCCGTCGGGCCCGATGGCCGGGGTGGAGTAGCAGCCGTCCTTGTCGTAGTCGAGCGCGGGCTGGAACCGCAGCTCGAGCGGGGTGGCGTTCACCGGCAGGGCGGCGGGCGGGGCCGCCTGGGCGGGCCCGGCGACGGCGAGCAGCAGCACGAGGGCGCCGCCGAGG
>NZ_JBRIOU010000009.1:126730-128341 GCF_053474865.1 Streptomyces sp. CO7
AGCGGGGTCTGACCGGGGAAGTGCGTCGTCCTGGCAAGGCGTTCTCCTCAACTCGTCTGCTGGAGAGGGGATGTGACGCACCCGTGGGTGCGCGACGCGTGCACAGGACACTCTGCCGGTACCGCACCGCACAGGGAATGACGTGCCCATGAAGAACGACCCAATTCCGCCCCCGCCGTGCCGGGATCAGGCCTGTTCCAGCACCGCCATCGCCGCGTTGTGGCCGCCGAGCGCGGAGACCGCTCCGCCGCGGACCGCGCCGGAGCCGCAGAGCAGCACCGAGGTGTGACGGGTCGCCACGCCCCAGCGGGCGGCCGGGGTGGACAGGTCGGCGTCGTCCGCGGCCCAGGGCCAGGCCAGGTCGCCGTGGAAGATGTGGCCGCCCGGCATGGCGACGTCCGCCTCCACGTCCTGCGGGATCTTGGCCTCCACGCAGGGCCGCCCGTCGCCGTCGCGGGCGACCACCGAGTCGATGGGGTCGAGCAGGTGCTGGTCGAGGGAGGCGACGGCGCGGCGCACCGCCTCGGCCTTGCGTTCGGCGCGGGTGGCCGGGTCGGCGAAGAGGGTGGCGGGGAGGTGGAGGCCGAAGTAGGTGAGGGTGTGGGTGCCCTCGGGGACGTCGCCGAGGATGGACGGATCGGTGAGCGAGTGGCAGTACACCTCGCCGGGCAGCCGCCGTGGCACCCGGCCGGCAGAGGCCTCGGCGTACGCGGCGCCCAGGTCGTCCCAGTCCTCGTCCAGGTGGAGGGTGCCCGCGAAGGCGACGCGGGGATCGGCCCCGGACTTCAGGCGCGGCAGCCGGTCGAGCAGGAAGTTGATCTTCAGCTGGGAGCCCACCGGCTTGTCGGCCGGATCACGGGTCTCGCCGAGCAGCCCGTCGAGCACCCACGGCGCGGCGTTGGAGAGGACGAACCGCGCGCGCAGGGCGGGCCCTGAGGCGATCTCGACCTCGGCGCCGTCGGCGGCGGGCCGCACGGCGGTGACCTCGGCGCCCGTCACCAGCTCGGCGCCGGCCCGCAGCGCCGAGGCGGCCAGGGCGTCGGTGACCGCGCCCATCCCGCCGACGGGGACGCGCCACTCGCCGGTGCCGTTGCCGATCAGGTGGTAGAGGAAGCAGCGGTTCTGGATCAGGCGGGGGTCGTCGAGGGCCGCGAAGGTGCCGATCAGCGCGTCGGTGGCCACCACGCCACGGACGGTGCCGTCGGCGAACCGCCTCTCCAGTGCCTCGCCGAGGGGCCGCCGCACGATCTCCTCCCAGAGGCCGGGGTCCACGCGCCCCCGCAGCTCGCTCTCCCGCGGCAGCGGCTCGGTGAGGGTGGGCGCCAGCACCTCGGCGAGGCCGCCGAGGCGGGCGTAGAAGTCGCTCCACGCCTCGTATGCGGCGTCCGAACCGGTCAGCCGGCGGAAGCTCTCCCGCGTGGCCGCGCCTTCGGGCCGTTCCACCAGTAGTCCGCCGGGCCGCCCGTCGCGCAGGACGGGGGTGTAGGAGGCGGTGGAGCGGGAGGCCAGCTCGAGCTCCAGGCCCAGGTCCCGCATGATCCGCTCGGGCATCAGCGACACCAGGTAGGAATAGCGGGACAGCCGGGTGGGCCGCCCGGGGAAGGCCTGGGC
>NZ_JBRIOU010000009.1:128441-135150 GCF_053474865.1 Streptomyces sp. CO7
GGCCGAGACGGCGGCCCCGCCGGTGCGGTCCAGGCGCTCCAGTACGGCGACGGAGAGTCCGGCCCGGGCGAGGTAGGCGGCCGCGGCGAGCCCGTTGTGGCCGCCGCCGACCACGACGACGTCGTAGGCGGTGCGGCTCGTCATGATCGATGTCATGGCGCCCACCCTCCCCCACCGTGGGCCCGAGGCCCAGGCCCGTGCATGGGTGGAGCTCCTGCGGTGACCCGGTAGGTGTACGCGGAGGGCGGCCGGCCCCGTGAAGGGGGGAACCCGGCGGCCCCGGGACACGTTCGACCACTGCGGGTACTGTGAGCGCACGCCGCAAGGGGGAAGGACCATAAGATGATCATTTTCGGTACCAAGGGCTACCTGTACCAGCTGGCCATGCTGACGCTGGTCTGCGGGAACTGCGGCAACCCCTCCGCGCACGCGCTGCGCAAGCACGTCACGAAGTTCACGCTGTTCTTCGTCCCGCTCTTCCCCGTCTCGGTGAAGTATTCGACGCAGTGCACCTTCTGCGGGGCGCAGCGGCGGCTGAGCAGCGCGGAGGCGGACCAGCTGCAGGCGGGCGCGGCGGGCGGGCAGGGCAACCCGGTCCAGGGCAGCTCCCAGCAGCAGCCGTACCAGTCCTGACACCGGGACGGCGGGCCGGGCCGTGGCCGGGCCCGCCTCCCCGGTTGATCGGTGCGTCCTCGGGGACCGAGCGGTCCCCGAGGATCCGTGCGTCCCGGATGTCCTACCGGTGGGACATGAACTCGACGACCTGCTGGTAGGTGGGCCGGTTCTGCCAGCTGATCGGGGCGTGGGTGATGCCGCCCAGCGCCCGGTGGATCACGGCGTCGGCGCACCACTGGTCCCCCGCGGCGCAGTGCTCGTCGCCCGGGTAGACCTGTGCGGCGGTGCGTCCGGCCGCCTCCTTCAGGGTGCGGGCGAGCACGCCCCGGCACTCGGCGAGATCGCCGGCCCCGCAGTAGGCGCGGGCCAAGCCACCCTCCACCTTCTCGCCGAGCACGGCCCGGACGTCCTTGTCGACATAGCTCCACCAGCCGTACTGGAAGGCGCTGCCCGCGTGTCCGCCGGTGGGTCCGTGCGAGGCGCCCGGCGGTTCGTCGACGGGCAGGTTGTTCTCCAGGGCCGTGTAGAGGCCCTCACCGAGGCCGGGTCCGAACTCGGCCTTCACCAGCAGCGGCCACCAGGCGTCCAGGATCCGGATCGCCTCGGCGTGCGCGTACCGCTTCGAGCCGCGTGAGGTCTCGGTGCGCAGGGAGCCGGCCGAGACCCAGGCGGACAGTCTGGCCACCGCGTCGGTGACGGCCGGGTCGTCCGCCGGGCCGCTGCGGAGCACCTTGAGGAGCTTGGGCAGCACCTGTTCGGCGCGCAGGTCGGCGAGTCCGGCCTGCGCCATGGCGCGGGTGAGCGAGGCCCGGGTGACGTCGCCGTTCTGGACGAGGGTCCGGACCCGGTCGTCGAGCAGGTCGCCGCGGTGGACCGAGCCGTTGCCCCAGGAGGCGACGGTGTAGCCGTGGGCCAGCTTGTTGTTCCAGGAGATGTAGTAGTCCTGGTCGAGCGACTGCGGGTGCTGGGCCGGCGGGGTGTAGGCGGCCCGGTTGTTCTCGGCGTTCCAGTTCCGCCACTCGTAGCGGGCGTCGGCCCAGGCGGGGAAGTCCGGATCCACGCCGGCCGCGCGCACGGGGTTGTCGCCGCTGTTGTAGTACGCGGTGCGGCTGGAGTCGGCGTAGAACCAGTTGAAGGTGAAGTTGATGTGCTGCGCCGCCTGCTGGAAGGTCTCCGGGCCGGTGACGTGACCGGGGTCGTTGAGCATCTGGAAGCCGACGATGGAGTCGACCTCGTGCCGGTAGGAGGTGCGCAGGCTGGTGTAGGCGACCTTCTTGCCGCCGACGGTGGCGCGGTGCTCGACCGGTCCGTACCTGGTCAGCCAGGCGCGCATCGTGTAGGAGCCGGCGGCGGTGGAGTCGGCGACGGTAGGCTTCCAGGAGTTGGTGTGCTCCACCTTCTCCATGGCCACGCACTGGCCGTGGAACAGGTAGTGGTAGTCGTCCTGGCACAGTTCCACGGCGTAGGTGTCGACGATGTCCTGGGCGGAGGTGGTGGCCGACCAGGCGTAGTCCTGGCCGCGGCCGAGCTGGACGTACATCGACAGTCCGGCGAAGGAGGCGCCGCGGGCGCTGATGCCGGGGCCCTGGATCTCCTGGAGCATCAGCAGCTGGGGCGCGAAGTAGCCGGTCTGCGGGCCGAAGACGGCGACGGGCCGGCCGCTCGCGGTGTGCTCGCCGCTGACCACCAGCGCGTTGGACATGCCGCGCCTGGCCGATCCGACGGCGGCCTTGGCGGCGGCCTCGGCGGCGGCGTCCGCCTTGGCCGTGGCGGCGCTGCCGGTGCGGTTGTGGACCAGCGGTTCGCGGGTCACCGAGCCCGGGTCGGGCAGCGCCGTGCCCTGCGGGTCGGCGGGTTTGCCGGCGTAGGGGAAGCGGGCGCCGCGTACGGTGACCGCCGCCTCCGGGTCGTCGCGTTCGCGGAAGGACTCCCAGACCCGGGTGCCCTCCTCGACGCCGTACCGGGACTGCGCGGCGAGCAGCGAGAGGGCGTTGTCCACCTCGCCGCCGCCTCCGGAGCCGAAGAGCGCGCCGACGACGGACGCCAGGGCCACCAGGTCGGTCAGCTTGAAGGGCTGGATCTTCCCCAGGTTGAGGATCGGGTCCTTGTGGCCGGTGAGCACGTACTCGCCGGGGAAGTAGCGGCCCTTGTCGGAGGCGGTGATGTAGGCGTTGATGCCGTCCACGTAGGCCTGCGCGTCGGCGAGGGCCTGGCGGCCGCGTTCGCCGTTCTCGGCGGCCACCCGGTCGATCTGTGCCTGGAGCTCCGCCTCCGTGTAGGGCGCGGCCCGCCAGAACTCCTGTTCCAGCGCCTGGTTGCCGGGCGCTCCGCCGGCGAAGGACGTGAGCTGTCCCCGGCCGACGTGGCGGAAGACGTCCATCAGCCACAGCCGGTCCTCGCCGGCGGCGTACCCGGCGCCGAACTCGGTGCCGTAGCGGGTGGTGCCGGTGATGTGGGGGACGCCGGTGGCCTTGTCGCGGACGATGGTGACGTCGGTGCGGCCGGCGGGCTTCTTGGTGGAGGCGACCTGGTCGGCGGGGACGCCGAAGGAAGCGTCGTTGAAGAAGTCGCCGATGGTGGACTCGGTCAGCTCCGGATAGCCGCTCGCCAGGTTCGCGTAGGGGCCGAGCTGGTCGTCGCTGTGCGCGGGGACGGTGTTGACGGTCTGGTCGAGCAGGATCTCGGCGAGGGTGGCGGTGCCGTCCGCGCCGGGCGGCAGGATGTCCGAGCAGCCGTCGCCGCAGTGGTCGGTCACGGCGGCTGCCGCGACGGGTGCGGCGGGCGCCGCGGCGGACGGGAAGGCGGGGGCGAGCAGGGCGCCGATCATGGCGCCGGTGAGCAGGACCGGAAGCCTGCGGGCGGTTCGTCTGTCAGGGGCGGTGCGTGGGGTGTGCCGTCTCACGGCAGCTCCTCCCGACGGGGACAGGGCCAGGAGGTTACCGCCGGTAGCCGCACAGTTGAAGATGCCGGTACGCCAACTTCCGCGCGGAAATCGCGGGGTTTGTGGGGAACACATGGAGGGTATCCGCGCTCTCGGCTGCGGCCGTCGCCGTGGACCCGGACGCTACGCCGAGGACCCCGGTCCTCGACGCACGTGTGCCCGGCGGAAGTCACCACTCCCCCGTCACCGAGGGGGCGGGTGACGGCCCGGGCGGTAGGTCCGGGAAGCGGCTGCGGACCGGGCGTCCGGGAACCCCCCGTAGGGTGTTCCGCATGGATCTTCGATTGCCCAGGTGGCCACGGAAGCGTGCGCTCGCGGCGGCAGCGGCCGCCGTCGTGCTGGCGGGCGCCGCGGCCGTCGGAACAGCGGCGGTGGCCTCCGGCGACGACGCGCCCCCGGTACGGCACACCGCGCGGATGATGACGATGGACGGCGGAGTGCGGATCGACACCTCCTTCTACACCTCCGGCCCGTCCGAGGAGCGCCGCCCCGCGGTGCTCCTCGGGCACGGCTTCGGCGGCGACAAGGGAGAGGTCCGCGAGCAGGCCGAGGACTTCGCCCGGCACGGTTACGCGGTGCTGACCTGGTCGGCCCGCGGGTTCGGCCGGTCGACCGGGAAGATCGGGATCAACGGCCCGAAGTCCGAGGTCGCCGACGTCTCCCGGCTGATCGACTGGCTGGCCACCCGCCCCGAGGTGCGGCTGGACGGCGAGGGCGACCCCCGGGTGGGGGCCGCCGGCGCCTCCTACGGCGGGGCGATCGCCCTGCTGGCCGCCGGGCACGACGGCCGCATCGACGCGCTGGCCCCGGCGATCACCTACTGGAACCTGTCCGACGCGTTCTTCCCCAACAGCGTCTTCAAGAAGCTCTGGGCGGGCACCTTCATCAGCTCGGGCGGCGGCTGCTCCCACTTCGAGGACGAGCTGTGCCGCATGTACGAGCGGGTCGCGCAGTCCGGGAAGCCGGACGTCGAGGCCATGGAACTGCTGGCGGGCCGCAGTCCGGTGACCGTCGGCGACCGCATCAAGGCGCCGACGCTGCTGATGCAGGGCCAGAGCGACTCGCTCTTCCCGCTGGACCAGTCGGACGCGGCCGCCCGGGCCATCCGGGCGAACGGCGCCCCGGTGGCCGTGGACTGGCTGGCCGGCGGGCACGACGGCGGCAGCGCCGAGGGCGGGCGGGTCCAGGCCCGTACCGAGGCCTGGTTCGACCGCTACCTCAAGGGCGAGCGCACGACCGACACCGGGCCTGCCTTCCGCGTCACCCGGGCCGGCGGGGTGGACTCCCGGGACGGCGACGTCCGGTACACCGGGGCGAGCAGCGCGGAGTACCCGGGACTGAACGCCGGCCTGCTGCGCTTCCCGCTCACCGGGAAGCAGCAGCGGATCGACAACCCGGCGGGCGCCGCGCCGCCCGCCGTCTCCTCGCTGCCCGGCCTCGCCGCCGGCGGGGGGATGGCCCAGCTCTCCTCGCTGGGCGTCGACACCTCCCTGGACATCCCCGGCCAGTTCGCCGCGTTCGAGTCGCGCCCGCTGACGAAGGACCTGCGGATCACCGGCTCCCCCACCGCCACCGTGCACGTCGAGTCGAGCACCGACGACGCGGTGCTGTTCGCCAAGGTCTACGACGTCGGCCCCGACGGCCGCCGTCAGGTCCTGCCCTCCCAGCTGGTCACCCCGCTGCGGGTGCCCTCCGGGCAGGACGTCCGGATCCCGCTGCCGGTCATCGACCACGAGGTCAGCGCCGGGCACCGGCTGCGGCTGGTCCTGGCCTCCACCGACCTCGCCTACGCCTCGCCCCCCGCCCCGGCGACGTACTCGGTCTCCCTGCGGGGCGACCTGATGGTGCCGACCGCGAAGGACGTGCGGGCCGCCGAGGCCCCGCTGCCGGCCCGGATCTGGTGGCTGCCGCTGGCCGGCCTGCTGATCGCGCTGGCGCTGCTGTTCGCCGGCCGCCGCCGCACGGCCGTTCCCGCACCGTCGGCGGAGCTGTCCGAGGTGCCGCTGGAGATCCGCGGGCTGAGCAAGCGGTACGCCGGCTCCGCCGACCGCTTCGCGGTGCGGGACCTGTCCTTCCGTGTGGAAAAGGGGCAGGTACTGGGTCTGCTCGGCCCCAACGGGGCGGGCAAGACCACGACGCTGCGGATGCTGATGGGGCTGATCCGGCCCGACGAAGGGGAGATCCGGGTCTTCGGCCACGCGATCCGGCCGGGCGCGCCGGTCCTCTCCCGGGTCGGCGCCTTCGTCGAGGGCGCCGGCTTCCTGCCGCACCTGTCCGGGCGGGAGAACCTCGAGCTGTACTGGCGGGCCACCGGCCGGCCGGCCGAGGACGCCCACCTGGAGGAGGCGCTGGAAATCGCCGGCCTCGGCGGCGCACTGGAACGCGCGGTGCGCACCTACTCGCAGGGCATGCGGCAGCGGCTGGCGATCGCCCAGGCCATGCTGGGGCTGCCCGACCTGATGATCCTCGACGAGCCCACCAACGGGCTCGACCCGCCGCAGATCCGTGAGATGCGCGAGGTGATGATCCGGTACGCGGCCGCCGGCCGGACCGTGATCGTCTCCAGCCATCTGCTCGCCGAGGTGGAGCAGACCTGCACGCATCTCGTGGTGATGGACCAGGGCCGGCTGGTGCAGGCCGGTCCGGTGGCGGAGATCGTCGGCACCGGCGACACCCTCCTGGTCGGCACCGGTGAGGCGGTGGCGGTCCCGCTGGCCGACAAGATCGCCGCGCTGCCCGAGGTGGACACCGCGGTGGTCACCGACGACGGCCTGGTGATCCGGCTGGTGGCGGGCACCACCCCCGGGCGCCTGGTCGCCGAGCTGGTCCGGCTCGACGTCCCGGTGGAGTCGGTGGGCCCGCACCGCCGGCTGGAAGACGCGTTCCTCACCCTGATCGGAGACTCCGCATGAGCCCGCAGAGCACGCTCGCCGGTTCCGGCCCGGAGCCGGCGGCCGACGGGACGCCGGCCGCGACCACGGTCTCGGCCGCGACCGCCGAGGGGTACCGGCCGGGGCGGACCCTGCCGCTGCGCGTCGAGTTCGCCCGGCAGCTCAAGCGGGGCCGGACGCTCGCCATGGGCGCCGTGCTGACCCTGCTCCCGGTGGTCATGGCGGTGGCCTTCGCGATCGGCGGCGACGACGGGGACGGGCC
>NZ_JBRIOU010000009.1:135250-138519 GCF_053474865.1 Streptomyces sp. CO7
CGACCGCCTCGGGCGCGAACTTCGCCGCGACCTGCCTGTTCGTCTCGGCGAGCCTGCTGCTGGTGGTGCCGGTGGCGCTGTTCTGCGGGGACACGGTGGCCTCGGAGGCCAACTGGTCCTCGCTGCGCTACCTGCTGGCGGCTCCGGTGCCCCGGATGCGGCTGCTGTGGTCCAAGCTGGCCGTCGGGCTGACCATGAGCCTGGCCGCGATGATCTGGCTGCCCCTGGTCGCCCTCGCGGTGGGCTCGGTCGCCTACGGCTGGGGCCCGCTGCGGATCCCCACCGGCGGCGCGCTGCCGCTCACCGACGCCCTGTGGCGGCTGGCGGTGGTCGTCGGCTACCTGTTCGTCTCCCAGCTGGTGACCGCCGGCCTGGCGTTCTGGCTCTCCACCCGGACCGACGCGCCGCTGGGCGCGGTGGGCGGGGCGGTGGGCCTCACCATCGCCGGCAGCGTGCTGGACCAGGTGGAGGCGCTCGGGCAGTGGCGTGAGTTCCTGCCCGCGCACTGGCAGTTCGCCTGGGCGGACGCCATCCAGCCGCAGGTGGTCTGGGACGCGATGATCCAGGGTATGTCGGTGTCGGTCGCCTACGCGCTGGTGCTCTTCGCCCTGGCGTTCCGCGGGTTCGCCCGCAAGGACGTCGTGTCCTGACCGCGCCGCTCCCGTACGAAACAGGGGGCGGCCGGGGTGCTCGTGAGCACCCCGGCCGCCCCTTTTCCTCTGCCGCGGTCAGGCGCGCCAGGTGTCGTTCAGCGTGATCCGGCCGGTGGACGGCACGGTGAGGGTGCGGTTGGCGCCCGACTCCCAGGTGACGGCGCCGGAGGCGTTCTTGCGCACGTACTTGTAGGCGCAGGTGGTGCCGGCGGGCAGCGCCACGTCCAGGCTCCACACCGGGTAGGCGGCCGGGTCGAGCTTCGGCGCCTTCGCGGTGTCCCAGCCGCCGAGCTGCGCGCAGTCACCGGCGACGTGGATGTTCTCGCCGACGACGGTGGTCGCGTTCACCTTGAACGAGGCGCCGGCGGACGGCTGGACGGTGCCGGAGCAGGTGCGGGCCCCGGCGTGCAGGGCCACCGCGGTCTCGGCGGCGAGGGTGGCTGTGAACTGCCCGGAGGAGTTGACGGTGACGGCCCGGCCGGACTGCACGTCGCAGTAGTCACCGGCGGCGAGTGAGGTCTGGAAGGTGCGCGACAGGGCGGTGCCGGTGTGGTTGATGGCCACGTAGGCCTTGCTGCCGCGGCCGAAGGCGATCCGGTCGCCGCCGTCGTCCCACCAGTTGGTCACCGCCTGTCCGCGCGCGGTGTTGCGCAGGGCAACCATGGAAGAGATCTCCCGCCAGGCGTGCTGGCACTTCCAGCCGTCGCTGTAACAGGCGTTCACCTGCCCGCCGTTGGGCGGGCCGGCGTCGTTGTTGCTGAACTCGTAGCCGGAGTGGACGTCCGGGGAGCCGTACGGCCAGGCCAGCATGAAGACGTTGGCCAGGGTGTAGGTGGCGCCGGCCTTGTAGTTGAGGGTCTCGCCGTTGCGCTCGGTGTCGTGGTTGTCGACGAAGACGCCGGCCTTGGAGGAGCCGAGGTAGCCCCAGGACTCCCCGTAGTTCTTCAGGTAGGCCAGGTTCTCGTTGCTGAAGACCCTCTTCAGGTCGCGGGCGTACCGGAACTCCTGGACGTCACCGGTGTTGAGGTACTCGTCGGGCTGGACGGCCTCACCGGCGCCGTGGATCACCTCCTGCTTCCAGTACGCGTTCGGGTTGGTCAGCCGGGACTTGATGTTCGCGAGGTCGGCCGCGGGCATGTGCTTGGCGGCGTCCACCCGGAAGCCGTCGGCGCCCAGGGAGAGCAGGTCGTTCATGTACGCGGCGATCCGGCCGCGCACGTAGTCCTCGCCGGTGTCCAGGTCCGCCAGGCCGACCAGTTCGCAGTTCTGCACGTTGGCCCGGTCGCCGTAGTTGCTGATCTGGGCGGTGCAGTTGTCGAAGTCCGGGGCGGAGTACAGGCCCGGGTAGTTGTACTTGGTGTACGAGGAGCCGCCGGTGCCGGTGCCCGACCCGGCCGACATGTGGTTGATCACCGTGTCGACCACGACCTTGACGCCCGCCGCGTGGCAGGTGTCGATCATGCTCTTGAACGCGGTGCGGTCGCCGAGGCGTCCGGCGATCTTGTAGCTGACGGGCTGGTACGAGGTCCACCACTGGGAGCCCTGGATGTGCTCCTGCGGGGGCGAGACCTGGACGTAGCCGTAGCCGGCCGGTCCGAGCTGGTCGGTGCACGCCTTGGCGACCGAGGCGAACTTCCACTCGAACAGGACGGCGGTGACGTCCTTGTCGCCGGGCGGGGCGGCCTGCGCCGTCGTCGGCGCCGCCACGACGGCCAGGGCGGCTCCCGCCACCAGGGCGAGAGTCGCGGCCATGGTCTTTTTGGCCATGTGTCCTCCACGGAGGGGAGAAGGAAAGGGGGGGAGAAGGTGCGCGCGTTGCAGGGGGAACCACAGGGGCACTTCCGCGTCGCATCCCGGTGCAAGAACCCGACGGGGCTTGCTGCAAGCTCTTGCAACTGGGGTGCGGTCGCGACCGTACGAGCGGCCCGACCAGGCGTCAACCCTTCGCGCAGCAACCGCTTCCAAGATCACCGGAGCAATGCGGGCGCTTCGCCCGCCGCCGCCCAGATCGCATCCGCCCGCGCCCCACCGGGCCCGTCGACACCCTCCGAACGGGCCCGCAAACGATCACGGACCCCTCCGCCGCCGCCTCTTGACAGCCCTTCGCGTGGCTGAACTACTGGCCCTCACACACGAATACCGAATGTTCGGTCGGTAACCCACGGTGGTGATTCTCCATGACGCAGACCGCTCAGGGCTCCCCCGGTCCGGCGGAGACGATGTTCGCCGCCGACGCGGCCTCGGCCGCACTCGGCATCGAGCTGGTGGAGCACGGCCCGGGCACGGCGGTGTGCCGGATGCGGGTGACCCGCGCGATGGTGAACGGCCACGGCATCGGCCATGGCGGCTATCTGTTCCTCTTCACCGACACGGCCTTCGCCTGCGCCTGCAACAGCCGCGGACCGGTGACCGTCGCGGCGGGTGCCGACATCGACTTCGTCGCCCCGGTGCACGAGGGCGACCTTCTGGTGGCCACCGCCGTGGAGCGCACCAGCTTCGGGCGCAGCGGCATCTACGACGTCACGCTCCGTCGCGGGGATGAGGTGGTCGCGGAGTTCCGCGGCCGCAGCCGCGCGCTCCGTGGCGCAGCGGGCTGACCGCGGGCCGCCCCAGGGC
>NZ_JBRIOU010000009.1:138619-140238 GCF_053474865.1 Streptomyces sp. CO7
CTCGCCCTCGGGCTGTGGCCCCGCCGCACGCTCGAGGTCAAGGACTCGTGGCTGGGCCGTCTCGCGCCCGGCGTGCACGGGGTGCTCACCGGCGACCCCGGGGCCGACTCCGCGGCCCTGGACGCGTGGGCGGCCGCCCGTACCGGCGGCGAGATCGACCGCATGCCGGTGCCGGTCCGTGAGGACACCGAGATGGTTCTCGCCACCGCGCTCACGGTGGCCACCGAGTGGCACCGGCCGTTCGAGCCGGCCGGTGACCTGTACCCGGAGTCCGGTCCGTGGCGGGACCAGGGGGTCCCCGCCCTGTACCGCTCGGGCGCGGTGCCCGACCGGCTCGACCTCGCGGACACCCCGCACGGCCCGGTGACCGGGCTGACCGTCATGGGCCGTCAGGGCGTCGACGTGCGCCTGCTGCTGGGCGAGGAGTCGGCGGAGCCCGGTCGGGTGCTCCGGTGCGGGCTGGACGTGCTGGAGCGCCGCCGCCCGGTCGTCCGGGGCGGCGCCCTGCCGTTCGGCGAGCCCGGCCCGGGCATCGAGGTGCGTCACGCCCTGCGCACCGTCGCGGCCCCGCCCACGCTCGAGGTCACCACCGTGCCGTTCACCGTGGCGGGCGACCACGACCTCACGCGGCACCCCGAACTCTTCGGCCTGACCGCCTTCCTGGACACCGGGCTGGGCCACCTGCCGGGCGTGAGCGATCAGCCGGTGGCGCTGGGCGCGGCCGCCCAGAAGGCCACCGCGGCCTTCGGCGAGCGCCGTTTCCGGGCCTCGGCGGTGACGGCCTTCGCCGTGGCCGCGGGCGCTGCCGCGCCGGGCACGCTCCACCGTGTCACCGAGGTGCGGGCCCGCTTCGACCGGCCCTTCGGTTTCCTCGCGGTCCACCGCCGAAGCGGGCTGGTCCTGGCGGCGGGCTGGGTGAACGAGCCGGGCGGGTAGCGCGACACGCCCCCGCGGACAGAGGACGGGAGCGACTCCCCGGGCGCTTCACGGCTCATCGGGCGCCCGGTCCGGGCCGGTGGCCGCGAGGCGTTCGATGTCCAGCAGGTCCCGGTAGGGCCCCGGCACGCGGGACAGATCCGCGTGGGTGCCGCGCTGGGCGATGCGGCCCTCGTCCATCACCAGGACGAGGTCGGCCGCGTCGAGCGCCGCGAGGCGGTGCGTGACCATCAGCAGCGTGCCGCCGCGCGGCGATGCGAGCAGGTCGCGGGTGAGGGCGTCGGCGGTCTCGCTGTCCAGGCCCTCGGTGGGCTCGTCGAGGACGAGGAGCTGTGGATCGGCGAGGAACGCGCGGGCCAGCAGCAGGCGCCGGCGCAGGCCGCCGGAGAGCGACGTCCCGCTGATCTCGGTGTCCCAGCCGTCCGGGAGGGCCGTGACGTGGTCGAGGACGCGTGCCCTGCGGGCGGCGGCGCGGAGTTCGTCGTCGGTGGCGTCCGGGCGGGCGAGCAGCAGATTGGCGCGGACGGAGGCGTGGAACACGTGCGCGTCCTGCTCCATGCCCCGCACCGTGAGCCGCACCTGCTCGGGTGGGAAGCAGGACACGTCGTGGCCGCCCAGGAGGACCGACCCCGACACCGGCACGTCTCCGGTCACGGCGGCCAGCAGCGTGCTCTTGCCCGCCC
>NZ_JBRIOU010000009.1:140338-143404 GCF_053474865.1 Streptomyces sp. CO7
GGGCAGCCCGCTCGGTGTGTCCCCCTCGAGCCGGACCCTCAGGCCCGACAGCCCGGCCTGCTCGACCAGACCGGGAAGGCCTTCCGGGCCGGGTACCGGCGCGACGGGCGCGGCCTCGTCGTACTGGCGCAGCACGCCCAGCACGCCGCGGAGTTCGACGAGCGTCTCCTTGCTGGCGGCCTTGATGTTCTCCAGCGCCGTGAAGGCGAGGTCGCGCTCCCCGCGGTGCAGGGCCGCGGCCGCCTGGACGTTGATCAGCGAGATGCGGTGGGCCAGCACGTCGTGCAGTTCCCGCGCGATCCGCAGCCGTTCCTCGGCGGCGCGCCGCCGTGCCTCCTCCTCACGGGTGTGCTCGGCGGCCGCGGCCCGGCTGTCGGCCTCGATCCGCCCGCGCTGCACCTCTCCGGTGATCACCGCGAGGATCAGCAGTGCCGTGATCCCGGCGATGGCCTCACCGTCGCTCGCGAAGCTCGCGCCGCGCACCCGTCCGACGACGACGAACCCCGCGACGACGGCGAGTGTGGCCAGCAGGGCCTGCAGCCGTCCCGAGATGACCGTGAGCGTGTACATCGCAACGAGGAAGGTGAAGGCGAGGAAGGTGTCGGGGTAACCGGCCGGGTAGTAGACGTTGCCGACCAGTCCGGTGACCACCACCACGCTCAGCGGGTACAGGCGCCGCACGACGAGTGCGGAGCAGGCGACCGCAGTGAGCACCCAGCCCCAGGGCCACATCGGCCGGGTCCCCGAGTCGGGACCGGCCACCAGGATGTTGACCACCAGCCCGCAGAACATGCCTCCGGCCGGCAGCCAGTCGGTCCAGCGGAGCCTTTTCACGTCCTCAGTCTAGGAGCCCGGCAGGCCTGCCCCGAGGAAGGCGGCGGCGGTTGCGAGCGGCTCCCCGCCAGGCCCGCACGGCACGCCGGACATCCGTCCCGCCGCTGCCGGCGTTCGCGGTCGTCCTCCGGGGCACGGGTCGCAGGTCGCGCCGCTTCGTGCCGCCGCCCGGAGGGCGGGCGTGGCCGTCATGCGCTCCCCCGCCGCCGGCCGCCACCCGGCAGCCATGGGGTCAGCAGCTCGCACCCTCGCCGCCGGGCAGGACGCAGCTCACGGCACCTCCGGCAGCACCAGGGCACTGGCGACGGGCACCCCGGTGCGCCCTGCGTACGCGAGCCGCTCCCGCACCTCGCGCATGGTGCGCGGACGGTAGCCCTGGCCGCAGCCGGTGCAACAGCTCGCGTGGAAACGGATGCCCGCGTTCAGCAGCACCGTCAGCACCCGCCAGCCCTCGTCGTCCCGCCGCGAGGGCGCCGCGAAGACCGACCCGACGTGGGTCAGCGGACCCGCGCAACGCGGGCAGATCCGCGCGCGGCCGTCATCGCCCTCCCTGCGGAACTCCTGCTTCCACGAAGCCCGGCACGGCAGACACACGAACGACGTCCTGGCGATCCCCATGCCGCCCACGGTAGCGGCGGCCGGCCGCGGTCACGACGGCTTTTCGCCCCGCCCGGGACCGTGCCGAAAACGGCTGGCCGACAGCTGCCCGCCAGGTCATCCTGACCCGATGGGCGACAGAGCCAACGTGATCGTGGTCCACGGGAACGGCACACATGAGCTGTACCGCACCGGCTGGGCGGTCGGCATCGACCTCGACCTGCTGGACGGGCCGGCGCCGGTTCTCGCCATGCTTCCCGAGCTGCGCCAGGACGGCTGGTGGCTGGACGACAACATGGCCCAGGGCGGAATACTGCTCGACCTCGGACGGAAGGTGCTGCTGTTCTTCGCCTGGGAGGGACCAAGCACCGAACTCCGCCACCGGGCGGCCATGTTCGAACTGATCCGCGCCGCGTGGCCGGGCTGGGAGGTCCGTTGGCTGTACGACGGACCGGCACAGTTGCGTGCGTACGTCGGGCTCGACCCCGGGGACGTCCGCTGCCGCGAAGCGAACCTCGACCTGGCCCCGTTCCTCGCCCCTGGTGACGCGGACCTGACGGGGCCCGACCCCGGCGGTGTGGTGATCACGGTCCGCACCGGCCACTGCCACGTCGCCTCCGACGCCTTCGACCACCCGGTCCGCGAGGGCCTCGCCCTGCTCGACCGCCTGTCGGCCGCCCCTCGGCACGAACGTTGCCACCTGCACGTCAACTCCGGCGTCCACCTCGCCCCGGAGCGCCGCCACCTGGGCTGGTGGTCCCTCTCCTCCACCCCTCGGGCGTACCGGGTGCCGGAGTCGTGGCCGGGCTGGACGGTGGAGTTCTGGCAGGACAACTGGGAGTGGCACGTCGAAGCCGACGGCCGCTTCGCTCCGGCGGCGTTCGACGCCAAAGACGCCAGAGCCGCCGTGCTTGCCGAGGCCACGGAACGCCGGGCCGTCCGGACCCGTCACCGTGCCTGGATCGCCCGGCTCCCGACCCCACCGGCCCGCTCCCCGGCGGAATGACCACGTGCTCCCAGGGATCCGGTCCGCCGGCCCCGGGCGAGGCCCGGGCTTCAACCCCGAAGCCGGGGGCACCCTCAAGTCCGTGACGACGGAGGGACGGCACGGGGGCGACCCACTGCGGCGACAACCGGCGTCACGCATCTCGCCCGCGGGAGACGGGAGCTTCCCCATGCGCAGGACCGCAGTGATCGCAGGAGGGCTCGTCGCGCTGCTGTGCGGCATCGCTCTGCTCCATGCCGGAGTGAGGGACGTCGGTGGCGGCAACGCGCGAGCCGTGTTGCCCCTCTGCATGGGCGTCGTTCTCACCGTGGGCGGACTCCACTTCCTGCGCGCGGGGTTCCCGCGGTGACGATGTCACTGATCATGCCGCCGTCCGCCTCAGCACCGCCGGCATGGGGCATCGTGCTCGTCCTCGCCGCCCTCACCCTGGCGGGACTCTTCGCCTGATCGTGACGTCACCGAGCAACGTCGTTGCGCAGCAGCGCACTTGGTACGTGCGACAGGCGGTTACCGCCTCGCGGGGCCCGAGTTGCCGCTGGATTCGGAGCCGCCTCCGTCGCCGTCTCCCTGTTGGTGCCGCTGGTGATCGACCGCCTGCCCCGCACTACCACCATGGCCCTCTCCTGGGC
>NZ_JBRIOU010000009.1:143504-144481 GCF_053474865.1 Streptomyces sp. CO7
CGTCACACGGCGCCGGCTAGCCGCCGAGGACCGCGCCGTGTGACGTCCGCCGAGGGGCCTATACGCTCTCCGCCTCGGCCACCGGTGCCGGGGCGGGAGCGAGGGCCGGGCCCGGGGGCGGAAACGTCTCCCGGAAGGTGAACGCCAGGGGCGTGGCCCCGCGTTCACGCACCATCGCGACCCGCTCCATCGCCTCGGCGGTGCTCGGACGGTGTCCCGCCGGCACCCACCACAGCGCCTGGTGCGCCTCGCCCATCCGCCGGAACCACTCGCGCCGGCGGCTCAGCACCCGCAGGTGGTCCGAGTGGTAGGTGAAGTTCCGCAGCGCCTCCACCGACTCCCACACCGAGCAGTTGATGAGCAGCAGGTCGTCGCCCTCCTCGGGCCGAAGGCCGGTGGAGTCCTCGCCCCCTTCGTCGACGAGACGCCACACGAACCCCGGACTGCGGTCGGCGAGGGCGTTGATCGTCGGCAACTCCGTCACGAAGCCGCTCAGTTCAGGTCCGTCCAGCGGGCCGACGATACGGCCGACGTTGACCTGCGCGAGGTGAAAGGTCGTCATGGAACACAGACTGACCCACCCCACCCTGTAACGTCAACCTCCATTGTTTTTAGAGAGCGACACACAGCACCCACCCGGACAGGGATCCATCACCGCCGTCCAGTCCTCGTCCGCCATGCCCTCCAGCAGGGCGAGGTTCATCCCGCAGACCAGGGCGGGGAACTCGTCCGCCAGTGCGTGGAAGGGGCAGTTGCGCAGCCGCAGCGTGCCGCCGTCCCAGAACGGCTGATAACCGCGGCCCTCCAGCACCTCCACGAGTTCCCCTGAGGCGGCCTCCGGGTCAGCCGCGCCCGCCGCCCTCGCCGCGGCCTGCAACTCCCGGTCCAGGCCCGCCTTCTCCACCACCTCGGCGAGCATCCGGCCCGCAGCGTCGTAGGAGCGGGGAGGCACCGACACCGCGTGCTCACCCTCGGCC
>NZ_JBRIOU010000009.1:144581-146023 GCF_053474865.1 Streptomyces sp. CO7
CGCCCGGACAGCCGCCGGAACGACCCCACCAGCAGCCCGGCCTCGACCAGCTTGTCCAGGTGATGCGCGGCCAGCGACCGCGACACCCCGGCCGCCTCTGCGGCGGCGTCCCGCCCCACCTCATCCGGGCTCGAGGCGACATGTCGATAGAGCCGTCGGCGCACGGGGTCTCCCAGCACGCCCAGCACGGCGAACGCGGAATCCTCAGCAGTCATCCACCGAGTCTATGACCAGCCCCGGTTGGCGAAAGAGCCCCGGGCGCCACCCCTCATGCCCTTCTGACGACGGCCCCGGCGTCCCGGATGCCGGACAGAAGGCACGATCGTCGACAGCAGAGGCTCGCGCATCATTGCGTCCCAGGGGCGAGAGCGGCTGCGATGCCCTCAAGAATTCTGATGCACTCATCGGTCGGCAGTTCGACCACGAAAACCGCACCGACGTCCTCGGGGTGCCGGAGCAGGTGATCCTCACGCCAGAACTCGGCCGTGATCACCAGGTGGCCGCCGTGCCGGAACAGATAGGCCGTCACATTGTCCGTGGTGGGACCCCAGTCCAGGAAACGAAACCGGCTGTGCATGCGGTAGCCGGCCTCGGACTCCTCCCCGGCAAGCTGACGGAGGCGTCGGTGTGCGGCGGTTGCGGACCAGCCGTCGAAGGGCAGGGGCGAACCTCCGCCGGACCGCAGCCAAGCGGCGGCATCGAGCACATCGTGGCGGAACTGGGGGACGTACACCATGTTGTCGCCGCAGGTCAGCCACCTTCCAGCCGCCCAGAGATCGACCCGGCACAGCGGACCTGGCTCCCCGACCTCGGCCGCGAACAAGGACTTGTCTCCCAGCAGCGTGTGCATGCCGGTGACAGTCGCAGGTCCAGCCCACCCCGACAACCGAATACCCGGCAACGCCGGCCGCCGGACCTCCGCACCGGAGCGCCGTACGGCTGTCCGGCACTTCGCCTGCTGCCGTACCGGCGCGGCTCGGGCAGCCACCGGCCCGGCCGCTGGTTCACCCGCGTCCACCCCACCCTGCTCGAGCCCGGCGGTTCGTGGGCGGACCACTTCGACCTGCTCACCGGTCTGCCCGGCCGCGGGGACACCGTCGTCGGCAACGCCGTCTGGTTCGGCCACGGCACGACGGTGATGCCAGGCGCGCGGATCGGGCACGGGGCGATCATCGGCGCCGGGGCGGTGGTCACCTCCGACGTCCCCGACTACGGCATCGTCGGCGGCAACCCGGCACGCCTGATCCGCATCCGGTACGGCGCGGACGACGTCGCCCGGCTGCTCGCGGTGGCGTGGTGGGACTGGCCCGTGGAACACATCACCGGCCACGTCCGGACCATCATGTCGGGCAGCGTGGACGAACTGGAGGCCGCCGCGCCCGACGCACGCCCCCGGTAATTCGGCGGCGCGGCGGCGGACGGCGTGGTCCACTGTGCCGTCG
>NZ_JBRIOU010000009.1:146123-157163 GCF_053474865.1 Streptomyces sp. CO7
CCCTTGCCGACCCCGCCTCCACGCCCTCCGGTCACCGTCTCGCCTGGCTGGCCGAGGACGGCGACGGGAACCCGCTCGGCTCCGCGTACCTCCGCGTGTTCACCAAGGAGGGACAGGACCACCTCGCCGAGCTGCGGGTGAACGTGCACCCGGCGGAGCGCCGCCGCGGCGTCGGGTCGCGGCTGCTCGAGGAGGCGGTGACCTCCGCCCGCGGGCACGGCCGCCGTTCGGTGATCGCGTCGGCCGACGCGGGGACGCCCGGCGACCATTTCCTCGCCGCGAGCGGTTTCCGGAAGGTGCTCACGCTGACCTACGCCCGCCTGGCGCTCGACGGGCTCGACAGCGGTGCGCTGCGGGAGGTCGAGGCGGCCGCGGAACGGCCGAACCCCGGCTACCGCCTCACCTCGTGGCACGGCGCCGTCCCCGACGACCTGGCCGGGACCTTCGCCGACTCGCGCCGTGCGATGGACGACATGCCGATGGACGACACCGACTACGGCGTCGTGACCTGGGACGTGGAGCGGGTGCTGGCCGCCGCGCAGGCCGTCGCCGACCGCGGCGACCTGCTGACCACGGTGGCCGTCGTCGACGAGTCCGACGGGTCGATCGCCGGCTTCTCCGAACTCGTGGTGCCGGGCGACGGCAAGGGCGACGGGCAGCACTACGGCACCGGCGTCCTCCCGGAGCACCGGGGCCGTGGCCTCGGCCGGTGGATGAAGGCCGAGTCGATCCGCCTGGCACGCCGCGACCACCCCGAGCTCGCCGGCCTGGTCACCGACACGGCGGACAGCAACACGCACATGCGGCGGATCAACGACGCGCTCGGTTACGTCCCCACGCACAAGGCCCTGGAGTACCAGCTCGACCTGTGAGGCACGCTCGCGCGGGGCGGCGTCCTGGGCGTGCCCGCGGTGTGGGCCCGCCCGGGACGTCCGGCCGCGCGGCGCGCAGCGAACCGGTCAGGCGGGCCGGAAGTGACGCAATACAACGTTGTCACCACGTTGGCATGTACGCAACCTTGGACTGGGAGCGCTCCCGCGCGCTCTCCCCCACGACCGTCCCGCTCCCTCCGAGGAGGACCCCCATGACCCGTTCCGAGCTCGCCGGCCGATTACGCCGCGGCCCGCTCCTCGCCCTCTCCCTCGTCACCGCCGCGCTGTTCTCGCTGGTCCCCACGGGCGGCACCGCCTACGCCCACGGCTCGGTGGTCGACCCCGCGACCCGCAACTACGGCTGTTGGCTGCGCTGGGGAAGCGACTTCCAGAACCCGGCGATGCAGCAGCAGGACCCGATGTGCTGGCAGGCCTGGCAGGCCGACACCAACGCCATGTGGAACTGGAACGGCCTGTACCGCAACGGCTCCGCGGGCAACTTCCAGGCCGTCATCCCCAACGGCCAGCAGTGCAGCGGCGGCCGGACCGAGAGCGGCCGCTACAACGCCATGGACGCGGTCGGCAACTGGAAGGCCACGGACGTCGGTTCCAGCTTCACCCTCAAGCTGCACGACCAGGCCCGGCACGGCGCCGACTACATCCTCGTCTACGTCACCCGGCAGGGCTTCAACCCGCTCACCCAGCCGCTGACCTGGAACGACCTCCAACTGGTCACCCGTACCAGCCGCTACGCCCCCGGCTCGGACTACAACGTCCCGCTGAGCATCTCCGGGCGCAGCGGCCGTGCGGTGATCTACACCATCTGGCAGGCCTCGCACATGGACCAGACCTACTTCCTGTGCAGCGACGTCAACTTCAAGTAGTACAGCCGACCTCCTGAGATCCCCGCCGGGCGGCGCGCCCGGCGGGGATCGAACGCCCGCGGCTCGTCAGCGGAAGCTGGCGTAGGCGAAGAGCGTGAAGCCCAGCAGTACCGGGGCGGCCAGCCACCAGGAGCGGACCGCCGCGTAGACGCCGGCGAAGACGGTGAAGACCAGCGTCAGCACGCCGGCGATGCCTGCCAGCAGGCGCAGGGCGTCGGAGAGCGGCATCTTGTCGGCGACCTGGACGCTGGTGACGATGAACGCGATCACCGCGGCGAGCAGGCCCAGCGTTCCCAGTGACTCCGAGCGCAGCTTCGCCAGTTCGCCCTCCTCGCGCTGCCGGATGGCCTCGGCCACCGCGGTGAGCCGCTGGTCCATCTCCTGCTCCAGCCGCCGCGTCGTCTCGTGCAGGGACTGCCGGATGCGGCCGGTCTCCGCGCGGAGGCGGACGTCGGCGCGCAGCCGCTGGTACTCGATGACCCGGATGGCGTAGCCGTTCAGGCTGGAGTCCTCGAGCTCCATGGCCCGCTGGATCGCGGCCTCGGCCTCCTCGTAGCGGCCCAGCAGGGCGCACAGCTGGCCCTTGACCGCACGGAACCTCGGCCGCTCCGGGGCCGCCTCGATCGAGCGCTCCACCCGGGCCAGCGCCTGGGCCAGGTCCGCCGCGGGCACCTCGACGCCGGACCAGCCCGGTTCCGCCAGTGTGCGTGCGTGGTGGGCCACCAGGGGCTGGTTGTTGGGGTAGGCGTCCAGCGCCCGCGCGGCGAACTCGACCGAGCTCGGCAGGTCCGGTCCGCCGGGGTGCAGCAGGGCCATGTCGGAGTCGAGCACGGCCCGCATGGGCATGTCGTCGAAATGGCCGGCATGGCGCTCGTAGAGACGGCGGAAGCGGTCGGAGTCCAGCGACCTGCGGTGGCGGGCGAGCAGGACGTACAGCGCGTCGAAGCCGCGCTTGCGGTTGCCGGGGTCGGTGATCAGCGCCTCGAGGGCCGTCATCTCCTCCTCGGTCAGCCGGTCGCAGAGGGCGCCTGCCCGCGCGTGGTACTCCGACGAGGCATGCGGGGGCATGTCGTCGAGCGCCCCGGTGATGTCGGTGGAGAGCATGTCGTGGGTTCCTCCCGCCCCTGGCGCAGGACCGGCGGCCGACGTCCCCGCGCTGTTGCTTCCGTGCGGCCGCGACGCCCTCAGCAGATCTCCCCGGCTGAAGATCCACAAGCGGGCATCCGGACAAGGGCGTTGCACGGAGCAGGAGTTGACCCGGCGGGCGCCTGCCGCTCAGCCGGCGTCAGGGCCGGTCGCCCTTGACCTGCCCGCGCGGCGGGACGAGCGGGACGGAGCCTTCCATGTCCACGTCGGCGAACAGGTCCAGCATCCGGCCCAGCACCTTCAGGCAGGCGTCCACGTCCTCGTGGGTGAGGTCTCCGTCGACCTGGCGCAGCAGGGTGCGTTCGTGGGCGGTGACGGCGGCCACCGCCTCCGCCCCGGCGGGGGTGAGGGCGATCAGCGGGGAGCGCCGGTGCGCGGGGTTGGGCCGGCTCTCCGCGAAGCCGCGGGCGACCGCGTCGTTGACCATGCGCTGCACGAACTGGCGGCTGAGCGCCTGGGCGCGGCTCATCCTGGGGACGGTCAGCGGGCCGTGCCTGTCCAGGAGGTCGAGGACGGCGCGCACGCCGACGCTCACCCCGTCGACCGGGGTCTCCTGCTCCACCTTGCGGAACACCTTGTGGTACAGCGGGCCGACCAGGTCGAAGACCTCGGTCAGCCGGCGGGCCCGGGCGTCGGGGTCCATGGGGCCGGACATCGGCTGCTGCTCGTCGTTCACGTCGTCCACTCCTCGATTATGACACCCCGGTTGTCAATTCCGCGAAACAATGACACCTTGGTTGTCATGAAGACGTTCCTCAGTGACGACGGTCAGCTCGCCTACACCGAAGCAGGCCCCGACGACGACCCGTTGGTCGTCCTCCTGCACTCCGGCTTCGCCGACCACACCGTCTGGCGGTGGCAGGTCCCCGAGCTGGCCGGGCGCTTCCACGTGGTGGCGATGGACCTGCGGGGGCACGGCCGCTCGGCCAACGCGAGCCGTCCCTTCCGGGTGGCCGACGACGTGGCGGCGCTGATCCGTCACCTGGACGCCGGGCCGGCCGTGGTGGTGGGGGTGTCCATGGGCTCGGGCATCGCGGTGGAGACCGCGCTCGAACACCCGGAGCTCGTACGGGCGTTGGTGATCTCCGGCGGAGGGGTCATGCCGCTGCCGCCGGGCCACGACCCGAACGAGCCGCCGCCGATGCCGGCCTTCCCGCCCGACTGGCCGCTCTCCTCGATGCACCGCCACGACCCCGAGGCGGTGGAACTCCTCCGGAAGGCGCTGGCGGGCACGATGGCCAAGCACACGCCGGACGAGCCCAACCTGCTGGTGACGGTCCCCGACGTGCCCGCGCGCCTCGGGGAGCTGGCGAAGGTCCCCGTGCTGGCGCTGGACGGCGAGCACGACTCCCCCGGCTTCCTCGCCGCGACGGCGGCGGTGACCGGCGCGGTCGAGCGGGGCGAGAGCGTCCGCGTCCCCGAGGCGATGCACCTGCCCAACCTGGAGAACCCGCGGGCCTACAACCAGGCCCTGCTGGCCTTCCTCGACACCCTCTGAGCCACCTCGGCCCTCACCGGGGCCCGGAGGGCGTCGCCGGGCCCCGGTCAGGGCGTCGAGGCACCGGGGGTCGCTCGCACCATCACATCGGTTCGGCGAGGGACGCGCGCCATGCGGGCCGCGGTTCCGCCGGCGGAGCTCGCGCGGCGGTCCGGCAGGGCGCACCGGGTTGAGGAGCACGCCCGCTGGGCGGGACGGGGGCCCTTGGGGTGGTTGCCGGCGCATACACTCCCTGCCGGGAGGGGTGGACGTGGAGAGCGCACCAGGAGTCTTCCGCCTGGAGCGGGGCGTGACCGGGTTCGGCCACCGGAACGACCCGCCCCTGCCGAGCACCGACGCCAGGACATGCCGCACCGCCTGGTACGCAGCGGCGCGGGCCGCTCCGGATGGGCAGGTCCACGACTTCGTCGAGGTGCGGTACCCGCAGACGTTCCACAGCGCGACGATCAGCGATCGCAACGGCCTGCACGTGGCGCTGTTCCACGCGCACCACCCACTGATCGCCTTCGTCGGCGACCAGGTCTCCTGCTACACCGACGAGTTCCAGGACCCTCCCCCTTGGGCGTCCGTCCTCACGGACCTCGGTTTCGCCGTCCTGAGCGCGCGACAGCTTCTGTCACCGCTGACGGACGCGGACACCTCCGCCCTGTCCTCGGCGGAGTGGAGGGAGATCACGTACTGGCGGCCGGAGACGCTGGGCGCGACCCTGTTCAACTCGTGGGACTGACGGCTCCGCAGGGGCCGCCCCGGCCGCGGAACCGTCAGCCCTCGGCCGGGAGCGGGACCTCCCAGGTCAGCGTCGTGCCGCCCTCCGGCGGCGTGCCGATCCGCAGCGCGCCGCCGCGCTGTTCGGCGCGTTCGGTCATGTTGCGCAGACCGCTGCGCCGTCCGCCGGGGGCGAGGCCGACGCCGTTGTCGGTCACCGTGAGGCGGACCGTGCGGCCGTCGGTCTCGACGACCACGTCGACCCGGTCCGCGTGGGCGTGGCGGGCGACGTTGGTCAGGGCTTCGGAGAGGACCGCCACCAGGTCGTCGGCCGTGCGGGCGGGGACGACCGTGTCCACCAGGCCCTCCATCCGCACGCCCGGCGCGAAGCCGAGGACGGGGGCGGCCTCGCCCGCGACGCCCACCAGGCGCGAGCGCAGGCCGGCGGCGCCCTCGCCGGCCCGGGCGCGCAGTCCGAAGATGGTGGACCTGATGATCTTGATGGTCTGGTCGAGGTCGTCGACCGCCCGCAGCACCCGGTCCGCCGCGACCGGGTGCTCGATGAACCGCCCCGCGCTCTGCAGCGTCATCCCGGTGGCGAAGAGCCGCTGGATCGCCAGGTCGTGCAGGTCGCGGGCGATGCGGTCGCGGTCCTGGAGGACGGCCATCTGTTCCGCGTCGCGGCGGCGTTCGGCGAGCTCCATGGCGATCGCCGCCTGCGCCGCGAAGGCCTGCAGCTGCTCGGTCTCCTCGCCGGTGAAGGCCGATCCGCCCGCCTGACGGGCCAGCAGCACGACGCCGCGGACGCCCTGACCGCCGTCCCCGATGGGCACGGCGACGGCCGGGCCCCGGCCGGGCAGCAGCGAGACGTCGTCCGGAAGCCCTCCGCCGTCCGCCGGGCGGTCCGACCAGAAAGCCGGGGCGGCCGTCGAGAAGGAGCGGCCCAGCAGGCTCTCCCCCACCTTGAGGACCAGGCCGCCGAGCTCGTCCGCGCCCTCGCCGGTGGCCAGTTCCACCCGCAGGCAGCCCTCGTCGTCCAGCGGCACCGCGACCACGGCGCGGGCGGCGCCGGTGATCTCCCTGGCCCGGTCGGCCATCAGCCCGAGCACGTCGGAACGGCCGGTGCCGGACATCAGGCTGTGGGTGATCTCGGCGTTGGCCCGCAGCCAGCGCTCACGCAGTCGCGACTCCTCGTACAGGCGGGCGTTGTCGATGGCGACGCCGGCCGCGACGGCCAGCGTGTTCAGCACCGATTCGTCGTCCTCGTCGAACTGCGCCCCGCCCCGCTTCTCGGTCAGGTAGAGGTTGCCGAAGACCTGGTCGCGCACCCGGATCGGGACGCCCAGGAAGCTGTTCATCGGCGGGTGGTGGGGCGGGAAGCTGTACGAGGCGGGGTGTTCGGACAGCTTGGTGAGCCGCAGCGGCTCGGGGTGGCGGATGAGCTCGCCGAGGATGCCGTGCCCCTCCGGGAAGGGGCCGATCTCGGCGATCTGCTCGTCGCTCACGCCGATGGTGTGGAAGGCCGACAGGCGCCGTCCGTCGGGGCCGATCACGCCGAGCGCCGCGTACCGCGCGTCGACCAGCACGGCCGCGGCCTCCACGATGCCGTGCAGCGCCTGCTGCAGGTCGAGCTCCCTGCCCACCGACAGGACGGCCTCCAGGAGGCTGTGCACCCGGTCGCGGGTACCCCTGGCCGCGTCCAGCCGGGCTTGCACCTCGCCGAGCAGTTCGTCCAGCCTCAGCTGCGGCAGCCGCACCCGCGGCCCCGGGGATTCCTCAGCCACCGGTCGGCCCCCTCCACACTGTTTCTCCGACAACGGTCCGCGACCGTGAAGATTACGTGACGGTACGACAGTTGTGGGGCCGGGGGCAGGAAAGGACGTCACCCCCGCGCGGCACGCACGCGGGGGTGAAGGGACCCGGGTCGGACCCGGGACCGAACCTGTGACGGACCGTCGGGAGGACGGTGGGCCGCCGGTGGAGCGGGTGTCGGCGGGCGGCCGTCAGCGACCGGCCTGGAGGGCTCCCCAGGTGCCGGAGCCCACGATGCCGTCGACGGTCAGGCCCCGGCTCGTCTGGTAGTCGCGGACCGCCGTCGCCGTGCCCGAGCCGAAGGAGCCGTCGGCACTCACGGTCCGGCCGAGCGCCGCCGTCAGCGCGCGCTGCAGGCGTTGCACGTCGGCGCCCGAACTGCCTTGCTGGAGCACCGGCTTGGTCCCGGCGGAGAGCAGCGCCGTCCAGGTGCGGGCGCCCACCACGCCGTCGGAGGTGAGGCCCTTGGCGGTCTGGAAGGACTTCACGGCGGCGGTGGTGCCGGAGCCGAAGATGCCGTCGACCGTGCCGGCGTTGTGGCCCTGCTGGTTGAGCAGGTACTGGGCGGCGCGGACCAGGTCGCCGGTGGAGCCGGCGCTGATCGAGGTGTAGGCCGGGAAGCTGAGCTGGACCTGGCCGCCGGTGTTGGTGCCGCCGACCAGCTGCATGTAGTACGTCCAGTCCCAGTAGGGGCCGGGGTCGGTGTGGTCGTTGCCCGGCACCTCGACGTGGCCGACGATGTGCGCCCGGTCCTTGGGGATGCCGTACCGGGTGGCGAGGTGCTTGGTGAGGGCGGCCGACGAGCGGTACATGGCGTCGGTGAACCACTTGGGCTCGCTGATGTAGCCCTCGTGCTCGATGCCCACGCTGTAGGGGTTGCCGGACCGGGCGTGCCAGGCGGTGTCCTTCTCACGGACCGACTGGGTCACCTGGCCGTCCGAGGAGCGGATCGTGTAGTGCGCGCTCACGTCGGAGGACGGGTTCTGGTACCAGCTGATGGACCCCGCGTACGACCCCTGGGTGACGTGGACGACCACGTGGGTGATGGCGGAGGTGCGTCCCACCGTGTAGTTGGAGGCGTCGGCGGGCACCCACAGGGCGGACGCGTAGTCGGTGCTCTGGATGCCGAACTCGCCGGTCGTCGAGCGCTCCAGCTTCCCCCGGTCGGGCTCGACCGCCCGGGGGGTCACCGTCACCGTCTCGCCGGTCTCGGTGCGGGCGGTCAGCCCCTGGCCGAGGAAGTCGTAGACCGCGTCGGCGTAGAGCCGGGCGGCCCGGTCGTCCTTCGCGCCGCCGTAGGCGGCCACCGTCTCGTACCAGGCGGCCGCGTCCCGGCGGTCGGAGGCGCCGAGGCCGAGCTCGTCGGCGAGGGCCCGCAGCACGGCGGCGCCGCCGCGGATGTTCGCCGCGGTGTCCTCGCGCAGCCGCTCCCGGGTCAGTCCGGTGAGGCCGGCCGCCTGCTCGAGGGTGCGGTGGTCGGGGTTGCTGACCAGGTGCATCACGCCGTAGCCGTTGGCCTGGCTGGGCTCGCCGTCGTGGCCGTCCAGGCGGCTCTCGCCGTAGGCGACGGCCACCAGCAGGTCACGGGGCACCCCGTACTCGGCGGCCGACCGTGCGAAGGCGCGCGCCACCGACCCGGCCTCCGCCTCGGCGACGGCACCGCGGTCCGGGGCGGGGGCCGCGACGGCGGCGGGAGCGCTCGTCACCATCAGGGCGGCCGCCAGCACCGCTCCCAGTGCGGGCACGGCGGTACGTCTGAGGCGGGCCGTGCGCGTGCGGAGCGCCGTTCGTGTGCTCAAGGGTTCCTCCAGGTCGCCGGAGCGGCCGCGGGGGCGGCCGTGTCATGCGGGCGCCCCCACTCCAGCCGATCCGTCATGGACGCGTCAATAGCGTCTCGGTGTTTCGAGTCGCTCCGGCGAACCGGCTGACGGGACGTCGGCGGGGATCCGCTCCAGGACCCCGCCCGCGAAGACGTCGTACAACGGCAGCGTCTCGAGGTGGACGTAGCCGATGTGACAGTCGCAGGACGCGAGCGGGCAGGCACGGGGGCGCAGAGCCCTACGGAACGAATCGTCGTACAGGTTGCCCAGTTCCGCACGGACGAAGTGGCAGCGGCGGACCGTTCCGTCGCCGTCCACCGAGATCACCGACTCCCCCGTCCGGCAGGGCAGGCCCGCGCTGCGGTGCGGATGCCGGCTGTACGGGAACAGCGGATCCAGCGCGGTCCACGGGTCGGCCTCCTCGTCCGTGTAGGTGTGCCCCTCGGCCGCGTTGACCCACAGGTACACCCGTTCGGGCAGATCGGCGCGGAGTCGCCGGGCGTGCTCCAGATGCTCCGGCAGGCCCACCACGCCCACGCTGAAGCGCACCCCGCGCGCGGTCAGGTCGTGGGTCTTGGCGAGGAAGCGGTCGTAGGGGGTCTGGCCGGGGTGGTAGGTGCACCACAGGGCGACGGTGTCGGGGTCGGCCTCGGACAGCCAGTCCGTGCGGCAGCTGAGGTTGGTCTGGACGGCGACGCGGCGCACGTGCGGCAGCCGGGACAGCCGGACCACGGCGCGCCGGTACCAGGAGCGCACCAGGCCCTCGCCCCACGGGGTGAACAGGACCGAGAGCGTGTCGCCGTTCCTGGCGGGCCTGGCCTCCGCCCAGTCGGTGAAGCGTTCCAGGGCCGCCCGGTCGGCGCGCAGCTGCGCGGGGGTGTCGCGCCGCTTGGCGAAGGGGCAGTAGGGGCAGTCGTAGTCGCAGGAGGCGAGCGGCCCCCGGTACAGCAGCGTCAGATCCATCGCCGGTCGCTCACTTCAGGTCGTAGGCGGCCATGGCGGCGCGGACCGCCGGCGAGAACAGTTCGGGGCCGAGCGCGTCGGAGTGGGCCAGGCCCTCCTCGGAGAGCCTCAGCAGCCCGGCGGGCGCGGCCCCGTCCAGCCAGCCGCGGGCGGAGAAGCGGGCCAGCTCCCCGGGGAAGTGCTCCTCGGGTCCCGCCCCGAACCGGGCGCGGTAGTCGGCCTCGTCCATGCCGTCGGCCTGCAGCATCGACTGGAGCAGGTGGCGGCGCCTGGCCTCGTCGGCGTCGATCTCCCGGCCGTACTCGGCGTACCCGAAGTCCTCGGCGGGGCGCGTGGTCCAGTCGTCGACGATGGCGCGGATCTCGCGCATGTCGACGGCGTAGTCGAACGAGTAGTGCAGGGCCCTGGTGTAGGAGCGGGCCCCGCAGCCCAGTCCGATCATGCCGTCGGTCTGGCAGGCGTAGTCCTCCTCGCCGGTCGCGGGAGCGTCGGCGCGGCGGAACATGCGCATGGACCGCTGCTCGTAGCCGCGCTCGCGCAGGTGGTCACGGCCCAGGCGGTAGAGCGCCAGTCGCTGCCGGTCCCAGGCGGCGTCCGCGTCGGCGCCGAGCCGGCCGAGGCCGGTCAGCGGGCGGACGTAGAGCGGGTAGAGGTAGATCTCCTCCGGGTGCCAGGCGAGCGCCGCGTCCAGCGACTCGCGCCAGGTCCGCTCGGTCTGTCCGTCGATGCCGTAGATCAGGTCGATGTTCAGGACGGGTATCTGGGCATCCCGGATCCGCCCGAGGGCGGCCTCCACGTCGGCGCGGCGCTGCGGGCGGACGGCGGCTCGCGCCTCGGAGTCGACGAAGCTCTGGACGCCCAGGCTGAGCCGGGTGGCGCCGCGCTCCGCGAGGACGGCGAGCCGGTCGGCGGTGGCGGTCGCCGGCGAGGCCTCCACCGAGAGCGGGACGGCGCGCAGGTCCACGCCGGTGCGCCGCTCGGCGATGTCGCAGAGCCGCTCCAGCTCGGCGGCGGTCAGGAAGGTGGGGGTGCCGCCGCCGAACGCGGCGGTGGCGAACCGCACCGGCTGGTCGCCCAGGGCCTCGCGCACGGCGGAGGCCTGCCGGTCCATGGCGTCCAGGTAGGCGGCGGTCAGCCCTTCGGGCGCGCCGATCCGGGTGAACAGGTTGCAGAAGCCGCAGCGGACCTCGCAGAACGGGATGTGCAGGTACAGCGAGAGCGCGTCCTTGGGCTCGCCGGCCCACAGGTCCCGCAGCGCGGGCCGCGGGTCCAGGCGCCGGTAGGCCGTCTTGTGGGGATAGGCGTACACGTACTGGCTGTACGGGCGCGGAGCCGAGGGC
>NZ_JBRIOU010000009.1:157263-161997 GCF_053474865.1 Streptomyces sp. CO7
AGGAAGAAGTGGGCGTAGGGGACGGTCCACACCACGGGGTGGCCGAGACGGTGACCCGTCCAGCCGTCGTCCCCGTAGGCGGTCCCGTGGTCGGAGCAGACGATCGCGAAGCAACGGCGGCGGCTGCTCATGGCGGCGAAGAGACGGCCGATGTGCCGGTCCACGTACTCCAGGGCCGCGGCGTGGCTGGCCCGGGTGTCCCCGTCCTCCCGGGTGGACCCGGGCAGGTGGAACCAGTTGGGCTGGTGCAGGGCCGAGACGTTGAGGAAGAGGAACAGCCGTCGCTCCTGCGGGAGCCGGGCCACCGCCTTCTCGGCGCAGGCCACCTGGGCCTCGAAGGAGGTCGGCGAGGGCACGCCGAACTCCGGCTCCCAGTGCGACTCGGCGAACAGGCCCGGCAACACGGACCCGAGCGGCCCCTGCTTGTTGAAGAAGCCGACCCCGCCCACGCACACCGAGTGGTACCCCGCCCCGGCCAGTCCGGAGACCAGGTCGGGGGTGTCGTACACGAAGGTGCGCGAGGCCGTGGTCTCGCTGCCCGCGAACCGGGCGGCGAACAACCGCGGGTGAGGGCCGGGCCGGGCGGGCGTGGGGAGGAAACCGGCGAACATCGCCTGGTGGGAGGCGTAGGTGAAACTCCCCGGCGCGTGCCTC
This sequence comes from Streptomyces sp. CO7, assembly GCF_053474865.1. Classification (NCBI taxonomy): domain Bacteria; kingdom Bacillati; phylum Actinomycetota; class Actinomycetes; order Kitasatosporales; family Streptomycetaceae; genus Streptomyces; species Streptomyces sp. CO7. The sequence goes on from NZ_JBRIOU010000009.1 coordinate 157,918, forward strand.
TCCTCCCACCGCCCGCCGGGGAGGTGGCGGGCGAGGTTCGGGATGCGCCCGGCTTCGGCCAGTTCGACGGCCACGTCGTACCGGAGGGTGTCCAGGGTGACCATCAGCAGGTCGTGGCTGCCGACGATCTCGTTCATGTCCGGCTCAGCGAGGAGCGGCTGTGGCTGTGGCTGCGGGGGCATGGAGGTTCCTCGTGCTGTGCGGTGGTGCGGGGGGCGTTCCGTGCGGTGGTGCGGAAGGCGTTGTGGCGTGCCGGGCGGCACGTATCTGGGCGGCGTAGGTGTCCAGTCCCTCGGCGCCGCTGCCGGGCAGTCCGGTGAGGCGCGGCAGCAGGTCGCCGAAGGCGTTGACCTCGCCGACGGTGAAGCGTCGCCAGCCGACGGCGGGCAGCAGGTCGACGCCCACGCAGAGGGTGCGGGGGAAGCAGGCGGCGGCCCGCTCGCAGACGGCGAGCAGGTCGGCGAAGTCTCCGCCGGCGGCCTCGACGGCTGTGCGCACGGCGGCCAGGTCACCGCGCTCGCCGCCGAGGTGGAGATTGGTCAAGGGCGACCGACTGGTGCGCACCACGGCGTGGGTGGCGCGCCCGGCGACGACCACCACCCTGAGGTCGCAGGTCCGGCCGTCGACGGCCGCCTTGGGCACCCAGCGCTCCAGGTGGAGTCCGTCGGGGGCCAGCGTGTCGGCCACGGCGGCGATCTCCCGCTCGTCGTCGTGGCGTCGCAGGTGCAGCGAGTTGAACAGCCGCCCGTCACCGGCGCGTTCCACCGAGGTGGTGGCGCGGATCCGGCCGCCGGAGGCGGTCTCGATCGCCAGCACCCCGGAGGCCGACGAGCCGTGGGCGAGCTTGAGGAAGACCCTGGGCATGCCGTGCTGACGCATCAGCGTCCGCACGTCGTCCCAGCCGCGGACCGGCGGCGCGTCCGGGCCGGAGGTGGGCGACGCGGGTACCGGGACCCCGGCCTCGCGCAGCACGGCGTGGCAGCGGCGCTTGTCGAAGAGGACCGCGAGTTCGGCGTCGTCGTCGAGCCTGCGGCCGCCGGTCAGTGTGCGGGTGGCGGCGGTGAAGTACCGGTACCAGCGTGCGGAACCCTCGACCCTGGCGGGATCGTCGACGCCCCGCAGGATCCGGTCGACCTCCGGGTTCTCGCCCGGCGAGTCGAGCCGGACGGTCTCCTCGGCGGAGAACCGCGCCCCGCCGTCTCGCAGGACGTCCAGCCACGGCACCACCCGCGGCGCGGGCAGCCCGGCCTCGCGCACCGCCGCCGCGAAGAGGGCGACCCGCCGGTTCTCCGGGTTGCCGACCACCGCGAACCGGGTGGGGCGGTCACTCGGCGACGAAGACATGACGCTCCGACAGGCGCCGGGCCACCAGGTACGGGGAGGGGAAGGGTCCGTCGCCCTGCCCCGGGGCGGGGAGCGCGAAGACCGGCAGGCCGTGGAAGCGATGGAGATGGTCGGAGCGGAAGGTCACGGCCGGGCTCACTCGGCCACGGCGATGTAGCGGTGGACCTCGCCCTCGTCCTCGTAGGACTCGGCGTCGTCCTCGTCGAGGTCGAGTTCGACGCCTGCCGGTTCGAGCGTCTGCCGGAGACGGGCCCTCAGGTCCGAGCCCAGGTAGTGGTGGTGCAGGTCCAGCTTCCTGAGGTGGGTGAGCGGCTGGCCCGCCAGCAGCGCGGCCGCCCCCTCGTCCGTCAGGGTGCCCATGGAGAGGTCCAGCACGTCCAGCCGGGCGACGACCGGGGCGCCGGCCAGCGCCTCGGCGATCCGGTCCTGGATGACGCTGTTGCGCAGCGCGAGGTACCGCAGCGAGGGCAGCCGGGTGCCGGCCAGGATCGGTTCCAGGTCGCCGGGTTCGGCGTCACCGCCGTACATCTCGGACCCCAGCCACAGGTCGAGGTTCTCCAGCGCCGGGAAGTCGCTCGCCGCGATGCCGCGCACCACTTCGACGCCGAGGCCGCCGGTCTCCACCACCAGCGTCTCCAGCGCCTCGTGACGTACGGGCGGGAAGACGAGGCCGCTGCCTCCGCGTACGCCGAACCAGCGCAGTGCGGGGAAGTTCTCCAGGAGCGGGGTGACGTCCGACTGGATGATCCAGGAGATCTCGGACTCCTCGCTCGTCATGTCGCCGAGGAAGAGGGCGCGCAGAGCGGGGAGCCGGTCGCGGGCCGCCACGATCGCTTCGACGATCTCCTTGCTGGACTTCTCGTACGCGTCGTTCCACGCGCCGACGATCAGGGCGCGCACACGGGTCAGGTCCACCGTCGCGGCGAACCGGGCGAACACCTGCTGCCACTCCTCGTCCGCGTCGTAGACGTCGACGGAGAGGCGCCAGGCGACGGTCTCCGGCTCGGGCAGCGCGCTCTCCTGCCCGGCCTCCGGAAAGGTGAACGAGGGCAGGCCGTACAGCTCGTCGAGATGGTGGTTGACGGTCATGCGCGCGCTCCCCTGACGGTCCCCGGTTCGAACAGCTGAATTGCCGCCCTGCCGGAAGTTCTACCAAGCGCCACCGACAGTGACGACGGCGGGGATGTTCCGCGACGGTGCGTTGTCGGTGGCGGCTCCTACTGTCGAAGACGTGTCCGGGCGACGGCCCCGGCGCGGAGTCGAGGGGAGAGCTCTGTGTACCGGCAGGGAGACGTGCTGATCGTGCCCGTGGCCGCCGAGGCGGTGCCGCGTCAGGCGGTGGACGCGCCGGGCGAGGCGAGGGACGGCCGGGGGCGGCTGGTGCTCGCGCTGGGCGAGGTGACCGGCCACGCCCACGCGGTGGTCGGCGCGGGCCGGCTGGTGCGCGAGAGCGGCCCGTTCGGCCCGCTGCTGCTCCATCTCCCGGAGGGGGGACGGGTCGTGCACGAGGAGCACGCGGCGATACCCCTGCCGAAGGGCTGGTACCGGGTGATCAGGCAGCGGGAGTACGTGCCGGGTTCCGTGCGGCTGGTGGCGGACTGAGGCGGGACCGGGAGCACCGGGCGGAACGGCAGGGTCAAGTGGCGCCAAGGGGCGGGGAGATGACGATGACGAACGACGCGACGACGACCGGCGAGGTGATCACGGCCGGGGGCGTGGAGCGATGGCGCCGCACGGCGGCACGGACGGGTCCGGCGGACCGCGCCGCGGCGGAGGAGGGCGTGCGCCTCGCCTACCGCAGGGCCGGACTGTTGGGACCGGAGCGGATCGTGTGGGCCGGCTCGCCGCGCGAGGCCGTGACCCTGCTGCCGGCCTCGCAAGGGCTGGGGCGCAGCGTGCGCGACGCCGTACGCACGGCCCCTTGGGCGGCCGAACGCGCCCGGCTGGGCGCCGCGTTGGGGCCGGCCGGCTGGGGCGCCCACTGGGCGGCGACGGGCGGACTGCTGTGGGAGACCACCCGCCTGCTCACCGAGCGGATCGCCGCGGCGCTGACCGACGAACTGGCCGGGGACGACGCGGCGTCACGGACCCGGATACGCCTGCTGCTCCTCGACGCGGTGCTCGGCCAGCACGACGCGGCCTGGCTGTCCGCCTTCGACACGGACCGCGCTCCGCTGGACGGGGTGGCGGCGGTGGCGGGCGCAGCCGGCTGGTGGTGGCCCTACGAGAACGCCGCGGTGATCTGCGAGCGTCCGGTGGAGTTGCACCGGGACGAGAACGGGCGGCTCGACAGCGGCGACGGCCCTGCGCTCGCCTACCCGGACGGGTTCGCGCTGTACGCCTGGCGTGGCATGCCGGTGCCCGCCGCGTTCCTGGTGGAGCTGCCGTCACTCACGCCGGAGCGGATACGCGGCGAGGAGAACGCGGAGCTGCGGCGGGTGATGCTGGAGCACTACGGCTACGACCGCTACCTCGCCGACTCCGGCGCGCGGCCGCTGCACCGGGACGAGGCGGGGGTGCTGTGGCGCATCGACCTGGTGGACGACGAGCCGGTGGTGATGGTCGAGGTGGTGAACTCGACGCCGGAGCCGGACGGGATGTTCCGCACGTACTGGCTGCGGGTTCCGCCGCGGACCCGGACCGCCCGTGAGGGCGTCGCCTGGACGTTCGGCCTCGCCGAGGAGGCGTACGAACCCCTCCGCCAGACCTGAGCGTCGGCGCGGCCCGGGCACGGCC
>NZ_JBRIOU010000009.1:162097-181405 GCF_053474865.1 Streptomyces sp. CO7
GACGGTCACCACCGCCGGCCGCACGGCCCGGGCCCACCGCCCCAGCCGCCGCGCGGAGCGGGCGCACGACCCGGGCCGCACCGCGCACGCGGCGCCCGCGGCCCGCGCCGCCCCGCGCCGTCGATCAGCCCGCGGTGAGGGCCACCTTGAGGGCGCCGGTCTCCCCGGCGCGGGAGAAGACGTCGTAGGCCTCGTCCATCTCCTGCAGCCCGAACCGGTGGGTGATGAACCCGCCGACTTCCAGTCCGCCGGAGGCGACCATCTTCAGCAGGGTCGGCGTGGTGCTGGTGTCGACCAGGCCGGTGGTCATGGTGATGCCCTTGATCCACAGGTCCTCGAGGTGCAGCGTGACCGGCTCCCCGTGCACGCCCGCGTTGGCGATGTACCCGCCGGGCCGCACGAGTTCCGTGCACTGCTCGAAGGTCGCCGGGATGCCCACGGCCTCGATGGTGACGTCCGCGCCGAGGCCGTCGGTCAGCTCGAGGACCTTGGCCCTGACGTCGTCGTCCGGCGCGAGCGCGACGTCGGCCCCGTGCCGCAGGGCGGCCTCCCGCCGTTGCGCGGCGGGGTCGACGGCGATCACCTGACGCGGGGAGAAGAGCTTGGCGGTGGTCATGGCCGCGAGGCCCACCGGCCCGGCGCCCACCACCACGACCACGTCGCCCGGCGAGACCCGGCCGTTGAGCACGCCGATCTCGTAGGAGGTCGGCAGGATGTCGGCGAGCAGCAGCGCGTCCTCGTTCGAGACGCTGTCGGGCAGCTTGTACGTCGAGGTGTCGGCGAACGGGACACGGACGTACTCGGCCTGCACGCCGTCGATCATGTGCCCGAGGATCCAGCTGCCGCCGCCCGTGCACAGGCTGTAGCGGGACTCCCGGCAGAAGCGGCAGCGGCCGCAGGAGGTGATGCAGGAGATCAGCACCCGGTCGCCGGGGGCGACGTTGGTGACCGAGTCGCCCACGCTCTGCACCGTGCCGACGGCCTCGTGGCCGAGGATCCGGCCGGGCGTCACCGCGGGGACGTCTCCCTTGAGGATGTGCAGGTCGGTGCCGCAGATGGTGACCGCGTCGACCTTGATCACCGCGTCGGTGGAGTCCTGGACTTCGGGGTCGGGGACGTCCTCCCAGGAGCGTTGTCCGGGTCCGTGGAACACGAGAGCCTTCATGGGTGTCGGCCTCCAGAGGTCGGGCGGGAACACCCCCCGCTCCAGGCTAGGGAGCGTCCCGCCCGCCCGCACCCGCGGGAAGAATCAGCCCTTCAGCGGGGCCCGCATCACCAGCCGGGCGCCTCGGTCGGCGACCTCCCGGCTGAGCGAACCGCCGAGCTCCTCGGTGCGCCGGACCGCCCCCCGCAACCACTCGTCGCCGGGCCCGTCGCCGCCCGCAACGCCGTTCCCCCGCGCGCTCCCCCGCGCGCCGCGCGACGGCAGTCCCGCCGCGTCGTCGGTGACGGTGAGCGTGACCTCTCCCTCGGCCGTCGCCAGCACCACGTCGGCGCGCCCGGCCCGGGCGCGCCGGGCGACATCGGCCAGCGCCCCGGAGAGGACGGCCACCACGTGGTCGCCGAGGGCCGCCGGGACGTCGTTGTCGATCAGGCCGTCGGTGCGGACGCTGGGGGTGAACCCGAGCTCCCGCGCCGCCTCGGCGACGGTCCGCACCACCCGGGAGCGCAGTCCGGCGCCGGTGAGGTCGTCGCGTGAGCGAAGCCCGAAGATCGTCGACCGGATGATCTTGATGGTCTCGTCCAAGTCGTCGACCGCCTGCATGACCCGCTCCGAGGCCTGCGGGTGGTCGATGAAGCGGCCGGCGCTCTGCAGCGTCATGCCGGTGGCGAAGAGCCGCTGGATGGCGAGGTCGTGCAGGTCGCGGGCGATCCGGTCGCGGTCCTGGAGCATCGCGATCTGCTCGGCCTCGCGGCGCCGGTCGGCGAGCTCCATGGCGACGGCCGCCTGGGCCGCGAAGCCCTGCAGCGGCTCGATCTCGGTCGCGTTGAACGCCGTCCGTCCCGTCTCACGTACCAGCAGCACCACGCCGCGCACGTCGGCGACGCCGCTGCCGATGGGCAGCGCGACCGCGGGCCCCATGCCCGCCGTGCGGGGCAGCGCGGACAGCGCCTTCTCGTCCTTGGAGACGTCGTGCACCACCACCGGGTGCCCGGAGGCGAAGGCCCGGCCGATCAGGCTGTCGTCCTGGGCGAGCACCAGTCCGCGGTACTCCTCGGCGTCCTCGCCGAACGCGAGCTCCAGCACGAGCGAGCCGGTGCCCTCCACCGGCACCGCGACCACGGCGATCTGCGCCCCGGTGACCTCGTGGGCCCGCTCGGCGATCAGCGCCAGCGCCTCGCCGCGGTCGCTGCCGGACATCAGGCTGCGGGTGATCTCCGCGCTGGCCCGCAGCAGCCGCTGGCGCAGCAGGGACTCCTCGTAGAGGCGCGCGTTCTCGATGGCCACCCCGGCCGCCACGGCCAGGGTGGACAGCACGGCCACGTCCTCCTCGTCGAAGGCCTGCCCGTTGCCCTTCTCGGTCAGGTAGAGGTTGCCGAAGACCTTGTCGCGGACCCGGATCGGGACGCCGAGGAAGCTCTCCATCGGCGGGTGGTTGGTCGGGAACCCGAAGGACTCCGGGTGGTCGGAGAGCCGTTCCAGGCGCAGCGGCTCGGGGTGCCGGACGAGCTGGCCGAGGATGCCGTGCCCGGCCGGGAAGCTGGCGATCTGGGCGATCCGGTCCTCGTCCACGCCGACCATGTAGAACGAGGAGAGCCCCTCGCCGTCGGGGGTGAGGACGCCGAGGGCGCCGTAGCGGGCGTCGACGAGGACGGTGGCGGACTCCACGACCCCGCGGAGCACCTGTTCAAGGTCGAGTTCCCGGCCCACCGAGAGCACCGCCTCGAGCAGGCTGTGGATGCGGTCCCTGGTGCCGCGGGCCGCCTGGAGACGGCCCTGGAGCTCGTCCAGCAGGTCGTCCAGCCGCAGGTGCGGCAGGCGCACCTCGCGGCGGGCCAGGTCGTCCGTGTCGTTCACCGGTGTCCTCCCGTAGACCTGCCGTTCACGCGCCGCGGCGCATATGCCAACGGTAGCGGCCGGACGGCCGCACACGGTACGGCCCGGGGCGATCCACGACGGGACGGTCCAGTGCTCGGGCGAGGGCCGGCCCTCTACCGGCGCCCGTCGCGCACCTGGGTGGCGATGACGGCCGCCTGGACCCGGCGCTCCACGCCGAGCTTGGCCAGCAGGCGCGAGATGTGGTTCTTGACCGTCTTCTCCGCGAGGAACAGCCGCTCGCCGATCTGCCGGTTGGTGAGCCCTTCCCCGATCAGGTCCAGGATCTCCCGCTCGCGTTCGGTGAGGTCCGGGAGACGGGCGGCGGCCGGGCGACGGGTCTCCTCGCCGCGCAGCCGGCGCATCAGCCGAGCGGTCGCCGACGGGTCGAGCAGCGAGCGCCCGGCGGCCACCGCGCGGACCGCGGCTACCAGGTCGGAGCCCTGGATCTGCTTGAGCACGTAGCCCGCCGCCCCGGCCATCACCGAGTCCAGCAGCGCCTCGTCGTCGTCGAAGGAGGTGAGCATCAGGCAGGCGAGGTCCGGCATGCGGGAGCGCAGCTCCCGGCATACGCTCACCCCGTCGCCGTCGGGCAGCCGGACGTCCAGCACGGCCACGTCCGGGCGCAGCGCGGGAGCGCGGACGAGGGCCTGGGCCACCGTGGCGGCCTCACCGACCACGGTGACGTCCGGCTCGTCGTTCAGGAGGTCGTGCACCCCGCGCCTGACGACCTCGTGGTCGTCGAGAAGAAAGACCCGGATCGGGCTCGCGGGGCCGGCCGGCCGGCTGTCCGCCATCGGTTGCTCCTTGTCGTTCGGCAGGGGTGTCACTCCAACGATCATGCCTCGGTCCCGGGCCCTCGGGCCAGGGCCGAGCGGCCCTGACCGGCCCCCGCGAGGGGCCCGCGAAGGGCCCGCGCAGCCCGCACGACCTACTGGGGAGCATGCCATGGTCCGTTACGTGTACGACTTCGCGGAGGGCGGCCGGGAGATGGCCGGCCTGCTGGGCGGCAAGGGGTCCAACCTGGCGGAGATGACCCGGATGGGCCTGCCGGTGCCGCCGGGTTTCGTGATCAGCACGGAGGCGTGCCGGGTGTACCTGGCGACCGGGTCGCAGCCGCGGGGGCTGGACGCGGAGGTGGCCCGTCACCTGGCCGCGGTGGAGGAGTCGGCCGGGCGGGCACTGGGCCGGCCGGACGACCCGCTGCTGCTGTCGGTGCGCTCCGGGGCCCGCTTCTCGATGCCGGGGATGATGGAGACGATCCTGAACGTCGGTCTGACCGACGCGTCGGTCCACGGTCTGGCCCGGGTGTCGGGCAGCGAGCGGTTCGCCTGGGACTCCTACCGCCGGCTGCTGCAGATGTTCGGCGCGACGGTGATGGGCGTGCCCGGGTCCCGGTTCGAGGAGGCCCTGGAGGCGCTGAAGACGCGCCGCGCAGCGCGTGACGACCTGGGGCTGGACGCGCAGGACATGGCGGAGCTGGCCGGCGTCTTCAAGGAGCTGATCCTGCGGGAGACCGGCGAGGAGTTCCCGCAGGACCCGGCCGAGCAGCTGCGCCGCGCGGTCCTGGCGGTGTTCGCGTCGTGGAACGGGGAGCGGGCGCGGCTCTACCGTCGCCGCGAGCACATCCCGGACGACCTGGGCACCGCGGTCACCGTGCAGCGGATGGTGTTCGGGAACCTGGGCGCGGACTCCGGCAGCGGCGTGGCGTTCACCCGTGACCCGGCGACCGGACGGCCGGGGATCTACGGCGACTACCTGCCGAACGCGCAGGGCGAGGACGTGGTGTCCGGCATCCGCAACACGGTGCCGCTGGCCGACCTGGAGCGGCTGGACCCCGTCTCGTACGGGCGGCTCCTGGAGATCATGGAGACCCTGGAGCGGCACTACACGGATCTGTGCGACATCGAGTTCACCGTCGAGCGCGGTGAGCTGTGGATGCTGCAGACCCGGGTCGGCAAGCGGACCGCCGAGGCGGCGTTCGCCATCGCGGACGCGCTGGTGCGGGAGGGGCTGATCGACCGCCGGGAGGCCCTGGCGAGGGTGGGCGGCGAGGGCCTGGCCCGGCTGATGTTCCCCCGGTTCGACGCGGAGCGCACCGGTGAACCGCTGGCGCACGGGGTGGCCGCGTCGCCGGGCGCGGCGGTCGGCGCGGTGGTGTTCGACTCGGCGGAGGCGGCGCGGCGGGCGGCGGCCGGCGAGAAGGTGGTCCTGGTCCGGCAGGAGACGAACCCGGACGACCTGCCGGGCATGGTGGCAGCCCAGGCCGTCCTGACCAGTCGGGGCGGCAAGACCAGCCACGCGGCGGTGGTGGCGCGCGGCATGGGCAAGGTGTGCGTGTGCGGGGCCGAGGAACTGGTCGTGGACACGGCCGCCCGCCGGTTCACCGCGCCGGACGGCACGGTGGTCGAGGAGGGCCGGGTGGTCTCGGTGGACGGCTCCTCCGGCGCCGTGTACCTGGGCGAGGCGCCGCTGGTGCCCTCGGAGGTGATGCGCCACCTCGAGGGCGGCGCGGAGGGCGCGGGGCGGGACGTCGCGGAGGAGGGCGGTCTGGTCGCCGCCGTGACGCGCGCCCTGGAGCAGGCGGACGCCGCGCGGCGGCTGGAGGTGCGGGCCAACGCGGACACCCCCGAGGACGCGGCCCGGGCCCGCCGCTTCGGCGCGCAGGGCATCGGCCTGTGCCGCACCGAGCACATGTTCCTCGGTGAACGGCGGCAGCTGGTGGAGCAGATGATCCTGGCCCGCTCCCCCGGCGAGCGGGAGCAGGCGCTGGGCGCGCTCCTGCCGCTGCAGACGGCGGACTTCACCGGCATCCTCGAGGCGATGGACGGCCTGCCGGTCACCATCCGCCTGCTGGACCCGCCGCTGCACGAGTTCCTGCCGGACCGCGTCGAGCTGTCGGTGCGCGTCGCCACCGCCGAGGCCCGCGGGGAGCGCCCCGAGCCGCGCGACCTGGAGCTGCTGGCGGCCGTGGACCGGATGCACGAGGAGAACCCCATGATGGGCCTGCGCGGCGTCCGGCTGGGCCTGGCGGTGCCGGGCCTGGTGGCCATGCAGGTGCGGGCGGTGGCCTCGGCGGTGGTGGCGCGCCTCCGGGCCGGCGGCGATCCGCGCGCGGAGATCATGGTGCCGCTGGTGGGCGACGTGGAGGAACTGCGGCTGGTGAAGGCCGAGGTCGAGCGGGTCCTGGCGGAGGTGCGCGAGCAGTCCGGCGTGACGGTGCACTGCCCGGTCGGCACGATGATCGAGCTGCCCCGCGCGGCGCTGACCGCGGGCCCGATCGCCGAGGAGGCCGCCTTCTTCTCCTTCGGCACCAACGACCTCACCCAGACCACCTGGGGCTTCTCCCGCGACGACGTGGAGGCGGAGTTCTTCCCCGCGTACATCGATCGCGGCGTCTTCGCGTCCTCCCCGTTCGAGACGCTGGACGAGGAGGGGGTGGGACGGCTGGTGCGGATCGCCGTCGAGGAGGGCCGGCAGGCGCGTGTGGACCTGCAGATCGGGGTCTGCGGCGAGCACGGCGGCGACCCGGCGTCGGTCCACTTCTTCCACGCGGCGGGGCTCGACTACGTCTCCTGCTCGCCGTTCCGCGTCCCGGTGGCCCGGCTGGAGGCGGGCCGTGCGGCGCTGGCCGACGGGGACGGCGGCGACGGCGGCGGCCGCTGACCGGGGCCGGGTGACGGGGCCGAAGGACCCTGGCGGCAGGGTGCCCCGCGCTGTTGCATGGAACGTGACCGCCCGCGCGCCCGGCGCCGGCCCGACCACTGGACTCGCCCATGCACCTCGACGACGCCACCGGGCGCACCGCGACGACGGGCGGTCGCGCCGAGCCGTCCCCCGACGCCCGGACGCGCGGCCCGGAGGCCCGCCGGGGCATTCCCCTCGACGAGGCGGAGGCGCTGCGGCTGATGGCCACCGTGTCGCTGGGCCGGCTGGTGTTCACCCGGCAGGCGCTGCCCACGGTGCGCCCGGTGAGCCACCTGCTGGACGACGGGGACATCGTCATCCGCACCCCGGACGCCTCCGCGCTGCTCCCGCACGGCCTCCCGGACGTGCGGCGTGGCGTGGTGGTGGCGTACGAGGCGGGCTCCATCGATCCGCGCACCCACCTGGGCTGGAGCGTCTCGGTCACCGGCTACGCGATGCCGGTGGAGGACGGGGCGGACCTCGAGCGCTACCGCTCCCTGCTCCGCCCGCTGGGCCCGCCGCACGCCGACCGTCCGGTGCGGATCCGTCCCGAGCTGGTCAGCGGCGTGCTGCTGGTGCGTGAGGACGGCGGCGCCGACTGAGTCGGTGCGGAGCGCAACGTGGTCGCAACCTCGGCCGGGGTGGCCTTGTCCCATGGACGACGACATCCCGCGCGTGGAACTCACCGACGAGGCGGCCCGCCTGGTGCGGCGACTCACCGAGCTGCACGGTCCTCTAATGTTTCACCAATCCGGCGGCTGCTGCGACGGCAGCGCCCCCATGTGCTACCCGGAGGGCGGGTTCCGCACCGGCGCCTCCGACGTCCGCCTCGCCGAGCTGCGCGTCGAGGGCGTCGAGCGGCCGGTGGGCTTCTGGATGTCGCGCGCCCAGTACGAGGTGTGGCGGCACACCCGGCTGATCGTGGACGTGGTCCCCGGCCGCGGCAGCGGGTTCTCGCTGGAGGCGCCGGAGGGCGTCCGCTTCCTGATCCGCTCCCGGCTCCTGCCGCCCGGCGCTGGGCCCGACGTCACGGGTTGAGGCTGCTCACGATCTCCGTCGTCGCGGAGAGCCCGTTGTGGATGGTGGGGGCCATGCTGGTGCCGGCCAGGCAGAAGCCGAGCAGCACGCAGATCGTGGCGTGCGAGAGTTTGAGCGATCCGCAGCGCAGCAGGATGGTGGCCAGGATCAGCAGCAGGACCACCACAGAGATGGAAATGGCCATCAGGAATCTCCTCCACTGTGTGCCCGGTTCACGGCTTTCGGCCGCAAGTGTGGCGCAGGGGGAGGAAAGTCCGAGCTGTTGACGTGTCCGCCGAACGTGTGGTGTTCGGGCTTCTTCCGCTGCGGCGCACCACGTGCCGGGGCCGTCACGGCGTGAGCGAAACGGGGCGGCGTGACCGGCGAGCGCCTCGTCGTTCGAGAGGCTCACCGGCCACGGTGATCCCGGCCCGACGCGGGCCCTACGGACGGGTCTTCACGAGAACGGCCGGGCCCACCTGTCCCGGCACCGCCCTCCTCCCCGACACCGACGCCGCCCGCATCGCTCCCGGCCACCGGAGCACCCTGCGTCCACGGTCCGCCACCGCGATCCAGAAGCGGTCCGGCAGGAACACCGCGTCTGCGATGATCATCGCGCCGGAGAACAGCGGCAGACCCATGAGCACCGCGATACCGATGTGCATGCCGAGCAGGACGGCGAGTACCGGGTACTTGAGCCTGCCGAACAGCACGAACGGGAACGCGACCTGAAGGAGCACGGTCACATACCCGGCCATCGCGACGGCTGCCGCGTGTCCGGCCACCCAGTGGGAGAACGCGGGCCACGGCTGGAAGAGTTCGAGGTTCAACGCGTAGTACAGCGCGGTACCGGCGCCCCAGGTACCGCCCTGCACCTTGTACAGACCGGCCGCGCCGTAGAGGACACAGATCTGGAACGCGATCGCGAAGAGTCCGCAGTTGTGGACGGTCGTCACCAGCGTCGTCCGCGCCTGGCGGAGTCGCGAGGCGGCAGCGGGCCGACGACGGTCCGGCGCGTTCGCGGCGGACCAACGGCGGGACCTCCTGGCGTCCAGCGACCAGCGGCGTCCGGACGCGGTGAGGACGAGGTATAGCGCCATCAGGAGGACGAGGTTGTCGCCTCCGTCCGTGATGAAGATGGCGCGTGCGTGGAACGAGGCGACCACCACGGCGAACAGCACGGACACGGCGCGGGTCCGCCAGCCCAGCGCGAACAGCGCGCACACGACGAGCGCGGCCGCGTAGCAGAGTTCGAAGTAGGCCCGACTGTCCGACAGCGTGAGCACGCTGGTCCAGCCCGTCTGGTCGAAGAGCTGCCGTGCCAGCTCCGGCGTCCACGGCGAACCGGGGCCCCAGACATCGTCGCGGTGCGGGAACTCGCGCAGCAGGAAGCCGAGGTAGAGCAGGCCGTATCCGATACGCAGCACTGCCGCCGAGTGGAGCGACAGGGGACGTTCGGTCAGCAGGGCCCACGCGTCGTGTGCCACGCCGGACAGCCGTCCGGTCGGCCTCGCGGCCGGCCGTCTCCCGGCCGCCTCGTCCGTGGCCGTCAGAACGCGGGTCGGGTCACTTTCCGTCGGAGGCATCGGAGCCCACCTTCCACCAGGGCAGCAGCCGTGTCATGGGTTTCGCGGAAGCGGCGCGGCGGTCACTGTCCGCGGTACCCGGTGCGGGAACGGGCAGGGTCACCACCCGGAGCTGGATGTCCTCGAACGGCTTGTCGTTCAGTTCGGCCATCCGGGCGGCTGCGATGTTGCGCAGGTACTGCCGCAGCATCAGGGCCCGGTCCGAGCGCGAGATGTCGTCGCCGCCGTGGAGTTCGGCGTAGGCGGTCCAGGCCCGGCGCAGAAGATTCTGCGAGGCGTGGCTCGGAAAGGGGTTGTGGTCGATGGCGGCTTCGTCCACGGCGCTCAGATCGGTCCAGGGCCCGACCTGGACGGAGCCGTCCGGAGCCGTGTGCGCGGTCCTCGCGAAGATCTTCCGGTTGACGGAGTCCGGGTCGGGGGCGAACATCCGCCAGTTCTGCTCGAAGAGCGGATAGATCCAGGCGTTCACCTGTCGGCTGTAGCGCTGTGAGACGACGTTCGGGGGCGCCACGTGCAGGAAGACCATGACCCCGTGCGTCAAGGTCACGGCCAGGCAGAGCGCCGCGACGGCGTTCAGGGCCGTCTTCCCCGCTCGTCGCGCTCCCCGGGCGGCCTGTCGTCCGGGGTGTCCGGGCCCTTCATCGTTCGCGTCGCCTCCGTGCGCAGCTCCGTGTGTCTCGTCCACGGCCGGCTCCCGGTCAACGGTCCGCTCGTCTCCTGATGCGACTTCGCCAAGCACTGCCCTGCCCTGTCTTCTCGTCATCCATCTCGGGGTAGGCGCGCGGAGGGCTCCGAGGTGAGGCCCTCCGCGCGCTGTTCAGGTGTCGGCCCGCGCGTCGCGCTGCCGGCTAGCGTCCGTGGTGGTGGCCCCACTCATGCGGCTTGTCCCCGTAACCGCCGTGCCCCTCGAACTCGCAGGCGCAGTCGTGACCGGGCTTGTGGTGACCAGGCTTGTGGTGACCAGGCTTGTGGTGACCAGGCTTGTGGTGACCGGGCTTGCCGCCATGACCGCCTTCGTGGCAGTCATCGTGGCCGCCTCCGTGGCCGCCTCCGTGGCCGCCACCGGTGTGGCCGCCGGTGGTTCCGGTGGTCGTACCGGTCGTGGTACCGGTCGTGGTACCGGTGGTCGTACCCGTCGTGGTGCCGGTGGTCGTACCCGTCGTGGTGCCGGTGGTCGTACCGGTCGTGGTACCCGTCGTCGTACCGGTCGTGGTACCCGTCGTCGTGCCGGTGGTGGTACCCGTCGTGGTGCCGGTGGTCGTACCGGTCGTGGTACCCGTCGTGGTGCCCGTCGTGGTGCCGGTGGTCGTACCGGTCGTCGTACCGGTCGTGGTACCGGTGGTAGTGCCAGTCGTGGTGCCGGTAGTAGTGCCAGTCGTGGTACCGGTGGTGGTGCCCGTAGTGGTACCGGTCGTGGTCGTACCGGTCGTGGTGCCAGTCGTCGTACCGGTCGTGGTGCCCGTCGTCGTACCGGTCGTGGTGCCCGTCGTCGTACCGGTCGTGGTGCCCGTGGTGGTACCCGTGGTCGTACCGCTGTCGCAGGTGGAGCGGGTGATGGTGTTGGTGTCGAGGGTGACCGACCCGTTCCGGGCCATCGCCCGGCCGTCGATGGTCGTGCCGGTGGTGGCGCTGATGGAGGTCAGCGCGAGGATGTTGCCCACGAAGGTCGTGTTGGTGCCGAGCGTGGCCGAACTGCCGATCTGCCAGAACACGTTGCACGCCTGCGCGCCGTTGATGAGCGCGACGCGACTGGCGGACGCCGTCGTCAGCGCCGAGCCGACCTGGAAGACCCAGACGGCGTTGGGGTCGCCTTCGGCATCGAGGGTGAGGGTGCCGGTGAGGCCCAGGGTCGAGGAAGCGGTGTAGACGCCCGGCACCAGGGTCAGTCCCCCGGCGTCCGGCGGAAGTGCCTCGTCCGTGGCCTGGCCGGCGGCGTCGTTGTAGGCCACCACCAGGTCGGACTGGGCCTGGAGCGCGACGGCGTCCGCGGAGTGCTGGACGCCGTTCACCAGTCCGGGCGGGAATCCGCTGATGGCCGTCCCGGGGCTGACGCCGATGTCCCCGTTGATCACGGTCGGACCGGTGTTGGTGATCGACTGACCGGCGAGAACGGCGAAACTCTCCGTAGTGCCCAGCGGCACGGGAGTGGCCAGTGCGAACACCTGGGTCGGCGTCACGACCACCATGGTGGCGGCGACCGCCGTGGTGATCGCCGCCGCGAGCCAGGAAGTGACAGGGCGTCGTGGCGCGACACCGGAGAATCTGAGTTTCATCGGACTCCGCTCTTCTGTGCGAGGCATAGGCTCCCGTGCCGTTTGTCGGGGTCCAGGAGCCTTGGGTGATCGCCAGCACGCTAAGCGGATAAAACCATATAAACAGCATTTAAATGGACCAAGAGAAGCCGTATTCGCCCGGACGGCGGCCCTCGCGGCGCCAGGGGGACCATCCTCGCCTCCCCGGGGATTGGGGGGCGCGCCCGGGAACGGATTCTGACGGTGAACCCGTTCCCGGGCGCCGGGCGCCGAAACCGGCAGTCACCTGGGCGGCAAAGCCTGCCCTTCCTGACCCCGGACGGCCGGGGGGAAGCCCGGACCGGGCCGCCCAGCACGCGCGGGCCGGACCCGGACGCGCCCCCGGCAGTGACGGGCGGTGACGGCCTAGCCCAACGGGGCGCGCAGCTCGACCAGTTCGGCCAGCCGCTCCTTGTGCCGGCCGGCCGTGCCGTAGGCGAGGGAGTCGGCCTTGGCCCGCTTGAGGTGGAGGTGGGTCGGGTGCTCCCAGGTCATGCCGATGCCGCCGTGCAGCTGCACCGCCTCCTCGGTCGCGTGGACGGCGACCCTGCTCGCGAACACCTGGGCGATCGCGACCGCCGTCGGCGCGTCCTCGCTGCCGGTGGCCAGCGCGTCGGCGGCTGCCCGGGCGACGGCGCGCAGGTTGACGACGTCCAGCCAGATCTTCGCCAGCCGGTGCTTGAGCGCCTGGAAGCCGCCGACCGGGCGGTTGAACTGCTTGCGCTCCTTGAGATAGCCGACCGTCTCGGTCAACACCTGCTCCGCGACCCCCAGTTGTTCGGAGGCGAGCAGTCCGGCGCCGGCCCGCAGGGCGCGCTCGACGGCCCCGGGGGCGTCGTCGGCGACCTTGCGCGCGGGCGCCCCGTCGAGGGTGACGGCGGCCACCGGGCGGGTGAGGTCGAAGGAGATCCGCGGGTCGACGGTGACCCCGCCGGCCGTCGCGTCGACGGCGTACAGGGCGCCGTCCGCGCCGGCGACCAGCAGCACGTCGGCGGCCTGCGCGTCCGCGACACCGGTGAACGCGCCGTGCAGCGCCCCGTCCTCCACCCGGGCGGTGGGCAGGACCCCGCCGGGCGCGGCGTTCAGGGGAACGGCGATGACGCCGACGGTCCGCCCGGAGGCGAGGGCGGCGAGCAGCCGGTCGGCCTCCTCGCCGGATCCGGCCAGCAGCGCCTCGGTGGCGACGACGGCACTGGTCAGGTACGGCACCGGCGCGACGGCCCGGCCCAGTTCCTCCAGCACCACCGCGGCTTCGCGGTGGCTCGCGCCCTGTCCGCCACGCTCCTCGGGGACCAGCAGGCCGGCCAGCCCCATGTCCTCGGTGAGGCTCTTCCACAACGTCCGGTCGTGCGGCTCGCCCGATTCGGTGCGGGCGATGACGGAGGCGGCGTCGCACCGGTCGGCGAGCAGGTCGCGGACGGCGGCGCGCAGGTCCTCCTCCTCCTGCGAGTAGAGCAGGTCGGGAGTGGGGGCGGGGGCGCTCATCGGGCCAGGTCCTTCCAGGCGACGTCCTTGTCGGTGCGCGGCTCGGCGGGCAGGCCCAGCACGCGCTCGGCGACGATGTTCAGCAGGACCTCGCTGGTCCCGCCCTCGATGCTGTTGCCCTTGGAGCGCAGGTAGCGGTAGCCGGCGTCGCGGCCGGTGAAGTCGACCTGCTCGGGGCGGACCATCGTCCAGTCCTCGTACAACAGGCCCTCTTCGCCGAGGAGTTCGACCTCGAGTCCGCTGATCTGCTGGTTGAGGCGGGCGAAGGACAGCTTCATCCCGGCACCCTCGGGGCCGGGCTGTCCGGCGACCAGCTGCTGGCGCAGGCGGGCGCCCGTCAGGCGGGCGGCCTCGGCCTCGACCCACAGGTCGAGCAGCCTCTGGTGGAGGTCGTGGGTGCGCAGCTCGGGGCGGTCGCGCCAGGTGGTGGCGACCTTGCCGATCATGCCGCCCTCGCGCGGGATCGGGGAGCCGCCGATGGCGACGCGCTCGTTGTTGAGGGTGGTCTGGGCGACCCGCCAGCCGTCGCCGACCTCGCCGAGGCGGCGGTCGTCGGGGATGCGGACGTCGCTGATGAAGACCTCGTTGAACTCGGCCTCGCCGGTGATCTGCCGCAGCGGCCGGACGTCGATGCCGGGGTCGGTCATGTCGCAGACGAAGTAGGTGATGCCGCGGTGCTTGGGCACGTCCGGGTCGGTGCGGGCGATCAGAATGGCCCAGCGGGCGACGTGGGCGCTGGAGGTCCACACCTTCTGGCCGTTGACCACCCAGGTGTCGCCGTCCCGCACCGCGCGGGTGCCGAGGGCGGCCAGATCGGAGCCGGCGCCGGGCTCGCTGAAGAGCTGGCACCAGACCTCCTCGCCGAGCCACAGCGGGCGCAGGAAGCGCTGCTTCTGCTCCTCGGTGCCGTACTGGAGGATGGTCGGCGCGGCCATGCCGAGGCCGATGCCGATGCGGCGCGGGTCGTTGTCCGAGGCGCCGGCGGCGGCGAGTTCGGCGTCCACCACGGACTGCAGGGTGCGGGGCAGGCCGAGGCCGCCGAGGCCTTCGGGGTAGTGGACCCAGGCCAGGCCGGCGTCGAAGCGGGCCTCCAGGAACGCCTGGCGGTCGGTGGTGGCGGGCGGGTGCGCGGCCAGGAGGTCCTGGGTCCGGCGGCGCAGGTCATTCGCGTCGGTCATGCGGCGGCTCCGTTCTCCAGCGAGGGGACCACCACGACACGGCCGGTGGTGGCGCCTTCCCAGACCCGCTGCACGGCGTCGGCGGCGCCGCTCAGCGGCACCCGCTCGCTCACCAGCGGCCTGACGGCGCCCTTCGCGGCCAGCTCGGTGAGCTGCTCGTGGCAGTGCTGGACCAGCTTCGGGTTCTTGGTGTTGTACAGGCCCCAGTGCAGGCCGAGGATCGCGTAGTTCTTCACCAGCGCGTGGTTGAGGGCGGCGCTCGGGATGGTGCCGCTGGCGAAGCCGATCACCACGATGCGTCCCTCGAAGGCGACCACCTTGGTGGACTGCCGGAACGCCTCGCCGCCGACGGGGTCGTAGATCACGTCGGCGCCGCGGCCGCCGGTGGCCTCCTTGACGGCGGCGATGACGTCCTGGGTCTTGCGGTCGATCACCACGTCGCAGCCCAGCGAGCGGGCCACGGCGGCCTTGTCCGCGCCGCCGACCACGCCGATGACGGTGGCGCCGGCGGCCTTGCCGAGCTGGACGGCGGCGCTGCCGACCCCGCCCGCGGCGGCGTGCACCAGCAGGGTCTCGCCGGCCTGGAGGGCGGCGCGGCGGTGGAGGGCGAACCAGCTGGTCTGGTAGCCGATGTGCAGGGCGGCGGCCTCGGCGTCGTCCAGCGCCTCGGGGGCGGGCAGCAGGGCACGGGAGTCCGCGAGGGCGTACTCGGCGAAGCCGCCGTGCGGCAGGACGGGGGTGGCCAGGACGCGGCGGCCGTCCTCGGTCTCGCCGCAGATCTCCACGCCGGGGGTGAACGGCATGGAAGGCTTCACCTGGTACTCGCCGCGGCACATCAGGCCGTCGGGGAAGTTGACGTTGGCCGCGCGCACCTTGAGGAGGACCTGGCCCTCGCCGGGCTCGGGCGGATCGGTCTCCACGGGGCGCATCACCTCACGGGGTGCGCCGTTCTCGTGCACGTGCCATGCCTGCATGGTGGGCCTCCCACGGCTGCCGGTGTCCTTGGGGCCGACGTCGGCGTCGCCGGCGTCGCTGTCGTCCCCGGCGCATACTAAGCGGTCGCTTGCCGCCAGGGAACCCTTGGCGCCGTGAACCACCCCGGCGGGCGGCGCCGACCTGCCCCGGGGTCTGCGGCGAGCCGTCCCCAGGGGCTGCGCCGGCCTTCCTCGGAGCCACCGGCGCAGCGCAGGCCGAGCAGGGCGCCGGAGCTGGTGGACGCGGGACCGGCCGCACCGGGCCCCCGGGGACGGCGCCGCCCTGCGGCGCGTGTCAGGGTCGGGATGAGGCCGCCCGCGCTGGGAACCTGGACGGCATGTTGCTGGTGCGTGTTGCCGCCGTGTCCCGCGAGGTCGCCGCCACCTCCTCGCGGTCCCGCAAGAAGGCCCTGCTGGCCGAGCTGTTCCGGGAGGCCGGGCCCGAGGACGTGCCCGTGGTGATCCCGTACCTGGCGGGCCGGCTCCCCCAGGGGCGGCTGGGCATCGGCTGGAAGACGATCGGCGCCCCCGTGACCCCGGCGTCCGCCCCTTCGCTCACCGTGCTGGAGACCGACCGCGAACTGACCGCGCTGAAGGCCGTCGCCGGACCCGGATCGCAGGCCGAGCGCCTGCGGCTGGTGACCTCCCTGATGTCCCGCGCCACCGAGGAGGAGCAGGCGTTCCTCATCGCCCTGCTCACCGGCGAGGTCCGCCAGGGCGCCCTGGACGCCGCCGCCGCCGATGGCCTCGCCGAGGCCTCCGGAGCCGCGCCGGAGGACGTGCGCCGGGCGGTGATGCTGGCCGGCGGGCTCGCCCCGGTCGCCGAGGCGCTGCTGGCCGACGGGCCGCCCGCGCTGGAGCGCTTCCGCCTGACCGTGGGCAGCCCGGTGCTGCCGATGCTGGCGCAGAGCGCGCCCACGGCCTCCGACGCCGTCGTCCGGCTCGGCGGCGCGGCGGCGGTCGAGGAGAAGCTGGACGGCATCCGCGTCCAGGTGCACCGCGACGGCGACGAGATCCACGTCTTCACCCGCACCCTGGACGAGATCACCGACCGGCTCCCCGAGGTGGTCGCCGCCGCCCGCGAGCTGCGGGGCGAGCGCCTGATCCTGGACGGCGAGGTGATCGCGCTGGACGAGCACGGCCGCCCCCGCCCCTTCCAGGAGACCGCCGGCCGCATCGGCTCGCGCACCGACGTGGCCTCGGCCGCCCGGGCGGTGCCGGTCTCCCCCGTCTTCTTCGACGTCCTGCACGCCGACGGCCGCGACCTGATGGACCTGCCGTTCGCCGAGCGTCACGCCGAGCTGGCCCGCCTGGCGCCCGAGCCCCGGCGGGTACGGCGCGCCGTGGTGCGCGGACCCGAGGACGCCGCGGCGGCGGAGGACTTCCTGGCCGCGACGCTGGAGCGGGGCCACGAGGGCGTGGTGGTGAAGTCGCTGGACACCCCGTACAGCGCGGGCCGCCGTGGCGCGGGCTGGGTGAAGGTGAAGCCGGTGCACACCCTGGACCTGGTGGTGCTGGCCGCGGAGTGGGGCAGCGGACGGCGCTCGGGAAAGCTGTCCAACCTGCACCTGGGCGCCCGGACGGCGGACGGCGGCTTCGCGATGCTCGGCAAGACCTTCAAGGGCATGACCGACGAGCTGCTGCGGTGGCAGACCGAGCGGTTCCAGGAGCTGGCCGTGGAGCAGCACTCCTGGGGCGTCACGGTCCGTCCCGAGCTGGTGGTGGAGATCGCCTACGACGGCCTGCAGCGTTCCTCCCGCTACCCGGCCGGCGTCACCCTGCGCTTCGCCCGGGTGCTGCGCTACCGGGAGGACAAGAGCGCGCAGGAGGCGGACACCGTGGCGACGCTGCTCGCCGCGCACCCCGAGGTGACCCGGTGAGCCGTAGCCCCCGCAGCGCGGGCCTGCTGCTGCACCGGCGCACGGCCGGCGGCGAGGTGGAGGTGCTGCTCGGCCACATGGGCGGCCCCTTCTTCGCCCGCCGCGAGTCGGGCGCCTGGACGATCCCCAAGGGCGAGTACGAGGCGGACGAGGAACCGTTCGCGGCGGCGCTGCGCGAGTTCCGCGAGGAGCTGGGGCTGGAGCCGCCGGACGGCCCCGCCGTGCCGCTCGGCGAGGTGCGGCAGGCCGGCGGCAAGACGGTCACCGTCTGGGCCGTCGAGGCGGACCTCGACCCGGACGCGGTCACCCCGGGCACCTTCGAGATGGAGTGGCCCCGCGGATCGGGCCGCCTCCAGGTCTTCCCCGAGCTGGACCGGGTCGCCTGGCTGCCGGTCGGGCGGGCCGCCGAGGTGGTCGTGAAGGCGCAGGCCGAGTTTCTCCGCCGTCTCGCTGAGCACTCGGCGTCCGGTGGACCACCTGCGGGAGAACCGCACAGCGAGTGAGGAGTTGGTCGGGCATGCCCATCGCCACCGTGAATCCGGCGACCGGTGAGACGGTCCGGACGTTCGACGCCGTCGGGCCGGACGAGATCGAGCGCAGGCTCGCCGCCGCCGACGCGGCGTTCCGCGACCACCGGACCACGTCCTTCGCGGAGCGCTCCAGGCTGCTGCACCGGGCCGCGGACCTGCTGGAGAAGGAGAGCGAGGAGATCGCCCGGACGGTCACCACCGAGATGGGCAAGCCGATCACCCAGTCCCGCGCGGAGGCCGCCAAGTGCGTCAAGGCGATGCGCTGGTACGCCGACCGCGCCGAGGCCCTGCTGGCCGACGAGCACCCCGACCCGGCGGACGTCGCGGACTCCGGCGGCTCCCGGGCGGTGGTGCGCTACCGGCCCGTCGGCCCGGTGCTGGCGGTGATGCCGTGGAACTTCCCGCTCTGGCAGGTGGTCCGGTTCGCCGCGCCCGCGCTGATGGCCGGGAACGTGGGGCTGCTCAAGCACGCCTCCAACGTCCCGCAGACCGCCCTCTACCTGGACGGACTCTTCCGCCGGGCCGGCTTCCCGGAGGGCTGTTTCCAGACCTTGCTGGTGGGTTCGGCCGAGGTGGAGAAGATCGTGCGGGACCCGCGGGTGCGGGCCGCCACCCTCACCGGCAGCGAACCCGCCGGGCGGGCGGTGGCCGCGGCGGCGGGCGACGAGATCAAGCACACGGTCCTGGAACTGGGCGGCAGCGACCCCTACGTGGTGATGCCCTCCGCGGACGTCGAGAGGGCCGCCGAGGTCGCCGTCACGGCGCGCAACCAGAACGCGGGGCAGTCCTGCATCGCCGCCAAGCGGTTCATCGTGCACACCGACGTCTACGACGCCTTCGCCGAGCGGTTCACCGCCGGCGTGCGGGCGCTGAAGGTCGGCGACCCGACCGACGGGTCCACCGACGTCGGCCCGCTCTCCTCCGAGCGGGGCCGGGCCGATCTGGAGGAGCTGGTCGACGACGCGGTGGCCCAGGGTGCCGAGGTGCTCTGCGGGGGCCGCCGCCTGGACGGACCGGGCTGGTTCTACGAGCCGACGGTGCTGGCCGGCATCACCCCTGACATGCGCGTCCACCGCGAGGAGACCTTCGGCCCGGTCGCCACGCTGTACCGGGCCGGGGACCTGGAGGAGGCGGTGGCGATCGCCAACGACACGTCGTTCGGCCTGAGTTCCAACGTGTGGACCGGCGACGAGGCGGAGGTCGAGCGGTTCGCCCGCGACCTCGAGGCGGGCGGTGTCTACGTCAACGGCATGACGGCCTCCCATCCGGCCTTCCCGTTCGGCGGAGTGAAGCGTTCCGGATACGGACGGGAGCTTTCCGGCCACGGCATCCGGGAGTTCTGCAACATCACGACTGTTTGGCACGGAGCGTGACCCTTACAGGTCTACCATCCCCTTTGTGAACCGCGAAGTTACTCTCCCCCTGATCGTCGACAACGGCGGCACGTTGCAGGTGGCGGCCGCCGACGTCAGCAAGTTGCTGCGGGCGGTCGGCGGGCGGTGGGTGCGGCTGGTCGAGGACGGTCGTGACGACCTGGACGAGGACACGGTGGCGACGTTGGCCATCGAACTCGCGAAGCTCGCCGACCGGATCGACGTGGCCTGCATCGCCCACAGCAGCGACCGACCCTGACCGACCCACCC
>NZ_JBRIOU010000009.1:181505-186594 GCF_053474865.1 Streptomyces sp. CO7
TCCCCCTCCCCCTTCAACTCTCGAGCAGCGCGTCCCAGAACCCGGCTTCGTAGGACCGCAGCAGGCGGCCGTGCCGACGCACGGCCGCCTCGTCGATCCGGCCGGCGTCCGCCCACTCCTGGACGGCCGCCACCACTGACTCCTCGTACGCCGGAGCCGGCTCGGCGAACAGGTCGAAGAAGGCGCAGGCCGCGTCGTCCAGCCCGTAGTGCTCCCGCAGACCGCGGGCGATGCGCCCGCAATAGCCGCCCCACGCCGAGAAGTTGGCGGCGAGCGCCAGCACGGTGCCGGCCGGGGCGGCGTTGATCGCCAGCCATGCCACGAACGCGGGGTACGCCTGGCAGCCTGCCCGCAGCTCGTACGCCTCCCCCGCCGGCGCGCCGGGGGTGAGCCGGCCGGATTCCTGGCCGGCCGGTCCGCCGTCGGACCTCTGCTCGGCCGGTCCGCTGCCGCCGGGCCCCTGCTCGGCCGGTACCTCGTCGCCGGGCCGCTGCTCGGCCGGTCCGCTGCCGCCGCGCCTCTGCTCGGCCGGTACCTGGTCGCCGGGACCGGGGCCGCCGGACTCCTGGCCGCCGGGCGTGCGACCGCCGGGGCCCGCTCCGGCGGCTCCCCGGCGGCCGGGCGCCCGGCTGCTGCCGGGACCGTGCCCGTCCGGTCCCCCGGGCCGGGCGGCGTCGTGCCCCTCCGTGGCGGCCCCCGCGCCGCCCGTCTCCCCGGGCGGGGCGGAGGGCGCGGACGCGTCCGTGTCGCCCACGGCGTCGGGCGCAGGCGCGGGCACGGACCGGTCCCCCCGTCCGGACCCCCGCGGGTCCGGGAGGGCTTCGACCGCGCGGGCGAACGCGTCGAGACGGAGCGCCGCCTCCTCCTCCCCACGGGCCAGTTCCGCGTAGTAGGCCGCACACCTCGGCATCGCGGCCGCGCGCTCCGCGAGCCGCAGGAAGGCCCGCCGGTCCGCCGCGACCACCGCCCGTTCCTCCGCCGCCAGCGCCCGCAGCAGCGCCGGTGCGGCCTCGCCGCTCTCGACCAGCGGCACCACCCGGTTGGCCCCGGGGTCGGGGGCGAACTCCGCCCTCGCCCGTCGCAGCAGGTCACCGGCGTCGACGCGCCCCATGTCGGCCTCCCGTCCTGGCTCCTGACGTCACCCTTCCCCGGTTGGACCACTTCCGCGCGATATCCGCGGGCGGCGGGGTGAGGCTGGGGGATGCACCGACACATCCCCACGAAAGCAGGTGCGGCACATGGCCACGTTGTGCAAACCCTCGGTGTCCGTGCCCGAGCATGTGATCACCATGGAGGAGACGCTGGAGCTGGCGCGCTCCCGTCACCACGACCACCCGCAACTCCCCCTCGCCCTGCGGCTGATCGAGAACACCGGGGTCCGCACCCGGCGCATCGTGCAGCCCATCGAGGAGACCCTGAAGCACCCCGGCTTCGAGGACCGCAACAAGATCTACGAAGCCGAGGCCAAGGCCCGCGTCCCCGCCGTGGTGCGGGAGGCGCTGGACCACGCCGAGGTCCTGCCGAGCGACATCGACGTCATCATCTACGTCTCCTGCACGGGCTTCATGATGCCGTCGATGACCGCCTGGCTGATCAACGAGATGGGCTTCCCCTCCACGACGCGGCAGATACCGATCGCGCAGCTCGGTTGTGCGGCCGGCGGAGCCGCCGTGAACCGGGCACACGACTTCTGCACCGCCTACCCGGAGGCCAACGCGCTGATCGTGGCGTGCGAGTTCTGCTCGCTCTGCTACCAGCCCACCGACCTGGGCGTCGGCTCGCTGCTCTCCAACGGCCTGTTCGGCGACGGCATCGCCGCCGCCGTGGTCCGCGGACAGGGCGGCACAGGCATGCGGCTGGAGCGCAACAGCTCGTACCTGATCCCCAAGACGACGGACTGGATCTCGTACGACGTCCGGGCGACCGGGTTCCACTTCCTGCTGGACAAGCGGGTGCCGGGCACCATGGAGCCACTCGCCCCCGCCCTGCACGACCTGGCCCGCGCCCACTCGTGGAACGCCTCCGAGCTGGACTTCTACATCATCCACGCCGGCGGGCCGCGCATCCTCGACGACCTGACCAAGTACCTGCGTGTCGAGCCGCACGCCTTCCGGTTCAGCCGTGCGACGCTGACCGAGTACGGCAACATCGCCAGCGCCGTCGTGCTGGACGCCCTGCGCCGCCTGTTCGAGGAGGGCGGTGTCGAGGACGGGGCGCGCGGCATGCTCGCCGGCTTCGGACCGGGTATCACCGCCGAGATGTCGGTGGGCACCTGGCAGGCCGGCGGCGGCGACCGGGCGCGCCGGACGGCGGCCCGTGCGGTGCGGGCCCCGGCATGAGCGGCGGCCCCGACCACCGCCCTGGACGCGGACGGAGACGACACCCGAGATGACCTCCACCACCGACGAGGCCACCCCCTCCGCCATGCCCCCGGTGCGGGACTGGCCGGCGATCGACCTGCACGGCGCGGACTTCGACCCGGTCCTCACCGAGCTGATGCGCGAGGGCCCGGTCACCCGCATCTCCCTCCCCAACGGCGAGGGCTGGGCATGGCTGGTCACCCGCTACGACGACGTCCGCGCGGTGACCAACGACCCCCGGTTCAGCCGGGCCGAGGTGATGGGCCGCCCGGTCACCCGGCTGGCCCCGCACTTCATCCCCGGTTCGGACGCGATCGGCTTCCTCGATCCGCCCGACCACACCCGTCTGCGCCGCTCGGTGGCCGCGGCCTTCACCGCGCGCGGCGTCGAGCGGGTGCGGGAGCGGTCCCGGCGGATGCTGGACGAGCTGGTCGACGACCTGCTCGCCAAGGGGCCGCCCGCAGACCTCACCGAAACGGTGCTCAGCCCCTTCCCCATCGCCGTGGTCTGCGAGCTGATGGGCGTCCCGGCCTCGGACCGCGGGCTGATGCACGACTGGACCCAGCGGATCCTCTCCCAGTCGCACGGCGCCGAGGTCAGCACGCAGGCGCGCGAGGACATGTCCGCCTACTTCACCCGGCTGGTCGAGGAGCGGCGCGGCTCCGACGGTGAGGACGTCACGTCCCTGCTCGGCGCCGCCGTCGGCCGCGGCGAGATCACCGTCCGCGAGGCGGTGGGCCTGGCGGTCCTGGTGCAGATCGGCGGCGAGGCGGTCACCAACAACAGCGGGCAGATGTTCTACCTGCTGCTGACCCGCCCCGAGCTGGCCGAGCGGATGCGGGCCGAGCCCGGCATCCGGGCGAAGGCCGTGGAGGAGCTGCTCCGCTACATCCCGCACCGCAACGCGGTGGGGCTGTCGCGGATCGCCACCGAGGACGTCGAGATCCGCGGTGTGCGGATCCGCGCGGGCGACGTGGTGTACAACTCCTACCTCGCGGCCAACCGGGACCCCGAGGTCTTCCCGGATCCCGACCGGATCGACCTGGACCGCAGCCCCAACCCGCACGTCGCCTTCGGCTTCGGCCCGCACTACTGCGTGGGCGGCATGCTGGCCCGGCTGGAGTCCCAGCTCCTGGTGGACGCCCTGCTGGACCGCCTGCCGGGACTGCGGCTGGCGGTGCCGGCCGAGGAGGTCCCGTTCCGCAAGGGCGCCCTGATCCGCGGGCCCGAGGCCCTTCCGGTCACCTGGTGAGCGGCCGATGTCCATGACGGAAGGCCTGCTGGTACCGCCCGGCCACGGCCGCACGGTGGCCACCCCGGCCCAGCACGTGACGTTCAAGGTCACCGGGGCCCACTCACGGACCGCCTCCAGCTTCGAGGTGGTGGTCCCGCCCGGCTTCGACGTGGGCGCGCACGTCCACACCCGCAGCGAGGAGCTGTTCTACGTGCTGGAGGGCGAGCTGGACGTCCTCGCCTTCGAGCCGCGGGTGCGGACGCCCGACAACTGGCGCCGCTGGGAGTCCCTTTCCGGCAGCCGGGTGGTGCGGGCCGGTCCCGGCACCGTCATCGCCGTCCCGCCGGGCTGCCCGCACGCCTTCGCCAACCCGACCGGCACCCCGGCCCGGATGTTCTTCCAGGCCTCACCGCCACCGGACCACGAGCGGTACTTCGAGGAGCTGCTGGAGATCCTCTCCGCCGGAGGCCCGCCGGACGAGGCCGCGATCGAGGCCCTGCGGGCCCGCTACGACATCGAACAGCTCACCCCGCTCCGGCACGGCGGCGAGGTCGCGGCCGCCGAGCTCGCTCCATGAGGCCCGAGGGGGCGCGGGAACCTCCCGCGCCCCCTCGGACCACGTCCCCAACGGCCAGGACCCGTGGTCGGGCGTGTCAGCGGGCCTCGTCATGCGGGGCCCGGAAAGTACCTCCAGTGTCCGTCGGAGACGACCTCGACGGTGCCGTCGGTCACCTTGACGGCGGTGTCGTCATCGATCGCGTACGCCGGGCCCGAGAGGCCGGCCGCCCACTTCTCCGCCTCGGCCATGGTGTTCTCCGGCAGGTTCTCGTGGTCCAGGTGCGGAAAGATCGAGAAGTCGACCATGCCCAGCGTGCTGGTGTCACCGGTGGGTGGTTTCCAGCTGTAGGACTCGACGAATTCCTGCCCGATCTCAGGGGTCAGCACCATGCTCCCGGCGCTCGCTCCGACGTAGACCGTCTCGCGCAGGGACGGCAGGAGGTCATCGAGCCCGGACCGCCGCATCCAGTGGCACAGATACAGGGCGTCGCCGCCCCCCACCAGCAGGGCATCGGTCTCCCGCACGAGGGTGACCCAGTTCTCCGCGTCGATGCTCGGAAGTGCGGTGAGCTCCAGCACGCCCAGCGACTTCCACCCCAATTCGCACAGGGTGATGACGGATTGCCCCGTGATCAGCCGGTAGGCGCTGCCGGGACCGCCGGCCATGGCGTACGCCGCGGTGGGCACGCAGAGGGCCGAGGCCTCGGCGATCGGCTTGCCCAACAGATCGACCAGCGCGTTCTCGATGGTCGGGTTGGTGATGCCGGCGGGCGTGAGGAGAAGCTTCACGTTTCCTCCAGGTTCGGTTGCGACGCGCTCGATGGAAAGACGCGGGGCCGTCACGAAACTCATCGCTGAACCAGCGGGCTGTGTCCTCGCGGACGCGAAGGCACACGCCGGGGCAGGCCGAAGCGCTCCCTTCCGGTCCACCGGGAAG
>NZ_JBRIOU010000009.1:186694-197849 GCF_053474865.1 Streptomyces sp. CO7
GCTTCGGCCTGCCCCACTACGAGGATCCCTAGCGGATGTGGACGCCCGAGATGGTGCGGGCGATGACAAGGCGCTGGATCTCGCTGGTTCCTTCGAAGATCGTGTAGATGGCGGCGTCGCGGTGCATGCGCTCCACCGGGTACTCGCGGGTGAAGCCGTTGCCGCCGAGGATCTGGACCGCCTGGGCGGTGACCTTCTTGGCCGTCTCGCTGGCGAAGAGCTTGGACTGGGAGCCCTCGGCGCCGTTGAAGGGCTTGCCGTTGACCGCCATCCAGGAGGCGCGCCACACCAGCAGGCGCGCGGCGTCGATGCTGGTGCGCATGTCGGCCAGCTGGAAGGCCACGCCCTGGTTGTCGATGATCGGGCGGCCGAACTGGACGCGGCTCTTGGCGTACTCCAGCGCGTAGTCGTAGGCGGCGCGGGCGGTGCCGACGGCCATGGCGCCGACCACCGGGCGGGAGGCCTCGAAGGTGGCCATGGCGGCGTTCTTCACGCGCTCGCCGCCAGCGTTCTTCGCCTTCTCGCGGGAGCGGGCCAGGCGCTCGTCCAGCTTCTCCTTGCCGCCGAGCAGGCAGGAGCCGGGGACGCGCACGTTGTCGAGAACGACCTCGGCGGTGTGCGAGGCGCGGATGCCGTGCTTCTGGAACTTCTGGCCCTGGGAGAGGCCTTCGGTGTTCGGCGGGATGATGAAGGAGGCGTGGCCCTTGGAGCCGAGCTCGGGGTCGACGACGGCGACCACGACGTGGACGTTGGCGATGCCGCCGTTGGTCGCCCAGGTCTTGGTGCCGTTGATCACCCACTCGTCCTTGGCCTCGTCGTAGACGGCGCGGGTACGCATGGCGGACACGTCGGAGCCGGCGTCGGGCTCGGAGGAGCAGAAGGCGGCCACCTTCACGTCGTCCGGGGTGCCGTACATCTGGGGAATCCAGGTGCCGATCTGCTCGTTGGTGCCGTTGGCCAGAACACCTACGGCGGCGAGACCGGTGCCCATGATCGACAGGGCGATGCCCGCGTCGCCCCAGAAGAGCTCCTCGGTGGCCATGGGGAGGCCGAGACCGGTCTGGTCGAAGTACTGGTTGGCGTAGAAGTCCAGGGAATAGATGCCGAGCTTGGCCGCTTCCTGGATGATGGGCCAGGGGGTCTCCTCGCGCTCGTCCCACTCGGCGGCCGCGGGGCGCATCACATCGGCGGCGAACCCGTGGAGCCAGTCCCGGACCTCCTTCTGCTCGTCGTTGAGTTCCATGGTGAACTCGGCCATGACCCCTCCAGCGCTGCCGGTCGTGACTCCGGTCGTACATCGGTAGCTGTTACTTGCGGTAACGGAAGTCTGTTACCGGCCGGTAGGAAAGTCAACCGTCTGTTTCCGCCCGGAACGACCCCGACCTGCGGAAGTGGGCATCGCCACGAGTTCCGGGCCCGGGGACCACCGGCGACCGATCAGTGTTACTTTGCGCAGGCATCACCGAATACGCACGGGTGGGGAGAGCACCGACCATGGAGACGACGCAGCAGGGGACCCCGCAGCAGAGGTCCACCGAGCGGCGCCGCCGCGAACTGCTGGAAGCCGCGGACCGGGTGGTGCTCCGGGACGGACCGGGCGCCTCCATGAACGCGATCGCGGCCGAGGCCGGGATCACCAAGCCGATCCTCTACCGCCACTTCGGCGACAAGGGCGGACTCTACGCCGCTCTCGCCCAGCGGCACACCGACGCGTTGCTGTCCTCGCTCCGGGCGGCGCTGGACGCGCCCGCCGAGCAGAGGCGGGAGCGGGTGGAGCGCACGCTCGACACCTACCTGGCGGCCATCGAGGCGCGGCCGCAGGTGTACCGGTTCCTGATGCACCCCTCGGACGGGGGCTCCTCCGGCGAGCCGGGGTTCGACGTGGGCCGCCACTCGGCGCCGCTGCTGCGGCGGATGGGTGAGGAGCTCGCGCAGGTCATCGAGGAGCGGGTGGACCTCGGTCCCAGCGGGCGGCAGTTGTCGCGGGCCTGGGGTCACGGGATCGTCGGCATGATGCACGCGGCCGGCGACTGGTGGCTGGGTGAGCGGCCCTGCCCCCGCGAGGAACTGGTCCGCAGCCTGGCCGACCTGCTGTGGGGCCGCCTCGCCGACGCGGGCGACCGTGCGGACGGCCCCGCGTTCTGACCTCGCCGGGCCCGTCCCCTCACCGGCCGCTACCTCGACCGGAGCGGCCCCGGTCCGAGCTGGACCCCGCCCCCGCTGTACACCCAGGACGTGCGCACCGTCGGCTTGCGCGGGGCGGGGCGAGCCGTTCGCCGCGGAGGCTCGGGCCTGCGCTCGCCTCCCCCAAGGACTTCGTCCAGGGGGTACCCCCACCCCCAAGCTCCCGGCTTCGCTCGAGCAGGTGGGGGTACTCCCGGACGAAGTCTGGGGGAGGACCCCCATCGCCCCCTGGGCGGCCCAGCCGCCCGCAGCAACGGCAGGCAGAGCCGCCGCAGGGGAGCCGGGTGCCGCCGGCCGGCCGCGCGGTAAGGAGCCGCCGAGAAGGGTCACCCCCCGACCGCCCGCGCCGCCCTGCGGAGGAGACGGCGGCGGCGGAAGCCGGTCAGGCGGTCGGCGTAGACCAGCCCGTCGAGGTGGTCGCACTCGTGCTGCAGGCACCGCGCGAAGAATCCCGTGCCGACGACCTCCACCGGCTCACCGGTGACGGAGAACCCCCGCACCACCGCCCGGTCGAACCGCGGCGTCCCGGCCTCGAGACCCGGCAGGGACAGACACCCCTCCGGCCCACGCACCGTCACCCCGTCGGCCTCCACCAGCCGCGGATTCACCAGATGACCGAGATGGCGGACATCCTCGTCGTCCGGACAGTCGTAGACGAAGACCCGCAGCCCCTCCCCCACCTGGTTCGCCGCGAGGCCCACACCCTCCGCCGCGTACATGGTGGCGAACATGTCCTCGACCAGCCGTTCGAGGTCCGGACCGAATTCCGTCACCTCCCGGCAAGGGCTGTGCAGCACGGGGTCCCCGTGCAGGGTGAGGGGTCGCACGCGCCCGTGGGCGCCGGGGATCGAACCGTGTCGCATGCCGGTCAGGGTACGGTCGGGGCAGGGCGTCCCGGTCCCGCGTGCCCCTCCGTCCTCCCCCCGTCACCGCCGGTCACGGTGCGATTCCGATATTCGGCCGGGTGAACGGATCTCGGTAGGCTGAGGCCACCACACGCTGCCGGGAC
Source organism: Streptomyces sp. CO7 (assembly GCF_053474865.1). Classification (NCBI taxonomy): domain Bacteria; kingdom Bacillati; phylum Actinomycetota; class Actinomycetes; order Kitasatosporales; family Streptomycetaceae; genus Streptomyces; species Streptomyces sp. CO7. Next base: position 189,888 of record NZ_JBRIOU010000009.1, read on the forward strand.
TCACGCGCGGCGCGTACGCAAGGAGGATCGAGAACTGATGGCAGGCACCTCGGACCCGCTCTCGCCGCGGGCCAAGCTGGCCGTGACGGCGGGCAAGACCGCCGCGGCCGTCTCGCGGGCGGCAGGACGCGGCAGCGGCTCGGTGATCGGCGGCCGGGTCGCGCTGAAGCTGGACCCCGAGCTCCTGGCCCGGCTGGCGCATGGTCTGGACGTCACCCTGGTCTCGGCGACCAACGGCAAGACCACCACCACCCGTCTGATCGCCGAGGCACTGCGCGCGGCCGGCCCGGTGGTCTCCAACGCGCTGGGCGCCAACATGCCCGCCGGCATCACCTCGGCCCTGGCCGACCGTGACGACGAGGCCCGGTTCGGCGTCATCGAGGTCGACGAGAAGTACCTGATCACCGTCGCCCGCGAGACCGACCCCAAGTGCGTCGCGCTGCTCAACCTCTCCCGCGACCAGCTGGACCGCGCCGCGGAGACCCGCATGCTGGCCGAGCACTGGCGCGAGGGCCTCACCGGCACCAAGGCCGTGGTCGTGGCCAACGCCGACGACCCGCTGGTGGTCTGGGCGGCCTCCTCCTCGCCGAACGTGATCTGGGTCGCGGCCGGCCAGATGTGGAAGGACGACGCCTGGTCCTGCCCGTCCTGCGGCGGTGTGCTGCAGCGTCCGGGCGACGACTGGTTCTGCGGTGAGTGCGGCTTCCGCCGTCCGACGCCGAGCTGGGCGCTCTCCGGCGACCAGGTGCTGGACCCGCACGGCAGCGCCTGGCCGATCCACCTCCAGCTGCCGGGCCGCGCCAACCGCGCCAACGCCGCCTCCTCCGCCGCGGTCGCCGCCGTCTTCGGCGTGCCCCCGCACGTGGCGCTGGAGCGCATGTCGCACGTGCAGGCGGTGGCCGGCCGGTACGACACCGTCCAGTTCCAGGGGCGCGACCTGCGCCTGCTGCTCGCCAAGAACCCCGCGGGCTGGCTGGAGACGTTCTCGCTGATCGACCCGCCGCCGACCCCGGTCATCCTGTCGGTGAACGCCCGGTCCGCCGACGGCACCGACACCTCCTGGCTGTGGGACGTCGACTACAGCCGGCTCAACGGTCACCCGATCTTCGTGCTCGGCGACCGCAAGCTGGACCTGGCGGTGCGCCTGGAGGTCGCCAACCAGAACTTCCAGGTGTGCCAGAACCTCGACGAGGCGGTCCGCCTGGCCCCGCCGGGGCGGATCGAGGTCATCGCCAACTACACCGCCTTCCAGGATCTGCGCCGCCGCGTCGGCAACTGAACCACCTCCAGCGACTGACCAGCGACTCACAGTTCGAGGACCGACTCATGAGTGACAGCCAACTCCGGCTGGTGTGGATCTACCCGGATCTGCTCAGCACCTACGGCGACCAGGGCAACGCCCTCGTCGTCGAGCGCCGGGCCCGCCAGCGCGGTCTGGACGTGGCCCGGATCGACGTGCGCAGCGACCAGCCGGTGCCGACCTCCGGCGACATCTACCTGATCGGCGGCGGTGAGGACCGCCCGCAGCGCCTCGCCGCGGAGCGTCTGCGCCGCGACGGCGGCCTGGAGCGCGCGGTGGGCAACGGCGCGATCGTCTTCTCGGTCTGCGCCGGCTACCAGATCCTGGGCCACGAGTTCATCAACGACCTCGGCCAGCGCGAGCCGGGCCTGGGCCTGCTCGACGTGGTCTCGGTGCGCGGCGAGGGCGTCCGCTGCGTGGGCGACGTCCTCGCGGACATCGACCCGCGGCTGGGTCTGCCCCCGCTGACCGGCTTCGAGAACCACCAGGGCGTGACGCACGTCGGCCAGGGCGCCAAGCCGCTCGCCCGGGTCCGCATCGGCAACGGCAACGGGACCGGCGACGGCACCGAGGGCGCGTACAACGAGACCGTCTTCGGCACCTACATGCACGGCCCCGTGCTGGCCCGCAACCCCCACATCGCGGACCACCTGCTGAAGCTCGCCCTCGACGTCAACGCCCTCCCGCCGGTCGACGACCGGTGGTACGAGGCGCTGCGTCAGGAGCGCATCGCGGCAGCCACGCAGCCGGCCTGACGGCCCGCTGGCACGGCTGCGCGAGCACCTCCCCCGACACCCCCGATCCCACCTGCGAAGAGCCCGTTTGACGGGGCATCCGCACAGGTGAGCGGGGGTGTCCGGCTGTCGGACGCCGGGTTCGGCCGGGGGCCTTCACGCCGGTAGGGTGGCGGCATCAAGCCGGACGAAGCGGTCCGGTGCCGTCCCCCATCGAGAAGGTCTTTCGCGCCATGCGCATTGGTGTGCTCACCTCCGGCGGCGACTGCCCCGGCCTCAACGCCGTCATCCGCTCCGTCGTCCACCGCGCCGTCGACGCCCACGGCGACGAGGTGATCGGTTTCCTCGACGGCTGGCGCGGTCTGCTGGACGGCGATCACGTCAAGCTCGACCTCGACGACGTCAGCGGCATCCTGGCCCGCGGCGGCACCATCCTCGGCTCCTCCCGCGTCCGCCCCGAGGACCTCCGGGACGGCGTGGAGCGGGCCAAGGGCCACCTGCGGGACCTCGGTCTCGACGCCGTCATCCCGATCGGCGGCGAGGGCACCCTGAAGGCCGCCCGCCTGCTGTCCGACAACGGTCTGCCCATCGTGGGCGTCCCGAAGACCATCGACAACGACATCGCCGTCACCGACGTCACCTTCGGCTTCGACACCGCCGTGGGCGTGGCCACCGACGCGCTGGACCGGCTGAAGACCACCGCCGAGTCCCACCAGCGGGTCCTGATCGTCGAGGTGATGGGCCGCCACACCGGCTGGATCGCCCTGCACTCCGGCATGGCGGCCGGCGCCCACGCGATCGTGGTGCCCGAGCGGCCCTTCGACATCAAGGAGCTGACCGAGCGGGTCGGCGCGCGCTTCGAGGCCGGCAAGCGGTTCGCGATAGTCGTGGTGGCCGAGGGCGCCAAGCCCGCCCCGGGCACCATGGACTTCGCGGAGGGCAGCAAGGACGTCTTCGGCCACGAGCGGTTCGCCGGCATCGCCAACCTGCTGGCGGTGGAGCTGGAGCACCGCCTCGGCAAGGAGGCCCGTCCGGTCATCCTCGGCCACGTGCAGCGCGGCGGCACCCCGACCGCCTACGACCGGGTCCTCGCGACCCGTTTCGGCTGGCACGCGGTGGAGGCCGTGCACCGCGGCGAGTTCGGCCGGATGACCGCGCTGCGCGGCACCGACATCGTCACCGTCCCGCTGGCCGAGGCCGTCGCCTCGCTCAAGACGGTCCCGGAGGAGCGCTACGCCGAGGCTCCCACCGTCCTGTGACCCGCACCCGGTGACCCGAGTCACCCCCGCACACCTGCGACCCTCGATGACTCGCAGGTGAACCGCCCCCGGCCGCCGGCACGGCCGGGGGCGGTTCTAGTCTGGTGCGGACAGATTTGCACAACCCCCACGAAACAGGAGCCGGCGGATGGACCACAGCGGTCACGGCGCCATGGATCTGCCCCCGTTCACGCTCGGCCGGGGGCTCGCCTGGTCGCCGGACGCCTTCTTCCTCGTCGCCTGCCTGCTCGGGCTGCTGCTCTACGGCTGGGGCGTGGTCCGGATGACGCGCCGGGGCGACCGGTGGCCGGTCGGCCGGACGGTGTCGTTCGTCGCCGGCGTCCTGAGCGTGGTGCTGGTGATGTGCACCGGGCTGAACGACTACGGCATGGTCATGTTCAGCGTGCACATGGTGCAGCACATGGTGCTGAGCATGCTCTCCCCGATCATGATCCTGCTGGGCGCCCCGGTCACGCTGGCGCTGCGCGCCCTGCCGGTGGCGGCGCGCGGCACGCTGGGCCCTCGTGAGCTGCTGCTGAAGCTGCTGCACAGCCGGTACATGCGGGTCGTCACGCATCCGCTGTTCACCATCCCGATGTTCATCGCCAGCCTCTACGCGCTGTACTTCACGCCGCTGGTGGACACGCTGATGGGCTCCTACGTGGGGCACGTCGCGATGATGGTGCACTTCTTCGCGGTGGGCGTGGTGTTCTTCTGGCCGATCATGGGCGTCGACCCGGGCCCGCACCGCCCGGGGCACCTGCTGCGGATGCTGGAGCTCTTCGCCGGCATGCCCTTCCACGCCTTCTTCGGCATCGCGCTGATGATGGCGTCCACGCCGATGATCGGCGCGTTCGCCCACCCGCCGGCCTCGCTGGGCATCGACCCGATGGAGGACCTGAACGCGGCGGGCGGCATCGCCTGGGCGTTCAGCGAGATCCCGTCGGTGCTGGTGCTGATCGCGCTGCTCTTCCAGTGGTACGGCTCCGAGCAGCGGCAGGCCCGCCGCAAGGACCGCGCCGCGGACCGCGACGGCGACGCGGAGCTCGAGGCGTACAACGCCTACCTGGCCTCCCTGCGGGCGGGGTCGGCCCGCCAGGGCTGAGAGCGGCCGAGGAGCTCGGGGCCCGTCGGCACCCCGCCTGTCAGGTGTCGCGTGTCGCCAGCAGGGCCAGGAACAGGGCCCCGAGCACCACCCAGCCGAACCACAGCCAGCCGTTGCTTCCGAGGGCCACCGAGTAGGCCGTCACCACGACGAGACCGCCCATGGTGAGCGCTCCCATGGTCTTGGCGCTTCCGGGTATGCCGGAGCCGTGCATCGAGGGCATCGCGACCTCCTCAGGTCCGCTACCTCCATGGTGCCCCGCGGGCCCCCCTTCTCACCCTCGCCGGAGGCCACCGGTTCCCGGACCGGCCGGGTGCACGCCCGGCTGGTACTTCGGCAGCCGCACGGTGACCTTCATGCCGGCGCCCTCGGCCGTCTCGATGACCAGCCCGTACTCGTCGCCGTAGACCTGCCGCAGCCGGTCGTCCACGTTGGACAGGCCGATGCCCCCGGTGGGCCCGGCGTCCCCGGCGAGGATCCGCCGCAGCAGCTCGGGGTCCATGCCGACGCCGTCGTCCTCGATCACCACGACGGCCTCCGCGCCCTCGTCCCGGGCCGTGATGCCGATCCCGCACCGGTCGCCGCGGCCCTCGAGGCCGTGCTTGACGGCGTTCTCCACCAGCGGCTGCAGGCACAGGAACGGCAGCGTCACCGGCAGCACCTCGGGCGCGATCTGCAGCGTCACCGTCAGCCGGTCGCCGAACCGGGCGCGGACCAGCGCCAGGTAGTGGTCGATGGCGTGCAGCTCGTCGGCGAGGGTGGTGAAGTCGCCGTGCCGCCGGAACGAGTAGCGGGTGAAGTCCGCGAACTCCAGCAGCAGCTCCCTGGCGCGCTCCGGGTCGGTGCGGACGAAGGAGGCGATCACGGCGAGCGAGTTGAAGATGAAGTGCGGCGAGATCTGGGCCCGCAGCGCCCTGATCTCCGCCTCGATCAGCCGGGTGCGCGACCGGTCGAGGTCGGCGAGTTCCAGCTGGACGGAGACCCAGCGGGCGACCTCCCCCGCGGCCCGCACCAGCACCGCGGACTCCCCGGGCGCGCAGGCGACCAGCGCCCCGTGCACCCGGTCGTCGACGGTGAGCGGGGCGACGACCGCCCAGCGCAGCGGGCAGTCGGGGGTGGCGCAGCCGAGCCGGAACGCCTCGCCGCGGCCGCTCTCCAGGGGGCCGGCCAGGCGTTCCATGATCTCGGCGCGGTGGTGGGCGCCGATGCCGTCCCAGACCAGGACCCGGTCGAGGTCGGTGAGGCAGAGCGCGTCGGTGCCCAGCAGCGAGCGCAGCCGGCGGGCGGCGCGGCGGGCGGTCTCCTCGGTGAGTCCGGCGCGCAGCGGCGGGGCGGCCAGCGAGGCGGTGTGCAGGGTCTCGAAGGTGGCGTGCTCGACGGGGGTGCCAAGGCCGGCCAGCGAGGCCGAGCGGCCGGAGCGCCGGGCGGTGCGGCGGCCCAGCCAGAAGCCGGCGGCGCCCAGCGGCAGCAGGGCCGCGCAGACGCCGGCGAGGAAGGCTCCGAGGGCGCTCATACCGCGTTCTCCTTCCGGACGGGTCCGCCGCCGATCTCCTCGGGCAGGTGGAAGCGGGCGAGGACGGCGCCGGTGTCGGGCGGTATCCGGCCGGGGGTGGCCAGCGAGACGGCGATCATGGTCAGGAAGGCCAGCGGGACCGTCCACAGGGCGGGCCAGGCGAGCAGGGCGTCGGGGACGCCGGCCGTGGGGTGGTGGCCGACCAGGGTGACGGAGACGGCGGCGAGCGCGGAGCCCCCGCCGACCAGCATCCCGGCGGCGGCGCCGGGCGGGGTGAGCCGGTGCCACCAGATGCCGAGGATCAGCAGCGGGCAGAAGGAGGACGCGGAGACGGCGAAGGCGAGGCCGACCGCGTCGGCGATCGGCAGCCGCCCGGCCAGCACGCTCGCCGCGAGCGGCACCGCCATGGCCGTCACCGCGCCCATCCGGAAGTGGCGGATGCCGCGGGAGGGCAGCGCGTCCTGGGCGATGACCCCGGCGAGCGCGACGGTGAGCCCGGAGGCGGTGGACAGGAACGCCGCGAACGCCCCGCCGGCGATCAGCGCGCCCAGCAGGTCGCCGCCGACCCCGCCGATCATGCGGTCCGGCAGGAGCAGCACCGCGGCGTCGGTGTTGCCGGTGAGGACGAGTTCGGGGGCGTACATCCGGGCGAGCGCCCCGTAGAGCGGGGGCAGCAGGTAGAACGCGCCGATCAGGCCGAGCACGGCGACGGTGGTGCGGCGGGCGGCCACCCCGTTGGGGCTGGTGTAGAAGCGGACCACGACGTGCGGCAGGCCCATGGTGCCCAGGAAGGTGGCGATGATCAGCCCGTAGGTGGCGTACAGCGGGCGTTCCTGTCCGGCGGGGCCGCCGCTGTCGGCGAGGGCGGTGTCCCCGCCGGCCCCTGCTCCCCGGGCGACCGGCACGGCGGCCCCGGCGGGGAAGCCGAGCCGGGTGCCGGCCTCGACGGTGTGCGGGCCGGCGGGCAGGGCGACCCGTTCGCCGTCGTGCGGGCGGCCGTCGACGCGGCCGTCGACGGTGACGGTGAGCGGCTCGGCGAGGCGGATGTCGACGGTGTCCTGGACGCGCACGGTGCGGTGCTCGCGGAAGGCGGCGGGTTCGTCGAACGCCCGGGTCGGTGCGCCGTCGCCCTGCCAGGCGAGCACCAGGAAGAGCACCGGGACGAGCAGGGCGGTCAGCTTCAGCCAGTACTGGAAGGCCTGGACGAAGGTGATGGAGCGCATCCCGCCGGCCGCCACGTTGGCGACCACCACCACGGCGACGATCACCGAGCCCAGCTGCCCGGGTGCGCCGGTGAGGACCTTCAGGGTGAGCCCGGCGCCCTGGAGCTGCGGCATCAGGTAGAGCCAGCCGATGCCGACGACGAAGCCGCTGGCGAGCTTGCGCACCGCGGGCGAGCCCAGCCGGGCCTCGGCGAAGTCGGGGAGGGTGTAGGCACCCGAGCGGCGCAGCGGGGCGGCGACGAAGAGCAGCAGCAGGAGGTACCCGGCCGTGTAGCCGACGGGGTACCAGAGCATGTCGGGTCCCTGGACGAGGACGAGTCCGGCGATGCCCAGGAAGGAGGCGGCGGACAGGTACTCGCCGCTGATGGCGGCCGCGTTGAGGCGTGGGCCCACGGTGCGGGAGGCCACGTAGAAGTCGGAGGTGGTGCGCGAGACCCGCAGGCCGAAGGCGCCGACCAGGGCGGTGGCGACCACCACCAGGGCGACGGCGGCCACCGCGTAGCTTTCGTTCATCGGGGCATCACAGGGTTCTCCGTCAGCGGTCCTGGTCCTCGACGAGCCGCACGAAGTCCCGCTCGTGGCGTTCGGCGCGGCGCACCTGCCACCGGGCGAGCAGCACCAGCGGCGGGTAGAGGCAGAAGCCGAGGACCGCCCATTCCAGGGCGCTGCCGTGCGGCACGGCCGCGAAGACCAGCGGCAGCGGCAGGACGAGGGCGACCAGCACGGCGAAGACGGTCAGCGCGGAGCGCAGCTGGGTGCGCATCAGGGAGCGGACGTAGGTGTGGCCGAGGGTGGTCTGCTCGTGGATCTCGGTGCGGGGGCGGTAGG
>NZ_JBRIOU010000009.1:197949-200954 GCF_053474865.1 Streptomyces sp. CO7
CTCGGGGGCCTGGCCGGGGTCGTGGGGCATGGTGCGGGCCGGCTTCCTATGCGGCGCCGCGGCGCATCAGCAGTTCGCGCAGTTCACGCGCGTGACGACGGCTGACCTGGAGTTCCACGTCCCCCACCAGCACGCTGACGGTGCCGGCGGCGAGGCGGAGCTCCTCGATGTGGCGCAGGGCGACCAGGTGGCGGCGGTGTATGCGCACGAAGCCGTGGGGCTGCCAGCGTTCCTCGAGGGTGGAGAGCGGGACGCGGACCAGGTGGCTGCCGCCACAGGTGTGCAGCCGGGCGTAGTCGCCCTGGGCCTCGACGTGGGTGATGTCCTCGACCTGGACCAGCCTGCGCACCCCGCCGAGGTCGACGGCGATGGAGTCCGGTTCGGGTTCGTGCACGGGTATGCGGGCGGCGCGCAGCTCGTGGGCCCGGCGGACCGCCTCGGCGAGGCGTTCGCGGCGGACCGGCTTGAGGACGTAGTCGACCGCCTTGAGGTCGAAGGCCCGCACGGCGAAGTCCTCGTGCGCGGTGACGAAGACGACCAGCGGCGGGCTGGCGAAGCCGGTGAGCAGGCGGGCGAGCTCGAGGCCGTCGAGGCCGGGCATCTGGATGTCGAGGAAGACCACGTCGATGGCCTCGGGGCCGTCGGGTCCCGACTCCAGGGCGCGGGTGATGCGGCGCAGCGCCTCGGTCGCGTCGCCGGCGCCCTCGACCTTGCCGATCCGCGGGTCGGAGTCCAGCAGGTAGAGCAGTTCGCCCAGGGAGGGGCGTTCGTCGTCGACGGCGAGGGCGCGCAGCATGAAGGTGGAGTGTAGGAGCTGTTCGCACATTTGGACATGGTTGCCCGGCATGCCGGAACGCTCCCGGGTGCGGGAAGGTGCGATCCGCTCCGGAACACCCCGCTTGGTCGCTTGTCGGCTCTTTGCCCTCTTCCTAACGTGGGGGCATGGCCGTGAGACGACAGTCGCGCCCCCGGCGCTTCCTGATGTGCGAGCCCCGACACTTCGACGTGTCCTACGCGATCAATCCCTGGATGCATCCGGACGAGGAGGTCGACGTCCGCCGTGCGCACCGGCAGTGGGAGTCGCTGGTGGCCTCCTTCCGGGCGCACGGCCACGCGGTGGAGACCCTGCCGCCGGCGCCGGGGCTGCCCGACATGGTGTTCGCCGCCAACGCGGCCCTCGTGCTCGGCGGGCGGGCGCTGGGGTCGGTGTTCCACGCGCCCCAGCGGCGGGGCGAGGCGGACCACTACGAGCTGTGGCTCAAGGACGCCGGCATCCCGGTGCGGCGCGCCCGGTCGGTGTGCGAGGGCGAGGGCGACCTGGTGCCGGTGGGCGGCCGCGTGCTGGCGGGCACCGGGTTCCGCACCACGCCTGAGGCGCACCGGGAGGCCGAGGAGCTGTTCGGCGTGCCGGTGGTGGGGCTGCGGCTGGTGAACCCGTTCTTCTACCACCTCGACACCGCGCTGTTCGCCCTCGACGACGAGAACGTCGCCTACTACCCGGACGCCTTCGCGCCGGAGAGCCGCGAGGTGCTGGAGCGGCTGTTCCCGCACGCGGTGATCGCCACGCTGGGCGACGCACTGGCCTTCGGTCTGAACTCCGTCTCCGACGGACGTCATGTGTTCGTCGCGCCCGGGGCCGTCGCCCTGGGCGAGGAGCTGGCGCGTCTCGGCTACGTCCCCGTCCCCGTCGACCTGTCGGAGTTCCGCAAGGCCGGCGGGGGCATCAAGTGCTGCACCCTGGAGGTCCGATCATGACCGCGCCCACCGTTCCCTCCGGCCGCCCCGGCGGCTCCGGCGACCCCGACGGCCGCGGGATCGACTCCCCCGGCGCCCACGGCTCCGGCCCCGTCCCCGGCTCCGGTTCCGGTTCCGTGTCCGGCGGCAGGCGGGACTCCGCCGGGCTGATCCGCGCCGAGGAGGCCGTCCTCGCGCCCAACTACCATCCGCTGCCGGTGGTGGTGGCCCGGGCGGAGGGCGCCTGGGTGGAGGACGTGGAGGGCCGCCGCTACCTCGACCTGCTGGCCGGTTACTCCGCCCTGAACTTCGGCCACCGCCATCCGGTGCTGGTGGAGGCGGCCCACCGGCAGCTGGACCGTCTCACGCTGACCTCGCGGGCGTTCCACAACGACCAGCTGGCGGGCTTCGCGGAGCGGCTGGCGGCGCTGACCGGGCAGGAGATGGTGCTGCCCATGAACACCGGCGCCGAGGCGGTGGAGAGCGCGGTGAAGGTGGCGCGCAAGTGGGCCTACGAGGTCAAGGGCGTCCCCGAGGGCCGGGCGACGATCGTGGTCGCCGCCGACAACTTCCACGGCCGGACGACCACGATCGTGGGCTTCTCCACCGACGAGTCGGCCCGGGCCGGCTTCGGCCCGTTCACGCCGGGCTTCCGTATCGTCCCGTACAACGACCTGGCCGCGCTCGAGGCGGCCGTGGACGGGTCGACGGCGGCGGTGCTGCTGGAGCCGGTGCAGGGCGAGGCGGGGGTGATCGTGCCGGACGACGGCTACCTGACGGGGGTCCGGGAGATCACCCGGCGGGCGGGCTGCCTGTTCGTCGCCGACGAGATCCAGTCGGGGCTGGGGCGGACCGGCTCCACGCTGGCCGTGGACCTGGAGGAGGTCACCCCCGACCTGGTGCTGCTGGGCAAGGCGCTGGGCGGCGGCATCGTGCCGGTGTCCGCGGTGGTGGGCCGGCGCGAGGTGCTGGGCGTGCTGGGCCCGGGCACGCACGGCTCGACGTTCGGCGGGAACCCGCTGGCGGCGGCGGTGGGCGCCGCGGTGGTGGGGCTGCTGGAGACGGGCGAGTACCAGCGGAGGGCGGCCGAGCTGGGCATCGTGCTGCGCGACGGCCTGGCGCCGCTGGTGGGCCGGGGGGTCCGGGCCTTCCGCACCCGCGGCCTGTGGGCGGGGATCGACGTGGACCCCGCGCTGGGCACGGGGCGGGAGATCGGCGAGCGGCTGCTGGCCGAGGGCGTCCTGGTGAAGGACACCCACGGCTCCACCATC